>NZ_JACSQO010000029.1 GCF_014836595.1 Psychrobacillus faecigallinarum | reverse complement strand
TTGACTTTCTTAAAAGTCATCGAAATCAGAGCTAATTTTATGAACATTTTGTTCAGATAACTTAAAGAAGGTACGTTGCGACACCTCAAGTTTTAGCGCCTCTTCTTTACTCAAATTACTATAAATTCCTCGAAGAACCCTCCCTGTTAGTCCATGAGAAACCACTATAACATTAGGTAAATTTTCTATGTCTTTAAACCAACTAGATAACCTCTTCACGACTGTATCATAACTTTCTCCATCAGGAGAATTAAAGTACCAATTATATAAATTTGTGTTCTTCATGTTATTTTTCCAACCGACTTCAATTTGTTCTAAAGTCAATCCTGCCCATGATCCAACAGCAACTTCACTTAAGCGAATATCAGTTTTAACCTTAGAAAACTCATAACCTATTGTTTCGCATATGATCTTGGTGCTTTCTACTGCTCTTCCAAGCGGACTTGAAATAATTTCCCACTCATTTGGATCTTTAATTAAACTTTTCAATATTCTTGCATTCATTTTGACCTGATTTATTCCATCTTCGGTTAATGTAGAGTCAAGTTCTCCTTGGTAACGTCCTTGAGTGTTATACTGGGTCTCTCCATGCCTAAATAAGTAAATTGTTTGATTCATATTCTCTCCCCCTTTTTCATTTTAAATTATTCTAAATAAAAATGAAAATATGAAATGACAT
>NZ_JACSQO010000028.1 GCF_014836595.1 Psychrobacillus faecigallinarum | reverse complement strand
ATGTGGCGTTGAATCATTTTTTGGTGATTCTTACTATGCGTGCACTATCCTTCCTTTGTGGTTGATCGGTATGTAAGATCTGCTCGAACTGATCAGTATCTGCGAGACGTCGGACACAGTTTTACCTAACATGGAGAAGTGAGGAACCTCTGTATGAAAGCCGAATCCTAGAAACCAACGGTATGCCACATTCGTTTCAATTTCCTTGTTTGTCTGGCGTATGGAACGGATACCAAAGGTGTAATAGATGAATGTCACCTGGCTCAGTACTACAGGATCTATGCTGGGTCTCCCAATGGTTGAGTAAAGATCTTCAACTAATCGATAGATAAAGGAGAAATCAATTGCCGCATCCAGTTTGCGCACCAGATGGTCTTTAGGAACCAACTGCTCTATGGTCAGTATCTCCAACTGTTCGCGTTCATTGAGTTTGATTCTTGGCCATCCTATCCATCCCCTCATTCCTTTAATAGGAAGCACTGTTGATTGGAGCGGAGAGCGGCGACTCCAGCGGGAATAGCGCGAGCTGAAGACCCTGGACTGAGCGTAGCGAGGGAAGCGGCTGAAGCCGTGCCCGCGGAAAGCGTCCGCTCGCAGCGGAGATCAACATTTCTAGCTTTATCTCTTAAAAGAAAAAAGATTGTAGGCAAAACACCAAAATTCATGGTGTTTGTCTACAGT
>NZ_JACSQO010000027.1 GCF_014836595.1 Psychrobacillus faecigallinarum | reverse complement strand
GGCAACTCGGGAGACCCTACCGGTCTCTTCTTATAGAAGAGTATGGTGTACAAGTGATAATAAGCAAGGAAACCAAATGCCGTTGTAGGGAGTCGGATAGCAGCGTAGTACCAATGAAGTTGGGTAATGCCGATGGAGGAAAGGCTGCTACCAAGTTATCACCCTTACTAGGGACACATTTACTACACTCGGAGGTAGGAATACTAAATGGAAACAAAACTATTAAGGATAGCTGAATTAGCAAAATCTGATCCCAAAATGAAATTTACATCTATTGTACATTTACTAAATAAGCAATCTCTAGTTCAATGTCATCTTGAATTACCTAATAAGAAGGCAACTGGGATTAATGGCACAACTAAAGAGCAATACAGTGAAAGACTAGAGGAAAATATAGAGGACTTAGTAAGTAGGCTTAAAAGTAAAAGCTATCATCCTGTTCCCGTAAGGAGAATGTATATTCCTAAGCTTAACTCCAACAAGAAAAGACCATTGGGGTTACCGGAACATGAAGATAAGATTGTACAGAAAGGCATTACCAAAATACTAAATGCCATCTATGAAAATGATTTTCTAGACTGCTCTTTTGGGTTCCGCCCAAATCGTAACTGCCACGATGCTTTGAAAATATTAAATCATTATATTGAAAAGAAATCAGTAAATTATATAGTAGATGTAGATATTAAAGGGTTCTTTGACAACGTTGACCACATATGGATGATGGAGTTCTTAAAACTGCGAATTACTGACCCTAACTTACTAAGAATAATTGGTAGGTTTCTTAAAGGTGGATACATGGAGGAAGGAAAGAAATACAAGACTGATAAAGGCACACCGCAAGGTGGGGTCATATCTCCGGTACTCGCCAATCTATACCTTCATTATGTCCTGGACCTGTGGTTTGAGAAGGAAGTCAGAAAACAGTGTGAAGGACATGCATACATAGTTAGATATGCTGATGATTTTGTGTGTTGCTTCCAATATAAGAGCGAAGCTCAGGAATTCTTTCAATCATTAAAGTTGAGATTACAGAAGTTTAACTTAGAAATAGCGGAGGATAAAACCAAAATTA
>NZ_JACSQO010000026.1 GCF_014836595.1 Psychrobacillus faecigallinarum | reverse complement strand
ATTCGAACCCCCGCGCGGTATGACCCGCCTGTCGGTTTTCAAGACCGATCCCTTCAGCCAGACTTGGGTATTCCTCCTAAATATTATGTTGGTGGACCTTGCAGGACTCGAACCTGCGACCGGACGGTTATGAGCCGTCTGCTCTAACCAACTGAGCTAAAGGTCCTTAAGATGGCGGCAGAGGGAGTCGAACCCACGACCTTTCGGGTATGAACCGAATGCTCTAGCCAGCTGAGCTACGCCGCCAGGAAATTTAAATTTAAATTGGTGGAGCCTAGCGGGATCGAACCGCTGACCTCCTGCGTGCAAGGCAGGCGCTCTCCCAGCTGAGCTAAGGCCCCAATATTATAAATAACTGGTCGGGAAGACAGGATTCGAACCTGCGACCCCTTGGTCCCAAACCAAGTGCTCTACCAAGCTGAGCTACTTCCCGTATATATGGCGCGCCCGGCAGGAGTCGAACCCACAACCTTCTGATCCGTAGTCAGACGCTCTATCCAATTGAGCTACGGGCGCTAATGTTTCATAAAAGTGGTGCCGAGGACCGGAATCGAACCGGTACGGTAGTCACCTACCGCAGGATTTTAAGTCCTGTGCGTCTGCCAGTTCCGCCACCCCGGCACTTTGATGAATCTTTGGAGCGGAAGACGAGGTTCGAACTCGCGACCCCCACCTTGGCAAGGTGGTGTTCTACCACTGAACTACTTCCGCTCGGTTATTAAATTAAATGGTGCGGGTGAAGGGAGTCGAACCCCCACGCCTTGCGGCGCTAGATCCTAAGTCTAGTGCGTCTGCCAGTTCCGCCACACCCGCATATTTATTTCACAAAAAGTGAATGAGCCATGTAGGATTCGAACCTACGACCCTCTGATTAAAAGTCAGATGCTCTACCAACTGAGCTAATGGCTCAAAAAATGGTGCCGGAGAAAGGACTTGAACCCTCAACCTACTGATTACAAGTCAGTTGCTCTACCAGTTGAGCTACTCCGGCAGGAGTAAAGTTATGGTGGAGGATGACGGGCTCGAACCGCCGACCCTCTGCTTGTAAGGCAGATGCTCTCCCAGCTGAGCTAATCCTCCTGGGTAATATTAATTTCTTATTGCAAGCCCAGCGATGTCCTACTCTTGCAGGGGGAGACCCCCAACTACCATCGGCGCTGAAGAGCTTAACTTCCGTGTTCGGTATGGGAACG
>NZ_JACSQO010000025.1 GCF_014836595.1 Psychrobacillus faecigallinarum | reverse complement strand
TTGCAGTGACCTAAAGAAATGAGACAAATAAAAACACCTTTCGTTGAAAAACGGGTATACAATACCTAACTTATCAATGCGGAGGTGTTTTTTCTATGGGAACTAGAGTCAGTTATCCAGTAGAAGTGAAAATGAAGGCCATTGAAATGCGATTGGCTAAGGTGCCGGTAAAAGAAGTAATGGAAGAATTGAACATCCGTAATAAGACACAATTGAAGACATGGATGGCATGGTATCGAAATGGTGAAATCCACCGTCTCCATCAACCCGTCGGTAAACAATATACCTTCGGTAAAGGACCAGAATACGACAGTGAAACTGCCAGACTACAGGCAGAAAATCGTTTTTTGGAACAGCAGATTGAAGTTTTAAAAAAGTACGAGGAATTGGAAAGGAAGTGGCGCCAACAGTAGTGATTCAATTAGTGGAAGACTTAAAGGATGGGATGCCAGTGGGAGAGATTTGTCGCCACCTTGGTGTAGGCCGCTCATCTTACTATCGTTGGAGAAAGAAGGAGGATCAACCCACACAAAAGGAGATTCGAGATCAACAGATTGGTGACATGTGCAAACAACATAAGTTCCGATATGGTTATCGAAAGATATCTGCTTTGTATCCAGGAGTTTGTGAGAAGACCGTGCAGCGTATTATGCAAAAGTATGGCTGGCAATGTAAGGTCAAAGTCAAGAAACGCAAGAAAACTGGCCAACCTGCCTATGTCACGGATAACTTATTGGCACGTGATTTTACGGCAACTAAGCCACTAGAAAGGCTTGTAACAGATATCACTTACTTGCCTTTTGGTCAGACGATGATGTATCTTTCGAGTATTAAAGATCTCTTTAACGGTGAAATTATCGCCTATACGATCGATCTGAATCAAGATACAAAACTAGTAATAGATACACTTAATCAGCTACCTGAAGTAACAAAGGGATGTATTCTGCACAGCGACCAAGGCTCCGTTTATACGTCCTATGCTTATCAAAAAGCAGTCAAAGAAAAAGGAATTACCATGAGCATGTCCCGCAAAGGCACGCCAGCTGATAATTCCCCAATCGAAACGTTCCATTCCACGCTAAAGTCTGAAACGTTTTACCTTGAAGATATTTACCGCACGACTAATGCATGTGTGATAAATATAGTCAAAGAATACATTATTTATTATAACAATACCCGTATTCAAACGAAACTAAACAGCCAATCGCCGGTTCAATACCGTCAATCGGCTGCATAATAGGGTGTTTTATTCCTGTCTCAAAAACGTTAGTCAGTGCC
>NZ_JACSQO010000024.1 GCF_014836595.1 Psychrobacillus faecigallinarum | reverse complement strand
GGAATCCAATCGCTCAATATCTTCTTGGTGGGGGGATAATCTAGTAGCCACCTCTTCGTTTAACAGTTCAATCTGCTCAGAAAGAAATTCTATATGGACCAGAATGGTTTTCAACATGAGACGTTGATGTGGATTGATATACCCCCGAAGAGCAAGCTCCAGTTCACTCTTTTTCTTCTTCATTGATCGACGGGCCAAGCTAGCTAGCTTCTTAGGATCATTTTCGCCATCGGCGATAGCACGAAGCATATCGAGAGACGAAACACCCATGATGTCGGAGACAACGGAGCCAAGTTTGATATTAGCACCTTCCAACACCTTTTGAATTCGATTATGTTGCCTTGCACGTTCTTCAATAATACTCCGTCGATACCGAACTAATTCTCGTAGTTCTCGTTGGTTACGATCCGGAATAAAACTTGCTTTAAGTAAACCGTGCCGAAGAAGTTTGGCAATCCATTCTGCATCTTTCACATCGGTCTTGCGACCTGGTACTGCTTTCATATGTTGAGCATTCACTACTAAAAATTCAATATTCTCCGCTTCAAGTAAGTTAACTATTGGCTTCCAAAATACGCCGGTACTTTCCATTGCTACGTGGGTACAACCATGCTCCTTAATCCAGTCAATTAACTGTAATAGAAATACAGTCTTAGTGGAAAACGTTTGAATCTCCTTTCCTTTTGGTGTAATAATACAGGCAGTAATGGAGTCTTTATGAACATCCATACCGCATGCACGCTCAATGATTACTTCCATTGTAATCATCCTTTCTACGGCAACTAGTATTGGAGGCTGGTGCAATAACCAGAGTAGGATTAATCTCCCATGAGTGCTTCCCGTAAGGGAGCGACAGTCTGTGATACACCGTGGTCGTTGGAGTCAGACTAACGGATGGGCTCTATGGCACCATAGTTCATCGACCTTCCTCTCCCAGCCGTAGTATCCTATACCCGTTTTTCACATTTTCATTCTCTGTGGTGTAGCGCTGATTTTGCGCTACATGGGTGGCTAACGGGGCAGTTGTGCGGCCGAGCCTAGGTCGTATCATATAGCGGGTGGGATTCCCGTCGAGAAAGAACTAGCCATTCACTCGTAGCGAGTCTTGGAGGGCTAATGGTAACATTAGCCTTTAAGCGTAGACAGTTAGGTGGCGGGCCGAAAGCCAAATGGTTGAAGGGATTGAGCTCCATAATGTTAGTAAATCGAGAGGGCTGATGCCTTAACTGCGGTAGAAAGCTACATTTTATTCTTCGATATAGGCAAGAAGGATAAAACCTCTCTGGGGTCAGAGACCTTGGCACGTCACACATTGATATGATACGGCAACTCGGGAGACCCTACCGGTCTCTTCTTATAGAAGAGTATGGTGTACAAGTGATAATAAGCAAGGAAACCAAA
>NZ_JACSQO010000022.1 GCF_014836595.1 Psychrobacillus faecigallinarum | reverse complement strand
GAAACAAACAATTTGGTTAAGTCCTCGATCGATTAGTATTCGTCAGCTGCACGTGTCGCCACGCTTCCACCCCGAACCTATCTACCTCATCGTCTTTGAGGGATCTTACTTACTTGCGTAATGGGAAATCTCATCTTGAGGGGGGCTTCGTGCTTAGATGCTTTCAGCACTTATCCCGTCCACACATAGCTACCCAGCGATGCCCTTGGCAGAACAACTGGTACACCAGCGGTGTGTCCATCCCGGTCCTCTCGTACTAAGGACAGCTCCTCTCAAATTTCCTACGCCCACGACGGATAGGGACCGAACTGTCTCACGACGTTCTGAACCCAGCTCGCGTACCGCTTTAATGGGCGAACAGCCCAACCCTTGGGACCGACTACAGCCCCAGGATGCGATGAGCCGACATCGAGGTGCCAAACCTCCCCGTCGATGTGGACTCTTGGGGGAGATAAGCCTGTTATCCCCGGGGTAGCTTTTATCCGTTGAGCGATGGCCCTTCCATGCGGAACCACCGGATCACTAAGCCCGTCTTTCGACCCTGCTCGACTTGTAGGTCTCGCAGTCAAGCTCCCTTCTGCCTTTACACTCTTCGAATGATTTCCAACCATTCTGAGGGAACCTTTGGGCGCCTCCGTTACACTTTAGGAGGCGACCGCCCCAGTCAAACTGCCCGCCTGACACTGTCTCCTACCCGGGTTACGGGTATGGGTTAGAATTTCAATACAACCAGGGTAGTATCCCACCGACGCCTCCTCCGAAGCTGGCGCTCCGGGCTCTAAGGCTCCTACCTATCCTGTACAAGTTGCACCAAAATTCAATATCAAGCTACAGTAAAGCTCCACGGGGTCTTTCCGTCCTGTCGCGGGTAACCTGCATCTTCACAGGTACTATAATTTCACCGAGTCTCTCGTTGAGACAGTGCCCAGATCGTTACGCCTTTCGTGCGGGTCGGAACTTACCCGACAAGGAATTTCGCTACCTTAGGACCGTTATAGTTACGGCCGCCGTTTACTGGGGCTTCAATTCGCACCTTCGCTTGCGCTAAGCACTCCTCTTAACCTTCCAGCACCGGGCAGGCGTCAGCCCCTATACTTCACCTTACGGTTTTGCAGAGACCTGTGTTTTTGCTAAACAGTCGCCTGGGCCTATTCACTGCGGCTCTTCTAGGCTATACACCCAAAAGAGCACCCCTTCTCCCGAAGTTACGGGGTCATTTTGCCGAGTTCCTTAACGAGAGTTCTCTCGCTCACCTTAGGATTCTCTCCTCGACTACCTGTGTCGGTTTGCGGTACGGGCACCTCCCACCTCGTTAGAGGCTTTTCTTGGCAGTGTGAAATCAGGAACTTCGGACTAAGTCCTCGCCATCACAGCTCAATGTTACAGAGTGCGGATTTGCCTACACTCACACCTCACTGCTTGGACGTGCATAACCAACAGCACGCTTACCCTATCCTACTGCGTCCCCCCATCACTCAAACGGTGGGGTGGTGGTACAGGAATATCAACCTGTTGTCCATCGTCTACGCCTATCGGCCTCGACTTAGGTCCCGACTAACCCTGAGCGGACGAGCCTTCCTCAGGAAACCTTAGTCATACGGTGGATGGGATTCTCACCCATCTTTCGCTACTCATACCGGCATTCTCACTTCTAAGCGCTCCACCAGTCCTTCCGGTCTGACTTCAACGCCCTTAGAACGCTCTCCTACCACTGATACCAAAGGTATCAATCCACAGCTTCGGTGATTTGTTTAGCCCCGATACATTTTCGGCGCAGCGTCACTCGACCAGTGAGCTATTACGCACTCTTTAAATGATGGCTGCTTCTAAGCCAACATCCTGGTTGTCTAAGCAACGCCACATCCTTTTCCACTTAACAAATACTTTGGGACCTTAGCTGGTGGTCTGGGCTGTTTCCCTCTTGACTACGGATCTTATCACTCGCAGTCTGACTCCCAAACATAAATCATTGGCATTCGGAGTTTGTCTGAATTCGGTAACCCGGGATGGGCCCCTAGTCCAAACAGTGCTCTACCTCCAAGATTCTAACGTTTGAGGCTAGCCCTAAAGCTATTTCGGAGAGAACCAGCTATCTCCAGGTTCGATTGGAATTTCTCCGCTACCCACACCTCATCCCCGCACTTTTCAACGTGCGTGGGTTCGGACCTCCAGTAAGTGTTACCTTACCTTCATCCTGGACATGGGTAGATCACCTGGTTTCGGGTCTACGACCACATACTCATTCGCCCTATTCAGACTCGCTTTCGCTGCGGCTCCGTCTTCTCAACTTAACCTCGCATGTAATCGTAACTCGCCGGTTCATTCTACAAAAGGCACGCCATCACCCGTTAACGGGCTTTGACTATTTGTAGGCACACGGTTTCAGGGTCTATTTCACTCCCCTTCCGGGGTGCTTTTCACCTTTCCCTCACGGTACTGGTTCACTATCGGTCACTAGGTAGTATTTAGCCTTGGGAGATGGTCCTCCCGGATTCCGACGGAATTTCACGTGTTCCGCCGTACTCAGGATACACTCTGGAGGGAATGAATTTTGGACTACGGGGCTTTTACCCTATCCTGCGGACCTTTCCAGGTCGCTTCATCTAACTCATTCTTTTGTAACTCCGTATAGAGTGTCCTACAACCCCAAGAGGCAAGCCTCTTGGTTTGGGCTCTTCCCGTTTCGCTCGCCGCTACTCAGGGAATCGAATTTTCTTTCTCTTCCTCCAGGTACTTAGATGTTTCAGTTCCCTGGGTGTGTCTCAGATGCGCTATGTATTCACGCAAATGTACTGCCCCATTACGGGCAGTGGGTTTCCCCATTCGGAAATCTCCGGATCGAAGCTCACTTACAGCTCCCCGAAGCATATCGGTGTTAGTGCCGTCCTTCGTCGACTCCTAGTGCCAAGGCATCCACCGTGCGCCCTTATTAACTTAACCTAAAAGTTAAAAGTACTACACTTGCAATCACGTAAGTGATCACAATTTGAATATCTTGCGTTTGTTTCTTTTTT
>NZ_JACSQO010000021.1 GCF_014836595.1 Psychrobacillus faecigallinarum | reverse complement strand
TTAAAAAATAAATGAGCTGCGTCTGATTTAGTATTGCCTTTTTCTCTAAATCGAAGATTTTAATTTTCATGGGAGTTGAGTATGAAGTTTTAGAAAGTATGTTAATCCTGATTCTCCCCTCCAATAAACTAAACATCGTCTGTGAATTCATTCCATTCTAATCTAATGTAATCTCATTCGCTTTAAGTTTAATACTACAAAATTGTTAGATTCACCAATCCGTACCATTCATCTCATATATAAGGTGGTTATCAAATGGCTTTCGATTTATTTTTAATAATTCCATCACAGCAAATGCACTAAATTGATCTTCTCAGCCAACTTTGCTTCAAAATAACCTCGTAGAGTTTACTTTTAGAATAAAGAAAGTTTGGCGATAGTAGTAGCATGATAATATTACCCTACTGGAGGATATCAAATGACAAAGATCACCATTTCACAGCTCTTCACTATCATCCTGTTAGGTACTGGTTTAAGCAATCATGTAATCGTTACTCCTATATTAATTAACGCTTCAGGTCGTGATGCATGGATCAGCGTTATTATTGGTTATGCATTTATCCTTGTCTTTTCACTGTTATTGCTCTACGTAACAAGGCACTTCCAATCGATATCTCTATTTGAATGGTTATCATCCAAGTATTCTCCATTGCTAAGTCGGATTATAGCTATTTTTATAGTAGTTTACCTCCTAATAACAGGTTGGATTACCTTAAAAGAAACAGTTATGTGGACTGAAGAAACATTTTTGTTCAATACACCTACTATTTTTATAGCTCTGTTTTTGTTAGCTTGCTCCCTCTACATTTCATATGAAAAACTAAATGTCATTGCCATTTGTGCAGGTGTCTTACTTCCATTTGTTTTAATATTCGGCATATTTGTAGCAATTGGCACTATTCCTGATAAAGATTACCATCTTGTTACCCCGGTACTTGTGGAGAATGGATGGCAAGAGGTATTTCATGGTGCATTCATTGTCTTTAGTTCAATAATCGAAATTTTTTTAATAATAATTCTTCAGCACCAAGTTACACAAAAATTAAAATTCAAACATTTTATTGTTCTTACTACATTTTTGGCCATATTGACGGTTGGACCACTGCTTGGCACAATTGCAATATTTGGTGTAGAAGAAGCATCAAAACTTAGATATCCCTCTTTCTTTCAATGGAGAATCTTGGGGATTGGAACATATTTTAATCATCTAGATTTTTTATCGATTTATCAATGGACATCTGGTAATTTTATTCATTTAGCAATTATTTTGTATTTAATTACAGAAGTCTTTGACATTAAAAAGAAAAAGCAGCGCGTTAATATACAAGTATTTATTTGTATCATTTACCTACTGGTCATTATAGCTCCTATATCAAATGAGGTTTTTTTAATCTTTTTAAGTCGTTATTATTATATTATCTCCAGTGTAATTGGGGTGTTTATTACTCTCTTTATTGCATTATTAATTAAATTTTCCAAGAACAGGAGGAGTACCCAGGTTGAATAATGAACAAACAAATGAAGAATATTTAACTAGTCTCTTCAATAATTCGTCGGATATAACCATCGAGAAGCAATATCTATTTAGTCCTAAAGAGAAGCAAGCTATGCTAGTTATATACTGCAATGGTTTAATTGATAATAATGTTTTACTAGATAATATCCTCCCAGATATTCAAAATAAGTACTATAACAATGGTCTTAAAGGGATTGCATACTTAAATTCTTCAAAGCAAATGCATTGGTCTAAAAAGGAAGAGAAGGTTGGTGTAACTCTGCTAGAAAAAGTATTTAATGGATTTACAGCAATTGTTATAGAGGAAACCATCTATTTCTTTAATACATCCAATCCACCAAAGCGTTCCCCAGAAGAATCCAATTCAGAAGTATCCGTACGAGGACCAAGGGATGCATTTGTCGAAGACATAGGTACAAACATTGCATTAGTTCGGAAACGAATTAAATCGAAATCCCTTGTTACCACTACCTTTGTTATAGGTGAAAGAAGTCAAACGCAAGTAAAACTAGTCTATCTAACGGATATACAAAATAAAAAAATGATTAAAGAAGTTACTGATCGATTGAATAATATTGATATCGATTTCTTAAATGGCGACAATCAATTATTAGGGATTCTTGGTGACAACAATTATTCACTTTTTCCTTTATTAAAAGCAACATCTCGTCCTGATGGTGTTGTCAGTAGTTTAGCTGTAGGCAGATTTGCTATTTTTATGGATAATTCTCCGAATGTGCTTTTAGGTCCAGCTAATCTCGGATTATTACTTAAAACTGCTGAGGATGAACATACTCCTTATTACTATGGAACCTTTGAATTGATTCTTAGATTGTTTGGACTTATAATAGCTCTTTTTCTTCCATCTTTCTGGGTGGCTTTATCATCTTTTAATGCAGATCAAATTCCATTTCCATTACTAGCTTCAGTAGCTTCATCTAGACTAGGTATCCCGTTTAATGCAACCTTTGAAATGCTATTAATGCTCATATTATTTGAACTGTTTCGTGAAGCGGGTGTTCGACTGCCTAAAGCAGTTGGACAAACTGTTGCGGTTGTTGGTGGGCTGATCGTGGGTAATGCTGCAATTCAAGCTGGAATCACTTCTCCAACCATGTTGGTAATCTCTTCGCTTACGACAGTTGCAACTTTCACCCTTGGGAACCAGGCGATATATGGAACTGTTTCCATTTTGAGATTTTCTTCTATACTTCTTTCATCAGTCTTTGGAATGTTTGGGTTTTTCATAAGCCTTTATGCAGTTCTTGGTTATCTCGCTAAACTCGAATCATTTGGATTGCCTTATTTAAGTCCAGTATCTCCGTTTGTGAAAAGAGATTTCTTTAAATCAGTTCTTAAGCGACCTGTAGTTAAACAGAATGAACGTGCATCAATACTTAACCCTATTGATAAGGACAGACAGGGGGATGGAAAAAAATGAAACAATCAAAAATTTTAATAATATGCTTCATCTTATTATTCCTAACAGGATGTTGGGATGAGAAAGAAATTGGTGAAGTAGATTATATTACTACATTAGGAATTGACTATAAAGATGAAAACTATATTATTTATGTACAAATGCTTGATTTTTCTAATGTAGCTAAGCAAGAAGTCAGTAAAGTCTCACAACCCGCTACTTTGTACATCGGTAAATCATCAGGTAAAAATATAAATGATGCTGTCTATAATTTATATCGAACAACACAACAACAGGTGAACTGGTCACATGTAGGAGCAATTATCTATTCAGAGTCCGTTTTAAAAAAAGGAATAGAGAACGTGGAGCAATCCTTAATAAAACACGGTGATTTTCGTTATACTCCATGGATGTTTGGAACAACGGAATCCATCGAAGAAATACTTAGTACTACAGGTTTCTTTCAATTGCCTCCATTATATACGATTTTGTATAAACCAAACGATATGTATAAAATTTATTCATATATTGAACCGATGCGTATGCATAGGTTTATCTCTGAGTATAAAGAACCAGGGGGAACTGCCTTGCTACCTTCTCTAACTATTAATGAAACAGACTGGAAGCAATCGGTTGAAGAACCAAAATCAAAAAAAGTATTACAAATAAATGGTGCGTTTCCAGTTAGCAATGGAACATATAAGGAGTGGTTATCTTATGAGGAGATTGCTGGCCTCAGATGGACACAAACTCAAACTCAAAGCACACCAGTTGATATTGTCATAGGGGATGAAATAAAAGGTACAGTAAGAATAATGAAACCATCTGCAAAAGTTGATTTGATTAGAAAAGGAAATGATTTTCACTTTAATATAAATGTTGAAGCTGAAGGTACTTTAATAGATTTGGAAGACCAATTGTCTCTAAAAAAAATTCAAGAGTTAGTATCAAAACAGATAGAAAAAGAAATTAGAACAACCTATCTAAAAGGTATTGATAAAGATGCAGATGTCTATAATCTGAAAAATGTACTTTTTCATGATAGGATAAAACCCGAACAATTAAATGACTATCCATTAACTGCAGATTCCTTAAACAAAATTACTGTCAACTTCATTTTGAAGAGCAAGGGGGCATATGAATAAAAATGGATGCTAAGAAACACCCAATCCAATTCAAGAATTAAAATTAATTCTTATGGCACGTTGTCTCTTTTTATTTTTTTACCATAAGACTGTAAAATCTAGCAGCAGAAAAATAAGAAAGATTTAGCAAAGTTTAAAAAGTGAATGTATTTAAAATATATAAGAAAGTTAAAAAAACCACTTCTAAATACAGTCATATATTCTAAAACGTTTCATTATTAATTACAAATAACGATTTGACTCTTTACCATTATAGACAAATCATACCTACAAAAAAAGCTTCATGTTTATACATGAAGCAAATCCTTTTAAATGTTTGAATATTCTCTTTCAACTTTACAAATCCTAGTTGAGTAAGAAGAGTACCAATCTTGTTTACCTTTTTCTTTAACCTTTCTGTGAGAATCATTTTCTTTCCATTGCTTAATGGCTTCTAAAGAGACCCAGTAGGATACGGTTATTTCTAATCCCTCTAAATCGCAGGTCCTATCTACTCCTAGAAACCCCTCTTGTTTTGAGGCAAATTCAATCATCAATTCAGCTGCTTTCATATAATTTTTTTTATCCTCTTCGGTTCTTTGAGAGGTAAAAATAACTGCATAATATGGGGTAGCCGTATTTGCTATAAACATAAAGTAATTCCTCCTTACATTTAGTCTGATAATATCGCTGAGTAGGTTTTGATATTTGAACATAACTAGAGCTAAGATATTCAGATTTTCCCCAAAAAGAAATCTATTCTAGCTTATATATTATAGACATGTTAAGTGGTATTTAAACCCTACCTGAAACAACATAGAGAGGATTTAATTTTAAAAGAAAGTTAACTTTAATACTTTAGCTTTTAAAAATAATGAAGTAATAACAATAAGAGCCTTTTCAATCTGACTCAATTTAGAGGAAGGAACTGCTACAGAAATAATCCATTCAAAAACAGTACAAATGTTACATTTTTTTGTCAATCAACATTAAAACTCCCCCTTATCTTATTCAACTAACCTTCCCCGATAGTCTTTCATGAAGCTAAAAACACCTGCTCTTCCTTCTTCAACTAGTCGAGTAGAAGAGAACCTCTCTACCTTGCGGTAGATTGTGTTCTTCCCCCCTCACAGAACCGTGCTTGCGCTATTTA
>NZ_JACSQO010000020.1 GCF_014836595.1 Psychrobacillus faecigallinarum | reverse complement strand
CCAACAGTGAGGACCAGGCGGAAACATCGGTTAAAGAAGTCTATAACATGAAAGAAAAAAATAAGAATTTCATGAAGTCCTTCTTCTCCTGGACTAAAACAAAAATAACCGGAAAATTTTCACTTGCTGAATTTAAATTCAGAACTTCTAATGCGGATACAAAAGATGGCGGTCGACCAGGTTGCTTAATATTTGATGAATGGCACATCTATGAAGATACGAAATTAATTAATACTCTTAGCTCTGGTTTAGGGAAGGTGAAACATAGACGAAGAATTTATATATCCACCAACGGTCATGTCCGTGGTGGTTTTTTTGATAAATTTATTGAGCAATGTTTAGAAATATTAAGCGGTGGCAGCAAGCGAAATAATCGTTTTGTTTTCATTTGTAAAATGGATAGTAAGGATGAAGTTGATAATCCCGAATTGTGGGAAAAAGCAAATCCGATGTTTAGCAAACCAAGAAGTGATTATGCAGAAGAGTTGTTCGACACGATTATGGATGAATATTTAGATTTAGAAGATGATCCATCTGGTCGCCCGGAGTTTATGGCCAAAAGGATGAACCTTCCGCAAGAAGACAACACAGTTAAAGTTGCTTCTTGGAAAGATATTGAAGCGACAAACCGGCCCATACCTTATGAAAAATTAAAAGGGAAAACATGTGTTGGTGCTATCGACTTTTCTTTTGTTAAAGACTTTACAGCATGTGGTGTACTTTTCAAACAAGGGGATGATTACATTTGGGATAGTCACCAATTTGCTAGACGTGATTTCATCAAAGAAGCCAATTTAAAACCGCCCATTTATGAATGGGAAGAAAAGGCTTTAATTACTTTGCTTGATGAACCGGTAATAGATATTAAATATATGGTCAATTATTTTTGTGAAATGAGAGAAAAATATGGATTAAATACAATTATCGGTGACACCTTTCGTCTAGACATTGTAAAGCGTGCATTAGAGGACGCAGGATTTACCGTTCTATATATTCAAAATCCGCATGCTATATATGCAAAGCTTGCTCCCAGAATTGAAATGCTCTTTGCTCAACAAAGAATCATCTTCGGAGATAACCCTCTTATGAGATGGAATACAAACAACATAGTTGTAAAAGTCAAAAATGACGGTAACAAGGATTTCTTGAAAAAAGATGAAGTGCGAAGAAAAACGGATGGATTCACAGCATTTGTATATGCATTGTGGCAAGCGGATAACATACTCGAAGACGAAACAGATATTGGTGAAGCATTAGATCTGCTTGACGCTTTGAACTTCTAGGGAGGGGGTGAAAATGTAAAATGGGATGGTTAACTGATAAGTTAAGGAAAAATAAAGAGATCAAATCCATGTTTGATTTAGATTTATTTCAAGAACCTACACATCGTGCATATTTAAAAAAGATGGCTCTAGAAACGTGTATTAACTTCATTGGTCGTGCTATTTCGCAATCCGATTTTCGATTCATGAAAGACGGGAAAAGGCAGATTAACGATTGGGATTACTTATTAAACATACGTCCAAATACTGATCAAAGCGCTGCTGAATTTTGGCAGGACTTTGTTTTTAAATTGATACACGAAAATGAAGTGTTAGCTATTTTAACAGATAGCAATGATCTATTGATTGCAGATAGTTTTGACCGTGAAGAATACGCTGTTTTCCCTGATGTATTTAGCAATGTAACAGTAAAAGACTATACATTTAATCGCACATTTAAAATGGATGAAGTAATTTTTATTCCATACAACAACGAAAAATTGACTACCTTTATGCAAGGTATGTTTGATGACTATGGTGATTTATTTGGACGGATGATTGAAATAAACATGCGGAATAATCAAATACGCGGTACTGTCGATATCGAATCTACTCAGTCTTTGGATAAAGAGAATCAGGGTAAATTACAGAATTTTATCGATAGGTTATTCAAATCATTCAAAAATAACACGGTCGCTATCGTGCCGCAATTAAAAGGATTCAAATACACGGAAGTTGCGAAAGGCGACAACAACGGCAAATCTGTGGAAGAACTATCGAAACTGAAACGTGATTTAGTAAATGAAGTTGCGATAATTTTAGGAATACCAGTTTCACTTATTCACGGTGACATGACAGAATATGAAACAGCAATCAAAGCTTATATTAAGTTTTGCATAGGACCACTTAATAAAAAAATATCGGACGAACTAAATGCGAAATTAATAGAAAAAGAGAATTACCTTAAAGGCGAAAATATAAAAGTACAAGGTATTTCAGAATTAAATGCCCTTGAGGTTGCAGATGCAGTTGATAAATTACGAGCTAGTGGCGTTTATAACGGCAATCAAATTCGTGTGAAATTGGGTGATGAGCCAGTGGACAATCCATTGCTAGAAGAGTATGTAATGACCAAAAATTACGAGTCAACTAAAGGGGGTGAGAATAAGAATGAGAGGAATTAATAGAGACGATTTCTATAAAATATTTAAGAATCAATCGCATGTAGAGAAATTGAAAGAAATTCCGCAAAAATTTAATGCAGTACATGATGAAGAAATAAAAACATCTGAAATTACGATTTACGGTGTTATTGGAGCTTCATGGTGGAATGAAAGCTTCTCAGCAAATGATATTGACGAAGCGATTAAAGCAGCTGGCACCAATGATATAATCATTAACTTGAATAGTCCAGGTGGTGATGCTTTCGACGGGATAGCAATTTTTAACCGTTTGAAACGCCATGAAGGGAAGGTGACTATCCATGTGGATGGTTGGGCGTGTTCAGCTGCATCTGTTATTGCAATGGCGGCAGATGAATTAATCATGGAATTAGGTTCAATGTTTATGTATCATGAAGCTTCTAACATCGTTTGGGGAACTAAAACGGAGATGCGTAAAGAAGCCGACATTCTAGAAGAACTTGAAGAAGGCATTATTGATATCTATATGACGAAAACAAATTTAAGTCGTGAAGAAGTGCGTGCTAATCTAGATGCTGAAACATGGATTAGTGCTAAGAAAGCTGTAGAACATGGATTTGCTGATAAGGCTGCAGGTGGAACGGACGAGGATCCGGTTGAACCTATTAATACGATTGAAAACAAACAACAAATCATGAATGAATTAAAAAACATTTTAAAACCAAATAATCAAATCCAAGAACCTGATCCACCTTCCTCCACAACATCAACTGTGGAAGACAACGGAAATGGTTCTTTTAATTTACTTAAAAAATGGAGGTAACAAATTATGACAATAAAATTAAACGGTAAAATGGAAAACTTTGAAACAAAGAAACAAGCTTATATGAATGTTATGAAGGATGATAATTCAACTCCTGAACAATTAGAAAATGCATTTAGCGATATGTTCACGGCTTTGCAGACAGATTTAACAGAACAAATTACTACGGAAGCACGCAACGAAGTGCATGACGCACAAATATTAGCTTCACGTGGTCAAAATGTGTTAACTTCTGCAGAAAGAAAATTCTATAACGAAGTAATCGCAAGTGGCGGGTTTAATGAGGATACAATTCTTCCAGTTACAACACAAGAACGCGTTTTCGAGGACTTAAAAGCAGAACATCCTTTACTAGATGTAATCGGATTAAAAGACCTTGGGGCAGTTACTCGATACATTTATAGTGACCCAACTAAAGCTTATGCTTGGGGAGCACTGTTCGGTGAAATTAAAGGTCAGGTTTCTGCAGCGTTCCGTGAAGAGACTATCTCTCAACTTAAGTTAACAGCTTTCGCAGTGATTCCAAAAGATATGTTGGAATTAGGACCAGAGTATGTGGATCGATACGTTCGTGACATATTAGTTGAATCATACTCAGTGGGTATGGAATACGGTCTTGTAAACGGTCGCGGTCCTTCAAAAGATGAGCCAATCGGATTAATGAAAGATGTTGCTGAAAATGGTGCTATTACTGATAAAACTCCAGTCGGCACTTTGACTTTTGCACCTTCAGAATACGGTGAAATTGTAGCAGGTGAGTTACATGATGTAATCAAGAAGTTATCTGTGGATGCTAAAGGAAAAGCCCGGAAAGTCGCAAATAAAGTTGTGATGCTAGTAAATCCTACTGACGCTATTTCAGTTCAATTCCGTAATACCATTCAAACTTCTAACGGTCAGTGGGTTACTTCTTTACCTTACAACATCCAACCTGTTGAGTCAGAGGAGATTCCACTGGGTAAAGCTTTATTCTTTGTACAAGGAGCATATTTAGCAGCAATTGCAGGCGGATATAAAATCAATAAATTTGATGAAACACTTGCTATCGAAGATGCGCGTTTATATACGATGAAACAATTTGCCAACGGAAGACCTAAAGATAACAAAACAGCTTTACTTTATGATTTAGATATTAAATTCGGCTTTGGTACACAACCAGAAACTCCTTAAAATAGGGGTTTCTTTTTCTTTATAAAAATCTAGGAGGTATTTAAATGGAAAAATACAAGGTAGTTCGAGAGTTCAAAGAAACGAAGCATGATGGCCATGTGTATGTGGTAGGTGATTCCTATCCGAAAGAGGGAGAAAAGGCGACTAAAGCAAGGTTGGAAGAATTGTCTACGACGAAAAATAAATATAAAAAAGTTTATATCGAGGAAGTAGTTAATGAAGAACAAAAAGTTGAAAAAGTAGCAGGTACTTCAGATGAAAACGACTCGAAAGTAGAAACTCCTAAAGACAAGGAGTGATTCCATGAATGAGTTAGAGAAAAAGGACTTGCTTAATGAAGTTAAGTCTTATTTACGTATCACTTGGAATGAGGAAGATCCAGACATTCAAAAAATGATTGACCGTGCTATTTCTTATTTCAAATCCATTGCTGGTACAGACGTAGACTTTGTGGATGATGGACAAAACCGTCAATTGCTCTTAGATCGTTGTCGTTATATGCGAAACCATGTAATTGAGGAGTTTGAAGAAAACTTTAAATCTGAAATTATAAATCTTCAATTTAGGCTTTACAAAGTTGCGGAGGACATTATAGATGGCACAATATAGCGCACTGAATGATGGGTTTGCTCAATACGGCACAAAGGAAACCAAGCGGTCTGAAAAAGGTAAGCGGATAGGCGATGAATTCATTCCACAAGGACGCTTGGCTTATCAAGAGATATCCAGGAGGGATGAGGACTATCAACTGGCTCAAATCATGTCCAAAACACTGGATATTAAAATTAAGACGCTCTATCCTCCACAGTTAAGAGATGTGAACAAAAGTAAGTTAACGATGGTGGTAAATTCAACTGAATACAATGTTATTAAATGTGATTCCGATGGCCCTAAAAACTTTTTGTATTTTTATCTCCAGGAGGTGGGACCGATTGAGCAAGATTAAAGAGTACATGCAAAGGCAAATTGAAGAAATGCAAACGGCTTTAGAAACGTTTAACATCCCACTTTTTGAAGATGAAATTGCAGAGGATGAAGAGGAAAAGCTTTATCAAAACGATTATCATTGTTTCGTCTATGAGACGTTAGATATCTCCAATAATGACGATTTAAAGAGCGTTACGCAGACTGTGGCTGTCTACTATTACTCGGAGAATAGAGATGACTTAGACGAGCGTACAGTGGCTATTATTCTATCATTAAAAGATGTTCCGGGTTTTTCATTAAACAGGACAACAAAACAGCGGTTGCAGAAGAAAGAAACAGACCAATTTGTGGACCGTGTGATATTTGAGTATAGTCGCAAAATCGTTACGGGGTGCAAAGTATGATATTCGAAATGGATTACCGACAGTTGCAAGAGTTAGAAAATCGCATTCGACAGCTTCCCAATCATGCTGAACGTGTCATAAATGAAACCTTGCATACAGGTGGGATTGAATTATTGGAGAGTAATGTTACTCGTTTAATTCCAAAATCAAACCGTAATAAAAATGCTCCTTGGTATCGAGAGCACGGAAGTGTGAAGCATGCGAAAGATGCCAATTGGTCTGTAAGTAAAAAAGAACATCTAGGTTTCATGCTCAAGTCTAGAGGGGGAGCTGCAAATAAAAGAGGCTCCTTTGGTTATCTTGTATTTCCAGACGAAGGTCGGGGGCAGGTAGAACAAAGTTTTACCGAGCGTGCAACTGGTGTTGCCGTTCCAAAAATAGTCGCAAAATTACATGGGAAATTAATCGAAACAATAGGAGGTAATATGTAATGCCAAAACAAACAATCACAGAATTCGATTCTTGGAGTATTGTCAATTCATCCATTCAATTCATAAAGAGTGGTACACAACAACCTGGGGAGAAGTTTGGTAGTGTAGGGACCATCTCATTTGAACCAGAGACATCTACATTACAGAAAAAAGAAGGCCGGGTTGTTACGAAAGAAAAAATTGTTACTACTAAATTAAATGTATCAGTAAGTGCTCACATTCCAGTAACAGTGGCTCGTGATTTCTTTGGTCTTACGAATGATGGTTTAAAGCCAGGAATTTACTCATATGGTGAAGGCTCGCTCGGTAGAGATTTTGTCTGGACAGCAGATGTTGTGGATGTATTCGAAGAGGTAACGAAATTAATTGCCTTCCCGAAAGCTTCTAACTCCGCTGGTTTAACATTATCCATCGACGCAACGCAAGAAGAGTTAGCTCTGTTAGAACTAACTTTCTCTGCTGTAGCGGATTCAGCTGGTCAATTCTATTATGAAGCACTTGTTCCTGAGTTAGAAGATCCCACCATTGCGGATAAATGGCACACGGAGTTCAACCGTACGTTAATTGCAGCACCAGATACTCCTTAATTAAATTAGGCTATGTTTAAGGCTAAGGTAGATTTTTATGAGGTTGGGAAAATTCGATTTTCGAAATTAAAGAGGGAACTTAGAGTATATCTCAAGTTACTCTTTTTTCTTCTATATATAAAAATGTCAACTTCATTCGACTAAATGTAAAAAAAACTTTACTTATTGTAAAAAATATATTACATTTTGAGTGGAGGTGAAAGTTTGATTGCAAATAAGATACACATATTTAGAGCTGAAAAACGATTAACTCAAAAACAATTAGCTGACTCAGTCGGAGTTAGTCGTCAGACAATAGTAGCAATGGAAAAAAATAAATATAACCCGTCTTTAATTCTTGCCTTCAAAGTAGCTAATGCATTAGAACAAAGTATTACTGAAGTATTTACTTATAGTGAAGAAAAGGAGTTGTAGTCAATGAATGTTATATCGATTTTAATTTTTGTCTTAGTAGTTCTTATGATTTTTTCTGAAATTTATAAGTTGTTAATAGAAAAGAGCAAGGAATTAAATGATGAGAGAGGTACAATGATATTACTAAAAACAAAAAACCTTTCATATTCCATAATGTTTGCTGGAATTATTGGCAGTGTTATATTAGTTAGGACATTTGAGTTGGTCCAACAAGAAAATTTTATTTATTTAGTAATGATTGTATTTTTAGTTCAGAGCATAGCCTCCTCCATTTATTTGTTTTCTTTAAAAAGAGTATAGTTTGAAAGATAACCGTGCTTTAACAGAACAATTGGCTGCCTTTAGAGGTGGCTTTTTCTTATTAAACTACCGGGTTGCTTTAGAAAAAAATATCAAAGTAAAATGAGTCAAGAGAAAATATCCTAGCTCATTTTTTATGTGTATTTTGAATCAATCTTTACCTTTAACATAATCTTAAATTAAATAATTGCATAGCGTAGCCCTCTCCTATTCGAGAGGGTTTTTTATTTGATTAAAATCGGAGGGATAACATGAAAGTACAAAAGGTAACTTTAAAAGAATTTGAAATTGTGGAAGTCGAAGGAGAATTTGAAAAACGATTTATTAATGAAAAGAACTATCCTGCTTTTTTAACAAACGCATCCGTAAAACGTGGTTTTGAAACAGGCTTGATAGAAACAAGCTTATGGGAAGATTTACTTAAAATCATGGGTCTACAATCGGTTATAGAAAAAAAGGATGAGGAAAGCACTTTGCAGTTAATGAATATGTTTGATGAGCAAAAATTGATTGCGGTTGTTTTTCTAGGAGTCCTTGGAGCGAATAAAAATCTAGACTTAACATTCGATAGCTTCGTGGAGAAATATCATTACGATTTGGCAGAAACGATTGAGCTTTATGCAAATTTAATTACGAATTTAGTGTCACACGATCCTAATCAATTTGCGAAAGGTTTACAACAAAGCACAAAAAGTGAAAAAAAAAATTCAAGCCTCCTAAATTAAGTGTGGAATGTGTGGAGGACAGATACGTCATGTATGTATTAGTTTCTGGAATTGATTCGGAAACCTTCTGGCATTCTCCAATTTCAAGTGTAGAGCGAATTTACAATGGTAAGTTAGCATTCGATGGTTGGCAGAACAGTCCCCAGGAGGTGAAATAAATGGCGAGAAATAATAACGAAATTAATATCACCTTTAAAGCCTTTAACAAGAATTTTAATTCAGCTATAAAGGAAATGGATGACCAAACCAAACAATTGCGTCAAGAGATGAAGCTGCAAGCAGAACAAATGAAACATACAGCCTCTAGTACCGACAAGCTGGAAGCAAAATTGAATAGCTTACAACAAATCTATGATGTACACCGGAAAAAAACACAAGAAACTTCACAAGCACTGGAACAAGCAAAACAAATATGGGGAGAAAGTTCCCAAGAAGTTGCTAAATTAGAAGCTCAACTCAAAAGGCATCAAATCGCGGAGCAACAGGCAGCTAATTCCATAACGGAGACTCGACAAGCTTTACAACGAGCACAAAAAGCACAAGAACAACAAGCGACTTCACTAACACAATTAAATCGTCTATTTGATGCTACTGGAACATCTGTGGACCAATTTGCCGATGAGTTAGGTTCCGACTTGGTAAATGCAATACAACAAGGTCGAGCAAGCGCCACGCAATTAGACAGTGCCTTTAACCAAGTTAGTCGTTCCGCCCTGGGTGCAAATACAGACCTAAATCAAGTCCAACAGACTCTACGAACATTAGATAGCGGTTCCAGTATTACAGATGTACGACAGGAATTGGGACGTCTACAGCAAGAGGCAAATCAAGCGCAAGAAGGTGTACAAGAATTAGGGAATGAATTGCAAGCCTTAGGAGGTATTCTTGCAGGCGCTAGTATTGCAGGAGCCGTGGCTAAGGCCCTTGATGTGGATGACTTAAAAACAAAGATTGATGTTACATTCGATGTCCCTGAATCATCTAAAGCAAGCATTCGTAAGGCACTTGCAGATGTGAAGAAATATGGGGTGGACGGAGAAGAGGCACTAGAAGGACTACGTCGTCAATTTGCATTAAACAAAGAGGCAAGTGATGAAACAAATGCATCTATAGTTAGAAGTGCTGCCGCCATTGCTTACGCTTACAATGGAATTGATTTTACGGAATTAATCCAAGAAACAAACGAAATCGGAAAAGAACTGAAAATCTCAGACCAGGAAGCATTGGATCTTGTTAATTCATTACTAAGAATCGGGTTTCCTCCTGAACAGCTAGACATAATAGCCGAATATGGCTCACAACTTAGACGGGCTGGGTACGAGGCTAAAGAAATAAAGGGTATTTTAGCAGCCGCATCAGGAGTGAATTCTTGGAATATAGATAACCTTTTGGATGGTTTGAAAGAAGGACGTATTAAAGCAACTGAAATGGGACGCGGTTTATCTGAATCGTTTAAAGATAATCTAAGGGATGTTGTGGGAAGTACAAATAAAGCGTCTGAAGAACAAATATCAGCAATGGAAACCAACTTTGCAAACCAAGAAAAATCTTTATCGAAATCGCTTAGTAGGCGTTACGAAGCAATATCTAAATCCTATGAAAATCAAAAAAAGGCACTTCAAAAAACTTTAGAACAACAATATGAAGCTGTGGAAGATTCCTATGAGGATAAGGAAGAAGCGCTTGAAAAATCCTTAGAGAACGAATATGAAGCACAAGTTAAATCGTATGAGAAATCACTCGAAAAAATTGAAAAATCATTAGATCAAGAAGTCAAAGCATTTGAAAAAGCTTCAAAAGATAAAATTGCATTAATAGATAAAGAATACAATGAGAAGTTAAAGCTTATAGACGAAGAGAAATATCGTCAAATTAAAGCGATTGAAGATCAAATAAATAATATCAACAAGGTATCTGCAGCAGAAGAAAAGATACGAAAAAATAGAGAAAATGCCAGTAAACGCTCTGAGTTACAAGAGAAAATAAGAACTGCTAAAGATGCTAAATCAAAGCAAGAAGCATATAAAGAGCTGAAAGATTTCGATGAGCGTTTACGTGTTGAAAAAATAAAAGAGGAACGACAAGCACAAATTGATGCTTTAAAAGATGAGAAAGATTCTATCAATGAAGCTTATGATGAGAAAAAGGAAGCTCTCAAAGAAGAAACGGAAAATCGTAAAGAAGAAACAAAAAATGCGATTGAAGTGGAAAAAGAGGCTTTATCTGAAAGGCAAGCAGCCGAAAAGAAGGCTTTCATAGAGAGTAATAAAGAAAGGTTAAAACTCTTAAAAGAAAATCAAACGGCAGAATTAAACAACTTCCGTGAAGTGAATGCAGAAAAATTAAATGCATTAAGAGAAGAACACCAAAGTCGACAAGAGTTATTAAATGAACGGTTAAGTACCGAATTATCAGCTGTACAAGAATCCCACCAAGCTCAATTAGAGTCCTACCGAGCAATGAATCAGCAAAAAATGGAACTTGCTAAAAACCCTCCAGACACAGCTGAGTTTAAAGCGATTGAACAGCAACTCGAGTCTTGGGGTGCTGCAATTGCAAAAGGTGGGGAAGAAGGTTCTCAAGCGTTTGAGGACATGGTCAAATGGCTCAATAGCATTGAAGATGCCACTCTACAGAATGCGATTGGCGTAGAGCTTTTTGGAACGATGTGGGAAGATCAAGGGCAAAATATTATCGACTCTGTGTTAAATGCTGATGATGCTTTAAAAGATTTAGAAAAAACCGAACAAAGTGTAAGCGATACAGCTAATCAGATTGGTGAAACAAGTGGCCTTGTTCAATTAAGAGAAGCAACAGAGAATTTAATCGTTGCGCTCGATCCATTATTTACTGTAATAGCAAATGTGGTCGGTGCATTAGCGAATTGGGCATCCAACAATCCCAAAATTACTGCAGCCATTGTTGCAATAGGTAGCGCTATAGGGATATTAATAGGAGCCTTTGCCGCCATAGGCCCAGCTCTTCTAGGTGTGGTCTCCTTGTTTGGTGGGGGTACAGGTGGGACGGGATTGCTAGGTATCCTATCTAAGTTAGGCCCATTTTTATTAACTTTAGGTTCTAAAATACTTCCTGCATTAAGAATTGCTTTTGGTGCATTGACTGGACCTGTCGGATGGATCATTACTGCTCTCACCATTGCTGTACCTCTAATCATCAAACATTGGGATTCTATCTCTGAATTCTTTGCGAACCTGTGGAAGGGCATCGTAAATATTTTCAAAAAGTCTGTGGATGGTTTAGTAAATTTCCTAAAACAATGGGGTCCAACATTACTTGCGGTTCTAACCGGTCCTTTAGGATTATTAGTTGCTTTAGTAATCAAAAATTGGGATGCAATAAAAGCTAAGACTTCCGAAATTTTTGGTAGAGTACGAGAAACCACCATAAGTATTTTTCAAAGCATTTTTACCAATACAGTAGGCAAAATTACTAGTTTAAAAGACAGAGCGGTGGAAATCTTCGGTAAACTGAAAGATGGTATCACAAGACCGATTGAAAAAGCACGAGATGCAATTAAGAATGCAATCGATAAAATCAAATCGTTCTTCCAGTTCAATTTTAAATGGCCAGAATTAAAGATGCCTAAATTTAAAATTAAAAAAGGTAGCTTAAACCCGATGAAGTGGTTCAGTGAAGGCTTCCCGGAGATTGACATTGAGTGGTTTGCGAAGGGGGGCGTCATGACACGTCCAACTTTATTCGGAGGTAATGGAAATACGGCATTTGTTGGCGGTGAAGCGGGCCCAGAAGCAGTTTTACCACTGAATGAACGAGTGTTAGGCGCTATTGGCAATGCCATTTATGCAGCTACTGGAAAAGATATCAGTGGACAACAGACAGTCTACAATTTCGAAAAAATGCTAGATGGGGCTGTATTCCATGTGCGTGAAGAAGCAGATATTAAAAAGATTGCTAGAGAATTAGGCGATTATACCAAAGTCAGAGAAAGAGGAGGGCGAAGATAATGGGCTTAACATTCAACGGTAAACATTGTAATACTGTAGGGTTAGATGTGTCTGATACTCGTCGCCCTCTGATGGCTGAGCCAGATATAACATTTGTAGAAGTTCCAGGACGAAATGGTGCTATCGTAATTACTAATACAGATAAACCGACTTTCAAGGATATAAACGTGGAAGTCGATTTTTTGTTAGAACCAAACGGACAATCTTTCCACAATCATTGCAGACAAATCGCAAAATGGCTTTCGACACTTGAAAAGAAACCACTCGTATTTGATGATGATCCAAGCTATACCTATAAGGCGATTGTAACCAGTCAAATAGATATTGAACGGATTTCCGGCTATGGCGAGTTTACCGTAATCTTTCGTTGTGATCCATACGAGGTTACCTCATGAGTTATCAAGTTGAATTAGTAAATAAACAATCGCTCAGTCACATTAGATTTGTGGAAGTCGTCAATGAACCGAAGATAAAAGAAGAAATCAATGGAGAGTATTCTTTGAATTTTGAAGCACATTATGAAGCTAAATCAGATTTGAATACTAATGTACTCGTGAAAGTAAACGAACAGTATTATCAAATTAAAAAGCTTAGAAAAAGTCGTAGTGATAGTATAACATTGTCTGTACAATGCGAGCATGTGTCCTACGAGCTGATAATTGAGGGTGACTATGAAGAAGATTGGGAAATAGAATCAACCGCGCAAGGTATGCTTAATTCCATTTTTAGCGGTACAAGGTTCACGCTAAAAAGTTGTATTTCTACTAATTTCGCCTACTACCGGACGAAGAAAAAAGATAAGAGACAACAAGCAATAGACGTTGCTAATTTATTTGGTGGCGAACTACATTTCGATAACTTCGAAGTTTATCTTGTGCATCAACGAGGTTCTGACAAAAATCTTGATGTTGAACTAGGTGTGAATTTGCTTGGTGTCATGGAGGAAATCGATTTTGTAGAGGGTACAACCGCGTACGAATTAGATTTAGTGGATTTATCTCGTATTAATGGCTATGAATTAGACTTTTCCGCTGCTGAAATTGGGGACACAATAGGCATCATCGATAATGTACTAGGTATCAATACGAATGAACGAATTATTGCCATTGAATATAATCCTTTTCAAAGGCAACTTCCTACCGTTACAGTAGGGCAATATATTAGAGATTTCACGGAGTACATGAGGGATGAAGAAGAAGCTATTACTAAAACGAATGATACATGGCTAGAGGTTTTCCAAATCGGTGATACAAACGTCCTCTATGAAGATGATTTAGAGAAAAATGGCGCACTTGTCGAGATTGACGAGAAAGTACCGGTGGTCACGTTACAAGTTAAACAAGAACATATTGGAGATACAATTTCTCTGAGTTTATTCGATTCTTCGGGTAGTCAATATTCAAATTACAATGAACATGCATTCGATTTAAACGGAAGACTTGTAATTGAAGGCGATTTTCCAAGGGGTACATCTGGCGCTGTAGAAGTCATTATAACTTCAAAAAGCACAGGTGAAGAGCGTAAATACTTCGTGAATGTGGAGGACATATCAGCTGAGAGTTTTGAGGATTATTGGCTAGAATCTCTTTTAGTTGGAAATGAGGAATGTATCTATCTAGATGGCTTGAATATCTCTAACGGTGGAGAAGGCGCAGATCTCTTTATTGAACATAAAGTAGATACAATTACAATCAAAGTTAAAAAGGAATACAAGGATTATATTAAAGCAGTGTCAATTTATAACGATGTAAACGTAATTGTGTACACTCGAGGGTCATCACATTTTGATGCAAACGGTCAAGTCATCATCAAAAGGGAATTTCCAATGACTGAAAAAGGTTCCATTAAGATAGCAGTCATGCACCCGACTACTAAAGCGAAACAAACCTTTCTGGTTGGAGTATCCGTAGGAGAAAATCCTATTGAACAAGAATCCGAGCTTTCTGAATTTCGAGTAGGTAATGTAGATTGTTTATCGCTCGGAGATATTGATTGTACACCATACGTATTAAATTATATCGACGGCAATTCGAATACGATTGAAGCCAATGTCGTGTATGAAGTCTCCGAGTCGGAAACAGGTGTATTTGTATCTCTCAAAGAGGAGTATAAAAATTACTACCTAACGGTGTTTGCTACTGTAAACATGCAAGGACAAGAAATGACCCAAGTAATAGAATATGATCCTGGGATTTTTGGTAATATGTCCATTCCAATGGAAGGCATGACCCCCGAAGGAAACATGATGAAGTTAGATTATACTCATCTAGGAGTTATTATTAGTAAATTGCCATTCAATGAAATTACTCCAGGTTCATTTGTTAAAGCATATGGAGTGAACTTTGTATTAAAGGAAGTACCTGTTGAGACAAAGGATGTTATGTATGCTTTTGTAGGGAATACAAAGGAAAATTTTAAAGGTCTCAGCTGTATATCACTAAAATTTATCACAAACATTTCAAACTTTCGAGATGATTTTATGAACGATATTGTGTTTGAGTCTTCTGAAGAAACGACAGAATTATATCCAGTGGCTTATGGATTGGCTTATCAATATGGTAATTTAGTACAAGTCGTGGATGGGGTAGTCACGTCTGTATTAGCAAATAATGATATTAGTTAAATCTTATACAAAAATAGGATGGCTATTAATTCATAAAAAACTAATAGATTGTACACTTACAGTAATTAAAATTATTCATATGTCATTTCATATTTTCATTTTTATTTAGAATAATTTAAAATGAAAAAGGGGGAGAGAATATGAATCAAACAATTT
>NZ_JACSQO010000001.1 GCF_014836595.1 Psychrobacillus faecigallinarum | reverse complement strand
CTTACATACCGATCAACCACAAAGGAAGGATAGTGCACGCATAGTAAGAATCACCAAAAAATGATTCAACGCCACATATGGCATGACTACCTGGATGTAGCTGAGGACTTGAGACACAACCATGAAAGAAGTATATGGAAAGAGTAAAGAAAAGCATGGTATGCGATGGACAACCCTAAAGGAATTAAAAAAATTGTCCATGCAGGCGATGCTGACTTAAATCTTAAGAAACTAGCCAGTTTGACATGGAAAACGCCAACCATGGCGTAATAAGAACCAAAATGAAAAGCTGCAAAATGCTTGCAGCTCTTTTTTTTCTAATACGTTTTAATTTCCAAAGAAGGAGAATGGGAAGATAGACCATGGCTCATCATTGTCTCCGTTTTCATCCGCTGTAAGATCTTCAAAGGTATGCTGTTTCAAACGTGGATCTGTACAAAGCTGTTTCGGAACATCCTTCTCCTTTAAGTAAATAAGTCTCTGCTTATCGCAATCAGCTGTTGCAATTCCGCCAGTTTCAATGTCAACTATGACTCCTCGAACTCCCGCTGGAGCAATAAACGGTTCTTCTGGCAATCCGCGATGAACCAGCTCCATGAACTCAATCCAAACCTGCTTGGTCACCTGCTTTGCTTCGGCATCGCTTACCGCTTTTCCTTGATCGTAGCCGTTCCAAACCCCAGTAGTAAGCTGAGGGGAGAAGCCAATTAAATATTGGTCAGTATTTGTTGTTCCTGATTTAGCCGCGTAAGGACGAGTTTGTTTTGCACGAATGCTAATACCAGTTGCCGGGGAGTAATCATTAAAGGTAGGATCAAAGGTTCCTGTCATTAAGTGAGACAAAACAAATGCATCCTCTTCTAATAGCACCTTCTTACCCTTACGTTTTTCCTCTGTGACGTCATACAATACTTTTCCATCATTGTCAGTAATCTTAGTAATATATGTTGGTTGCATCTGAACCCCTTTATCCGATATTGTGTTATAAACCTTTGTCATGTCTAGTAAGGATACTTCGGGTGTTCCTAAGGCAACGGCAGGTGTATGGTCAATTTCCATATTGATGTTAAAGCGCTCGACCAACTGTTCTAAAGGCTTATAGCCTATTTGCTCTAATGTTTTAACCGCATAGATATTATCAGAGATGGCAATAGCCTGAGCCATGGAAATGGGATGATTAGCAAACTCTCCATTTACATTTTTGGGCTCATATTCTCTACGTCCGTTATCATAGGTAAATATTGTTCGTTCACTTTTTAAATAGGTTAATGGAGAAAATCCATTTTCTAGAGCAGCCGCAAATAATAAAGGTTTAATCGTTGAACCAGGCTGTCTTTTTGCCTGTGTAACCCGGTTGAAGGGACTTTCTGTAAAACTTCGTCCCCCAACCATAGCAGTAATGTAACCTGTTTTTGGTTCCATGCTGACGAATCCAATTTGTAGCTCGCCCTCAGGCATCCATTTTTTTATAGTTTCTTCAGCTGCCTGTTGATGCTTTTGATTTAATGTGGTCGTAATCGTCCAACCGCCCTCTTCAATACGGCGCCCCTTGGTCTCTACAATATTTGTTGCTTCCTTCCATACCTCTTCTAAAAAATATGGTGCTGTCTTTTTAGTAACTACTGATTCCTCGGTTTTTAATACAAAATGCTCTTGATTTGCATGTTCTTTTTGCTCAGCAGTGATAAACTGCTGATTATTCATAAGTTGTAAGATTAGCTTTTGACGATTGACTGCTTTTTCCTCATTAACTAAAGGGGAGTAATGGGTAGGACCTTTTGGAATTCCCATAAGAAGAGCAGACTCTGCTAGAGTTAAAGACTTAGCGCTCTTCCCAAAATAAAACCTGCTTGCAGCCTCTACTCCGTACATCCCATGTCCAAAGTAAACAGTGTTCAAATAGCCCTCTAAAAGTTCATCCTTCTCGTAGAAAATTTCTAACCGATAGGCATATAATGCTTCATTCAATTTACGAGTCCATGATTTCTCGTGGGTTAAAAATACATTACGAGCATATTGCTGAGTAATTGTACTGGCTCCCTCTACTTTTTTGCCAGCCTTTACGTCTTTTAGAAGAGCCGATGCAATCCGAGAATAATCAAATCCATTATGCTCATAAAATTCCTGATCCTCGACAGAAATAGTAGCCTGCGGTATGAAAGGCGACATTTCATCAAGAGATACCCAGTATCTACGTTGATCCTCAAAGCGGTCTCCAATAACATTATCCTGACTGTCTAAAAAAACAGAGGAAATAGGAACTTGTATTATAGGGGCACCAACAATTTGAGCGTAAATGCGAAGGGTGACCAGGGCACTTAAAACTGCACAGCTTGCGGCAATTCCTAACAAAAATACTCTTTTTACTCTTTTATTTCGAGTTGCCTTCTTTTTATATTGCGAGCGCTTCAAAAAATCCACCCCGTTTTCATCCATGTTTCTAACAGTATGAGAACAATAGATTCAAATTAAACGGGAAAACAAAAAACTATTGCACTTTTGCCAAAAACCTCTATACTTTCTTTGTATTTACTTTTTTGATAAAGTAAAAGAATTATGTATTGGAAGGAGATAGATAAATGGCTGGATTTTGGTTTACAGAAAAGCAAACCGAGAATTTTGGCATCACAATGAAGGTGAAACGCACACTTCATACTGAGCAAACGGATTTCCAACTGTTAGAAATGGCAGAAACAGAAGAATGGGGTAACATGCTCTTTTTAGACGGAATGGTTATGACGTCTCAAAAGGATGAGTTTGTTTACCATGAAATGGTGGCACATGTTCCTTTATTTACACATCCAAACCCAGAAAACGTATTAGTTGTTGGTGGGGGAGACGGTGGAGTAATTCGTGAAATTATGAAGCATCCAAAAGTAAAAAAAGCGACACTTGTTGATATAGATGGAAAAGTAATAGAGTACTCAAAAAAATATTTACCAGAGATTGCTTGTGAATTAGAAAATCCTCGTGTAGATGTGCAGGTTGGAGACGGCTTCATGCATATTGCTGAGTCTGAAAACGAGTATGATGTTATTATGGTAGATTCAACTGAACCAGTGGGACCAGCAGTAAATCTATTTACAAAAGGATTCTATGCTGGTATTTCTAAGGCACTAAAAGAAGATGGTCTATTTGTTGCTCAATCGGACAACCCTTGGTTTAAGGCAGACTTAATTCGACAGGTCCAAAAGGACGTAAAGGAAATATTCCCAATTACAAATATGTATTTAGCTAATATTCCTACGTATCCAAGTGGTCTTTGGTGCTTTACAATTGGCTCGAAGAAATATGATCCACTACAGGTTCCAGAGGAACAATTCTTCGATATTGATACAAAATATTATACAAAAGAGCTTCACAAAGCAGCATTCGTTTTACCGAAATTTGTGAAAGACCTTGCAGGAGAGTAAGCCAATGCGATTTGATGAAGCATACTCAGGCAATGTATTTATAAAAAGTAAGCAAAACTACGAAAAAGCTCAGGCAGTTATTTATGGTATGCCGATGGACTGGACAGTAAGCTACCGTCCAGGATCTCGTTTTGGGCCACAACGCATTAGAGAGGTTTCTATCGGACTAGAGGAATATTCGCCATATCTTGATAGAGAGCTAGATGACGTAAACTATTTCGATGCAGGGGATATCCCACTTCCATTTGGAAACGCAGCGAAAAGCCTCGAGCTAATCGGTGATTACATTCGTCAATTGTTACAAGATGGGAAAATTCCAGTTGGCATGGGCGGAGAGCATTTAGTCTCTTGGCCAGTAATGAAAGCTGTGGCAGACAAATATGATAATTTAGCAATTATCCACATGGATGCGCACACCGATTTACGTGTGGAATATGAAGGAGAGCCACTATCTCACTCAACTCCAATCCGTAAAATCGCAGAATATATTGGTCCAAAAAACGTCTACTCATTTGGAATTCGTTCTGGAATGAAGGAAGAGTTCGACTGGGCTAAAGAAAATGGCATGCAAATCGCCAAATTTGAAGTGCTAGAGCCATTGAAGGAAGTACTTCCGACACTAGAGGGTCGTCCGGTCTATGTAACAATTGATATCGATGTGCTTGACCCAGCACACGCACCAGGCACAGGAACTGTAGACTGTGGAGGAATAACAAGCCGCGAGCTGCTAGCCTCCATCCATGCTATCGCAAACTCAGGCGTTAACGTAGTAGGCTTCGACCTTGTAGAAGTAGCCCCAATCTACGACCAATCGGAGCAAACCGCCAACACTGCATCGAAGCTAATGAGAGAAATGCTACTAGGATGGGTTAAATAGAAAATAGTCTCCATTATTCTGCGTAGCTGAACAAAGTGAAGCGGAAGCAAACCGCCAACACTGCATCGAAGCTAATGAGAGAAATGCTACTAGGATGGATTAAATAGAAAATAGTCTCCCTTATTCTGCGTAGCTGAACGAAGTGAAGCGGAAGCAAACCGCAAACACTGCATCGAAGCTCCTACGCGAAATGATTTTAGGCTGGGTAAAGTAGAAAGTAATATCTAAATGTATCTGCGACGATCAGTACGCAGGAGTGCAATTTAATAAAGTATAAAAGTGATGTTCTTTAATGGACATCACTTTTTTTGTATTGAGTAAAATTAAAATGATATTTATAACTATTTATTCCATTACTCTAACAAACAGCTGCTAATAGTGTATAGTGTTTAAGGTTTAGTTGTAACTTAAGCGAAATTTAAGCTATAATATGAAGGTTATATTAACAAACTTCTTTTAAAAGTTATAATTAGTAATTAGGTTTGAATACTAACAATTGTTTAGTTGATTGTAGCGGCAGTCGGCGACTCCAGTGGGATGAGTGAGGCAGATAAGACATCACAAATGACGTGCAAGCGACGGTGATGACTTATCGCCCACGAAAAGCGCCCGACTAAAGCGGAAATCTGCCATCTATTCTATTCATGCAAGCAATTTATATTTGATGGATATCGTATAATTTTTTTCACTCTAGCTAATCTCATATATACTCATCTTATGATTGTAGCGGCAGTCGGCGACTCCAGTGGGATGAGTGAGACAGATAAGACATCACAAACGACGCGCAAGCGGCGGCGGTGGTGGCTTATCGCTCACCCCACGGAAAGCGTCCGACTAAAGCGGAAATCTACCATATATTCTATGGAAGCAAGCAATAGAAATTAAATAAATCATTAATATGCTCTAAAGGATGAAGTCCATGTCTGAACCATTAAAAAAATCAGTTGAAGTTCGTTTACGATCAACGATCCAACACCCCAAAGCAAAAAAAGAATTCTTTGACATTCGCACTACGGGCGTTCTAACCTTAAAGGGAGAGCAGCCTTATTTAGTTTATGAGGAAGTGCAGAATGAAAAAGCTGTTAGAACAACAGTCAAATTACATGAGGAGTCTGCTTTAATATTGCGAAGCGGTGGCGTTAAAATGCGTCTTCCATTTCAAAAGGGAGAGCAGCAAACCGGTAGCTATGACACAGGTTACGGCACCTTCATGATTTCAACAAATACAAAGCATTTACAATTCAAGGATGGTCATTTTCTAGTACATTATGAACTAATAGTGGATGAAGAAGTGGTCGGTACATATAAATTAGAACTAACATATTCGGAGGCGGAATAAATGAACGCAGTAGAAAAAGTACAACAATCTATTAAGGAAGCATTACAACAAGCAATTCTTAAAGCAGAGCTTGTGACAGAAGAGCAGCTCCCATCTGTTCATCTGGAAACACCAAAAGACAAAGCAAATGGCGACTACGCAACAAATATTGCTATGCAATTAACAAAAATTGCGAAGAAAAACCCTCGTCAAATTGCAGAAGCAATCATTGAAAATCTTAATATGAATGGCACAATGATGGAGAAAGTTGACATTGCTGGTCCAGGGTTTATGAACATTACAGTACGTAAAGATTATTTACAAGATGTTGTGAAAGCTGTCCTTACTGAAGAAAAAAATTACGGACGTACGAAATCCGGGGCTGGAGAAAAAATTCAAGTGGAATTTGTTTCTGCCAATCCAACAGGTGACCTACACCTAGGGCATGCTCGTGGAGCTTCTGTGGGAGATTCCTTATGCAACGTATTGGACTTTGCCGGCTATGATGTTTCTCGTGAGTATTATATTAATGATGCAGGCAATCAAATCAATAACTTAGCCGTTTCTATTGAAGTGCGATATTTTGAAGCATTAGGTATGGAAAAGGAAATGCCAGAAGACGGATATCGAGGACAAGACATTATCGATATTGCTGCTGACATTGCAAAAGAGCATGGGGATAAATTTGTTCATATGTCAGATGAGGAACGTTTCCAAGCATTCCGTACACATGGTTTAAAAGTTGAATTGGCGAAACTTCAAAAGGATCTATCAGACTTCCGTGTAAGCTTTGACAATTGGTTCTCGGAAACCTCCTTATATGAAGGCGGAAAAATTGATATTGCATTAAACAAATTACGTGAAAACGGTCATATCTTTGAAGAAGAGGGGGCAACCTGGTTACGCTCTACTACATTTGGAGATGATAAGGATCGTGTACTTATTAAAAGTGATGGCTCATTCACTTATTTACTTCCAGACATTGCATACCATGAGAATAAGCTGGCTCGTGGCTTCGATCAGCTCATTAATATTTGGGGAGCAGACCATCACGGATACATTCCGCGTATGAAGGCTGCTTTTGAGGCACTTGGATACGAACGTGAAAAGCTAGAAGTATCTGTTATCCAAATGGTTCAGCTATATAAAGACGGCGAAAAAATGAAAATGAGTAAACGTACAGGTAAAGCTGTAACGATGCGTGAGCTTGTGGAAGAAGTAGGATTAGACGCTGTGCGTTATTTCTTCGGTATGCGTTCCGGTGATTCTCATATGGACTTTGACCTTGATTTAGCCGTTTCTCAATCCAATGAAAACCCAGTGTACTATGCGCAATACGCACATGCTCGTATTTGTTCTATTTTACGTTCTGCAGAAACACAAGGAATGAAGGCGTCTACAAATTCCTTGGAGTTATTGCAAAGCGAAAAAGAACTTGATCTATTGAAAAAAATCGGTGACTTCCCACAAGTTGTAGCGGATGCTGCGAAACTTCGTGCACCTCACCGTGTAGCAACCTATATCCAGGAACTAGCAGCAACATTCCACAGTTTCTATAATGCAGACAAAGTACTAAACGCTGACAATGTGCCTCTTTCAGAAGCACGTCTTGCGCTAGTAACATCTGCACGCCAAACAATTGCAAATGCATTAAAACTAATCGGAGTATCTGCTCCAGAAAAAATGTAATTAAAACTCCTAGAGGCATTAAGAAACCAATTCTTAATGCCTCTTTTGTTTGTTTATTAGTTTAATCAAACAGATTAAAAAGGAAAATAACAAGTTTATAAAAAGCAAGAACTTGAGCCAAGATGTTCCGAATGATGTCTGCTCGTCACCACTTTTTCATTTATCAATAAAAATACTTTAAAAAACAATATTTATTTATTCTAAAACGATAAATATTATAATATAATTATATTGAATTATATTTAAGTGAGGTGCTTTTATGAAAAAAGGAACAACATTATTTTTAAAGATGGCGGTTATTGTTATGGGAATTCCCGTTCTGGCTTTGTGTATATTTTTGGTGCCTGAAATAGCAAATTTTGCAGAAGAATTATATCCTGACATTCCATATCTCAAATATCTCGTTTTTATCGATTTGTATGCAACGGCTATACCTTTTTACTTTGCTTTGTACCAAGCTTTTAAACTTTTAAATTATATTGATATGGGCAATGCTTTCTCGGAATTATCTGTAAGAGCGTTAAAGAATATTAAATACTGTGCACTTGCAATTAGCTCTTTATATGTATTAGGCATGCCACTATTTTTTCTTGTGGCAGAGAAGGATGATGCTCCAGGAGTTATAGTAATCGGGCTTATCATGATTTTTGCCTCTATGGTAATTGTCGTTTTTTCAGCCGTTCTCCAAAAACTTTTACAAGAAGCTATTCATATAAAATCTGAAAACGATTTAACGGTCTGAGGTGAAAATATGGCGATTATTATTAATATCGATGTGATGTTGGCTAAAAGAAAAATGAGCGTAACAGAACTTTCAGAGAGGGTTGGAATAACAATGGCTAACCTTTCTATATTAAAAAATGGTAAAGCTAAAGCAATTAGGCTTTCTACATTAGAATCAATTTGTAAGGCTTTAGAATGCCAGCCTGGGGATCTTTTAGAATACAAAAGAGATGAAGAAGCTCACGAATGAGTAAAGTTCCCTTAATAAGCAGGAATTATTTTTGAAAACGCGAAGTAATAAATTAGGAACTAACTCATTGGAGGGCTTTAATCAATGGATTAATGCCCTCTTTTTTATATTCAAGTTAGAATAGGCTTATAACGATGCAAGGAGGAAGCAAAGTGCCATGGTATTTAGATAGTGCCTATAAAAGAAATAAGGATGCACCCTATACTTTTTATATTCCTAGCAAAGAAGTGATAGGTAATTTAAATATAGGAGATATGGTCAAACTAATCTTTGAAATCGAGACAAGAACAGACGGGTATGCGGGAGAAAAAATGTGGGTTGAAATTACTCACAGGGATATGGAGAACTTTAAGGGAATTCTTACGAATGATCCATTTAATCTAAGTGAGTTAAAAAGAGGACAAGAAGTATCATTTCGGACAGAACATATTTGTGACACGGAGTATAATGATCCATATTCATCCAAATGGGATTACTATTTTGACACAAAAATAATTGTGAGCAAAGATGTTTTGGAGAGAGATGAATTTAATTTTATGTTAAGAGACGAGCCAAGGGATGAGCAAGACTCTGGTTGGTCTGTATTAAGTGGTTATGAAGATGATGAATTTTTAAATAATCATGAAAATCTGCAATATATATCTATAGGGGTAATTTTAAATATTGATGACTCTATTTTAACTTTTATTGAAGATTTACCCCTCTGTGCATATGAGAGAAATGACAATGGCGCATTCTACAAAATAAATGATTATGATTGGGAGTCCTACTTAAGTGAATAAGCTTGGACATAGATTTAGGAGGTAATTGCGTTGAATATTACTCAATTAAAACAATCACTATTTAAACGAGCTACGATTTTTGAAACAGGAGGATCTCGGCCGACGGAAGAATTGGGAGAGAGCTGGATAGGAAATGTTATGTGGGGTAGCGGAGAAAATAAATCTCCTCAGTTTGAACCAATATGTACTATATTTCTAAAGAATTTACCTTATGTACCGAAGGAGCTAAAAAACATTCAGTTAATCACTGTTTATATGGATTTTAATGTATATAATCATTTAATTGAAGAAAATTTAGCTTCTTTTTTTAAGATAAATTGTTTTACTAATATTAATGAAATACAAAAGATAAATGAACAATCTTCAAGAATGAAGTCTTTTCCATTAAAACCAATATTAGTTGAGAACGATACCCCAGCATGGGATTCAGAAGATATAGAACCAGAAATTCAAGATGAAATTTTACGTCTTGAATTGGAGAGTGATATAGAGTATTACGACGATATCGTCGAAAATATTTATCCCATGCACAAGGTTGGTGGATATCCATCCTATACACAGAGCGGAGTCTCATATGGTGAAGATTATCCGTTTGTCTTTCAGATAAGCTCTGATGCCAAGGCGCAATTCAATATAGTAGATAGTGGCAGTTTTTATTTTTTCTACAATCAAGATAAACAAGATTGGATTGTGTACTGCGATTTTTATTAATAGTCCAGTGATTACTCATAGATTACAAGGTTAAGGAATTAATGTTTCGCTAAACTCGGAAAATTGCTTGATATTAATTTATTTCTCGAATTTCTCTTCTAGTCTCCATCTCGACAACATTTAATTATAAGGTATAATAAATGCAAAGCAGCAATGGAATATTTTTTGCGTAAAGGTGCTCTAGTTACGGATTGCTAGAGTTAAAAGGGAAGCTGGTTAAAGTCCAGCGCGGTCCCGCCACTGTTAGTGATGCATATGCATCATAAGCCAGAAAACCTGCCCTTACGTGCATACCCATTACCTACGCGGATAGGTCTGGTGTAGGTCAGCTATCGGTATTTTGTGGCAGATTTATACCTATCTATCTCTCATCCTAGGATGGGAGATTTTTTATTGATTTTAGGAGGAATGAAGGATGAAAAAGTTTTGGTTAATTATAGGAATGACCTTGCTTGTGTTAGTTGGATGTAATGAGCAAGAGACACTTCCATCAGAAAAAGAAGATAGTTCAGAAATTGGAAATTCAGAAACTGCATTTCCGCTTACATTGACGGATGCTGTAGGCCAAGAAATCACATTAGAGGAAGTTCCGAAGACCATTATTTCCATGATTCCAAGTAATACGGAAATTCTATTTGCATTAGGGCTTGATGAGGAAATTGTCGGCGTTAATGATTACGAGAGTTATCCAGAGGAAGCCTTAGAAAAAGAAAAAATTGGTGGCATGGAGTATAACATTGAAAAAATTATCTCTTTGAATCCAGATATTGTCTTCGCTCATGAGTCCGTAGTAGGAATGGCTGACGCTGGGTTACAACAGCTACGAGATTCTGGTGTAAAGGTTTATGTAGTACAGGATGCAAAGGATTTTAACTTAACCTATACATCCATCGAGCAGATTGGTCGTGCAACAGGCAAGAATGAGGAAGCACAGGCCATTATAAAGGATATGAAGGCAAAGGTTGACGAAATTCAAGAAAAAGTTTCAAAAGTAGAAACAAAGAAAACAGTTTTTGTAGAAACCTCAGATGTGCCTGAGATCTATACTCCTGGTAATAATACATTTATGCAAGAAATTCTAACGATGGTCAACGCAGAAAATATCATGGCTGACCAAGAGGGCTGGTTCCAAGTCAGCCCAGAAGAAATTGTAAGTCGTAATCCTGATGTTATGTTAATCACGTATGATTACGTGGATGGCATTGTTGAAAAGGTCAAGCAACGTGATGGTTTCGATACAGTGACAGCTATTAAAAATAATGCAGTAGTACAAGTGGATGAGGATACCACAAGTCGCCAAGGTCCACGTTTAGTAGAAGGTTTAGAGGAAGTGGCGAAGGCTATCTATCCGGAGGCATTTAGTGAGTAAATCAATGATCGGTTACATCCTGTCACTGGCTACGTTGGCTGTAGCCATTTGGCTAGGTGTATCGGTCGGATCTGTAAAGGTGCCGATCAGTACTTTATGGGATACAGGAACAGATGCGATTGCAACTAATATAGTATGGAAGATTCGCATGCCGCGGGTTATACTCGCAGGATTAGTCGGAGCATCCCTGGCAATAGCGGGAGCGGCCTTTCAAAGCCTGCTTAAAAACCCACTAGCCGACCCTTATACACTGGGAGTGTCGTCCGGAGCATCTGTTGGTGCAGTGGCTACACTCTTTTTTGGAATTTCGGTACCTTTCTTAGGAATGTTCACCTTGCCTGTTTTCAGTATGGTAGGGGCATTAGTTACAATGCTCATCGTTATTTCCTTCGCAAGGCTAGTAGATCGCGCGATGAAAATGGAAACGATTATTTTAACAGGTATTATATTTAGCTCATTTCTTGGCTCAGTCATTTCCTTAATGATTGCTCTGACAGGTGAAGAGCTACGGCAAATTATTGGTTGGCTGTTAGGCAGTGTATCTATGAGGGGCTGGAGCTATGTTCAGATGGCATTGCCATTCATGGTAATCGGTTCCCTATTACTATGGTTAAATCGTAGGGAGCTAAATGCCATGCTCTTTGGAGAAGAACGAGCACAGCATCTAGGTGTGGATGTAAAGAAGCGTAAAATGATGATATTAATTGGTGGGTCAATGCTTACAGGCACAGCCGTATCAGTGTCTGGAACCATTGGTTTTGTTGGATTGGTAGTGCCACATATGACTAGACTTTTATTTGGCTCCGATAACCGGCACGTGCTTCCTTTGAGCTTTATAAATGGAGCTTCTTTATTGATCATTTGTGATCTTGTATCCCGTACGATTATTTCTCCAACAGAGCTTCCAATAGGGGTAATTACTGCGTTTATAGGGGCACCTGTTTTTGCTTTTATCTTCTTTAGACAACGTAAAAAAGGAGGCGCTTAACTTGCTAGAAGTAAAAAATATTTCTGGTGGCTACGATCAAAAGCTAGTAGTGGAGGATGTTTCCTTTCAAGTATCAAAAGGAGAAATGCTAGGAATATTAGGACCAAATGGGAGTGGAAAATCTACTCTCCTTAAACTAATGAGTGGCATACTCACACCATCATCTGGAGAGGTACTAATCGAAGGTAAGCTGTTAAAGTCCTTTGCCTCGAAGGAGCTAGCGAAAAAGTTGGCTGTGCTTCCACAGCTGCACAATCAGGCTTTCTCACATACCGTTCGAGAAACAGTTGCACTTGGTCGTTATCCTCATCAATCAGGGTGGTTTTCTACATGGTCTTCAGAAGATGAATTCGCTATAAAGGAAGCAATGAGACTGACTGCCGTCGATAAGTACGATAAGCATTTACTAGAGCTTTTGTCTGGTGGAGAGCAACAGAGAGTATTTGTAGCCCAGGCATTAGCTCAGCAGGCTCCCATACTGTTGTTAGATGAACCGACGAATCACTTGGATATCGCTCATCAAAAGCAGCTGTTAGATACAATCAAAACACAAGCAATTGAGAATGACATTACAATTATTAGTATTTTTCATGATATTAACCTTGCATCGCTATACTGTGACAGACTTTTACTAATGGACCAGGGGCGCATTAAAGTAATCGGGGAGCCCCAAGAGGTAGTGAAAAAAAGTTTAGTGGAAAATGTTTATGAGGCTAGGGTTAGTACTAGTCCCCATCCAGAGCGACCTAAACCGCAAATAACTATTTTACCAGACGTAAATGAAAAACAAGACAATCAACTAATTACTTCATTCAACTTTAAAGTAACTGGTGACTACGTCCTTTTTCAGGCAGAAAATCAATTAAAAACTTGGTCTTCTGCAGTCATTAACGCGGGAAGTGGCTGGTATAGAAATTTCGTGAATAGAAGAGTAGATGCACAGTATCACTGTGATAATGTGCAGGAGGAAATGTTAAATTATCTTGCTGCTCGAGGTTTATCGGAGGCGGATACTGTAGGCATGATGACTGCAGTCAGGACTACAGACGCTGTGATAAAAGAGTATGTAACACCTTTAGGGAGTCTTGTGGTAATGGTTACCGCGGGAGTTGGAAATGCAGTCGATGTTTCGCGAGCTCACGAAGTAGAAATGTTCCCCGCCATAGGTACCATCAATACATGGGTTATTATTAATGGAGAGCTTGCGGAGGAGGCTTTTATCCAGTCTGTCATCACTGCTACGGAAGCTAAAACGAAGGCAATGGCACATGAACAAGTCATGGATCCTCGGACGGGTACTCTTGCCACTGGTACATCGACAGATAGTGTATTAATAGCTGCGACACAAAAAGGGACCTATATAGAGTATGCAGGTCCTATAACTGAGATTGGTAAAAAGATTGGGCAAGGAGTCTTTGAATGTACCGTTGAAGCTATTCAGATATACAAAAAGGCAAAGGGATGGGTGTAAGATGTCATCTCATATGTTAGCGGTAACAATTGGTCTTCTGCTAGATCGATTAATTGGAGATCCACCAAATTGGCCACATCCAGTTCGGTGGATTGGAACGCTTATCTCAAAATTAACTAAGCGATTAAACAAAGGAAGTTATAGGAAAGTAAAGGGATTACTTTTAGTCCTAATAATAGTAGGGTTATCATTCAGTATTGCTCTAGTATTAGTGTTCACTGCGTACTCAGTTCATATTGTCCTTGGAATTGCTGTGGAGAGTATTTTGATAGCCTCTGGGCTAGCTCAAAAAAGCTTGAAGGTTGCAGCGATGGAGGTCCACAAGCCTTTGATAGAGGGAGATTTAGACACTGCTCGTTTAAAGCTTTCCTGGATTGTTGGAAGAGACACTGAAGATCTAGGAGAGGGGGAAATAACAAGAGGGGTGGTAGAAACAGTCTCCGAGAATATAAGTGATGGAGTAACCGCCCCATTGTTTTTTGCCTTTTTATTTGGGGCTCCTGGGTTATGGGCTTATAAAGCAATTAATACATTAGATTCTATGGTAGGCTATAAAAACGAAATATTTAAAGATTTTGGCTATGTTGCTGCCAAGCTAGACGACATTGCAAACTATATTCCAAGTCGTTTAACTGGGTTGGCAATTATGCTTGGTGGAAGGAAAGAAACTAGTCTTCCCTTTAAGCATCGAATGACTCGCTGGTTGATAGATGCAAAGAAACATCCAAGCCCCAATAGCGGCTATTTAGAAGCTGCCACTGCTTATCAGCTAGGTATACAGCTTGGCGGAAGAAATACATATAAAGGGATAGTTTCTAATCGTGCATTAATGGGAAGCAAAGAGGTCTCACTAAGTGCCAGACATATATTAGGAGCCATTTCACATTTACACACAGCTGTCCTTCTTTTTTGGTTTGGGATGACAGTGATAGGAGGTTTAATACTTGTTGTTACCTAGTCACGGAGCAAATGCTCAACAATTATATCAGCGCTTGAACATGTCTATGCCTGAGACAGTGATAGATTATAGTGAAAATGTGAACCCTCTAGGTCCTCCAGATTTTGTTAAGGAGCAGTGGGTATCATATAGAGACCTAATAACTAAGTATCCTCATCCGCAGGGCGAGCCCTTCCTGACTGCAGCTGCAAATTATCACGGTGTAAGCTCTGAACAAATACTTATTGGAAATGGTGCAGCAGAAATTTTTGCAACCATAGCTATCCGGTATCAGCACAAAAAAGCATTGATTATCCATCCAACGTTCTCTGAATATGAGGCTACGCTAGCACCATATCAAACATCCATTAAGGAGATTATAGCTATCGGTAAGCTTCCGATAGAGGAGGTTCTTAGTGAGCTTGAGAAGGCTGATGTAATTTATATATGCCGACCGAATAATCCTACTGGCTACCTGATTCCATTAGAAGAGATTATACAGATAGCGAATCATGCTAAAAGGTATAACTGTGATTTGGTTTTGGATGAGGCTTTTTTAGATTTTATAGACGAAAAGGAATCCTTTATCCCATATTTAAACAACTTTAATAATGTAATTGTCGTCCGTTCGATGACTAAAATGTATGCAATTCCTGGGCTGCGGTTAGGCTATGCAATTGCTAATAAGGAAATTATAAATAGTCTTCGCTCAATGCTGCCTCACTGGAATAGCAATGCATTAGCGACTACAATTGGAGCCCAGTGCTTCATGGAGACAAAGTATAGACAGAGAACAGTTGACTTCGCAATAAAGGCGCGAGAGGATTTTCAACAATTTTTAGGTGAGCTAGATTGTAGAGTTCTACCATCTAATACAAATTTTCTATGCTTCCAGCTACCTAATCCATTGCAGTCGAAGATATTCTTTGAACATTTACTAGCTCGAGGCTATGTGCTCCGCCATACCGAAAACTTTAAGGGTCTAGACGGTGATTGGTTTCGAGTGGGTATGAAGAAAGAAGAACAAATGGAGCAATTAAAGAAGGAGATGACCTCATGGTTCGAGGAAAACTCGTCTTCATAACAGGTGGAGTGCGGAGCGGAAAAAGCAACTTTGCGGAGCAATATCTGATGAATGAGCAGGCACTACGTAACGTCTACGTTGCTTCTGGTGTAGCAACAGACAAAGAAATGGAGCAAAGAATTGAGTATCACCAAAGAGACCGAGCTAGTTATCCTGTGGAATGGGTTACAATCGAGCAATCGAGACATTTTGAGCAACTAACGGCAGTTATAAAGCAGGATGACGGAATTCTTTGGGACTGTGTCACGACTTGGTTAGCGAACGAACTGTATGTGAGTAATATGGAACAGGTCGAGAAGCGGCTATTTGAAACAATTGACCGTTTGCTAGAAAAGGTTAAGGTGATGGTGATTGTTTCAAATGAAGTACTAGATGAGCATCTTTCTATCTATGAAAGCGTGGTTCGATATCAGCAATGGATTGGTCGGATTCACCAAAGGTTAGTTATAAACGCTGATGAAGCATATGAAATGGAATATGGGTTAGGTCATCAATGGAAATGAGGTGGAGTAATGAATAGCTTGCTACTAGCATTTCAATTTTTTACCGTAGTCCCAATTCAAAAAAGTCTTCCGATGGAAAAGAGACATATAACGGGAATGTATAGTTTCTTTCCTTGGATAGGAGCAGTCATTGGATCAATTGCTTGTTTGCCCATCTACTTTGATTGGAGCTCGTTAATGACCGCATTTGCTGTTGTAAGTCTAGGAATCCTGTTGTCAGGTGGACTCCATATGGATGGGTTCATCGATACTTCAGATGCTTACTTTTCCTACAGAGAACAAGCAAAGCGAATGGAAATATTAGACGACCCTCGGGTTGGGGCTTTCGGTGTAATGGCGACTGTTTTATTGATTGTAGGCAAAATAATCATTATATCTGAGGTATTGTCTGCTGAAAGCTTTCACTTCCTATTTATTATCATTATTCCTTTTTTATCAAGAGTGGTTCTTGTGATTCTATTTGGAATGACGGAAAATGCTAAAGAGAGCGGCCTTGCCCATTTTTTTAAACAAAAGCTACACGTTCAAACAATTATACCTCTGACAGCGAGTTTTTTGTTTATAGCCATTTGTCTGATTGGGCTAATGACATATTGGTTGATTGCGATGACTCTTTTGATTGTGTTAATTCTATTCATTTGCATATACCGTAGTTGGTCGTTAAAAAATTTCGGGGGAATCACAGGTGATTTACTCGGAGCCAGCTTAGAGCTTACGGAGGTCATATTATGGATAACGCTTTTACTGTTACTCTCGTAAGGCATTTTCCGACACTGGGAAATGTCCACAAAAAATATATTGGCTGGACAGACGAACCCATTATGTCTGGTCTTAAGGCAGTCAATAGGTTAGGGGAAGCTAAGCAAGTGTTTGGCAGCGATTTACTTCGATGCCGACAGACTGCTGAAATACTATTTAATGATGTTTCTTATATAGGAAGTGCAAAGCTTAGAGAGTGTTCCTTTGGTATTTGGGAGAAGAAGACGTACAAGGAATTAAAGGACAATGAAAAGTACCAGACCTGGCTAGAGGATTTTTATCGTATTGCTCCTCCTGAAGGGGAATCGCTACAGCAACTAGAATCTCGGGTGATCGAAGGATTTTATGATGGAATTTCTCAATCTAATCCTGTAATCATTATTACACATGGTGGGCCAATTCGAGCTTTGCTGAGTAAATTTGTTAATAGCACCAAAAGCTTTTGGGAATGGGAAGTGCCACACGGAAGCGCTTATCTATTGCATTGGAAGGATAAACAAGAAGTAATGGAGGGAAAACATTGCATATCATTTTCGGTGGAGCATTTAATGGAAAAAGAGCTTTTGTAGAGAAACAGCTAGCTGGTCAAAATGTTCAATGGATAAATGCAGAAGAGGAGATCCCAGCAATTTTGCCTAATATAGAAGTGTTGGCAGTTACAGGATTTGAAAATATTCAAGAAAATCAGTTAAATAAGTGGTTTTCCCAGTTGAAGCAATGGGACGAGGAAAAAGAGATTTATGTTGTTGCTACTGAAATAGGAAGAGGCATTGTTCCGATGGAAGCCAGTATGCGAAAGCTAAGGGATGATGTGGGGAGATTTTATCAGCAGCTTTTTGCAGTTGCAGAAAGTGTCACACGTATTTGGTATGGTATACCACAAACTATAAAAGGGAGATGATCATATTGAAAATTTATACAAAAACAGGTGACAAGGGGCAAACAGGTTTAATAGGAGGCAGAACCGATAAAGACGATATTCGTGTAGAGGCTTATGGAACGATAGACGAGTTAAACTCCTTCATCGGAAAAGCGGTGACAGAGCTAGATACAGTTAAATTCAAGGACATTTTAGAGGATTTGGAAACGATTCAGCATGAGTTATTTGACTGTGGAGGAGATTTAGCAAATGTATCCAATCGTCGTATTTATAAAATGACTGACGAGGCAATAGAAGCAATGGAAAAACGAATTGATGTACTTGTAGAGGAAGGACCAGTACTAGAGAGATTCATCCTTCCAGGAGGAACCCCTGCTGCAGCTACACTTCATATTGCTCGCACTATCACTCGTCGTGCGGAACGTTTAACGGTCACTTTGTCTAAGACAGAAGAGGATGTGCCTTCTGTTGTTCAACGCTACTTAAATCGTTTATCTGACTATTTATTTGCAGCAGCACGAGTAGCAAATGTTCGAGAAAATGTAAGTGATGTGGAATATGTAAGAAGTGCAAAAGTGTTTAAAAACGTTGGTAGTGAGAAAAAAGAAGGGGAATAATTTAGATGAAACTTCGATTATTAACACTTGCTGCAATGTTTGCAGCCCTATCAGCTATAGGGGCTTTAATAAAAATTCCTGTAGGAATCGGGAGTGCGGCACTAGACACAGTGCCTGCACTTATTTCATCTCTATTCTTACCTCCCGTATACGCGGGTGCTGCCTCTCTAGTAGGTCATCTGGCCTCTTCCTTGTCAGCCGGTTTCCCATTGGGGCCACTACATATCATCATAGCTCTAGAGATGTTTGTTATCCTATTTGTCTTTACAAAACTCCATCAAAAGGGATATCACTTTTGGAAATGGGTTTTCTTTATCGTTGCAAATAGTGTACTGGCCACTTTACCATTCTATTGGATTATTTCACCTGCATTCTTCATTGGCGCATTACCAGGCATCACATTGGCGACCATATTAAATGCTTCCATTGCCATGATCGTTTCACCTGTTGTTGAAAAAGTAATGGAACGAGTAAAGACACATGCGTAACGCAATTTTATTGCCTAACGGGCTGGTGCTTACAACTGATAACTCAGCAGCAATAGGAGAAAAGGAAAAAGATGTAGTGCATATATCGGATGAAGTAGTTGCTTACTTTGCAGCTAGAGTAACCATATTGGAGCAATGGGCAGCTAAAGCATTTCCACAAACGATTATCGTACATAACTTTTCTGGAAGCGAAAGCTGGAGTAAATATATAAAAGGGATTAAACGATTATTTGATGAGATTGCTGAGGAATGCCCCATAATAACAGGGAGCAGCGAAACGAATATGGAAACTTTGCAATCTGCCATGGCCCTATCCATGATTGGTGAAAAACAACTAGAAGAATTTCATGATTTTCAGTGGTATGCCTACGGAAAACCATGTGTTGGAGAAGAAGTAATAAAAGAAATACAAGCTATCGCAGACTTAATGAAAATCTGGGAAGCAATGAAGTCAGGATTGGTTCATGCAGTTTGGCCAGTTGGCTCTACAGGTATCGCAGGAGAATGTAACCGGTTAGGAATCGAGGGCTATCTAGATGGATGGAATTTAAATATTTCAGCTGGTCCAGCAACGACTGTTCTTTTAGGTATTAGTCCGACGAGAGAACAGGAAGCTAAATTACATTTTGGAAAACACTTTCAAGCCATTAAATAGAAGACTTGCAATCTATTGAAAAACAAATTCCGTTTTCATGAATAAAATTTCTTTTGCAGTCTATTTCATAATTGAAATGGACTGCTTCTTTTTTATTTGATGTCTCAGTTACTAAAGACATCAAATAAAAAAGCTTAAATTCTCGTTTTGAAAAGAGAAATTAAGCTATAAATATTATAGTATCACTCCTGAAAAATTGCCTCTAAGCACTAGAATGTCATTTTGATTGTAGCATATAAAGGATGCAACAATGGACGTTCTATTTTCCTGCTTTTCGAATTTTTCAATAGTTACCTCACAAATTATTGTGTCGCCAGTATATACAGGTTTTAAAAACTCAAAATTCATGTTCCGAGCTAGCACATTGTTATCACCACCTACTTTTGTTGGTAATGTAGCAGTCATTAACCCTTGAACCACTACTCTTCCTTGTTCATCTGGTTTCATATGATGAATCCCCTCATCACCTGAAACCTTTGTAAATAATTCCACATCTTCTAATGTAAAAGTTCTTTCAAATCTAATTATTTCTCCAACTCTTAATGACATATTATCCTCCTTTAAAAAGAATTTTTCCTTATCAATTAATTCCAATATAAACCAATTTAAATTCTACCATTATAGCTATTAGAAATATAATTCTTAACTATTATTTTACTTCACCGCCTATCTAAACTACGAAATTCAAACAATGATGTAATTGAGACCCGTCCGATACGACTTCTTCGCTAGTAATCGGATTTTTCTCTTTTTCCTCATGTGTAATAAAAATGCTAAATTTAATTTTTTTTAAAAGGGGGAAAAAACATTCTAATGCTAAACACCGCGAAAAAAATATAGGGGAGCGTTGAAAAAAGTTAATCTATAAGACTCTCTGCCGATAAAAGGAGGGTGATTAGGTACACTTTTTGTTCATATTCAAGAAAGTAAATTCTAGCTCCAGTGCCTTGCCCCTCGAGGTCAAATGGATAAAAGCTCCGGTGGCTGAGGGACTGCCTCCTCGCTTTTTCTCATTTGCTTGTCAGGGCAGATATAGGCGCTTGCGCTTTTCTATCTGTCTAGCTCCAGCGCCTTGCCCCTCGAGGTCAAATGAGTTAAAGCTCCGGTGGCTGAAGAACTGCCTCCTCGCTTTTTCTCATTTGCTTGTCGGGGCAGATATAGGCGCTTGCGCTTTTCTATTAAGAAGTATAAAGGAGATAAACTAATGTTTCGTAATTATGTGGAAGGTGATATGGTCGTCATTCAAGGTGACTATGCAGCTTCTATTGTTTTATTATCCGTTTTAATCGCTGTTATTGCTTCTTATTCGGCTTTGGCGATGAATGGAAGAGCTCAAAGGAATGGTTTCTTTCATCGATATATTTGGTTGTTATTTGCATCAATTGCTATGGGATTTGGAATTTGGTCTATGCATTTTGTCGGAATGAGTGCATTTTCCTTACCAGTGCATATGAAATACAATGTACCGCTAACGGTTTTATCTATAGTACCAGCTATGATAGCTTCCTTTTTAGCTTTTTATCTTTCGAGCCTTTCTAAAAGAGGATTTTGGATGTACGTCTTAGCTGGAATCTCAATGGGTACAGGGATTTCCACCATGCACTATATGGGAATGTATGCAATGGAAATGGACATCTTTTATACTTATGATCGTTTACTGTTTGCAGTTTCTATAGGGATCGCAGTAGCAGTCTCAATGATAGCAGTCTATATATTTTCGAGTCTGCAGCTCTATATGAAAAATCGTTGGATTCAATTGTGTACTGCAGTGATTATGGGATTGGCTGTTTCTAGCATGCACTATACAGGGATGTCAGCTATCACTTTTTATATGCCAAATGATTTCCCAATACATACACTTGCACACGAGATGGAGAATATTGGAGGCTTAGTTATTATAGTCACTGTTGGGATGGCATTTTTGCTCGGTATGCTTTTTTTATCGGGGCAAATTGACCGTTATGTGGAATACCGCACGAATTTTTTTGATTCCTATACGAAGCTGCCAAACCGACGTTCATTTGAACAGGATCTCCAGAAACATCTGTTTCCAGAGTATTTGAGCATCTGGCATTTGAATGGCTTGGAGGAGCTAAATAAAGAATATAGCTATCAATTTGTAGATGAAGTTATCAAGCGATTAGCAGAAAAGTTTAAATCACTGGCTCCAGCTTCATCTGAACTATATAGAATGGAGGAGAACCGCTTTGCTTTTTTGATGAAGGACGTTAAAGATAATTCGCAAGTAAAAGAAGCAATGCAGAGAATTGCCGATTATTTGCAAAAGCCTCTTTTGATTGATGGTGAAAAGATTTATCTTTCTTCAGTTTGTGCCGTTGCAGAGGCCAACAATAAAACGGAGGCAGTTGCTTTATACGCTAACGTTTTATCAGTTATCGACCATTCCTCTACAAATTTCGTAAACGAGGTAATTTTCTATGATCCATCCATTCACACCCGCACTTTTGAACGGGAGTTAGTAGATGATATTAGTCGTGCCATTAAAGATGGTGAATTATTTTTGGTCTATCAGCCGAAGGTTTCTCTCAGGGGGAATCAGGTAGAAGGTCTTGAAACGTTGCTCAGATGGAACCACCCAACACATGGACTTCTATCTCCTGCAGTATTTATCCCTATACTTGAAACGCATAATCGAATGGTGGGAGTTACGGACTGGATTATTGAGCAAGTCTGTAGGCAGATTGCAAACTGGAGGGAGGATGGCATCTCTTTTGAGCAAATCTCTATTAATATTCCTGGAGAATATGTAACATCACCGAAGCTTCTCCATGTGGTGAAAGACAATATGCAGCATTATAAGGTGTCAGCCTCCCAGTTAGAGTTAGAAATAACCGAAACAAGCTTTGTCAGAAATATAGACAAAGCAATACAAGCGGTCATAGCTTTTCGAAAGGAAGGGTTATCAGTAGCCTTAGATGATTTTGGTACAGGAGTTTCATCCTTGTCCTATTTAAAAAAGATGCCTATTTCTACATTAAAGATAGACAAATCCTTTATTGATGAAATTCCAGCATCTGAAAAGGACTCTTCCATCATGGAAGCAATGATTGGGCTTGGTCAATCCCTAAAATTGACCATTGTATTTGAAGGAGTAGAAACGAAGGAACAAATAGAGTTCTTAAAAAATACCTGCATCATGCCAGTCGTGCAGGGATATTATTTTTCTAAGCCACAAACGAGCGAGGAAATAGTTTTGTGGAATCAAGTTCATTTAGCGACAACTAAAGCATTAGCCTAGAAAGCATCGATTCCTACTCGATGCTTTTTCCAAATGAAAAAAATAGTGACTAAGCAATGTCTCAAATCCTATAACTAGAATGCCTTCTAATTGATCAGAATTGAATTAATTTAAATTATACAAAGGATAATTTTCATTCATACATGAATATTTATCCAAAAGTTGATTGTAGCGGCAGTCGGCGACTCCATTGGGAGGAGGGAGAAAGATAAGCCATCACAAACGATACGCAAGCGACGGTGATGGCTAATCGCTCCGCCACGGAAAGCGTCCGACTAAAGCGCAAATCAACCATACTTAGTCCAAGGTTTCACTTTTTAGGAAGTGTATTTGTTGAATTATCTCTTAAATGGAATTAGTTAAACAAAAATAGTTTTTATTCAAACACAACCATTTATCCAAAAGTTGATTGCAGCGGCAGTCGGCGACTCCAGTGGGAGGAGGGAGAAAGATAAGCCATCACAAACGACGCGCAAGCGACGGTGATGGCTAATCGCTCCCCCCACGGAAAGCGTCCGACTAAAGAGAAAATCAATCATACTTTGCCCCAAGCACTTTCTAGAAATTATACACGGGTAAATACCTCTGAAAGGATCTACCTAACCTTTCTTACTCCAGCCTAAACTTTAACTAATAAACCAATTAATCTAATCCTTATATTAAAATATTTTTCATTTTAGCAATTATTCTTTAATTTGCTATTGACTGAATGCTCATTCAGTTTTAATATTGTATTAATTCATATAATTCTATTATAATGTTATTCTATTATTAATTAGGCACATCTTAGAGGGGGAAAAGGGATGAATCCGTTGTTAATCGCAAACTGGGTGTTATTCATCGGAGTAGTACTGTATGCGGCCTATCTATTTGTATATCTACTACGAACAAGGTATGCATACATTAAATTGGGGAAAAAAGTTGAGTTTGAAGACAATGTGAAGGAAAGACTTAGAAAAATTTGGGTGTATGTTTTTGGGCAAAAGAAGCTACTGAAAGACAAGAAAAGTGGAGCAATCCATGTCATGTTCTTCTATGGCTTCATCCTTGTACAATTTGGAGCAATCGATTTTATATGGAAGGGACTAGCACCAGATTCGCATTTACCGCTAGGACCACTATATCCAGCATTTACATTCTTCCAGGAGATTGTAACACTAACAATCTTAGTTGCAGTAATTTGGGCGTTCTATCGTCGTTATGTTGAAAAGCTAGTCCGTTTAAAACGTGGATGGAAAAATGGTTTAGTACTTATTTTCATCGGTGGACTAATGGTTTCAGTATTAATCGGTAATGGTATGGGAATGATTTGGCACGGTCATGAGGCAACATGGAGTGAGCCTGTAGCATCTGCTATTGCAACCGTTTTCCAAGCAATTCCGGAGGCTGCGGCAATCACTGTGTTCTTTGTAATGTGGTGGGTACATTTATTGTTCCTATTAACGTTCTTAGTTTATATTCCACAATCTAAGCATTTCCACTTAATCACTGGTCCTGCTAACGTTTACTTCCATCGTTTAGACAAAGTAGGCAGACTCCGTCCGATTAACTTTGAAGAGGAAGAGGACGAAGAAGCGGATGAGGAAGAAATGCCAGTCTTTGGTGTTGGACGTGTTCAAGACTTTACACAAGCGCAAATGATTGATTTCTATGCATGTGTAGAATGTGGTCGTTGTACGAATATGTGTCCCGCAACAGGAACAGGTAAAATGCTATCTCCAATGGATTTAATTGTTAAGCTACGTGATCATTTAACATTTACTGGAGCAGTAGAAACAAAACAAAAGCCATGGGTTCCAGCTCTTGCGTTCAAAGGTACAAAAGGAAACCAGTTGGCAATGGCAGCTGGCGCAGAAGGTGCTGTAATTGAAGATATTTATAGCCCATCATTAATCGGGGATGTAATTACTGAGGAAGAAATTTGGGCTTGTACGACTTGCCGTAACTGTGAAGATCAATGCCCAGTTATGAACGAGCATGTAGATAAAATAATAGACCTTCGTCGTTATTTAGTAATGACAGAAGGTAAAGTAAACCCGGATGCACAACGTGCGATGACAAACATTGAACGTCAGGGTAATCCATGGGGTCTTAACCGTAAAGAAAAAGAAAATTGGAGAGATGCTCGTCCAGATCTTCACATTCCAACAGTAAAAGAAGTATCCAAAGCTGGGGAAGAGTTTGAATATCTATTCTGGGTTGGATCTATGGGATCCTTTGACAACCGCTCTCAAAAAATTGCTTTATCATTCGCTCACTTGATGAACGAGGCAGGAGTGAAGTTCGCGATTCTTGGTAATAAAGAAAAGAACTCGGGAGACACACCGCGCCGACTAGGGAACGAATTTATGTTCCAAGAGCTTGCGGCAGCGAATATTAAAGAATTTGAAAAGGCAGAGGTAACGAAAATAGTCACAATCGATCCTCATGCATATAATATTTTCAAAAATGAATACGGTGATTTTGGCTGGAGTGGAGAAGTTCTACACCATACTGAGTTGCTTTACGATTTAGTAATGTCTGGTCGCTTAAAACCAAAATATGAAGTAAATGAAACAATCACCTTCCATGACTCTTGTTATTTGGGACGTTATAACGATGTGTACGATGCACCTCGTGAAATTCTGAAATCAATCCCTGGTGTGAAGCTAGTGGAAATGGCACGTAACCGTGAAAGCGGAATGTGCTGTGGAGCTGGTGGAGGTTTAATGTGGATGGAGGAGCATGTGGGTAACCGCGTAAACGTTGCTCGTACAGAACAAGCGTTAGATGTAAACCCAACAGTTATCTCTTCGGGATGTCCTTATTGCTTGACGATGCTATCAGATGGTACAAAGGCTAAGGAAGTAGAAGATACAGTTGGAACATATGATATTGCAGAGCTTCTAGAAAAATCAATCTTTGGTGAGTCAATGACCGAAATAGAAGAAGTAAACGAAGAACAAAATGTTCAATAATAATTGCCAACCTCAATTACTTTAAGTAAACTAAAAGTAATTGAGGTAGGGAGTGGAAACACTCCCTTTTATTAACAATATAAGTCGAGCGAGCGTTCAGTCAGTAATTTTTATTTTTTATAGATGTTGAAAGCGCATACAAATCAAAGGGGTGGCTGTATTGACGAAAACAGTAATTTTGGATGGAGCACGAACAGCTTTTGGAAAGTTTGGAGGAGCGCTAAGCACTTTAAATGCTTCTGATTTAGGTGGAGTCGTTATAAAAGAAGCACTTGCAAAAGCAGGCGTGAGCCCAGAGCAAGTGGATGAAGTAATCATGGGAACAGTTTTACAGGCTGGTCAAGGACAAATTCCTTCCCGACAGGCGGCCAACAAGGCAGGAATCCCATGGGCAGTTCAAACAGAAACGATTAACAAGGTTTGTGCCTCTGGAATGCGTAGTGTAACACTGGCAGATCAAATCATTCGTTTAGGGGACGAAGAAGTGATCGTTGCTGGGGGAATGGAATCTATGTCTAACGCTCCTTACTATTTACCAAAGGGCAGATTTGGATTAAGAATGGGTGATGGGCAAATGGTAGATGGGATGATTTATGACGGTCTATCCTGTTCATTTCATCCAAAGCGCGTCCATATGGGGAGTTACGGAAATTCTACTGCAGAAGCATTTGAATTATCTCGTGAAAAGCAAGATGAGTGGTCTTTTAGAAGCCATAGCTTAGCCTTGAAAGCAATTGAAGAAGGTTTATTTGCGGAAGAAATCGTACCTGTTGAAATTCCACAGAGAAAAGGTGAACCAATAGTCGTAGACCAAGACGAAGCACCTCGGGCAGATACCTCTGTTGAATCACTTGCCAAACTAAAACCAGCGTTTGGTAAGGATGGGTCTATCACAGCAGGTAACGCACCTGGGGTAAATGATGGAGCTTGTGCACTTGTTTTAACAAATGAGGATAAAGCAAAAGAGCTTGGAAAAGAGCCGTTAGCATATGTAGTTGGACACACTGCAATTGCAATTGAACCGGAAAACTTTCCACAAACGCCTGGTATTGTTATTAATAGTCTACTAGAGAAGACTGGAAAAACAATTGAAGAGATTGATTTATTTGAGATAAATGAAGCTTTTGCTGCAGTCGCTTTAGTAAGCAGTCAAATTGCCGGACTTGATGAGAGCAAGGTTAATGTCAATGGTGGAGCAGTAGCCTTAGGACACCCGATTGGAGCGTCAGGAGCTCGTATCATTTTGACGTTAGCATACGAGTTGAAACGCAGAGGCGGAGGAATTGGAATTGCAGCCATTTGTTCTGGCGGCGGCCAAGGAGATGCCATCATGATTGAAGTTCCAAAAACAGGAGGGAATCTAGCATGAACATTCAAAAGGTAATGGTAATCGGAGCAGGACAAATGGGGTCTGGAATAGCGCAGGTCTGTGCACAGGCAGGATATGAAGTGAAGCTTAATGATCGTGAAGAGAAATTCTTTGATCGTGGACTTCAAACAATTACAAAGAACCTCTCTCGAAATGTGGAAAAGGGAAGAATGACAGAGGACGAAAAACAAGTCATTTTAAATAAAATCACGAAATCACTTTCCCTAGAGGATGCAAATGACGTAGACATAGTTATTGAAGCAGCAGTCGAAAATATGGAAATCAAGCAATCTATTTTTAAACAGCTAGATGAGATAACACCAGCACATACAATTTTAGCGACAAACACTTCCTCTCTGCCAATTACAGAAATTGCAGCAGCAACAAATCGTCCCGAGCAAGTAATTGGAATGCATTTTATGAATCCAGTTCCAGTAATGAAGCTAGTAGAAATTATTCGAGGCCTTGCAACTAATGATGATATTTATATGGCCATTGAAGAAATGACGAAAAAGCTAAATAAGGTTCCTGTAGAGGTAAATGACTTCCCAGGTTTTGTTGCTAATCGTGTATTGATGCCAATGATTAACGAGGCAATTTATACGTTATATGAAGGCGTAGCAACGAAGGAGGCAATTGATGACGTGATGAAGATGGGGATGAATCATCCGATGGGTCCTCTTCAGCTAGCTGACTTTATTGGTCTAGACACTTGCCTGTACATTATGGAAGTTCTTCACGACGGCTTTGGAGACAGCAAGTATCGACCATGCCCGTTATTACGTAAATATGTGAAGGCTGGATGGTTAGGTAAGAAAACTGGTAGAGGCTTCTACATATACGAATAACAAACAAAGGGGATTAATCGATGGATTTACATTTCACAGAAGAACAACTAATGATGCGCAACATGGTCCGTGATTTTGCAAAAACCGAAATTGAGCCATTTATAGAACGTATGGAGCAAGGGGAGTTCCCGCGCGAGATTATTAAAAAAATGGGAGAGCTTGGATTGATGGGAATCACAATCCCAGAAAAATATGGTGGCTCGGAGATGGATTTTACTAGTTACGTCATCGCCATCAATGAATTATCAAAGGTGAGTGCAGTTGTAGGGGTTATCCTTTCTGTCCACACGTCAGTAGGCACAAATCCAATTCTTTATTTTGGAAATGAGGAGCAAAAACAAAAATATATTCCAAAGCTTGCTGCCGGAGAATATTTAGGTGCATTTTGTTTAACAGAACCATCTGCTGGCTCAGATGCAGGAGCTCTTAAAACGAAGGCAGTCAAAAAAGGTGATGAATATGTGATTAATGGCTCAAAGGTATTCATCACGAATGGCGGAGAGGCAGACGTTTATATCGTATTCGCTTCCACAGATGCTACACAAGGTTCCCGAGGAATCTCTGCATTTATCGTGGAGAAAGATACACCTGGTTTTATCATCGGAAAAGATGAGCAAAAAATGGGCTTACATGGCTCAAGAACGGTTCAAATCACCTTTGAAGATATGAAAATCCCAGTTGAAAACCTACTAGGGGAAGAGGGAGAAGGCTTCAAAATAGCTATGGCCAACTTAAACACTGGCCGTATTGGTATTGCTACCCAAGCACTAGGTATTGCAGAAGCTGCCTTTGAAGCAGCAGTAGGCTACGCTAAGGAGCGTATTCAATTCGGCAAGCCAATTGCAGCCAACCAAGGAGTAGGCTTCAAACTAGCCGACATGGGGACAGCAGTAGAAGCGTCTAGATTACTAGTTTATCGTGCTGCAAGTATGCGAGATAAGGGACTCCCTTGTGGAAAAGAGGCATCTATGGCCAAACTATTCGCATCCAAAACAGCAGTAGATGTAGCAATCGAAGCGGTTCAAGTATTCGGAGGCTACGGCTACACGGAGGATTATCCAGTAGAGCGTTACTTCCGTGATGCAAAGATTACCGAAATATATGAGGGCACAAGTGAAATTCAGCGAATCGTAATTAGCAAGCACTTGATGAATTAATAATAGATGGTTGCTATAAATTAGGGTTTGAACATCACAAAAAACAAATTGTCACCAAACCCAAACTGAAAGTCTCAAATAGTAAATGGAATATCACAAAACCTAAACTAACCTATGAATCACAAAAACTAAATTAAATCAAAAGGCGGAATGTTCAAATGAATTTTCAACTAACAGAAGAGCATGAAATGATTCGTAAAATGGTACGCGATTTTGCAGTGAAAGAAGTGGCTCCAACAGCTGCAGAACGTGATGAAGAAGAGCGCTTTGACCGTGGAATTTTTGACAAAATGGCTGAGCTTGGCTTAACAGGGATTCCGTGGCCAGAGGAGTACGGGGGAATCGGTTCAGATTATCTAGCGTACTGTATCGCAGTGGAGGAATTATCTCGAGTATGTGCATCGACAGGTGTAACTCTTTCAGCGCACACATCCTTAGCTGGATGGCCAATTTTCAAGTACGGTAACGAAGAGCAAAAGCAAAAATACCTTCGTCCGATGGCAGAAGGAACGAAAATCGGTGGCTATGGTTTAACAGAAGCAGGTTCAGGGTCTGATGCTGGTGGTATGAGAACAACTGCTAAATTAGATGGCGATCATTATGTGTTAAATGGATCTAAAATCTTCATTACAAATGGTGGAATTGCCGATATCTATGTTGTATTTGCAGTGACTGATCCAGAATCTAAGCATAAGGGAACTAGTGCATTTATTGTGGAAGCTGACTTTGAAGGGTTCTCAGTAGGGAAGAAAGAGAAGAAGCTAGGGATTCGTTCATCACCTACAACAGAAATAATCTTTGATAACTGCCGAGTGCCTAAAGAAAACTTACTAGGTCAAGAAGGAGAAGGTTTTATCATTGCGATGAAAACGTTAGACGGTGGTCGCAACGGGATTGCTGCTCAAGCAGTTGGTATTGCACAGGGTGCTTTAGATGCTTCTGTTAGCTACGCAAAGGAACGTGTACAGTTTGGTAAACCGATTGCTGCTAACCAAGGAGTATCATTCAAATTAGCAGACATGGCAACTTCCATTGAAGCCTCTCGTTTACTGACCTATCAAGCAGCATGGTTAGAATCTAATGGTCTTTCCTATGGGAAGGAGTCTGCTATGGCGAAGCTGATGGCAGGAGACACAGCGATGAAGGTAACAACTGAAGCTGTTCAAGTGTATGGTGGATACGGATATACAAAGGATTACCCAGTAGAGCGTTTTATGCGTGATGCAAAAATAACTCAAATTTATGAGGGTACTCAAGAAATTCAGCGTCTTGTCATCTCTCGTATGTTGACTAAGTAGCATGGATAAAAAACACGAAGTACTGACCTCTGTAAAGGACGGTAATCTTATTGAAAAAAGACGCCAGCAAATGATTCGAGCTGCGGTGACTTTATTCAAACAGAAAGGTTTTCATCGTACTACTACTAGAGAAATTGCGAAGGAAGCAGGTTTCAGTATTGGGACGCTGTATGAATATATCCGTACTAAGGAGGATGTCCTCTATTTAGTATGCGATAGCATTTATCATGAGGTACACGAGAGGCTATCCAAATTCCAACCTGAGAACGGTACAATCGAGGACTTACGAAATGCGATTCATCACTATTATGGGGTGATAGATGATATGTCGGATGAGTTCGTTGTCATGTACCAGGAATCTAAATCCTTACCAAAGCAAGCGCTCGAATATGTATTACTCAAGGAACTGGAAATGGTGGAAATCTTCCACAAGATTATTGTTGGCTGTATTCAAGGTGGGGAGCTTAAGTTGACCGGAGAACAGGCTAAGCTTTACGCTCATACATTGGTCGTTCAAGGGCAAATGTGGGCTTTTAGAAGATGGGCTCTCCGCAAGGAATTTTCAATTGAACAATTTACAGATTTACAAGTGCAATTATTACTCAGTGGGATGGGTAATGCGAAGGACATCATTTAAGTGTCAGTCCTAAGTTCATAAGAAATGTTCATACAAACAAGGAGGAACAACATGTCTAAGGTAGAAGTATATCGTCCAAAAAATCATGTTCGTTTTGTAACGGCGTCGAGCCTTTTTGACGGGCATGATGCATCCATCAATATTATGCGTCGCATTTTACAGGCGAGCGGAGCAGAGGTTATCCACTTAGGGCATAATCGCTCGGTTGAAGAGGTAGTTAATGCCGCTATTCAAGAGGATGTTCAAGGGATTGCCATCTCTTCCTATCAGGGAGGACATGTCGAGTATTTTAAATATATGAAGGATTTACTTGCGGAAAGGGGCGCACCACATATTCGTATATTTGGTGGCGGCGGCGGAGTAATCATTCCAAAGGAAATAAAAGAGTTACAGGATTACGGAATTTCCGGCATATTCTCACCTGAGGATGGCCGTAAGCTAGGGTTACAGGGAATGATCAATCAAATGCTGATGGAATGTGACGTACCTACGAAAGCTTCAGGCGCAAAGGAAGCAATAGAAAACGTGACAACGGAAAATCCAGAAGTACTTGCACATCTAATTACGCTAGCAGAAGAAGCCTATCAAACTGGAGAACAAGACACTACTAGTATGCTAGAACAGGCAAAAGGTTTGTCAAAAGGAACACCGGTTTTGGGGATTACTGGCACTGGTGGTGCAGGGAAAAGTTCTTTGACAGATGAGCTGATCCGTCGTTTTCTACAAGAATTACCAGACAAGAAAATAGCGGTTCTATCTATTGATCCAACAAAGCAAAAAACCGGTGGGGCACTTCTGGGAGACCGTATCCGTATGAATGCCATCTTCAATAAGAGAGTATTCATGAGAAGCTTGGCGACTCGTGGATCGCGAACGGAGCTGTCTGGTGCAATTGCAGATGTACTCGATGTAGTGAAGGTCGCAGGCTATGATTTAATAATTGTTGAAACAAGTGGAATAGGGCAAGGTGACGCAGAAATTACAAACGTTTCGGATCTTTCCATGTACGTCATGACAAGTGAGTTCGGGGCACCTTCTCAATTAGAAAAAATCGATATGATAGATTATGCCGATTTAATCGTTATCAATAAATTCGAACGCAAGGGCTCAGAGGATGCATTAAGACAGGTCCAAAAGCAGTATCAACGCAGCCACGAGCTTTGGGATGAAGAACTGGATAAAATGCCTGTTTACGGTACAATTGCTAGCCAGTTCAATGATAAGGGGACTAACTCATTATTTGCAGCATTGATTGAAACCGTAAATAAAAAAATGGGAACTGATTGGGAAACCTCGTATGAGCAATTTATAAAAACACAAAAGCAAAATGTCATCATTCCTAACGATCGTCGCTATTATTTGCGTGAAATCACAGATACGGTGAGAGGCTATCATAAGAAATCAGAAGAGCAGGTTGAGTTTGCGAGAAGGCTATTCCAATTAGAAGGCGCTATTGATGAGGTAAAGAAAAAAAGAACGGAGGATGCATTGATTCAATCTTTAGAGTCTTTAGCAGCGGGCATTAAAGATGAATTATCAGCAGAATCTAAACGTATTCTAGAAAATTGGCATGCTTTGAAGGATGCATATGCAGGAGACGAATTCGTTACGAAGATTCGAGATAAAGAGATTCGTACGATTCTTCGTACGGAAAGCCTATCAGGCTTGAAAATTCCTAAAGTAGCTCTACCGAAATTTGTCGATTACGGGGAGATTTTAAAATGGGTATATAAGGAGAATGTGCCTGGCTCATTTCCATATACCGCTGGAGTTTTTCCTTTCCGAAGAGAAGGAGAGGATCCAAAGCGTCAATTTGCAGGAGAAGGAACACCAGAGCGTACAAACCGTCGCTTCCATTACTTATCAAAGGATGACGATGCGAAGCGACTCTCTACAGCCTTTGATTCTGTAACATTATACGGGGAAGACCCAGACTACAGACCTGACATTTACGGAAAAGTTGGAGAGTCAGGGGTCAGCATCTGTACGTTAGAGGATATGAAGAAGCTATATGCTGGCTTCGATTTATGTGCGCCATCTACATCCGTATCAATGACCATCAATGGTCCGGCTCCAATCATTTTGGCAATGTTTATGAACACTGCAATCGATCAGCAAGTTCGCCTAAAGGAAGAGGAGCTAGGTAGAACCTTGACTGTAGAGGAATTTACTCAGGTTAAAGAAGCGACACTGCAAGTAGTTCGTGGGACTGTACAGGCGGACATTCTAAAAGAAGACCAAGGTCAAAATACTTGTATATTCTCTACGGAATTTGCACTTCGCATGATGGGTGATATTCAACAATATTTTATTGACCAAAAGGTTCGTAATTATTACTCTGTTTCAATCTCTGGGTATCATATTGCTGAAGCCGGAGCAAATCCTATTTCACAGCTAGCCTTCACGCTCGCGAATGGATTCACGTATGTGGAATATTATTTGAGCCGTGGTATGAATATTGACGACTTTGCACCGAATCTATCATTCTTCTTCTCAAATGGGCTTGATCCAGAATATACAGTAATTGGTCGAGTGGCACGTCGTATTTGGGCAGTCGTCATGCGTGAGAAGTATGGTGCCAACGAACGCAGCCAAAAGTTAAAATACCATGTTCAAACATCGGGCAGAAGTCTTCATGCGCAGGAAATAGATTTCAACGATATCCGCACGACTCTTCAAGCTTTGATGGCATTGCAAGATAACTGTAACTCTTTACACACCAATGCGTACGATGAAGCAATTACGACTCCAACAGAGGAATCTGTACGTCGTGCGATGGCTATACAGATGATTATTACGAAAGAGCATGGTTTGTCGAAAAACGAAAACTCTTTACAAGGATCATTTGTTGTAGATGAGCTGACGGATATAGTAGAAGAGGCAGTACTTGCTGAGTTCGATCGCATTAATGATCGTGGAGGAGTACTTGGTGCCATGGAGACTCAGTATCAACGTGGAAAAATTCAAGAAGAGTCTATGTACTATGAAATGAAGAAGCACACAGGTGAACTGCCAATTATCGGAGTGAATACTTATTTAAACCCAAATCCGGCATCTGAGGATGACATTAACAATATGGAGCTAGCCCGTGCTTCAAAAGAGGAAAAAGAAACCCAGATTAAGAATCTTCAAGATTTCCAACTCAAGCATGAAGCAGACGTTCAAAACTCGTTGAACCGTTTGAAGCAGGTAGCGATGAGCGGTGGAAATATTTTTGAAGAGCTAATGAGCACTGTTCAAAAGGCGAGTCTAGGTCAAATTACTAATGCTCTTTACGAGGTTGGAGGGCAATACCGTCGAAATATGTAAAAAAAAGTGTCTCTAAGTATATTAGAGACACTTTTTTATTATATTCTTTAGTATAATGTATTTATTAAGTCGTAGAGGAGAAGTGTTATGAAAAAACCGGTACAAATGATGGTTATAATTGTTCTCCTCTTAACAACAATTTGGCTGTATAATAAAAGACTCGCCTCTATACCTTTACTCTTGCTTTCTTTTTATTTGTTTTCTATAGTTGGTAGGAAAATATCTCTTTTCAAAAAGAATAAATGAATGTAGCATATAACATAATTGTTTGTATATAATGGAAAGTATGCAAGCGGAAACAGAAAGGACGTGCACGATTTGAATTTTCGTGAAATGACAACAGCACAACTACAAGAAGAATCATTAATAGATATTGGTTTTGCCATACTAGAAGATAAGAAAAACTCGATGACATTAACGGAGCTTTTCGATGAAATTCAAAATTTGAACGGCTTTACAGATGAGGAAATGGCAGCTCGTAAGCCACAATTCTACACAGATATGAATATTGACGGACGCTTCCTTGCGATTGCTGAAAATCAATGGGGCCTAAGAGAATGGTACCCAGTGGAACAAATTGAGGAAGAAACTGCTCCTACAGTCAAAGTACGTAAGAAGAAAGCAAAAGCAGTGGATGATTTAGACGATCTTGATGACTTGGATGAAGATGAAATCATCTTTGAAGAGGAATTCGATGAATTTACTGAAGACGACGACGATGATGATGACGATGAAGAGGATGACGTTGCAATCGATTTTGTAGAAGAGGAAATCGATGAAGTAGACGTTATCGAGGAAGACCTGATTGATGAGGATGATGATGAATTCGAAATCATAGATGATGAGGAACTAGACGAAGAGGATGAAGACGAAGAATAATCCTTGACTTCTTAATCTAAACGCTATAAGATTTTATTGGGCTCTTTTTGAAGAGACGTACTCATGTGCATACGCGCTCCCCTGCTAAAACCAGCAGGAGGAGCGCTTTTATTATTTGGTACACCATATATAGGAGGAACGACAATGACTAAATTTATTTTTGTTACTGGTGGGGTTGTATCTTCACTTGGTAAAGGTATTACAGCCGCGTCTCTTGGGCGTTTGTTAAAAAATAGAGGATTGAAAATTACTATTCAAAAATTTGATCCTTATATCAATCTAGATCCTGGGACAATGAGTCCTTATCAGCATGGAGAAGTATTCGTAACTGATGATGGAGCGGAAACTGACTTAGACTTAGGTCACTACGAACGTTTTATCGACATTAATCTCAATAAATATTCTAATATTACAACAGGAAAAGTGTATTCCTCTGTTCTTAGAAAAGAGCGTCGTGGCGATTACAATGGTGGAACTGTACAAGTTATTCCACATATTACAAACGAAATTAAAGAACGTTTATTCCTTGCTGCTAGAGAAACTCAAGCTGACATCGTTATCACAGAGATCGGTGGAACAGTAGGAGATATTGAATCACTTCCTTTCCTTGAGACAATCCGCCAAATGAAACGTGACGTAGGAAGCAATAATGTTATGTACATTCACTGTACGCTAGTTCCATTTATCAAGGCTGCTGGTGAAATGAAAACTAAACCAACTCAGCACAGTGTAAAAGAACTTCGTAGCTTAGGTATTCAACCAAATGTCATTGTTGTTCGTTCAGAAATGCCTGTACCACAAGACATGAAGGATAAAATTGCATTGTTCTGTGATATTAAACCAGAAGAAGTAATCGAATGTATCGATGCTGACTCTCTATATGAAATTCCGTTAAACTTACAAGCACAGCATTTAGATCAAATTGTTGTGGATCACTTCCAACTAAAAACACCAGAAGCTGATATGACAGATTGGCTTGGTTTGGTCGATCAAGTTAAGTCTTTATCAAAAAAAGTACGCATCGGTCTAGTAGGTAAATACGTAGAGCTTCAAGATGCTTATATTTCTGTTGTAGAAGCAATGAAGCATGCTGGATATGCTTTTGATGCTGATGTAGAAATCAACTGGGTAAATGCAGAGCATGTGAATGATGAAAATGTCGCTGAAATTCTTTCAGATGTTGATGGTATTCTTGTTCCTGGTGGATTTGGTGATCGAGGAGTAGAAGGGAAAATCTCTGCGATTAAATTTGCTCGTGAGAACAAAGTACCTTTCTTAGGAATTTGTTTAGGTATGCAATTAGCTACAGTTGAATACGCTCGTAACGTGTTAAACCTAGAGGGGGCACACTCAACAGAGCTAGATCCAAGTACACCGCATTCTATAATTGACCTATTACCAGAACAAAAAGATGTAGAGGACCTAGGTGGTACGCTTCGTCTTGGATTGTATCCATGTAAGCTGACGCCGGGCTCTAAGGCACAACAAGCATATGGAGAAGAACTTGTATATGAACGTCATCGTCATCGTTATGAGTTCAATAACGAGTTCCGTGAGCAATTCGAAGCTGCTGGATTTATATTCTCAGGGACAAGTCCAAATGGTCGCTTAATCGAAATTATCGAGCTTTCTGAACATCCTTTCTTCGTAGCATCCCAGTTCCATCCGGAATTTGTGTCACGCCCTCAGCGTCCACAACCACTATTCCGTGAATTTATTAAAGCTTCTGTCGGAGAATAATAATTTGAAAAATGCAGTTCGACTAGTAATCGAACTGCATTTTTTTATTTTTAATTCATTTTAATAGGATAAAAAGTCCGGTATAGAGGTCCTATTGAGAATTGCTAAGTAATAGGATAATATTGGTTTATATGTAATGTTATATAAAAATAGTGATAATTTATAATTCGAAATTTCAATAATTAAATGTAAAAATTATGTATTTTAAGTTATGATATAAATATGAAAAAAACTAAATAAAGTGAGGAATTAAGAAAGAAACAAGGCATATAAAGTAGATGATGAACACTTATACATACTAAGATTCTCGCTTAATTTTGTGTAATTATTATCCAAAATTAGTTGTGAGACTTCGGTGAAAAGAACATAAAATTGGAAATAGACTTTGAGATAACTTAATAAATGGCATTAAAAGAAGGCTAGCTTTCTCAACTAGCCTCCATGAAATAATACTTTATTCTTCTCCCTTAATCATTTCATCCAGCTGTAACTTAACAGCCTCGTAAATGAATAATCCAGCTAAAGCATGGGGTTGAACGAGTCGAGAACCATCATCTGCGGGTAGTAATCCTTTTGTAATTTTCAAGGAAATATATGTATAAGATAGGTCAAAGAGCATATTTCCTTCTTCCGCCGGTTCACTAGCTAGAACGCTAAAAGGGATAAAATTTTCATTTAACTTCTTAGCAAGAGCTAGCGCTTCCTCATTTGTAGAGGAACGAGTGAGAATCCATACTCTATCTGCACTTGTCAAAGTGATATCAGGCTTCCATTGCTCCATACGTGGAAATGGTTCGGCTGCATACTTTGCATTGATAGAAATACTTTCCATCTCTTCAAATGAAGCAAAATAGATTTTTCCTTCACCAGCTGCAGCTTGTGCAAGTAGACGAGCTGTGTCGTCTATATTTTCTTCCTCGGAACTTGCAATTCTTTGAAATAGTCCAGAAAGCTGTGTCGTGAGCATTTTCATTTAATTTCACCTCTCAACTATTATATAAGAATTTTTGGTTTCATTATAGCTACTTGTCCAAGAAAAGCGCAAGCGCCTATGTTTGCCCCGACAAGTAAATGAGGGAAGCGAGGAGGCAGCTCTTCAGCCACCGGAGCTTTAACTCATTTGACCTCGAGGGGCAAGGCTGCTTGCGCTGGACAACCAAGAAAAGTGCAAGCGCCTATATCTGCCCCGACAAGCAAATGGGGGAAAGCGAGGAGGCAGCTCTTCAGCCACCGGAGCTTTAACTCATTTGACCTCGAGGGGCAAGGCTGCTTGCGCTAGACAAACAAGAAAAGCGCAAACGCTTACATTTGCATCGACAAGTAAATGAGATTGTGTTGTTACGTGAGGAGCAAACTGGTGGCAAATGCTTACTCAGCTTAACTTAATTGATAAAAATTCCATGCTATATTCGTTCATTACGTAAATTTTTATCTTTTCTTGTCTTTAATAAGGTCCTCTTTAAACGGGATTTTTATCCTTTTTACAATAAATTTGTAAGAAAGAAAGAGGAAAGTCGACGTTTAATAGCGAATATTATAATACGCGAAAATACGGTAAAAAAAGGGGTCTTCCTTCATGAAACACTTATTGATTGTAGATGATCAACTTGGGATACGAATGCTTTTAAAAGAGGTGTTTGCCCAAGAAGGATATGAAATTAGCTTAGCGTCCAATGGTTATGAGGCATTAAAGCTTGTAGAAGAAAAACCAATTAATGGTGTATTACTAGATATGAAAATACCAGGAATGGACGGAATTCAAATTCTAAAAAAGATGAAAAAAGACTTTCCAGATCTACCGATTATGATGATGACGGCATATGGAGAGTTAAACCTCATTCAAGAAGCGATGGATTTAGGTGCCTCACTTTATTTTACCAAGCCTTTTGATATCTTTGAAGTAAGGGACGCTGTGAATAATTTACTAAAATAACAAGCACATGAGCAGGCAGTGGAAAACATCGCCTGTTTTTGTTATGATAATGTTGGAAATAAGCAGGTTACCTCTAAACGGTTTTTTCGGATAACAAATAGGGCATAATAGATTATGAACTATCGTTTAGTAGGGCGTCCTACTTAGCATTTTGATAATATTTACGATGCACAATTAAAATATAGGAGGTCCTTTTCAATGGCTTTAGTTTCAATGAAAGAGATGCTTGAAAAAGGTAAAAAAGAAGGCTATGCAGTTGGACAATTCAACATTAATAACTTGGAATTCACACAAGCTATTTTACAAGCAGCTGAAGAAGAAAAATCACCTGTTATTTTAGGTGTTTCCGAAGGTGCAGCTAAGTACATGGGTGGATTTACTACAGTTGTACATATGGTTAAAGGATTAATGGTGGACTATAATATTACGGTTCCAGTTGCAATCCACTTAGACCATGGTTCAAGCTTTGAAAAATGTAAAGCTGCAATCGATGCTGGATTCACTTCTGTCATGATTGACGCATCACACCATCCTTTCGAGGAAAACGTTGAGATTACTTCAAAAGTAGTTGAATACGCTCATGCTCACAATGTGTCAGTTGAAGCAGAGCTAGGGACTGTTGGTGGGCAAGAAGACGATGTAATTGCTGACGGAGTTATTTATGCTGACCCTACTGAATGTGCGGATCTAGTTAAACGTACTGCTATTGACTGTCTGGCTCCTGCTCTTGGTTCTGTACACGGTCCATATAAAGGAGAACCGAATTTAGGGTTTAAAGAAATGGAGGAAATATCTAAGTTAGCTGATTTACCATTAGTGCTACATGGTGGTACAGGGATCCCAACAAAAGATATTACTCGTGCTATTTCTTTAGGTACTGCTAAAATTAATGTTAATACTGAAAACCAAATTTCAGCTACAAAAGCAATTCGTGAGTATTTGGCTGCAAATGAACACCAATACGATCCACGAAAATATTTAATTCCAGCGCGTGATGCGATTAAAGCAACCGTAATTGGAAAAATGCGTGAGTTCGGAAGCTCTAACAAAGCATAAGAAATATAAATAGATATAAAGGAGAAGTGCTCGACTTATAGGCTCTATCTTAGGCTTTGAATCTGAGAAACAGAGTTAAAAAAGAGAGCCTTCTCCTGTTTTTCCATCATGAGGAGGATATTATTAATATGAAATTTTTTATCGATACAGCAAACTTTGACGAAATTAAAGAAGCACATTCATGGGGAGTTATTTCTGGAGTTACAACAAACCCATCATTAGTTGCAAAAGAAAACATTTCTTTTCATGATCGTTTACGTGAAATCACAGCTTTAGTAGATGGCTCTGTAAGTGCAGAGGTTATTGCACTAGATGCAGAAGGTATGATTAAGGAAGGTAGAGAATTAGCTGCCATTGCACCAAACATTACGGTAAAGCTTCCAATGACACCAGAAGGATTAAAGGCCTGCTCTGTATTTCGTTCAGAAGGCATCAAAACGAATGTAACGCTTATCTTTAGTGCAAACCAAGCTTTAATGGCGGCACGCGCAGGCGCAACATATGTATCCCCATTCTTGGGTCGTTTAGACGACATTGGCCATGACGGTATGGAATTAATAGCAAAAATCTCAACTATTTTCTCCATTCATAACATCGATACAGAAATTATTGCTGCATCGATTAGACATCCACAACATATTACTGATGCAGCATTAAATGGTGCACATATTTCCACTACTCCATTTAAAGTTTTAAAACAGCTTTTCAATCACCCTTTAACTGACAAGGGGATAGAAGGTTTCTTAGCAGATTGGAATAACCGTAAAAGCGAGTAACAACACGAAGGAGAACATTATGGAAGTTTATAAAATAAAAGGAGGAAAGAGCCTCCGAGGCACGATTAAAGTAAGTGGTGCAAAAAACAGTGCAGTAGCCCTTATACCAGCTTCGTTAATGGCGAATTCTCCTGTTACGATAGAAGGCTTACCTGAAATATTAGATGTTTTCACATTAAAGGAAATTCTAGAAGAGGTTGGAGCCAAAGTGACCTTCTCTAATGGGACAATGGTAATAGACCCTACTAATGTGGTAGATATGCCAATGCCTAACGGAAATATAAAGAAATTACGCGCTTCCTATTACTTAATGGGTGTGATGTTAGGTAAATTTAAGAAAGCGGCAATTGGCCTTCCTGGAGGGTGTCATTTAGGCCCAAGACCTATAGATCAGCATATTAAAGGCTTTGAGGCATTAGGTGCAGAAGTTAGCAACGAGCATGGCGCAATCTATTTAAGAGCAGACGAGCTAGTAGGCTCTAAGATATATCTAGATGTTGTCAGCGTTGGTGCTACTATTAATATTATGCTTGCTGCAGTTCTTGCAAAAGGCAGAACTATTATTGAAAATGCCGCAAAAGAGCCTGAGATTATTGATGTTGCTACTTTATTATCAAATATGGGTGCTAACATAAAGGGAGCAGGGACGAACGTCATCCGCATTGACGGGGTAGAAGAACTACATGGTACAAAACACACCATCATCCCTGATCGAATTGAGGCAGGGACATTCATGATTATGGCGGCCATTGCAGGAGATGGTGTAACCATTGATAATGTTATTCCTTTCCATGTTGAGGCATTAACTGCCAAACTGCGAGAAATAGGTATTACGGTAGAAGAGCAGGAAGAGAAAATTTTTATACCAAAAGCAGAAAACTTACAATCGGTAGATGTTAAGACGCTCGTGTATCCAGGCTTTCCTACAGACTTGCAACAACCATTCTCAGTATTGTTAACTCAGGCTGCGGGTACTTCTGTTATTACAGATTCCATATACTCAGCACGTTTTAAACAAATCGATGAGCTTCGTCGAATGAATGCAAATGGTCGAGTGGATGGTAGAACTGCAGTCTTAACAGGTCCTGTTAAGCTTGAAGCCGCAACTGTCCGAGCTAGTGACCTTCGAGCAGGTGCTGCTCTCGTATTAGCAGGGCTGATAGCTGAAGGTGAAACTGAAATCCAAGATATCTATCATATTGATAGAGGATATAGTTCACTTATTGAGAAATTGCAAGGTCTTGGAGCAGATATAAGACGAGTGGAAGTTCAAGAAATTGAAGTAAATAAAGGATAAATTTGAAGGATGGAGGTACCCTTACCTCCTCTTTTCTTATTTGACAAATATGCTACAATGATATCGGAAGAAACAAAGTTGTATATTTATACACAAACCGTAAAACGGGAGGCACAAACTAAATGGAACGTAGTTTATCAATGGAATTAGTCCGAGTAACAGAAGCAGCCGCAATTGCATCTGCCCGATGGATGGGACGCGGATTAAAGAATGAAGCAGATGATGCAGCAACTACTGCAATGCGAACAGTATTTGACACAATTCCAATGGAGGGTGTCGTAGTAATTGGGGAAGGTGAGATGGACGAAGCACCAATGTTATACATTGGAGAAAAGCTTGGACATGGCACAGGAGGTCCTCAAGTCGATGTAGCAGTAGATCCTTTAGAGGGTACTAATATCGTAGCTTCTGGAGGCTGGAATGCTTTAGCAGTTCTAGCAATTGCAGATCGCGGAAATTTACTTCATGCACCAGATATGTATATGGAAAAATTGGCAGTAGGACCTGAATCGGTTGGCCAAGTAGACATAAACGCATCTGTACTTGATAATTTACGTGCTGTAGCACGTGCAAAAAACAAAGATATTGAAGATGTTGTAGCTACAATCTTAGGCCGCAACCGTCATCAAAAAATAATTGATGAAATTAGAGCTGCAGGGGCTCGTATCAAGTTAATCACTGATGGAGATGTCGCTGGAGCTATTAACACTGCTTTTGACGATACAGGCGTAGATATCTTATTCGGCATGGGTGGAGCTCCAGAAGGAGTTATCTCAGCTGTTGGATTAAAATGCTTAGGCGGAGAAATTCAAGGTAAGCTTGTCCCACAAGATGAAGCAGAGCTTGAAAGATGTAAGAAAATGGGGCTAGATGTCAATAAGGTTTTACGTATGAATGACCTTGTTAAAGGCGATGATGCAATCTTCGCTGCAACTGGAGTTACTGATGGAGAGCTTCTTCGAGGAGTACAATTTAAGGGTGCCTTTGGTTCAACCCATTCCATTGTAATGCGTGCGAAATCCGGAACTATTCGTTTCGTAGAAGGCCGTCACAGTTTAAACAAAAAACCGAATTTAGTACTATAAAACTAAACTTCTTTGTATACCCGATAGTCCGCTATCGGGTATCCTCTAAATAAACTTCTTTCCTTTTAATCCAGTAAAGTAAACAATAAAATATAGTAAAGAGTGGTGCGTGCTAATGACACAAACAACAATTAATGAATTAGAGAATATGACGCTAAAAGAGCTCTATACTCTCGCGCGCAAGTACAAAATAGCTGCTTATAGCAAATTATCAAAAAAAGAACTTATTTTTGCAATCTTAAAGTCTCGCGCAGAGCAAGAAGGCTTTTTCTTCATGGAAGGTGTCTTAGAAATTATTCAGCAGGAGGGCTTTGGTTTCCTACGACCTATTAACTATTCTCCTAGCTCTGAAGATATTTATATTTCAGCTTCACAAATCAGAAGATTTGATTTGCGTAATGGCGACAAAGTAACTGGAAAAGTACGTCCTCCAAAAGAAAGTGAACGATATTATGGACTTCTTCATGTAGAGCTTGTAAATGGAGAAGACCCAGAAATCGCAAAAGAGCGAGTACATTTTCCGGGGCTTACACCTTTGTATCCCGATCGTCATATCAAATTGGAAACGACACCAGAGAAACTATCTACCAGAATTATGGATTTAGTAGCACCAGTTGGATATGGTCAACGTGGACTGATCGTGGCACCACCAAAAGCCGGGAAAACATTGTTGATTAAAGAGATTGCTAATGCAATTACTACGAACCATCCAAATGCTGAGCTAATTGTACTGTTGATAGACGAGCGTCCAGAGGAAGTAACGGACATTGAGCGTTCTGTTAAAGCTGATGTAGTAAGCTCAACCTTTGATGAAGTACCGGAAAACCATGTCAAGGTTGCTGAGCTTGTATTAGAAAGAGCTATGCGTCTCGTAGAACACAAACGCGATGTTATCATTCTAATGGATTCTATTACTCGTTTAGCGCGTGCCTATAACCTTGTCATTCCGCCAAGCGGACGTACTTTATCAGGTGGTATTGACCCAGCGGCATTCCACCGTCCAAAACGCTTTTTCGGTGCTGCCCGTAATATTGAAGAGGGTGGAAGCTTAACAATTCTAGCCACTGCTTTAGTAGACACTGGATCGCGTATGGATGAAGTTATTTATGAGGAATTTAAAGGTACAGGTAATCTAGAGCTTCACTTAGACCGTAGTCTTGCCGAGCGCCGAATCTTCCCTGCGATTGACATCCGTCGCTCCGGAACGAGAAAAGAAGAATTACTTATACCTAAAGACCAGTTGGATAAACTATGGGCTATTCGTAAAACATTTTCAGATTCTTCCGATTTTGCAGAGCGTTTCTTAAAAAAGCTTCGTCAATCTAAAACGAACGAAGGCTTCTTCGAGCAATTAACCGAAGAAATGAAAGCACATCGTAGCGGGAAAGTAACACTTTAAAGTTAAAATACAGTAAAATATCTGTAAGAATAAAAGAGGGTTCTGACATTAGTCAGGACCCTCTTTTAAATGTTTTTATTTGATTGGCTTCAAAGATTCCAACAAATCTTTTGTCTCTTGATAAGTAACTGATCCGCTCACTTGGCTCACTACCTCATAAATATATTCATCTTTGCTTCCAATGAAATGAGTACCTGTAAGATTACTTAGCTCATATGATCTCCATTCTATTCCGTTTACAGTAAAAGTTTCTTTCATTTCTCCCTTATCTTTTTCAAAATCACTGGTAGTACGAATAAGAGAATTTTTATGATATGTTCGTAGGTAAAATACACCTAGGTCATTCTTATACGTATACGTAAGATAACCATGGTTAAAGTTTTGATATTTCTCATACATTGCTGAGAAGATTTCAAGATCAGGATGATTGAATTCATATAAAAAAGGTAAATCCTTACGAAGTAATTTCAGAACTTCGTCCCTATCTTCTTTAATAGTATCAGCTTGGGCTACCATTTCTATTTCTTCTTCTTTTGGATCAGGGTGTAAAAATTCCTTTTTGACGAAAGGTTTAAAGCCATCTAGTTTTGGTACAAATTCTTGTAGATTAATCTCACTATTCACGTCTAAATATTCAGGATGAAGATAACTAGCTAGTTCACCATTTATATCATACGTTTCGTATTTAATTAAGATTCCAGTATCTTTATCTACCCAAAAACGGAATGTGTCAATAGTTCCTATCATGTTAAATCGATTTTTCACTTGGTCATCGATTTTTCCTTTAAGAACAATAGTGTTATGATCTAACAATGCTTCATTTTGTTTTTCAATTTCCCATAAACTCATATTTCTTAAATAAATAGAGGCTTCTTCATAGGGGAATAAGGATATGCCTGATCCTCCGATTGGTGGCCGTTCCCTAAAATCGTTATCTGATTTATATATATCTTTTAAGCTAATACTAAGCGCTTCCTCAAGAGTTAACGCATCTTGAGTTGGTGCCTGTTGATAGTCATTGACAAAATAAGTCTTGGTATCATGATATTTTATCCAAATTTTTTCGTTATTATAATTGATTTCTTGAATCAATTTTTCGTCAAATAAATTTGTACTTTTTTCGTAGCCGCCGATTTCATTTTTTATACTTACTTTAAACTCAGTGATATCCTTACTATCTGAATCATCAGCATAAATGTCATAATTTACAAATTTACCGGTTGCTGTATCAAAATTATCTACTGAATTTAACATCTTTAAAAAAACATCCTCTTTTGTCATATCTTCAAAAGATTCTTCCTTGGCAGGTGGTTTAATAAAAGACATTTCGTTTTCTGGGACATTTAAAACATTCTCACTGGTGTTATTTAAAAAAACAGTTTGGTTTTCTGTAGATAAAATCCCTAATTCACTCAAAATAAAATAACTTATTCCTAAAAAAAACAGACAGGTTGCACCTAGAGGTAATAGAAAGTGAATAGTTGGCTTTAGATTAAACCGTTTCTTTTTTCTATTTTCTATTGCTTGTCTTACTTTTTCTTTATTTTTTTCATTAAAATCAATGTCCTTTAAAACAGTTTGGTTCATATTATCTGTAATATTTTTAAATATCTTATCCATTTATTTTGCTCCCTTCTAGTGAATTTTTTAACAAAAGGCGAGCCCTATGTAGTCTGGACTTAATTGTTTGTAAGCTGAGATTTAATAAGTCAGAGATTTGGTTATAAGACATCTCTTCGTAATAATATAAAATAACAATTTCTCGATACTTCACTGGTAAGCAAAGAATTTTTTCAGAAATCAATTGTTTATCTTCTAAACTGATGATTTCCATTTCAGGCGATTTATTTGTACTCTTTGTTTTTGAAAAAAATTCTGTCAGGACGATATTTCTAAAAGACCAACTTCTTAACTTATCCTTACACAAGTTCACCGTGATTCTGTATAACCATGTCTTATAAGAAGACTCATAACGAAAGTTGTCTAGGTTTTCGTAACATTTTATAAATACTTCTTGTGCAATATCTTCAGCGAGTTGCTTCTGCTTCATATAAGTGAATGCTAAACGAGCTACATTTTCACCAAATTCATTCATTAACCATTCAAGTTTTTCCTCACTACTTATGTCCCTTCTGTCTTCCACTTTTATATCTTCTTTTTGAACCATCCTCTACACCCTTTCAATTGTTAGACGAAGCAAGTTCTATTTGGTTGTAAGAAATTTACCACAGAGTTTTGTTTTTTAGCTGGTTATTATTTAATATTAAATGATTATTTTTATTCAACTAAAGTAATGAAGGATTATCTAGTGTTTTATTGAACTTAATAACAGAGGCGGAGGCAAGTCTAAAAACTGTTGCCAGAAAGGAAACTAATAATGAAAAAGGTTGAAATTGATAATATCATTGGTAAATTTAAAAATGAAAATATAAAGATGGAAGGTATTACAGAACTAGGTGAGGGAGCTTGGCATAAGGTCTACAGGGTAGAGAGGAAAAACGAGGATGACCTTGTACTAAGGGTTAGGAAAAAGATAGCTTATGGGGAAATTCAAGCTTTTAAGGATATTGACTTGATTACTGAATATGAATCTGCAAAGGCTTATTACTTACAAGCAAATCAGTGTATGGATTCAATAAGTCCTTCTTTCTATGAATATTACATGGATGACTCCTTAGTTTTTAACATTGAAAGTTATATGGGTGGTGAAAAAACTTTTAAGAGCCTTGAACTTTCTGAAGCATTTGAAGTAGGAGAGAAAATCGGAAACTTTCTTAAAATAATGCACGGAAAAAATCCTGATTTAAATGGGTACGGCAATCTTGAATGGAATGGTGAGCGTCTTGAAGGAGAGTTACAACAAGAAGTAAGTCAAATTTGGCAAATGGATAATGACTTTTATATAAGAATATTAAACAAGTTGAAAGATACCAATTTATCATATAATCGCGATAAAGTTGGAAATATGATACTAAAATTAATAGAAGATAGAAGGAAATGCCCACAAAAGATATCTCTGGTCAACCAAGATGTAACACCAGAGAATCTTATATTTAATATAGATAACCTTTCTATTATTGATCCATATCCAAGATTAGATTTTGATATGAAATATGCTGGTTTTTTCGTTTTTTGTTATAACTTCCTTCTTCCAGCCTATTCAAATACGGATAGATATAAAAAACACTCTTATAATCAGTATTCAAATATATTGACACGTATTGCAGAAGGTTTTATTGAAGGCTATATAGAGGGCAATGATTATTTTTATAAGAATTTATTGGATGAATACATCTTGTGGATATTATTAGAGGCTTATGAGCACTATGAGGTATTAAATGAAGATGTCTTAAATTCTAAGGTGAGGCAACAAATGGGCGATGAAGAGATGATTAAGAATAGATTAGCACTATGCTTAAAGGAATTAGAAAATGCAGCATCTGATAATGCTTTTCCTTATTTAAATTACAAGATGGAATAGTTATGTTATCGCTAACGAATGAAGAATAAGAATAAATAATGCAAACTTTTTCACCTGCACACTCGTCTAATGTGCGAAAAGGGGGGAAGACGGTGGAAGAATTATTTGTAGCAGATGCTAAATCAACGAATTATGAGCAGCTTATCGATGAATTGATGAACACATATGGTCAAGATATATTGCAGCTAGTATATGCTTATGTACATAATGAAGCTCTGGCAGAGGATTTAACGCAAGAAATTTTTGTGAAGTGCTTCAAGGGGCTACCAACCTATACTGGGCGGTCATCCATTAAAACATGGCTGTGGCGTATTGCCATCAATCATGCCAAGGACTATTTAAAAAGCTGGTACAACCAGAACGTAAAGGTAACAGAAGATGCTATTTTAAGTAGAGCAACTATATCTTCAAGTGTTGAACAAGTCATTGTACAACAGGACGAGGATACAGAACTTACAGAGGCTGTTATGAACTTACCTATAAAATATCGTGAAGTGATCTTTTTATTTTATTTTGAAGAATTATCTATTAAGGAAATTGCAGCCGTCTTACAATGTAACGAAAATACAATTAAAACAAGGCTACGCAAAGGTAAATTATTATTAAAGGGTATATTGGAGGGGTCTGAATGGAAGAGAGATTAAAAGGATTAAAAAAAGCCATGAAAAATACTACGTTTGAGCGCCTACAATTTTCGGAGGAACTTCAGCAAAAAGTGAACGATCAAATCAGACAAATCTCTCCAGTTGCTTTAACAGAAGTAATATTACCTTTTTTAATAGAGTCAAAGACTGGTAGAGAGCTAGCAGAGATTCTACATATAACGGGAGAAAAATCTATCCTTTCTAATGAGGGCAGCATATATACCCATCTTCATCAGGCAGAACAAAACGGAATAATAGATTCCTTTTGGGCAGAAGACGGTGAAAAATATTATAGATTATCGAAAAAAGGTAAGAAACTATTGCAAAAAGAGTGTCCTTCACCATCTAATCGTTTCTCTCTTAAGCAGTTATTTCTAGAGGTGACCACCGATGAACATTAAGCAATATTTACAGTCGGTTGTAGCCCATATTCGCTCCAAAGAGGCAAAGGTCTATGTGGAAGCAGAGCTAGCTAAACATATGAAACACTCGAAAATGGCTTGGATGACAAAAGGATATACGGAAACAGACGCAGAAGATAAAGCAGCATCAGAAATGGGCAGTCCTATCGAGCTTGGTAAATCATTGAACAAGGTCCACAAGCCTAAAATAGATTGGCTACTCCTGTCTTTATTCATCGGAATATTATTTCTTAGCTTTTTGCCGATTTTAGCTTTAAATCAACCACAGTATGATTACAGATTTGGTCATATGATTCCTTTATTTTTGTCTAATCATATACTTCATATAATTCTTGGATTTGTCGTAGCTATTGTATTGATGTATTTTGATTATCGAAAGTTTGCGCAATGGGGTTATATTTTTTACGGTATAGCTTCTTTATTTATTATATTCTTGTATGTTTTTCACAACACTCAAATAAACGGTGAAGTAATGTTTGAGATAGGTTCATTAAAATTGCAGGTTTGGATGGCTATTCCGCTATACTTCATTGCCTGGTCAGCATTGTTTACTAAAGAAACCTTTGCACTATGGCAAGGGATTGTGTTAGTGTCGCTATCATTCCTTTTATTTAGCTTTATAGCAAATTTGTCGGCATTATTTATTTACAGTGTACTTGTTGGCGTGTTATTTATGTATAGTAAATTTTCTAGAAAGCAAAAAGTTATAGTAGTCGTAGCTGTGGCGACTTTAATCATTAGCTACATAATATTTATGTGGCTCAGCTATCAAAGTGGCATTATAGAGAATTATCAGATTGCACGTTTATTAGGTTATTTAAATCCAATTGCTTATGCTGAAAATGCGGGTTATATGTATGTACTGCTCTCTGATCTTCTACAAGGGGCAAAATGGTTTGGCTCTGGAACTTCCCATACCATTCCGGCAGCTCATACAGATTTGGTATTTGGACATTTAATACAATCTTATGGATTAGCCTTAGCCCTCGGGTTAGTTTTACTATTAAGCTTATTCGTTGTACGCTTTATACGAATCTCTTCTATGACAAAGCATTCCTTTGGTAGACTACTGATTATAGGATGTATTACAATTTTCTCTACACAATTCATATATACTGTTGCGATGACGCTCGGAGTAGTTCCTATTGTATCTTTGTCACTGCCGTTTCTAAGCTACGGATTTATGCCGACCGTTCTCAATTCCTTCTTGTTAGGGTTGGTTCTCAGTGTCTACAGACGCAAAAACTTTATACAGGATGTATCGTTTTCAAAATTAAATGCAAACTAATGACTTGTATAGAACAAGATGACGTGTTATTATATGTAACGTAAGTTTATACATTTCTGCTACATATGCGATTGACATCAATCGGATCGTGTAAGGTATCAGTTTCATAACCAACTCTGTTCCAGATGGTTCAGGGCGAGAGGAGAGATAGAGATGAAAGCAGGAATTCATCCCGATTACAAAGAAGCAACAGTATCATGTTCATGTGGTAACACATTCACAACTGGTTCTGTAAAATCAGACATCAAAGTCGAGTTCTGTAACGAATGTCACCCATTCTATACTGGACGTCAAAAATTCGCAGCTGCGGATGGCCGTGTTGATCGCTTCAACAAAAAATACGGAATTAAAGAAGAAACACAAAACTAATAACAAAATACCTGCAGAGCACCTAGTGCTTTGCAGGTATTTTTGTTTGTGACAATTCGTCTAAAAGAGTTTCAGGTATTCCCCTCGTATGATATAACTAGATAGAAGAAAAATACATAGTCGATAAGTAAGGAGATATATCATGGCTCAACTATTTTTTAAGCATGGCGCAATGAACAGTGGAAAATCAATTGAAATTTTAAAGGTGGCCCATAACTACGAAGAACAAAATAAACCAGTCGTTATTTTCACACCTGGTATCGACACACGTGATGAAGTCGGACACGTCTCTAGTAGAATCGGATTGAAACGAAAAGCTAATGCTATTTTTGATGACACGGACCTATTTGAATTAGTAAAAGAAATTGATCCAAAACCGTATTGTGTGCTAATTGATGAAGTGCAATTCTTAAAAAAAGAGCATGTTCTTCAGCTTACGCAAATAGTAGATGAGCTTGATATTCCGGTCATGGGCTTTGGTTTAAAAAATGACTTCCAAAACGAAATGTTTGAAGGAAGCAAATATATGTTGATCTATGCCGATAAAATCGAAGAAATGAAAACAATATGCTGGTTCTGCCATCGTAAAGCAATTATGAATCTGAGAGTAGACGAGAATGGTCACCCAGTATACACAGGTGAACAAATTCAAATCGGAGGCAATGACTCCTATTATCCGGTTTGCCGTAAATGCCATGCTAATCCTCCGCTAACTCATTGAAGTGCGTGATTAAGTAAGTAGGTATTTCATTTGAAAGCCGGGGAACCTTGCGGAGATGGCGACGAACCTTGCGGAGTTCAGCCAGATCCTTGCAGAGACGGAGACAAACCTTGCGGAAATGGTCCAGAACCTTGCAGAGAGGGTTTATTTAAACCTAAGATTGGTAAATGAGTGGGAAGCGAGCGAAATTGCATCTTCGCGAGCCTTTTAATAAATAGCGCAGTCATCTATTCACTCGTTAGCTTAAAAGCTCTTAGTATGCAGTTGAAGCAAAACAGAAAAAGTAGCAAGGACTGTACTTTTTCTTTATAATAGTACTATTAGACACATAAATGAACGAGGTGAGCTCGATGTTTGATCGATTACAATCGGTAGAAGACCGTTATAATAATTTAAATGAATTGCTTAGTGATCCAGATGTTGTCAATGACACAAATAAGCTAAGAGACTATTCAAGAGAGCAGTCGAATTTGCAGCCAACAGTGGATGCTTATCGAGAGTATAAGGAAGTAAAAAGCCAATACCAAGATGCAAAGCAAATGCTTGATGAAAAGCTTGATGCTGACATGCGTGAGATGGTAAAGGAAGAGGTAAGTGAGCTAGAAGGCCAAATCGCTGAGCTAGAAGAACGCTTGCGTATTTTATTGATACCAAAAGATCCGAATGATGACAAAAACGTTATTATGGAAATTCGTGGAGCAGCTGGTGGTGACGAAGCTGCACTATTTGCAGGTAACTTGTTCCGAATGTATAGCCGTTTTGCGGAGACGCAAGGCTGGAAGATCGATATTATGGAATCCTCGCCTACAGGTCTAGGTGGATTTAAAGAGATTATCTTCATGATTAATGGTAACAATGCCTTTTCTAAGATGAAATATGAAAATGGTGCACATCGTGTGCAACGTGTTCCGGAAACGGAGTCAGGTGGACGTATTCATACTTCAACTGCAACGGTTGCAGTACTTCCGGAAGCTGAAGAAGTAGACGTGGATATTCACGAAAAGGATGTTCGAGTAGATACTTTTGCATCTTCAGGTGCCGGTGGACAATCGGTTAACACAACGATGTCGGCCGTTCGTATGACTCATTTACCTACAGGTATTACTGTTTCAATGCAGGATGAAAAATCTCAAATTAAAAACAGAGAAAAAGCAATGAAAATTCTTCGTGCTCGTGTTGCGGACAAGTTCCGTCAAGAGGCACAAGCGGAGTATGATGCAGTTCGTAAGTCTGCAGTAGGTACCGGAGACCGCTCAGAGCGAATTCGTACTTACAATTATCCACAAAATCGAGTGACTGATCATCGTATCGGTTTGACTATTCAAAAGCTGGACCAAATTTTAGAGGGCAAGCTGAACGAAGTCATTGATGCGCTAATTTTAGAAGATCAAGCAGAAAAACTAGAAAGAATGAATGATACGAATGTCTAAGACAATCTATGAGGCCCTAAATCGGGCTTCTTCTTTTTTAGGGGAAAATAATCGTGAAAAAGAAGTAGCCCGCTATCTATTACAATTTGTCCTTGGAAAAAATTATTCGCAGCTTATAATGGCTATGTATGAGGAGATATCCACAGAAGATTTTAATACTTTCTGGAGCTATGTAGAGGAGCATACGACGGGAAGACCCTTTCAATATATTATTGGTCAGGAAACTTTTTACGACCGAGAGTTTTTAGTAAATGAGTCTGTTTTGATTCCTCGCCCAGAAACGGAAGAATTAATAGAAGAAGTAAAAAAACGCGCATCCGTAATATTTAGAGATGGGGATCCCCTGCATATAGCAGATATAGGAACAGGGAGCGGAGCAATAGCTGTAACTATTCAAAAAGAAATACCTCATTCTCTAGTAACAGCAACCGATATTTCTGAAAAGGCGCTAGAGGTTGCAAGTCATAACGCTAGGCGACTTGAGGCAACTATTAATTTCAAGCACGGAGATTTATTGCAGCCGATTATGGATGAAAAGTGGGACATAGTGTTATCTAATCCTCCTTATATTGGGCATGATGAAGCTCCATCCTTATCAGATACAGTCATCGATTTCGAGCCACATTTAGCTTTGTTTGCTGAGGAGGATGGATTACAGCTTTATCGAAAAATGGCTGTAAATCTCCCAAGTTTGATGAAAATACCAAGTTTAATAGGTTTTGAGATTGGCTATGAACAAGGAGAGGCAGTAGCAAATATGCTTCAAAAGGCTTTTCCTAATGGGAAGGTAGAGATTGTTAAGGATATCAATGGAAAAAATCGTTTTGTTTTTTGTACAAATGCTGAATAAGATATGAATCTATTGGTAACAATGTTCCTAAGGGAGGAATGTTATATGTTACCAGATTACGAGATAAAAAGAGCAACCTCAGTAGGACAAAAAATTGACGCAACAATTCTATTTGTATGGATGCTATTAGTCATTCAAACATTTTTGTTTTTGTTTATCCACGATACAGAACAAACTGAAGCGATGCGCTTTCGCTTAGTTGCAAATAGTAATACTGTCTACGATCAACAGGTAAAGAAAGAAGTACAGGAAATAATAGCTCCAATGCTTATCAATTACGAGATGAACCCAGAACAAACATATACAGAACTTGAGAAAACTGTGGAAAGCCTATCAACAAGCTTCCAAGAAAAGATGACAATTACTAAGGGGCAAACAATGTTCCCTCCTAAGGAATGGGAGAGTGGAATTGCTGCTCAAACCAATGTGGAGGCGATTGTCATTTCAATTGGAAGTGGTAGAGGAGACAATTGGTGGTGTGGTTTGTTTCCAAAGGCTTGTTATAAAGAAGAAGTAAAAGAGGAAAAGCCTAAGTTTTTTGTATGGGAATGGTTAAAAAAGAAATTTTCCACATAGTTTTCCACAATAATCTGAAAGTTATCAACATTTTGTGGATAAGAATGGAAGAAGGGAGAGATTATGCATGGATACAAAAATTTTAGCTGTGGGTAACTTATCCACAGAAGAAGCAACTTATGCACAAGCTGTTCAATTATTAGAGTCTGGCGAAGTTGTCGCTTTCCCAACTGAAACGGTATACGGCCTAGGAGCAGTTGCTACAAATGAAAAAGCGGTAGCAAAAATATTCGAAGCAAAGGGAAGACCACAGGATAACCCACTTATTGTTCATATTGGCTCTAATGAAGAAATTCATGAGTTTATTTCAGATATACCGAAAATAGCACAGAAGTGCATGGACTCATTTTGGCCAGGACCATTGACGCTGATATTACCATTAAAGCCAGGTATATTAGCGAACAATGTTAGTGCAGGGTTGAATACAGTTGGAGTAAGAATGCCTAATCATCCTGTAGCTTTAAAACTATTAAGACAACTAAAGCATCCGGTTGCCGCTCCAAGTGCCAATAGAAGTGGAAAACCAAGTCCGACGAAAGCAAATCATGTATTACACGATTTAAACGGAAGAATTCCTTCCATAATTGATGGTGGAGTAACAGGAATGGGATTAGAATCAACAGTATTAGATTGTACTAGTGAAATTCCAACTATCTTGCGCCCAGGTGGGGTTACGAAGGAAATGCTTGAGCAAGTCATTGGCCCTGTTAATGAAGCAAAGCTGACAGATCGAGCGGAAGCACCAAGAGCGCCAGGGATGAAGTATGCTCACTATGCACCAAATGCTCCTGTTTTTTTAATAGATGCGTCGTTAAATTCTATTCGTAAAGCTATTGAAAGCATACATAGAGAACAAAAAAAAGCGGCTCTAATTGCAACAGAGCAGTTCCAGTTGCCAGAGGCTGACTATTATTTCACATTAGGAAACGACGGCCAAATAGATGAAGCTGCTCATTTGTTGTATCAGGCGCTTAGAAGTTGTGACGATACGGATGCGGATATAGTACTCGTTCCAGTATTTCCGAAAACAGGAGTTGGAGCGGCGATTATGAATCGTTTAGAAAAAGCCGCAAATGGCAAATGGTATTTGGGAAATGACTAAGAAAAGCAAAAAAGACTTTTAAGTGCCATTTCTTATTACAGATACTAGAGAAAATTTAAGAGGACGATCTTGGCGTAAGTCAGGATCAGGCTTCTTCCTTAATTTTTGGTATCCTAAATTATTACCTTATAGATATTCTGGATTAATCGTATATTACATTTTTTCCTTGTTCACTTAACTTTTTTAATGATGTAAGCATATGATTTACTTCTTCGTCGGAATGTCTTTCCCATGAACTTAATTCAGCGATTATTTTCAAAGGAGATTTAGAACGATAAGAACGTGTTGGGTTTCCAGGAAATCTTTTGTCAGTTAAGTTCGGATCATTTTCAAAAAAACCTAATGGTTCTACAATATAAATTCTTTCTTTTGATTTAGATCTTGCTAATTCGGCACCCCATTTAGCAGCATCTAAGGTTGCAGTAAAATAAATATAGTTAGATTTTTTATCTTGGTAATTTGATAAGTGTTGGGCTTCTAATAAATCTCCAATTTTTAGTTCTGCTTTAGTACCATGAAAAAAAGGACCGTTATCTAGGATATCTGTTTTGTCATTCATATACTTATACACTCCTTATATTTTTAGATTTGGAATACTAGTATAGTATGGGGATTATAAAAAGAGTAGTCTATATTTAACCTGTAAGTAATGGTATAATGTAAGTAGAAAGAATGATATTGAACGACAATTACCTTTTTACCTTTTAATTAGCAATCATTTTTTTTGTGAAAAATAATACTTAAGCTTACAGTGCTGTAGCTATACAAGACCATCAACTTGATGGTCTATTTTTACGTCCAAAAACATCAATTAGATATCGGTGGTCCATTGTGTGAAATGTTACACTTAAATTAACGAAGCAGCTTAGAAGGAACTATTCGATGGAACAGAGAACATTACTTAAGATAAAAAGTCTTGCGGAGGAGACAATGAAAAAAACTCTGATTTTTATACTCTTATGTGTATCAATGGTACTTACATCTTGTGTTGGACCATATACATCGACAACGTCTTATTTGAAAATCATGGAAAAAGGTCACTCGGACAATTAGTGGATAAAAGCTTATGACCCGAATAATGACACAGAAGAAGATGCTTTTAAAATCGTTGTAAATGAAGAGATGGCTTGGAATCTAATGGAGGAAAATAAAGAATATTTTACAACTTATTCGAAAGAGGGAAATCATCCTTGGATTTTAGACCAAATAGAAGACATAAAAATTGAACCCCAAAAATGAGAAGAGAATGGTAGTTTTTATTTCGCCTTAGACTCATTATGTGTACTAGAAAGAAAGGCGCAAAAAAATTACGCCTGTAACTCAAATAGTAAAGAAGATTTTTTACTGTTCTGGGTGAAGAATATTGCAGGCACTTAACCAATTTCCAGAAGGATCTTTAAATCCAAAACCTCCAAATTCGCCTTGTAAATTTAAAGGACCAACTTCAACTTGTTTTCCTTCAAGCCACTCATATAATTCTTTTAAGGAAGGAGTATAAAAGTCAATTACGCTATGAACGATATTAGTATTTGTATTTCTGAATGATAATCCATTAATTTCTTCCGTTTCAACCAAAAAAATCGTTGGAACTCCTTTTGATTTCATAGTAAGCATAGCATTTTTTTCTCCTTGAAAGTGGACTTCGGCACCAAGGATATCGATATAAAACGCTATAGATTCTTCTAAATTAGTAACAGGTATTTCCATTGTTGCAATATGTGAAATTAAATTAGTCATAGTAGCCTCCTATGTTTTGTTTACACATATATTTTTCTACACTCAATTAAGAAATCCCTCTTAAGTTTCAAGCCTTTTATTGAACAAACGTTGCAGGATAATTGAATAAAGAAGATTGAAAGGAAAGTAATTCACAAAAAAATGGAGGTATAAAAGGTGGACATATTACTCTGGATATCTATTGGTTTCATAATAATCGGATTTGTTGTTCTCACTTCTATGAAAAAAGGTATGGAAAGTAAGCTCGATTTTATAACAGCAAATAGGGAAGAAGAGGAAAGTTTAACAAAATCTAAATCCATCATTTGGTGGATAGTGAGCACCACAGCTTGGGGAATAGTGAGTATGATCCTTATTGTTTGGTGGTTTCATAATCACTTTGGATAACTGTTGGTTCAATTGTACTTGCAAACGGGTAGCTTTACTTCAAGAAGGAGTAAAGCCTTTTTGCTGCCTTTTGAGGTGACTTTTTCATATTGAACTAACGACGTAGGTTAGTTGAAGAAGAGAGCTCTATACTATAATTGAAAAATGAATGAAAAGCCAAAGGGGGATGACAGCTTGAATATGCAATTTTTAAGTTTTTCTGAAAGACCATTTAAAGGCACTGAACTTATGATGCTCTATAAAAATGCAGGTTGGTGGGAAGAAAGAAATGAGCAAGATATTGAAGAAATGCTAAAACAAAATATATCAATTGGTGCGTGGATTGACGATAATCTTATTGGGTTCGCAAGAGCGATTTCAGACAATAAATTTAGGGCATACATTGAAGATGTAGTTATACATAATGAATTTCAACATACAGGTATAGGAACGAAACTTGTATCAAAATTGTTGGACGAACTCACTCATATTGATGTTATTAGCCTATTTTGTGGAGAAGATTTAATTTCGTTTTACGAGAAAAATAACTTTAAGTTCAGTAAGTCTCAATATGTATTGCATAGAAAATGAAAAATTTCTTCTTGAACAAACAGGTGCATTAGTGAAAGATCGTTGGGCTGCTTAGGCGGCTCTTTTTTTATTAAACTAAAGGTGCAGCAGGTTAGTTGAAGAAATAAAGAGCCTTTTAATTTGAAACAATTATAGATTCGGAACGTACTACCGTTAAGGGGGTGTCGTGATGGTAAAAAGTAATAATAAAGCAAAATTCATTACTTTATTTAGCTTAATGTTGTTCATATCAGGGTTTATGTTAGCTGCTTGTTCTCAGGAAGAGACAGAAGACGCAAATAAAGAAGTAATTAAAAAAGTTCTTGAACATCAATTTACTGGTCCTGATGAGAAGTTTGTAGAGCTAGTATGGAATCCTGAATATAAGGCTGTTGTGAATAATAAAGAAGAGAACAAAGAGTTAGATAAGTATGTAGAAGAGAATACGGTCCTTACTTTATAGATTCTTATATTAGCTCTTTCCTAGCTGCATCTGGGACCACATATCCAATTGTTGCTCACCTCTCAGGACACAAGTTAAGTCTAAATATTTAAAAAGATTTATTTAAATAAATTTAAAGTTAAATAGAAAGATTATGATTGTTGATGAAACTTGTCTTTTATTGAACTGTTGTTTTCGGATAGTTCCAAATCCTTTATTTTTTGTGCTTCCGGTAAATATATTGTAGTAGGTGTTAACTGGAATGCGAAGTTGATTGGGGTGGAAGTAGAGCCTTCTGAATTACTTGAAGAATTGGAAGAAATATGTGGAAAATAAGCTTATTGAACGAACGGGTGCTTTACATAAGGAGAAGAGCCTTATTCTTCTTAAACTAACGCAGCAGTAAGAATAACAGAGAGGTTATTTAATGTAAGATGTAATAAGCCTAATAGATACAAGTAAAATAAGCGTTGATGAATCAGATATAAAGGCAACAGAAGATAAGTTAGATGCAGTCTTCCTAGAGCAATAGAAGGAACTTTTCAAGTTAATCAATAATGCCGAAATAGGTGAATGGACACTTTATCCTATCAAAGACCATAGAAATTCAAAATAGACTTGGGATACTTTAAAACCGAGAAAAGGACTGTAAAAAAAATATGGTTACTGGGGACCAAACATGACGGTTGAGTATATTAATTTTAGTAAAAGAAAGTAGGTAAATATGAAGTATTTAAAAATAGTCTTCATAATATATACAGTAATTTGTATTATCGATGCTTTGCTATTATATAAAAAATATAGTAGAGTCCAAAAATCTCAAGAGGACATGGAACAGTTGAAAAAAACCATAAAAAGAAATTTTTTATTTTTAGTAATCTTTTTATTAATGGGGTTTATACTAATAACCCTTCGCTAATAGTGGTGGTATTTCTTATTTGTTAAAAAATTAATTTGATTCATAATGAAGCTTATAGTAATCTTATTTTTTTTGAATAATTTCCAGATATTTAGAGGGTTGTTAGATATATCATACAGTTATTCCATTAATATTATTTTTAAATTATTTATAGATATATATGACAGCAGAGTTTTAAATACGTTATTTAGAGTTTGCTTTGGATTGTTTTTTCTATTCGTAATTTGGCTTGTTCAACCTAATAGAAATAATGTGGACTATAAGATTAAAAGAGATTAATGAGGATTAATATTGTTTTATTACGTTAACATGGAACTTTGTTATTAAAGTAATGGGTGATTTACCTCAAGAAGGAGTAAAACTTTTTTCTTATTGAACCAATGCGGCAGAATAGTGAAAACTTGAATAATTATAAACAATAAGCCTGTATCTATGATTGTTTGGTAATCTAAGATACAGGTTTTGTATTTCAGTTATAATTGTAGGCATGCATTTCTATGAATATTATAAAGAAAAATTAAATATTAAACGTCGATTAGAATAGAATCTGTCTTCAATATTAAATATTTTTAAGAAATTGAACCTATTATGAATTGATAATCGTCTAATAGCAGAATTTGAAGTAGGTTGAAAGGGGGGAGTAAATTGGACAGAGAAGAAAAAGATTACATATTAGAAAAAATGATGATTGAATATGGTAATGAGTTGGTACGATTGGCATTTTCTTATGTGAAAGATACAGAGACAGCTAAGGATATGGTTCAAAATACGTTCATCAAATGCTACAAAAACCTTGATTCGTTTCGATTTGACGCACAAATAAAAACATGGCTATTTCGTATAACAATTAACGAATGTAAGGATCACTTAAAAAGTTGGAATTACAAAATGGTACAGGTAAAAAGTTTTATTAATGTAACAGCAAAGTCGATATTACCATCAACAGAAAAAACAGTTATTGATAAATACAATAATGAAGAAATAAAAGATACTATTTTTTCTCTACCAAAAGTGTATCTAGAAGTCGTTTATCTATACTATTATGATTCATTTACGACGGAGGAAATTGCCGAAGTTTTAGATATTCCAGTGAATACAGTGAAAACTCGATTGAGAAGAGCAAAACAAAGGCTAGAGTCGATGATAAAGGAGGCGGAACTAAATGGCAGATAAACGATTAAGAGATAGATTTTATAATGCGTCAGATCAAGAACTAAGGTTTACGAAAGAAGATCGTAATGAAGTATTTGAACAAATTCATAAACTGGAGAAGAATCATCATGAACAAAAGAAGTTTCATGTTTCTTCTAAAAAAATTGTTCCATTTACAGTTTCCTTATTATTGATAGGCTTGAGTATGTTCTTGTTTCTTCCATCGATTCTATCTGGAAACTTCAATAAAGAATCTAACAGCAGTAATGCAAGTGAATCAGTATTCCAGGAAGATGAGTTATTAACCACTCTATTTACGGTGAAAGATGACAATCTTAGAATTCCTCTTAACCTTTTACTTACTTATAGTAAAGATAAAAAGACGATGAAAGTTCTATCTATCCCTCGTGATACTTATGCTCCGATAGTGGATAAGAATGATGGGACTACTTCATATGATAAATTGACATTTGCTTATGCCTACGGTTCGGGAGGGGCTGAAAATGTAAGAACAACAGTTTCTAAGTTATTTGATTTACCCATCGATTATTATGCTGTTATGGATCTAGAAACTCTTTCAACGTTGATTGACTCAGTGAATGGTATAGAATACTATTTGGAAGAAGATATTCAAGTAAGAGCTATATCTAGAGTGTCATTTGAATTCGAAAAGGGGACGAATCGTTTGAATGGAGAAGAGGTTGTGGCATTAATGATGGCTGCTACAGTAGGAAAATTGGGTGAAGAAAACCAGTTAAACCTAATGAATGCGTTTATAAATCAAACATTAAACGTATTACCACAAACACAATTAAAACAATTTGCTACTAAAATAGAAGGCAATATTCCAATTGAACAATTGTTAGAGAATAAAATGGAATCTGACTTGATACAATCGGTATCATTAATCGATGGAATGAAAGATGTAATGATAGATGAGGCTTACTATATTAAATTTGAAAAAGATTTTTTAAATTCTATTTCAAAAGAGTTAACCACATTTAACTAAAAAAATTTTGGTGTATTTAGTAATTACTTACAGATGTAATTTTGTACTAAGAGAATTTAAAGGTGTATTAATTAAATGTAGATTAACGCACTTTTTAAGAGTGATGTTCAACTAAAGGGTGCTTTACTTCAAGAAGGAATTGAATAGAGGTAGAAAAGTTGAGGAGAAAGCAAATACTCTATTACCTGTTTTGGAACAGTTTTGTGATTGGGGAGAAAAAAACCGCAATAATTAACATGGAGTTAAACAAGTAGCTGTCTGTAAGGATAGCTTTTTCTTAGAACCAATGCCGCAGGTTAGTTTAATAAGTTATGTAGTGGAAACTTTATTGGTTGGTTTAACGTATTTATTACAAAGAGTTTAAATTTTTAGGTAATTAAAACGAAAAGGAGGGTGGCTTTGGAGCATAATAAATCAAATGTTGAGTATAAGAAAAAGAAACTTAATAAATTGTTAAAGATATTCATAATGATTGGTTTGTTAATTGTTGGACTTATCGGATATGGAGTTTATTGGGCTTTCTTTGATATGAATAGGTTGCCGACAGGAGAATATCTAACTGAAGAGATATCACCTGATGGAAAGTATACATTAAAAGCATATGTCATCAATGGTGGGGCAACAACATCATATTCTGTTCGTGGTGAGTTGGTATTTAATATTAAAGATAAAAAAACTAAAAATATCTATTGGAACAATCGAGAAGACACCGCTACTATTTCTTGGATGGACAATAACACAGTAGAAATTAATGGACATACGTTAGATGTGAAAAGGGATAAATTTGATTTTAGGAATCAATAATAACTCCCTTTCTAATCCAACTAACGAGAAGCTTTAGTTAACAAGGGGCTACCTGTAAGGGTAGCTTTTTCTTGTTGAACTAAAATCAAGAAAAAAATATATTGACGTTCGGAGGGGGCACTTTGTCAACAGAACGAGAAGCAATGATTAGATCCTTGAAACAACAAGTTACTCAACGTTACGAGAACGAGGTTTTAAGGGTTCTTTTCCTCACTTTTATAGGAAGTCAGAAATGGAGTACATATCCGAACTGGTGGAACAGCTAGATTAATTCACTGCTTGTTCAACTACCGTGTGCTTAGTTCAAGAAGGAGTAAAGATTTTTTCTTCTTAAACTAAAGGTGCAGTTTTAGTCTAAGATTTCGCTTTGAATATGGTAAAATATAGTTTATATTTCATTACTTGGGGATAGGGGATGTAATATGAATAAGACGGTTGAAGCTTTTAAAAATATGTTCTTGGATTTAGTTTCGATGGGTAAAGGCTTAGTATATGGATTTGTAATGATTGGATTGTTGATTTTAATTGGTGGTGCTTTATTATACGGTATTCTGTTTCTAAGAAATCTTATGTTTTAAACATTGTTTATGAATTTGAAATTAATTTCCTTGTTCAAAGAGGTGCTTAAGCAAAATATGGCCGTCGCATTTCGAAGGTATATTTTTATGTCCAAAACATTAAGTGGATCCCAGATAGCATTGTGAAATGTTACGTTAAAACTAACGGTGTAGGTTAGTTGAAGTACAATCTATAACTTTAGTACGTATTATGCATCTAATTTTTTAAAGGGGTTGTTATTGTGAAAAATAAAATCACAATAAGCTTTTTCAAACTTGCGAACAGAATAGCGTACAATGGACGGTCTTATCCGTCTATATTTATAGTAAAAGCCTCATTACTAAATAAAATTAGTAATGAGGCTTTAAGCTTAAAAAATACTATTTTTCTTCGATATAAGTCAGTGTTTTTCCAGTCAGTCCAAATAATATAGTCAAGATCGGACTAAGCAAGCAGAAAAATGCAAATGGTAAGTAGTCGAGTGTTGTAACAGCCAATACATTCGTAATGAAAATTCCACATACACTCCATGGTACAAGGGGGTTTACAACCGTACCAGCATCTTCCATTACGCGTGCTAAGTTTTTATTCGCTAAACCAACTTTTTTAAATTGTGCTTGGAATGCTTCTCCAGTCAATAAAATTGATAAGTACTGCTCTCCGATAAGTGTATTCACCCCAATTGCGGTAAAAGCAGTTGCTGCAATAACAGAACTAACTTTCTTTAGTGAACTTTCCACTTTCATCAGTAAGCTTTGAACTATGCCGAGTGTAAACAAAAGTCCACCCATACTTAAGGCAAGAAGAACAAGCCCAATCGTAAACATCATGCTATTAATGCCTCCCCTAGAAAGTAAGGAGTCTATTGCTTCAATACCTGTGCTAGATGTAAAACCATAAAATAGTATATTCAATACTTCACTAAAACTAATAAAGTGATGGAAATAGGAAATAAGTATAGCAACAACTGATGTTAAAGCTAAAGATAATATAGCAGGCACTTTCTTAATGGAAAGTATAACGAGTAAAACAAGGGGGATTAATGTATACCAATGAATCATCCCTGTTTGGAGTAGTCCTGCTTGAAATTCATTTAGTTGCTCGAGCTCTTGAAATTCTTTGTTTGGCGATAAAATTCCATATCCAATTAGCGAAATAAAGAATGCTGGGATCGTTGTCCATCCCATATTCCGAATATGTTCAAATAAATCTACCTGAACGATAGCAGATGCAAGATTTGTAGTATCTGACAGTGGAGACATTTTGTCTCCGAAAAAAGCTCCTGAAACAATGGCTCCAGCTGTAATAGCTAAAGAGATATCCATAGCACTAGCCATTCCAATAAAAGCAACACCTATTGTAGCTACTGTTGTTAGGGAACTTCCTATCGATAAACCAACGATACAAGTTACTAGAAATACAATAGCATAAAAAAAGTGTGGCGTAATAAATTGAAAGCCTAAGTGAATAAGTGTTGGAATCGTACCACCCATCATTAAGCTACTTACTAATATACCAATAAAGAAAAAGATGAAAATTGCGCCAAGGCCCGCTTTGGCACCATCTACTAGTCCTTCTTCTAGTTTATTGTAAGGTACTTTCTTCATAAGACCATAAGTTATAAGTAATAGAACTGCCAGTAAGATAGGCATATGAGGAACTGAATCAAATTTTATGATACAAAGCGCCATTATAGCGATAATCATAGTACTAAGTAGTGCCGCCTCCGCAAATGAGGGGGAGATTGTGGAACGAATACGAAACATTGTAAATCCTCCTAATAATAGTTTTTAGGAATGAAAAAAAACCTTCCAATCCCTATAGCTAGGGACGAAGGAAATCTCCGCGGTACCACCCTATTTGTCGAACAATTTGTATGTTCAACCACTTCATTAAAAACGAGTTTACTTGATTGTTGTAATTCATCTATCATGTTTACCTGAACTTTCACCAACCGTTCAGTCTCTTTGTGCTGGGTACATGCAGATTACTAGGACAATCACTCGTACATATTATGCTTTCGCGATTCAACGCTTTCAATCACTAAAGTAATTAGAATTTTATCATGTTTTACCGCACTGTCAAGAGGTATTATTTAAAATGTAGTGAGTTTCCTAGCTAACTGGAAAAAGGAAGTTGTTTTAGTTTTTATACTTATATGTTAATAACGGTTGTAAACTATTTTATTGTTTATCAACTGAAAATGGCTTTTTTTCTCCGACTTTTATTTTTTGGAATGGTCTATTAGCTGCCTTTGCGTATGATTTTTTGTTATCGTATTTTAAAATAGATAAAGTAATCTTATATTAAATATTAAGAGAATGGGGGAATTCAATTGAGTATTAAAGAAATAACGATAGTAAATAGAGAAAAGGTTGTTTCATTTTTTAAGGAGCATTGGGGAAGCACTGAAATGGTAATTTCAACAGGTGTTTATCAATGTGATACATTGGATGGTTTCATTTTTGAGGGAACTAATCAGATTATTGGTTTGGTTACTTATGTCATTAAAGATAATGAAATGGAGATTATTTCGTTAGATAGTCTCCAAGAAGGGAAAGGTATTGGATCTTCATTAATGAAAAGTGTTGAATACATAGCAAAGCAGAAAAAAATACAAGTAGTAAGTTTAGTAACAACAAATGATAATTTGAACGCTTTAAAATTTTATCAAAAAAGAGGTTACAGAATAACGTCTGTTATTCCTAACGGTGTAATCAAGGCACGAAGCTTAAAACCTTCAATACCTTTAATAGGACATGAAGGGATTCCATTAAATGATGAATTAATATTAAAGAAAATATTGTAGTTACATAAAAATTATTGAGGATTGCTTATTTATGGGATTTCTTCTTTGACTAACGGAGCTTTAGTAAAAAAGGGACATTGGAGAAAAATGAGCTTGTAGATTCATTTTCCTGCTCATTTTTTATATGTATTTATAAATAACCTATGCATCAAGACATAAATTACTTATGATTACAGCGACAGGTGGCGACTCCAGTGGGATAAGTGAGTCAGATAAGACAACACAAACGACGCGCAAGCGGCGGTGGTGGCTTATCGCTAACCCCACGGAAAGCGTCCATCCAAAGCGGAAATCTGCCATCTATTGTCCATATTTTTACGTAAAACAATTATATAGATAGAAATATATCCTTCTTTAAAAAAGGTTGTCTATAATTTGTATTCTCTTCCCTTTTTTTGCATACATTTAATTATGCAAATAGACGGGAGAGATTTTTTTGTGGACAGAAATAATAGCAGGACTCTTAATGTCGGTCGATGTACTTATCTTATTTTCTCTTGTATCATATAGAAAACAGGTTTTGACTCTTGCGGCTTGGGTGGCATCATTACATATGCTCTTCCCCTTAATAGGATATTATGCAGGTGTTTTAGTACAAACCTACTTACAGCAGGCAAGTCCTTATTTGTCAGGGGTTCTTCTTTCGTTGGTTGGACTTCAAATGGTACTATCCAAATCACCAAAAGAAACTCCGATCATGCCCCCCTTCGTATTAGCGATAGTGGCAAGTCTAGATACCTTTTCTGTGAGTATTTCATTTGGTATGCTTCAAGTGGAAAAGCTAATCTTTATACTAAGCTCTGGATTCTTCGCATTTGTCGGCGTAATAATTGCCCAGAAGATTATATTTAAAAAGACAGTGATGAACAGAGGAATCATTATGAAGCTTGCAGGTGTAGTTCTATTAACAATGGGCCTATTAACACTTCAAAACATACAATAATATCAAAGTATATTCGTAATCCAATATATAATAGAGACGAGGAATGATCGCAGTGAATATTTTATTTGTTTGTACTGGTAATACATGTAGAAGTCCCATGGCAGAGGCTATTTTAAAATCTAAAAATCTAAAAAACATACAAGTTCAATCCGCAGGTATTTATGCTTCGGACGGCGAGAACATGTCCGCTAACAGTCGTAAAGTACTAGAAAATAAAGGAGTTCCTTTTGCTCATAAGTCTTCATCTTTACAGCCGTCTACGGTTGAGTGGGCAGATCTTATATTAACGATGACTGCTGCGCATAAGCAAGCTATTATTTATGCCTTTCCAGAAGCAATTTCTAAGGTTTATATGTATAAAGAATTTGCAACTCCGGACGATATACAGGATGTAATGGATCCTTTTGGTGGGAATATAGGTATATATGAACAAACATTTGAAGAACTAAATGTATTAACAGAGGAACTAGTGAAGAGACTATAGGGGGAAAAGGGATGAAAGAAAAGAGAAAGAGGAACGCTTTTGGCATTCAAAAGAAAATTGTTCTATTTGTAACGGTACTTGCTTTAATTACTTACTCTACAAGTGCATTCTTTATTAATTATGTACAGCCTTATTTGCAATCCTTAGACATTAATATTGGAACAATTCAATTTGAAATTCTTACATATGCGTTAGGAATTTTTTGGTCAGGCCTTTTAGCTTATTTTTTCAGTGGACTTATTATCAAACCCTTATTTAATCTAGAAAAGGTTGCCACTCTTGCTTCAGAAGGAAAAATAGGAGTCGATGTGGAAGTACCAAACTCAAAAGATGAAATACAATCAGTTGCTATAGCTTTTCAAACGATGCTAGAAAACCTGCGAGAAATGGTTCAAAGTATCGAAAAGAATTTTGATAAAACAAATAAAAGTGTGCAAAAGCTTTCTGAGGAATCGTCAGTTGCCTCTGAACAAGCGGAGGCCATTGCCTCCACAATTGCTCAAATTTCTGAGGGAGCAGAGCAATCGGCAATAGCAGTCCAAGAAACTGCAGAGTCTGTCGAGGATGTTCGAGTGCTAGCATCCGAGGTAAACAAGCGTGCAGAAAAATCTTCTATACATTCAAAAGAAATGATCACAGAGCTTTCGGAGACAACAGAAGTCATACAATCACTTGTCAGTGGAATCCAAAAGATTGCAACAGGAAGTGAGTCAGCTTTAGGTAATGTCCACCAGCTGGAAGAGAATGCTGGGAAGGTGGAAAGTATTATTCAATTAGTTGGGGATATAGCAGCCCAAACTAATCTACTTGCTTTAAATGCTTCTATAGAAGCTGCTCGTGCAGGTGAGCATGGTAAGGGCTTCGCTGTAGTAGCAGAGGAAGTTCGTAAGCTAGCCGATGAGAGTGCGAAGGCTGTTCAAGGAATTTCAGAACTAATATTAGCAATCCAAACGGATGTTAAAACGGTCGTACAGCAAATGACTAACCAAGTTAGCTTTGCTGTTAGTGAAGCAAAACGAGTATCTGAGACAAACGCAGCAGTCGAAGGAATGTCTATAAAAATTCATGAAATGGCTGAGTCAGTAGTCGAGATTTCATCATTAGTTGAAAAACAGCTGACTAATATTGAAAGCACTGCTCGCCAATCACAGGATGTTGCAGCTATTGCGGAGGAGACATCAGCTGGTGCTGAGGAAGTAAGAAGTGCTACAGATGAACAAGCCCGTTCAATAGAAGAAATTGATATTTTAGCAGCTGACTTGAAGCATCAATCGGAAGATTTATTCAAGGTAATCTCTCAATTTGACCGCTCTTCCAAATAATTCATATCAAAAAGGTATGTTAAAAAAACAGATACAACTCATACTATATGAGTTGTATTTTTTTGCTCAAAAAGATGTTATGATTGGGTTGAGTACTAAACAGAAAAGAGGGAACAAGATGAAAATTGCAATTTCTTCTGATCACGGAGGGAATAATCTTCGGAAAGAAATTATTCAGCAGCTTGAAGAACTCGGTCTTTCCTATAAGGACTTTGGTCCACAAACGAATGATTCTGTTGACTATCCAGATTATGCGGCACCAGTAACAGAGGGTGTAGCTAGTGGGGAATATGATCGCGGAATTTTAATTTGTGGAACAGGTATTGGGATGTCCATTGCTGCTAATAAAATGAAGGGCATTCGCTGTGCATTAGTGCATGATGTTTTTTCTGCTAAAGCTACACGATGCCATAACGACTCAAATGTTCTCGCTATGGGAGAACGAGTGATTGGTCCAGGACTTGCCAGAGAAATCGTAGCTACTTGGTTAGCTCAAGAATTTGAAGGTGGCCGTCACGAACGACGTATTGAAAAAATTTCAGCATTAGAAAAATAAGCTTGAATAGAGGGATTTCAGATGGAAGCAAAAAATTTGTGGCAACAACAAATGGAACAGCTTCTCCTGGAAGTAGAGCAGCAAATTACTTTTTCTAAGGATGATTTGTTTGTCGTTGGCTGCTCTACCTCTGAAGTCATTGGGGAAAAGATAGGAACTGCTGGCGGTTTAGAAGTGGCTGAGGTTTTATATGAACCAATTAAGGCTTTTGCTGAACGAAATAAAATCCATCTTGCCTTTCAAGGCTGTGAGCACATCAACCGTGCTCTAACGATGGAAAGAAAAACGCAGCAGCTCTATAGACTGCCAGAGGTTTCTGTTATCCCAGTAGTTCGCGCAGGGGGTTCCATGTCTGCATATGCGTACACACAGCTTGAAGAGCCTGTAGTAGTAGAAAGCGTTCAAGCCAAGGCAGGGATTGATATTGGTCAAACTATGATTGGTATGCAGCTACAACCCGTTGCTGTACCATTACGTGTATCTATCAAGAAGGTTGGAGAAGCGATTATTACCATTGCAACAACCCGTCCAAAGCTAATTGGTGGGGCAAGGGCATTTTACGGATGATATTAGAGGAGGAACTAGTAGTGGAAAAAATTCAATCACAAGATCCAGCGGTATTTGAGGCAATGTTAGCGGAGAAAAAACGTCAACAATCAAATATTGAACTAATTGCGTCAGAAAATTTTGTTTCAGAGGCTGTAATGGAAGCTCAGGGCTCTGTTCTTACAAATAAATATGCAGAGGGCTATCCGGGCAAACGTTATTACGGTGGCTGTGAGCATGTAGATGTAGTAGAAGATATTGCTCGTGATCGTTTGAAAGAAATTTTTGGGGCAGAGCATGCAAATGTACAACCACATTCTGGTTCCCAAGCGAACATGGCGGTTTATATGACTGCTCTTCAACCAGGTGACACTATTCTAGGTATGAACTTATCTCATGGTGGACATTTAACACATGGCTCTCCTGTTAACTTTAGTGGTATTCAATATAACTTTATTGAATATGGAGTAAATAAAGAAACCGAAATGATAGATTATGAGGAAGTTCGCTCAATAGCTTTAGAGCATAAGCCTAAAATGATTGTTGCTGGGGCAAGTGCTTACTCACGTACAATCGATTTCGCTAAATTCCGTGAAATTGCAGACGAGATTGGAGCTTATTTATTCGTAGATATGGCTCATATTGCAGGTCTAGTTGCCGCTGGTCTTCATCCAAATCCAGTGCCACACGCACACTTTGTAACTTCTACAACACATAAAACTTTACGTGGCCCACGTGGTGGTATGATTTTAACTACAGAAGAATTTGCGAAGAAAGTTGATAAAACAATTTTCCCTGGTATCCAAGGCGGACCGCTAATGCACGTAATCGCTGCAAAAGCAGTTGCTTTTGGAGAAGCTCTTCAACCGGAATTCAAAGAATACCAAAAGCAAGTTGTAGCTAATGCTAAAACTCTAGCAGATAGTTTAACAGAAGAAGGTCTACGTATTGTATCTGGTGGTACAGACAACCATGTAATGCTATTAGATGTATCTGCTTTAGGACTAACTGGTAAAGTAGCAGAACATGTACTAGACGAGGTTGGTATTACTGCAAACAAAAATACTATTCCTTTTGATACTTCTAGCCCATTCATCACTTCTGGAGTACGTATTGGTACACCAGCTGTAACTTCAAGAGGTTTTGCTGAGCAAGAAATGAAGGAAATCGCTTCTATTATTGCTAAACTATTAAAAAATCACGAGGATGCTTCAGTAATTGCTGAAGCAAAAGAAAGAGTACAAGCTCTAACTGGTAAATTCCCTCTATATAATTAATTGATAATAGGGAGGCTTATGACAACATCATAAGTCTCCTTTAACTATGATTAAATAGGTTGCGCATAAGATTGTTTGATTTTATCCCAAAAGCAAATATATTCCTGCTAATCGCTTGAACCAAAGGACAACCTAAGGCTGTTGTTTCTATAAATGAAATAGACGAAATATTAAGTCCCTAGGATTAGTGGTATGATGTGTATCGTTTTTGGTATAATGACAAAGATGTAAAAACAACAAAAGGAGAGATGTTAAATGGCTAAAGTATACGTATTTGATCATCCACTGATTCAACATAAACTTACATATATCCGTGATGTGAAAACTGGTACAAAAGAATTTCGTGAGCTTGTAGATGAGGTTGCTACATTGATGGCCTTTGAAATTACGCGTGACCTTCCTTTAGAGGAAGTAGAAGTAGAGACTCCTGTTCAACTTACGAAATCTAAAGTAATTGCAGGAAAGAAATTGGGACTAGTTCCAATCCTTCGTGCAGGTATTGGAATGATTGATGGCATGTTAAATCTTATTCCAGCTGCAAAAGTAGGTCACATCGGACTTTATCGTGATCCAGAAACATTGAAGCCAGTCGAATACTACGTTAAGCTTCCTGCAGATGTTGCTGATCGTGACTTTATCTTAGTAGACCCAATGTTAGCAACTGGAGGCTCTGCAATAGAAGCAGTTAACTCTCTGAAAAAACGCGGTGCAATGAGCATTAAGTTCATGTGTCTTATTGCTGCTCCAGAAGGCGTAAAAGCACTTCAAGATGCTCACCCAGATGTTGATATTTATATTGCAGCACTAGATGAGAAACTTAATGATCATGGCTATATCGTGCCTGGTCTTGGAGACGCAGGAGATCGCTTGTTTGGAACAAAGTAAAATTGAATCTTTCTAAAAGATATTCGGTTGTTTAAGCAAAGGTAGCAATCAGCTGACTTTTCCTTTTTATAAGGGCATGTCAACTTATTATACAGATGGAAGATAAGACTGTGAAAATGTGTCTAAACGGATGATAAGTTTTAAAATTAATGAATGAAATTAATTATGAAGAATAAGTTTCTACAATATTCTTTAAAATTTGTCGATAAATTGTCAATCTAATCATCTACGTGAAGTTTTTCACTGATAGCAATTGACATCAAATAGCCCCTATTGTATGCTTACTTAGGATAATCATGATAGGGGTTTCATGCGTGGAACACTTGATGTATCAACTTTCTACTAGATTCACAGTTTTTACTTATTTCAAGGAAAACGTGAGGATACTTTTATGCGTCATTTTGACGTCCGTTACAAGGGATAGCTCATTATTCAGCGATTCTCTCACAGCTTGTCGGTTCTATAATGATAGGTATTCACAAAAAGTGGATTGATCATACTTTTGGAACCACTCCAATCTTTTAGTAAATTGTCTACTGCCTGCTTTGCGCATTGACAATCCTTACTACCATTCGAAAATATGATTCAGGAGATTAGACCAATGCTAGAAATGCAACGTATTTTTACGAGGCAAAAGAAGTGCATATTTTTTTTGCTTGCGTTATGTGTGTTAGGGTGGGCATTTACGCCGTATTCTTCCATTTTTGCAGGCTTAGCAGTAGGTTCCATATTCGGTCTGTATAATTTCTGGATACTAGTACGTAGAATGGAGAAATTTGATCGTGTGATGATGGGTGAAAAAGGTCGAGCACGCTTAGGGACAAGCTTTAGATTTGCCTCTGGTATTGCTGCCGTTGCTATTGCACTTCTTTTCCCAGATGAAATTCATCTTATCAGCACGGTTATCGGATTAATGATTCCCTATGTTCTACTTATTGTGGAACGCATTTTGTTAGTTAGAAATCAGCCATGAGTATGTGAAAGAGAGGTGAAAGAATCGTGGGACACTCAAATCCAGAGTTTGTGCTTTGGGGTATGACAGGGAACTGGTCAAACATCCTTATGTTGTTTGTAACTTCTCTAGTTGTTTTCTTAATTGCATTTATTGCAACTAGAAACTTGAAGCTTAAACCAACGGGTATGCAAAACTTCATGGAGTGGATTATGGACTTCGTGAAAGGAATTATCAAAAGTAATCTCGACTGGAAAACAGGCGGTAGATTCCATATTCTAGGGATTACATTAATTATGTTTATCGCGATAGCCAATTTGCTTGGACTTCCGTTTTCAATTTCGTATGACGGAGTACTTTGGTGGAAATCACCAACTGCGGATCCAACAATTGCAATGACACTATCAGTGATGATTATCGTTTTAACTCACTATTACGGTATTAAGATGAAAGGTTTCAAACAGTACAATATTGATACCTACTTAAAACCGATGCCGGTATTATTCCCACTTAAAATTATAGAAGAATTCGCAAATACGTTGACACTTGGTCTTCGTCTTTACGGAAATATCTATGCAGGGGAAGTATTATTAGGTCTTATTGCAGGCTTAGCAACAGCGAGCTGGTTTGGCTTTGTTGGTGCAATTATCCCAGCAATGGCTTGGCAAGGATTCTCTATCTTTATCGGTGGAATCCAAGCGTTCATTTTCGTTATGTTAACAATGGTTTATATGTCACATAAAGTGTCAGCAGACCATTAATATAACTGTTTAGGAAACTAAGCAGAAAAAATAAAAACAACATTCCAAGGAGGAAATTAAACAATGGTAGGTTCAGTTGGTCTTTTAGCAGCAGCTATAGCAGTTGGTTTAGGTGCACTTGGTGCAGGTATTGGTAATGGTCTAATCGTTTCAAAAACAGTAGAAGGTATTGCTCGTCAACCAGAAGCACGTGGAGCTTTACAAACAGTTATGTTCATCGGGGTAGCGTTAGTTGAAGCCGTGCCGATTATCGCAGTAGTTATCGCGTTCATCGTATTAAACCAATAGTATGTATAAATAAAGTCAATAATGGCGGAAACTAACTCCGCCATTCTCTTTATGAATAAAACCTGAATTAGAAAATAATAAACAAAAGTTTAAACATTATATAAGTAAGATCTCTTAATAGCGTTTGAAAGGAGTGAAACAATCGTGTCTTTTGAATACCTCGCACTTGGTGCTGGTGAGACCCATAATGGGTTAAATGTTTTGGATATTGGAGCTACATTATTCTTCTTCATCTTACTGATGATCTTATTGAAGAAAGTGGCTTGGGGTCCTTTAATGGGGATTATGACACAGCGTGAAGAGTTGATCGCGAGTGAAATCGAAGCAGCAGAAACTAGCCGCCAAGAATCTCAACGTTTACTTGAAGAACAACGTGACTTACTAAAAGAAGCACGCACAGAAGCGTTAGCGATTGTAGAAAATGCGAAGAAGCAAGGGGAAGCATCACGTGAAGAAATTATCACAACTGCTCGCTCTGAAGCTGCGCGTTTAAAAGAATCTGCTATTCGTGAAATCGATACAGAAAAAGAAAGAGCGATTGCAGCGGTACGAGAAGAAGTCGTTTCACTATCAGTACTTGCAGCAGCTAAAGTTCTTGAAAAAGAAGTTTCGGAAGAAGATAACCGTGCGCTGATCGAGGCAACGATTGCGAAGGCAGGCGAAGTTAATTGAGTAATTCAACTGCAGCAAAACGCTATGCCATCGCGTTGTTCGAACTAGCACAACAAAAAAATGAACTTCAATCGGTTGAAAATGATTTACGTGAGCTTAATGTTGTATGGAAAGGCAATAAGGATTTGAAAACATTGTTTACTTCTCCTAAGCTTTCTTTAGACAAGAAAAAAGCGCTAATCCGAGAAATCTTCTCAAACGCTAATCCAATCGTTATCAATACACTACTAGTGCTTATTGATAAGAAAAGATTACATGAAGTCACTGATATTATTTCAGAGTATATGGCACTTTCCAATGAAGCACAAGGTGTTGCAGAAGCGAAGGTCTATACAACACGCGAATTAACAGAAGCAGAACGTGCAAACGTTTCATCTGTATTTGCAAAAAATGTAGGGAAACAATCTTTACGCATTCAAAACATCGTAGATCCATCAATTATTGGTGGTATCCGCGTTCAAATCGGAAACCGCATTTACGACAGCACTCTTAGCTCTAAGCTAGATCGCTTAAAACGTAACTTGATCGGTTAATATTATGAATTATGAGAGGTGACATACATGAGCATCAAAGCTGAAGAAATCAGTGTCTTGATTAAACAGCAGATTGAGAATTATGAATCTGAGATGAAAGTTAGCGACGTTGGTACGGTTATTACAATTGGTGACGGTATCGCGCGTGCTCATGGCCTCGACAACGTCATGGCTGGAGAGCTTTTAGAATTCTCAACTGGTGTGTTAGGTATGGCACAAAACTTGGAAGCGAATAACGTTGGTATCGTTATCCTTGGACCATACACAGACATCAAAGAAGGCGATGAAGTACGTCGTACAGGCCGTATTATGGAAGTTCCTGTTGGTAAAGAATTGATTGGCCGCGTAGTCAATCCACTTGGCCAACCAGTTGACGGACAAGGTCCTATCGCAACTACAAAATCTCGTCCAATCGAAAGTCCTGCACAAGGGGTTATGGCACGTAAATCTGTTCATGAACCACTTCAAACAGGTATTAAAGCGATTGACGCTCTTGTACCAATCGGGCGTGGACAACGTGAGTTAATCATCGGTGACCGCCAAACAGGTAAAACATCTGTTGCGATTGATACAATCCTTAACCAAGCAGACCAAGATATGATTTGTATCTACGTAGCAATCGGTCAAAAAGAATCGACTGTTCGTAATGTAGTAGAAACACTTCGTAAAAAAGGTGCTTTAGATTACACAATCGTTGTAACTGCATCTGCATCTGCTCCAGCTCCATTATTATACTTAGCTCCTTATGCTGGTGTAACAATGGCAGAAGAATTTATGTTCGAAGGTAAGCACGTATTAATCGTTTATGATGATTTATCTAAACAAGCTGCTGCATACCGTGAACTTTCATTACTTCTTAAACGTCCTCCAGGTCGTGAAGCATATCCAGGGGATGTATTCTACTTACACAGCCGTCTACTTGAGCGTGCTGCGAAGTTAAATGAAACATTAGGTGCAGGTTCAATCACTGCATTACCATTCGTTGAAACACAAGCTGGAGATATCTCTGCTTACATTCCAACAAACGTAATTTCTATTACGGATGGTCAAATCTTCTTACAATCTGATTTATTCTTCTCTGGTGTACGTCCAGCGATCAATGCTGGTTTATCCGTATCACGCGTAGGTGGATCAGCTCAAATTAAAGCAATGAAAAAAGTTGCCGGTACACTTCGTCTTGACTTAGCTGCATACCGTGAGCTTGAAGCATTCTCTCAATTTGGATCAGATTTAGATGCTGCAACACAAGCTAAACTTAATCGTGGTGTACGTACAGTAGAAGTATTAAAACAAGACTTGAACTCTCCTATTAAAGTAGAAAAACAAGTTATTATTTTATACGCTCTAACACGTGGCCATTTAGATGATATTCCAGTTAAAGATATTTCTCGTTTTGAGGCTGAACTTAGTAGCTGGTTAGATTCAAACCACACAAACGTTTTAGATCATATTCGCACGACAAAAGATCTTCCTTCAGAAGAGGATTTAAACAATGCAATCTCTGCATTCAAGAAAACTTTTGCTATATCTGAATAATATCTTTGTCTAAGTGAAAAAAACAATAAGGTGGTGAAATACCAGTGGCATCTTTACGCGACATTAAAAATAAAATTACGTCAACTAAGAAAACAAGTCAGATAACAAAAGCTATGCAAATGGTTTCTGCTTCTAAATTGAACCGTGCGGAGGAAAATGCGAAAGCATACGTTCCTTACATGTCTAAAATGCAAGAGGTAGTAGGCTCCATTGCTTCAGGAACAAGTGATAGTGGACATCCAATGTTAACTCATCGACCTGTAAAGAAAACTGCATATATCGTCATTACTTCTGATCGTGGTTTAGCAGGGGCATATAACAGTAATGTTATACGTGCTGTTGCGAATGCTATTACTGAACGCCATGCTTCAAAGGATGAGTATGTAATTTTTGCAATTGGACGCATGGGACGTGACTTCTTCGTAAAACGTGGTTCAAACGTAATTGGAGAAGTGATAGGGTTACCAGACCAACCTTCTTTTTCGCATGTTAAAGAAATAGCGCGCAAAGCTGTTGGTATGTTCACGGATGGTACATATGATGAACTTTATATGTACTATAACCACTTTGTAAGTGCCATCTCCAGTGAGGTAACTGAGAAAAAGGTGCTACCGCTTACGGATATTGCAGCAGAAACTACAGGCTCAACTGCTTCTTATGAATTCGAACCTTCTAGTGAGGCGATTTTAGAAGTACTTCTTCCACAATATGCGGAAAGCCTAATTTTTGGTGCATTACTCGACGGTAAAGCAAGTGAACATGCTTCGCGTATGTCTGCTATGAAATCTGCAACAGACAACGCAACTGATTTGATTAGTAACTTAACGTTAGTATATAACCGAGCACGTCAAGCTGCGATTACGCAAGAAATTACGGAAATTGTCGGCGGTGCATCGGCTCTAGAATAGGTAAAGAAAGAAAGTAAGACAGGAGGGAACAGTAGTGAACAAAGGACAAGTACTACAAGTAATGGGTCCAGTTGTTGACGTTAAGTTTGACAACGGCCACTTACCAGCTATCTATAATGCATTAACTGTAGCGATTGAACGTCCAAATGAAGCTCCTACTACATTAACTTTAGAAGTAGCTTTACACTTAGGTGATGACTCAGTTCGTACAATTGCGATGTCATCTACTGATGGACTTAAACGTGGTGCAGAGGTATTAGATGCTGGCGCAGCAATTTCTGTTCCAGTTGGTAACGTAACTTTAGGACGTGTATTCAACGTTCTTGGTGAAGTAATTGACTTAGGAGAAGAAATTTCTACTGCTGAGCGTCGTGACCCAATTCACCGTCAAGCACCAACATTTGAAAACCTTTCAACTGAAGTTGAAATTCTTGAAACAGGTATCAAAGTAGTAGACCTTTTAGCTCCATACATTAAAGGTGGTAAAATCGGTCTGTTCGGTGGTGCCGGAGTAGGGAAAACAGTTCTTATCCAAGAACTTATCAATAACATTGCTCAAGAGCATGGCGGTATCTCAGTATTCGCTGGTGTTGGAGAGCGTACGCGTGAAGGAAATGACTTATTCCACGAGATGAGCGATTCTGGCGTTATTAAGAAAACAGCAATGGTATTCGGTCAAATGAATGAGCCACCAGGAGCACGTATGCGTGTTGCACTAACTGGTCTTACAATGGCTGAATATTTCCGTGATGAACAAGGTGCAGACGTACTTTTATTCATCGATAATATCTTCCGTTTCACACAAGCAGGTTCTGAGGTATCAGCACTTTTAGGCCGTATGCCTTCAGCAGCTGGTTACCAACCAACACTTGCTACAGAAATGGGTGCACTTCAAGAGCGTATCACGTCAACTAATACAGGTTCTGTTACATCTATCCAAGCGATCTATGTACCAGCCGATGACTATACGGATCCAGCTCCTGCAACAACATTCGCTCACTTAGATGCAACAACAAACTTAGAGCGTAAATTATCTGAGATGGGTATCTATCCAGCGGTAGATCCATTAGCTTCTTCTTCTCGTGCGCTTTCTCCTGAAGTAGTAGGACAAGAGCATTACGAAGTAGCACGTCAAGTACAATATACTTTACAACGCTACAGAGAGCTTCAAGATATTATTGCGATCCTAGGTATGGATGAATTAGGAGACGAGGATAAGGTTGTAGTTAACCGTGCTCGCCGTATTCAGTTCTACCTATCTCAAAACTTCCATGTTGCTGAACAATTTACAGGTCAAAAAGGTTCTTATGTTCCTGTTAAAGAAACTGTTGAAGGCTTCAAACAGATTCTTGAAGGAAAATATGACCATTTACCAGAGGATGCATTCCGTTTAGTTGGACGTATCGAAGAAGTTGTGGAAAAAGCGAAAAGCATGGGCGTAGAAGTATAATAAATCGGACCTGGAGGTAAAAATATGAAGACAGTTTCAGTCAATATTGTCACTCCCGACGGCCCGGTATACGATTCTGAAATAGACATGATTATCGCTAAAACAGCATCGGGTGAAATCGGTATTTTACCTGGCCATATTCCAATGGTTGCACCACTTGAAATTGGTTCGGTTAAATTGAAAAAAGATGGTAAATCAGAATTTGTAGCAGTGAGTGGCGGATTTATTGAGGTTCGTCCTGAAAAGGTTACAATCTTGGCTCAATCCGCTGAAATTGCTTCAAGTATAGATTTAGCTCGTGCTCAAGAAGCGAAGAAACGTGCAGAAGAACTACTTCAAAGTAAACAAGAATCAGTTGATTTTAATCGTGCTGAACTTGCTTTGAAGAGAGCGCTTAATCGTATCAACGCTTATGAGGGTAGATTATAATTGTTTTTTTGATAAAACGGGCAGAGATTATTTCTGTCCGTTTTTTCTTTCTTGACTGTTAAGAATGTACTTGCTTTGCTAAGTGTTTTTCCTAATTTGAGGGTCTTTAAACTTTATGGTCAGATTTGGGAGCTTTGAATTTCTTGCTATAAAAAGTGGGAGATTTTACAGTAATTTGACGAGGGTATTTTTGAAACGACAAAAACATAAACATGTTAATTGTTTTGTTGAGCAGTACATCTTCTAGGAAGGCTTTCGTTTTTAAAAACTGGAGGGAAAATAATGGGTCTTTTGACTTCAGAGCAAGCTGTTATCGCTATATTAGCTAATATCTTTTTTATCGGTATTTCTTTTTATGCATTACAAGCTCTTATGGTGGACAAATTTATTAAAAAGAATCATGTATTTCAAGCCCAGCTTTTCTTTATTTTGGTAAGTATTATGTTAGGCTCGACAGTAGCTAATTTCTTTTTAAATTTAACTTCCTGGTCTAACCAATTACAGTACTTATTTTAGTAGAAGATCCTGCATGCTCATGCAAATTATGGACAAGTTTGTATGAGCATGTAGAATCTCCTCATATTTCCTGGGAAATATGCTGTCGAATATGTTTATTACATAACATGTGGGGTAATTTATAAATATCTACACGAAAAGACTGGGTATTACGTATAATAGACTAAGAAAATTTACCAAAAGAGGACAAGAAAATAGGGTTTTCGGTGCTTGTATATAGTCGAAATACGTTGTATGATGATATTGTTTTGAAATAACAAAAAACAACACCATACATATTTCTTTTATATATTAGCTTAAGAGGATTATGAACGCGGAGGGAACTAAGTGGATAAAATTGTTGTTAAAGGCGGCCAAAGGTTAAAAGGTAACGTACGGGTCGAGGGTGCTAAAAATGCAGTATTACCTGTACTTGCAGCAGCTTTGCTCGCGACAAAAGGGAAAAATGTGATTAAAGATGTACCAACACTTGCAGATGTTTTGACGATAAATGAAGTATTAAAAAGTTTAAATACAGAAATCAAATATAGCCCAGAGCACAACGAAGTAATTATTGACTCACAGCAAAGACTATCAAGTGAAGCACAATTCGAATATGTGCGCAAAATGAGAGCGTCAATCCTTGTTATGGGTCCAATTCTTGCGCGCAATGGTTTTGCTCGAGTAGCTCTTCCTGGGGGCTGTGCTATTGGTTCAAGACCTATTGACCAACATTTAAAGGGCTTTGAAGCAATGGGTGCAGAGATTTCATTTGGTCATGGATTTGTAGAAGCGAAAACCGTTGGACGTTTAAAAGGTGCTAAAATTTATTTAGATGTACCTAGTGTGGGCGCTACAGAAAATATTATGACTGCAGCAGCTTTAGCTGAAGGAACAACGATTATCGAAAATGCTGCTAAAGAACCGGAAATCGTAGACTTAGCAAACTTTATCAATGAAATGGGCGGTAAAGTAAAAGGTGCTGGTACTGATACTATTCGTATCGAGGGAGTCGAAGAACTTCATGGCACTGAGCATCACATTATTCCAGATCGTATTGAAGCTGGTACTTTCATGGTTGCAGCAGCCATCACAAAAGGCGATGTATTAATTGAAAATGCAGTACCAGAGCATATGACAGCTCTAATATCTAAAATGCAAGAGATGGGTGTGGAAATTACTGAAGAGAACCAAGGGCTACGTGTGCGTTCTAAAGGAAACTTGAAATCAGTAGACATCAAAACTATGCCACATCCAGGTTTTCCTACAGATATGCAATCGCAAATGATGGCATTGATGATGACAGCCTATGGTACCGGTATCATTACGGAAACTGTATTTGAGAACAGATTTATGCATGTGGAAGAGTTTAGACGTATGAACGGAAACATGAAAATCGAAGGTCGCTCTGTCATGATGGATTCCCCATCTAACCTTCAAGGTGCAGAGGTAGCAGCTACAGATCTTCGTGCAGCGGCAGCTCTAATCATTGCAGGTCTAGTTGCAGAAGGCGTAACTCGTGTAACTGAACTTTACCATTTAGATCGTGGATACGTTGATTTTGACAAAAAGCTAGCAGCTTTAGGTGCAGACATCGAACGTATTGGAACAGAAAACACAGAAAAAGCAGTTCAACTCGTTTAATAATATATGTAAAGCACAATACACCTATTCGTGTATTGTGCTTTTTTTGATGTAATTTTTCACGCTGTTTTTAGGCGTTTTAAGAGTGAAAATTAACATTTTAGTATAAATGCTCATCTATAAGATTAAATAGCCTCTAAGGGGCTAAAATAGTGTATAAAGGCTACTTAAATATAAAGATTCAAATAGATTCTTATAGCATTCCATAAATTTAATAAGAATTCATGTCCATATACTATTGGTTAAATGGATGATTTCAGAAATGATAGAGTATAAACACTTTCCTATTACTCATCTGTATGACAAGAGATAGATCAAGCAGCTTTTCTATAGCTTGTCCGTCATTAGATTCTTTGTAGCTGCATATATTACCCCTATGAAACAAAACATTCTCTTAGTAATCGTATGCATCTGCCTTATGTTATTACCTTTTTTATTGATCAAAGACAGAGTGAAAGAAAAAGCTGCACCAGAAGTCGTACCGGAAACTGAAGTTGACTGTCCAATAGAAATTGAGGTGAAAGGGGTAAAGGAAAAAATTCCTCTAGAAACGTATGTATTAGGAGTAGTTGCCGCTGAAATGCCAATCACATTCCATGAAGAAGCATTGAAGGCGCAGTCTATTGCTGCTAGGACCTATGTTTTAAGAGAAACCGATTACGGAGCAAAGTCAATCGACAAGACGGTACAGAAGCAAGTGTATGTTGGTCCAGAGGAGAGAAAAAAGCGTTGGGGTGCGTCCTTTGAGGAATACGAAAAGAAGCTTCAAAAAATCGTAGCTTCTACAGAGGGAGAAATTATTATTTATAAGGATCAGTTAATCACTGCAATGTTTTTTTCAACAAGCAATGGGCAAACAGAAAGCGCGGAGAATTATAGCGGATATGCAATTCCCTATTTAGTATCAGTGCCGAGTGAAAAGGAAGAGCAATTCTCAAATAAAATGAAACAGAAATTTGAATTTACGAGTAAAGAATGGTCGGACACGTTTAAGATGAAGTGGTCTAATAATATTGGGGGTACTGTCAAAATAGCACGGACAGACTCCAATCGAGTAAAGTCAGTAGAAATGAACGGCAAAAGTTGGACAGGCAGAGAAATTAGAACTTTACTTGGATTACCCTCTACTGATTTTTCAATAGCTTTTCAAAATGATAAAGTTGTAGTGGAAACTATTGGATATGGGCACGGAGTAGGAATGAGCCAGTATGGAGCTGAGGTAATGGCTAACAATTCTGCGAAGGCTCATGATATTTTATTGCATTATTATACAGGAACCGAAATAAAAAGTTTTTCTCCATGTTTAAAATCTCCTTAATATGCCAACAATGCAATTAGAGGTGATGAAAATGAGAGAAGAACAATCTAAAAAGCCTTCTCAGAAGAAGAGTAACAGCCCGAAAAAACCTTGGTTTTGGCCACTAGTATATGCAGGTTTTTCGGTAGCATTTGTTGGAATGATTTGGGGTTATAATGTATATGTCAGCGATGATTCTGCAGAAGAATCCGAGTGGACCGATGCAAGTAATCCAGACAAAGTAACAATTGAAACGAACGCTAAAGCAGAATCTATGAAATACCCTTTCAAAGAAGCTATGCTAGATAACGTTGAAATTGTTCAGCACTACTATGATATGGAAGCAGACGAAGCGACTCGTGAGAAATCTCTACTTGTTTTTGATCAAACTTACGTAGCTAGCACAGGAGTTTCCCTAACCATGAAGAACGAGCCATTTGAAGTTGTTGCAGCATTAAGCGGAAAAGTAGAAGAAGTAAATCTTGATCCATTTGTAGGTGACGAAATCGTAATCTCTCATGCAAATGGTATGCTAACAAAATATCGCTCTGTCACTGGCATTCTAGTAAAAGCAGGAGATGTAGTGGAACAAGGACAATCCCTTGCAACTGCAGCGGAAAATGAGTGGAATCCTACTGCTGGAATCCATCTTCAATTCGAAGTATTAGAAAACGGAGTCCTTGTAAATCCGGAATCATATCTAGCATTTTAATTCATATTAGCCCTTCGCTATGCATAAAGTGGTGAAAAGTGTTCCTTTACTAACGAAAGGAAGAGTTGGTGCACGAAACGATTCGTCATAGATGCATACGTTTGGGTGAAATGGTAATTGAAACAAAGAAAACAGTTCGCGCTATTGCGAGCAAAACAGGTCATTCCAAAAGCACCGTACACAAAGACTTAACCGAAAGACTCCACCTTGTGGATCCTGTGCTGGCTAAGGAAGTCAAAGAAATCCTTGCTTACCATAAGTCAGTCAGACACCTACGAGGCGGAGAAGCTACGAAGCAAAAATGGAGGACCAAAAAGGAAGATAGGTAAGGTCGTGAAATATATTATTTCACGGCCTTTTCTTATATCCGAAATAATTCGTTGTCTGAGTAGTATGAGTAAGTCTTTACAGAATATACATAGGTCAATAAAAATAAATTAGCATCAGGAAAAGTCCATTTTAAAAGAGAGAGCGCAAGGAGGAAGGGCATTCTAATAACAGGAGAGCCTGCAACAGATTCTTTGACTTAAAAGTTGTATACTCTAAAAAGTATGAAACACTGCTTGTATAACGAAGTCCAACGTTCGGATCCCTAGGGAGTGAACTATTGCTAGGAAAGCTCTTATGGACAATTAATCCCCTTACATATGGTAACTAATTGTGGTACTTGAAAAAAATCCGTAGCTCAGGAATAGTCTTTCAAGAACACACAAATAATTCGTAACTATCAACTGAAATACTATATCTTTCAAACAGACAGCTTCCTTCTCAACTTCACCTCTAAAGTCACAACATAAAAATGAGCGTACTGACCTATAGAAGAATCGGGATAATAGTTTATAATTCGTCAAAAATTTCTAATTTCTTCATAATTTTTTCCAAAATACTCTTCAAAAAAACTGTTTTTATGACAAAACTATGATAAAATTAGAAGTTAGATACATTACGGAGTTTACAAACAAAAGTTATAGCAAGGAAGGGGAAACACTGGTAATGTTTGCAAAGGATATAGGAATAGATTTAGGAACAGCAAATGTATTGATTCACGTGAAGGGAAAAGGGATTGTGTTAAACGAACCTTCAGTGGTCGCTTTAGATAGAAATACGAATAAAGTACTAGCAGTCGGAGAAGAAGCTCGACAAATGCTAGGTAGAACCCCAGGAAATATAGTGGCTATTCGCCCGTTAAAAGATGGAGTAATTGCGGATTTTGATGTGACAGAAGCTATGCTTAAGCATTTCATTAATAAATTAAACGTAAAGGGATTCTTATCGAAGCCACGAATTTTAATTTGCTGTCCGACAAACATTACAAGTGTGGAGCAAAAGGCCATTCGAGAAGCTGCGGAGAAATCTGGTGGTAAAAAGGTTTATTTAGAAGAAGAACCTAAAGTTGCAGCAATCGGAGCAGGGATGGATATCTTCCAACCAAGCGGGAATATGGTTGTAGACATAGGTGGGGGCACAACTGATGTTGCTGTTCTATCTATGGGTGATATAGTTACCTCGGAGTCTATTAAGGTAGCAGGAGATGTGTTTGATAACGATATTCTTCAATATATCAAAAAAGAGTACAAGCTTCTAATCGGTGAACGAACAGCTGAGAATATAAAGATTGAGATTGGAACTGTTTTTCCAAACAGTCGTCATGAAGAGATGGATATCCGCGGGCGAGACATGGTTTCAGGTCTGCCAAGAACGATTACTATTAAATCTGATGAAATCGAACACGCGTTAAGAGAGTCTGTATCTGTCATAGTACAAGCTGCCAAAAATGTGTTAGAAAAAACACCGCCTGAGTTGTCCGCAGATATTATTGACCGTGGCGTTATTATCACTGGTGGCGGTGCGCTACTACATGGTATGGATAGTCTGTTGATGGAAGAATTAAAGGTTCCTGTGTTTATTGCGGAACAACCGATGGATTGTGTGGCTATTGGCACTGGAATTATGCTAGATAATATCGATAAAATAAGTAGAAGATAAGAGTGGAGGCTTCATCATGTTTCGTGGATTTAATACTGTAGCATCTGGGATGATTGCTCAACAGCGTAGAACCGAGCTGCTAACTAATAATATGGCTAATGCGAATACACCAGGCTTTAAGGCTGATCAGTCTACCATTCGTTCTTTTCCAGATATGCTGATGTCACGTCTAGGGCCAGCTAAAATTCCTACGGAGAATCCGATCAGTGGGAAAAAACTGTCAACTGTCGGTGGAATTAGTACAGGCGTTTATATGTCAGAAACCGTTGCTCTGCAAACACAGGGGCAGCTTCAGCAAACAGGCTTGAACACTGATATAGCTTTAATCGATGGAGTACTTCCAGTGGATGCAGAATCAGGGCAATCAGGTGCGCTATTTTTCCGTTTAGAACACCCAACTGAGGGAGAAGCATATACACGTAACGGAAACTTCACATTGGACGCTTCAGGTTTTTTAACGAATGCAAGTGGACTATATGTTTTAGATGATGCAGGCCAACGTATTCAATTGCAAAATGATGATTTCCGTGTAGGGGATAATGGCCAAGTTTTTGTGGATGACGTAGCGGTGGCTCAGCTAGGGGTTTCATATGCTGCTAATCCGGATCGTTTATTGAAGCAGGATAATGGTTTATATAGAACGGAAGATGGCACGGAGCTACCATCCGCGTATAATACTGGTGATGTGAGCTTTGCTACGCAACAGGGCTATATTGAAGGATCAAATGTAGACAGTGCGAAAACAATGACAGAGCTTATGTCAGCATATAGAACATTTGAAGCCAATCAAAAAATTCTACAAGCATACGATCAGAGCATGCAGAAAGCTGTCAACGAGGTTGGTCGTGTTAACTAATAACCAAGGAGGTGTGGTTGAATGTTACGCACAATGATAACAGCAACAAACACAATGTCCCAATTGCAAAATCAACTGGATATTATAGGGAATAATCTTTCCAATTCAAATACCCATGGATATAAGTCAAAAGAAGTAAAATTCCAAGAATTACTTTATCAGCAATTTAATAACGATAAATTAGATAAAACAGAGAGACAATCACCTGTTGGGATACGCTATGGAGTGGGAGCAGCACTTGCACAGTCTCAAATGAACTGGAAGCAAGGGAGCATCCAGTCTACTGGCAGAGATCTAGACTTTGCTTTTCAGGAGCCTAAGCAATATTTTCAAATCATTATGCCCGACGGACAAAATGGAGAAAAAACTGCATACACTCGTCAAGGAGCTTTCTATGTTTCTCCAATAGAAAATGGACAAATGATGCTTGTTAACGGAGATGGTTATCCTGTTTCCGACTCACAGGGACAGGCTATTACGATTCCTGAGGGAGCTTCTAGCTTTTCTGTAAATGAAAGAGGAGTGCTAACTGCAACATATCCTGATGGTACTACAGCACAAAGAGAGTTAGCTGTTTCCGTTTTGCAAAAGCCACAATTCATGGAACACTTGTCTGCGACATATATTGTAATGCCCGAGAATTTAGATGAGTTAGGTGCAAATGCTGAGGATGTAATGACCGACCTTCAAGGAGCAGACAGAGAAGAAATTTCCTTGAGCAATCAGGTTTTAGAAATGTCTAATGTAGATGTTTCCAAAGAAATGACCGATTTAATGACAACGCAGCGTCAGTATCAGTTTAGTGCTCGTTCTATTACAATCGCCGATCAAATGATGGGCTTGATCAATGGAATTCGCTAGTAAGGAGTTATTTTAATGACGGAAGAAGTAAAGGCTTCTAGCCGACAACAGCGTAGGTTAGAAAAAGTACAAGAAGAAGTAAATAAGAAAGAAACGGTAGACAATACTAAACCAACCAAGTGGGTACAAATTCGTATGTTTCCTATATGGCTGCGTATACTAATTGTTATTGCTCTTTTTTGCATATCTGCAATAGCTGGACTAATGATTGGCTATGGGGTTATAGGTGATGGTGAGCCGAAGGATGCGCTAAAATGGGAAACGTACCAACATATAATTGATATAAAAGACGGTAAATAATTGGAGGACGATTCCATGCTAACAACGGAGCAATTACAAGCTATTTTGCCTCATCGATATCCATTTTTAATGGTTGATCGTATTCTAGAAATTGAAGAAGGTAAACGAGCAGTTGGATTAAAAAATGTAACAATTAATGAAGAATTTTTTAATGGTCACTTTCCTGGCTATCCAGTAATGCCGGGCGTTCTTATTGTGGAAGCGTTGGCTCAAGTAGGAGCAGTGGCTGTGCTTCAAATTCCCGAAAATAAAGGAAGACTTGCTTTTTTTACAGGAATTGATAACTGTCGATTTAAAAAACAGGTCAAACCAGGAGACCAGCTTAAACTGGAAGTTGAGCTTACTAAGCTCCGCGGACCAATGGGCAAAGGACATGGCATAGCTACTGTCGATGGAGAGCTTGTTTGTGAAACAGATATCCTGTTTGCATTAGGTCCAGTTGCAAATAACGACTAATAAATAGTATTATTCCACTTCTTTTAAAGTATATGCGAGTATGCTGAGCATTGAAAAAAGAGGTAATAATGCCATAGGATAGTTCCTTCTTTTCTTGGATAACCTATCGTAAGTCACGTGAAGAGTGTGATGACGATATCAAGAAAGGAGGAATTTTTATGTTGAAAAAAGTCGTTCCTACTGTGGCATTATGTTCGCTTTTACTCGTTGGATGTAATAATGATGAAGCAGTACCTTCAAACAATGAAACACCAATGGGGGAATTAAACAACGGTAATCGTGTAATTACTCCATCTCCTGATGAGAACACTGGTAATAACGGAGCTGGAACTACTAATGGTGGTATGAATGAAGGCACAAACGGTAAGAATGATATGAATGGTCTTAACGATGATCTGAACAATGGTCTTAACAATGGTGATAATAATGATTTAAATGGAAATATGGATCATTCAAACATGGATGAACGTACATTTGTAGATGAGCCAGAGGTTAATGGAAATAAAGATAAATAGTCCCTTTCTGTAACTTATGGAGCGTTTTTAAATTTGAAATGGTTGATCAAACAAAAAATAGGCAACTTCTTGTATTGTAAACAAGAAGTTGCCTATTTCTTTAGGTATTAGTCAGTATGCCTATATCAATTTTCTTTGTCTTTCTTTAAGGAAGGACGCGTTTTCATATCCTTTTCGAATTGTGTTAACAATTCTTCTCCGATTAATCCATCCTCAATAAGTTCAGCAAGTAACGATTCAGCGTATTTTCTACGTGCACGCTTTAATGTTCCGCGAAGTAATACGGAAAGATGATCTCCTATTTTCTTAACGGAGTAGGTTGCCACTTCAAAATGTGCAGGCTCATTCTCGGGGTAAGAGATAACGACCTTAGCATTAAATAATTCATTGGATGTTTTTAATTCATTAAAGAAATCCTCATGCTTTTGATCAATAAATAATTCTAAAATCCAAGAACGACTTGTGTTTTCTTGATTAATTACTATGCCATCCTCTAGTAAAATCGGCATTTCATCATTATTACGGATAAGGGACACGGAAATCATTTTAAATGTTTTCATATACAATCCACCTTTTAGTAGGACTAATTAATCTTCATTATAGCATAGGGATTCTATGGAAAAAAATAATTGTGAAGATGCCAATTTCTTATTTTTGATTTTAATGAATGCGGTAAGGCGAGGAATATTCTTGAAAGCAAATAACATTATTTCATTTTGACCCGGGAAAACGACCCAAAATGAAATAACTGCGCTTTGCCAACAAATTTTCAAAGGCTTATGATATGGCTAATGAAAGGGAGGTGACAGATTGAATACAGTTTCGATAATTGGAAGAATGACGAAGGCTCCACAGCTGAAGCACTTATCTGAGGGGAGAGTGCAAACAGGATTTGTTGTTGCAGTGAGTAAGGGCTATAAGAGCGAAGAAGCTAATTTCGTGCTTTGCACAATTTGGGGGAAACTAGCTGAAACCACGGTAAAGTACTGTGGAAAGGGCTCTTTAGTAGGAATCACTGGCCGCTTGAACACAAGATCTTATGAAAAAGGGGAAGGCATAAGAGTATTTGTAACAGAGGTTATTGTGGAGGATATCAGATTTTTAGCTACCAAAAGTCGCGACGAAACCGAACAAACTAGAGAGGAAAATAAGCAAGTAGAAAGTGATTTTGAATTTCCAGCAGAACAAATAAAAAAACTTCCAGTGTAAAATTTTGAATGGCCGCAACCATCCAAATGAAACAAGAGAGAAAAAACCTGACCAGAATATGGCCAGGTTTTTGTTAACAAGATATCAGTTAGATTGAAAGAGTAAGCAAATCCTTTAGATCTGCATCCGACATTTCTGTAATCCATTGACTAGAGTGGATCAGTTCTTCAGACAATGCTTGCTTCTGTTCAAGAAGTTTGTCTATTTTTTCTTCAATTGTACCGATAGTTATGAACTTATGGACATGGACGAAATTAGTTTGACCGATACGATAAGCTCTGTCAGTTGCCTGGTTTTCGACTGCCGGGTTCCACCATCTATCCGCATGCAGCACGTGGCTTGCGGCAGTAAGGTTCAAACCAGTTCCACCAGCCTTTAAGGAAAGAAGGAATACAGGGAATTCCTTTGCCTGAAACGCCTCTACTAAATGGTCACGCTGATTTTTTGGCATGCTTCCTGTCAAGAAAGGAGCATCTATATCGAACAGCTCAGTTAGGCAATGCTGCAGCAAATGACCCATTCCGATATACTGTGTAAATATCAGACATTGCTCACCACGAGCAGCAATTTCTCCAGCGAGTGTCACAATACGAGCAAGCTTCTCAGAGCGTTCAAGCATATCTTCTGCATCATCAAATGGCTCCTTCAGATAAAGGGCCGGGTGATTACATAGTTGTTTTAGCTTGCTAAGCATTTTGAGAATAAGCCCCTTTTTCTCAAAGCCGGTTAGTGTATCAAGCTTGCTAACGGTTTCTTGAATAAGGGATTCATATAACGCTGCTTGCTCGGTAGTTAAACCACAATACTCGCGTTGCTCCAATTTTTCTGGAAGGTTTAACAACAATTCTGGATCCTGCTTGGTTCTTCTTAATAAGAACGGCTGAATTTTGACCCGGAGTTTATGCTTAACCGAGTCAGAGTTATCTCGCTCAATCGGCGCGATATAATTTTCCTGGAATTTACGGAAGGAACCCAAATAACCTTTATGAATAAAGTCGAAGATAGACCAAAGCTCGGATAATCTATTTTCAACCGGTGTTCCAGTTAAAGCAATATGATGCTTGCCTGTAAGCTTGCGAATCGCACGAGATTGCTTTGTATGCATATTTTTAATGTTTTGAGCCTCATCGAGAGTTATACTAGCCCATTCTAAATCCTCTAATGCTTCAATGTCCTGCATTGCTGTACCAAAGGTTGTGATTACTACGTCAGCTTCTTTATCAATTTCTCGGGTTCGCGCTGTGCCATAATGTGTTTGGACATTTAAAGAAGGAGCAAATTTAGCCAGCTCTTTCTGCCAGTTTCCAAGCACGGAGGTTGGACAAATGATCAAAGAAGGCGTTGTTTGTTCACCGCTTTCATGGACATGAAGTAGATATGCGATTAATTGGACTGTCTTACCAAGACCCATATCATCAGCTAAGCAGGAGCCAAATTTTTCATTTCGCATAAATACAAGCCAGTCTAAGCCCAGCTGCTGATATGGTCGAAGAGTCGTCAACAGATTGGATGAGACCTCCACAGTGGGATAACCTTTTTTCTCAGACAGCTGTTCCATCAATACTTTAAGAGATTGCTGCATTTCAAATTGGAATAATGGATCCTCATCAGATTGCTCATCATCATCGATAGCTAAAGCAATTTCCTCCGGGATTTCTCGGAATAAAAGCTCCTTCACAGTCCAATTTTCATCCTCGGACTGCTTCATCAGTTCTCGAATTTGATGCATCCACGCAGCATCTATTCGGAACCACTCATTGCCTGCCTGTATATATGATCGATTTTCAGTGACCATTTTTTGAAAATCCTCTGCAGAGATTTCCTGTCCGTTTAGAGAAAAACTCCAGTTAAATTGCAGGATTTCATTTAAGCCAGCGGCGGTTTTATAAGTATTGGCAGTCTTTGCAACAGTCTTAACACGCATTTTAGATTCTTTCAAGCTCTTCAGCCAAGATGGCAGAACAACCTCGAAACCAAGAGCCTGCAGTTTGATCAGGTCATCACGTAAAAAACGTCGCACTTCTTCATCGGTTAATGGAGAGGAGAAGAAGGTCGACAGTTCTACGGCATCTATCGAGGAGACTAGGGAAAAGATTTTTGCCTGAGTTTCTTCGATATAGGTGTTATATTCATTCCATTTATCAGGAAGAGCCTGCTTAATAGGCAATACTTTTTTTCGGAAGGATGGCGTCCAGTATACACTGCTTTTTTTCCCGCGAACGACTGTTTCTAATAACCAGGTGTCATCAAATTCATCCGGCTCGGACAGGCGCAATGCTACTAACAGATTTGGATGGGTCGATTGCGATTTTAGGGGCCAGCCGCCTTGTTGAAAGAAAGGAATGAGGGCGGGTAGGTCCTCCATTGTAAGCCCTGCCTGAAAAAGCTTTTGCTTGATAGCATTTTCAACTAGCTGCTTTCCTTTGTCCTCTATGGGAGCAGACAACTCTAAATTGTCTTCCTGTAATTCGACTGTCTTCCAAAGATCAGGTGAATTCCAAACACTTCCTGCTTCTTTAAAGGTTTTAAGCCATTGAAGCGAGGGCTCGGTAGCACCAGAGAATGTGATGAAGGGATGAGCTTCAGATGAAAAGAGTTCAATGACTTCTACTGGAGAAGCTATTAATACGTCATCCTCAACTTGTGCGTTAAGACCAAAAAAGCTTTCTCTATGATTTAAGTAGAGCGTCTCCACCCATTTTTCGATAGGCGCATCATTACATGATAGAAGAAAGCTTCCATTTGCTGCTTGATCGATATACAGGGAAAATTCTTTTGTAATAGATAAAGGTTTATTCATAATGGCAGGTTTCCTTTCTCTATTTCTTGTTGTAAGGCACGAAGACGGCGATACTTTTCACGAATACTTTCCACATAAGCATTCCAGTAATCAATTTCGTTTGCTTTCTTCGCAACCTGTTTCATTTTCTTCCAAATACGAACAGCTTGCTTATAGCTATATCTGTTTTTTTCTTGGATAAACTTCATGGCATAATGGTGGTAAAGCGGAAGAAGGACCTCTGGTGCCTCATCCTTCACTATAGATAATCCACAGGACTCAGCATATTCAAGAGATGAGTTGGCAGATTGGTGCAATGCCATCCATTCCCTATAACGTTTTTGTTCGATTAGTAAGTTGGAGTATGATTGGATTCCATATAAACCGAATGATTGATACAGTTTTTCCAGTTCCTCCGTTTTTAAACTTACTTGGTTGAATAGCAATTCTAATCTTCTAATGAGCATGACTCGAGAAGGGTTTTGCATGACTTCATTTAAATAATAAGAAATGTGAGGTAGTAATTTTCTAGCTAGCTCGTTAACTAATTCCTTGTTGGAGGAATGAATGGCCTTTTCACAAACCTCCACCCACTCCAAGAGCTGATCCTTCTCCATATGCTCAGCAGAATCTAATAGCTCATCCATCATCGATAAGGTGAGGTAAAAGTATGGAAGTACCATATTTAACGGGATTCCGTCCTCTTCAATGGTCAGCTCTTGAAGATATTTGACTTCCTGCATTCGTGCTGCTTTATCTGTTACTAAAGCTTCCCAGCAGGCTAAATATACGTGTTTCCGATAACGAACAAGGCCTTCCTCTTCAAAGTAAAAGGACCGTACGTTTTCCATCATTTGATCGAAAAAGGGATCAGCTGCAAACATTTTAGGCTTTGCAGCAAGCTGGGACAGGCTATCATCAATATCCTCTATATAATCATTTAAAAACTGGTAAACGCGATTACGCATATTAGTATCGTTGTATTCAATTAAATAAGGCCATGCGCGTGTTAGTATGGCCAGATTGACATATACATCAAAGATAGGTTGCCATTCTCGTTCAAATGGTCGAGATTTACGAACCTGGGCCTTCAAGTCATGAATAGCAAATTCTAAAAGATAAAAGCTTGTTGGCGGATAGCTGGAGATAAACTTTCTAAAAAAGTTATCCACTAGCATATCCCAGCTTTTGGGACTACGTTCATCTCGAAGTAAAGATAGCTGTAGGTGGTCTATGTTAGCTTTCCACTCCGAGATCCAAGTGGATAGGGAGTTGTTTTGTTGATATAAATAAAAAACTGCTGCGACGATATGTCTACATGGCTTCTGCATTTGGCAAGGGCAATGGATCAGGTCAACCATTGGCAAGTATCGTACCTCGATGTTAGTTACATCTCTAACCACAAAATCAATTCGATTGTCCTTTAGTGAATAATTTGCAATTGAAACCGCGCCATTACGCACAAAAAAGGTCGCTCTTCGAACGAGCTCCTCATCTTCCGTAACAGTAGGGTTAAGTTTCTCTTCAATCGTCCGCATGGACGCATCTATATATTGGTTATAATGATTGGCTAATTTTTGATACGAAGTTAGGTTCAAACAAATCTCTCCTAATGAAAAAAGGCTTTCCTTCCATTATACGTTTAATCCTGCTCGAATAAAAGCCAGAGGAGTGTAAAAGTGATTCACTAAAATAAAAAGCCTTACCTATGCTGATCATAAGTAAGGATTTTAATCTTTTTTTAATAAGCCTTTTATGTATCGTTTAAGTTCCTTTTCCTCTTTGGAAACGGATTTAATATCCATTACAAGAAGACGAAACTCTTTATAGGATGCAAGTGGGGTAACATATTCCTCCTGAAATGCTTCTATATACTTTGATCGACTTTCACGCGCCTCCAAGCCAGGATTCTTACTTTTAGAAGGCTTATCCTCCAGCATATTTAGAAAATAGTCATTCGAGATCGCATACACCTCTTTAATTTTCATAAGTAAGTCAATGGGAATGGCTAAGTCACCCTTTTCGTATTTAGACAAAACTGAATGGTCAATGCCTATTCTTCTCGCTGCTTCCATTTGAGTAATATCTAATTGTTCTCGATAAGCACGGAGATGCTCGTAAAATGCCATAAAATTACCTCCTTTACAATGCAACAAGAATATCGAAAAGATAGGATTAAACTGTAATAATCGCCAAATTGGAGATATTTATTAAAAGAGCGGTTAAATATAGTATATAAAGCTTATAGGACAATTTACATAAGAAAGGAGTGGGGAGTAGTAGAAAGAATTCAATTGCATATACCTTTTTTATTAGAATCTCTGGACATTTATTCGAAAAATGGATTCAATCATGTCAAGGTAATAGGAGTAAAGGCGCGGAACATAAAATACATTGTGGAAAGTCCTATAAACAATTTAAAGCACATACCGTTAATCGCATCAGAGTACTACAGCATATACGATCTACAGCTTGATTTTGAAAAAAATATGCTTCAATTTTATATTAAAAGCGTGAGAGAAGCATCGAAGGAAGAAATCCTGCAAAGTGTGTTTGAAGCCATTTTAGTAGAATACAGTCCTAAAAAATACGGTTTCTTTACAAGTCCAAGAGAAAAAGGAAGAGCAGAAAGTGCATTGCAATTTAAATAGAAATATTTTAATGGCGAATGCATATTGCGTTCGCTTTTTTGGATTTTAAGAAAGTATATTCTCTTTTTTGATTATTTGTCTATCTTGAAGGGTATTTTCTCATAAGAAAAAAATAGAAAGCTCGACTATAGAACCGGAACTTGGCTCCCTCTCCTATAGTGGAAATTAACTATCATTTATTCTAAGATTCGCTGTTTTAAATTTGAATAGAGAAGCCTATACCTACAAGGATATGAATGCGTTTTTTTGGATAAATACACTACACGAAAAATGTAGAATATGATATACTAATATAAATCAGAAAATTCAAAAAGGACAGGAGGGGATATGGAATGTTACTTGTACAATTAATGAAGCCTTTTTATACTCAGCTCGAGGGAGATAGGATAAAGCTTGTATTTGCCTATCAATACTTTTCCTTGCGCAAGGACGACGAGCTATTTGATTTTATTCCTGTAGAAGGAAAAGAGATAATAGTCAACGCTAACTCGTTACAAGTCGAAAACCTGTCCGAGGTATTTGTCTTTCAAAAAGGAAACCGATTTATACGACTTCCTTTATACCAACTCCTACTAGTCTCTGATATTCATGTGCATTTACAAACAATTATTAATTCAAACAATAATGTAGAAGAATCTAGCTCGATGCTATTGGAAGGAACAAAAGAGATTATTAAACAATTGGAAAAAGAGAATTTTGAACGTATGATAGATTATGCATTACTTCATAAAGACGCAGCACTATTCAAAGAACTACAACAATATAAAGACACATACGGAGGACACCATGTGGACTAATTTTTCAACATAAAAAACACCTTACGAAAAGATTATTTCGAAGGTGTTTTTTATATGAACAAAAAGTTAAAAGGAAGTAAAATAGTAAAGGAAAAAGATAAACGCACTTGAGCCGAGCACCCCAAACAAAATATCCTCCCAACTGAAACCAAATTTAGTCATTTTCATGCCTACCCTCACCTCTTTTCTGTTTAATAGATAAGTCGGAATTAAGTCTATATTAGCTGTAATAAAAAAATAATTTATCTATTGATATTTTTGTGGGATGAGTCGATATAAAGGTTAAATAGATGGGGTGGGGGTGGAGAGATGCTAGGCAAGTGGAATGCGACTGGTTTGAATATTCTTCGTAATATGAATAACCAATGGGCAATTGCTAATCGGTCGATGGAACGGCTTTCTTCTGGCTATCGTATTAACCGTGCAGCGGATGATCCTGCGGGTTTAGCGATTTCTGAAAAGATGCGAGCTCAGATTAGAGGCCTTGGGCAGGCAGCACGTAATATTCAGGATGGTATATCATTGTTGCAGACGGCGGAAGGTGCACTAAATGAAACGCACGCTATTTTGCAACGGATGAGGGAATTGGGTGTGCAGGCGGCTAATGATACGCTGACGGACAATGACCGTGATTTGCTTAATATCGAGTTTGAGGAATTGAAGAAAGAAGTAAATCGAATTTCTAAGGATACTAATTTCAATACAAAGACATTATTGGATGGCACTCAAACCTCCATCAAAATTCAGGCAGGTGCAAACTCAGGGCAATCTATCGAGCTTAACATTGGGAATATGTCTGGTGATAGCATAGGGTTAAAAGATCTCTCGATATCAACAAGAGAGAAAGCAGATGCTGCGATAGCTGGCATGGATGAAGCCATTAAGCAGGTGTCTCGAGAGCGTTCCAAAATGGGTGCCTATACTAATAGGCTGGAGCACGCTTATAATAACGCAGTTAATATGGAAGAGAACTTAACAGCTGCTGAATCTCGCATAAGAGATGCTGATATAGCTAAAGAGATGATGACACTCGCTAAAGCAAATATTTTAATGCAGGCTGGTCAATATGTTTTAAGCTTGCATATACAGCAGGCTCAATCCGTATTACAGCTACTAAAAAGTTAACTCATTCTAACAATCGTGAATTGAAATTTTCACGGTTGTTTTATTTTGCTGAGTAGTTAAATGCATTTATGTTGTAATAAAATTGAATTTTTATATTGCCAAATATATAAACTTTTTAGCATTTCATATTTTTTTAAGTTAAGATAGGTTTATAGCATATGGGAAGTGGGAATTAGTTATGAAGAAAGTCTCTGGATTAACTACATTTTTATTAATAATAGGACTGCTGTTTGCTCCTATTTTAACATTGGCTGCCCCTATTGATGAGGTCAGGCAAGTAATAGAAGAAAATTATAAAGGGGAGCTTCCAACCAATTTAATGGAACTAAGCTCTATTGATGCTATCATCGAGCAGCTCGACCCTTACTCAACCTATTTTACAAAGGAAGAGTTTAAGAGATATACAGACTCTATTAATAATACAACAACAGGTATTGGGGTTGTTATAGAAGAACACGAGATGGGTATCCAAGTAGTGAGCACATTTGAAGGAACTGCAGCAATGGAAGCTGGAATTGAATCAGGAGATATTATTATATCTATAGACGGGACATCGACTGAGAAAATGTCTGTGCAGCAGGCTTCTACCCTGATCACTGGAAAGGCTGATACAAAGGTTAACATAGAAGTTTTGAAATCAACGGGCCAAAAGAAAACATACATATTAACGAGAAAAAACTTTAGTGTCCCGGTAGTTACACACAAGCTTTTAAATGAGGGTGTAGGTTATATTGGTGTCAATTCCTTTTCTGAGGATGGTGCCTCCCTGGTAATTTCGGCAAAGGAGGAGCTAGCGAGGAAAGGTGCAACCTCCTATATTTTAGACCTTCGTAACAATGGCGGAGGTTTTGTTAAAACCGCAGAGGAGCTAATTGGTTTATTTCCGAACAGTCCATACGCGTATATGCTTATGATGAAAAATCAGGTTGGTCTTGTTGAATCTATTCCGCAAAAGGCATTGTTTCCAAAGGATACAAAGGTGCTTGTGAATGGATATAGCGCGAGCGCATCTGAAATGACTGCGGCAGCGCTCTTGGACCAGAAGTCAGCCAAGCTTTATGGTCAAAAGACTTATGGGAAAGGCTCCATGCAATCGTTCTATCCGTTAACGGACGGCTCCTATTTGAAGCTGACAATCGCGGAGTTTGCAGGTCCTAAAGGCAGCTCTGTGAATAAAACCGGAGTGAAGCCTCAAGTAGTTACTGAAGAAGGTATGGAGCTAGAAAAAGCACATTTAGACGCAATTCTTGAAAATTATCAAACATATAAGAAAATGCCGGCCATAAAAAACGTGATGACCAATAAACAATTTACTATTACATTTTCTAAAACGATTCAACTCAATGACAAAGAGAGAGTTGAATTGATTAAATTGGGTGAGACAGAGGGAACTCCAGTCACAATAGAGCAAAAGTCAGCAAAACAATTAAAAGTCATACCAAAAGCAGCATTAGAAAGAGGAGCAGCATACCTCCTACTCATCCACCCAACCTTCCAGTCAAACAAAGACACTAAGATGGAAAAAGGTGCATATGTCGAGGTGACTGTTCAACCATAAAGGGGGAACACCTAGTGTTTTTTGAATTTAGATTTTGGAAATATCTTTTTCATCAACAAGAATTAGCAATGTCATTAAAGGATTCGACCATGCGCGACTTTAAAGGACGCGTATGGTTCGTTGTATTATGCGGGGTGCTTCTGTTTGCACTTCGAGACGTTTGGGGAATGCATACAGAAGGACTTACCTCCCTATTTGCAAAAGGATTTGGAGAAACATATGTGATTGCTAGAATCGTTTCCCTTATAGGAGCTATTCTTTGGTCGCTTATCTATATCGCATTTTATTTTTTCGGGATTTCATACATACTTCATAAACTAACGAACGTAGACTTAGCAAAGATTGCTGTGTTACAGCTTTTTGTAGTGAGTCTGCTGTTAATGGAAAAAGCATTTGTTTTTATTTTATATTCATTAGTTGGATATACAACAGACTTTTCGGTCCTATCATTTGGTCCGATGGCAGCCTTATTTTTAAGCAATAAGTTTTTTATATACTTTTTTAATGAATTAAGCCTAGTTACAGGTTTAATTGTTGCTCTTCAATATCAGTTTCTACGTATCTACACAGACTTGTCGGGTCGTAATCTAATAATTATTTTAATAGCAATCCCGGTAGTGCTGGCTTTGCTAGTTGCAGGGTTCGAGATCCTTCCTATTGAAAAATGGATAGAAGGGGGGCAAGCAGCATGAACAAGTGGCTAGTAATCGGAATTTCTATCATTGTATCTACCTTTGTTGCGGCTAATGCAATTCTACTGTTCTCGGATAAGAGTGAAATTGCGAGATCGTATTATTTAAAGGATCACGAGAGAGTGAACACGAATACATATGCTAAAGAATTAGAGAAAGAATCCGTTGTTGTACCTACAGATGAAATAACCGTGACAGTCGATGCTGAACAAGTAAGTAACATCATGGTAAAAGAAGGAGAAGAAATAGCAGCAGATTCGGAGCTTGCACAATTAAAGCAAGACTCCGCTGAAGAGCAACGAGCGATTTGGGAAACAGAAATACAGGCTTATATGCAGGAGCAAAGCCAGCTGCAACAAATTATTGGAAACCTTGAGTCGGAGAAATCTAGCTCCCAGGGCAGTTACTCTGATACAGACACAACTACTAGCAATGAAGGCAACGACGTCACAGATGTGAATGTGCAAGTGGATGTTCAGCTTAAACAAGACGGAAGCTATGCCCAAGCTATTGCCGCAGCAGAGCAAAAGCTAGCTGATATAGAGCGCCAAATGCAAATCATTAACGCACAGCTCAGTCAGGAGACAGGAGCAGTCTCAGTCCTTAGCCCAATTGCAGGAACCATTGCATCTGTTGAAAATCTAGACGGTAAATACAATATAAACATCTATTCACAGGAGAAGTCGCTACTTACCTTCGTTCCTGAAAAGGAATGGCATGAGTTAGAAAAGGATCAGCCAGTTCGAAACTACTCCTCACATAGTGAAACTGTGGTAGAAGGTGGCATTATAACGAAAAATCAAGTCCCGACTAACAGTTCTCCATGGCTGTCGGCCTACAAGCAATTCGACTCAAAAGCTGAGGAGCCACTATATGGGGTCATGATCCAACCAACTGGAGAGCCGGTAAATCTGCCATTTGCCGCAAATATGAACTCCGTTATTACAACTGCTCAAACAGACAATGCAGTAAAAATAAAATCTGATTGGCTGTTAAACCCTTCAAAGGAAAAAGCAGAGCTCTACATATTAACTGAAGAAGGAAAAATTGCCCGAACAAAAGTAACCATACCCTTCTATCTAGATAACTTTGCTATTCTTTCGGGACTTGAAAGTGGAATGATTGTCCTAGAAAAGGAGCCAAAAACAGATAAGGCACCAGCATTCCTACCATTTCCATTAGAATCACCATCCTGGAACAGTATAAAAGCAGTCAGCTGGAAAGATTATCTTAAATACCTAACGTACAAATAACTATATAGCAGTTAACTAAACAATTAAGAGGATATGATGTTCATTAGGGCATATATTCTCTTTTTTGTATTTTACAGTGTTTTAAAATGGTAGCTCGAAATAGGAAAACAAGGGCGGTCAATTGTAATAAGGAATATATTCAATCTAGTTGTACGCTTTCCACTGAGGGAGCGTTAAGTCATCACAACAGTCGCTTTCGCATCGTGTTCATGACACACACTAGAGTGCTTTATTCGTCTTGTAAAATACTTATAAAGTATTACACGATTTAAAGAAAGTTGCGTATTTGCTAGAAAATATGTAAGCAATGCTTAGCTGAATAAAGATTTGGAGGAAATCACTTGGAAAATGAGAAATGGGAAAAGCAAATGATAGAAGAATACGGCTGGTATATGGATATTATTTACGCTGAAGAATATGACCAAATTCACTCTAATTATCATACTCATGGAGTGAAAGAGAATTTTAATCATATTGATTTTCAAATGGTGCTTAATATTGACCCAGAAGTTGCAAATGGTATTTTCTTCAATTTAATAGAGGACATCCGAAATGGGAAAATATTTGAGGAAGACAAAAAATATTCCGACATCATAGAGGGCTATAGAGTGGAATTTAAACAGTATAGAGAAATGGGACGGGATGTGTTAAGAGTCCTTTTGCCTGATGAAGGTGGAGTGTTGCCAACTGAAGAGAACTGTCACGAATTTTATAAAAGTCAGCTAGATGATTATGATTTTGATAGCGATGTTTAATATGGAAGAACGATAAGTGTTAAAAACACTTACCAACGCTTATGGCAGATGTAGTCATTAATAATAATGACAACTTTTATATAGAGGGTAGAGAGGGTATAACATATTGTTTTATAGTTATGTCTTTTCTTATTTTGTTCCGGCTGGCGAAAACCCGAATACATATAGGATGATTCTCTTAACATATTACCATTATTTCGATATACTAAGGTTTAACCTAAATGAAAGCAAGGCGAATAACTATATGAACCAGTGGAAAATATACGGTATGCTCGTATTTGTAATGTTAATATGGGGAGTTAATCTACCAATGCTGAAGTATTTAATAGCAGAGGTTTCACCGGTAACCCTCACTGCCTTCCGTATTTTGACAGCTGGTATAACAGTATTTCTAATTTTGTGGAAAATGAAATTAATCCGAAAGCCGTCTAAGCAGGAATGGAAGTATATAGCGATTGGGTCACTGACGAACGTAGTGGGTCATCATTATTTTTTAAATATGGGGCTATCGATTACAAGTGGCACGCACGGTGGATTGATTCTTGGAACAGGTCCAATGCTAACAGCTATAGCGGGGGCATTTATCTTAAGATACTTTCCTTCTAAAATACAATGGCTTGGAGTTATTTTTGGGACAATCGGAGTAAGTCTCTCAGTGGCTGGGGGCAGTGATATTGGTAGTTCCGGTCTAGGAGATTTCTTTGTATTTCTTGCTATAATCGCACAGGTAATGAGTTATATGGTCATCAGCAAGGCCGCTAGAACATTGGATCCTAGACTGCTGACAGCTTATATGCTAGTAATTGGTTCGCTAATTCTAATCATAATTAGCTTTATCCAAGAGCCGAATGCGATCACTCAATTTGCAGAAATGGATTTAAAGTTCTGGGCAATTTTCTTCGCCTCTGCAATCTTCAGTACTGCAATTGGTCATATGCTATACAATTATGCAGTCGGCAAAGCAGGAGCAACCAAATCCGCCATTTTTATGAACCTGAACACCGTATTCTCGCTAATCTTCTCTGTCATTTTCTTAGGAGAAGTACTAGGGTGGAATCACCTTGCTAGCCTAATATTCATCATAGCCGGAGTAATCCTCGGTTCAGGAGCAGCAGAAGATCTATGGAAAAAGCATAAAACCAAAAAAGCAGCTACCTGAGGGTAGCTGCTTTTTTGATTACAGCTTTATGTCAGGTGCCTGGCACCCGTAATGTAGTAGTAACAATATTACAAGTGCCAGGCACCTGTAACAAAATAAAAAAGTTAAAAAAATTTTTTAAATCGACCCCCATAAAAAATGTTCATCGTTCGAATAACTAGGTGTCCGCATAAGAAACGCTGGGCAAATTCTATTCGAGGTGATCAAATGCAGAAATGGAAGAAGACTGGAGTAGCTGTATTAGTAGCTACTTTGACAGTATCAGGGGCAGGTTATGCGTGGGCTAGTGGAAATTATGACACGGTCAGCATCAATGATGTATACAAAAACAACAACGAATCAACAGAAACAACTCAAACAACGACAACACCAGAAACAACAAAAGCTGTCGCAGAATCAACAAAAACAACTACTACTGCAACACCAGCAACAAATTTAGATATTCCAGTGGAAGTGTCGACGGAAAAGCTAGTTGGATTGATGAAGGCTTACGAAAATGCTGGCAGCACAGAAGCAAAAGCAGCAATCTTAAACGTGATTAATCGAGTTATTGCAGAGTATGAAACTACTCAAAAAGATATCTATAAAGAGAAAGCGCCAGAGCTTACGGCTGCAATCGATCGATTAATCGTGTTGTTCAAAACTTATCAGCAAGCTCCTAGTGCAGACACAAAAGCAGCAATTATCACACAAGTTAAAGCAGTGATTACTGAGCTTCAAAATTATTTAAATAAACAAGAAGAGCCTAAAGAAGACAAACCTGTCATTGTCCCTCCGGTAAACGATAAACCTAACAAAGACAAGGAACAGGACAAAGCAGAAAAAGAAAAGAAAAAAGCTGAGCTAGAAAAGAAAAAAGCAGAAGAAAAAGCAGCTAAGGAAGCAGCAAAAGCAGAAGCTGAGGCAAAAAGAGCAGCAGAAAAAGCTGCAAAAGAAGCAAAACGCGAAGCTGAAAAAGCAGCGAAGCAAGCGGAAATAGAAGCAGCGAAAAAAGCAAAAGCAGCAGAAATTGCAGCAAAAAAAGCACTACAGGAACAAAAAGTGACTGATAAAAAAGCAGAAAAGCAACATAAGCATCCACATGGGAAAGACGACAAACAACATAATCATAATCATGGCCCAAATCACAACCATGACAAGCACAACAAACATGATAATAACAACAACAAACACAACGACAAAAATGATAGAAATTAATCATATTTCATAATACCGCTTTTCATTTCCCGAATAGACAGCTACAATACAAGTTTATACGGAGCTTATGAGAACGGAGGGTATGTATGCTTTTGTCCATTATTCAGGGCCTATTCAAAACAAAACAGAATAAAAGAAAGCTAGGTTCAGGGACAATAGCTGGCGAAGAGGAGGCAATCAATGACCTCCTTTTAGCCAATACCTCCTTTATAAAGAAGACAGCAGCATATATTTGTAAGCGACCAATCGATGAGCAGGATGAAGAATATAGTATCGCGCTTAATGGCTTTCACGAAGCAGTACTTGCTTACAACCCAAAAGAAAATGCATCACTACAAACACTTGCTCATCTAATCATTAAAAGGCGGCTCGTTGACTTTATTCGAAAAGAAGCTGCCCGTAAGGAAAAGGTGCTCTTACTCCATACTGGGGCATCTGACGAAAGCGTAGACGAGCAACATTTTATATGGAATGAGCAATCGATTGAATCATATACGGAAGAACAATTGACGGAGGCTAGGAGAGAGGAACTGATTCGATACGGAGAGCTGCTTGCGGAATATAATTTATCCTTTAATGAATTAACCGTGGCTGCACCAAAGCATAAGGATGCAAGGAAGACTGCCTTTTTAGTGGCACAAATTATCTCCGAATCAGAGGAACTCTATCAATCCTTTATCAAGCACAAACGGCTTCCGCTCAAAGATATCGAAGCACTGGTTGATGTATCACGCAAAACATTAGAACGGCATCGCAAATACATGATTGCTGTAATATTGTTGCTAAACAGTGACTTCGTTTATATAAAAGATTATGTGAAAGGAGAAATCATATGATGCGCACGTATAGAGGCGTTGTCTGCGAAAAGAAAGACACCTACTATGTCTTTCTTACAGGCGAAGGCGAATTTCTGCGTGGTACCCCATTGGTTGATGACCCAGTGATTGGTGCCGAGGTAGAATTTCAAGTGCTAGAAGCAAGTGCTCCATTTTTACTGACACAAATAAAGCCAAAGATTCTAGCACCAGTGCTTGTAGCGGCAGTTGTTCTCATTTTCTTTGTCGCATCATTGATTCCTCAGCAAAACAGTGCTTATGCGTATGTACAACTTGAAGGGGAAAGGGCTGTCGAAATCGGTGTAGATGAGGAAGGGAAGGTATTTTCTCTCCGTTCCTTAGATGACGACACCCCCCTCGACGTTACAGGGTGGGAGGATCTAACGCTAGCTGCTGTCTTAGTCCACGCAGTGAAGCATGTAGGAGCCAAACAGGATGAACTTGTAATCACCACAGTGTATGAGAAAGAAGCTAACCCAGAAGTGAAATCTCAGGTAGAACAAGCGGTGAAGGAAGTACAGGCTGTACAAACAGAGCAAAAAGTGGATGTGAAGGAAAGCTCTACAGAGGAACGTAAAAGAGCGAACGAAGAAAAAACCTCCATTCAAAAGTACAAACAAAAAGAACAAAAGCCAGTGAAAGAAAACAAAACAGGCAAAGAACAACAAAGCAACACAAGTGTAGATAAACCAAATAACACAAGTGTAGATCAACCAAATAACTCAGTCGTAAAACCAGTCGTTCCATCTCATGCTCCAGCTGCTACTGACAAGCGGGAGAAGGAGAAAAAGGAACAACCGAACAAAGATATAAAAGAACAAAAAAATAAATCTCATAATCCCGAAAACAAACCGAACCCTAACCAGTCGAAAGAAAAGAAAGAATATCAAAACAAACATCAACAACCCCAGTCTAATAAACATGATCAGCCAAAAGGCAAGGATCAGAATAACCGAAATAATAATTCGCAGAATAACAAGCCAGACGGCAATAATGGCAATAAAGGTAACAATAATAAAGACAACCATCATGGTAACCAAAAAGATAATAATAATGAGAACAAACAACAACATGAGCATAGATAAAAAAGAAGACCCAGAAATTTTTCTGGGTCTTCTTCTCTTTTTATGACAATGATTGATTATTACAAGTGCCTGGCACCTGTAATAATCGTTTTGTGATAATAATAAGATGTTTTTCATATATATCCATGATGGTTTGGCAAAAATAGAATAGGCTTGAGCTATATTCTCCTTGAACATAAGACATTATGTTCAAGGAGATTTTTGTTGGAAAAATTATGGATTTGACCATTGTTTTAAAGGTTAATAAAAATATTTTTCCTAAAAAGGTAATATACTTTGAATTTGAACATATATTAATTCTAGTCCAAACGATATAGGATATTTTTCATGAGCATCATTTTTTAGATTGAATTAAGTGCTTGAGGATATAATTCGAACTTTTTCGTTAGAAAGAGAGACAAATTCATGTTTTAACAAAATATATTTAAGAAAGATATTAGAGAAAGAAAGCTGAAATCTTCTTACATGAAAGGAGCGACTGTTAAAAAGTATGTAATTATAACAACAACAACAATAGAAAAATACTTTCATCAAAAATATGTTTGGGGGGAATGGTACACATGAGGAGAACTGGGATGAAAGTGCTCATAACAGGGGGCTATGGTTTTATTGGATCACATGTAGCAGAAAGATTTTTTAATGAGGGCCATGAAGTGTTCATTATTGATAATTTGTCCTCTGGAAAAAAAGAAAATGTTACCTTTAAGCATGAGCATTACCGAGTGTCGGTGATAGATTCTAGCTGTGAACAAGTTTTTCAAGCGTATAACTTTGATATAGTCGTTCATTTAGCCGCCCAAGTTAGCGTAGCCAAATCCATAATAAATCCAAGGCTAGATACAGAGATTAATACAGTAGGTCTAGTGAATATGCTATCTTTATCGCAAAAGTATAACGTCAAGAAGTTTATTTTTGCCTCCTCTGCAGCAGTTTATGGAATGAACGAGAAAATTCCTCTAACAGAAGACATCCCATGTAGTCCTATCTCTCCGTATGGCATAAGCAAATGGATTGGGGAATCCTATTGTCAAAAATGGAAGGAACTATACGGGTTAGATAGTGTCGTACTTCGATTTTCAAATGTGTATGGACCACGCCAAAGTAATGAAGGAGAGGGCGGAGTAGTATCTATATTTTTAGACAGGCTATTAAAAGAAAAACCTCTAGAAGTATTTGGTGATGGGGAGCAAACTAGAGATTTTATCTATGTAGCAGATGTAGCAGATGCTATATATAAAGCTTCCTATTCTAACCTAACCGGAATTTATAATCTCTCCACCCAAAGTGAGTGTAATTTAAAGAATCTCATAAAACTAATGGCAAATATACACGGGGATCTTCAAGTTACCTATTCAACAGCCAAACAAGGCGACATTTATAAATCCAATCTAAGCAACCAAAAGTTGAGAGAAACTCTTAACTGGAGCCCTGCCTTTGGAATGGAAAAAGGTATAGAACAAACTTATAACTGGCTAGTGGAAACAATAACAGAAAAAGAAGAACGAACAATCCTAAACCCAGTCTTAATATAAGATGAGTTCAATGTGGATGTGATGTTATATGTTACAGGTGCCAGGCACCCGTAACATACTAAAAAACGAAAACTAACAAAGAAAATCTGATCGGAGCTGTACAAACAGCTGCTTTGATCGGATTTTCTTTTTACTACGCTATATTACAGGTGCCAGGCACCTGTAATAAAGCACCTATAATAAAATACATCAAAAACAAATAAAAATACAGTTGACTTTATAATTATGCATAGTTATAATATTTTTAACAAATGGTAAGAGGTGGGTATATGAAGGTAGGAATTATAGGAGCAACGGGCTACGGTGGACTTGAGTTAATACGGCTTTTACATAATCATCCTGAAGTGCAAGGTATTGATCTATTTTCTTCATCGGAAGAGGGTATGCATTTTTCGCATAAATATTCATTTTTAATGAATATTTTCGATCAACCATTATTAAAAATCGAGACTGATAGATTAGCAGAGTATGATGTATTGTTCACGAGCACTCCCTCAGGGGTTTCCTCTGAGCTATTGCCAGCACTGATTGGAACGAAGCCAAAACTAATCGACCTATCCGGTGACTTTCGTCTGAAGGATCTTCCTACATACGAGCAGTGGTACAAAAAGGATCCAGCTCCGGCTGATGCAGTTGAAAAAAGTGTATATGGCTTAACGGAATGGAATACTCCTGCTATCGCCAAAGCACAGCTCATTGCTAACCCGGGATGTTACCCAACTGCCGTCCTGCTTTCCTTGCTACCGCTTATCAAAGAAAACCTGATCGACGCAAGCCATCTCGTCATTGATGCTAAAAGTGGTATCTCTGGAGCAGGCAACAAGCCGAGCCAGATGACACATTACAGTGAGACAAACGAAAATACAGCAATATACAAGCTTCACGAGCACCAGCATATTCCGGAAATCGAACAGGCAATTCAAATGTTTGCGAACCAGTCGACGCCAATTACCTTCACGACTCACCTTGTTCCGATGACAAGAGGAATTCTTGCAACGAGCTATGCACCAGTGAACGAAGGGGTCACAGAAGCTGATCTAGTGAACACGTTACAGGAAACATACGCAAACCAATCATTTGTCCGAATAATAAAAGACATGAATAAATTCGGCACAAACCAGGTATACGGCTCCAACTATTGTGATATTCATGTAAAGGTAGACCCGCGTACTAACAGAGCGACTATTGTTTCGGTTATCGACAACCTAGTCAAAGGTGCTGCAGGGCAGGCCGTTCAAAATATGAATGTCCAATTCAATCTTAAACAAACGACGGGTCTCTCACTCGTGCCATTATTCATTTAAAAGGAGGAAACCACATGTTAACAGAAACGATGACGATGAAGCGCATTACGTACAAAAACATCGCTTCACCAAAAGGTTTCAAGGCGACCGGCATCCACTGCGGCGTTAAGCACAAGAAAAAAGACTTAGCTCTACTGACAAGTGAAGTGCCCGCAAGCGTTGCCGGGGTTTTCTCCACAAATGCAGTTCAAGGGGCTCCACTTGTCGTAACGAAGGAAGTTGTCTACACCACACAGAAAATGCAGGCACTAATCGTGAGCTCTGGCATTGCGAACTCCTGCACAGGGAAGCAGGGCTTAATCGATGCCTACACAATGCAGGAAAAAACAGCAGAAAAGCTTGGTATCGCTCCAGGATTAGTCGGCGTTGCCTCAACAGGTGTCATCGGTGAAATGATGAAAATGGAGCCAGTCCTATCGGGAATAAAAAAACTGGAGCCAACCGACGAGTTAGAAGGAGCCATCAACTTCTCCCAAGCAATCATGACAACAGACACTGTTACAAAGGATACTTCCTATAAAACAGTTATCGATGGCAAGGAAGTCATTATCGCAGGAACTGCCAAGGGCTCCGGTATGATCGAGCCAAACATGGCAACAATGTTCGCCTTCATAACAACCGATGCCAGCATCGAATCAAACTATTTGCAGTCAGCATTAAAATCCATCACTGATGTGACCTTCAATGCAATTACTGTAGACGGCGACACGTCCACGAATGACATGGTAGTAGTGATGGCAAATGGCTTAGCAGAAAACAATCCGTTGACTCCATTACATCCAGACTGGGATAACTTTGTGCAAACACTCCATACCGTTTCATTGGATTTAGCTAAAATGATTGCAAAAGATGGCGAAGGAGCAACAAAGCTCATTGAAGTTGAGGTGCGAGGGGCTCTTAGCGATGAAGAGGCACGAAAAATTGCCAAGACTGTCGTAGGCTCACCACTTGTGAAAACTGCTGTTTTTGGTAGCGATGCAAACTGGGGGAGGGTTATATGTGCGGTCGGCTACAGCGGCGCAACAATAGATCCGAACGCCATTAAAATTTCTATTGGACCAACGCCGGTTGTAGAGAACGGAGAACCAGTCTTATTTTCCGAGGAAGAGACGATGCTGTATTTGAAGCAGGCTGAAGTAAAATTCTTAATAGAGCTCAACCAAGGGAATGGCCAAGGAACTGCATGGGGGTGTGATTTGACTTATGACTACGTCCAAATCAATGCAACCTATCGTTCCTAATCGCATCGTCATCAAGCTCGGTGGCAGTATGCTCGAGGGCTTGAACGAAGAATTCTTTGCAAACTTTAAAAAGCTACAAGCCGAGGGCCATGAAATAATTATTGTCCACGGTGGTGGTCCGGCTATCAACAAATCGCTAGCTGATCATGGAGTAACATCCACAACAATCAATGGTTTTCGTGTAACATCTGAGGAAGCGGTAGATATCGTACAATGTACACTAGTCGGTAAAGTCAATCCATCTCTAGTGCTCCAGTTAAACCAAAACGGAATTGCAGCACTAGGCATGAGCGGATATGACGGTAACTTATTGGAATGCGACTTCTTAGACAAGGGAGTTTACGGTTTTGTCGGGGAAATAAAAAAGGTGAACACTGCTATCCTAGATATACAACTCGTCAACGGCATCACACCAGTCATTTCCTGTATCGGCTGCCTACCTGACAGCACTCCGCTCAATATAAACGCTGACACAGTTGCAAGCAAAATAGCTCTGGCAATAAAAGCAGAATGTCTGCTGCTAGTAACGGACACACCAGGTATTAAGATAAACGGAGAAATCCAAGAGGTTGTCCAAACATCCTCTATCAAGGAGTGGATCGAATCCGAAGACATATATGGTGGCATGATTCCAAAAGTGAATGCAGCCATGGATTGCCTTAAGGAAGGGATCCCATCTGTGAAAATTGTAGATGAGCAGCTGCACGGCACAACCATTGTACATCAGGAGGTTTACGTATGAGTTCTTTATTTCCAAACTACGCTCGACGGCCTGTCCATTTAATAGAAGGAAAAGGCACAATCGTCAAGGACGAACAGGGTAAAAGCTACTTGGATTTCACTAGCGGGATCGCCGTACTCAGTCTAGGGCACGCGCATACTGCCATTGTAAAAGCACTCCAAGAGCAAAGCGAAAGGCTATGGCATACATCTAATTTATTCGAAAGTCCAAAGCAGGAGCAGCTTGCAAATATTTTAATAGAAGAAACTCATTTCGCCCATGCTTTTTTCTGTAACAGTGGAGCAGAGGCAAATGAAGCAGCGATCAAGCTTGCGCGTAAGCATACAGGCAAGCACGTCATCATTACCTTTGAAAATTCCTTCCACGGTAGAACGTTTGGAACAATGTCCGCTACTGGTCAGGAAAAGGTACGTCAAGGATTTGGTCCGGTACTGGAAACCTTCCGTACTGTTCCCTTCAATGATGTAGAGAAGCTAGAAGCGGCAATTGATGACGAGGTCGGTGCCATCATGCTTGAGGTTATCCAAGGAGAAGGCGGTGTCAACAAAGTAACGCCTGAGTTTGCCGAAGCCATCTCTAGCATATGCGAATCCAAGGGTATCCTACTAATTGTCGACGAGGTACAAACCGGCATCGGCCGAACTGGTACGCGCTACGCCTACGAGCAAACCGTCTTAAAGCCAGATATTATGACACTCGCAAAAGGACTTGGCGGCGGCTTTCCAATTGGGGCAATGCTAGGAACAAGCGAACTAGGAGAAACATTCGGTCCTGGAACACACGGTACCACATTCGGGGGCAATCCACTTGCAGTCAGAGTTGCCCAGGCTGTATTAGAACATGTCTTTGTCTCAGACTTTCTAGACGAAGTCAATAAAAAATCCGAGTACTTCGTGCATAAACTAAACGAGGCACTCCCATCCTATAAGGTAGTTGGTGCCGGCTTATTACTAGGACTTGTCTGTGAAGACGAAGCGGCACCATACATAACCGAAGCTGAAAAGGCAGGACTTCTATTAGTAGGAGCAGGACCAAATGTCATCCGCCTACTGCCGCCACTAACTGTTACTCGTGATGAAATAGATCAAGCAGTAGACATACTGCGCACAATCTTAAACTAAATAAACTTGAATTAAAGCGCTCAGCGAATCGCTATTCACAAAACATGAACCCCTCTCTATTAGATGAGGGTTCTTTTTGTTTTTAGATTAGTTTATTAACAAAGATTTTGTTGCTGCATTCGAGCAAGTCTAAACAGTTTTTTGCTTCCGTTGGAATTTAAGTTCGCAATGAGTTTGAACCACTTTAACAAACTCTAGTGGTTTTTCTTTTATATAGAAGTAACTCAATATAACACTAGTATTACAGGTGTCTGACACTTGTAATAATTAGCAGTTTCCAAGGAGAACATTATATAAGTATAGAGAAATCTCTTTGAAACTTTCCATATAGATAAATCATTGTTCCTATTATAAATGGACTAGTGTTTCAAGTTATTTACAGGAGTTTTACACTCGAAAAAGAGATATTACAATGAAAAATGGCTCGTCATTAGATTTATAAGGTAATATATGAGTTCAATCGGACTAGGTTGCTAGAGTCATATAAATACCATTCTAATATAAGAATTCTTGGTTGGATCTGCTAGAAAAGAAGAAAGAGTGAAGATGTGTATCTATTATATAGAAGGAAAAGACAATGAAAAAGCATCGACCCAGTGGAGAGTCGATGCTAATTTGAAAATCAATTTATATAAGCCAGATAAAATAAGAAAAGAAGCATCCGAAGTTCAGATGCTTCTTTTCTTGAGCGATAAAACGAAGGAAGTAGAAGGCTGCACACTAATGAATGTACAAACAAGTTTACGGCGTTACACATCTATAAGTAACCTTCTATACTGTACATCATAACATATATTTGGAAAAATGCACGCCTTTTTCTAAAAAATATAAAATAATTTTTTTAATCAGACTTATCCTAATAAAAGTAAAATCATATAAATCTATTAAACTTAAGAGTATTAAGAAAATTTTCTAAAAAAGACTAGCATAAATGGTAATATTACTGTATTATGGAAAGTGTAATGTAGTCACTGGTGCTTTCATAACATCATTCTTTAAAAAAACTGGTAAACTTTCTAGTTTATTGGTTGATTTTAGTATAAGAGTTGGGTATACTCATATATTGTTAGGGTGATGATAATGGACGCGATCAGGCGACCGCTTTTACACACTATAAAAAATGCAACACACAAGCGAAGGGAGATCACAAGTTTATGAAGAAAAAAGCTATCAAAATTGCAGCTTCAACTGCAGTAGCAGCTTCAGCATTCGTTGCAGCAGCACCAGCACAACAAGCTGACGCAGCAACAAACGTAAATCAATTATTAACAGACGCACAAAACGCAGGTACAGTATTAAAATGGGCTATCTCAGTAGAAGGTTCAGCTGACTACAAGACACAACCATTTACACAATACAACGCTGCTAAAAAAGCAATTGCAGCAGCAGAATCAGCTGCAGCAAAACTTTCAGCATCTGAAAAATTAAGTGCAGACGCTAAACTTGTAGAACCAAAATTACAAGTTAAACGTGCTGGAGCTTACATCGATGCAATCACATCAAGTGTAAAAATTAAAGATTTAACTGCTGGCTTAGATGCTGCTATTAAATCTAATGACATCGAAAAAGTAGAAACTGCTTACCACAAAGCAACTGGTGAATACCGTAAACAAGCGGCTCTATTAGACCGTGTTTATGGACAATCAACTCGTGACGGTATCCGTAACGAAGTTAAACCAGCTATTGAAAAATTAGTAGCTTCAGTAAAAAATGAAGTAACTGTAAATATGCTAGCTAAATCAGCATCTGCTAATACTAAAGCTGGTAAATTAGAAGAAGCTGCTCAAAATCTAACAGATGCACAAGCAATTCTTGATGCTAACGTTCTTAAATGGGAAACTTCTTTACAAAAATCAGTTGATGATGCAGCAACTGCTATGCCACTACAAGTTCTTTCTGTAGCACGTGTTGACGCTAACACTGTAACAGTAAAATTCTCAAAAGCAACTCCAGACGTTCTAGCTGCTGGTCAGTTTACTTTTGATAATGGATTAAATGTTCATAGTGCTACTGTTTCTGCAGACAAAAAGACAGTTACATTAACTACTTCTACTTTAGAAGGTGGTAAAACTTATAACTTATCATACCAAGGTGTAGCTACTGGGAAAGCAGTTGTAGTTCCTACAACACCAATAGACGATAGCTTTGTAGTAGATCAAAAAGATACAGCTTATTTAGATTTAGGGCAAACAAGAGCTTATACAGTATCTGTAAAAAATACAGATGGTAAACCTTTCAATGGTCCTGCAACAATTGATCTGTTTCAATTTGATGGCACAACAGCAAGTTCTGAAGTTGAGATTGTTACTGTAGATGGTAAAACACAAGGTGTTACTGCTGCTCAATGGACTGGAGATATTGTAAACGGTAAAGTAATATTTGTTGTAAAAGCTACAAGTGCTCAAGTTACTGCTGGCACTTCAACATATGCTCTACCTGTAATCACTCTTGGAACAGACACTGGAAATGGTTCTACTCCTGATCCATTAGAAGCTGGGGACACTTATTTCGTAGCGGAAGCACCTAATGGAAGCGTAGCTCTAAATTTTGATTCTTCTAATGGTGGTACTGATAAATTACATGCACACAACAAAACTGACAACTATTTTGTTGCTGGTGATGCAGTAGATGCACAAAGTGATTTAGCGACTTTATTCAAATATAACTATGATGCAAATGATATTTATGTAAATGGCACATTAGATGCATTTAAAAACGCTTTATCGTCTGGAGATGCTGTATCAATTTCTTATAACGATAAACCATCAAATGCTTCTACATTTAATATTACAAGTGATCTAACTGTATCAACACTTACATTTACTAACCCAACTCGTGAAGTATCAACTGAAGGTTCGACTTTCCGTTTTGAAGGTACAGGAACACCTAATTTCAAAGTTGAATTATTCCGTGATGTAAATGCAGATGGAGAACTTAGCGCAGCAGAACTTGCAAGCAATAAAGTAGGTGCTACTGCTACAGTATCATCAACTGGTAGATGGTCAATTGACGCAGGTAATATTTCAGCTGGTTCAAATGACTATATTGCAGTACAATATATTTCTGGATCTTCAGTAACTAAAGAAATAGCTAATGGTGCTAATACAGAAGCGACTAACAATAATGTTTCAGCTACTGCAACAGCAACTAATGGTAAACTTCATACTGTACACCGTGGAACTTTCAATCCTAGCCTTGTTACACTAAACGATGTAGACGCTAGTGCTGGAATTTCTACTGGAGATACAATTGATTTTACATTCAATGGTACTTATGCTCACGCACTTGGATCATTTAAAACTGGTACTATTACTTTAGAACAAAATTTCAAAAAATTAGTAGTTAACGTTAAGAAAATTGATTCAAATACAGTTGAAGTTACTGGTCTTTCTGGAGCTATTCCAACTGGATTTGATGTAGATGTAAAAACTGTTCCTACAAAACTTCAGTCAACAACTGGTATTATTAACCAAGATAAATTACAGTTAAAACCAAGCGCTACTTCAGCTCAAAATACTGTAAACTAAGTTTAGACATTGTTATAAAGTTAAGATTAACACTCAGTAGGCATAGCTTACTGGGTGTTTTTTGTTGAGTTAGCCATAGAACCAAACGTGGGTTGCAGGTTACCAACCTTATGACAGCAAAGGGCTAGCTAAGAGCAAGATTATTCTTGGGAAAATAAAGCCAAAAGTAAAAATCAAAATTTACTTGCTTAAAATTTGCAATATTATTTGTTTTCCAAGGCTAGTCATATACTTTACTCAGTATTCTTTATTTTAAAAAATGATTCGATTGTTATTGATTTTTTATAAATATAATGAAAATTTCTAAATTAAAGTTATAATATAATTAATAGTAATTTTGTTATCAATTGGTAGTATTATTTCGAAATGTGAAATTAGGTAATTAATAAAATATTGGAGGACTAGCCATGACTAATAGAACTAATAAAATAACATTAGCTACTGCAATAGCATTATCTTCATTTGTAGCAATCGCGCCTACCCAAGCAAACGCAGCAGACAACATCGATCAATTAATGACTAACGTCCAAAATTCAAGTACTGTCTTGAAATGGGCAATTTCCATAGAAGGTTCAGCTGATGGGGTAACTCAGCCATGGAGTCAATATAATGAAGCGAAAGATGCTATCACTAAGGCAGAGACTGCAATGAAAAAACTTAGCTTTTCTGATCAATTAAAGTATGATGCTAGATTAACAGAAGCTAAAACCCAATTAAAAAGAGCACAGGGATATTTAGATGCAATAACGGCAAGTACCAAAATTAAGGAAAAAACAAGCGCGCTCTCTGCAGCTTCTTCTGCAAATAACTTAGATTTAGTAGAAAAATCTTATCATGAAATGACTGCTGAGTTTCGGAAGCAGACAATTTTATTAGATCGTGTGTATGGACAATCTACGCGTGATAAGATTCGAAGTGTGGTAAAGGGCCCTGCTGAAAAGTTAATTAATGATTTAAAGAATGATGTGACTGTTCATATGTTAACAAAAGGTGCGATGGAAGATATTAGAATATCTAAACAAGCAGAAGCATCTAGAAAAATATATGAAGCACAAGCTATATTAGATGCTAACAATCTCAAGTGGGAGAGCACCCTTCAAAGAAGCTTAACAACCGTAGCTACTTCCTTGCCTGTGGAAATAACATCTATTACGAGAGTAAATAATACAACACTTAATTTGAAATTAAATAGGGCTGTGTCATCAGTGAAAGTTTCAGAATTTACTGTAGATAATTCTTTGTCAATTACTAATGCAACATTAAGCAATGATGGATTATCAGTGACGCTAACTACCTCAGCACAAACTCCAAGTGTCAAATACTCATTAAAATATAAAGGAAGCTCGGTAAGTTTCACTGTACCCGGTTCTATAATTCCTATACAAATGGGTAATTCTACAACACAGCATAGAGATACTTCAGAAGTGCTTGCTTTAAGTGGTACTTTCAGTGGTTACGGATATAATACAGTAAGAGTGGATATTCCAGCGGGTATGAAAATATTAACAATCAATGGTATAGAAAATAATATTACGGGGGCTAAAAACGTAAACGTGGTCCCAGACAAAAATGGTACAGTTAATATTACTTTTACTGCAAGCAATGTAAATACTCCAGTATTGGATAAAATTATTACCTTTAATAGATTGGAAAATAATAGAGTCGCAGATACACAGACTTCCCCAACATTAAATTTTTATGCCCCTGCTAAGACAGGAACTATTTCTAGTAAGAAAGTTCATTATGTTGACTTCTATAATAATTATTTTGTAACTTCAGATGGCTTTAAATATATTCTAAAAGGTAATTCTGATACTTATAAGAATGAAGGGATAGCAGTTTCAGTAGATACTTTTAAAGCAGCTTTAGGTGTAGAAGATACTATTACAGGCACTTACCAAACAACTTCTTCATCGGCATTTAATATTTCAGAAAATTATTTCTCTGTACCATTAATAGTTGATTCTAAGTTTGCTTATAAGTCCGGTAATGCTTATAGGATGATTGGAAATCAAATAGAGTTAAATGGTACTGGTCAACCGAATTACGAGGTGTTTTTCTTTAAAACTACAGGAGCATATCTTGGTAAAGTAAAAATGGGATCTGCGGGAACTTGGAAATATAAAACATCCGTTGATCAAAATGCTGTTACTGATATCTATATGGTACAACAACCTGCTGGTAAAGTAACACCTGCATTTAATAGTGGAAATGTATTCCGAGTAGCTGAAGGAGCATTTGATTTACAATCTATTAATGTTATTAAATCAGTGGAAGAAAAAGATTTATCTAATGATGAAGTTGAATTTGAAATAGTGCCATTCAAACGTTCAAATACAGTTGTTTATAGAGATATCGCAGTACTAGGAAACTCTGCTTTTATAACACTAAAAGACGAAGATGGCACAACCGTGCAATACATCAATAACGAAAAGGGGAATTTATTCTCTAAAACTACTAATGGTTTTAAAGTGAAATTCGGACCTACAGTGGATGACAAGTTAGCTGGAAAGATTACTGAAGAAGGAACAGAACCTGGTTTGTCGGGTCCTCTAGAAGTAATAGCTGTTGATGGAGTAACCAATGCCTATGGATTTAATATAAACCTAGTTTCCAAATTACTAATAACTAAATATTAATTATCTTTAATCCTCCAAAGAAAATTATTCTTTGGAGGATTTTTATGTCCAAGTGGTAATTACTTTTTAACACTTGGACATATCTATATACCTCCATGAATATATTGTTGGTAATACAAATTTCCGATATGGACAAGTTGCCATAGGAAAATGGGGGGAAGAAAAATGGGGAGAAAGCGGTTGGGATTTATTAGCTTGTTTATGGTACTTGCACTTGTTCTGTCTGGCTGTAATTGGTGGAAGCAATCGGATTCCAAAGGAGGTTCGGGGGAGGTAGTTGTTGGTTTGGTGTCGGAGCCAGATTCTGTTGATATTCATCGAACATCGTCGACAGGAGAGGCGAATACTCCTTTGTATGATACCTTACTGAAGCTTGATGATGAGGGGAATATCGTCCCAAGTCTAATCACTGATTATGAGATTGTAGGGGATGGGAAAGAGGTAATCTTTAATCTGAAAGAGGGAGAGAAGTTCCATTCTGGGAAGCCAGTCAATGCAGAGGCAGTTAAACTATCCTTCGAAAGATTGGTGGAATCGTCTCCTTTTAGTACAAATGCTGGGGACATAGATAGCATAGATGTGCTTAGCGAACACTCCTTCAAGATCACATGGAAGAATCAGTTTGCACCGTTCTTTATTAATGCGACCACTTCCTTTTTGGCACCGATAGACGTTTCTGTTTTAGATGAAAAGGGAGAAGGGTTTGAGAAAAATCCTAGTGGTTCAGGTCCTTTAAAGCTAAGTAAAATTAATCGCGGAGACTCACTGGTGTATGAGCCGTATAAGGATTTTGATTGGAATGATGGCGGTCCAGGATTTGATAGCGTGAAATTTAGATTTATACCGGATGAAGAGACTAGAATTTTAGAGTTTAAGAAAGGTAATGTGGATGTTTTATTGAATGTGCCTTACCAATATATTGAGGATTTAGAGAAGGATTCAGAAGTGACAATAGAACGTGTGCCAGGGGATGTTTTAAGTTACTTAGGCTGGAACAATAAGCTCCCTATTTTCCAAGATAAAAAAGTTAGACAAGCTATTGCAATGGCAATTGATAGAGATTCTATTATAGATAATACATTAAATGGTGAAGCGAAAGCAGTATTTGGACCATTACCGAAGGCTGCATTTGGCTATAGCGAGAAAATTGAAACAATGGCCCACGAGAAATATACAAGAGACACAGAGCAGGCGAAGAAGCTATTAGCGGAAGCTGGCTGGAAAGAGACGAACAAGGATGGAGTGGCGATGAAGGATGGCAAGCCGTTTGCAGTAGATTTATGGGTAGACGATGATCCAGCCAATCAACGAGCGGCTCAGGTCATACAAAATCAACTAATGGAGATTGGTATTAAAATAAACATCTCTGTGAAGGAATCAGCAACTATTATTGAGCAAACACCTAAGGGAGCACATCAAATGTTGCTATGGAGCTTTGGATGGCCGGATGCTGACGTGCTAAACTTCTTGTTATTTGGTAAAGAAAAATCGAAGCGACTTCATTATGAAAATGAAGAGATTTATAGCATTTTGGACAAGGCGGCGATTGAAATGGATCAGGATGCAAGATTAAAGCTGTATGAAGAGGCGATGGAAATGCTAGTGGAGGAATCTCCATTTGTACCGCTATATGTGAAAGAAAATATTACAGCAGTTCGTAATTTTGAAAGCTTTAAGATTCATCCAATCGAGGGCACGATCCAATGGCAGGATGTAAAAGTAAAGGAATAGAAGAAACTTAATCTGCACAAAAGGAGGCGTTTACTTGTCATCCTATCTATTCAAAAGAATCACTACAATGCTTATTACCATTATTGGAGTCTCCATTTTAGTGTTTATGATTATTCATTTAATCCCGGGTAATCCAGTCAATCATATACTAGGTGACTATGCAACACAGGAGTCTATTCAAGAATTAGAATCTAGATTAGGACTAGATAGGCCAATAACCGTTCAATATGTATCCTATATGGCGAATGCAATTCAAGGTGACTTGGGAACTTCTTTTATTACTGGTTATACGGTCGTTGAAGAGATTATGAATCGAATACCAGTGACTGCCCAATTAGCATTCTATAGTATCTTATTTGGTTCGTTTTTAGGGATAGGCATAGGAGTATTAGCTGCTGTCAAAAAGAATACTATATACGATCAGCTTGCAATGACTTTGGCTCTAATTGGTATTTCTGCACCGGGTTTTTGGATTGCTTTGTTTTTAATTCTACTATTTTCTTATCAATTAAGTATTTTTCCAATCTCAGGGTACAGCGGGTTTTATTCGCTTATACTTCCTTCTATCACTTTAGGTTTGGGTACCGCGGGAAGTATTGCAAGAATGACGCGCTCCAGTATGCTAGATGTGATTAAACAGGATTATATACGAACTGCTCGAGCTAAAGGAGCAGGCGCGTATCGGTTAATCTTTCAACATTGTTTGCAAAATGCTGTCATACCGGTTATTACATTAATCGGTATGCAGTTCGGTTATTTGATGGCTGGAGCAGTAGTTACTGAGACTGTATATGCACTGCCAGGCCTCGGCAGTCTAATCGTTTCAGCAATATCTACCCGAGATATTCCAACTGTTCAAGGATTATTGTTATTTATGGGCTCTATTATTATACTTGTTAACTTTGTAGTTGATTTGCTTTATACCAAATTAGATCCTCGTATTCAATACGAATAAAGAGTCGTGTGAGGGGAGAGAGAAAGCTGAAATCAGTAGAAAATTCGACTATTTTAACAGCAGAATCTATTCATAGGAAATCTTCTTTAGCTATTTTTATTCAAAAAATGACGAATAACAAAGGGGCCGTCATTGGCTCCCTCATCTTACTATTTTTCATCATCACTTCAGCGTTTGCTCCATGGTTTGCAACTTATCCTGTAAATGAAATGAACTTTGAGGATAGCCTAAAGGGGCCAAGCGTAGAGCATTGGCTAGGGACAGATGAATTTGGCAGAGATATTTGGACACGCATTCTCTACGGAGGAAGAGTTTCCTTATTGATGGGGTTATTTGCAGTAGTTGTTTCAGGGACGATCGGTGTCATTTTAGGGGTTGTGGCTGGATACTATAGAAAATTAGATATGTATATCATGCAATTTATAGATATTCTAATGGTTTTTCCATCCTTACTGATGGCGATTGCAATAGTTGCAGTTTTAGGGGTAGGTCTAACGAATGCAATGATCGCAGTCGCTATATCGGCTGTTCCCTCCTTTGTAAGAGTAGTCAGGGGAGCAGTTTTAACAATAAGAGAGACGGAATATGTGGAGGCTGCTAGAGCGTTAGGGCTACGGAACTTCAAAATAATATTCAAGCATATACTACCGAATGTCACCTCACCAATCATCATATTAGCTACTTTGGATTTTGGAAGTGCCATCCTCTCCGCCGCATCCTTGAGCTTTTTAGGACTAGGAGCACAACCACCTAATCCAGAGTGGGGAGCGCTAGTCTATGTAGGAAAATCATTTTTAAGTCAAGCATGGTGGATGACCTTGTTTCCCGGACTAGCAATAATGCTAGTAGTACTAGGCTTTAACCTGCTAGGTGACGGTCTAAGAGATGCATTAGATCCAAAATCAAAATAATAATCAAACAAGGAGTGACTCAGGTGAGCTTACAGAAAATAATAGAGTCTTATGTGACGAATATTGAAGCTGACTTTGGAATTTATATTAAGCATCTACAAACAAATGAGGAAGTAAATATACAGGGAGACAAGCTATTTCAAACGGCAAGCGTGATGAAGCTTCCAGTTTTAGCAACCTTATATGAAAAAGCGTATAAAGGTGAGATTAATCTTCAACAACGAATACAGCTGACTGAACAAGACTATGTGCCAGGCTCTGGGGTATTTCAGGAAATGGAGTATGGCATAAAGCCAACGATTAAGGATTTAGCTACGATGATGATCATCGTAAGTGATAATCTTGCCACAGATAAATTATTAAAAATTCTTGGTGGGGTTAACCCAGTGAAAGAAACAATGGACAGATTAGGACTTAATAACATTTATATTAAGCATTCTATTTGGGAGCTTCTAAGCTTAAGTGTAGGGATTCCGTATCAGCCATACAGCTCTGAACTTTTTGATGAAATCATTAGACGCTTGAAGGAACAGGAAATAGATTGGGAAAGTGTCGTGTATCAGCACAATAAGGAGAGCAATGTGAGTTCAGCAAAGGATATGTCTCTTTTACTAGAGTTGTTCGCAAAAGGAGAGTTCGTCTCTACTAAATGTTCAAGAGAGATAATAGATATATTGCATAGACAGCACTACCAGCAACGTATTGGAGGGCTTCTGCCGCGCAATACGCCTGTAGCCAATAAAACTGGTAGTCTTGGAGCTATGTACAATGATGCAGGAGTTGTTTACTTACCTGAAGATAAAGGTCAGTATGTCATTTGTGTCTTCTCTAATGGACATTCCTTAGAATATGAGGGGGACGAGCCCATTGCTCAAATTTCCAAAATAGCATATGAATATTTCTTGGATGGGAGGTAGATTCGTTGACTATCTCACTAGATTTGCTAACAGTGGAGCATGTAAATATATCTTTCAAAAATGATAAATCGCTAAATATACCAGCAGTAAGAGACTTGTCATTTCATATTCAGCAAGGGGAAACAGTTGGCTTAGTTGGAGAATCCGGCTGTGGAAAAAGTGTAACAGCACTTTCATTGATGCAGCTAGTGGAGAAAAATACGAGCTCTATTGAAGGAAACATCGTCTTTGAAGGAGAAAATCTAAATACATTTTCAGAAAAAGAGATGCAGGAGGTTCGTGGAAATAAAATCTCGATGATATTTCAAGAGCCTATGACATCCTTGAATCCAGTCCATAAAATAGGCAAGCAAATTAGTGAGGTTCTTTTTCTACATGGGTTTGCCACGAAAGCTAACAGCAAGGAAAAAACAATTGAGATTCTAAGAAAGGTAGGGATTCCTCGAGCAGAAAGCATTGTAGATGAATATCCCCATCAGCTTTCGGGAGGTATGAGACAAAGGGTGATGATCGCTATGGCGATGGCATGTAACCCTAAACTCCTTATCGCGGACGAGCCTACCACTGCCTTAGATGTAACAATTCAAGCACAAATACTAGATTTGATGAAAAACTTGCAGAAGCAATATCATACGGCAATCTTACTCATCACGCATGATTTAGGGGTCATCTCAGAAATGGCTGATCGGGTCATCGTCATGTATTATGGGCAAATTGTAGAGCAAGCAGATGTTAGAACGATTTTCAAGAATCCAAAGCATCCCTATACAATTGGTTTGTTGAATTCTGTACCGAATATCTATAGTGAGAGTAATGATCGACTCACTCCTATTGAAGGAAATGTCCCAAATATAGGGGTGATAAAGGAAGGCTGTCCATTTCGTTTTAGATGTCAGCAAGTACATGCAAAATGTCATGAGCATAACCCATCCTTATTTAAGCTCGATTCTCAGCTAGTACGTTGCTGGTTATACGAGGAGCAGGGGGTGAAGGTTTGAATAAACCTCTATTAGAAGTTAAAAACCTAAAAACTCACTTTCCTATTAAAAAGCGTTTTCTAAAAAAAGGAAAGCAGTTTGTAAAAGCCGTAGACGGACTCAATTTTTACGTAAACAAAGGAGAAACACTAGGGATAGTAGGAGAGAGTGGCTGTGGGAAATCCACAATGGGCAGAAGTATTCTTCGTCTTATAGAACCTACTGAAGGTAGGATTACCTTTCAAGGAAAGGAAATAACCTCATTAAATGATAAGGACTTAAGAAAAATGAGAGGCGAAATGCAAATAGTATTTCAGGATCCCTATGCCTCCCTTAATCCTAAAATGACAGTTGGTGCTATATTAGGCGAAGCACTTCAGACTCATGGTATCTCCCAAGGATCTAAGGAAAGAACAGAAAAAGTTCAAGAGCTATTAGTGAATGTAGGGCTAAGCCCGATTCACATCGACCGCTACCCACATGAATTTAGTGGCGGTCAAAGACAGCGTATTGGAATTGCCAGGGCTATCGCTGTAAATCCATCCTTAATAATTGCAGACGAACCAGTATCTGCTCTAGATGTATCGGTTCAGGCACAAATCCTCAATCTATTTCAAGACTTAAAGGAGTCTCTAGGACTTACTTATATATTCATCGCTCATGACCTTAGTGTCGTCAAGCATGTCAGCGATAGAATAGGAGTTATGTATTTAGGAAAAATAGTAGAGTTATCTGATAAGAAAGGGTTATTCCAAAATCCACTACACCCTTATACGCAAGCACTCATGTCTGCCGTACCCTCATTAGATCCTGATATAAAAAAGGAAAGAATTATCCTAACTGGTGACGTACCAAGCCCCTCCAACCCACCAAGTGGCTGCACCTTTCATACAAGATGTCCCTATAAACAAAATGTATGTGAAACAGTCATCCCAAAAGAAATCAATGTTGCTGAAGGCAGGTATGTCAGCTGTCATAAGTATGACGATCAATATAGTAAGCAATTCTAATAGTCCCCCTGTTCTCAGAATAGAGAACAGGGGATATTGCTTTAAAGATATAAAATATTGTTTTCAAGACATTTACCGATTGAAGTAACTTTGGCAAGCAGTCCATTTCTTTATTTTTTCGTTCTCCTCTCCAAATTAAACCCGAACCTCTTTTCTCTATTGATTAGAGCTACAGGTGGCGACTCCTGTGGGATGAGTGAGATGATAAGACATCACAAACGACGCGACAGCGACGGTGATGGCTTATCGCTCACCCCACGGAAAGCGCCTACCTAAAGCGGAAATCAAGCATACTTTGCCTCTTTTTTGGTAAGGAAATGGGTTAATTACATAATTACCCCTTTCTAATAAAACACGAACATTTTTCACTCTGTTGATTGAATCGACAGGTGGCGACTCCAGCGGGATGAGTGAGACAGATAAGACATCACAAAACGACGCGACAGCGACGGTGATGGCTTATCGCTCACCCCGCGGAAAGCGCCCACCTAAAGCGGAAATCAATTACTTTATTAATTGTGAAGTATCTAAATATCATTATTTACTCTTCATTTATTCGTGTTCTTTAACATAAATGCTACAAGAATCATAAGAAAGCAGAAACTCATATTTAAAATTTTCCAAACATAGATAGCTAATTTTTCACATTCTAAATCATACAAATAGGGACTAGCACATAGATTAGAAAAGTATCAAATTATAAGTTTGTTACTTCATCTCATAGGAAGGATGCGATCCTCATATTACGACATTAGCTAATGGAAGGTGCAAAATCACACTTTTAAAAGTGAAAAACATTTGTGCTAAAGGGGGATATTAAATGAAGAAAAACCTAGTTAATAAGTTTTTTAGAGTATTTTTGGTACTAGCTATGGTCTTGACGATGTTCAGTCCAATGATGACTGCATCGGCAAACGGTGCGATAAAGCAGTTTAAACCAAATACTACTAGTGAAAGCACAATGCAGTTAAAATCAGCAATCGCTGAGCAAACAAGTTTGGGGAATGGTGGACCGAAGCTTCACAAAGACTTACAGAAACTATCAGGTAATCAGGAAGTTGCAGTTATCATACATCTATCCGAGAAACCTGTTGCTCTTGAAAAAGGTATTAGTGAACTAAAGGGAAAATCACTCTCTGCTTCTCAAGAAAATAGTATAAGAAATAAGGTGAAAGCTCAACAAACAGCAGTAAAAAAAGAAATTAGCATTAAAAAGATTACTATGAAGCAAGGATATACATTCGATACTGTTTTGAACGGTTTTGCAGCGGTTGTCAAAGCGGATGACCTTCCAAAACTATTAGATGTTAAAGGCGTGACACTAGTGGAGCCTGATGCAATCGTTTACGCATCAGAAGAACCACAAAAAACGAAGCCTGTTAAATCTACTGTCACTAAAAAAGAAGAAAAATTAGATGCAAAGATGAATACAAGTATTTCATTCCTAGGCATTGAAAGACTATGGAATGAGGGAATAGAAGGGCAAGGCATTAAGGTTGCAGTATTGGATACAGGTATTGATGCTGATCATCCAGAATTTGCAGGTATCTATAAGGGTGGTAAGAATTTCATTCCTAATTCATCTACCTATACTAGAGCTCGTGCGGATAATGACGCATCGGAAACTTCACCGGCAGAACGTCCTGCAGGAACTCCAGAATTTAATGCGAAAGGAGATGCATTCTATACTTCTCATGGTACGCATGTAGCGGGTACCATCGCAGCAATAGGCGCGAATGAATACGGCATTAAAGGGATTGCTCCAAAAGTGGACCTTTACGCTTACCGCGTACTAGGTGCTTACGGCAGTGGATCTTCCTCTGGTATTGTAAAAGCTATTGATACGGCAGTAATAGAAGGAATGGATGTTATTAACCTTTCACTTGGTGGAGGGGCTAACTCAGAAACGGATAGCGGATCCTTTGCAATCAATAATGCGATGATGGCTGGTACTATTTCTGTCATTGCAACAGGTAATTCAGGTCCAAATCGTGGGACAATGGGTACTCCTGCGACATCCCGTTTAGGAATTGCTGTTGGTAACACTACTAATCCTGAAGTCATGCATAACGGAAAAGTAAATGTTACGGTTGGCGAATATAAACTTACGAAACAATTACAATTGATGGGAACTACTTTTGGTACGGATGTTTCCACTCAGCTTCAAGGCGAATTTGACTTAGTCGCTGTTCCTGGTAACGGTGAAGCTAAGGATTATAACGGGCTTGATGTACAAGGAAAAGTTGTAGTGGTTTCTCGTGGTGCGATCGCTTTTGTTGATAAAATTGCACATGCAAAGTCAAATGGTGCAGCAGCAGCCATTATTCATAACTTTGCTGGTGGCTCAAATGCACCAAATGCCTCTGGAACATTCTTAGGAGATTCATTTGAATTTATCCCAACGTTTGATATGTCTCAAACTGACGGGGATGCAATTCGTGCAGCATTAGTAAATGGCGCAGGGAAGGTTTCATTCGGGGACTTTGGCTCTGCACAAACTACTGGAGATGAAGTAAATAGCTCTAGCTCACGTGGACCTTCTACACCAAATTTTGATATTAAGCCAGATGTAAGTGCACCTGGAACTAATATAATGTCAGCAATTCCTATGTATAAAGCAGATTTCCCAGATGTAGTATATGGAGAAGCGTATGACCGCAAAACGGGAACGTCCATGGCTACGCCACATATCGCAGGGATTGCGGCGCTTGTTAAACAAGCAAATCCGACATGGAATGCTTTCGATGTAAAGGTTGCTCTTTCAAATACGGCTAAAATCTTGAACACTACTAACTATGATGTGTTCGCTCAAGGTGCTGGTCGAGTAGACGCATATAGTGCTGCTCATCCGAATGTACTTGCCTATGCAATCGATCAAGCTGTTTTAGATGCAAGTGGAGCAACTGTTGAAAACTTGAAGGGAACTGTAACTTTCGGTCCGCAGTCTTTGAAGGATAAAAACATTTCTGTCACAAAACAAATTAGAGTAAAAGATTTAAAGGGTCAAGGTGGAAATTATAATGTAACAGTTGATGTGACCAAAAAGTTTGGTGATGCCAAAGTGACTGTTGATAAGCCTTCATTTACATTGGCTGGAGAGCAGGTATTAAATGTTACATTGACTGCTTCTAAAGCAACAGCTCCAAATGGCTCTGAAATTCTAGGTTATATCCGTATTAACGGTGGAGGTTCAGAGGTTTCATTGCCATTCGCCGCAGACTTCTCTGGAGTGACTGCTACCGAAATTAGAAATATGGCCATATCAGGAACTGATCTATCCTTTAATGGAGATGGTGTGAAGGATTCAGCCGAGCTTACATTTACTTTGACTGGGAACGTGACAACGAACTATATCGAGCTTTGGGATATCATGGATCCTGAAGGTGGAGAATATGGTGATGGTTACATTGGTTATTTACATGCAGGTTCTTCACTTGCAGCAGGCTCATGGAGACTACCGGTTGATGGAGAGTATCAACCATGGAGTGGTGCACCTGCAACAACAATTCCAGATGGTCTTTATACAATTGACTTTAATGCTATTGCAGCATCAGGAGCTGTAAGTGCTTATGTTGGTCCTGTCGTTGTAAAAACAACAAAACCTGAAATCACGGGCTCTGTGAAGGATGGAGTGGCAACAGGGAAAGTAACAGACAAATATATAACGTATAACGAAGAATTATATTTGTATGGACTAGAATATGATTTGAATGAAAAACTAAAAGCTTCCTATATTGCAACTGTAAACGGTGTGCCAGCGGAACCTGTGAAATTCAATTTGGCACAGGACGGAGCATTTACGTTCCCAGTAACAGCTGAAACTGATTCTATTAAGGTTGTTGTGAACGATGCAGCAGGTAATGTAGGGGAAGCATTGATATATGAAAGCGAAGATCCAGAACCAGAGCCAGTCGTAACACTTTCTGTTAACCCGACTGAACTTACTTTAGAAACTGGAAAAACAGCTAAGCTTTCTGTTACGGAAACTTCAACGCCAGCTGAAGGTGCAGCGACAACTAAAGATGTTACTGAAGCAGCTACTTACGCTGTAGCGGACGAAAGTGTTGTAAAAGTTTCTAAAGGATTAGTAACTGCAGTAGGTAAGGGATCCTCAACGATCATTATTACTCATGGTAAAAATACATTGACTGTCAATGTGACTGTAAAAGATTCCGTTGTTATAGTACCTGGAGTGAAGCTAGTTGCAAACAAAACACAAGTTGACTTGGAGCCTAAAAAAGAAGCACAGCTAACTATTAAAGAGGTAACAACAACATCGGATGGTAAAACAAAAACACAGGATGTAACGAAAGCTGCCACTTACAAAGTAGCAGACAGTAAAGTTGCATCAGTAAAAAATGGTTTAATCACTGCTAAAAATGCAGGAAGTACAACAATTACCGTTAAATATGGCAAAAGCGAATTGACGATTAATGTGAATGTTATAGAACCAGTCGTAACATTGACTGCTAACAAAACTGAGCTTGCTTTGGAGCCAGGAAAAGAAGCACAGCTTACGATCAAAGAAGTAACAACTGGAGCAGACGGAAAAACAAAACAGGTTGATGTAACGAAGGCTGCAACATACAAAGTAGCAGATAGTAAAGTAGTTTCTGCAAAGAATGGTTTAGTAATAGCGAAAAAAGCAGGTAGCACAACAATCACTGTTAAATACGGTAAAAATGAATTAACTGTAAATGTAACTGTTACAGAACCAGGAGTAACGTTAACTTCAAACAAAACACAGGTAGACCTGGAGCCAGGTAAGGAAGCGCAGCTGGTTATTAAAGAAGTAACAACAGGCGCTGACGGAAAAACAAAACAAGTTGATGTAACAAAATCTGCAACCTATAAAGTAGCAAATAGCAAAGTGGCTTCCGTGAGCAATGGTTTAATCACAGCGAAAAGTGCAGGTGACACAACAATCACAGTTAAATACGGTAAAAATGAATTAACAGTAAATGTGACTGTTACAGAACCAATCGTTACACTTACTACTAATACAACAGAAGTGAATCTGGAGCCAGGCAAAGAATCACAGCTAAAAATTAAAGAAGTAACAACTTCAGGTGGTAAAACAAAAGAGACAGACGTAACTAGCTTTGCAACATATAAAGTAGCAAATAACAAGGTTGCAACTGTAAGTGGCGGTCTAGTAAAAGCTAAAGGTGTCGGTAATACAACTATTACGGTTAAATACGGTAAAAATGAATTAACTGTAAATGTAACGGTCACAGAACCGGAAGTAACATTAAGCATAGACAAAACGGAAATTAGCCTTGAACCAGGAAAAGAAGCGAAACTGAAAGTGAAGGAAGTAACAACAACAGCAGATGGAAAAACAACTGAAAGAGATGTCACTGCAAACGCAACTTATAAAGTAGCAGATAGTAAAGTTGCCTCTGTAAGCAGTGGTTTAGTAAGAGCAAAAGCTGCCGGAAATACAACCATTACTGTTAAATATGGCAAAAACGAATTAACGGTAAGCGTGACGGTCGCAGAACCAGAAGTTACACTAAGCGTAGACAGCAGCCAAATCAATTTGGAGCCAGGAAAAGAAGCGCAGCTGACCGTTAAAGAAGTAACGACAACAGCAGATGGAAAAATAACAGAAAGAAATATTACGACGTCCGCAACCTATAAAGTAGCAGATAGTAAAGTGGCTTCTGTAACTAGTGGATTAGTAAGAGCAAAAGCTACAGGTGACACAACCATCACTGTTAAATACGGTAAAAATGAGCTAACAGTAAATGTTTCTGTTTCAGCTCCAGAAGTGACAATAACTGCAGATCAAACACAAATTGACTTGAAGCCTGGAAAAGAGAAACAACTGAGAATTACAGAAGTAACGACAACAGCAGATGGAAAAACAACAGAAAGAGATATTACGATAGCAGCTACGTATAAAGTAGAAAATACTAAAGTAGCCTCTGTTAGCAATGGTTTAGTGAGAGCAAAAAGCCTAGGAGAAACAATCATTACCGTTAAATATGGCAAGAAGGAAATTACAATTGCTGTTACCGTTTCAGATATAGGGAAATCCGGGAATGATGTAATAGAGAATGAGTTACATGCCACTGAACTTCCTTTACCTTTGACAGAAGTAACACTTGCTAACTAATAAAAGATGAAAAGAAGTAGCCAGATTCTGGCTACTTCTTTTTTGGGAGCAGAAAATGCAGCTTTTTATAGAAAGATTTCTTATTTATGACCGTTCGCGGAGATTTATGACCGGATAGAAATTTTTATGACCGGATAGCTCGGCTTTATGACCGGATAGAATTTTTTATGACCGGATAGCCCAATTTTATGACCGTTCACCATTTTCTATATCTTTAAGGTTTGAAAATTTGAAAAGAAGTAGCCAATGAGAAATCATCTGGCTACTTCTTGTTTTGGATCAGAAAATGCAGCTTATTATAGATAGATTTCTTATTTATGACCGTTCGTGGAGATTTATGACCGGATAGAATTTTTTATGACCGGATAGCCCGACTTTATGACCGGATAGAATTTTTTATGACCGGATAGCCCAATTTTATGACCGTTCACCATTTTTCTATATTTTTAAGGTTTTAAAACTTTGAAAGAAGTAGCCAATGAGAAATCATCTGGCTACTTCTTATTTTGGAGCAGAAAATGCAGCTTTTTATAGAGAGATTTCTTATTTATGACCGTTCGCGGAGATTTATGACCGGATAGAAATTTTTATGACCGGATAGAATTTTTTATGACCGGATAGCCCAATTTTATGACCGTTCACCATTTTTCTATATCTTTAAGGTTTTAAAAGTTTGAAAGAAGTAGCCAATGAGAAATCATCTGGCTACTTCTTATTTTGGAGCAGAAAATGCAGCTTTTTATAGATAGATTTCTTATTTATGACCGTTCGCGGAAATTTATGACCGGATAGCTCGACTTTATGACCGGATAGAATTTTTTATGACCGGATAGCCCAATTTTATGACCGTTCACCATTTTTAAGGTTTTGAATGAGAAGTAGCCAGCGAGAAAGTGGCCACTTCTTTCTGATTAACAGTCCTATTAACGTCATGTCATTATATAGAATTATAAGATACTATAAAATTATATATTTCAGAAAAGTCAATTAAAGGGAGGGTTAAAAATGAACGAGGGTGCAAAAATTGGGGTTGCTAGTAACACTAAGGTCGGTAGAAAGAGTATTTTTAGTTATTTGGGTCCGGCATTAATTACCTCTGCGTTAGTTTTAGGGCCGGGGAGTGTGACTTTGTCCTCGAAGATTGGGGCTATTTATGGCTCGCAGCTCGTATGGACATTAGTTTTAGCGGTTGTGTTGATGATGGTGTACACGGAGATGAGTACGCGGATTGGAATTGCTGCAAAGGCTAGCTTCATAGGGGTTATGAAGGAAAAATGGGGGTTTTGGTCAGGGCTGCTTATTGGGATTGGCGCATTTTTGGTAACGGCTTCGTTCCAGGCGGGGAATGCGATTGGAACTGGTCTTGCTATTTCCACGGTGACTAATATGAAGCCGACTGTTTGGATCATCGTATTTACGCTTATTTCTATTGGGCTATTGTTTGCGAAGCAGTTCTATCAAATACTTGAGAAGCTTATGCTTGTTTTGGTAGTTGTGATGCTATTGGCATTCCTTATTACAGTCATTTTAGTGAAGCCATCGATCGTTGACATTTTTCAAGGGTTTATTCCTGTGATTCCTGATGGAAGTATGGGATTGATTATTGCCTTATTTGCAACAAGTTTTTCCATAGTTGGTGCATTGTATCAATCGTACTTGGTTAAAGAAAAGGGTTGGACGCTTACAGACGCAGCCAGCGGAAAGAAGGAGTCTTTCTTAGGTATTTTCCTGCTTGGATTTATTTCTTTTTTAATCATGATTACAGCTGCCACTATCTTAAAACCACAGGGCCTAGTCGTGGATAATGCAACGGAAATGGGCTTGGCATTAGAGCCTTTATTCGGTAGCTGGTCAACTTTCGTATTTATGCTTGGGCTGTTTGGTGCTTCGTTTTCCTCGCTTATGGGAAATGCGACGATTGGCGGTTCGTTGCTGGCAGATGGATTTGGGCTAGGAAGTAACCTTTCTAATATGAAAGTAAAGCTTCTCATTATTTTAGTGATTTTGTTTGGTTCGGTTATTGGAATTGTATTTGGTTCCGCACCGCTCAATTTAATCGTCTTTGCTCAGGCGGTGACGATCTTTGTTGTTCCGTTTATCGCAATCGCAATTTTAGTTGTGGCGAATGACAAGCGAGTGATGGGCGAGTTGAAAAACAAATGGCTAAGCAATGTATTAGGAATCATTGGTTTGCTTGTGTTGATTTATCTTGCATATAACAACGTACAAAATATCTTTTTTACTTAATAGAATGGAGGACAATATGAAAACAGTAGAAGAATTAGAGAACCTGATGACGCAGCCATCTGCTGCATTGATAGATGACTTAGTGAAGCTAGAAGGAAATATTATGGTTTTGGGTATCGGCGGGAAGATGGGCCCGACGCTTGCGATAATGGCAAAGCGAGCGATTGATGCGGCAGGCTTGGATAAGAAGGTGATTGGGGTTTCCAGATTTTCGAATGGCACGCTGAAAGATGAGCTAGAGTCCGCAGGTGTTGAAACGATTGCCTGTGATTTGTTAGATGAGGAGGAGCTAAAAAAGTTACCGGTAGAAAAAAATGTCATTTATATGGCTGGGAATAAATTCGGGACGACTGGTAACGAGCATTTCACATGGGCGATGAATACGTATTTACCAGGTAGAGTAGCAGAACATTTTAAAGGCTCAAATATTGTGGCATTCTCTACGGGAAATGTTTATCCATTAGTTCCTGTTTATGCAAGCGGTTGCGATGAGAATCATCCTGTGGCTCCAGTCGGTGAATACGGTCAATCGTCCTTAGGGAGAGAGCGCGTGTTTACTTATTTCTCACAAAGAGACAATACACCACTTGCTATATTCCGATTGAATTATGCAATTGATATGCGCTACGGGGTTTTATTGGAAATTGCCAAGTCCGTCTTTAATGAAACACCGCTTGACCTTTCCATGGGGCATGTCAATGTGATCTGGCAGGGAGATGCAAATGAGTATGCGATTCGTTCACTTCTTCATGCGAGCTCGCCTCCGTCAATCATCAATGTGACAGGTCCAGAGACGCTTTCAGTTCGCTGGCTGGCAAAAGAGTTTGGGCGCTTGTTCGATAAGAACCCTGTGTTTGTTGGGGAGGAGCAAGAAAATGCATTACTCAACAATGCGAGTAAAGCTCATCAGCTATTTGGTTATCCACGCGTTTCTATTAGAGAAATGATTGAATGGATAGCTGACTGGGTGGCTAATGATGGAGAGACCATTAATAAGCCGACCCACTTCCAGGAGAGGAAGGGTGAATTTTAAATGGCACTAACTGACGAGCTGAAGCAGCATTTACACGATGGAGCTTTCATACCTGCTCATCCACTGGCAATCACACAGGATAAACAGCTAGATGAAGAGGCTCAGCGCCGATTAACTCGATATTATATCGAGGCAGGTGTTGGAGGAGTGGCGGTTGGTGTCCATACGACGCAATTTGAAATTCGTGATCCACAATTTAATTTGTATGAAACGGTATTGAAGCTTGCGATGGAGGAAATCGAAAAGGCAAAAATTGATCGACCATTCCTCAAAATTGCAGGAGCTTGTGGGAAAACAGAGCAGGCAATAGAAGAGGCAAATACTGCTAAAAATCTTGGCTATGATATGGTATTATTAAGTAACGGCGGATTAAATGAATATTCAGAAAATGAATTGATTGAGCGCACAATGTCAGTGTCAGATATCATCCCAGTTTTCGGATTTTATCTGCAGCCAGCTGTAGGAGGACGTGTATTTAGCTACGATTTTTGGGAGCAGTTCGCAGCTATCGACAATGTGTTCGGTATTAAGATGGCACCATTTGACCGTTATTTGACGTTAGATGTTATTCGTGCGGTAAACGCCTCTCCTAGAAGAGATGAAATTGCACTGTACACAGGTAATGACGACAATATAGTGACTGACCTATTTACAGAGTATGAAGCAGAAGTGAATGGTCAGAAAGCATCGAAACAAATTGTCGGTGGCTTGCTCGGTCATTGGTCTGTCTGGACACATAAGGCAGTAGAGCTTTTTGAACAAATAAAAGAAGCGAGAGCAAATGAACAAATTGATAAAAAGTGGTTCTCCATCGCTCAACAAGTGACGGATGCTAATGCAGCATTCTTTGATTCTAAGCATGATTTTAAGGGGAGCATTGCTGGCATCAATGAAGTGCTCAGAAGACAGGGGCTTATGAAGGGAAATTGGTGCCTGATGGACCATGAAGTGCTAAGTGATGGGCAGCTAGAGGAAATAGACCGTGTTTATGCTGCTTATCCAGAGCTGAATGATGATTCTTTTGTAAAAGAGTTTTTGGAAAAGGAAAGCGCAGTGCCTAGACTCTCTTGAAATATATGTCTAGGTAAGGAAGAGGATATCGCAGGAAAAGAAACAGCATTCTACAGACACATCAAAAGGTGTGTCTTTCTTCTATTCCAAGGGGGTGGGTTTTGTGGAAACTAGTATTAGAGTAGGTGTTATAGGGCCACAGTGGATTCGAGAAACAATGGTGAGATGCTTTGGACTTTTTCCGAATATCCAACCGATTTTTAGTTTATCGGATGAAATAGTAGATGCTAGGCAATTAACAACGGAGCTTATCGATCATGTAGATTGTTTGTTTTATTCGGGAAGAATTCCATATTTAGTTTCGAAGGATGAAATCCCTATAGAGGTTCCAGCTTTTTATATACCTTTGAAGGGAGCAGGACTTTATCAAGCACTTTATAAGCTGAAGAGCAAAAAGAGTCTATCGAATATTAGTCTAGATGGTATTCAGAACAATTACATGGAAATAGTGAAAAATAATTTAGAAGAAACGTTTACCTATCAAAGCTTTCAAGAAATCGTCTATATGGAAAACAAAGAAGATGTAGTAACCTTCCATGAAAAGAATGTGTTGGACAACCCCGATACAGTAGTGATTACTAGCTTAAAGCTAGTAAGTGAACAGCTGACAAGTATGAATATTGTAAATGAGTGGCTGAAGCCAACAGATCAGGATATTATTGTGGCAATCGAGCGAATGCTGCTTGCGACCAATCAACGAAAGCAAAAGGAAATGCAAATTATTATAGGTAGGATCTTTATAGAAAGTTCCGGGGATGTCCATGAATTTATGACGGAGCAGCAGGTACATAAACGAAGTCATGCTATTCACCGTATGCTGCTTCAATTTGCAGAGCAAATAAACGGGTATCTCGTTGCACTCAGCAGCAGTGAGTATATATTCGTTACCAATCGAGGCATTTTTGAAAGAATTACAGAGGGTTACAAATACTTGCCAATTGTCGATGAGATGAAGAAAAAGCTAGAGGTATCTCTATCAATTGGTGTAGGTTTTGGCTTCTCAGCTTTAGAGGCTGGCTCGCATGCCAGGGTTGCTCTCATTCAGGCACAGGAAAACGGAGGGGGCTGCTGCTTCATCGTCCGTGAAGATCGCAGTGTTTTCGGTCCAATTGATTTAATCGTACCAATGAAATACCCACTCACAGTGACCGATCAGTTACTGATCAGTAAAGCAGAATTTGTTGGCATGAGTGCTGCAAATATAGAAAAAACGATGGCTGTTATCAAGCGAAAACAAAAGAATGAATTCACAGCACATGAATTAGCAACTATCCTTAGCATCACACCAAGAAGTGCACATCGAATCATTCAATCCTGGTTAGACGCTGAGCTGATCAAAATCATAGGGATGGAGAAAATTTCAAGGCGAGGCAGACCGAGACAGGTATTTGCAATTATTATGAACGAGGAATAGGAGGAGCTCTATGAAAATAGGATTAATAGGTCTAGACACCTCTCACAGTGAAATATTCACGAGATTATTAAATGACCTGGACGATACGTACCACGTGAAAGGTGCTAAAATCACCCATGCCATTCCGACCTTCTCAGAGGATTTACCAATCAGCTCCAACAGATTCCCTGATTACTACCAAATTGTTATAAAAAAATACGGAGTAGCAGAGGTAGAGACAGTCGAGGAAATAATGAATGAAGTAGACGCAATCATAATTGGAACAGTTGACGGAAGAAACCATCTGGACTGGTTCAAACAGGTTGTGACCTATCGTAAGCCAGTTTTCATCGATAAGCCAGTCGTCATGAGCAGTGAGGAAATGGCTGAGGTCATGGGCCTGAGTAAAAAAAATGGAACACCGGTCATGAGCTCATCCGCTTTACGTTTTTCTGAATCAGTCATGGCTGTTAATAGGAAAGGGAATTGGAGTAGCGGCTATTTCTACGGTCCTACCCCAATGCAGGAGCAAATGCCCGGCTACTTTTGGTATGGCATTCATTTAGTAGAAATGGCTGTCACGCTTTTTGGAACAGGTGTTGAAAAAGTACAGGTCGAGTACAAGTACGATTGTCATCAGGTTCATCTGACATATAAGGATGGTCGACATCTCTTAATTCGCGGAGAATCAGAATGGCATGGCCGATTCGGAGCGGTACTTCATTCTGCAGACGATGTTCAGACGTTAAAGCTTTGGGAAGAAGAGAAACCCTTTTACGCAGGACTCGTTGAGCATATTGTAGAATTTTTTGAAACTGGGAAGGGGGCAGTTTCTTTAGAAGAAACAGCTGCGATTGTTAGGATTATTGAAGAGATTAATAAGGGGTTATAAGAGGGGGGTACCATTGAGCTAGGGCTTGAATGGTACTATTTTTATGGGGCTGAGACGTTATAGCTTCCAAACAAAAAGCCCTATGCCTTCAACTGGCACAGGGATTAACTCAAAGCAGTTTACTCCACAATCTTCCCATCAAAAGCAGCTTGATAGATCGCAGAAATTTCTTCATGTCCTAGCTCCATCGGACTTCGAGCTAATATACGCTTCTGTTTCAATGCATCCTCAGTTAAACTTTCCAAGGCACTGTCTGGAATGTCGAAGCCTTGTAAGTTAGAAGGGATTCCAACATCTTCTACTAATCTTTTTAACTCAGCGACACATTTATAGGATGCTTCCTCCTGTGATAGATTAGCAGAGCTGAAGCCCATTACATCGTATATGTCCTTCATGCGTTTTTCGCAGCTTTTACGTATGTATCCCATGACGTAAGGGAGAAGCACAGCATTGGAATCTCCGTGTGCGATATGGAACTGCCCGCCAAGCGGGTAAGCGAGTGCATGTACTCCAGCAACTCCTGCATTGAAGAAGGCAAGGCCAGCTAAATAGCTGCCGTAGCTCATATCTGTACGAGCTTGTTTATCATCACCATTCGATACAGCAGTGCGAATAGAATTGCTGATCAACCGAATTGCCTGTAGCGCTAATGCATCCGACACAGGACTTGCATTCTTAGAGATATACGCCTCAACGGCATGTGTCAGTGCATCTACTCCCGTTGCAGCAGTTACCTTCGGAGGCAAGGAAATTGTTAATGCTGGATCTACAATTGCCACGTCCGCCAATAAATAATCATGCGTCACCACGTCTTTTGTAGTTTCCAAGGACAACACCGAGATGTTTGTAACCTCTGATCCAGTACCAGAAGTGGTAGGGATTAAAATAGTTGGTAAACCTTTATGGGTAATATGCTTCGTTCCAGTTAGGTTCAAATAATCTGCCACATTACCATCATGAGAAGCTAGCACTCCTGCAAGCTTGGATAAATCCAAAGCACTACCACCACCGACGCCAATTACCATATCAAAGGCATGTTCACGTGTATAGGAAACAAGTTTTTCGCCGATTGCTAGAGGTGGCTCTGGCACTACATCTGTATATATTTGAACGTTGTAGCCAGCATTCTCTAGTGGCTCCGAGACTTTATTAGTCAATCTGATATCCTTTAAAAAAGGGTCTGTGACGATTAATATTTTCTTCACTTCAAAGCGTTTCACTTCAGCTAGAAGATGGGAAAGTGAATCCCATCCTGTATAGCTGATTGGTGTAAACGTAATTTTTTCTGACATATTGCACACTCCTTACTGATTATTCCATACAACAAGCTTTGTTTCAGTCATTTCATGGATTGCATATTTTATGCCTTCCTTGCCAGTTCCGCTGTCCTTCACACCACCATATGGCATTTGGTCTACACGATAGGTAGGAATGTCATTAATCATTACGCCGCCAACCTCTAAAAGCTTCGAGGCTTTAAATGCAGTTTGAATATCGTTAGTAAAAATCCCAGCCTGTAGTCCGAAGTCCGAGTGGTTGATGGCTTCAATTCCCTCTTCAATAGAAGATATGCGACTCACCCCAACAATCGGTGCGAAAACCTCCTGACAGGAAACCTTTGAGATAGCATTTACATTTTTTAAAATAGTAGGCTGAAACACATCGTTTTCAATCTTACCGCCAGTGATGATTTCAGCACCATGCTCTACAGCTTCCTCGACCCATTCCAAAGCTCGCTCCGATTCGCTAGCAGCAATCATTGCAGAAATGTCAGTCGACTCATCGAATGGACTACCGACAACAAGCTTCTTCGTCATCTCACTAAATTGGTCGATAAACTCATCGAAAATCTCATCCATTACATACGTACGTTGTAACGAAATACAAACCTGCCCCTGGTTAGAGAAGGCACCCATCACACATTTCGGTACAATTTTAGATAAATCTACATTTTTATCGATGATTAAACCTGCGTTAGACCCAAGCTCAAGCGCCACCTTTTTTAAGCCTGCCTTATTACGAATGCCCTTACCTACTGCAGGACTACCAGTGAAAGTAATCATCTTCACCTTGTCGCTTTCAACTAAAGCATCGCCAACCTCGCGACCGCTACCAGTCACTACATTAAAAGCACCTTTTGGAAGTGCCGTTTGCTCGATCAATTCTGCTAAAAATAAAGCAGAAAGAGGAGTCTGTGAAGCAGGCTTCAATACAATCGTATTTCCTGCTGCAATAGCAGGTCCGACTTTATGTGCTACTAGATTTTGTGGGAAGTTAAAGGGAGTAATTGCTCCGATTACACCGATAGGCTCCTCGATTGTATAGCCAAATCGATCAGCGCCATTTTTTGCAGCATCCATCGGAATCATTTCTCCAGTTAAACGCTTAGCTTCCTCTGCAGCAAATTTATACGTTTCAATCGTCCGATCGATTTCTCCATACGCATATTTCAAAGGCTTTGAAGCCTCTAAGGAAATAATCTTTGCAGCTTCCTCACGATGAATTATAAATAGCTGTGTAATCTGTTCCAAAATAGCAGAGCGTTCGAATGCTGTTAAAGCAGCCATTTTCTCACGTGCACCGTACGCCACTTCAATTGCTTCATCCACTTCCTCACGAGTTGCCTGAGGTATTTTCGCTATAAGCTCTTTCGTATGAGGGGAGTACAGCTCCGCATATTTCTCTGAAGATTTCCATTCACCATTTACAAAATATTTTCTTTCCATTTGAATCATCCTTTCGTTGTGTGAGAGCCATACAAAGCTCTGGGTAACAATATATTACCACTTGCTCGTCTTAATTTCTTATGATAGGACTGATAGCAACTTTATATGATGAATTTTATCCTGTCTGGGATTGTACAAATTTTAATTAAAGATTTACAATGTTTACGTATTCATAACTTCATAAAAAGAAATGTATACGCATTCATTTTACTATAAAATAAAAACAAACTCTTTAAGTTTGTTTTACTTTTTGAGATGTGGTGCTTCTTGGAAATATCTTAACAGGTTCTGTTATTTTAACGCAACTATTATTTTTGTTTTCAATCATATCTATTAGTTTTTGTATTGCTAGGTGACCCAAATTCCTACCTGAAATGCTGCCTACCGTAGTGAGTTGAATAGAACCATGAGAGCTAAGATCTACATTGTCAATTCCAATGATGCTAACATCCTTTGGCACCTCTAAGCCCATACTAATAGCATTATCCATTACATTAAGAGCGAGAGAATCACTGCCAGCACAAATTGCAGAAGGAGGATTTTTTAGGTTCATCAATTGGTGGAAGGATGCCGAAATATCGGTACTTGTTGTATCAGTGTTAAATATATATTCTGGTTTTAAGCCAATTCGCTCATCTTTTAATGCTTGACTGAATCCTTGGAAACGATGATAGAAGGTGCTAAAATTTTGTGGGCCTCCAACCCAGGCGATTAGTTCATGTCCTTGGTCAATCATATGTTTTGCAGACAAATAACCAGCCTCATAATTATCAATTTCTACAAAGTACTCATTGTTTTGATGCTTGCGATTATAGGTGATAAAGGGAACATTCATCCGCTTCAATTTTTCAAAAATAGGATCGTCATTTAAAATACAGGAGAGAATGATTCCATCCACCTTATGTTCCAAAGCAATCGTATATGCGTCATTTAGTTTATGATCGTTTACAAACTGTACTTGAATTCGATAATCCATCTGACTTGCATAATTGACAATAGCGGTCGTAGTATCCACAAAAAATGGATTATGCAATGGACCAGATAATAGAGCGATCGTTCTGGATTTGTTTTGAACTAAAGAACGTGCCTGAGCATTTGGAATGTAATTTAAATCGTTGATTGCTCTCTGAACTTTTTCAAGTGTTGGCTTCTTAACTAAATCAGGAGTATTAAGGACACGAGAAACCGTAGCCTGCGATACTCCTGCTAGTTTAGCCACATCTTTAGATGATACCAATGGGATTACCTCCAAATAGAATATTTTCTTATTCTGAGTAAATTATACAATCATTATCTACTTTTCTCACTATTTTATCTTAAAATCCATTAGACAGAGATTTGAAAAAATATAAAATGGTTGGTAGGAATTTTTTTAAGTTTACGATGATATAATATAAAAATTCAGAATATGTTGACAACAGACAAAAGAGAAAGTATATTTATTCGTGCAAACGTAAAAGTAAAAATGTAAACGTATTCATTTATTAAAAATAACATAGAAAGGACCAAAAGTGATAGGTAAAATTTTAGATTAAACTGTTTTTACTTGGTGGATGTTTAAAGTAAGACTGCGTTTTTAGTAGCAAGAAAATTAAAAAGAAGGTGATATAGTGAGCGAACTAGTTAAAGTTACTGTAAGTGACAAAGTTGCCATCATAACTATTGATAACCCTCCTGTAAATGTATTAAGCAGTAAGGTAGCACAGGGGTTGTTAGAGACATTTAGACGGATGGAGGAAGATAAAGATATAAGGGCCATTGTATTAACTGGGGCAGGACAAAAGGCATTTATGGCAGGGGCAGATATTAAAGAATTTCCTACTTGGCTTGGTCGAAATGACATGGTGGAGCATGTCGAACTGAATCATCAAGTCTTTCAATATATTGAGAGATTGGTGAAGCCTACCATTGCTATGCTGAACGGTCTCACGTTGGGGGGAGGCTGTGAACTAGCGTTAAGCTGCGACTTTAGAATAGCAGAGGAGCATGTGAAGATTGGTTTACCAGAGATTAATCTAGGGATTTTACCCGGTGGAGGAGGAACTCAAAGATTACCAAAGCTAATAGGAATTTCGAAAGCGAAAGAGTTAATGTTCTTTGGAGATAGCATTAGTGCTGATGAAGCATTATCAATAGGCTTAGTGAATAAGGTGACAACATCAGGAACTGGTATGGCAGTTGCATTGGAATGGGCAACGAAGCTTGCAGAGAAATCGTTAAACTCTATTAAAAATATAAAAGAATCTATGGAGTGTGGCTATGAAATTTCTTTTGCTGCGGGAATCCAAAAGGAAACCGAACTTTTTTGTAAAACTTTTCATCATGTTGACGCCTATGAAGGAATAAATGCTTTTATAGAAAAGAGAAAGCCAGTCTTTAAGAATTAAAAAATTGGATTAGGATAGGGAGATGTAGGATGAGTGTATTTATGTTGTTGATTGGTTTAGCGATTCTAATCTATATGACCGTAAAGGGTATAAATATAATTATCAGTGCGGTTACAGCAAGTGCATTTGTTGCATTAACTTCTGGACAAGACATTATTGAAGCTATGACAGGTACGTATATGCAGGGCTTTACTGGTTACTTTGCTACGTACTTTTTATTGTTCCTGCTAGGGGCAATTTTTGGAAAGGTTATGGCAGAAACAGGAGCTGCAGAGGCCATTGCTGAATGGGTTATGAAAATTATTGGACCTAAAGGTGCTGTCATGGCAGTCGTGTTAGCCTGTGCCATCATGACCTATGGAGGGGTATCTTTATTTGTAGTAGGCTTTGCTGTTTATCCGCTTGCAGTTTCTTTGTTTAGAAATGCAAATTTACCAAGAAGATTTATACCAGCGGCATTAGTTTTCGGTTCTGTTACTTTTACAATGTTCTTGCCTGGATCACCTGAAATTCAAAACATTATGCCAACAGAATTTTTTGGAACAACCCCTTATTCAGGTTTTTGGATTGGTATGATTGCATCTGCATTTAACTTTATATTAGGCACTTTTTTCCTTCATTTACTGATTAGAAATGCAGTTAAAAGAGGAGAAAAATTTGAAAAATATGACTCAGATATTGAGACCGACGAAGAAAATAAAAAGAAATTACCCCATATCGTGGTTGCATTGTTACCGATAATTGTAGTAGTAGGTGGAATGGTTACGTATTCACAATTATTTAATGCCAATACTGCTGCCATTTTAGCACTTTTAGGTGCGATTATCGTTGCATGTCTGACTATGTTCAAATTCATCACTGGCTTTTGGGATGTTTTAGGAAAAGGCTCCAACGATGCAATAGTAGCTATCTGTAATACAAGTGCTGTTATCGCATTCGGTAAGGTCGCAGCTTTGACTACAGGATTCACACAAATTGTTGAAACCGTATTAGAAATCCCTGGTCCACCACTGTTAAGTATGGCAATTTGTATCAATCTTATAGCTGGATTAACAGGTTCCGCATCTGGTGGTTTAGGAATTTCACTTCCTATTTTAGCTCCAATTTATTTAAATATGGGCGTAGATCCAGGTGCATTACACAGAGTATCCGTAATGTCATCTGATGGCTTGGCATCGTTACCACACAACGGTTATATTGTTACGACTATTCGTAATATCAGTCATGAAACCTTTAAACGGGCATATCCTGCGGTAGCTCTGATGGCCGTAGTGCTCACAATGTGTGCAACTGCATTAGCTGTAATCTTATTTACTATTTTCACATAAATGCTAGTTTACTAACAAAATGAGGTGACCTGATGGAAAAAGTATATATAGTATCTGCACAAAGAACAGCTGTAGGAAGATTTGGGGGAAGTTTAAAACAATTTAGCTCTTCAGAATTATGCGCAGAAGTGATAAAAGCAATGGTCAAGGATTTGAAAGTCCCATTAGAGAAAATAGATGAAATCATTATTGGCAATGTTTATCAAGCTGGAGGGAAAGCCAACCCGGCGAGGCAAGCTGCCTTAAAGGGTGGCTTGCCTACTTCCATTCCAGCAATGACTATCAACAAGCAATGTGCCTCTGGTATGCGTTCTGTTTCCTTAGCCTATCAGCAAATAAAGGCCGGAGATGGGAATCTAATCATTGCCGGTGGAACAGAAAGTATGAGCAATGTTCCTTATATATCGAAGGAGAGTAGATGGGGAAAGAAATTAGGGGCCATTCAGCTAGAAGATAGTTTGCTACATGATGGATTAGTTTGCTCAAGTGAAAACTATCATATGGGAGTAACTGCCGAAAATGTGGCGGAACAATATAATATTTCTCGTCAACAACAGGATGAGTATGCTTTACGTAGTCAAACAAAAGCAGCTAAGGCCATTGCTAATGGTGTATTTGAAAAGGAAATTGTACCAATTGTAACAAAAAAAGAAGAATTCAAAGTGGATGAACATCCACGGGCTACAACAATAGATGCATTACAGAATCTATCAGCTGCCTTTAAGGAAGATGGGACTGTCACAGCAGGAAATGCATCTGGGTTAAATGATGGTGCCTCTGTGATACTTATTGCTTCGGAGAGATTGGTTATAGAATATGGGTTAACTCCTTTAGCAGAGATAATTTCTGTTGCTTCTGCTGGGGTAGACCCAAGGGTGATGGGAATTGGACCAGTTCCAGCAACAAGGCTTGCACTAGAAAAAGCAGGCATGGAAATAGAGGATATAGATCTTATCGAGCTAAATGAAGCTTTCGCAGCACAAGCACTTGCTGTGATAGAGGAACTAAATATTAACGAAAGTATTGTCAATGTAAATGGCGGCGCCATAGCACTAGGACATCCAGTAGGAAGCTCGGGATCTAGAATTATAGTTTCATTAGTACATGAATTAATCAGAAGTAACAAAAAATATGGTCTGGCAACATTATGTATCGGTGGTGGTCAGGGTGCATCGGTAATAGTAAAAAACGTCCAATTCCAAGATTAATATATAGAAATGAGGCGAAGCAACATGGAAAAGAAAGTAATGATAGTGGGGGCAGGTCTGATGGGTAGTGGAATTGCCCAGATTTTTGCATTAGCAGGTTTGCCAGTAGTATTAACAGACCGCTCAGAGGAAGATTTAACAAGAGGGAAAAATTTTATAAATAAAAGCATTCAATCAATGTTAAAAAGAGAAAAGTATACCCCTACGGATGAACAAAGAATTAATGATTCTATACTTTTTTCAACTAATATTCAAGATGGAAAAGATGTGGATTTAGTTATTGAAGCAGTTCCTGAAAGATTAGACTTAAAGCAACAGGTGTTTAGGCAACTCGATGAGATCGTTCAACCTAATGCTATATTAGCAAGCAACACGTCATCATTATCCATTGCGGCAATTGGTTCTGTAACAAATCGCCCAGAAAAAGTAGTAGGTATGCATTTTTTTAGCCCAGTACCAATTATGAAACTATTAGAAATTATTACCTCAATAGAAACTTCAGAAGATACCCTTGTAAGGGTGAGGGAATACGGAAACCTTATCAATAAAGAAACGGTCATTGCTCAGGATTATCCTGGATTCATCGTCAATCGAATTTTACTACCAATGATGAATGAGGCATCATTTCTAGTAATGGAGGGTACAGATCCGGAGGAGGTAGATCGAGGTCTGAAGTTAGGGGCAAACCATCCTATCGGACCTTTACGCTTGGCAGATGAATGTGGATTAGACACAACACTGTATGCACTGGAAAGCCTGTATGAGGGCTTCGGAGATTCCAAGTATCGTCCATGTCCATTACTCAAGAGAATGGTGGAAGCCGGAAAGCTCGGGAAGAAATCAGGTAAAGGTTTTTATGACTATAACTAGATGGAAAAACAAACAGGTCAACTAAAAATAACAGAAAACCATCTTTTACTCCCTATGATTTGGGAAGGAAATTTAAATATTCATTCCAATATGCCTTTAATGGAAAATTCTCGTTTCAAAAGTGTTATTTTACATGGTGACACAATCTTTACTCTAGCAATATCATTGATAGAAAAGCAGGAAATCCCTTTTACTAAAATTCATGAATTTACTAGTTACTATAAAAAAAGTATCACAGTGGGTGACGAAATTTATGTAGTTTACAGACTAAGAGGCGAAGTATTAAGGTTCTCTGTGTATAAAAAAGAAGATGAGCTAGTCATGGAAGGATCTTTAATCTATTTCTGTGAAGAAAGGATGTTAGAGATTTGAATTTTATTAATCAAGTCAAAACACCTATTCATCGAACTATATACAAAACAGATGTAGAACTTTTTCAAATGATGCTAAACGAGCAAAAATCAAATCTAAAATATTATATAGACAACCGTCAGCTTGTGATGGTCGCGATTGGAATTTTAAACAGGACATTCAACTTGGAAGATTATCTAGTAGCAGTTGTAGGACAAAATTGGAGATTTAGAAAAGGCGTAAAAGTTGGAGAAACTATCTCAGTAGATTATCAAATTTGTGAAAATAATACCCTCACTAAAAAAAGTTGTATCTATGATATTCATATCGAGGTTCTTGCAGATGATCATCCAGTGGCAGAAGGAATCTGGTCGATTATGTTGAACAGTAAATTATAGGAAGGGAGATATTGTAATGTATCAAACAATTGTAGAACCACGAGTTTCTGAAACGGATGGCGTAGGGCATATTAATAACACCACAGTACCTGTCTGGCTTGAAGGTGGTAGAAACAAACTTTTCTCTTTGTTCATGCCAGACCTTAGCTTTAGTAATTGGAAAATGATTATCCTAAAAACAACTGTAGAGTACAAGGCACAAATCTACTTTGGTACTAGCGTAGAAATAAAATGCTGGGTAAAACGCATCGGCAACACTAGTCTAGAACTATATGAAGAAATATGGCAAGGAAATAAGCTAACTGTTCAAGCAAATACGATATACGTTAACTATAATGTCCAAGAGAACAAAAGTGAGATTATCCCCGATCATATAAGAGAAGAACTGGAGAGGCATTTGTATATTGAACAATAGATTAAAGGAGGGATCAAATGGGAACGAAAGTTATATATAAAGTGGAAAATAATATTGCGAGAATTACACTTAATCGCCCGGAAGCCTTGAATGCATTAGATAATGATATGGTTGCAGATCTTATTCATTATCTAAATCAAACTAAAAAAGATGATGAAGTGCGTGTCATTATAATAGAGGGGTTGGGAAAGGCATTTTGTGCAGGGGATGACCTAGTTGATATGGGAACAGAAAAAAATCCAAATCCTACGGACAAATTAACAGAGTACTCGGATGGATATCCTGCAGTAGTTTTAGCTATGAAAAACTTAGAGAAGCCGATTATAGTGAAGGCACATAAATACGCATTAGGAGCCGGTTTTGAAATTGCGTTGGCAGCAGACTTTATCATTGCTTCGAATGAGACTAAGTTTGGACTGCCTTTCGTTTTAAGAGGGATATCTGCAGGTACATATCTTTTGCAAAAACGTATAGGATATCATCGAGCTGCACGTTATCTCTTTTTAGGAGAAATGTTCGGAACAAATGAGGCAAGTGAGTGGGGACTACTGTATAAGCAAGTGGAACAAGATAAACTGGAGGAAGTGGTTGAGGACTTGGCAATTCATTTAACTAGTAGTGCTACAAGAGCAATTGGCCTAATGAAAAAGGCAATGCACAATAGCGATGGGATGACGATAGAAAATGCATTCCAAGTACAGACTTATTCAACACTAGCCTCTTATTATACAGTCGATTATGCAGAGGGCAAGCAGGCCTTTATTGAAAAACGTTCTTCAAATTTTAAAGGAAAGTGAGGGATTATTATGCATTTAGCTCTACAAAATAAGCCAATCCATTCGTATATTGAACAGCATGCTCAAACAACTCCTGAGAAAACAGCGATTAACTTTTATGGAAGGCAAATATCATATGGGGAACTCTGGGGTTCGATTAAACGTGTAGCAAGCTTTCTGACTGACAAGGGTATTCAAAAAGGGGATACCGTCGCTCTTTTCCTTCAAAATTGTCCGCAGTACGTGATTGCTTTTTTTGCTATTCAAAAAATAGGGGCAATAGTAGGACCATGTAATCCCATGTTCAAAGAGTGGGAGCTAAAATATCAGCTTAATGACTTGGAAGCCAAAGCTATATTTACTACTCCGGATTTATATGAAGTTTTTCAAAAAATAGAGAGTGAAACGAAAGTAGAAAGTAAAATAGTAACAAACTATAAGGATTATTTGCCAGAAAACCCTTACCCGGCATTTCCAGAAAAAGTGCTCGAAAACCGATGGGAGGACACCTATGACTGGATGACAATATTGCAAAATGACCAGTACAGCAATGATATTAATACAAACATTAATATGGCAGAAGATGTTAGTCTGATCATTTATACATCTGGTACTACCGGTTCTCCAAAGGGAGCAATGCTTACATTTCAAAACTCAGAATTCCAAGCAGCTTGTGTAGCCAAGAACTTTGGATTCACTAAAGAAGATACCTATATTAGTGTTATGCCAATCTTTCATATAGCAGGGAAATTGGTCGGTCTACTAAGTGCAATGGAAGTAGGAGCGTCAGTTGTGCTGCTTACACGCTTCGATCCAAAGGGAATGCTCCAGGCATTCCAGCAATATAATGCTACGGTATTATATACGACTACCCCTATGAACATACAAATGATGAGAGAACCTTCTATCCAAAATATTGATTTTAGTAAACTTAAAATAGATATAGTAACTAGCTTTGGTGTTCAATTGTCTCAAGAGATATCAGATGAATGGAAATCTATAACTGGTAAGCCGCTAATGGAATTTGCTTATGGCATGAGTGAAACTCATACTGGCAATACGATGACTCCACCAGGTGACATTCGATATGGCTCAGTTGGAAAGCCTACATTTGATACTGACGTGAAAGTGGTAGATTTTGAAAATTATCATTTAGAAATGGCCATTGGGGAACAAGGAATGATTCTTGTAAAGGGACCAAGTGTCTTCAAAGGCTATAAAGGAAGAAACGAGGAGACACAAAAATCTTTTTTCCACGATTACTTTGTAACAGGTGATATTGGGAAGTTTGATGAAGACGGTTTTCTCTATTTTCTTGGAAGAGTAAAAGAAATGATAAAATGCTCCGGCTACAGTGTATATCCAGAGGAAGTAGAAAAAATGCTTTCACAACATGAAAAAATTAACCAAGTAGCAGTAATTGGCATTCCCGATCCAATAAGAGGAGAGTCAGTCAAGGCCTTTGTTGTCCTAGAAGAAGGATCAATCGCAACAGAAAATGAAATTATTGAATGGGCAAAAGAAAGAATGTCTGCCTACAAATATCCACGAGAAGTAGAATTTATAGAGGAACTTCCAAAAACAAGCTCTGGCAAAATATTGAGGCGAATGTTAAAAAAGGAAACAGTTTAACCTTATTAGAGAGCTGGGTATGATAAAAAACTCTTTATCTTTAATTAGGTAGAGAGTTTTTTAATAACTGGAGTAAAGGGCGTGTAGAAAATATTAAAGGACCATAGTTAGGCCCTGGTTTTATGCATGTTATGATATTGATGATGGTACTTTGGCTGCTTTATTGTAGTTATCAAATTTTTATTTACTTAATATGGCCTTGCTTATTTATTAACTGCCCCACATGAACCATCCTGCCACCGGCTATAACCTTTGGAGCAACAAATGCAGTATTAATCTTGTTTAAGCTATTTTTATCTAAAGCTAAAAGTGTATTTGTCACTTATTTTTCCTGCAACCCTAAAAAGTACTTGTGGAACGACACATCATTGAAAGCTGAACCCCATCCAAACGCTCTAGCTGGTTTCGGTGTTTGTTTAATTATTAATCTTAGAAAAAACTATTATAGGAATATGCATTCTATTAAATACAATAATAGGATTATTTGTATTGTCTTAGAATCATTCATGATATAATGTCTGCATTGTTGGAATTTTGAAATGAGTTTCTAAATCTTAGTGACCATTGCAAGTGCTAAAAAAGACTGTGCCGTATAACTGGCTTTCACGATAACCTGTGGGCTGGTTACGACAATCCCGGGCTAGTTTACGACAATCCAAGCCTAGTTTACGACAATAGGTCGCTACTTTACTACAATCAAGCGTTACTTTACGACAATCGGCATCCTGCTCCACTCCGCGAGCAAGATTTACGACAATCCCGGCTCAGTTTACGACAATAGGTCGCTAGTTTACTACAATCCAGCGTTACTTTACGACAATCGGCATCCTGCTCCACTCTACGAGCAAGATTTACGACAATCCCGGCTCAGTTTACGACAATAGGTCGCTAGTTTACTACAATCAAGCGGTACTTTACGACAATCGGCATCCTGCTCCACTCCACGAGCAAGATTTACGACAATCCAGGGCTAGTTTACGACAATCCAGGGCTAGTTTACGACAATAGGTCGCTAGTTTACTACAATCCAGCATTACTTTACGACAATCGCCATCCTGCTCCACTCCGCGAGCAAGATTTATGACAATCCCTCGACCGCTCTATATATTTAGCGAGCTATTGGAGTCTTTTAGCCATTTGAATTGCGAGAGAGATATTTCATGGAACACCAGTTAACTATACAAGGTTGGAACAAAACTCTCTGCCTTAACTGAGGTAGAGAGTTTTTTTTGAAAGGGTATGGTCTTAAACGACTCTAATTTCTTAGAAGCATGTAGCGATTCAGCTAACAAATCACAATCCCAATAACAGGAGGACAAACATGGTACACATTCTTTACATAGAAGATGAAGTGGATATAGGAAACTGGGTGAGAAAGGATTTAACAGAAAGAGGGTATGAGGTGACATGGCTGAAATCTGGACAGGATGCTGAAAAGTATATTTCAAGTGTGGATATGGCAATTTTGGATGTGATGATTCCAGGGTTAGATGGCTTTTCAATTGGGAGGCGTATTAAAAAGGAAAAGGGAGACCTGCCTATTTTAATGCTCTCTGCGAGGACTGCGGTGGAGGATAAAATAGAGGGGCTAAATTTTGCAGATGATTATTTAACAAAACCGTTTCATCCAGATGAGCTTGCAGCTCGTGTAGAAGTATTGCTACGGAGATACCAAAAGAATGACGATATATTAAAGCTTCAGCATCTGATGATCTATACAAAGGACATGAGAATAGTAGACGGTGAAAAAGATGAGGAAATCCAATTAACCGGCAAGCAATATCATCTTTTGCAGTACTTCGTTCGTCATTTGAATCAAATATTAACAAAGGAACAGCTGTATGAGGGAGTGTGGGGAGAGCGTTATATCGAAGGAGATAAGACGTTGATGGTTCATATTCGTTATTTACGAGAGAGAATTGAAAGGGACCCAGCAAAACCATCAATTATTGAAACCATTCGCGGAATTGGGTATAGGGTAAAAATATGAAGAGGTTTTTCCGGTCCTTACTAGCGAAGTATATGTTTCTGATTCTATTAGCAATGTCTATTGTTCAAGTTTCCTATTTAATTATTGCTTTATTTGTATTTGGTGTTTCTAGTAACACGCAGGGTGACACTTTAAACAACCATACTATAGAGGAAGGTGACGTAGAGGAAAAATGGCATCAAGAAGCAAATGGTATGCAAGTTGTGACTTCTGAAACAATAGAAGAGCATTTTACTAAGTGGAAGCAGCAACATCCAAAAGCATCAATGTTCTGGGTGGATGGTCAAGGGACGCTCGCTAATCAAGTGAACGTAAAGGAGCAGTTGCCTGCCGAGTGGTCGGCAGTATATACAGCAAAATTTATAAAACAGCACTATGGAGGGGACCCATTTACAGTTATTGCGTTTGTTGGACAAGATGAAATGAATGGTTTCATTGTACTGGAGATGCCTAGGTCAGAGTTTGATCCACCTCTTAAAAATATTTATGATGAATATGGACTTATTTTTGTATCTGGTGTTATTTTTATTATTTTTCTGTTTTTATTAGTATCCTTTTTATTCTTTAGGAGTATTAGAAAACGGTTATTGCAATTGCAAGAGGCAATGGAAATACGGGATGTGGACGGGCTACCGATTGAGATTACGGTGAAAAAGAAGGACGAAATTGGACAGCTTGAAAAAACGTTCAATCAAATGGTATTTGAGCTAAGGGAAAGCAAACAGAGCGAGCAGAAAGAGGAACAGCTACGTCGAGAGCTAATCGCTAATCTTTCTCATGATCTTCGTACACCTTTAACAAAGGTAAGGGCTCAAACTTATTCCATTGCTAAAGAAGATTTATCGGAGGAAGGTCAAAAAGCGATAGAATCCTTGGAAGCCTCTGTTGTAAATATTGACAGACTGATTGAAAACTTGATGTCATACACGTTACTAATGGCTAGTAAATATAAATTTGAAACAAAGGATATTGATGTTATTCGTTATGTACGTGAATGTTTAGCTTTATGGTACCCTGTCTTTGAAAAGGAAGAGTTTAAATTTGAAGTCAATTTGACTCCGTTCGAACAAAATAAGTGGAAAATCGACCCTATTTGGTTAGGAAGTATAATAGATAATTTATTGCAAAACGTGCTTCGCCATGCAAAAAGCGGAGGATATATTTGTGTTAAAACCGAATCTACAAATCTATACGATGCTATTGTAATTTCAGACAAAGGAAACGGGATGAAAAATGAATCCGATGAAGCAGGTGCAGGAATAGGCTTGTCTATTGTTGATATGATGGTAAAGGGTATGAAGCTAGATTGGGATATTGAGTCAAGTGAAGCGGGAACAACCATTAAATTAAAGAAATACAAATAATGGTGTATTTGAAGGGGCATCCTTTCAAATACACTTTTTTTAAACAAAATTTAAACTTGCCCCTTACCTAGTTTTAATATTCTATCTCTAAGATAGAAAATGAGGTGAGGGAAATGGAATATGTAGTGCATACAAACAATTTATCCAAACGTTTTGGTAAGGAAAATGCCGTAGTAGGATTGGATATGAAAATACGTAAAGGAGAAATATACGGATTTTTAGGACCTAATGGAGCAGGAAAGACAACAACCATCCGAATGCTTTTAGGTTTGATGAAATCAACATCCGGTACGATTCAAATCTTTGAAAAGGATTTAAAAAGAGAAAGAATAGACATTTTAAAAAGAGTGGGCTCCCTAGTAGAGAATCCATCCTACTATCCCCATTTAACTGCTTATGAAAATTTAGAGGCATTAAGAAAGATTTTAGGTGTTCCAAAAACAAGAATTCACGAGGTGTTAGAAATTGTTCGGTTATCCGAAGTAGCGAATAAAAAGGTAAAAGGATTTTCACTAGGAATGAAACAACGATTAGGGATTGCAGCTTCCCTATTAAACAATCCGGAGTTACTAATCTTAGATGAGCCGACCAACGGGCTAGACCCATCCGGCATTATTGAGATTCGTAATCTAATTAAACAGTTACCCGCCGAAACAGGTATGACCATCTTGATCTCCAGTCACTTATTATCGGAAATCGATCAAATGGCGACAACAGTCGGAATAGTTACGAAAGGAAAAATGATTTACCAGGATTCCATCGAAGCTTTGCGCAAGTACGCACAGCAGAAGATTCTATTAAAGGTTAGTGATAGTGAGCAAGCGTGGCGCTCATTATTAGGAAATGGAATAAAAGCTGAGTGGCAGGATGGCATCATTTTATTGTCGGAACATTCAAATGAAGGAGTGGCAAAAGCAGTCTTTACGCTCGTTCAAGGGGGCTATTCAATTTACCGTGTAGAAGAGGAAAAAAGATCACTGGAAGATACTTTCCTTCAAATGACTACAGAGGAGAAGGTAGTATGATTGGGAAACTTTTACTGGCGGATTTTTTGAAAATAAAACGTAAAGGATTATGGTTTCTAGCGTTTTTAGGCCCTTTCGGAGTTATTGCCTTGCAGATGGTTAACTATGGAGTCAGAAAAGATTACTTATTACAGCAGAGTGAGGATGATTGGGGATATTATTTTATGAATGTACATTCTTTTACCCCTCTTGCACTTGTATTAGGAATTGCCATATTAACTTCTTTTATAGCGAGTATAGAAAATGAAACAAATGCTTGGAAGCAACTGATTTCGTTGCCTGTTTCCAAAATGGGTGTGTATTTATCGAAATTTACTGTACTTGCAAGCTTACTATTTGTGTCTTCTCTTTTACTATTAGTATTTTCACTTTGTTATGGAGTTTTACTAAATTTAGGAAATGATATTCCTTACTTGGAGTTATTGAAATATAGCTTCTATCCTTATTTTGCAGCCTTGCCAATACTTGCGTTGCAACTCTGGATTGCATCCGTGAGCCAAAACCAAGGGATTCCGATTACGACCGGGGTCTTAGGTGTGATTTTTGCCTTTTCCGCTTTTGTTTTACCTGATTGGATGATATGGAAGTGGCCATCTTTAATGAACGAATGGGATGAGCCGTTGATCAATGTGCTGCTTGGGATTGGAGTAGGTATTGTATTGTATATCGTTGGAATGCTCGACTTTATGAGAAGGGATGTGAAATAAATGATCTCAATTCTACAATCAGAATGGTTTAAGTTTCGACATTCAAAGATTATGTTCATAATATTTACCGTACCAATTATAGGTATTTTTCTTGGATTAACAAGCAGGTTTTCCAATGAAGATATGGAGATTAATGAATGGTATTTATCATTACTGTCCATGAATTTATCCTATGCTTTACTATTTTTACCCTTGATAACAGGAGTTTTAGCAAGTGCCATTTGCAGATATGAACATCAGGCAGGTGGCTGGAAACAGCTTCTAGCATTACCTGTAACGCGGGGAAGAGTATTTACGGCGAAGTATTTATTGTTGATGCTGCTTGTATTGGTTGTACAAATATTATTTTTTGCTGCTCTATACATAGTAGGGATGGTAAAAGGCTTCACCGATCCTTTCCCAATGGGGATAGTGTGGAAATGTTTGGTTGGGGGATGGGTAGCGACATTGCCATTAGTTGCTCTGCAGTTATGGATGTCTATACTATTCAAGAGCTTTGCAGCGCCTTTTGCTGTTAACGTTATCCTGACATTGCCTACAATACTTGTTGTAAACTCAGAGCGTTTAGGTTCTTTCTATCCTTGGGCACAGCCTTTTTTGATGATGTATATCGGTGGTGAGACTGGCGATACATTTTTCGTTCCTTGGGATCAGTTATTAACCGTTGTAGGCGGAAGCTTTATATTATTTTTTGTCGGTGGATATTTATATTTTCAAAGGAAAGCAATTTAAGAAGGAAGTTTAAGGGGATGATGAAAATTAATAATAAGAGTTTTATATTATGTTTGGTAATTTTTATTTCTGTTTTATTGATCGGGTGCAATGGCGAAGCAGTTGACGATGCAGAATCATACATTACCCAAGTGGAGGATATTGACATCCCAGATAATGTGAAGTTAATCGGCTTAGGGGAGGCAACACATGGGAACATTGAATTTCAAAAACTGAAAAAAGATGTATTTGAGGTGTTAATAAAAAATGAAAATGTCCGTGTATTTGTCTTAGAGGGTGATTTCGGAGGTGGACAGCAAATAAATCAATTCATTTTAAATGGAAATGGCACAGCTGAAGAGGCAGTAAACACGCTAGACTATAGTATTTATAAAACGGAGCAAATGGTCAATCTTGTACAATGGATGCATGATTATAACGCGACAGCGAGCGAGGAAGAGAAGGTTTATTTTTATGGTAATGACATGCAACGCTATGACTATAGTAAAAAAGGCGTGCTCGAATACTACAAAGCCGTAAACCCAGATTTGTTCAAAAATTATGACTCAAAGTTGGAGATCGTCACCAATGAGAAAATGCGTGAGTTAACGAAGGAGCAATTGCACGATATCAATGAAACAGTTGAAAATATCATTTTAGACTTACAATCAAATAAAGCAGCTTATGTAGAACAATCTTCCGAGGAATCCCATGTCTTTGCCCTACAAAATGCGCAAATTTTGAAGCAGCGTACGCAATTGTTTTTGAATGAAGGAGAATACACGCAGCTTCGCGATCAATATTTAACGGACAACTTACAATGGATTATTGATTATGAAGCAGCACGAGGAAACGAAAAAGTATTTATCAATGGTCATAATGGACATATTGAAAAAACATCAGCATCTTTAGCTGGCTATAAGTCGATGGGAAATTATTTAGATGAACGATACGGTGAAGAGTATTTTGCAATAGGTAGCGACTTTATCAAAAGTAAGTTTCAATCGAAAAATGGTAGTGGGGAACGAAAGAATTTTACAGTGAAGAATCACAATGATTTAGTGGATGCCTTCAGTGAGGTGGAATCAAATACTTTCTTTGTGGATTTTGAAAATGCGAGTGAGTCAGATGAGTTATCGGATATAATTTCTTCGGAGCAAAAGATGGCTAATATCGGGGATGACTTTCGTATGTGGTACAAGTTTTTAAAGATGTTTTATACGATTGAAATGACACCGAATGAAGCATATGACGGTATGATTATCGTAAAGGAAGCAACACCGACTAGTGTAAAAGAATAAAAAATAAACGAATCCATTTTGATATTTAGTTATCTAAATGGATTCGTTTTGTTTTTTATAACATATTGGAATATGGGAGTGTATAAGCTATGACTAGGACTTGTTTTTGTTATTAAAACTGAGCTCATTTCAAAATAGCACTTTACTAATAAAATACGAACATTTATCTCTTTGTTGAATGCCACGGAAAGCGTCCGCTGAGAGTGGAAATTTGTGATTTTTCATTCATGTTTTCAATATTAGTAGGATAAATTTCAGCACTTAACTCGGCATTTCGTAATATGCAATAGCATCATTGAAAAGGTAGCATATTTATTATACGCGACGGTCGAAAGTGTAAAACAATCTTTATTCAACGACAACTGAGAAAGCATAGTTTCCGTCTCCTTGCTTCCAATCAGCTGTTATATAGTAGACATATACTCCTTTTTCCTTTGGAGCTACGATTGAATTATCTTTCATTTGAATAGCATTTACATTTTCTTCATCGATCCATTGCTCCACTATTAATGATTCATCGATGGGGTCTTTTCTAAAATCAATTTTAATTTCTTCTCCTGGAGAAACAGATGTGGGCGTATGTTTTTTTGCCATATCTAACGGACTGGTATAAACCATATCAACACACTTGGCTGATATCGGTCCGTTCCAACAATAAGAACCCTGTGTGGTAGAAATTTTTGTTTTTCCAACTGTTACAGTTGGAGAAGGAGGCTCTGAACGAAAAGGCTCAAAAACAAAAAATCCAATAATAATTAGACCGATGATACTTACTGTTAAAATCCTTCTAATGATTATCACCCCTTTATCTACAATAGACGTAGAGATTCGGAATGTGTTACATAAAATGGTAGAACTATATTTTTATCGAAGGTTTAGTGCGTGTTATAAAACTCTTCACCTTATATACACCCCATAGCGCAAAAGTTACGGTTAAGGCGGAAATAGTATATTGTAGGTAGCCCGCCAATTCTAAACCATTTGTTGTTGAGTAAGAATTTGGATTATAAAGCAGTGTTAAAATAACTCCCTGTATTAAATCAGCTACTCCAACTGAGATAAGTACAATGATGAAAATACTAATTATTTTTTTCATTATTCTTCCTCCTATCTATCATACTTACTGATTTTACACGTAAAAAGTTTCAACATTATTCCTGATCGCGCAAATTCGGCTTCTTTAAATAGCTTAGGAATTCAAATTAAAAAAACTGCTGCCTTAGCCGCAGCAGTTTAACTAAATTTTTTCCTCCATCTAATCAGTCCAAATATCTCCGTGCACCTGCATAATTCGTCTTAAAGGTCCCAACATTCATCGACTCAATTTTTACCTTAGAGGAGGAGCTTGGGGCATGAAGCATTTTACCTTCTCCGATGTAAAGACCCACGTGATATACCTTTCCTTTTCCTCGATTACCTGCAAAAAACACTAAATCTCCTGGTTGAAGGTTAGCCTTTGACACAGCTTTCCCTTTTGTTGCTTGAACAAAGGAGTCTCTTGGAATGATGATTCCGTGATTTTTGTAGACAGAGTAGATGATGCCTGAACAATCATATCCAAAGGAGGAGGTGCCACCCCAGAGATATGGGAGGTCTAGGAACATTTTGGCACTATTCAAGATATCCTTTTGATTTGGTTTAGGGATAGATTGATAGTTTTTATATAATTTCGCTTCTTTTTTTTGCATGTACTTCACGCCGTTTTGTGGAGTTTGCACGTGTAACCAATTGCCTTCTTCCTTGATGACTGGAAGGATAGTAGAGTAGCTGAGACTGATGTATTTATTTTTTTTTGCAGTATCGCTATAAAGCATGGTGCTTTTTGCATTTACTACTGCAATGGAGCAATCTGAATAATCCTTAGCTGTTTCTATTATATGTGATTTTGGCACCCAGCCCGGATAGCCTTCCTTTTGGTTAGGAACATATTGGTCCTTTACAGCTATTTTGACCCAGTTGCCACTAGTTTTCAAAATGGTTACTTCATCTCCAAACAATGCTTGGGTGTCGACTCTATTAACCAACCACCATTTTTCCTTTTGACTCATATTTTTTGTCCATTTATGAATGTCTACAGGAGCCGTTATAGACGGTTTATCTACAGTACGATAAGCGTTTGGCAGCTTCCACAGTGTAGTGACCTGAACATTTACTTTCACTATTTTTTTATTGCTAGGTTTCTCACAGGACTTAGTAGGAGGAGCAGCAGGAGTGGGGGTTTTACGTAAATCTGGCTGAAGGCTACGTGCTAACCAAACAGCAAAGTCTCCTCTTGTTACATTTTCTAATGGTCTAAAAGTATTGTCGGAAGAGGTGCTAATGATATTGTGAAATTGCAGTGTTTTTATATCATCCGTCACCCAATATTCCGGTAGTACATCTTTAAAAGTCTTCGGAACAGTTCCAGTCAATCCAAATGCTCGAACAAGAAAAACCGCAGCTTCTCCTCTAGAAAACGGCTGCTCTCTATTAAATGCACCTTCTTCATCGAGGCTCATAATCCCCTTTTCTACTACAGCTGCAATGATTGGATAGCTAGCGTGATCTGAATCTAGATCCGTCACTATTACTTCAAATGGTTTAGTAGTATCAAGGTCAAGTGCTTCGACGAATAATTCAGCAGCCTCTAAGCGAGTCATATCCTTATTTATACCAAAATTACTAGCCGAATTTGCAACAATAATACCTTTTGCAACTAAGAAATCAAAGGCGGCTTTGTCTGGATGGGTATCCACAATGTCCTTATATAGTGCAGCGGCTGATGCGGTAGTGTAAGAGGACAATAGCAGAACAAACAAGGCGACAATCATGATGATTTTCTTCAAATTCTTGCTCCTTTCCTATTAACAACTATATAACCGAATGGTTGTTTATAAATATATTATATGGTTTAAAATGGAAAAATAAAATGCTATTTTATCCCTAAAAAATGAAATTAATAAAATATTATGACTTTAATATACTACTAATTACTAAAAATTAATTTTATAGTTATGAATATATTGAAGGATAAAAATCCTAAAAAAGGAATTTGTGAAATAGATATAATTTACCATAGTTAATTAAATTATCCATATAAATGGTACGAAAATTGTGAATTTATGGGGTTTTTGTTTGAAATTTGTCGAAACGGAGAGTACTATGAAGCTGTTGAAATATATTGGTCATTCTCAACATACTTTACTATTAGATAAGAGGAGGAGTAATATGACAAGGATTTGGAAACAAACGGCAGCAGCAGTATTGTTAACATCTTCAGTTCTATCATTTTCATCCGTGGCTTATGGGAACACATCAAATGTAAATCGATCCATTGAGGTAACAAAAGCTGAATTGAATCGAAGTACGACACATTATGTTTACCCGGCGTTGGAAGACAAATTGGTATCAAGTAACTCACTTAATTCATCGTTAAATAGTGCAAAGAAGAACTACCAACAAACTAGAAATCTGATAGCTTCGTCTACCTATTCTTCTTCACAAAAGCAATCATATCTAAGAGAGTTAGATGCACTGTACGATGAGAAAGTATCAAAAGGAATGGTTCCATATATTGATGCATATAATTACGCGACAAAATATCTTGTACCTATTATGAATAATATTAACAATGCTCAATCTAGGAATGATTTTGCAACAGTTGAAAAAGAATATCATAAATTATCCTATCAGCTAAAAGGTAGAACAGCTATCTTATATAGATTTTCAGGTAAGGCAGCTCGAGATTTATTACTTGAACAGTACAAAAAGCCAGCTGATGCTAAGCGCGCTGAGCTAATGGTTCCTGTAACTATTTATATGAAAACTGTTAAAATTAACGATTTCTTAGCTGCGGGTAAACTTATAGAAGCCCAAGCTGCCTACAATGAAATTAATGTTCTTTTAAGCAGTCTACCATCTTCCACGAACAATCCGTTTATAGCGGCATTATTAGAGGAGGTAGCTAAAGCTAAAAAAGCAATTGATAATGCAGCTAATCCGCTACAACAAGAGATTCTTAACTCTAAAATTGCTAACTTAGTCACAACATTAAATGCAGCTCAAAGTAATATTGCTACGTTAGAATCAACTGGACTGAACGCTGTAACTGTGACAGTTAAGGCTGATGCAAAACCAGAGGATGTAGCGAATTATTTAGGGCAAGAACTTTTTAATAATGTGGTTAGTCAATTGGGAGTAACTCATGTTAATGGTTTCACTCCTCTTTCACCAGAGGGACTGGCTTACGTTAAAGCACTGGTTCCTGGAGCTGACTCATTGGGAGATGTAAAAGGAAAAACAATTTCACTTCCTTTAACAGTAAACAATGGCGTGCCGATGAATGTGGATTTTACCATTACATTTAAATAAGTTACTAATCTATTAGGCCCACCACATATAAAAAGTGGTGGGTTTTTATACATAATGTTGGCACATTATCTACTATTAGAATATTTATCATGCTAAACTAAGGTTACTTTTCGGGAGGGATATATCAATGAAGAAGTTGAAGATTTTTGCTATTATTGTCCTTGTTTTAATTATCGCAGGGGGCAGTTACTTACTGTATACGTTTAAATTTAAGGAATATGATGTTGCAGATGACGAAGTAAAAGAAATTGTAGAAAAAGAACCGTATAAAGTAGAGCTGCCAGGTGGAGTTATTATTTCTATGGATGAAAATGGTGAAGTGATAGAAGAAGAGGGAACAAGTGGAGAAACTGTAGGGAACAATGCTGTCGATGGAAACGGAGAGAGCTCCAATAACGTAACTGGAAATGATGGTACCGATAATTCTTCAGGGACAAGCTCTGGTTCCTCCAATGAAACTACGGTTGCTGCGATTAAAGAAAAATATACACCTGCTTTAGAAGGATTAGAGGATCAAGCAGATACGAAAGTAAATGCCTTGATTGTTAAAGCTAAAAAAGAATACGTAGACAAACAAGCAAATGGCGAAAAAATTAATGTTGGATATTTTTATAACAAATATATGGCTGCTGCAAAGGATTTGGAAGGGAACACAGACAAAGTGTTTGATGCAGTTTTGAATGCCGTCGAAAAAGACTTAGCAGCAAATGGCTTTGATAAGACTGAAGCTAAAGCAATGGAAGAAGAGTATGAAGCAAAAAAGAAAGCCCGACGAGATAGTATATTGAAAAAGGCTTTAGGAAATTAAATTATTGAATAAATATTCATTTAGTTTGCATAAGGATTGTTATCAGTAGTTTTAATAAGTTTGTCTATGATAGAATAATATAAACTTTTTAGCATTGTCTAATTTAGTAATAAAAGATAGAAGGAGTTATCAATTTGAATGGAAGAAACAATAACACTTCAAGATATTTTTAAAACACTTAAAAAGCGATTATCATTAATTATAATATTGACGATAATTGCATTAGCTATCAGTGCGGTAGTGAGCTATTTTGTTATAACTCCTATTTACCAATCGTCAACACAGATCTTAATAAATCAAGAGAAAACAGAGGTAAATACGTTTAGTTCACAGGATATAGAAACCAATCTTCAACTTATTAATACATATAATGTGATTATTAAAAGTCCAGCGATTTTATCATTAGTAATTGATGAGTTGGATTTAAATACTACACCTGCTGCCTTGACCAATAAAATTACAGTAAATAATGCAGAGGATTCGCAAGTAGTCAATATTACGGTTCAAGATCCTGATCCTCAAAGAGCGGTGGATATTGCTAACAAAACTGCTCAGGTTTTTCAAGCGCAAATAAAGACTCTGATGCAAGTAGATAATGTTAGTGTTCTAACTCCAGCTGTTCTTGGAGATAATCCTTCACCTGTTAAGCCAGATCCAATGTTAAACATGGCAATAGCAGCGGTAATTGGTCTGATGCTTGGAGTAGGACTTGCTTTTCTATTAGAATATTTAGATACGACTGTAAAAACAGAAGAAGATATAGAAGAATTATTAAACCTGCCTGTGTTAGGTTTAATCAGTAATATTTCAGAAAAAGATCTTCAAGACACCAAACTAGAAGTAATCGATAGACGAAAGAGGTTGTGAAATGCCAACTAACAAAAAGAAAAATAAACCATTATTGACTGCAGCTAGAAAGCTGATCACATCATCTAATCCTAAGGCAATTGTTTCAGAACAATTTAGAACGCTAAGAACAAATATCAACTTCTCAATGCCAGACAAGGAAATAAAATCTATGTTATTTACTTCTGCCTCCCCTAGTGAGGGCAAATCCACAGTGGCTGCAAATAGTGCTGTGGTATTTGCACAGGAAGGAAAGAGAGTGCTCCTGATTGACGGTGATATGCGAAAGCCAACAGTGCATTATACTTTTCATCTAACCAACACTTTAGGTCTTTCTAATTTGCTTACGCGCCAAGCTCTTTTAGAGGAAGTTATTAAGCATGATGATGTACAAAATTTAGATATAATTACATGTGGCCCAATTCCTCCGAACCCAGCTGAATTGCTTGGTTCTAAGACGATGGAAAAGGTATTGGAAGACTTGAAAGAAAAATACGATATGATTATTTTTGATGCTCCTCCTGTATTATCAGTGACCGATGCACAAATATTATCTAATTTATGTGATGGTACAGTTATCGTGTTAAGTGCAGGAAATACAGAAAAGGATGCACTATTGAAGGCTAAAGAAGCATTAATTTCTTCTAAGGCAAATATTTTGGGGGCGGTTTTAAATAACTATGTCCTTCAAAAAGATCATTACTACTATCAATATTATGGATCTGAAGAGTGATTGGGAACCATCCTAATCACTCGTTTTTCTATTTAAATTGAATGGAGGTTATATTATGGTAGATATCCACGCACATATTCTTCCGGGAGTTGATGATGGTCCTGAAACGTTGGTAGAATCGCTTGGCCTTGTATATCAAGCGGTAAAAGAAGGTATTACAGATATTATTGTGACCCCGCATGCATATCATCCACAATATAATGTGCTGAAGGAAGCTGTAGTAGAAAAATACAATAATATCAAAGAGGAAATAGCTAAAGAAAATTTGCAAATAAAATTGCACCTAGGGCAAGAAATAAGAATTGGGGATTCTATTGTAGAACAACTGAGAGACGGGAGTGCTTTAACATTAGCTGGTTCAAAATATGTTTTGTTAGAGCTACCATCATCGAATGTGCCCAATTATACGATAGCTATCATTCAAGAAATATTAAGCATGGGAAAAGTACCGGTCATTGCACATCCCGAAAGAAATAAAGCTATCGCAGAAAAACCGAGTAGATTACTTAAGCTTATAAATCATGGTGCTATCTCTCAAATTACAGCAGGTAGCTTAGCAGGACACTTCGGTAAAAGTATACAGAAAACCTCTATACAGCTAATAGATTGTAATTTAGTCCATACGTATGGTTCCGATGTGCATAGCAAAAAAACAAGACCATTCTTATTTGATGCAGGACTATGCTATCTAGAAAAGCAAAAAAAGCTAGATACTGTAGATATTTTTCTAGAAAACAATGCAAGAATTGTAGAAAATAAAGAAGTTATTCTTTTAGAACCAACGGAACCCACTCCTAAGAAATGGTGGAGCTTTATCGGATAACAATAACTATTCTTTTATCATTTTTTTAATAAGAATTAAAGACATACATGAGAGAGAAATAAGCCATCACCCTCGCACAACAAAAGCGAGGGTGATGGCTTATTACTTTGCCTAATGAATTTCTATATTTGTTTGTTCTCTTTAAGGAAATCTATTCTTAAAAACACTTATTAATATACCCTTTTTCAAGGGAAATAAACTATAAGGTAAGCTAAAACCATTAAAATAAATTTAGAATCAAATGAACTATTCTGTAAATATAATTGTAAAATAATTGATTTTTATCATAAATAACGGTAAATAATAACAGTTAAAAAGGAATAAAAAGGAAAGTAATGAGGATATGTAAGATAAAATTAAAAGGACAAAATACCCACATAACAGTTATATTTCAATTGCATTACAATAAAATTACAACAAATTTATATCCAAAGTGCTATAATTATGTGCAGTGAGAATAGAAATTATACATAGGTAAAAGAAATAGCTTACATAGGTAAAAGAATAGGAGAGTGACACGATGTCATTAAAGCGAAGAATGTCGATGCTGATATTAGTCGATTCATGTATAGTGTTATTTTCAATATACATCGGCTATTTTCTACTGCATCCAATCGATAATCCATTTACGGATGTATTATTATTGATTAGTTCGCTTACGATATTTGTAGCGCATCACAGCTTTGCAATGTATTACGGACTGTATCGGAAGGTATGGGAATATGCATCCGTGAAAGAATTATTGTCGATATTTAAGGCAGTAACTTTCTCCATACTAACAGTCGCTCTTATCCAAGTAATCGTAACGGGAGACGTACTTGTTAGAGCATTATTCGTTACATGGATGTTGCATATGCTACTAATTGGTGGGACAAGATTATCTTGGAGAGTGATAAGAGACACCTTCATAAGTGGGCAAAATTTAAAAGGCTCTAAAAAAAGGACGCTTATTATTGGCGCAGGTGCAGCTGGGACAATGATTGCTCGACAATTATTGAAGAATGCGAACTCGCCGCTTAAGCCAATTGCTTTTTTAGATGATGATATAACTAAAAAGGGATTGGATATCTTTAACATGAGAGTGTTAGGTGGAACCGACATAATTGAGGATGTAGTCTTGAATCAGAACATTGAGCACATTATTATTGCTATTCCTTCAATGGAAAAGACGCGTCGTGCAATGCTTTTACAGCTATGCTTAGATACTGGAGTTCGTACGCAAACAATGCCTCTTATAGAAGACTTACTAACAGGGAAAGTATCAATCAATGAAATAAGAGATGTGAGAATTGAGGACTTACTTGGTCGTGACGAAGTAGAACTTGACCTTGAAACAATTTCATCTAAACTAACTAACAAAACTATTCTCATTACTGGAGCGGGCGGCTCCATTGGTTCAGAGATTTGTAGACAAGTAGCCAGATTCAATCCAAAGGCAATTATTCTACTCGGTCACGGAGAAAATTCTATCTATACTATAGACATGGAATTGCGACAAAAGGTTTCCATGATTACAAAAATAATTCCGATAATCGCAGATGTTCAAGACCGTGGACGTATTTTCGACATTGTATCGGAGTATAAACCTGATGTAATTTATCACGCAGCTGCACATAAGCATGTTCCATTGATGGAACACAATCCAATGGAAGCCGTAAAAAACAATATTTTCGGCACAAAAAATATTGCTGAGGCAGCAGATGTGTTCGGAGTGGAATACTTCGTTATGATTTCTACTGATAAAGCAGTTAATCCACCGAATATTATGGGTGCTACCAAACGTTTCGCAGAGATGGTTGTGCAAAATCTTGCTAAAGAGAGTAAGACGAAATTTGCAGCGGTTCGCTTTGGTAATGTTCTTGGATCTCGTGGTAGTGTAGTGCCACTCTTTAAAAAACAAATTGCTGTAGGCGGACCAATAACTGTCACAGACCCAGAAATGACGAGGTATTTCATGACAATACCCGAAGCTTCTAGACTTGTTCTTCAGGCGGGGAGCTTAGCTAGCGGGGGAGAAGTATTTGTTCTAGATATGGGCGAGCCGGTTAAAATTGTTGACCTAGCTAAAAATTTAATTAAGCTCTCTGGCTATAGAGAAGATGAAATAGGTATAGAGTTTTCAGGTATTAGACCGGGAGAAAAATTGTATGAAGAGCTCTTAAGCGAAAATGAGATTCAAAGCAGATTTATCTTTCCAAAAATTCATATTGGAAAGGCAAATCCAATCAGTCAGTCTGAATTGAAATATGTGATGGAGAAGCTTCCTCATATGAACAATGCAACACTTAAAGAAACGTTAATAGGATTAGCGAATCATAAGTTTGTCGACTCCCCTATTAAGGAACACGTTTAAAAGATAAATCTTTATAAATTTGAGAAAACATTATGTTTGGAAATAAGGTTAGATGTATGAATGTTGAAAACCTATCCAGATGCTATTTAAATAGGAAGGAAGTCAAATAATGAATGAAAGAATTTTCCTTTCGTCTCCTCATATGAGTGAGGAAGGATATGAAATGCAATATGTGAAAGAAGCATTTGATACTAACTGGATTGCGCCATTAGGAGAAAATGTAAATAATTTTGAAAAAGAACTTGCTGCAAAGGTGGGCTCGAAATCAGCAGCAGCTCTATCATCTGGAACAGCCGCGATCCATCTGGCGCTAAAGGCTGCGGGAGTAGGGGAAGGGGACATTGTATTTTGTCCGACACTAACATTTTCTGCTACTGCTAATCCTATTATCTATCAAAATGCAATACCTGTTTTTATAGATAGTGATCATGAAACGTGGAATATGTGTCCAAAAGCTTTGGAAGAGGCTTTTGCTAAGTATCCTAATGTTAAAGCTGTTATAGTGGTTCATTTATATGGTTTATCTGCCGATATGGACAAAATAGTAGCGCTTTGCAATAAGCATAATGTTGCTTTAATAGAGGATGCAGCAGAATCGTTAGGGACATATTATAAAGGGCAGCATACAGGGACCTTTGGTGACTATGGTATTTTTTCTTTTAATGGAAATAAAATCATCACTACTTCAGGTGGTGGAATGCTCGTATCTAACAATGAAGAGAGAATTGAAAAAGCAAGATTCTGGGCTACCCAATCTAGAGATCAAGCTAGACATTATCAACATAGTGAGCTCGGTTACAATTATCGAATGAGCAACGTGGTTGCTGGAATTGGTAGAGGGCAGCTTAAGGTCTTGGATAAGAGAGTGGAAAAGAAAAATTACATATTTAATTTTTACAAACAAGAGCTCAGCGGTCTAGATGGTATAGAATTTATGCCTAGTAATGAATGGGACAAGCCTAACTACTGGTTAAGCGCCTTAACTTTAAATGGACATGTTAGACCGATTGATGTTATGCAAGCCCTAGAAAACGAAAATATTGAATCTAGACCAGTATGGAAGCCAATGCATTTGCAACCGTTCTTTGAAAAATATGACTATATCGGTAGTGATGTTTCGGAAAATCTATTTAATAATGGAGTTTGCTTGCCATCTGATTCGAAAATAACAGATTCAGAACTAGAGAGAGTTACTAAGACTATAAAGAGGATTTGGGAGGCATAACTCATGAGGCAAAAAGATGGGATTTACAAAAAGCTCATTAAAAGACCATTAGATTTTATCGTTTCCCTTACGATGCTTATCATCCTTAGTCCTCTACTGCTAGTCGTGGCGATTCTCGTTAGAAACAAATTAGGGAGTCCGATTTTATTTAAACAAAATAGACCTGGTTTACATGAAAAGGTTTTTACAATGTATAAATTTCGAACAATGACAGAGGAGAGAGATGAACATGGAGAGCTGTTACCCGACCATGTAAGGCTTACTCGCTTCGGGAAATTCCTCCGTTCTACTTCCATAGATGAACTACCAGAGCTTTTAAATATATTAAAAGGAGATATGTCCTTTATTGGTCCACGACCTTTATTGGTTGAGTATCTTAATTTATATAATGAAGAGCAAAGAAAAAGACATAATGTTCGTCCAGGTTTGTCTGGTCTTGCCCAAGTAAGTGGTCGAAATTCACTTAGCTGGGAAGACAAATTCAATTTAGATGTTAAATATGTAAAGAATATATCTTTTCTAGAGGATCTTAAGATTATATTTATGACAATTAAAAAAGTGTTTGTAAAAGAAGGCATCAACTTCGACAATACTAAAACAAATAATCGATTTCAAGGAACTGGAAGTAATCAAAAGTGAACCAAATTTGAATTCGAGGGTGACATATGAAAAAGCTTTTTATAATAGGTAGTGGTGGTTTTAGTAAGCAGGTTATAGAAATTGTAGAAAAGCTAAACGTAAACGAAGAAAGATATAAACTCTTAGGCTTAATAGATGATGATGAAAATCTCGTTGGAAGCAATATAATGGGCTATGAGATTCTTGGTACAACCGATTATTTGAAAGAATACTCAGAGCAAAATGAAGTATTTGGTGTGATAGCAATAGCTAATTGTAACGTCCGAAAGCTCCTAGTTAAAAAATTAACATCCGTTAACTGGCTAAACTTAATCCATCCAGACGCTATAGTAAGTAACTATATTCAACTGGGAAAGGGTAATATTGTTTGCGCTGGTGTGGTTATTAATCCTGATTGCTATATTGAAGATCATTGTCATATCAATATAGGAACAACCATGGGACATGATATACAAATGGAGAGTTTTGTCACAGTCATGCCTGGCAGTCGAATCTCCGGTAATGTTACTCTAAAGGATTGCTCAATGATTGGGACTGGTTCTACTATTTTGCAGGGCTTGACTATCGAGGAAAACGTAAGTATTGGTGCTGGTGCAGTAGTCACAAAAAATACAAGTGCTAATGGTCTGTATAAGGGTTTACCAGCTAAGAGATATTAGATAAATAGAAGGCGATTAAATGAAGGGTGATTATAATGGTAAGAAAGACTCTTAGAGGAACTGTGTTTTGGGGAATGGATGCATTAAAAGGTAAGACAATCAAACAGAACTATAATGATATTAAACAAATAATGGAAAGTAATACTTCGAATCTTAAACAGCTTCAGTCAATTTGCAATCATGCTTATGATACTGTCCCTTTTTACAATCCATTAAAGTCATCCAATTTCAGTGATTTACCTGTTGTAACAAAAAACCATTATAAAGAAATGTATACATCTTTTCAATCTCAAAAACATTTGAATAATGTATATCATCAAATGTCTACTAGTGGTTCCACTGGAACTCCTTTTACGGTAAATCAGGACAGAGCAAAGCGTGAGAGAACGATGGCAGAGGTAATCTATTTCAATGAAATAGAAGGACAGACACTTGGTCAAAAATATATGTACTTTAAAGCTTGGCCAGAAAAGAAAACTACAATTGAAAAGCTTAAACAAAATTTAGTTCCTATAGACATATTGCGATTAGATGAAGAGGCATTAGAAAGTATTCGAAGAACATTACAGAACGATAAGCATATTAATAGCTGCTTGGCCTATGCTTCTTCCTATGAAATTCTAAGTAATTATATATATGAAAAAGGCGATACACCGGATATGTATAATTTAAAGGTTATCTTTTCTAGTTCCTCGTTATTAAAAGAAGAAACGAGAGAAAAGCTAGAGAAGATTTTTGGTTGTCCTATTATCGACAGATATTCCAATCAAGAAAATGGGATTTTAGCCCAGACAAAATCTAATGATAGAGTGTTTAGGGTAAATAGAGCAAGCTACTTTATTGAATTATTAAAGTTAGATAGTGATGAACCGGTAAACCCTGGAGAACTAGGGCGGATAGTTGTCACAGATTTATATAACCATGCGATGCCTATTATTCGATATGATACAGGAGATTTAGCTATATCAGATGATTTAGATCGTCATAATATTTCTACCTTGAGAAGTATTCAAGGAAGACGAATCGATATGGTGTATGATGCACAAGGAAATGTTTTAACGCCACATACTATAAGCGTACATATGAAACGATATAAAAAATTAAAACAATGGCAATTTATTCAAGAAGATAAAACGTATTATATTTTAAAGGTCAATGGAGCAGAGGGCATTTATGCGGAAAATGATTTTATAGATTCGTTTAAAGGAATTTTAGGTGAGGATGCCCGTATTGATGTGAAGTTTGTAAATGAGATCCCTGTTTTAGCTTCAGGTAAGTTTAAGAATACTATATGTAATTATAAAGTGCCGGAGAAAGTAAAATAATTACATCAAACAGAAGAGGATATGACAATGCAGAAAAAAACAGTATGGATTTTCAATCATTATGCTCATGGTACATACTTCAATAAGGGTGGGCGACATTATTGGTTTGCCAAAAATCTTATTAAAAAAGGTTATGAGCCCACTATTTTTTGTGCAAGCACTAGGCATAATAGTGATTCTCAGATATCGATAACGAACGGAACTTACGAGTTAAAGTCTGTAGAGAAAATACCTTATGTTTTTGTGAAAACTACCAAATACAAAAATGGTATAGAACGACTACAAAATATGTGGAATTTCTACAAAAACCTTTTTCCCACTACAAAGGAATATAGTAAAAAGTATGGTAAACCGGATATAATCATTGCTTCTAGTGTACATCCACTAACTCTATTAGCAGGTATTAAGATAGCTAAAAAATTTAATGTTCCCTGCATTTGTGAGATTAGAGATTTATGGCCCGAGACAATTGTCCAATACGGAACTCTTAAAAAGAATAGTTTTGTGGCAAAGCTTTTGTACAAGGGTGAAAAATGGTTATATAAGAAGGCGGACAAGCTTATCTTTACTATTCCAGGAGGAAAGGATTATGTGGAAGAAATCGGACTCGACTCATCTAAAGTAAGATACATAAACAATGGTGTGGATTTAGAAGAGTATAATAAAAACAAAAACGAGTTCATTTACTCTGACGACAATCTTGATAATCCTTCTACTTTCAAAGTTCTTTATACGGGTAGCATGGGCGTAGCTAATGAATTAACCTATTTAGTAAAAGCAGCAGAGGAAATCCAAAATAAAGGAATAGACGATATTCAATTTATCTTATTTGGCCATGGCAGCCAAAGAGAAAAGCTTGAAGAATATGTAGCTAGTAAAGGGTTAACTAATATTGTTTTTAAAGGTAAGGTCGATAAAAAGCTAATTCCTAATATTTTAAGTAAATCTAATTTAAATATATTCACTGGTAAGCATATTCCTTTATATAAGTATGGCTTAAGCTTGAATAAGCTCTTTGATTATATGGCGTCTGGAAAGCCTACGTTGTCCAATATGGAAAATGGCTATGATATATTAACAAAGCAAAACTGTGGGAAAACTGTAAAAGGTGGCTCAGTGGACGCTTTAGTACAAGGTATTTTAGAGTTTTACCATATGGATAAGCAAGAATACAATCAATACTGTCAAAACTCTTTATCAACTATACAGAATTATGACTTTAAAACGCTAACGGATAAATTAGAGAGCATTATTATAGAAAGTTAATCGATTTTTACATACTAGTGAAAGTAACCAATGGGGTGGAGTAAATATGAAGGTTTTACATATAAATTCATATTACGGAGGCGGAATGCTATATAAAAATATATACGATCGCCAAGTAAGAAATGGCATCCCTATTGATGTTTATGTCCCAACCCCTTTTACTACGGACTTATCTCATTTACAGTTAGGGGAATATACAACCGTTAGAAAAAATCATTATAAATTTGATCGTTATTTGTTTTATGTGAAGCATAAAAAAATTTATAAGGATTTAGTAAAAAATTTCAATGTGCAGGATTATTCACTAGTGCATGCACATACTCTCTTTTCTAATGGTTATATTGCTTTGCAGACAAAGAAAAAATTTGGCATCCCTTATGTAGTAGCTGTAAGAAATACAGACGTTAATCAATTTTTTAAGCGAAGAGTTTTTTTACGTAGTTTGGGTATTGAAATATTAAAGGAAGCAGAGTCTATTATATTTCTTTCCGATTCTTATAAAAATATTGTTGTAGAAACTTATGTTGCTGAGAAAGACAAAAAAGAAATCCTAGAAAAGTCTATCATTATTCCTAACGGGATTGATGAATTTTGGTTCAATAATTTAGGAAATCCTAAAACACTATCTCAGCCTAAAAGTATTAATATAATTTTTATAGGAGCAGTAAACAATAACAAGAATATACTGACCTCTGCTAGAGCGCTTGAGATGTTACAGGGTAGGGGCTACAAAGTTAAGTTCACTGTTGTGGGGAAGATAAGCAATGAACAAGTTTATGAAGAGCTGATGAAGTTTTCTTTCGTAAATTATTTAAAGCCTCAGCCAAAAGAGAGTCTTTTAGAAATATATCGTTCTCATGATATTTTTGTTATGCCATCTTTAACAGAAACTTTTGGACTCGTATATCCAGAAGCCATGAGTCAAGGTTTGCCACTGATTTACTCAAAGGGACAAGGATTTGATGGTCAATTTGAAGAGGGGAAAGTTGGATATCACGTTGATTCTCTTGATCCTACTATGATAGCGGACCGAATAATAGACATTATGAAAAATTATGAGGATATATCAAAAAATTGCTTGGCGTTAGTAGACAATTTTAATTGGGATAGATTGCTGACTCAATATGATGACGTATACGCTAAAGCATTGCAGAATGAATCCAAAAGATAAGAGGAATGTGAATAATTTATGGTGAAAAATAAATCAGATGATCAAAAAATAAGCATAGCAATAATGGCATCCTTTATAGTTCTTACTATACAATATTTTCTTCTGATTTATTTTAATCTTATTGGTACTGCAGCGGGCTCAGGAGTACAACTGATATCGAAAGTACTAGTAGGTGTATTGTTTTTGTATGCCTTACCTGCAGTGCTAAAAAGAAGCTTAGGGAAATTTATAGGAGTATATTTTGTAGCTATTTTCATCTTTCTTTTAAATTATTTATTTTTCCCTCTAAATCATTTCTATTTAAAGCAGTTAATATTCCCGTTATTTGGAATGTGCTTGCCGGCGTTTATATATACGTTGAGCTTAAGAGATTTTGAGATATTTAAGAAAGTGATGATCAAGTCAAGCTATATAGTATTCTTTTTTGGAGCTTTATTGGGTCTCATAATAGTTTCAGGAAATGCAACTGCCGGTTCCTATAGTATGGCTCTTTCCTATTATATGCTGCTGCCAGCAATTCTTTTTTTAGATAGTCTGATAGATAAATATTCCAACAAGGCTCTTCTTTTTTCTTTAATATCTATTTTTGTTATTCTAGCCCTTGGTTCAAGGGGGGCGTTATTATGTATTGTTGTATTTATTGCGTTAAAAATGATTCGTTTGATCTTTCAGCTTTCCTATTCTAAAGTCTTTTATAACCTTTTAGTAGTGGTCAGTCTAGTTTTCTTAAGCCTCAATTTAGATAAATTATTTAATATGCTATATGAAATATTAAATAAATACGACATTAATAGTAGAAGCATAAAACTATTTTTGAGCGGTGAAGTACATCTAAGCGGAAGAGATTACATATATGAAAATCTGATAAAGGCTGTTATGAACAACCCCTTCCTAGGACTCGGACTAGGGGCGGATCGGCGGATTATTGGTAAAGAGGGAGGATATGCACATAATTTCTTTCTCGAGATGGTTGTTAACTTTGGTGTAATAGCTGGAGGTATAGCAATCCTTATCATCTTGTTTTTATTAGTAAGAAGTCTATTAACAAAAAATCTAAATAACTATTTTTTAATAATCATTTGGATTGGTTTAGGGTTTGTCCATTTAATGATAAGTAGTTCCTATATTACGGATATTAAGTTTTGGATTTTATTAGGTTTACTTATCAAACTAAATTTAGAAAACGGTGAGAGATTAACATGAAAAACAAGAAATTTCTCGTGGATTCCCTATTAAATATTATATCAGCTGCTCTACCATTACTTATCCTACAGCTTGTATCCTATCCTCTAATCGCAAAAGCTTTAGGAGGAGAAGAATACGGGCTAATAATAACACTAATCAGTGTGTTTACGGTTGTGAGTTTTCCATTAGGTAATGTATTGAACAATATACGTTTATTGAAGGATAATGAATACAAGGAAAAAAACGAAGAAGGAGATTTTAATCCTTTACTGGTAGGTTCTTCTTTTGTAAGTATTCTTCTAATTATTGCTATTTCCTTCTACATAGACTCCAGTTTAACCCTTCTGGATTATCTATTATTAAGTCTGATAACTGTTGCATCAATTTGGAAGGAGTATTTAGTAGTAACTTTCCGATTAGTTTTGAATTATAAAGGGATTCTTTTAAATAATATCTATATGAGTGTCGGTTACCTAATAGGTTCCATCATATTTTTATATTTTGAAAGCTGGCAGATTATCTATTTCACCGGACTGCTATTTAGCTTGATCTATATTTTTCGTCACACAAGCTTACATAAGGAAAAGTTTAAATTATCTGCTCTATATAAGGACACTGCTTCAAAAGGTGTATTATTGTATATAGCCAATCTATTGAAAAATGTTCTTTCATATGCTGACAAATTAATCTTACTTCCTTTGCTAGGACCTGTTAGTGTAGCTATTTATTATAGCTCCACTATTCTGGGGAAAATTATTTCGATGATGATTAACCCAGTTAACTCTGTCATTTTAAGCTATTTAGTTAAGGTAGATAATATTAGTTTGAAAAAAGTAATAAGAATGTTTAGCATCTCTTGTGTATTAGGTGCAGTCGGCTATCTTGCAACTGTTTGGATAAGCCCATACTTCTTAGGTTTTTTCTATAACGACTGGGCAAAAGAGTCGCTAGAGTTGGTTTATATTACTACAGCTACTGCTATTATAAGTGTGCTATCTACAGTAGTTCAGCCATTCAATCTTCGTTTTAACAAAATTAGCTGGCAAATTTACATGAGCGGACTTCATTTAGTCGTTTACGTTTCGGCAGCCTATTATTTTTACAAGATAGGTGGATTGAAAGGATTTACATTTGGTGTTCTTGTAGCAGCAGTGTTTAAGCTAATTATGCAGTTAAGTGTTTTTATGCTTAATTATCGAAGAAGCAAAACAGTTAAAAGTTCCAAAGGTGGTTAAGTCCAACCTAAAGGACTTCCAAAATTGGTACTAAATAAATTTACATAAACAAATAAAAAACGTTAGAAGAAAGTAGGACATAGAAGATGAAAAGAAAATTATTAGACAAGATTGAAAACAAACAAATTACAGTAGGTGTAATAGGGCTAGGATATGTTGGACTTCCATTAGCTGTTGAAAAAGCGAAGGCGGGCTTTAAAACAATAGGCTTTGATGTTCAACAAGAAAAAGTGGATATGGTCAATAAAGGACAAAATTATATTGGAGATGTAGTTGAGACAGAATTATCTAGTATAGTTGAATCTGGCTTGCTATCAGCTACCACCGATTTTAGTCATATAAAAGATGTCGATTTCATTGCTATTTGCGTTCCAACTCCTTTAGACGAATATCAACAACCAGACGTAAGCTATCTGGAAAGCTCTTCAAAAGAAATAGCTAAGTATCTTACAAAAGAAACGATGGTTGTCCTTGAGTCAACAACTTACCCTGGAACAACAGAGGAATTAATTAAACCAATTTTAGAAAATGGTTCTGGCTTAGTTTGTGGAACTGATTTTTACTTAGGATTCTCTCCAGAGCGTGTAGACCCAGGTAATTTAGTTTACAAAACAAACAATACACCGAAAGTAGTTGGTGCAATTGGAGAAGAAGCTACAGAGGTTATTGCAGAAATGTATCGTGCAGTTTTAAAAGGAGAAGTAATTACTGTTTCCTCTCCGGCAATTGCAGAAATGGAAAAAATTCTTGAAAATACATATAGAAATGTTAACATTGGGCTTATAAATGAGCTTGCGATGTTAAGTAATAAAATGGGGATTAATCTATGGGAAGTTATTGATGCAGCTAAATCTAAGCCTTATGGTTTCCAAGCGTTTTATCCAGGTCCAGGGTTAGGTGGTCATTGTATCCCTCTTGACCCATACTATTTGTCATGGAAAGCTCGTGAATTTGGTTTCCACACATCAATGATTGAATCTTCGATGATGGTTAATGATCGTATGCCTGAGTATTGTGCAGAAAGAGCAAGTAAAATCTTGAACAGAGATAGAAAGCCTATGAATGGATCTAGAATTTTAGTGCTAGGTGTTGCTTATAAGCAAGATATTGAAGATTTTAGAGAAAGTCCGGCTATTCGAGTAATTGAGGAGTTAGAGAAAGAAGGAGCAGACGTAGTTTACTTTGACCCATTTGTTCCTGAATATCGCGAAAATGGTGAAGTGAAAAAAGGTGAACCTGAGTTAACTGCTGAATTACTAGGTAATGCAGATCTAGTAATCATAACAACAGCTCACACAACTGTAGACTATGACTTTGTTCAAAAACATTCTAAAGTGATTTTTGATACGAAGAATGCTATGAAATCTATCACTAATAGAGAAAATGTAGAATTATTGTAGTTGAGTTAATTTCATAAATAGCAGTTTACCAATTAAACACGAACATCTCTTCTTTGTTGATTGGGCGGCGACTCTGGGGAGATGAGTGAGCCAGATAAGCCATCACAACGCGCGCGGTGATGGCTTATCGATCACTCCGCCGAAAGCGGCCGACAAGAATGTCAATTATATTATAAGAAGAAAAGCATGTATATATCATATTCCTTCTTGATTGTTCGTGTTTTTCATAAAAACAGGAATTATGAAAATGATTCAATTTTAAAAGATAACTGTATTTACGATATGGAGGCCAGAACATGAATTTCTATGTACATCCGAGTAGTTACGTAGACGAAGGTGTTATAATCGGTGAGGACACAAAAATTTGGCATTTTAGTCATATTCAAAAAGGCGCAAAAATTGGTGAAAAATGTTCTTTAGGTCAAAACGTCAATATTTCTAACAATGTCCAAATAGGTAATGGAGTGAAGATCCAAAATAATGTTTCCATTTACGAGGGTGTAGAGTTAGAGGATTACGTATTTTGCGGACCATCGATGGTTTTTACAAATGATTTGACTCCTAGAAGTAAGTATCCTAAGGGAGCAGAAGGATACAAAAGAACGTTAGTTAAATACGGTGCTTCGATTGGGGCAAATGCAACTATCGTGTGTGGTAATACGATTGGTCGTTGGGCAATGATTGCTTCAGGAGCGGTAGTAACCAAAGATGTACCTGATTATGCTTTAATGACAGGAATACCTGCCAAACAAAAAGGTTGGGTTTGTGAATGTGGGCATGTACTGAAAAATGAGTTAAAATGCATCGAATGTGAAAGAGAGTATAATCTTTCTAACGGGGTTCTAACAGAAGCTAAATAAAATATAGTTAAATATTTAGGCGACCAATTTTAAGTGTGTGGAGTGATAAGTTACCCTGCTGAATTTGTCGCCTGTAGTTTTAACTAGCCAGATGACGATGGATATTTTATGATGATAAAATAATCCCTACCAAATTCACTAAAGTAACGACTATTAAGTATAGAAAGCTGGGCTATCATGGAATTTAGAGATTTAAAAACTCAATATCAAACATATAAAGATGAAATTGATACAGCAATTCAGAAAGTGATTAGTAATGCAAACTTTATAGGTGGCAATGAAGTAAAAGAACTAGAACTACAATTATCAAAGTATACAGGAGCCAAACATACTATTACATGTGCTAATGGAACAGAGGCATTATCTCTTGTTTTAATGGCCTGGGGTATTAAAGAGGGAGATGCAGTATTTTTACCTGATTTTACTTTCTTTTCAACAGGTGAAGTAGTTTCATTTGTTGGGGCTACTCCCATTTTTGTTGATGTAGATAGAAACACCTTTAATATTGATACGAAAAAACTAGAACAGGCAATCATTAAAACAATGGAAGAAGGAAAACTATCTCCAAAGGTTATCATTCCTGTAGATCTATTTGGACTTCCAGCTAATTATCCAGAGATCTTAAAAATTGCTCAAAAGTATAATCTTTTAGTTTTGGAAGATGGTGCTCAGGGCTTTGGTGGAAGCATTGATGGAAAAAGAGCTTGCAGCTTTGGTGATGCGGCAACTACTTCCTTCTTTCCAGCTAAACCATTAGGAGGCTATGGAGATGGAGGAGCTATCTTTACTGATGACGACAATTTAGCAGAGTTGTTACAGTCTCTAAAAGTACATGGAAAAGGAAGTAATAAATACGACAATGTAAGAATTGGTGTGAACTCGAGATTAGATACTATCCAAGCTGCCATTCTTCAAGTCAAACTAAAAGCCTTTGATAAGCATGAGGTTACAGATGTCAATCGTGTAGCAAGTCATTACAATGAACGCTTAAAGGATGTCGTTGAAATTCCTTATATTCCTGAAGGCTATGTTTCTAGTTTTGCTCAATACACGATTAAGCTTAAGAATAAGACTGAACGAGATAATCTCCAAAACAAGCTAAAAGAAGAGAATATCCCAAGTATGGTCTATTACGTCAAACCAATGCACAAACAAGAAGCATTTGAAAACTTAGAGTATATAGAAGAAGATTTCATCGTAACAAATGAGCTATGTGATACAGTACTTTCCTTACCGATGCATCCGTATTTGAGTGAAGCGGAAGTCGATCAAGTTTGTAAAGTTATTAAAGAATTTATGAGTTAAAATCATGAGCAGTCGAAGTAATTCGACTGCTTTTCTATACTTGATAAAGATCTAATTCGAAATTATAATTTGCTGATTTAGTTTTATCAATTTAGATAAAGAAACAAAGAAGAATATTACTGGTCAAAGAAGTTAATGTGCATCTGTCACGCAATCAACCAAGTAATAAATATTAGTACTTCACTGAACAAGTGTACTATCTATGAAATTAACACAGCTATTTATTTAATTCAAAAAGGTGGATGTGCTTTTATGATAAAGAATAAAGCGATTAATCTATACCGTCAAACTAATATCTATCGTACTTTTATGAAGAAAAACTTAAAATCCTCTGTGAATAAAGGAATTAGTAAGAAAATCAATTTTTCTAGAAAAGGTTTCTTAAGTGAGTCTGCGATAATTTATAATTTTACTAAAAATGATCCGAAAGAGTACTTATCCGATATCCAACGATTAAATACTAGATACTTAAATAGCCCCTATAGTTTTATTTTAGATGAAAAGTTAGTGTTCGAATCCATGTACAAGCAACATATTACTATTCCTAAAAATATTAGTTTAATTGAAAAAGGAAAGTTTTTGTGCTTAGAAAATGAGGAAAAAATTGATTCGGCATTAAAAATTTTAAACTACTTAGATAAACATAATGCCTGTGTTATTAAGCCTATACGCAATGGCGGTGGATATGGGATTTTTGTTTTAAAGAAAATCAAAGAAGAATATTACTTAAATGAAAAACAAGTAGATGAAAAAGAATTAGAAAAAGTAATTTCTAAGTTGCACAATTATGTAGTGAATGAGTTCGTAGGACAAAGTAATTTCAGTAAGGAGTTTTATCCAAAGACTACTAATACTATTAGAATCTTAACTATGATAGACCCAGTCACTAACAAACCTTTTATACCTATAGCTGTTCAAAGAATGGGGAACTTAACATCCATTCCTGCTGATAATTGGACGCAGGGCGGTTTAAGTGCAGCGATTGATCTGAATAGTGGAGAGTTAGGCGAAGGTGTGACATATCCTAAAAACGGAAAACTAGAATGGTATAGTGAACACCCAGAAACTAAGTCTAAAATTAAGGGAAAGATAGTTCCCCATTGGCATGAAATTAAAGAAAGTATATTAAATGCAGCCTCTCTCTATCCATATATTAAATACGTTGGTTGGGATATTGTAATTACAGATGATGGATTTTCTGTACTTGAGGGAAATAATTTTAGTGACGTAAATTTATTACAGGTCCATCGACCATTACTAAGCGATGAAAGAGTATCAAAATTTTATAAATACTATGGAATCATATAGTAATGATTTCCGCTTTCATTTCTTTCCTCAGGATGAATAGTTTAAATTTATTAGAAAGAAAATAAAGACGAGGTCACAGAAATCATAAATTCTGTGGCTTTTTTATATTTAAATGGAAAGTAAGTTTATAAAAACTATTAATTGTATCTAGTACAAGAAAGATGAAAAAGCTTGGTGGGCCATATTGTATATGGTTGGGAACAGTAGATAGCTTAATGCGGTAAAGAGACATTGACAGTCTGGGGATAAAGTAAGGGCTACACGAAGCCGACCACAAAAATTGTGAAGCATTGTTAGTTGAATTGACGAAGATTCTAAGTGAACAATGACTAAGACAAAATTATATCATAGGAAAATCGTTTATAGAAAAAGAAACAGTTATTTTGGTAGTCTAATTAGCTGCTTCAATTAGATTAGTTTTTAGAGTTAAACTCAAACCGTTTTATATAATTACAACCCTCACAAGCCATGCCAAGTTGTTTATTAGTTTCTGGATCGATAAAATAATACTCATCATAGCCACAAATTTCACATTCTTTTATGTGTAGAATTTTTCGAGGCCCAATCTCCTTGTCTAACTTAGAACGAAAGTCTGATAACAATCTTTACACCCCTTCATATAATCTCTTTTATTTCCCTTATAATTCGACAAAAATCTTGTGCATTTAATAATATTTTGTGCATATATTCGACGAAATCATGTCTTTTAACTTTCAATTTTATCTTACAAGAAAATTAATCAGGAAAAATAGAAGTTTTAAAAATATAGATTTCATATTTTGTGATTCTTTTCATAAATAAATTCATGAAATTAACATTTAAATAGATTTTTGTGTTTATGAAGTGGTGAAAATAGGTATAAAAGAAATGGTTCAAAAATATAATGAACATTAAAATTATAATGGGGAGGTACACAGGTGGTCAACAAGAATTTCCCAGAGATAGAAGAGAGGTTGCTAGGGGCTTATGTTGGAGCTAAAAACAGAGAGTATTATTTTAATAAATGGGCGAAGAGTGCTCAAACTTGGAACTGGGCAGCTTTTTTCCTTTCTTTTTTATGGCTAGGCTATCGTAAGATGTATTCCTATATTTTCATGGTGATTGGTATTTTCCTTTTGTACGACCTAATCATTGTTTTTAGTGGATTTGAATTTGGTATGGATAGCACGATAGGCATAACAGTATCTGTTATTTGTGGGCTATTAGGCAATTATTTATATCTAATGCATGCAAACAAGGAAATAAAAAGAGTTACTGAACAGAATTCAGCGAGTATGGAAAATATTCATGCAGAGCTCGAAAAGCGTGGGGGAACTAGCTGGCTAGGGGTGCTAGTAGCTTTTGGAATGATAATTATGTATATCATACTAGCAGCATTTATATATGGAGTTTAATAAAATAATACTTTCGTAAAAACCGATGCAGTTACGTTACTGTACATCGGTTTTGTCGTTTTTAATACATAATGATTAATATTGAAATTTATAGTATCAACTATTAGTAGTAAGTGCTAATATAAATGTTAAAAGTATTATTAGGAGGAAAGAGTTTAATGATATTAGACATTCAAAAAATTAAAGAAGTAATTAGACATCGCTATCCATTTCTTTTAGTGGATAGAATTATGGAATTAGAAGAAGGAAAACGAGCAGTTGGTATAAAAAATATTACTGCTAACGAGAATTTTTTTAACGGACATTTTCCGGACTATCCAGTGATGCCAGGTGTATTAATAGTAGAGGCATTAGCTCAAGTAAGTGCAGTTGTAATGTTAACAAAAGAAGGGAACCAAGGACGATTAGGGCTTTTAGCAGGTATAGATAAATGCCGTTTCAAAAAGCAAGTTAAACCAGGAGACCAACTTAGGCTAGAGATCGAGATTACAAGATTAAAGGGACCTATAGGGAAGTGCAAAGGTATAGCAACAGTCGATGGAGAACTGGTTTGCGAAGCAGAAATAACATTTGCATTCGGTGATTAAAAAATACTAGGGAGAACTTATTCAACTAACGGATGTTTAAAATTTGACCATCGTTTCGATGGTCTATTTTTATGTACAGAACATTAAGTTGATCCCAGATATGCATTGTGAAATGTTACACTTAAACTAACGGTGCAGTTTAGTTGAAGAATTTAACTGTTTTTTTTTTACTTGTTTCAATAGTTTGGAGAGTAGCCTAAAATTGAGTTCTATAGTGGTAAGAAAGAGGTTTATATATGATTTTCAAGAGAACGTTTATTGTAATATTACAGGCAAGGAATCTTTAAGTAATGAATGAAGCAAGTTTAGTATCAGGAGTTTTATTTTTTGTGTGCTTTATTGGGTTAATACTAGTTATTGGTGTTAAAGAATCCAGTCTTCCAAAAGAACATTCCACCATAAGTAGTGCACCTTTTTGGTTGAATTTAATTATAGTAGCTATGTCATATTTGCCGTACCGAGTCTGGAAATTGATAAATGTGATTTTCTTATTATTACTAACTATTTTGTTTGGTTATCTATTTTTAACTACATTGGGAATAAATTAATAAAACTAAATCTTTTTCAACTAATGCGTGCTTTACTTGAAGAACATAGAGATGCTTAGACAACTCTTATTCTTATTGAACTAAAGGTGCAGTTTAGTTGAAGAAATTGTTATAAAGACGTTCAGCAACAGGAGAAAAAATGGAATATAAAGACTTAGCAATACACTTTACAGATGAATTTGAAGAGTACAAGCGTTACTTACAAGAACATATTGAATTTAATGGTGAAATCCTAAATCATGTCTTCTTTGGTGAATGCAGCAATTATTTTAATGAACTCATTGGAAAAGAGAAGGATATACCAAAGATAAAGGAATTATTTGATTATCTTGAACTGATGGCAACTTCAGGAGATGATGAAGTGAAAGAATTACTAAGCGTTACTATTCTTGCACAACTTGGCGACTCTAAAAAACTATTAAAAAATGCTTATAAGTATATGGGTTCAGAGACGAGGAAAGCCTCAAATGAAATTGAAAAATTTTGGGGTAGAAATTGAACTAACAAGTACTTTAGCAAAATATGGCCATTTTTTAGATGGTCTATTTTTATGTCCAAAACATTAAGTTGATCCCATATATGCAATGTGAAATGTTACACTTAAACTAAAGGTGCAGTTTAGTTGAATAAGGAACAGGAAATATTTTTATATAGCGTATTCGATATAATAATGATTAAAATGGGATGACGTATGTTTTATTACTAAGTTTTATTAAGAGTGGGAGATTGTATGAAAACCTATATGAAAATTTTTATGTATTTCTTTGTAATGATAGCTATAATCGGGATGACGAGTATTTATTCTAGTGAATTCAAAGGTCATTTAATACTTTAGATGTTATGGATATTTCAAGAATGATTTTGATATACATAATTAAATTAGTGAGTGGATTACTTCTTATTGATACTTACATGAGATTTAACGAAATATCCAATGTAAAAAAAACATTATTATTAGTAATTGCTATTCCAAGCTCAATGTTTGTTTGTGCATTTCTCACAACCATTGAGCTTTAAAAAAATTTAATGTTCATCAACTAACGAGGTGCTTAGTTAAACAAGTGGCTGCCTGTAAGGGAGCTTTTTCTTATTGAACTCACGGGGCAGGTTAGTTGAATAATGTTGTTTAACTTGTGAGAAAATCTTTTGTTTAAAAAAACAGTTTTAAGAAGGTGAAAGTTCTGGAAAGAAAAGTTGAATTAAAACACTTTTTATTAGGTGGTTATACAATCGGTTTTGTTGCTGGATGTCTAGGGGGCCTTCTATCCACGATCAGCACCACATTTACTCTTAGTTTTTCTTTTGAAAGTATTTTTTGTATTGTTGTGGTTTTACCAATATTTTATTGGGTGTATCGCTATTCAGGAATGGTTTTCAATGACGAAACAATGAAAATGAAGTTGTTATACTTTTTTATTTCAATGTTAGGTTTATTTTTTGGATTATTCTTTTCTGAATTACTTTTAAGTTAATAAATAATCTCTCAACGTAGAGGGTTATGAAAATTAAGTACGAGCCAGCTTCAATAACCTTTGATTTTTCAATCGGACGATTATTTTAAGAAACGTCTCTGTTCTTCTTCAACTAACGGGTGCTAGACTTGTAGAGCATTGATGCTTAGACAGCTCTTATTCTTATTGAACTAAAGGTGCAGGTTAATTCAATAAATTAAAGGAAGGTGAAGAAATGAAACGAGGAATCAGTTTTGAAATTCCCAATGAATACGGAAGGTTTCTTTGGGAGGTATTAACTCCCTTTGAAATTACTAAATTCATTTGGCTAAGTGGAGGCGAGGAATCATATTTAGTTGAGGATGATGAATTAGGAAAACCACTATTCGCAGACGAGGTAAACTGGATAGAGGGCTTATCCCTTAAAGAACTTTTAGAAGATAATAGATATTATCTCATTTTTGTGGACTTAAAAGCCTACTCAAAAGAGAAAAATCCATCAGTAATTGAGACGTATAGAGATTTTTTAAATAGTGATTGTGAACTCGTATTATTAGTTGTTGATTCTGTTTATGTCACGATTTATTGTAAGGACAATGAAAAACTTGAAAGATTTTATGATAATGCAAAGATAAAAAGGTTTGAAAACCTCCAATACATTACTGATAAAAATGACACAAGAATAAAGCTATCAAATTGGTAACAGTGATTTATAACTATGCCTTCTTATTCCACTAACGAGGTGCTTTAGCAAAATATGGTCATCTTTTCGATGGTCTATTTTTATGTCCAAAACATTAAGTTGATCTCAGATATACATTGTGAGATGGTACACTAAATTAACGTCGCAGGTTAGTTGAAGATCATAATGTTTTCAACTTATCAAAATTGGGGGGCTCTATAATGAGATATAATATTAAAGGAATATGTAAAATTTATCATAAGAAGAGGGGTGGGGCTGGATTTCAATCGAAGGGGAGGATGACGTATGGGTACATTTCAGTAGTATTCAATTGGATGGGTTTAAATCACTTACCAAAGGTGAGGCAGTATTGTTTGACCTTGAAGAAAACTCAAATTTAAAAGAACAATCACGTCGAGCTGTAAATGTTAAGAAACTAGTAAATAAGTTCAACTAATGGGTGCTTACTTCAAGAAAAGAGAAAAATCTTTTTCTCAAACCAAAGCGGAAGGGTAGAAATATTTACAACTTCCGAAACATCTATTTTGACTATATCTGAAATGTTTTTAATTTTAATCAATAATAATCGATTATGATTTTAAATTACTTGGTCCCTTATTAAGCTAACGGGTGCTTTAATTCAAGAAGGAGTAAAGCCTTTTCTCTTATTGAACTAACGCAGCAGTTTAGTTGAACAAAAAATTAGGGAAAAGTAAAACATATATTAGAACGGGTGTGGGTTAATTATGTCTGAATACATTATCCATTTAAATAACGATTTTGATAAAGAAGAAGCTTTTGAAATAACAGGAGACAACATTGGATTAGTAACCGTTATGGATAGTAGCGGAAATGATATAACAACGAATTGTAGAGTACAAATTACTCTAAGTAAGAATGCATTACTCGGATTAGGTACTGAGTTAATTCGTTTAGCACACGATTATGGTGATGGAAAGCACTTCCATATAGAACCGATAAATAAAGAATATGTAGTCCAGTCTAAAGGGATTATGCTTCACCCAGAGAGTTGTGAACTTATATTGGGTTGTGGAGATTTCGATTCATATACTGAATATACAAAAGAAGAGGTTTAGTTGAGATTGTGAAGCAATGTACTTAAACTAACGGGGGCTTTACTTCCAGAGGAGTAAAGCCTTTTTCTTGTTGTATTAAAGCATCAGTCTAGTTTAAGAAGGAGTTCTGAAAACGATTGGTGAAATAACCAATATGTATATTCAGGAGGAGATTATTTTGAATGGGGTGAGTCAAATAATTATCAGAAAACTTGTTTCAGCAGTAATGGCTTGTGTATTGGTTATGTTCATCTATTTCATAGAAGAACAGACTGGTTTTGTATTCATAATAGGTATTTATCTATTTCCTATTCTTTTGATTTATGGAGTACCAGTATCTATTCTCTCCGATTTTGTTACAAAAAAACTAAGAGGATTCTTTAGAGATAGTATTGCGTTATTCATCCACTTATTTCTAGCCGCATTGTTTGTTATGATTCCAATCTTATTTTCAGAATGGGAAAGGGAATTGTTGATTTCTGACACTAGTAATTTATTTGATAACTTTTTCTTCATTACTTCTCTGCTATCTTCATTTCTTTTCTACTGTTTAGATGAGTTTCTTAGGTCTCAATTAGCTAAATATTTGCATCAGAAGATACTATTGTCTAAAAGAGCTAAAGCTCTGTGTGAAAAAATTGGTGATATGAGAATTTAGGGAAATGTATTAGCTTATTTAACTAACGGGTGCTTTAGCAAACTATGGCCAACATTTCGATGGCCTATTTTATGTCCAAAACATTAAGTTGTTCTCAGATATGTATTGTGAAATGTTACACTTCAACTAAGCAGCAGATTAGTTGAAGTAGAATTTGGAAAGTAAAAGGGTTTTAAATGTGTTTATTGAACTAATATTGATGATTTATTAAAAAGGGGGAGAGTATTTTGGGTTCAAGAATAATGCACTCGATTATTGGGGAAAAAATTGCGGAGGGTTTATCGATGGAAGACAAAACATCATTTTTGCTTGGAAGCATTGCTCCAGATGCAGTTTTTTCACACGAAGAAAAGAACTTTTCACATTTCTTTATAGGTGAAGTGCAAGATTATTCAAGAAGCGTTGATTATAAAGGTTTTATCCATAAATACAATTCGCAATTAGAAAATCCTTATATATTGGGGTACTTTGCACATTTAATTGCTGATGATATTTGGTTAAGAGGTTTTAATCTTTCTTGGTTAAGAAACAGAATGAATGCTGATGAAGGATTATATAAGTTATACCATAATGATTTCCGATTGCTAAATGGAAAGTTACTAGAGCACTATGGTTTTACAAATAAATTGAGAAAAATATTTAGTCAGTATCCTGCAATTATAGATTTGGATGAGGTTTCTTCCAAAGATGTTGAGAAATTTGCTTCTTATGTGTTAGAGGATATGAATTACGACAAGGAAGTTCTAAATGAAAAACTTAATGTTTTTACTTTTAATCAAATAATTGGCTATATAGAGACATCAATTGAACTGGGTATAATGAATATAAAACCAATTATTACAAAATAAATCTTCAACAAATGGGTGCTTTAGCAAAATATGATCATCATTTTGGTGGTCTATTTTTATGTCCAATACATTAAGGTAATCTCAGATATGCATTGTGAAATGTTACACTTAAATTAACGCAGCAGGTTAGTTGAACAAGGAAATCTGATAAAATAAGGATTCATTTATAAAAAAATCTAAGCTATATGACTGATTAGCAACCAGTCGTGATTATTATGATTATTGAAATCGACAGTTTTTTTCAACAAGTTCTACTTACGGGTAAAAAGTGTTCAAAACAGCAACTAAAGCTAAAGTACCTCAAAGCTAAAGAATTAGCATTAGAGACAAGTAATAGTAATCTTACAAATGTCTTTTGCAGTCTTCACAATTTTGAACAAATACCTTATTCCAACCATATTAAAGTTGATTTTGTAATTGATACTGATACAGATAGGATATATTCACCCTCTTATTAAGCTAACGGGTAGCTTTACTTCAAGAAGGAGTAAAGCCTTGTTCTTATTCAACTAAAGTAGCAGTTTAGTTGAATAAGAACAAATAAAGGATTTTATTATTTAACGTTGAATTATCTAAATTAATCAAGTGCATTTTCATCGTTATAATGTTACTTTTTGAAATTAAATTAGGGGGTTATTAAATGCAGTTTCATATCAGAGTACGAGCAGGTGCAATTATCATAGAAAATAATAATATATTATTAACAGTATATAATGACCCGATAAGAGGTATCGTCTATGATTTACCTGCAGGTGGAACAGAACCAAATGAATCTATTACTGATGCAGTTAAAAGAGAAGCCAAAGAAGAAGCATGTATAGATGTAGAAGTAGGCCCTTTAGCATTTGTTTATGAATATACACCACATCTTAATCTTGAAAAGTTTGGAAAAACACATACATTAGTTATGATGTTTGAATGCAAAATAATAAACCACACGACTCCAAAATTCCCCAAAAATCCGGACTCGAATCAAATAGATGTTAAATGGCTACCTATAGCAGAGTTACAAAATGTTGAAATGTATGCTAATATCGGTTCTTATTTACAGAGTTACACCACTAACGGTAGAAACATTGAACTAATCGAAGAACATAAACTAAATCAAGCTGTTAGGTGAAATTTTGAGGAATTAAATATGACCATCTTTCGATGGTCTATTTTTATACCCAAAACATTAAGTTGATCCCAGATATGCGTTGTGGAATGTTTGATTTTGGGGATGCAATTACAGGACTTGTTGAACTACCAATACAAATCGAACTCGTTGGATGGACATCACTAGAAGGAACTTACCATTTGATGCAAATAGAATGTAAGAATGCCTAAGTGATTACAATGAAGAGGGTTATATTGTAAAATGTGATTTCTTATTCATCTAGCGGTGCAGTTTATTGTACCAAGGATTATAGTCAGATTTACAAAGCTAAGTAAAGAAATCTTATCAAACAATGCTTTGGGAAACTTTTAAAACAACTAAACTATTCTTCCATTTTTCGAAACTTTCAGTTCATTGTATTCGTAAAGATAAACGAATGGATTATTTTTGAATGCTGAGATTGGAGGATACATATGTCAAAATTAGACTTAAATAAATTTGGGGCACATTTTATCAATGAAGAGTTTGAATTACTTTATAAAACTACATCAAAAGATTTTCAAAATCTTCTTGGGTTAAATGAATTTCAAAATATATGCCATTCTTATAAACAAGGTATACAAAAATTAGAGAAGTTTTCCGAAAAGGAATGGTTTGGTACAACTCAAGTTATTTGGATAGACCAAAATAAAGAAAAAGCGATTCAGTTAGCATATGATCCTAGGCAAGTAATTACAGGATTTTATTTGAAACCTTTTATCACTTACGACTCTGACAAAAGACGGACAAAAAACCAATATCGAATGCCAATCCGTGATGAGTGGTTCGTATTTTGGGGCGGTACAAATGAGTTTGATAATTATCATTATGCGTATGAAAACCAACGCTATGCTTACGATTTAGTACGTGTAATAAACGGGGTAACATATGAGGGTACAAATTTAATCAATGAAAATTATTTTGCTTTCGGCAAAGATATTGTTGCACCGTTGAATGGGAAAGTTGTAGAAGTAGTAGATGGTATTAAAGATAATGTACCTGGTAAAATGAACGAGCAATATCCAACCGGCAACTATATAGTAATTGAACATTCAAATAAGGAAAATAGTATGATTGCACATTTTAAAAACGGCTCGATTTTAGTAAAGGAAGGCGAACATGTTAAAGAAGGCCAACTATTAGGGCTATGTGGGAATTCAGGCAATTCGTCAGAGGCACATATCCATTTTCAAGTAATGGATCGCCCACAATTTGAAAAAGCTAAATCAATTCGCATCCAGTTCCAAAATCATCTTGAACCAGTACAGGGAGATACAGTGACGTCATGGCCTTTGGATGACAATAAGATGGATACTTTTGATAAAATAGAAAATTCATTAACCTTTACAGATATAGTACTAACGATTCCAAAAATCATTGGACAGTATTTTAAGGGATAAAGAAAAAATTTATAAAGCATGCAAAACAAATTCAAAAAATGTTCCCAAATAAAGTTTGGAATTAAATATAACCTCTTAGAATTTTGACTTAACAGCGTTGTAGGAGATTTCTCTTTGTTTAACTTTAAACAGCTTTTTATTAAGTCGTTTAATGATGGATACCACAAGACTTTTTTATTGTTCACCCTCAGAGTTGTGAACTTATATTGGATTGTGAAGATTTCGACTCATATACAGAATGTACAAAAGAAGAGGTTTAGGTTAGATTGTGAAATATTGTACTTAAACTAACGGGTGCTTTAGCAAAATATGGCCATCATTCGATGGTCTATCTTTATGTCCAAAATATTAAGTTGATCTCAGATATACATTGTGAAATGTTACACTTAAACTAAAGCAGCAGTTTAGTTGAAGAAGAAATTCTGTTTTTAAGGAGGGTTCTCGTCGCTTATGAGTATCACTATTGAGCAAGTAGATTATGAGAGAAAATTTGTTTTAAGACATCTGATAGAATTGTACAATTATGATTTTAGTGAATTTACGAATGATGATGTAAATGAGATTGGTTTATATGACTATAAGTATTTAGATAATTATTGGAATGAGCCAAACAGATATCCATTCTTTATTAAAGTTAATAGTAAATATGCTGGATTTGCTTTAATAAGAAAGATTAAGAATGATAGCAGCAATGATGTTTATAATTCGATGGCTGAATTTTTTGTTATGAAAAAGTACAGAAAAATGGGTGTAGGGAGAATAGCTGCTATAAATTTATTTGAAAAATATAAAGAAAAGTGGGAAGTATCTGTTATTAAAGAAAACAAAGATGCTCAAATATTTTGGAAAAAAGTAATCTGTAAATATTCAAATGGTAATTATATAGAAAACAAAAATGAAGATGGAGACACTATATTTTCATTCAAAATTACTGATTAGTATCTTCACCTAACGGGTGCTTCGTATTATAAGGTTAACCAGTTTTTACTGGTTGACCTTATTTTTATAGGATTTAATATATCAGTAGCCAGGGTAGGACGTACGGGTGCGTGGGACAATGATCCCGTCGGCTAAACTGTCCACCCCCTACTTGTAGAAACATGTTTGAGGCTGGTTGGGACATAGATCTCGTATAACAAGCGAAGCTATGACACTATAAGGAGGAACAGGGGTACTGGTGAGTTAGTCAGAGGAGGAAGTTGAATGAACCCAGTAGTTGGTCTGGATGTGGCAAAAGGAGAGAGCCAAGTTCAGGCATTTTTAGATAAATCGAAGCCGTTTGGAAAGAGTTATTCTATGAAGCATACACGAGAGGATTTAGACCGTTTTATAGGCTTCTTACATGAGATCGAAGTGATGACCGGGCAAATGCCTAAAGTCATTCTAGAATCTACAGGCCATTACCACTCTCCTGTTATTCAATGCTTGGAGGAGAACGAGGTTTTATATATCTTGCTTAACCCTATTATTTCTTATCAAGCGAAGAGATCTAGTTTAAGAAAGGTAAAAACAGACGCAATTGATGCGTATCAGTTGTGTATGCTTTATTACAAAGAAGATTTTGAACCTCATAAAAAAAGAGGGATTCAACTCTTAAATCTTAGAAATCTATCGAGACAACAGGAGATTGTGACGAATATGTATGTGGAGGCTAAGCTACAGTTTCACACTATTCTAGATCAAGTGTTTCCTGAATACCGCAAGGTTTTTGGTGATCTTTATTCAAAGGTTTCTTTATTGATGTTAAAGAAATATCCCACTTCAGAAGATGTAATAACGGCTGGAGAAAGTAAGGTAGCAGAGTGTGTGATGGAGTTTTGTCCAAGACGTTCTAGTCAATGGGCATTGGAAAAGGCAAAAAAACTAATGGATTCTGCCTATCGAAATCCATTTCAAAAAGTGGTGTATCATAGTCACTTGATCAATCTTCAAATGTATATTGAAATGCTTTTTCAGTACCAAGGGCACCTTTCGGAGTTGGAAATTCGTATAGTGACCTTGGCAAATGAATTAGAAGATTACAAGATTGTCCAATCGATTCCAGGAATCGGAGAAAAGATCGCTGCCACGATAATCTCTGAGATCGGAGAAATCGAACGGTTTAATCATCCGAAAAAACTAGTTGCCTTTGCAGGAGTAGATCCCAGTGTTCACTCATCAGGAAAGTTTACTGCCACAACCAATCGTATTACAAAACGAGGTTCAAGTAGATTACGCCATGCTTTGTATCTTGCCGTATTGTGTGGTATCAGAAGTTCAAGAAACAACAAGCGGAAAGAATTCTATGATAAGAAGAAATCAGAGGGAAAGCCTGCAAAAGTGGCGATAGTAGCCTGTATTAACAAACTGCTTCATTGGATTTATGCTTTATTAAATAGCAAAGAAACTTTCCAAGATATAGCGTAATTACTGGTTACAAGTAATTAAGAGAAAACCTTCCAAAAGGTTTTTGGAGGGCTATTTGTCATGCATAAAATAGTATATCATAAGATTAATAATAATTTTAGAGAAAAATATTGACATCCTATTAGCTGGTTTAGTAAAATGTGGCCATCATTTCGATGGTCTATTTTTATGTGCAATATATTAAGTTGATCTCAGAATATGCATTGTGAAATGTTACACTTAAACTAACGCAGCAGGTTAGTTTAATAAGGTGAAAAACAGGTACAATAACACCATTGATGGAATTGAGGTAATAATTTTGTGGGAAGCAGTTATAGTTGGATTATTTGGGATTGGCTTCTTTGTTTTAGGTTTTAGACACAACAAGAAAATCCATAAAGAAGAGGGCACAGGCACTGGGATAAATGAATCATTAATACTTTCATTCATTGTTGAAGGGTTATTTTGGATATTTGATAAACTTCCATACTGGGTCGCTAAAACTTTATATTTTATATTATCTATTGTTTTATTTGTTTGGAGTTATATTTTATTTAGAGATTCATATTAAATTAACGGGTGCTTTACTTCAAGAAGGAGTAAAGCCTTTTTTCTTATTGAGAAGAGAATCCTTTAAAATGATTGTAGGTTTCAAAAGTTAGAATATACTGTAAATAAAGGAGAGATAAATATGATTTGGTTAATAGTTTTTATTATTCTTTTTATTATTATCACCTTTGCTGTATTAGTTGACAGGAGAAATAAGAAAATTAATAACAATAATCAAAATCCAATTAATTCAAATGCAAAACCAGGAGAAAGATCTAACTATATGATGGGAGATAATAAATATACAAATGGGGAATAATTCGCTTAATTTATAGAGTTTGTGAAGTGGTGTACTTAAACTAACAGGTGTTTTACTTCAAGAAGGAGTAAAGCCTTTTCTCCTATTAAACTAAAGGACAGTTAGTTTAAAAATCTATAAAGTAATTGTAGTTTCAAGTCATTAGAATATACAGTCAATAAAGAGGTGGTTAATAATTCTTATTATACTTTTTATTATTATCGCATTTGCTTTCCTAGTCGACAGGAGAAATAAGAAAATTAATAACAATAATCAGAATCCAATTAATTCAAATGCAAAACCAGGAGAAAGTTCTAACCATATGATGGGAGATAATAGATATACAAATGGTGAATGACTCCCTTAATTTACTGAGTATGTGAAGTGGTGTACTTAAACTAACGGGTGCTTTAGAAGAGTTATAAAGCATATCAAATGAGGAGGTTGGAAATGAAAAAAAATACTAGGTTTTTCGAAGAATATAACATTAGTAGCGTAATTATTTTTTATGGAATTGTTTTGCTTTACACCTTGTGGATTGGTATAGAGATAGATGTAAAAAAAATATTTACAATTCTAGTTTTCACAATTATTTTTTGGTTAGCAAATAGTTTGCAATCATCCAAATCACCCCAAAAGTAATTTATTTTTGCAATATTATATATATTTTTGAAATAAACAAGCGGCTGCCTGTAATGGTAGCTTTTTCTTATTGAACTAACGAAGCAGTTTAGTTGAATAAGGATTTATGTCGATTGTCATTAGAAAAGGAGAAAAATCATATGTTTGACATAATCTATGCATTAATTGGGCTAATCATTTGCACCTCTATAGTAATCTTTTTTGTGAAAAAAAAACGGGGGCATAAAGATTTTTATTTTAGTGTTATTACAGTAACCTTTTTTGGAATCCTATGTTTGTTTCTTATAATTTGGAATACAGTGGATTATATTGCCATTAAAAATAAGGACTTTCAAACAGTGAGTGGTCAATGTGTCGTAACAGAATTTGAATCAACGGGTAGAACAACTAACCATCAACTTCACGTAGAAATTAATGGTCTTGTTGTTTTTGGAGAGTTTGATGATTTTAGTGATGTTAGACGAGGGACCTATCCTTGCACTGTAAAATATATCGAGAAAACTCGTACACTGTTTAGTATCAAGCCAAATTCCACTAACAAGTAAATTTGGATAAAAATTGATGTGAATTGAATAATATAAAAAAAGTCTTAGTGAACATTTCGCCCATTACTTGAATTAGATGAAAAGGTGCTTGTTCAACTAACGGGTGCTTTAGAAAACAGGGCTATCAGGTAAGACAGCCTTTATCCACAAATGAAGGAAAAAAGTGTTGCAAGCAGCACTTTTTATCTTTAAAATTTTCTTCCTTTGTCGCCAAACCAGTAGATAGAACCCATGATAAAACAGAAAACAAAGAATATCAAGGCGAAAAATGCCATAACGACAAGACCCAAACTCATACCTCCTTTTCTCAGCAATCGTTATTAGTATTATATTTCATCTTTCGGAATTATATTTAAATTATGTTAACCGTGATTAAGAAGGGGAAAAGGAAGTTTGTGAAATAATGTACTTAAACTAACGAGTGCTTTACTTCAAGAAGGAGTAAAGCCCTTTTTTAGGAGTATAATGGTTTCTTGAATTACATATCAGAAAATAACTATGGCAAACGAGAAGATGTACTATCGACTTTAAAATATACACCCATAAAAAATGAGTTACCATCATATCTTGTAACATTTGATTGCGGAAAAACTGTTTGTGCTAGTGCGTATCTTACTTTAGATCAAAAGAGTACAATGGCTCCTTTAGGAGAAGGTATTCTTACAAGTGAACTAATCTATTCTCCAAATCAAGAAAATGTCATGTTTTTACTTTCAAATAGCGAAAAGACAAAACAACGAATTGTTGTCATTAATTTTGAATTTCGAGGCGAATCTAGAATTCCATCTTTACATCATGAATATTTTAGTAATTATAATTGGCCCATTACGAATGTTCATTGGCTTACTGACAATAAAATTAAAGTGACAGTTGCAGATTTAGAGGAATCGACAGACGTAATCATAAAAGAATGGGAACAAGACATAAATAGACCTACTAAGACTATTGAAGTGCCATTACCATAAATAAATTAATTATTAAAAAATCGTCTATATTTCGGTGTGTTGGACTAAACAATTGATTAATGGTGGCTTTGGAGATATTGTGAAGGTTTGTACTTAAAGTAACGGTGTGCTTTAGTAAAAAGGAAATCAAATTAAAATGAGCTTGGAGAAAATATCCCAGCTCATTTTTTGTGTCTTAAATCAACCTTTGCCTTTAACGTAGCTATATTAATTTAACTGAAGATGTCCTCTTTTATTTCTGAGATTATATACAGTTTTCACCTGAATAAAGAATTTTAGTTGTTTTGAGCGAAGGCGGCGAATCCTAGGGGACAAGCGCGTAGGAGATACTACAGGCTCGCTCCGTGTCCCCAGAAAAGCGTTCACTGTAGCGGAGAACACAGCCTCTTGAATTTCTAAGAAAGGTTTTGTCCTAGCCTTTCAACTTCATAAAATGTTCATACAAGGATTCTAAGCGTCTCTTAAAATAGCTAATCAGTGAGGTGCAAAGAACCCCGGGCACCTATATTCGTCCTTCTAACACCAAACAATAATTTTATACGGCGTGGTTTGGGCAGGAATGCTTCGGGTGGTGGGGCCATAGATTACAATTAGATTTCGGTTTGCTGGACTTTTTGTAAAAGCTTGCCCGTTTGTCAAAATTATGGGGGTATACGGTGAAATATTTAAGCTCAATTGACCATCGCTACTAACAAACTGGCTGTTAAAGAAGTCAACTTTTACAAATTGATTTGGATTATTTTTTACTATAACAAGTGCCTGATATTGTGGTGGAAAGATTAAAGGAACAGGTGCATTTCCATCATAGTATCCAGTAACCCAATCTCCAACCCCTACCATTTCTTGGTCTACAAAATAAGTAGAGGGTGATACTACAAAATTTACTAAAGCCCCGTTACCGTTGTCTACTGACATTAACGTATAACAACCATCTTCTCCATTTAACCCTGTTGCAAAATCACTTATCATAGTAACAATCCCATGAAAAGATTGGAAACTCACCATACTTTATCCCTCCAACGCTATTTAAGCATTTCCTTATACATGTTATGCATTTCTAAGACTTTGTGTTATCCGTCCTCAGTTATGGAAAGCGTTTTCTAAAAGTATTAAGAAAATTCTTGATTTTATATCAATCTAGTTTTATAATTCAAATTGAAAGCGGTTTCACCTTCTAATAATCGCTCTTTTTCATCAAGTTTAGAAACCGGTTTCCGAAGTATGGTAAATAAGTTTAGTTTTTATGAGGAAAACAATATGGGAGGTGAATGATACAAAAATAATAACTTTCATTATTTTTGTTGAAGAATTACAACCTGTAAGAAAACATTAGTCAAAAAAATAGGGGGAATCAAATTGAGAGGTTTGAAAAAATTAAGTGCAATAGGCTTGTCAACAGTTCTTGCATTTTCATTGGCAGCTTGTAGTGGAACCGAAAAGGAATCGTCTAATAGCGAAAAAGGCGGAGACAAACAAGAACAAATTACATTAAATTTTTGGACTTTTGGTGCTACTGGCTATGAAGACTTGGCGAAAGCATATGAAGAAGAAAACCCTAATGTGAAAATAAAAGTAAGAGCTGCTGAAACAGCAGAGCATCATGATGCATTATTTACGGCATTATCGGCTGGAAGCGGAGCTCCAGATATTACGATGTTAGAGATTGATCAATTAGATCGTTTTAAAGTAGCACAAGACCAATTTGAAAACCTCTATGATCTTGGTGCAAAAGATATTAAAGATCAATACCTGGATTGGAAATGGAACACAGGGGAGAATAATGCTGGGGATTTCTTAATCGGCTTACCAACAGATATTGGTCCTAAAGCTTTATACTATCGTACAGATGTATTTGAAGCAGCTGGTTTACCAACTGAACCTGAAGAAGTAACTAATTTAATCAGTACTCCAAAAGCATTTGAAGAAGCGGGTATAAAGGTGAAGGAAAAGACAGGAAAACCATTCGTAGATAGTATAGAAATGGCATTCAGAGCTTACTTAGATGCAGCTCAAGAAACCTTCCTTAATCCTGAGGGTGAATTACTACTAGAGCAAGATGAAAATGCTGTTAAAGCAGCATATGATTACGCTGTCCATTTAAATGAGCTTGGAATTGTTGGGAAATTTGAAATGTGGTCACCGGAGTGGGCAAATGCTGTGAATAAAGGTGAATTTGCAGCTGAATTAGGAGCTGGTTGGTTAAAAGGTTGGATGGAAGGTAATGCACCGGAAGCTGTTGGCAAATGGAGAGTAGCTACTTTACCAACTGAATTTGCTGCAAACTGGGGCGGTTCTTTTATCTCCATTCCAAAGGAAACTAAAAATGCTGATGAAGCTTATAAATTCGCAGAATGGTTAATCTCTCCAGACAATCAATTGAAATCATTCCAAACAAAAGGATTATTCCCATCTGCACCAGCTGTTTATGATATGGATGCCTTCAAAAACAATGAAGATGAATTCTTTGGAGGACAATCGACAGCACCAGTATTTGCAAAAGCTGCCCAAGACATTAATGGAGCAGTTTATAAAGGAGAGAAATACTTCCCACTTTATCAGGAAGTGTTGAATGCCTTGAAGAATGTTCAATCTAAAGGAGCAGATCCAGAAAAAGAATGGACATCGGCAGTTAAACGTGCAAAAGATTTATTAAATCGCTAGATAAAAAGATTACTAGATATGAAGGTGGATGAGGGGTTAATGAGCTCCAATTCCACCTTTGATAGGGATGAGGTGAGTACATGAATACTGTAAGTAATAAGGAAAAGGTAAGAAAAAAAAGGTACATGTCTGAACAGAAAAAAGATATGGCTTCAGGCTATTTATATATAGCCCCTTTCTTTATTATTTTTGCTATTATTGGGTTATATCCAGCATTATTTAGTATTTATTTAGGGTTTCAAAAATGGAACGGATTAAGTCCTATGACATTTGTTGGCTTAGCTAATTTTAAAATAGTCTTAACCGATCCTCTTTTTTGGAAATCAGTTTACAATACAATCGTCATGGGAATCATGGGTACCGCCCCACAATTACTGTTCGGAATCATTTTTGCCTATTTATTGAATCTTGCATTTCTTAAGTTTAAGAACTTCTTTAGAGTAACGATTTTTATGCCGTATATTACTTCCATGGTAGCTGTAGCTCTTATTTTCAGTGTGTTGTTTAGTGATCATGAATCTTCTTTAGCCAACTATGTGTTAAGTTTGGCGGGTCTAGATCCTGTGAACTGGAGCAGCTCTGAATGGGGAACGAAAATTGCCATATCGATTATGGTGTTTTGGAGATGGGTAGGGTATAACACCATTATTTATCTTGCTGGTATTCAAAGTATTCCAAATGATTTGTATGAAGCTGCAACGATTGACGGAGCAAATAAATTTCAGCAGCTTATGTACATTACCATACCGATGCTTAAGCCATTTATCATCTTAACTGTATTCACATCGACTGTAGGGGCTTTGCAGTTATTTTCTGAACCAACTATCTTTTTAGGAACTAGTGCTTTCACAAGAGACGAAGGCATGACTATTGTGATGTATTTATATCGGGATGCCTTTAAATTACAATCTTTTGGAACAGCGTCAGCTACAGCTATTATATTATTAGTATTGATAACTGTTTTTGCTGCCATAAATACTTTCTTAACCTCAGGTATTGGCAGGAAGAAAAGAGGTGGAAACTAGTGAATAAATCGGAGAAGGGAAAAAAACCGTCCATTAGCAGAATCCTTGCTTATGTACTATTATCCATTGCATCGCTACTTTCGTTGTTTCCGTTTTATTGGATGTTTGTAATGGCAACAAGCCCTAGTTCTGCTTACAATTCCATTCCACCAACGGTTACACCAGGGAGCTTGTTAATAGAAAATTTTAAAAAGGTCTTGGATAAAATCGATTTCTTTCAAGCAATGTGGAACTCATTCATTGTTTGTTCCATTGTCACCATTGTGGTTTTATTTATTAGTTCATTAGCTGGGTTTGCCTTTTCGAAGTTTAAGTTTCGAGGTAAAAATGTACTTTTTACAGCTATTCTCTTAACGATGATTATACCGCCGCAATTAGGGTTAATCCCACAGTATTTCTTGATTTCTAAGGCAGGATTACTTGATACATTACCAGGTGTGATGGTATTGTTCTTCCTTAATCCTCTGGGGATTTTCCTGATGAGACAATATATTAGTCAATCTGTACCGGATGAGTTAATTGAAGCAGCAAAATTAGATGGGTGCTCCAACTTTAAAATTTATCGTAGTATTGTGCTTCCAATTATACTTCCGGCATTTGCAACTTTAGGGATAATTGTCTTCTCAGCTGCATGGGGCGAGTTTTTATGGCAATTTACTGTTTTAAGAGATCCAGAGATGTATACGATTCAAGTTGCTTTAGCCCAGTTAAGTAATACACAATATGCAGATTTTGGCATGATCTTATCAGGTGTTTTTTGGGCAACTGTACCACTTTTGATTATTTTCCTATTGTTTAACCGTTTATTTATATCAAGTATTACTGAAGGCTCTGTGAAATAAAGTAACGTGAAATAGAAGGGATTAGAGATGAATTTAACAATTAAAGATATAGCGCAAATGGCAGGTGTTTCCCCAGGTACTGTTTCAAAAGTCATCAACAACTATGAAGGCATTAGTGAGAAAACAAAGAAACAAGTAATGGATGTCATTAACCAAAAGGGTTATGAACCCAACTTTTCTGCAAGATCACTGGCAACAAAAAAGTCAAACCTAATCGGACTGATCTATGCTGGGAAGATTAATGTTGAAATGACACATCCTTATTTTAATGAGGTTATATCAGCTTTCAAAAAGAATATTGGTCTACTAGGTTATGATATTATCATGTTTTCAAATGAACGCTTTCAAACGGGGCATGGCAGCTATTTAGCAAGATGTCGACATTTTCATGTCGATGGCTGTATAGTGATTGCGGGTGAGGAAGTGGAAGAGGCTATCTATGATGTGGCAAAGGAAGGAATTCCGTGTATTGGGATTGATATTGAGTTAAAAGGTCCAAAATCTAGTTACATCATGACAGATAACGTGGATTTATCGAGAAAAGTGATCGAATTTTTTTATTTACATTCTGTAAGAAAGATTGGTTATATAGGCGGCAAATGGGATTCAGCTATTTCTCGTTATCGGAAACAAGGTTTCTATGAAGCCATGCAACAATTTGGTCTTGAAATACGCGGAGAATGGATTCAGTATGGTGACTTTCATGAAGAAAGCGGATATGAAGCGATGAAGAAAATACTTCGATGCAAAGAGTATCCTGAAGCTGTTTTTGCCACATCTGACTTGATGGCGTTGGGTGCTCTAAGAGCGATAAAGGAAGAGGGACTTAGTGTTCCACAAGATATTCAAATTGTCGGGTGTGATGACATTGTAGCTTGCCGCTATAGCGAGCCGAAACTTACGACAGTAAAGCAGGATAAAGAAAAATTCGGGAAATTATCAGCTTATATGTTGAATGATTTGATAAATGGAGAAACACAATTAAAGCCAGTATTGATTGACTCAGAATTAATCATTAGGGAGTCGTGTGGAACGAAAAGGGTTGATAGGAGGTAATTGTGTGAATTACTACGCTGTTTTTGATGTTGGAGGTTCTTCTATTAAATATGCCCTTATGGATGAGGTAGGATTATTTATTGAAAAGTCCTCTGCTCCTACACCTGAGACTAGTCTTGAACTGTTTGTAGATACGGTAGAATCCATCGTGAAGAATTTTCAAAAAAGGTATGCATTAAAAGGTATCGCTATAAGTTTGCCTGGTGCAGTGAATGTAGAAACAGGACATATTGGTGGAGTCACAGCACTTCCGTATATCCATGGACCGAGTATAAAGGAACTTGTTCAGGAACGGACACATATACGTGTTGAAATTGAAAATGATGCTAATTGCGCTGGATTAGCAGAAGGATGGATTGGTGCTGCAAAGGATGTACAGGATTATATTTGTATTGTGATTGGCACCGGTATCGGAGGCGCGTTAGTTCTTGATAAAAAAATCCGGCATGGTAAGAATCGATTTGCTGGAGAATTTGGTTATATGATCATGGAGGATTATTTCGAAGAGCCAATAGGGAAAACATGGAGTACTTTAGCTGCAATCGGTGGATTGATCAACCAAGTGGCAAAACGAGAAGGAATGGATCCGAATTCCCTTACCGGCAAAACTGTGTTTGAATTGGCCGAAGATGGTAATAAAGAAATACGAGATGAAATAGAAAAATTTGTGAAGCGATTAGCAGTAGGGATTTATAATTTACAGTATGTAATTGATCCGGAGAAAATCTTGATAGGTGGAGCCATCAGTACTCGAGAAGGTTTCATTGATCAGATTAATGAAACCTTAAATCAAATGAAACACAATAAGGATAGCTTAACCATCCAAGTAGAAAGATGTCAGTTTGGTAACGATTCTAATTTAATCGGTGCTTTGTATCACTTCTTACAGAGACAATCGATGAATGTGAAAAGATAGGAGGATGAAAACAGTGATACATCAAACGCTTAAACCGTTTCCAAAGGATTTCTTATGGGGAGCAGCCTCTGCAGCCTATCAAGTGGAGGGTGCTTGGGATGAGGATGGAAAAGGTGCTTCAAACTGGGATAAGTTTGTTCGTATACCCGGTAAGACCTTTAAAGGGACAACCGGTGATGTTGCAGTAGACCACTACCATCGTTATAAGGAAGATGTTCGTTTGATGGCGGAAATGGGTATGAAAACCTATCGTTTCTCTGTTGCTTGGACACGTATTTTCCCCAATGGTAGAGGAGAAATCAATCAAAAAGGCTTGGAATTTTATGATCACTTAATCAATGAATTAAAGGTAAATAAGATTGAGCCGATTTTGACATTGTATCACTGGGATTTACCACAGGCACTTCAGGATGAATATGGAGGCTGGGAGTCTAGGAGAATTATAGAGGACTTCACGAATTATAGTGTTGAACTATTTAAACACTTTGGTGACCGTGTGAAATATTGGGTTAGCTTAAATGAACAAAATATTTTCACGAACCATGGCTACCATTTGGCGACACATCCACCAGGTATTAAAGATGAGAAGTTATTTTATCAAGTCAATCACCATGCGAATCTTGCGAATGCTAGTGTGATTAAGGAATTCCATAAATATATTCCCGATGGAAAAATTGGCCCAAGCTTTGCCTACTCACCTTCCTATGCCGCATCTTCTAGTCCAAAAGATATTATGGCAGCTGAAAATGCCGAAGAGCTCAATAGTCATTGGTGGATGGATACGTATGTATGGGGCAAGTATCCAGAAGTAGCATGGAATTACTTAGAGGAAAAAGGACTAGCTCCTTTAATTGAAAAAGGCGATTTTGATTTATTAAAAGAAGGTAAGCCAGACTTTATTGGTTTAAATTATTATCAGACAACAACTTTTGAAGAGAATCCCTTAGAAGGCGGTATTGGTTCATCGGAAATGAATACAACCGGTAAAAAAGGAACATCCAAGGATTCTGGAATACCAGGACTGTATAAAACAATTGCCAATCCAAACTTGGAAAGAACGAATTGGGATTGGAATATCGATCCTCAAGGGTTAAGAATTGCTCTACGTAGAATGACTAATCGTTACGGACTCCCTATTTTGATAAGTGAAAATGGGTTGGGGGAATATGACAAGTTAGATGCGGATGGAGTAGTTCAAGATGATTATCGGATTGAATATCTGCGTTCCCATATAATCGCCATTCAGGAGGCAATTTCCGACGGAGTAGATGTAATGGGTTATTGTGTCTGGTCCTTCACTGATTTGTTAAGTTGGCTAAACGGCTTCCAAAAACGCTATGGGTTAGTTTATGTAAATCAGCATGAAGAGGGTGTACATGATCTCCGTCGCATAAAGAAGAACAGCTATTATTGGTACAAAAAAGTCATCGAATCGAATGGCACCTCCTTGTAGTTGATGAAAATAGTAAGTAAAGTTACACAAATAATTTAACGACTTCTAAGATCTGAGTTCGGTATTCTACTGGATTTAGGTCTTTTAATTTTGCCTTCATTCGTTTGTGGTTTTAATACTCGATATATTCATCTAGTTTTCCTTGGGATTAATAAGATTACTTTCAAGAGAATCGCTTTAAAAAAAACAAAAAATGATGTCGAAAAATTGGGAAATTAGTCTTGACTAAAGAAATATTCTAAACTAGTATTAATACAATAATCAGAAAATACTTTTATTTCCGAATATTATATTAAATAAATTAAATAGGAGGATTAAATGAAACACAAAGTAGTAGAAGAAAACGTTTTGCTTAAAGAGGCACTTGACCTTAAGGATAATTTAATACAATGGCGTAGACATCTTCATGTGAATCCGGAACTATCATTTGAAGAATATGAAACTTCAAAGTTTGTTTTGGAAAATTTAAAAGAACTTGGTTTAGAAATTCAAGCACCAGTGGCGAAAACTGGAATAGTTGCTCTTCTACAAGGTACTCATCCAGGTCCGACTGTTGCTTTAAGAGCAGATATGGATGCACTTCCTATACAAGATGAAAAAAATGTTTTATACGCCTCGTCTGTTCCTGGGGTTGCACATTTATGTGGACATGACGCTCATACAGCCATTTTGTTGGGAGCAGCCAAATTACTAAGTAAACATAGACCCCAAAAAGGGAATATCAAATTTATATTTCAGCCAGCAGAGGAAGGTTTAGCAGGGGCCCTACATATGGTTCAGGAAGGGGTGCTTAACAATCCTGATGTAGATGTTATTGCCGGTTTGCATGTACATCCTACAGCAAACACAGGGTATATAACTGTTGCGAAAGATGTCGCAATGGCATGTGCGGATTCCTTTGACATAGAAGTGATTGGAGAGGGGGGGCATGCGGCTCATCCACATATGTCGATCGACTCGATAACGGTAGCAGCCGAAGTTATCTCTTCGTTACAGCAAATTGTGAGCCGATCAATCGACCCTCTAAAACCAGCTGTTTTGACAATAGGTAAAATAGAAGGTGGCTTTAAAAGAAATGTTATTGCACCGTCCGTCCGATTGGAAGGCACAGTTAGAGTCTTAGATCCTTCGTTAAGAGAGGTCATTTCTCAAAGAATGGAAAGATATATTAAAGGTGTCTGTGAAGGGATGGGGGCTAGTTATAAATTTGATTATCAATTTGGCTATCCTTCCGTTAAAAATGACAATACATTGATCCCATTATTAGATTCAGTTGCTGAGAAAATATTGGGCGCCAGTACGCTTTCAATTGTGAATCCGAGCATGGGGGGAGAGGATTTTGCTTACTATGCTGAGAAAGTGCCAGGTATTTTCTTTAGATTGGGTACTTACAATGAAACAAAAGATTGTATCTATCCAAATCACCATCCAAAATTTGATATTGATGAAGATGCACTGCCGTATGGCTCTGCTTTATTGGCCCAATTCGCTCTTGATTACATAGAGAATAATTCAACCGAACAATAAGTATTTGATTCATGAAAAATATATAGATAAAGGGGTATGAGTATGAGGAAATGGGTAGGGTTAGCTAGTTCTATACTTTTGACAGTGGGCTTGTTGGCAGCCTGTAATGGAGAGGAATCTTCCACTTCGACGCCAAAAAAAGAGGATGATAGAACATTAACGATTGCAATGGGAACGGACATGGTAACATTTGACGTTCATAATCATGTAAATACTTCCACAGAAGCAATTCACGTGAATATGTTTAACTATTTGTTTAAACGAGATAACGAAACTGGAGAGATTTTACCAGACTTAGCAGAAGGTTATGAAAAAATAGATGATAAGACTTGGGAAGTGAAACTAAAAGAAGGCGTTACTTTCCATAACGGCGAAACTTTAGATTCTGAGGATGTTAAATTCTCACTTGAACGTGTTGCACATGATTCAACACTTCTTGATCACATTAACTATAACTCTATTAAAGAGGTACAAGTTATTGATGAACTTACAATCCGTATTATTACAAATGAACCAGATCCAGCTTTGCTAAATAGAATTTCAAGAATTGCATCTAGTATCCTTCCTTCCGAATATATTGAAGAAAATGGAATGGATTATTTCTTGGAAAATCCAGTTGGGACAGGACCATTTAAGTTTTCCAAATGGGTACGCGACGATAGAATTGTCCTAGAAGTATATGATGATTATTTTGAAGGAAAAAATGAAGAATGGGACGAAGTGGTGTTCCGTGTAATCCCGGAAAACTCTACACGTGTCTCTGAGCTACTAACAGGTGGAGTTGATATTGCAACAAACATGCCTCCAAGTGAGTGGAAACGTATTGAGGATAACGATGGCACCCATTTATCACAAGGAACTTCTAACCGGACAATGATGATATTTTTGCGTTCAACTGAAGGATATCCAACTTCTGATCCTCGAGTTAGAGAAGCTTTGGACTTGGCAATTGATAACAAGGCAATAACGGATAATTTATTAAATGGCGCAGGAATACCTACCATTACACGAGTAGCGCCAGGAAACTTTGGTTTTGCTGAAGATCTTTATGACACCTATAACTATGATGTAGAAAAAGCAAAAAAATTATTGGCAGAAGCAGGCTATCCTGATGGCTTTGAAATGACCTTCCATTCTCCAAAAGGACGTTATTTACAGGATGCTGAAATAGCTGAGATGGTTGCCGGAATGTGGACTGCGATTGGGGTAAAAGCAAATGTAGAATTCATGGAGTGGAGTAGTTTCGTTGAACTTCGTAATTCAGGCAAAAATAAGGATGCTTATTTACTAGCTTTGGGTAACTCTATGTTTGATGCTGCGAATGCATTAGATTGGTATAACTACGAAAGATTTAAAGGACAAATTGATTATTACAATGAAGAAGTAGAGGGATTATTGGCAGCTGCTGCTCAAAATATGGACCCAGAAGAAAGAGCACAGCAATATATTAAAGCACAACATTTATTAGCTGAAGACACAGCTCACATTGTTTTACATCAAGAATCTATTAACGTAGGTGTGAGTGATGCAATTGATTATACTCCTACAATGGATGAAATAATTTACGTGGATTCCATTAATAAAAAGTAGGTACGGTTATCGGTAGGGAGAGCTTGCTCTTCCTTCCTTTACTATTTGGTTGTGTAAAAAAATAGTAGGTTACAATAAATCATTTCAAAATATGTGTGAGGTGACAATTGATGAACAATTACTTTGTAAGGCGAATACTACAAATAATACCTGTTTTATTAATCATTTCATTTATTGTCTTTTCACTAGTCTTTATCGCGGGAGACCCAGTTGCATTAATGCTCCCTGATGACGCATCCCAGGAAGATGTGGAGCTATTAAGAGAATCCTTAGGTTTAAACGAAGCCTTTATCGTTCAATACACTACATACCTTATGAACCTTGTACAAGGTGACTTTGGAGAATCCTACCGTTATGGTCAGGACGCTATGGAAATCGTCCTTGAGCGTCTCCCCGCAACACTTGAACTAGGTATCGCAGCGCTTATAATCGCAATTGTTGTATCGATTCCACTTGGTATTTGGTCTGCTACAAAACAAAACTCTAGTCTAGACTTAGTGGCGACGGGTGCGGCTGTCATAGGAAAAGCAATGCCGAACTTTTGGTTGGGTATCATGTTGATTTTATTGTTTTCTGTCACTTTAAGTTTCTTCCCGGTTTCAGGAAGAGGGACGCTGTTACATTTGGTTCTCCCTTCCATAACTCTTGCTACTGGGATAGCTGCGGAAATGACACGACTCATCCGGTCTAGCATGATTGAAACCTTGAATCAGGATTACGTACGGACAGCGAAGAGTAAAGGTTTAAAGGATAGAATCGTAGTTTATAAGCATGCTTTCCGAAATTCACTTATTCCTGTCATAACCATTACTGCATTACAAACCTCCACTTTGGTTGGGGGGACATTGATTACTGAAACTGTCTTTTCATGGCCGGGTTTAGGTCAATTATTAATACAGGCTGTAAATACGCGTGATATGGCAATTGTTCAAGCCAGTGTATTTGTCATTGCAACACTCGTAATTCTTATGAATCTAGTAGCAGATATTCTTTACCGACTATTAGATCCACGGATTAAATATAGCTAGGGGGAAGTTAAGTTGACCCAATCACAGACAATAAGCATGACACAAAACAAACCCTCTTCTTTTAAAAGGTGGAGTAGATTATTACTTAGAAGTAAGACAGGCACAGTAGGATTCTTTATCGTTTTCTTTGTTTTCTTAGTGGCCATTTTTGCACCACTACTAGCACCACATGATCCCGCTGCTATTAATGCGGCTAATATGCTAAAGCCTCCTTTCTGGATGGAAGGTGGTAGTACTGCAAATCTATTGGGAACGGATAACCTTGGTAGGGATATTCTTAGTCGGATTATCTATGGTTCTCAAATTTCCTTATTAGTAGGTATTACCTCTGTCGTTGTTGCGGGAATTATCGGTGTTACTATTGGTTTGATAGCAGGGTATTATGGTGGTTTTATCGACAATGTGTTAATGCGCCTTGTAGATTCCTTCCTAGCAATACCAACTATTCTTTTTGCGCTAGTAATACTTAGTGTTTTTGGACCAAGTGTTATTACTCTTATTTTCGTTCTGGGTGCTACGAATTGGGTAAACTATGCACGGCTTGTACGTGGCGAAGTGCTAACTATAAAGGAACGTGATTTTGTAAGAGCTGCCCGTTCAATTGGAGTAAAAAACAATAAGATAATTATTCGTCATTTACTACCGAATGTTATTTCCTCTTTTATCGTAATTTCTACGTTAAGTGTGGCAACAACGATCATTCTTGAAGCATCACTTAGCTTTTTGGGGCTTGGTGTTCAACCACCGACTGTTTCATGGGGGTCTATTTTGAGTGATGGAAGAGATTATTTAGCCACAAGTTGGTGGCTTGCGACTTTTCCGGGTCTAGCCATTACAGTAACAGTTCTAGGAATAATATTCTTGGGTGATTGGTTAAGAGATGTTCTAGATCCTCGCTCTATCAAAAAATAATCTTAAGGAGGAATCCCTAATGGCGGAAGAAGTACTGAATGTAAAAAACCTCAAAACTTATTTCCATACTGAAAATGGGATTGTTCCCTCAGTCGATGACGTTTCAATTAGGATAAAAAAAGGAGAGACATTAGCTATAGTAGGTGAATCGGGATCAGGGAAAAGCGTGACGTCCCTATCCATTATGCGTTTAATTGACTCTCCTGGAAAAATTCAGGATGGACAGATTTTGTTTAAAGGAAGAGACATTGTTCCTATCTCGATGAAAGAGATGCGTAACCTTCGTGGTAATGAGATTGCGATGATTTTCCAAGAGCCTCTTACTTCTTTGAATCCAGTTTTCACCATAGGAAATCAAATGGCAGAATCCATTATGTTACACCAAAAGAAGGGTAAGAAAGAAGCACGAAAGCTCAGTATTGAAATGCTGAAAAAAGTAGGAATACCAAGAGCGGAAAAAGTAATTGATTCATTTCCACATTCATTAAGTGGAGGTATGAGACAACGTGTAATGATTGCAATGGCACTCTCCTGTAATCCTGAATTATTGATTGCAGATGAGCCAACTACTGCTCTTGATGTAACAATCCAGGCTCAAATTCTTAAATTAATGAAGGGGTTAATTACGGAGTTTGATACTTCTATTTTGTTAATCACCCATGACCTAGGTGTAGTGGCTGAAATGGCAGACCGTGTAGTTGTTATGTATGCAGGTCAAGTAGTGGAGGAAACGGATGTATTTACATTATTTAGAGAACCTAAACACCCGTATACGAAAGGGCTGATGGACAGTACGCCTAAGATCCATGAATTAAAAGATGAATTAACCTCAATACCTGGAACTGTTCCAAATCCGTTAAATTATCCAAAAGGTTGTCGTTTTATGGATCGCTGTCCATATGCTATGCAAAAGTGTGCGGAAGCTCAACCAAAACTTGAAGAAATTTTGACAGATCACAAGGTCAGATGCTGGCTTCATGAAGAAAAGGTGGTTGATTTGTATGAAACAAAATCATTTGCTGGAAGTTAGAGGATTGAAAAAAGCATTTGATATATCTGAAGGTTTCTTAAAAAGAAAAAAACAGTTTCTTTATGCAGTCGATGGCTTGGACTTTTATGTGGACGAAGGAGAAACGCTTGGTATAGTAGGTGAATCAGGATGTGGAAAGTCAACTACAGGAAACTTGATTGGTCATTTACTTGATGCAACGGAAGGAGAAATTCTTTTTGAAGGAGAAGATTTGACTAAGCTAAAAGGAGAGGCTTTAAGAAAGAAACGAGCAGATATCCAAATGGTTTTTCAGGATCCTTTCTCTTCTTTAAATCCACGTATGCGAGTTTTTGATTTGATAGCCGAACCGTTGAGAACTCATAAATCTTTCAATAAAAAAGAACTCTCTGAACGAGTAATGGAACTGATGGACCTAGTTGGCTTGAACCGTTCTTATGTCAATCGATATCCACATGAATTTAGCGGGGGACAGAGACAAAGGATCGGAATTGCCCGTGCTATTTCCTTAAATCCAAAGTTGATCGTATGTGATGAACCAGTTTCTGCGCTGGATGTATCAATTCAATCCCAAATATTAAACTTACTATCTAAATTACAAAAGGAACTAAATCTAACTTTCATTTTTATCGGACATGGATTACCAGCTGTAAAGCATATCAGCGACAGAATTGCTGTGATGTATCTTGGTAAAATAGTGGAGCTGACGACAAAAGAAAAGTTGTTTCTACATCCGATGCATCCTTATACAGAAGGTCTATTGTCCGCTGTGCCAGTTCCGGATCCTCTTCAACGAAACATTGAGGGAAGACAACTTCTGGAAGGTGATATCCCGAGTCCAGTCAATCCACCACCTGGGTGCAATTTCCATACGAGATGCCCTTATGCTCAGCAAATATGCAGTAAAAACGAACCTGTATTTGAGGAGAAATCACCAGGTCAATTTGTAGCATGTCATTTTCCTCTTAAGGATGGAAAAGGAATTATCAATGAAGAGAAAGTGATGGTAGATACTCATGGACTATCTTAAAAAAAAACTTGAACCAATGCTTAACCTCATTGAAAAATTGGTGAACATCGATAGTGGTTCAACAAATAAAGTTGGAGTCGATAAGATTGGAAAAATACTTATAGAAGAATATAAACAAATGGATTTTACTATAGAAGTTAAAGAAAATAAAGAATTTGGGAATAATATCCTAATTAAGCATAAAGAAGCTATGAAGCCTGAAATTCTGCTTATTGCTCATATGGATACTGTATTTCCGATTGGAACAGCAGCAGAAAGGCCGTTTACTATTAAAAATGGCCTTGCCTTTGGTCCAGGAGTGGCTGATATGAAAGCAAGTCAGGTTACATTATTGTATGCTATGAAATATTTGTACGAGAAAAAAGATGCGGCAATGAAAAACGTCATCATTATATTAAATAGTGATGAGGAAATAGGTTCACCTACTTCAAGGGAGCTCATTGAGGAAATTTCAAAAAATGTTAAATATGCATTGGTTATGGAACCTGCCCGTAAAGATGGATCGATTGTGTCCTCGAGAAGAGGGGGAGGCAGGTATACGTTGCATGTACACGGAAGATCTGCACATTCAGGAGTAGCTCCAGAAGAAGGCAGAAGCGCTATTGAGGAACTTGCGTATAAAACGATAAAACTTAATCATTTAACTGACCACGAACAAGGAATATCAGTAAGTGTAGGCATAGTTGAAGGTGGAGACGCGGTAAATATGATACCAGATAGCGCCACTGGATATGTGGATGTACGCGTCGAGAGTGATGAGCAAAGTTTAGAAATCGCAAAGAAAATCGAAAGTATTTGTTCAGTACCAGATGTACCAGGGACAACTATTGACTTAGAAGGCGGAATTACTCGCCCACCAATGGAACCTGATGAAAAGAACCAGAAATTACTAGAGATAGTTAAGGAAGTCGGGAATTCCTTTGGCTTGATAGTAACGGATTCTCATACGGGTGGAGGATCAGATGCATCATTTCCCTCTCACCTTGGCGTAGCAACTATAGATGGTGTAGGACCGATTGGCGGAAAACTGCACAATGAAGGTGAATACCTTGAAATAGACTCACTGACTGAAAGGTGTTTTCTGTTAGCCGAAACAGTATCTAAACTATCAGAAAGCAATTAGCAAATAATCATGTTTAAATTTATGTACACAATGCAAAATCTCTATTAGTATACGATCTACAAAGATTAATCGGATTAGAACTATTTACTAAATTACATAGTGGTGCGTAAACCTAAAGAAAAATAAACCTTGCAACCTTAGAGCGAGTGTTACTTGTAGAACCTAACTTGCTTTATAATTACTACACAACATGTGATAGTAGAGAAAGATGATACTTAGCGAGATGAGCAAGACACTACAAGCACCGCGTGGAGGCAACATATTATCATCCCACGGAAATCAACCATCTATAGTTCGTTTTTATGTATATAATTCATTAAAAGCCGAGGAGGATTTATTCGCTCGGCTTTTTAGATTTTTAAGGCTATGTTTAAGGCTAGGGTTGTTTTTTCGTGAATCGATTTAGTTTGTGAAATGTTACACTTAAACTAACGGGGCAGGTTTAGTTGAAGAAGGAAAGATCTAAAGAACAATATAGAATCAAGAATAGTAGGAGGTAAAACATGGCTAATGAATTAAAGGGACCAATAGATTTTGTTAATATCAAAGGACAAAAACTGCATGTCAATATTATTGGTGACGGAGAAGCTATCGTCTTCCTTCATGGTGGTCCTGGAAGTGAGCATCGTTTTTTTCTTCCTCACGTTTTACCATTAGCCCAAAAGTTCAAACTTGTTTTATATGATCAAAGGGGTTGCGGTAAATCAGAACACGCTAAAAGTAATACATACTCCATGATGGATGAAGTAAAGACATTAGAATTATTGCGCAAAGAATTGAAGTTGGAAAAAATGAACCTTTTCGGAGAGTCTTGGGGTTCTATGCTTGCCTTGCTTTATGCAACTACCTACCCGGAAAGAGTTAATAAAATACTTCTAACAGCTGCTATAGGAGTTTCGGCAAAAGGATATAAAAGCTTTGAAAAAGAACTTTTGAAAAAAATCTCCTTGAAGGATAAAATAAATCTTTTTAAGGCAGATAGAAAAATGAAAAAAGGTTCTGGATCCTATGAAGATATTTTAAATATTTTAGACCCATACTACGTATTTTCAGTCGATACATTAAAAAGGAAAGAGAAGTCCAGTATGAATAGTTATGTCAATCAATTAATAGGAGAAGATATTGAAAAGAACTATGACTTAAAAAGCGAAATCTATAAATTATCTGAAATACCAATTCTAGTCGCACAGGGAAGTCATGATATTATTACACCTGCAAAAATTAAACAGTTATTAATAAAGTACGTACCACATGCAAAATTAATTGAAATTGAAAATTGCGGTCATTGGACTGTTGTAGAAAAGCCAGACAAAATGAATACGATAGCAGAAAATTTTTTCAGCCCCAGCTTGTTCAACTAACGGTTGCTTTAGCAGAACAATGATAAACAACTACAAAGGAGTGAGCATATGATTTATGCCTTTATATACATAGGATGGCTTTTAATGCCTATCTTGTGCATTATATTTTGTTTGAATTTGGTTTCTATATTGAAAAAGGTAAAACACGAAGAAAAAACTACGGTCAATACAGTTTGGCTTACAATATCGTTTACTCTTATTATGTGGAGCATTGCAATGACAGCAGCAGCAGGCATTAATTAAGCTAACGGGTGCTTTACTTCAAGATGGAGTAGAGCCTTTTTTCTTATCGAAACAATGACGGAGTTTAGTTGAAGAAGGAATTCGAATATAAAATAAAGAATAAGTAATAATTAAAAAATGGAGATTGTTAAGAGGGAGATGTAATGAAAAAATCATTATTCATTTTTATATTGATGTTACTTACTTTTACGACTGGGTGCAGTTCTACCACTCCGACTAATCCTTACACTGGGCGTGTTTTGAACATTGGTATCATTGGAAATTCACCTACTATAATAGAAAATAAGACAGTAAATTTTGTTCCGATTACTTTTGAAGATTTATCTAACGACAATTATAAAAACTATGATGCTGTCTTTATCATGAAAGAACAATTAGCAGAAGCCTCTAACGATAATTATTCAAAAATTTATGCTGAATTACAGAAACCAATAATATTCATTGGAACCGATTCATTGACCCCCTTCATCTCGGATGCTATTGACTATCGTCCAAAGGATTTTCAAGAAGGATTGTTGTATTCAGTTGGGTTAATTGAAGGAACTGAATATGGCTTTGGATTATATAACGATAAAGAAAATGAAGCAATGATAAAACTTTTTTATTCTGACCTTTTTAGATTGATAGAGTAAAACAGGTAAAGTTAAAGGGAATTTCCTTCTTCCACTAACGGGTGCTTAGTAAAATGAAGAGCTGGTAGTACAGCTCTCATTTCTTGTTCAACTAAAGACGCAGTTTAGTTGAACAAAGAAATCTATTGGGGATAGTAGAATGAATACTAAAGACAACAATATACGCTCCATAAAAATTAGAAATTTAAGAATAGATGACTATGAAGTTGTTTTAAATTGGAGTAAGGATGACATTTTTGTTCAGCGAATGGCTGGGAGAAAAATAGAAGTGAAGAAGAATTGTATAGATAGTGGCTTCATCGTATAAGTAATGAATCTGAAGACTTTGTTCGAATGGGAATAGAATTGAAAGAAAGGTTAGTTGGGTATGCAGATTTAGCCTGTATTAAAGATAATGCAGCTGAATTAGGTATTGCAATTGGTGAGAGTACATTATGGGGAAAAGGAATTGGGACTAATTCTATTCTATGTATGATGGATTACGCTTCTATAAACTTAGGAATTACAATTTTTAATGCAGAAACCCACGAAGAGAATATTCGCTCCAGAAAAATGCTTGAGAAAATAGGATTTATAGAGATAAGCAGGATTGGCAATGAAGAATACTTAGGAACGGAAAACCAACTAATACAATATAGATATAAATAAATATACTTCTATTTCTTATTGAACTAACGGGTGTTTTGCAAAATATGACCATCTTTTCGATGGTCCATTTTTATGTCCAAAATATTAGGTTGATCCTAAATATGCATTGTGAAATGTTACACTTAAACTACGGAGCAGGTTAGTTGAACAAGGAAAGAAGAAAATAAAAGGAGGAAGTGATGGAAACTAAAATGTTGTATTATAAAATATTCGAAAAGAAAGTAGAACCTGTCGATTATGTTAATTGGGTTACCCAAATGTCAGAAAATAGTGATACATCTACATCACTAAATATACTTTCTTCCCTAAGTGAAACTCTAAATATTTTTGAGGTAGAAGATTATTTTCATAGGGCAGTAAGAGAATTAAGTATGGAAGAACCCACACAGGATGAGTGTTCTAAGTATTACTTCTGGTATTTGCTAAAACAAATAATAGATAATGAATCTATTGCAATTAACTATGCATATGAAATTTACCAAGTAGTTCGTGAAGAATTTGTTAGCGAAGAATTAAATGTATGGTATGAGATCAGTGAAATGATAGACGACTATCGATATGGTGATAATGTAGAGGGAATTACAAGAGAATCTCTAATTACAACCATTGTAAAAGAAGCGGAAAAACAATTAAATTGTAACTTCTTATTGAACTAACGCGTGCTTTAGCAAAATATGATCATTATATAAAATTTTATTATGGTAAATGACAAGGAGTTTGGATAAGTATTATGGACAATAGTTCATTAAGATTTGCAATAGAAAATGAAAAGTTTGATGAAGCAGAAATCATTTTAGAAGAAATTAGCAGAAGTAAGGACATTCAAGCAATTCCTTTACTTATTGAATATTTACAAAGAACTGAAAATCCTTTATTAAGAAACTCTATTGCTTTAACGTTAAGTGATATTGGGAACGAAGAAGTGGTACAACCGTTAATAGATGTTATTAATGACCCAAAAACTTTAGGTTATAGAGGAACACTATTATACGCACTAGAACCATTCGATTGTTCAGCACATTTAGAAACACTAATTTACCATTTGATAAATGGAAACTTTGAAGTACAAGCACAAGCATATCAATTGATAGAATCAATTAAAGGTGAAATATCAGATGAAGTTTTATTGAACTGTATTATAGAGGTAAAAGAAGAGTTAAATGATAAAGAAAGACAAATTGAGATATTATCAGATACGATAGAAACTTTGTGTACTTTTAAGAAAAAATAATTAAGCCTTGTTTCACTATTGGTGCTTACATAAAGAAAGTAGAAATGCTTTGGTGTCTTCTATTTCTTATTCAACTAACGCGTGCTTTAATAAAAAGGAAATAAAATAAAATGAGCTTGGAGAAAATATCCCAGCTCATTTTTTGTGTCTTACATCTACCTTTAACATAGCCATTTTTAATAAAGCTTCCCTTGTCTATACAGCACAGTAGATAAGCGAATAACCGCATGGATATAGCAATTTTGGCGAAGTGGTAAAGGATCTCCAAAATATAATGGCAGTAATGTATCCATCGTATTTTTCATTTTCGCTAGAAGCTGGTTGTACACTTCTTCCTCTGAGTAAAACTGTGTTTCTCGTCCCTGAAGCCATTCTAAATAAGAAACAATTACCCCACCGGCATTTGCTAAAATGTCTGGGATGATGATGACGCCTTTTTTGCTCAAGTAGTCGTCTGCCTCCTTAGTAGTTGGGGCATTCGCTCCTTCTACGATAATTCGAGCCTTAATATCAGCTTTATTGGAGTCATTCAATTGATTTTCTAGCGCTGCAAGGAATAAAACGTCTACATCCATTGTAAGAATTTCTTCTCTGCTTAATATAGACGCGGTGACCCCTATTTCTTTTAGCTGCTCCTCTGAAGTGGGAAGGTCGCCTTTGTTCTCGGATGAAAATTGTGCAAGTGTCTGAATATCCAGCCCATCTGAGTTATATAGAGTGACATTACGATCACTTATTGCAACGACCTTGTTTTGAAGATGTGTACAGCGAGCAGCCTCAAGCGCTGTAACTGATCCAACATTACCGAATCCTTGCACCGCAATTGTTAAAGGGCGGTTGGAATATTCCAGTGCCGTTTTGGCAAAAGGGTTTTCAGAGCTTTCTAATGTTTGCGCATGTTCCTTTACATAATTACTTAACATGTAGCGGAAGGTGAAGTAAACTCCCTTGCCAGTAGCCTCTCTACGGCCTAAAGATCCACCATTTGCAATACTTTTTCCTGTAAAACTGCCCAAGTATGGTTGCCCTTGGTTAATCTTTTTGTACTCTGCCATCATCCAATCCATCTCTCGTTCACCGGATCCAACGTCTGGTGCTGGAATGTCACGATCAGGACCAAGGACATCGTTAAAATAGCGCACATATTTTATGCAAATACGATGTAATTCCTTGTCGGTAAAGTTTTTAGGATTGATGACGATTCCGCCTTTTCCTCCACCGAAGGGTACATTATGAAGTGCATTTTTTAGCGTCATTAGAAATGCCAAATTAATAACCTCTAACTCATTAACCGACTCATGAAAACGAATACCACCCTTATACGGACCAAGGGCATCATTATGATGCACACGATAAGAGGGAATCCGAACAATTTCTCCGCTTTCCAGCGGAACACGCAGGAAAGACTTATGTATCTGATTAGGTGTAGATAGAATTGCATTCAATGAATTAAATGCCTTTGTCCGCATCTCTCCTTGTAAATCAGGCAAAAAGGTCTCGTTCTCCAATAATGCATTTAGCGACTGCTTTACAATTGATATTGTTTGTTCTTCCACTTATTTCAGCACCTCCGTAAATATAGTTCATCGGAGTTAGTTATACCCTAAACTGCTGGGAAAAAACGTAGGGAAGTTCATTAAATTTTGATAAATTCATATCCGAATGGACAAGACAAAAGGGACTTAAACAACGCTTAGATGCAGTACAACAAATTATTGAATATTCAAGGACAATCAGACCTATTAGCGAAAGCAACGCAAGCAGTGTTAAAAGCGAAAGGAAGGTGAATACTACTTCATTATATCCACCAAGTTTATTAGAAAGGGTGATTCATTTGACTAAATCTTATATGTTAAATGAGTTTGAATACACGTTATCAAACTATCGAATGAAATATAATTCAAGTTTCCACGAAAACCGTAGTAAACCTTTTACAGAAGAATGGCTCGGTTACATATGTTCGATATGTGATGTCACTAAAAAGGATAGCATATCGAGAGTTCTGGGTAGAGCGCATGTAACAAGTTTGAAGAAAGTAAGTGATTTAAGAAGGAATGGCCAATTTGAAAATTATTAACGAAAGGGTTTAGACCTTTATCATATGCAATTATATGGGCAGACTGCAGACAAAGTCAAAAAATTTGAAATTGTCTATAGTATTTTTAATTTTAAAATCATTTATCCAGTAAAACACCTTTATTTCAATACTGGCGGTCCATGTATTAAATATGTTGATTTCTGATTAGAAAATTTGGAAACCCAAAAAGAGATTGGCTACCTTGCAGCAGCCAATCTCTTTTATTCGCTAATTCCCAAACGGTATTTCATTTTCATACTCTATTTTATATTCTTGGATTAGATTATTTTTTTCATCATTATTATTAATTAAAATGTCCCCATACACGGGTACTAAGGTATACCAATTTTCTTCTTGCAGATACTTTGTAACAAATAAATATAATTGTCCCTCTTTAAGTAGTGGATCATTTTCTACTAATATTAATTCTTCTTTTGTGTATCCACCTTGTTGATTCACTATTATGGTTTCTTCAAGATCACCTTTAATGTTATCTGTAACTTCTACTTCAAATTGAGTTTCGGGGATACCACCCAATGATTTAGTACCAGATTGTTTTATAACTTTTCCAATGAATACATTGTCTGCCCAACCAATAAGGCGAGGAGTGTCCGACAAATCAAAGCTACTGCTGTATTCCATTGTTTTTATTATAGGATTTTCCGGTACTGAGTCATTTGTAAAGTAACTTGAAGTAAAAATACCTATTGCTAATGAAGCTACTATCGCTGGTGCAATTATAAAAGAGCGCTTAAATTTAGGTTTACCTCTTTCTGATTTCACTTTTGAAATTCCTAATTTACTTCTTTCACTAATTTCTTTTGGTATTTCTATTTTACTCATTTCTTGTTTAATTTTATTGCTCATATATATGATCTCCTTCCAAATTTTTTCGAAGTTTATTTAAGGCTCTATACAAAATAGTCTTTGTTGTACCTAAAGGAATTTCCAAAGTTTTAGATACTTCTTTTATAGTTAAATCATTATAGAACCTTAAAATAATTACACTTTTTTCGTCTTCATTTAAACATTCGATTAACTCATTTAACGTTATTTCTTCAAATATATCTTCGTTAAAATCTCCTGCTATAAAGTTTTCAAATTCGGAATTTAGAGGAAGAATATTTTTCTGTTTTCTAAGTAAATCAAGTGCACAGTTTATCGCAATTCTTATCAACCAAGTTTTAAAATATTTAGGTTCTTTTAGATTTTTTATTGATTTAAAGGACTGATATGCTGTTTCTTGAACAACATCAAGGGCATCATTTTGATTTTTCACATATACAAAAGCTACTCTGTAAATGTCATTTTCATACTTTTGAAATAATGTCAAAAATGCGTTGTCATTACCTTTTTGAGCTTTATTCACTAAATTTAAAATTTAAAACACCTCCTTATTTTCTATCAACTATTAGACGGTCTAGAACTCCATTTGGCTTTAATTTCAAGCGGAAATATGGTTTCAAACGTTATTCAGCAGCTATACATATGAACACTTATTGAAGGGCAAACTAAGAGAAACTATATCAGTGTGCATTATATTTTATAATTCACTTGTTTAGAGTAGAAATTAATGAAAATGAGTTTACTTTAATTTTCAATAAATTCACAATATATTTAATTCATTTTTAGAAAGTTTACAATACCTTTACATTCAGTTAATAAAGGGTTAAAAAATTAACATTATGATGGAAAGTAGATAGAAGTCTATAACTCTTGGAGGTTTCCCATGTTATTTAAGAAAACGATCGTTTCTCTTGTTATTCCCTTGGCGATTCTTACTGGCTGTGGAAGTGATGATACAGAACACTCAAGTGGCGATAAGCAAACTATCTCTATATCAGGATCTACTTCGGTCGGACCTTTGGCAGAGAAGTTAGCGGTGAAATATGAAGAAACAGAATCGGTCAATATAGAGGTCAATCAGATCGGATCATCTGCGGGTATTACGAATGCAACAAACGGTGTTTCTGAAATAGGAATGAGTTCTCGTGATTTAAAGGAAGAGGAAGCTGCACAATTAGAGGAAATTATCATTGCCTATGATGGGATTGTAATTGTTACACATCCATCGAATAAGGTTCAGGATTTAACGATGGAGCAGGTGAAGCAAATCTTCACTGGTGAAGTGACGAACTGGAAGCAGCTTGGCGGAGAGGATTTAGAAATTGTGGTAGTATCGCGTGAGGATGGCTCAGGCTCCCGTGATGCCTTTCAGGAAATTGTCGGCTATTCCTCCGGTGAATTGATTCGAAATGCGATTGTCGCAAGTGGGAATGGAAATATAAAGACTACTGTGGCGACTAACAAGCACGCAGTTGGATTTATATCCTTCGAGTATATTGATGAAACGATTTACCCGATGAAGATAAACGGAGTAGAGCCGACTGCTCAAAACGTGTTAGACAACAAATACAGTCTTTCAAGACCATTTTTGTTCGTATACAAAGATGGTGATTTAACGCAAGGAGGACAGAAATTTATCGATTATATTTTAGGCTCTAATGGACAGGAAATAGTTTCCGAAGCGGGTGCTATCCCTATTCTGCAATAAACAACATATGTTGAATTTACAAAATGGGAGGAAACTTGCGTGACTACACCACCATTCGAAAAGCAAACTGAAATAGAAAAAGCAAATAAACGTAAGTATTTTTTAGAAGGTTTATCTGCAAAGGTTTTCCTTGCTTGTGCATTATTATCTGTAGTGAGTTTAGCCTTAATTGTAGGCTTTGTGTTTTATAAGGGCTCTTATCCGTTTATAGCAGAGGGCTACAGCTTTATAGATTTTATATTCGGCACAGACTGGGTTCCGAGCGAGGATAAATTCGGTATTTTTCCAATGATCGTAGCATCTCTATTCGCTACACTTGGTGCACTAATTATTGGAGTTCCGATTGGTTTATTTACAGCCATCTTCCTAGCGGAAATTGCACCTAAGAGATTAGCCAAGCTCATTTCTCCGGCTATTCAGCTTCTTGCTGGTATTCCATCTGTTTTATACGGTGTATTCGGACTCGCGATTATCGTTCCTTTATTACAGGACAATTTTGGTCTTGCGAGAGGGCAAAGCTTACTAGCTGTTATTCTAGTGCTCGCTATTATGATGCTTCCTACTATTGTTACTGTGGCAGAGACATCGATAAGAGCGGTTCCCAAATCTTACACAGAAGGCTCTTTAGCTCTAGGGGTTTCACATATTGGGACCATTTTTAAAGTAATCGTTCCTGCTGCAAAGTCCGGGATTATGGCGGCAATCGTCCTTGGTTTAGGACGAGCTATCGGGGAGACAATGGCAGTTATATTGGTTGCTGGAAACAGTCTGATTATCCCTACAAGTCTTACAGACAGTGTTCGTCCGCTAACTACGAATATTGCATTGGAGATGGGATATGCGTTTGGTACTCATCAGGAAATGCTATTCGCAACTGGGATAGTGTTATTCTCCTTTATTCTCATCTTAAATTTCGTACTAGCTAGAATCACAGCAAGGGGAGGCAACTAATATGAACAAGGTAAAGGACAATATTCTCCGAGGTCTCTTATGGTTTTCGGCCTTTATATCTGTTGCCATTCTAGTTGTAATTGTCGGCTACATATTCTACAAAGGCTTTCGATTGATCAATTTAGAGTTTATCTTCGGTGATTACTCGCCAACTGGTGGAGGAGGCATTTGGCCTATGATCGTCACCACTGTTTATTCAATTTTAATATCGTTGGCTATCGCTACACCAATAGGGATTTTGGCTGCAGTGTACTTACATGAGTATGCGAAACAAGGTCGACTAGTGAAAATAATTCGTTATGCGACTGAGAGCTTAACAGGGATTCCTTCTATTATATATGGACTGTTCGGAGCGGTGTTTTTTGTTGCAACCTTGAAGCTGGGTATGTCTATCATCGCGGCATCATTAACCTTAACCATTATCGTATTACCGGTTATTATTCGAACAACTGAAGAAGCGTTAAAGACAGTGCCTAATACTTATAGAGAGGGATCTTTGGCACTTGGGACAACCAAGCTACAGACTCTTTATAAAATTATTTTACCGAGTGCAATGCCGGGAATTCTTTCGGGAATTATACTATCCATTGGGCGGATAGTGGGCGAATCGGCAGCTATTTTCTTAACAGCTGGTACAGTGGCTGCCATGCCAGAAAGTATTTTTTCTTCTGCTCGTACACTAACGGTGCATTCTTATTTAGTTACTCAGGAGACAGGAAATATTGAACTGGCGGCGGCCATTGGTATTGTGTTAATCGTGATCATCTTAATACTTAACTTATCTGCTACGTATATATCCAAGAAATTCAATAAGGCAAATCATTAAACGAAGGAGACCAACATGAAGAAATTACTTTTTAAATCTACCTCTGAGAGCTTTGGGTCAACGACTACTACTGAGCATTCGAAAATCAATGTGTATGATCTCAATTTATTTTACGGGGAGAAGCAAGCATTGTACGGTGTTTCCCTAGGTATTCAGGAAAAAGAAGTAACAGCATTGATTGGCCCTTCTGGTTGTGGGAAATCAACCTTTCTACGTACGTTAAACCGTATGAATGATTTAATCGATGGAGTTAAAATCACTGGAAAAATTGTAATTGATGAAGAGGATATATATGCAAGTCAGGATGTTATAAAGCTTCGTACGAAAGTGGGAATGGTTTTTCAAAAGCCTAACCTGTTCCCAATGAGTATATATGACAATGTTGCTTACGGTCCACGTATGCAGGGCATTAAAAACAAGAAGGCTTTAAACGAAATTGTAGAAGAAAGTCTTCGTGGCGCTGCCATCTGGGATGAGGTGAAGGACCGCCTAAAAACCTCTGCCCTTGGTCTTTCTGGTGGTCAGCAACAGCGTGTTTGTATCGCTCGTGCTATTGCAATGAAGCCAGATGTTATATTAATGGACGAACCGACTTCTGCCCTTGACCCAATCTCAACATTGAAGGTAGAAGAGCTTATCACCCAAATGAAAAAAGACTACACGATTGTCATCGTAACACACAATATGCAGCAGGCTGCCAGAATCTCCGATAAAACAGCATTCTTCTTAAATGGAGAAGTAATTGAGTACGATAAAACAGACGTTATCTTTTCAACACCGAATGATTCAAGAACAGAAGATTATATAACTGGACGTTTCGGATAACAAGATGGGAGACGGAAAATGATACGCGAAAACTTCGAAAACAATATGCAGGAGCTGGAAAATAAGCTTGCGGAAATGGTTCGAATAACTGAAGAGCAATTGGAGCAATCATACAAAGCTCTAAAAACGCAGGACATTGAGCTTGCTTTGAGAACAATAGAAAAAGACAATACGATAGATGAAATGGAAAAGGAGATAAATCAAATGGCTATTTGGTTTATCTCCAAGGAACAGCCACTTGCACGTGACTTACGCAGAATCATTGGTGTTTTGAAAATTTCGAGCGATATCGAGCGTATTGCTGATTTCGCGGTTAACATTTCAAAGGCAACTATTAAAATAGGAGAGCGACCGTCCCTATTGTATTTGACAGAACTCGAGCCGATGAAGACAGTCTCCATAGTCATGCTACAAAAATCACTAGAATCCTTTGTGAAAGAAAATATTACGTTAGCAAAGGAAGTAGCAGACCTCGATGATCAGGTCGATGCTAACAGCAAGACTAATTACCAAAATATCACACATTATTTAAGTGAACACCCAGAAGACACGAGTCAGCTCGTGCAGCTCCTGTTCATCAATCGTTTCTTAGAACGTACAGCTGATCATATTACAAATATAGCAGAAAGCACTGCCTATCTGATCAAAGGGCAGATGTATGATTTTAACTGATAAATTGATCTATTGAGTAAACTCCATGTAACTTTACCTTTAAATATAAAGGAGCCTTCGAAATTAAATTTTCCGAGGCTCCTTAAAATTGAACTCATTTACATACATGATTTGAAATTCACAAATAGTACTTTGTCATTAAAATACAAATATATATCATTATGTTGAGGAAAGATGATATGTTTAACTCAGACCGGATGAGTATGGCGCATAAGCTATTAAAAACAACGTGTGAACTACGATGGTAGCCTATCACTTATCCCGTGGGAGGTGCCCAGTTGTAGCCAAAATAAACTATATTCCATGTAAAGGACATAATTCTTTAGTTTCCTTTATATTATTCGTATGAATCAATTATATAATTGATTCATATGTAGTTGATAAAACTATAGATTGAATTATGATATAATAGTGGAGGCTTTATGTGAAGATAATCACTTAGAGTATAACTTTGAGTGTTTGGGTAGCATAAGAGCATATAGACATTGGGTATTCCAAAGGAGGAACACGAAAGTGAGTTTAAAATATGCAATTATCGGGTGTGGACGAATCTCTCCTAATCATGTTGCTGCAGCTATAGAAAATAATTTAGATATCGTGGCATTATGTGATGTAGATGAGAGCAAAATGGATGCAACAATATCCATGTTCGAGCTTCCGGAAACAGTAAAAAAATATACTGATTACAAGGAAATGCTTCAGCAGGAATCTCCTGAGCTAATCGGGATTTGTACAGAAAGTGGAAAGCATGCTCAAATCGCTTTAGATTGTATTGAACATGGAAGCAACCTAATCATTGAGAAGCCAATCGCTTTATCTTTAGAAGAAGCAGATCAAATCATTGCTTTAGCTAAAGAGAAAAACGTTAAAGTAAGTGCTTGTCACCAAAACCGTTTCAATAAATCTGTTCAAAAAATGAGAGAAGCTGTAGAAGAAGGTCGCTTCGGAAGATTACTTCACGGAACTGCTCATATTCGTTGGAACCGCGGAGAAGATTATTATACACAAGCTCCATGGCGCGGAACTTGGGAGCAAGATGGCGGCGCGTTGATGAACCAATGTATACATAATATTGACTTGTTACGTTGGATGATGGGTGACGAAATCGTAGAAGTTGTTGGTATGACAGACAACCTAATGCACGGCTTCATCGAGGCAGAAGACCTTGGTATGGCTTTAGTTCGCTTTAAAAACGGAAGCTATGGAATCATTGAAGGTACTACTAATATCTTCCCTAAAAATCTTGAAGAAACGCTTTATGTTTTTGGTGAAGAAGGTACTGTTAAAATCGGTGGTAAATCCGTTAATATTATTGAAGAGTGGATGTTTGCAGATAACAAGGATAACTCCGAAGAAGTAAAAGCAAAATACTTCGAAAATCCACCATCCGTTTATGGCTTTGGTCATAACCCACTATATACTGATGTGATCGATGCGATTAAAAATGACAGAGATCCTTATGTAACAGCAGTGGACGGTAGAAACGCACTTGAGCTAGTGTTAGCAATTTATAAATCAGCTGCAGAAGGCAAAAGTGTTAAGCTTCCAATGGAAAAATGCAGCACAATGGACTTTAAAGGAAGATTTTCAAAATAATATAGAGTACTCTAGCAGCCGAATTTACATTCGGCTGCTTTTTTCATATTTCTTGCGGTGATAATATTATTCAAATAATGTAGAAAATATAGAATAAAATACCTTTTTCCTTCTGAAGGATTTATAATAGAGTTACTTACTATTAATTAGATAGAAAGAAGGGAAGCATTTGTCTTCTATTAACCAGCAACTTTATAGTTATTTAATTGAAAACTCTCAAAATATTACCAAACAGTGGTTTGAGGAAAAAAGAAAGTTTACAGATCCTTTTTACTCGAATAATCCGAACCCTCAGATAGATGTGATACTTCAAGAACAGCATGCGCTAACTATTAGAACGGTAGCTAGTGCTTTATGGGAGGGTGAAAATTCCTTTCCTGAACTTTTAGACATTTGGGCAGAAAATGTTGCGAAAAATAGAGTTGAAAATAGTATAGCCATTCATAATGTAATTGAAGCACTCAATAAAACTAGGGAGACCATTTGGAGTTTTGTAGAATCTTTTGTGAATGAAAAAACAGATAGCATTACTCATGGTGATATATTGAAATGGAGCTCTGTCTATAATATATCTTTCGATCGGTTAATTTTTGAGTTTTCTAAACGCTATTATCTTCTTTCTAATACTCGTTTTAATGCACAGCAAACGCTAATCCGAGAATTGAGCAGTCCAATTATCCCTATTTTAGAAAAGGTTGGTGTATTGCCGATCGTTGGGGATATTGATACATATCGTGCGAAGTCTCTAACTGATGAAATACCACAAAAGTGTATAGAGCTTGGTATAGATAAGCTATTTATCGATATTTCCGCAGTACCGATTATAGATACGATGGTCGCAAATGAGTTGTTCAAATTTATGGAGATTTTAAGCTTACTAGGCATTCAGCCATTTGTATCAGGTATTAGCCCAGAGGTTGCTCAAACTTCTGTCCAATTAGGATTGGACTTCGGGAATATTTCTACTTATAGTTCATTAAGACAAGCTTTGCTACGTACGGGTGTTTACAAAAATATGTAATATTTATAGTGGGGCAGCTGAAGTTCACTCTTTAGCTGCTTTTATTAGGTTTCTCGTGTTTAAGATAAGAAGTAGCTAGAAAGTGCAAGGTGAGTATAAATGTCTAAAGTTCTTTCTTTTGTTGCTGTGATTTTATGGATGGGTTTGATTTTCTTTTTCTCCAGTCAACCAGCTGTGGATTCAAAAGAGTTAAGCTTAGGAGTCACGGAAATGTTTTTATCGATAGTGGAGATGGCAGCTCCTGATTCGGATTTGTTTATGGAGAACTCTCATCATTTTGTACGAAAGAATGCACATTTTTTTATTTATTTCGTTTTAGGAATATTGGTAGTACGTGCATTAAGGTTGAGCAAATTTTGGAACAAGAAAGATATTGGGTTAGCGTTCTTGATTTGTGTCATTTATACGATTAGTGATGAGCTGCATCAACTGTTTGTACCTGGAAGAGGGGCACAAGTGAAGGATGTATTGATTGATAGCGCCGGTGCTTTAGTTGGTATCTTGCTATACAGATGGCTGATAGGATTAAGGAATAAACGTAAAGCATAGTATTGTGGAAGATGGGAGTGAAGGGTCATATTAAAGGGAAATAGTTCTACAGAAATTAAGAAATACATAGATTCTCCAGAAGAAATACAGCGACTTTATAAAAGAACTCTATGGATTGTCGTTTTGTCACAGATATTCGGAGGAGCAGGGCTTGCGGCTGGAATCACAGTGGGTGCTTTGATTGCTCAGGATATGCTAGGGACGGATAGTTATGCAGGAGTGCCTACAGCGTTATTTACATTAGGGTCAGCTGGAGCAGCGTTAATCGTTGGGAGAATGTCTCAGCGTTTTGGTAGGAGGTATGGCTTGTCTTCTGGGTTTATCGTTGGTGGTATAGGAGCTGTAGGGGTAGTTATTGCTTCTCTGAGTGAAAGTATTGTATTGCTGTTTGTATCACTTTTAATATATGGCGCTGGGTCTGCAACGAATTTACAGGCAAGGTATGCTGGTACGGATTTAGCTAGTGCAAAGCAACGAGGAACGGCAATTAGTGTGGCGATGGTATCTACCACTTTAGGGGCATTTGCAGGTCCCAATTTAGTTGGGGTGATGGGTGAATTTGCTACTTCTATAGGAGTTCCATCGCTTGCAGGTCCTTTTATATTGGCAGCGGCTGCTTATATTTTAGCTGGGGCTGTTCTTTTAATTTTATTGAGACCTGATCCTTTAGTTATTTCGACTGCTATTAACAAGCATAAGGCAGATGTGAGTGCTAGTAACGATTTTGAGGAGCAAGTAGAGGATAAAATGGGTATTTATACTGGAGCCGCGATTATGGTCATCACTCAAGTCGTGATGGTTTCCATAATGACGATGACACCTGTTCATATGAGGCATCATGGGCATGATTTAAATGCTGTCGGCTTAGTGATTGGATTTCATGTGGCGGCAATGTATTTGCCTTCACTGGTTACAGGAATGCTTGTAGACCGCTTTGGACGAATGGCAGTGGGTGTTGCTTCCGGTTTTACTTTGCTTGCAGCAGGGCTTGTGGCTGCGTTTGCTCCCGGAGACTCCTTAGGGATGCTCATTTTGGCATTAGCGTTGTTAGGTTTAGGATGGAACTTTGGTTTAATTAGTAGCACCGCTTTGATAGTAGATTCTACTGTGCCTGCGACGAGAGCTAAAAGACAGGGCTCGGTGGATGTATGGGTTGCACTGGCAGGTGTCTCTGGTGGGGGATTGTCCGGTGTAATCGCTGCGCAAACTAGCTACATGATGTTGTCTTTAGTTGCTGGAATTTTGTCGTTCGTGTTAATAGTTGGTTTGTGTAAAGTTCCTAATCGGGTTTGGAGATTTTCTTGGAAAAGTTAAAGATTTTAGTTGAATGGGCTGTCTTTTTTGTCTAATACTCAGTGATTTTAGGTGTTTTACTACAATTTTGGCTTGTTTTACGACAATCGAGACCTATTTTACTACAATCAACACGAATTTTACGACAATCTACAATTATTTTACGACAATCGAATATCAAGAATAAAAAGCTCCCGAATCTGGGAGCTTTTTCTATAGTCCTTCTATAAAAGGAATCATTTTAAAGGCTAGTTTCTTGTGACCAGCATCATTTAGATGAATACCATCGATCATATAACGCTCACGGTACCAAGTTAGCCATGGATATTGATTGGCTTGGTGATAAAGATTAAAGCAAGGGATTCCGTATTTTGCAGTTACTTCTAACTCAGCTCTCACCATTGCTTCCAGCTGAGGGTTAGTGGGCTGTCCCACATCGCGTCTAAACTGGGTGAATGTAGCGATGGTTGCGTTTGGGAACATATTGATAGCTGTGCTGATAGTGTGATCTAATGCACCATAAAAGGAAGAGACGGGATCAGTATCACCTAAAGTACCTAAAACAAAGGACTTCTCCGTTTCAGCATAATCATTACCTCCTCCTAAGAAGGTGATTAAATCTGCCTCTTTATCTACCTCATCTAATCTTAGGTAGAATGCCTCGTAACCAGCCTTCCAAGTATTGAACCACCCAGATCCACTTTTTCCTAAGTTTTGTACTTTTAACCCAAGATTTTCAGAGATGTAGCCGGAATATTTTATTTCACCGGCCCAATTGAGCTCCGTGTTACTGTCACCAACGACTGTCCAATTTTTATTGTTCCATCTGCTTGTGTACGAGTTTAGCTGCAACTACGTATACCTCCCATCACTATTTATTAAAAGCTGTTACACCTTATTATTTACCTTTAATTATACAATTGTTCTCGGTAATTTCTTTATTAAATTGAAAGTAGAAGTAGGGTTCTAAAATTCACATATAGGAGATATTCTTCACCTCGGTTATTAGTTAAATGCAGTGTAGAAATATAACAAGAGTATTGCAGGTGCCAGGCACCTGCAATACTCTTGTTATAAAATGGATTATATATTGTATGTGTGGTAATTCTGTTATAATAAAGTGAGTTTTTGTGTATTTAAAAGGCCTGCAAGGTTGCAGGCCATAAAAAGAGTTTCTTCCTATTAAATATAGAAGTATTATAGAGCTTCGGAGGTAGTTTTTGCTTGCACATGAAGCTGTAAGTAGTCGGGACCACCGGCTTTAGAGTCTGTTCCAGACATATTAAAGCCTCCGAAAGGTTGGTAGCCTACGATAGCACCTGTACAACCGCGATTGAAGTATAGGTTTCCTACATGGAAGCGTTGGCGTGCATATTCAATGTTCGTTCGATTAGTAGAGATAACTGCACCGGTTAGACCGTAGTCTGTAGCGTTAGCAATCTTTATTGCTTCTTCGAAGTTAGCTGCTTTCGTAATGGCAACAACTGGTCCGAAGATTTCTTCCTTCATGATTCGTGCATCAACCGAAACGTCTGCAAATACTGTTGGATGTACGAAGTACCCTTCTGATTGGTCAGCGGTACCACCAGCAATTAGGCGTCCTTCTTGCTTTCCGATTTCAATATAGTCTGTAATTTTGTTAAAGGCAGCCTGGTCAATAACTGGGCCTGTATAGTTTGTTGGATCCAGTGGACTTCCAACATGTAACGCCTTTGTTTTTTCTTCGACTCGTTTCACGATTTCGTCGTATACATCTTCGACTATAACTGCTCGAGAACAAGCGGAGCATTTTTGACCACTAAAACCAAAAGCTGATTTGACAATAGAGTCTGCTGCTAATTCTAGATCTGCTTCCTTGTCTACTACAATGGTATCTTTTCCGCCCATTTCAGCAATGACGCGCTTAATCCAAATTTGACCTTCATTTACAACAGATGCTCGTTGGTTGATACGAAGACCCACGTCACGTGATCCAGTGAAGCTAATAAAGCGAGTAAGTGGGTGATCGACTAGATAATCCCCGACCTCTGCACCAGATCCTGGAATGAAGTTCACTACACCTGCAGGAAGTCCTGCCTCTTCTAACACTTCTACAAATTTGTACGCAATAACAGGGGTAGTAGAGGCAGGTTTTAATAGAACTGTGTTACCAGTTACAACAGCTGCCACTGTAGTGCCAGCCATAATGGCAAATGGGAAATTCCAAGGGGAGATAATAACGCCCACACCTAACGGAATATAATCATAGCGATTTCTTTCACCGGGACGGCTTTCTACTGGTTGTCCGTCCTTGATAGTTAACATCTGACGTCCATAATATTCTAAAAAGTCGATTGCTTCAGCAGTATCAGCATCTGCTTCATTCCATGGTTTTCCGGCTTCATAGGTTAACCAAGCAGAAAATTCATGCTTGCGACGACGAATGATTGCTGCAGCTTTGAATAAAATATTTGCACGAACCTCTGCAGATATGTATTGCCACTCCTGAAAAGTTGAGTAAGCAGACGTCATTGCTTTTTCAGCTAATTCTTGAGTTGCCTTTGAAACAGATCCGATTAGCTCAGATTTCTTGGCTGGATTATATGAATTTATCTTTTGTTCGGTAGTTATTCTTTCACCATTTATAACTAAAGGATAATGATTTCCTAATTGATTTTTCACAAGCTCTAGAGCTGCTTTATATGCTTCAGTGTTTGTATTAACTGTAAAATCTGTGAATGGTTCATGTTTATAAGAAATCAATTTTTATCCTCCTAAGTGAAAAGGTGCAAACTCATTTTGCACTTTTGCGAAAAGTATATATATAATAATGCAATAACATTTGGCATAATTCAACTATTAAATTTAGAAAACTTTAATAAATTTCGAACAGTTGTAGTTTTTGGTCACTTAACTACTATACTTTGTTTATATACTGTCTAATTTTCATCCATATTTGCTTTATCCATATCTATGAGTAAAGGAGCTGTGAATCCAGTGGAGCATAAACACCTACTCCAAATATATGAATTTATCACAGAAATGAGTGATAACGGAATTCGTGCAATCGATATACAAGGCAGACCTGTTGTCTACAATCAAAAAATGAAAGAGCTGGAGGGACTAACTAACGAAGAAGCGGAGAAGCGTATCGCCAAAGAGATTATTCAGTTTGGAATGGAAGAGAGCATTCTACAACAAGTTCTTCAAAGTGGACAGTCCATCAAAAATCAGAAGAAGACCTTTTGGAATGAAAAGGGACAAGAAATCACTACCATTCGTAATATCTTACCGATAGAGAATGATGGTCATATTTTAGGAGTAGTAGAGTTTGCGAGGGATATTTCAGCACAAGAATTTATGATGTATCAGCCGCTTCGTAGATATGGACAGCCACTCATGTTTGAAACGATTACTGCAGTTTCGGATGTAATGAGAAATGTTATTTCAACAGCAAAGGTGGCGGCAGCTAATCGAATCCCTGTTATGCTAATCGGTGAATCGGGTACAGGGAAAGATATGATTGCTGAAGGAATCCATCATGCATTATCTGAACCAAACTCCCAGTTCATTACGCTGATTTGTAGAAGAGATGAGGCAACTGTCATAGCTCAGCTTGAAAAGTATGTAACTGAGCTATCTAATATTACTTTTTTTGCCGAGCGAATTGAATATTTATCAATGGATGCTCAAGAAAAAATCGTGAAGATGCTTAAACAACATGAGAAAAAGAATCATGTTTTTATTGCGAGTATTGGTGACGATCCAATTGAACTTATCAGTACTGGTAAGCTTTCTAAGAGGTTATATTATTTCTTTTCTACCATCACGATACAGATTCCATCACTTCGTGAACGAAAGGAGGATATTATGCCCTTTGTGGTCGATTACCTTTCTAGACTTCGGCAAAATGTTGGTTGTATTGTGAAGGGACTTGAAGCAGACGTTGAACAAATCTTTTTATCTTACGACTGGCCTGGAAATCTAAAGGAGCTGGAGGTGCTACTCGACGAGATTGCCTCCCTCATATCTACAGAAGAATATATAACGAAGGATATGTTACCGATTTATTTTCGTTGGAAGACACAGGAGATTAATCCGAAAGACCAGCATACAGATACCGATTTATTTATCGTTCAATCGGAAAAGGATCTCCGACCACTCGACCAATATATTCGAGAAGTTGAAGATTATTATATTTTAAATGCGTTGAGTTTCTTCAAGGGCAATGTCTCTCAGACTGCTAAAGCGCTAGGGATAAAGCGTCAAAGTTTGCAATATCGCATGAAGAGGATGAAAGCAGTGGAAGAAAAAGAATATAGTGAATAAAAAACTGGACCACCTGTAAAGAGGAGGTCCAGTTTTTTTAGGATAAGAGAATATAGCTATACCCATCTGATTGCAGATGCAGAAATAGATGCTTGTACTTCTCTTATTTGCGTTTTGTTAAACGTCCAGCTAGGAATGCAGCAGCAGCTAATCCAATAACTGTGTTTGTTTTTTTAGTGAAGACCTGCTTGGTCACAAGGGTTAAATTTTGTGGGCGTTCAGCTAGACGGCGCATGAAGTATCCATACCAATCACGACCAAAAGGAACATAAGTACAGAAATTATATCCTTCTTTTGCTAGCTGTAGCTGCATGTCCTTACGGAAGCCGTATAGCATCTGGAACTCAAATTTATCATTAGGAATGTTATTAACTTTTACAAATTGCTTTACATGATCAATAACGTTATGGTCATGTGTTGCGATAGATGTAAATTTGCCATTTAGTAAATGATACTCAATCAATTCAATAAACTTCTGGTCAATTTCCGCTTTGTCCTGATATGCGATGTTAGCAGGCTCTTTATAAGCGCCTTTAACAATTCTTAAACGATAGTTTTTATATTTTTCAATATTTTCATCGGACTCATGGAAGTATGCTTGAATTACAGTTCCCACGTTTTTATGCTCTTCGTTCAACTCCTCCATCAATTCAAAAGAAGGATGTAAACGGTCATAGTTTTCCATATCGAAGTTAACAAAAATATTGTATTCGTCAGCAAGAGCGACAATTTCTTTTAAATTTTGATAGCAGAAATCACGCTCAATATCTAAGCCCAGTTGAGAAGGCTTTAGAGAGATATGCGCATCCACTCCGTTTTCGTGAATTGCTTTAATCACTTCGAGAATTTGCTCCTTAGCCGCAGTAGCCTCAGACTTTTCATATACGAACTCGCCTAGGTTATCAACCGTGCAAGAGATTCCTTGTTTGTTTAACTCTTTAATACTTGCGATTGTTTCTTGAATGTTAGTTCCCGCAACAACGCTTTGGGCTCCCATTTTTAAACCATATTTTTGAGCTGCACTATTTAGTGTGCGGTTTTCTGATAAAGCGATAAAAAAGTCACGTAATGCCATCTAAAACCTCTCCCTTATTTTGGTGAAATAATTTCCAAAGCATTATATCACAGAAATTAAAAAAACAATAAATTTCTCTTATTTATTTTTAGAATATTTGTTGATTAAACCGCTAACCCACAGGCTTTGTTATATATAAATAATTATTTTATAAGAAATATATGAATTCATTATACTTTTCAAAAGATATAAAATAATATATGTTTTTAATTATGTAAAAAATTTTTGTGAAGGAGGAATAGTATGGAACAGTATGTTTTAAGCATTGAAACAATCGATACACATACTATGGGAGAAGCTACACGTATAGTTATCAACGGTTTTCCAAAGATTATTGGGAAAACGATGATGGAAAAAAAGGAATATGTTAAGAAAAACTATGACCATATTCGCAAGTTGTTGATGAATGAGCCAAGGGGACATAAGGATATGTTTGGTTCCATTTTGACAGATCCTACAAACAAGAAATGTGATATTGGAATAATTTTTATGGATAGTGGATCATACTTAAATATGTGCGGTCATGGGACTATTGGCACTGTAACGATGTGCTTGACTAAAGGTATTATTCCCAAAAAAGAACTTGTTTATGTGGATACTCCATCAGGAATAATAGAATGCAGAGTGAGCTTCAATGGAGAACGAGTGGAAAGCGTAGAATTTACGAATGTGCCTGCATTTATCCTACATAAAGGCTTGTCCATAGACTTAAAAGAAATTGGAAATGTTTCAGTGGACATAGCATTCGGAGGAAGTTTTTTTGGAATAATAAATTCCTCTGATTTAGGGGTCAAAATTGATTTGTCTGATAAACATAGAATAATAGAGCTGGCTACAGAGGCTAGAGATTATATTAATAAAAATATAAACATTGAGCACCCGACTATTCCCAATATCCGAACAGTGGATCTAATCGAAATTACTGACAAGATTAGTGACAACCACTATAAAAACGTAGTTGTTTTTGGAGATGGACAAATCGACCGTTCTCCTTGTGGAACGGGAACCTGTGCAAAAATGGCAGCATTGAATTTAGAGACTGGTGCATCTATTATTCAAGAAAGTATTATAGGTTCTACATTTGAAGGAAAAGTTTTAGGGAAAACAAAGGTTGCAGAAATGGAAGCTATTATTCCAGCAATTAAGGGGTCTGCTTGGATCACTGGCGAGCACAAATTTATCCTACAAGACGCAGATATTTATGCGGAAGGTTTCGCTATATAATTATATTAAAATATCTTTTGTTTAAAAGTTTTTAAAAAAAGGGAGAAAATAAATGGAAAAAAAATTATCGTTTTTTCAAATTGTAGCCATTGGGTTTATGTTATTCGCCATGTTCTTGGGAGCTGGTAATGTAATTTTTGCTCCAGTTCTAGGGCAACAAGCAGGTACAAATACGCCGATTGCTATGGCAGGTTTCTTGGTAACAGGGGTAGGGTTAGTTTTGTTGGCAATTATTGCACTTACAAAGGGTGGAGGCACTGTAGAAAAACTTGCAAGTCGTGTCTCTCCTAAATTTGCTATTGTTTTCTCGGTGTTATTATTCCTAACTTTAGGGCCAATATACGTTATTCCAAGAACTACGTCAGTTGTCTATGAGATTGCTATAAAACAGCTGATCGCCGACAGTAGTCAAATTGGTTTGTTTTTACTTATCTTTTCTATTATTTTTATCGCTTTAACGGTTTACCTATCATGGGAAACTACTAAATTTGTTGATAGATTAGGGAAGTTGATCACACCTGTTTTTGCAACTCTTTTAGTGATCATTGTTGCAAAATCTATTTTTACTCCAATGGGTTCTGTATACGGACCGATAGAAGGAAAGGGCTACGAAACTGCTAGCGATGCATTTCTGAAGGGTTTTACTCAAGGTTACTTTACTATGGATGTGCTAGCTGCATTTGTGTTTGGTGGAATTTTCATTAAATCGATTGATGCTTTGGGAATTCGTTCAAAAAAAGAAGTATCCAAAGTATTCATTAAGGCAGGCCTCATCACTGTGGTGGGACTAGTTCTTCTGCAGGTGTCTATGTCATGGATAGGTGCAACTAGTGTGGATGCTGTTGGTTATACAACAAATGGTGGAGAACTGATTGCGCTTGCTTCTAAGGCGTTATTTGGACAAATCGGTATTTATTTAATTGGAATAGTTATTTTCTTAACAGGTATTACAACAAATGTAGCATGTTTAGCTGCTGTTGCAGAATACTTCGAACGCATTATTCCGAAAGTTTCCTATAAAAAATGGTTAATAATCTTCTCACTTGGAAGCTTGATCATCACAAACTTTGGATTAACAAAAATATTAACAATGGCTTCTCCAATATTAATGTTACTCTATCCAATTGCCATTGCGTTAATAATACTTATTTTTACAGATAGCTGGTTCAAGGGATCACGTTCGGTTTATGTAGGTACTATTATCGGAGTTGGTATGGTAGCAATTACAGATGCGCTTAAAGAAGCAAACATTGCTGTGGAAGCGCTTAATAACGTATTTGGTTTTATTCCTTTATTTACAAGTGGAGCTGGCTGGATCGTGACAGGACTTATCGGTGCGGTGATCGGTTACTTCTTTAAAAAGGAAAAGCAAGAAGAGACAGGGGAATTGCAGGAAGTATAGAAATTTTGACATAACGTTTGATCTTGGTGGCTATGAGATTGGATTGCAAATCGACATAGAGCGAATAACGGAAAAAAGACTTTAACGATATATTAAATGATTTTAAAAATGTCCCTGTAAGATTTAATCTTCGCAGGGACATTTTTTTGTTAAAAACGATGCTAGTTAGTTATATTAAACTTTTTAAGCATTGCTTCGCGTGTACTTTTCCCATAAACGCGATAAATCATTGTATTAGTTTTTTGTGTTTGCTTTTGAAATGCTACATATGCTTGTTTTGTTTTCTCACCGTTTGAATCAAGTTTATTGAGTGATTGATAATCTTGAAATTGATTTAACAGTTTTTCTCCCGAGTTAATAGCATCGATATATGCCTGAGTTCTTAGGTAAATCTCTGTTACTTTCTTCAGTCTCTCTTCTAAATCATTATATAAAGTAACGTTTGAATTAGCTCTTGCAGCCGTGATAGCTTTTTTAGTATTGTTGTAAAGCTTCATATCAATTTGACTAATTGGGTTATTAGAATATTTTGTTGCTCTATAATCGTAAGAAGTTTCCCATTTAAGTGACCCAGCGTAGCTTTCTGCTTGTTTTATTAGTGCCTCAGCTTCTGTGTAAGGATCGATGGATACTATATTCTTTTGGCTATTCACAGTATTACTTGTGTTGCTTTTAGTAGTCTTGTTAGTCGCTGGCTTCTTGGACGTGCCGCCATTATGATAATGATACTCACCATAATTTAACCCCCATTTTCCACAATTTGTCCGACAAGTGTGTCCACCGTTTGAATCTGTACGCCCTGGGTGTGCCATAGCAGGTGTGGTCAGCCCTACTAATAATAAAGTGAAGGTTAATAATGATACAACTAGTTTTTTCATAGTTTCTCTCTCCTTTTTATGTAAAACAAGTGTTAATTTTACCATAAAAAATACAAAAAGAAATATAAAAAAGTAAATTAAAGGTAAAAATAGAGACAAAAGAGGTGAGTGATATTTGCTATAGAAAAATTTGCATTGCGTGACAAATATAAATAGTTACTTCAGTAATATCGCCTTTGCTCTTGAAGTGACACCAAGCTTACTGTAAATAGTTGTCAAGTATACACGAACGGTTCCTTCTGTTAGAAAAAGCTTTTTTGCAATTTCGCGATTGGTTGCACCATCTACAAGCAGATTAAAAACTTCCATTTCTCGTGGTGTGAGTGTATCTAATACATTGTCCGCTACCCTTGAATTTTCTATTAGAAGTTCTACGTAGCTCAACGGCACTGAATTCCAAGATATTTTTTTATTCTTTTGGCGTATTTTTAAATAAGCTTTTAACAGATTTAAACAGGCTTCTTCATCCACGAAAGTTCGGACATATCCATAATTTGAGCCATGGCTTAATGCTTCATGCAATGCTTTTACAGCACTGTCTTTATGCCCCATCTCCATTTCACATATTGCCTCTAACATAGTAGCTTCTATAATAGTAGATACTTGCTCTTCCTGTAATGCTTTCGTTTTTACCTGGATTATTGTCTTATATTGAATAAACTCTGGCCATTTATTAAAGGCAACTACGTTAATAAGTAACCGAAGCGTGTTAATGCAGGTAAGTAGAAAAAATGGTACGTATCAGGAGGGATTTTTTTAAAAAACAATGTATTTAAAACGACAACTGGGGTAGTGGCAAGTTCCATAATGGCATTTTCCCCGACTGCCTATGGAAAAACTATTTCTGTGGGTCAATCTATAACTAATGTGAAAAATGATATGAACAAGGCAGCGAGCCAATATGTTTTTCCGGCACTTGAAGGTAAATTATCTCCAAGCGATACATATCTTTCTGAACGAAAAAATAGTTTACATCCTAAGCTGTGACTATAACTAAAAAGAGGTTATGCAAATTTATATGTTTGCATAACCTCTTTATTTTTTTACCTACAGAGCGAAAAAAATTTTATTTATTTTAATAGCTGAGTAAAACTAAACAAATTATTATTCTGGATTGTTTATATCCATATAAATTAGACTGAGGGTTTAGGGAGAGATAAAACCTAAAGAAAGCTGCTCTTGAACAGTCAAAATCTCATATACACTTTTTTTATTATGGGAGTATAGAGTCATTTTCTCCATTAAATAAAGGATTTCAACTAGGTTTGTCGAATCTTGGGAGGGGGATTGAGGATGCTTATGGGTGTAAGAAATGAGGGATGCAAGATGATTGAACTACGTGATGTGCAAAAGAAATATCGATCAGGAACTAAGCAGTTGGAAATATTGCGTGGGATGAATCTCCGAGTAGAGCAAGGAGAATATGTAGCTATTATGGGGAAGTCGGGCTCAGGCAAGAGTACAATGCTCAATCTATTAGGGACATTGGATTTATTAGATAAAGGAATATATGAACTAGCTGGAAAATCTGTACATAAAATGGGAAAGGCTCGTCGTGCAAGACTTAGAAACGAGGAGATTGGATTTGTGTTTCAGCATTTTCAGCTCATCCCAAACTTGTCAGTTTATCAAAATGTGTTACTTCCCTTAACATATGGGAAGAAAAGATTTAAAAGGAAGAAAGCAAGAGTTCTTGCAATGCTAGAAGAAATGGGCATCCTGGATAAGAAAAACCAAAAGCCTGACCAATTATCTGGTGGTGAAAAGCAACGGGTTGCTATTGCAAGGGCTTTGGTCAATGAACCATCGCTTATACTTGCAGATGAGCCGACAGGGAGCTTAGATGAAGAAACCACCGAAAGCATTTTAAAGCTGTTTGACCGTGTGCATGAAAAAGGAGCGACTCTTATTGTTATTACACATGACATGGAAGTGGCTTCTCGTGCTCAACGTGTTTTACAGCTGCAGAACGGGGTGCTCGTATGAAACTACTTACTTCGTTTAAACTAGCCTGCTTTGGTTTATGGTCTAATCGCTTTCGAGTATTGTCGGCCATGATGGGCGTGGTCATTGGTATGTTTGCTGTTATTGTTTTAACTGCGATTGCCATCGGGGTCAAAGATACATTGATGAAGCAGATGGGTAGTCTTGGGGCAGAGCAGATTCTCGTAATGCCAGGACGGCTTCTAGACACCACAACTGGTGAGAAGGATTTACTTAGCGGATTGACTAGCGTGCCTAGCACACTTACATATGAGGATGCCGAAGCGGTGGCAGAGGCCGAAGAAGTTAAAACTGTTACTCCTATTTTAGAAACTATTAATGTGGTGAAGTATGGAGAAAAAAGTGCTCAGTCTTCAATGGTCGGGACAACTGATCAATTCTTGCGCGTTCAGCATGCAGAGCTGTCGGAAGGTCGTTTCTTTACACAAGAGGAGCAGGATGCAAAGGCAAGGGTAATCGTGCTGGGTAACAACATACATAAGACTCTTCTTGATAAGGAAGTGTCTACCACGGAAGGAGAGTCTCCGGAGGATACCAAAGTGGAGCCAGAGCCCTGGTGGAAGCGAATAATGAACAAGATTCTAGGAGAGAGCGCCTCTGCAGAGGAACTTTCTACGTTGGTTGGTCAAACCATCACGATAAATGAAGAAACGTATGAGGTCATAGGTGTATTGGCGCCAAACGCCACTCTTGGCTCTAGTACTGACAATAATGTCGTTATTCCTATTCAAACTGCTCTTGAAACTACCGATATGAAAAATTTAACCAAAATCATTGTAGAAGCATCTAGTGTGGGAGCGGTTGATCGAGTGGATAGTGCGGTGTTTGGTGCAATTAAGACCAATCATTCAGAAATAGACTTCAGCGTCGTAAAGCAGGAGCAAATGCTTGGAGCATTAGGGAAGGTAACTACTATTTTACAGGTTATGCTGTTTGGTATCACTGCAACTGCATTGGTAATTAGTGGGACTGGTATTATGAATGTAATGGTCATGTCTGTTAGAGAAAGAACAAAGGAAATCGGTATTAGAAAGGCGCTCGGTGCAACTACCTTTGAAATTTTGATGCAGTTCTTCTTTGAGACCTTGTTGCTTTGTATCTTAGGAGGAGCGGTAGGGATCGGCCTCGGCTATGTGTTCATAGAATTTTGGAACAATAACGTGGAGATTTTCGCATTGGTGTTACCGCTTTGGGCAGTAAAACTTGCACTGTATACTTCTTTTGGAATTGGAAGCTTGTTCGGAATTTATCCTGCCTTAAAAGCTGCACGTATGAATCCTAGTGAAGCTTTGAGATATGAATAATTTTAAGTAATATTTAAGCAGTCGAGTTTTTTCTCGGCTGCTTTTTATCATTTTTTAATTTTAAAGGATTTAAAAGCAAATATAGGGAAATAAATAAGGTATAGAGCTTTTAATATATATGTAGGGAAGATTGCTTTAGAGAGTTCTAATGAAGGGAGTTTTGGGAATGAAGCAAAAAATGATGGTTGTGATGGCTTTATTATTGTTGGTGTTTAGTATCAACGTGCCTGCTGCCTATGCGAACAATGCAAAGATAGATTACGTAGCTCTGGGAGATTCGATTGCAAGTGGTCATACTCCTTACGGGGAAAAGGTCGGTCGAGGCTTTACAGATATGATTGCAGAGAGGCTTGAGAAGGAAGGGAAGTTAGGTTCATTTACTAAAGAGTTTGCTACATCTGGCGAAACAACTAATGGACTTTTAGATAAATTGAAGCGAAAAGACGTTCAGCAGTCTCTAAAGGATGCTGAGCTTGTTACCATTGTCAGTGGAGCGAATGATTTTATAAAAGCCTTTTATGATCCAAAAGACGAGAGTGTGGATGTAGATTTAGCGGCTGCAACATTGTTATTGAACCAGGTTTCAGAAAATTTAACTTCTGCGGTAAAACAGGTAAAGGCAATAAACCCAAATGCGGAGATTTGCTTGTTTGGCTATTATTTTCCATTCCCGTATTTAAAGGATCTAGCAACGAAGCAGCAGATGCAAATGGCCTTCACTATTGTGAACAATCGAATAGCTGCTATTGCAGAACGTGAAGATGTCCATTTTGTCAATGTAGCCCCCGCCTTTGATATAAAGGGTACCGACTATTTGGAGAATCCAAAGGATATTCATCCAAATGAGGCAGGCTATCAAGTGATTGCAGATCAATTTTTCTTAAATACTTTACCAGAGCTACCAATTGGCTGGGGCAAAGTAATGGAAAAAAATATTCCGGTAGCTTCTGACAAGAAGTGGACAATTACGTTGAGCCAAGAAATCGACCCAACAAGCTTGGACCAATCGATTTTCGTCACGAAAGACGGAGCAAAGGTAATTTCAGTTGAAAAATCTGTTTCTAAAGTAAATGGAAAGCAAATAGAGGTATACGCCCCTAAAGAAGGATATTCCCCAGGTGCATACGAGCTAATGATCACCAATGACCTGAAGGGGAAAAACGGCACTACTTTAACTGAAAGTGTTTTAGTTAAGTTTGTAGTGAAATAAGCATATATATCAAAAAGCGTTTTCCATCCTTATTAATAGGTGGGAAACGCTTTTTCATTGCCCATTTGTACAACTTTTTATGTAACAAGTGGATTACAGGTGCCAGGCACCCGTAATCTATCTGTAATTATATTTTCTTAACTTTCTGCTAATATAGTATTTAAGTATATTAATAGTCGTGTGAATGGGGTGAGTGATTTGATGTCTATTGAGCGATTGGCTCTGAGGTTAGAAAAGTATGGCATTCGTTTAGTTAGTGGTTGGCAGGGGGAACAAAGAGAAATAGATTATATAAATATACAGGAGCTGCCGCTTAGAAGTGAGCGGGTTCATCCAGGTGGGTTCATTTTGACAACGTTTGCTGCTTTTAAAGATGAGTATGAAATTTTATCTCATGTAGAATGGTTAATCACTCGAAAGATTTCCGCACTAGGGATCCATGAAGCTGGCTGGGCGGTTATTCCAGATAGCTTGTTGCAGCTTTCTAATACGAACGGTCTGCCTATATTCACAATCCCAGTGGATTTATCCTATAAAGAGGTTTTTAAGGAGTTTAATGAATTGCTGTTAGGTGAAAATGATGCTCTTCGTGTACGAATTGAGGAGATGAACCTTCAATTACTAGAAGCAGTTGCCAGGGATAAGGGAGTCAGTTATATTATTGCTACATTAGGTAAATATCTTTCCTCTCCCATTGTATTTCTAGATCAAAGCTTAAGTATTGTTTCCATTTGGACTAACAATAATTTTAATCGTCAGGAATTTAGTCTACTTGTAAAATCTGTTTTAGAGAGAGAAAGAGACGCTCTATACAGAGAAAAATACTTGGAGGTCGGGAGCGCCTTGACGGAGTCCTTTTCTTTGCAGCATGATTTAGTGTTTTTCGTCCTTCCTATTATGGAAAAAATCGAAAAGCATGGATATTTGATCATAGGTAATAACGGGGTAGAAGAGTTAATAATCAATTCAGCTATTCAATATGGAAAGACGGCCTTGTTGCTTGATGCAGTAAAGAAAAAGTCTTTAGAGCGTTTTTTAAAGAATCAAGAGATACAGTTGTTAGAAGCGGTTTTTGAGAGCAGGAACAGTTTACCTAATCGTACCTCCAATCTATCCTCTTCTCTAAAAAAAATGTCCCAGATTTATGTGTTTCATTTTGAAAATGAAGACCTAATCAATTATGGATTTACTGTGATTTACGATAAATTGGATGGAAGAAATTCAGACAAGATTATTTGGATTTATCAACAAGAGGTAATTTGTATTGCCTCCACCCCTATAGAAATACATAACCTACAGGAAATATTGTCTTCTCTACAAGGCACCTATTGTGGTGTCAGTGAGTATATGACTAGTAAAGTAGAAAAAGATCTCCTTCTAAAATATAAGCAAGCGAAGCATTGTATAAAGCTAAGTGAACAAATGAACGTAAAGCTTATACTCTTTCAGGATATAGGAGTAGACAGGTTTTTGTTTATGATAAAAGAAGAAGATTCTATGCAGGAGGCAGCGAAAGAGTTGCTCCAGCCCTTGTTAGATTTTGATAAACGTAACCAGGCAGACTTAACCAAAACTTTGGAGGTTTATTTGAAGCATTTCTTTAGCCTTAAAAAAAGCGCAGAGGAATTATTTATTCATCGTAATACCGTAAGCTATCGAATGGAAAAAATCCAAGAGCTTTATCCGGGAATTATTTTTGAAAATCAAAATGAATATTTGCTTTTTTCTATTGCATTGCGCTTAATCAAATAGCTTATTGTCCAGAGACTATAAAACAGTCTCTTTTTTTTGTGCTCTAGATACAATGAAAAAGATTTTAGAAAAATCTAAAATTTCTATTAACAAACAGAAAGAGGGGATGAAGATGCAGACCATCTTATATAACTGTTCATTAATTAATGGACTGGATGAAGAAATTATAGAAAATGCTTATTTAATTATAGAAGATAAGAAAATTAAAGAAATTGGGACTGGAGAGATAGAAAAAGTCGAGTCAGCAAATTTAGTGGATATAAAAGGTCAATATGTTATGCCAGGACTGATTGATTGTCATGTACATCTAGTATGGGATGGAAGTGAGGACCCTCAAAAGAACATACAGCATTTAGATGAGTCCACTATTGCATTGGAGGCTTACTCCCATGCACTCCTAACTTTAAAGGAGGGTATTACTACCGTTCGCGATGTTGCCTCTCCAAAGAAAAGTGTATTAAATCTTCGAGATGTTATTAATAGTGGGGATTTGATTGGACCAACCATTATTGCTTCAGGACCAGCTATTTGTATGACTGGGGGCCATGTTCATTATTTAGGAAAAGAAGCAGATGGACCAGACGATGTTCGGAGGGCAACTCGTCAGGTGATGAAGGAAGGAGCAGATCTTATCAAGCTGATGGCGACGGGTGGAATTTATACATTTGGTGAAGAGCCAGGATCTCCTCAGCTAAATGTGGACGAGCTGAAAGCAGCTGTTGAGGAAGCACATAAGAAAAATAAGAAAGTGGCTGCCCATGCAGAGGGGCTAGAAGGTATCCATAACTGTATTGAAGCAGGCGTAGATACAATAGAGCATGCTATTTATGCAGATGAAAGTGCACTTCAGAAAATGAAGGAAAATGGAACTTATTTAGTGCCTACGATGATAGTGATGAAAAGATTGGCAACAGATGAAAACATACCAGAATGGGCTTTAGAAAAGGCAAGGCATGTAGTGCAGCCTCATGCGGAAATGCTCGAAAAAGCAGTAAAGCTTGGTGTGAAAATTGCTACGGGAACTGATTGTGGTTCACCGGTAACCCCGCCTAATTATTATTTTGATGAATTACAGATTATGGAGGACGCAGGTATGAGCCGAATGGAGGTTATACATGCATCTACTCAAATAGCTGCTGAGTGCTTAGGATTGGAGGACAGGGGAGTCTTAAAAGAGGGCATGTTTGCAGATTTATTAATTGTAGAGAGTAATCCATTAGATAGTATATTAGCTTTAAAAGATTCTAAAAGAGTTATGAAAAACGGTCTTTTTATTAATAGTTAGGTAGAAAAAAGAAAGGGGTTTATGAATGTGAATTTTGAAAAGAGGATATATCAATTGCGAGAGGTGATGGCTAAGAAAGAGGTAACTCTTTCGGTCATTATGAATTTTGAAAATCAATATTATTTTAGTGGGTTTAAAGCCATTACTTATTCTCGACCAATTGTTTTATTTGTAGGTGAACAGAACACAAAGCTAGTCGTGCCATCATTGGAAGAAAATCACGCAAAAGATAAATCAATAGCGGATCAACTACTAGTCTATTATGAAACGCCTTTGCACCAAACTCAGGCAAATTCTTATGTAGAGCTTTTTGAAGAAGTAATATCAACTTATCCTGAAAGTTCTAGAGTCGGGGTAGAGTTTAGTGCCTTACCTTTTGAATTAGCAAGAAGATTACGTGATAAGGGATATGAGTTAGTTAGCTTAGATGAAGAAATAATACAGATGCGGGCTATAAAAGAGGAGGAAGAAATAGAACAAATTATTGAATCCGGTAAATTGGTAAGCCTTTCATTGACTGCATCACTAGCGCATGCTGCTCCAAATATAACGGAAATGGAGTTAGATCAATTTGGAAATACAGCACTATTTTTAGAGGTCGCTAAGAATCATCCAAACTCTACATTAGATTATTTTGTTATGTCTCCATCCGGTATTGAGAGAACTAATATGCCACATGTGTTTTCTAATACTAGAGCTCTAGGTACTAACGATATTATTATTCACAGTCGACAGGTTGGAGTCAATGGCTACAGAGCCGAATGTGAACGTACTTTTTTTGTTGGGAAACCAACAATTGAGCAGGAGGAAGCGTTCAAGCTGGCACAAGAGGCGCAGCAGGCTGCGCTGGATTTTATACGAGTAGGGGTGACTGCAGCGGAGGTAAATGAAGTTGCATTGAATGTATTTAAAGATGCGAATGTGGAGCAGTATGTCAGACATCGCACAGGACATGGAATCGGGATAGGACTTCATGAAGAGCCATCGTTAAAATATTCAAATGATCTTGTCCTACAAGAGAACATGGTATTTTGCGTAGAGCCGGGGCTTTATATTCCAGGAATTGGAGGTTTCCGTCACTCCGATACTGTCATTTTGACCAAGCAGGGAACTCAGTTAGTCACTCATTATCCAAGTAAGCTGGAAGATTTAATTCTTTAACTAATTTAGGGGAGGGAATAAAATGAGTATTTATTTAATCGCAGTTGTAATTTATTTAGCTGTAATGGCCTTGATGGGGGTATATTTTAGTAGAAATTCGATTGATACAAGTCAGGACTTTATGGCAGCTGGACGATCACTCCCCTTATGGGTTATGACTGGAACTCTGCTAGCTACCTTTGTTGGCTCTGGGACAGTGGTCGGTGGGGCAAGCTTCATATATCAGTACGGTCCGTGGGCTGCAATTTTCAATTTATCAGGTGGAATATTCGGCATTATTGTACTTTATTTTATCGCAGGAAGGGTTCGCAAAGGGGAAGCATATACGGTTCCAGAAATTATTGAGAAACGGTTTGGAAGTCAAGCCCGACTTGTTGCGAGTATATTAATACTTCTTGCATATGTGGGAATTACCGCTTATCAGTTCACTGGTGGTGCGTATGTACTGCAAATTACGACTGGGTTACCGATTGAGACTGGTGCGATTATTATCGCGGTGCTTGTTATCTTCTTGACGGTGAGCGGTGGGTTATTCTCTGTTGCCTATACAGATGCTTTAAGTGCTCTGTTAATAGTTTTTGGATTTTTAATAGGTTTACCTTTCGTGTTGAACGGAGTAGGGGGACTGGAGGGATTATCTTTAAATCTTCCGGAACAGGCCAAGCAATGGAATGGAGGGCTTAGTCCACTACAATTGTTAGGGTATTTCCTGCCCCTGTTCCTGCTTATTTTAGGGGATCAAAATATGTATCAGCGTTTTGCTGCGGCAAAGGATGAGAAAACGGCGAAAAATTCAACAATTGGTTTTTTCTTAGGTAGTGTACTTGTCATTGGGTTAACTATTACATTTGCCACTGCGGCTATTGTAATGTTTCCGAATATCACACCAGATACAGCTGTGTTGAATATGGCTATTAATGGATTACCTTTAGCAATAGGATTAGTTGTGCTCTGTGCGTGCGTTGCCTTTATCATAACCACAGGAACATCTTACCTACTCTCTGCTTCAGGGAATATTGTGTATGACTTGTATAAGCGCTATAGCAAAAAAGAGATTTCCGATAAAAAACTATTAAAAATGAATCGTTATGTAGTTGTAGGATTAGGTGTTGTTGCGTATGTGCTTGCTATGTACTTCCCTTCTGTGTTAGCTATTCAAATGTACTCTTATACAATGTACGGCGCATCCGTTACACCTGCACTGCTTGCCACCATCCTATGGAAGCGAGCAACTACAACTGGAGTGTTAAGCTCGATGGTGGTTGGTGGTGTAAGTACAATCGTCTGGGAGGTTGTCTTAAACAAACCATTTGAGCTAAACAGCGTCTTATTTGCCTTACCAATGGCTGTAATCACATTAGTAGTCGTGAGTCTATTAACTCAACCAAAAGAAAACATGTCAGGAATCTTAGCTAAAAACTAACCTATATTGTTTCAAAAGTATTACGGGTGCCTGGCACCTGAAATATATTAGAATACTAATATATTTGGAAATTCTGTCCCTGTTTGGAGGGATGGAGGGTTTATCGAACAATATCAACTTTAAATATTATAGAAAAATTATTACAGGTGCCAGGCACCTGTAATATTTTATACATACTTTGGAAATAGATATTTTTTATGTATTTTTACCCATAATATAAATCTTTTGAGTGTAAATAGTTTGATTTTACGATATTTTTACATTTATTGCATTGTTTTGATTAGAGTATTTGATTATCTTTAGATAGTAGCCCAATTGTTCGTTATTTATGAATAGAATGATAGGCTGGGGGATTTTAAAAATCAGAAATAGGGGTGGAAATGTGAATAGGAAATCTTTAAAAAAATCGGTAGTCTCGGTTGTGCTTGCAACGTCTTTATTTGCTTCTGCAAATGTAACTTTTGCTAGCAGTTCGACTCAACAGATCGTCGATCAAGCTCGTATGGACATGAAAAATGCAGCGTATGCTTATGTGGTGCCTGCCCAAAAGGGGAAAATTGTTACTAGTAAAGAATTATACCCTGCTTTAAACAAGGCGAAGGCAAGTTATGCAAAAGCGAAGGCTGCAATTTCAAAATCCAATGCTAAAAACAAAGCTACTATGTTAAAAGATTTGGATGCTTTGTATTATGAAAAAGTAACAAAAGGAATTGTTCCTTATATTGATGCTTACAACTATGCGGACAAGTACTTAAATCCAATTATGAAAGACATTGAAAAGGCTGAAGCAGCTCGTGATTGGTCAAAGGCAGAGAAATCTTATCATCAATTATCTGCTCAACTGAAATCACGTACAGCTATTCTTTACCGTTTTACTGGTAAGTCAGCTCGTGATCTTTTGTTAGAACAATATAAAGATCCGGCAAATGCTAAGCGTGATGAGTTAAAAATACCTGTCACTATATATATGAAGGTTCTAGAAGCTGAGAAAGCTTTAGCAGCTGGTAAAACAGAAGAAGCTAAAAAAGCTATACTTTCTATTTATCCTTTAATTGATATGCTGCCTCAATCTAACTCTTTACCAATGATTAAAGATTTGATTGACCGAGCTTATGACAATAAATTTGGTGTTGATAAAGAAGCTGCGACAGGGACATTTTCCCTACGTATCCTAGGTACTTCTGATATTCATACAAATATTGTAAACTATGACTACTATAAAGACACAGCTTCAAATAGTTTAGGTCTTGCTAAAACTGCCACATTAATTAAAAAAGCACGCACAGAAAATAGTAATTCATTGTTATTCGACAATGGTGATTCTATTCAAGGAACTCCGCTAGGATCTTATAAATCTTCAGTTGACAAGCTAAAGGATGGAGAAGAGCATCCATCTATTACAGCTATGGAGCTTTTAGACTATGATGGAGCTACTTTCGGTAACCACGAATTTAACTACGGCCTTGATTTCTTAGATGAAGTTTTAGATGATGCAGACTTCCCTTATGTAAATGCAAATGTTCGTGACGCAGCTACTGGTAAATTAGCATACACACCTTACGTATTAATCGATAAAGAAGTGGTTGATGCGAAGGGGAATAAAGCAACAGTAAAGGTCGGGGTAACTGGTATTGTACCTCCACAAATCCTGAAATGGGATAAATCACATTTAACAGGAAAAGTAACAGTAGATGATTCTGTGCAAGCTGTGGAAAAAGTAGTTCCAGATATGAAAAAAGCTGGAGCAGATGTAGTAGTAGTTCTTTCTCACTCAGGTATGGGAGACGCTACTCATGAGGTTGGTGAGGAAGATGTAACCTACTTATTGACTAAAGTAGATGGCGTTGATGCGATTATCACTGGTCACGCTCATCAAGTATTCCCTGGAAAAGTAGATGCTTCTTTAACTAATGTGGATATTGCAAAAGGAACTATGAACGGTGTTCCAGTAGTAATGCCAGGTAAATTCGGAAGCCATTTAGGTGTAATTGATTTGACATTGGAAAAAGACGGACAAGGCTGGAAGGTTGCTTCATCTAAAGCTGAGGTTCGTACGATTGCAAAGGATGCATCTGATGTAGACCAAACAATCGTGAATGCAGTAAAGGAGGCTCATGAAGGGACTATTTCTTATGTGCGCCAAGCTGTTGGAACTACAACGGCAGATATTCATAGCTACTTCTCACAGGTGCAAGATGACCCATCCATACAAATCGTAACCAATGCACAAACCGAATATGTAAAAGCAAAGCTTAAAGGTACGGCAAATGAAAAACTTCCGGTTCTTTCTGCTGGAGCTCCGTTTAAAGCTGGAACAAGAAGCGACCCTGAATATTACACTTATGTACCTACAGGTGAGTTAGCAATTAAAAACGTTGCAGACCTATATTTGTATGACAATACAATCTCTACTGTAAAGGTTACAGGAGCTGATGTGAAAGAATGGTTAGAAATGTCTGCAGGACAATTCAATCAAATCGATGCAACTAAAAAAGATGAGCAACAGCTTATTAACACAGATTTCCGCTCATATAATTATGACGTGATTGATGGAGTAACATATGAAATTGATGTAACACAACCAGCTAAATATGATCCAGACGGTAACTTGGTGAATAAGGATGCTTCACGTATCGTTAACCTTCAATTCGATGGCAAGCCTATTGATTTGAAGCAGCAATTTATCGTAGCAACAAATAACTACCGTGCGAACGGAACATTCCCGGGTGTGCGTAATGCGACAGAAACAGAAGTATACCCAGATGAAAACCGTCAAGCAATTATAGACTTCATCCTAGAGAAGAAAACAATTGACCCTTCTGCAGATGGAAACTGGAAATTTGCAACACTTCCATCAACTGCAAAAATCATATTCGAATCTTCTAAAAACGCAGCGAAGGTACTTCCTGCTGACGGAAGCATTCAATATATTGGTGAAGGTACTGACGGATTTGGTAAGTACTCTATCAAATAAATAAAAATATAAAAGATCCTTTCTAGCGCTCTGGCTAGGAAGGATCTTTTATACTTTGAGCTATTCTACTTTAAATTCAAACTTCTTTACATAGTTACATTGTTCACATGCCATCCCATTTTGTTTGCTAGTATCGGGATCTTGATAGTAGATTAAATCAAATCCGCAAACATCGCATTCCATTTGATGAAAAATAATACGTGGACCTATAACTGAGTCAAGTAAATTAGTAAATTCTATATGTTGCATTCTCCATGCTCCTTATTGTTGGTATGTATAAATATAGCAAAAACGTTTTTCAAAATTCGTCGAAATTTGGAGGAAACTAAATTATTTCCGTAGACAATTTATTTTGTACTTGGATTACATGAAGCCATAATAGTTGAAAAATAGCCGACATTTTTTCTAGCAGGCTCTAAATTCCACTCGCCCTTAGTTTTTGCAAAATCGAAATGACAATCAAATTGATTTTGTAATCCACTTATATTGCTCCATTTTTCATCATACTTATGAAGATCGACAAGTTTGTTCCACGCATCCAATCTCTTTAATGTCGAAATTTCATAGTTAGCAGAAGTTAATAGATAAGGACTAGGTATCATGCTGACAGAATCTAGTTTGCCTCTTGTAATCCACTGATTTTTAGAAAAGTAGGTAGTAATATCTGGACTGGAAATTTCTATATCAATAGTTACTGGGTCTAAAAGTTTATTTGTTTCAATTTTTAATTCGAGTATGTTTTTATTTTTTACATTTGTAGTCACTTTTAATTTGTTTTGAGCTTTTTCTGTTGAAATGAAAAATAAACCGATAGATTCATTTTTCTTATTGAATATATGTCCTGCATTGTATTGCTTCCCTGAATCCTCTTTGTAGAGAACTAGATATTCATCATTATAGAAACTAAAAGGAATTTCTACTACGGTAGATGATGTTGAAGGAAGAACTGTAATAGATTGTCTTATACGAGCATCTTTTTTTTCTTTTATAGTTTCTTTAGACAAAATTATAAAAGGAGAAACCTTTTGAGTAGTCGGTGACCCAACGCCTATTTTGTTTCCTGAGGATGTAGTTATAAAGGCATTGTTGTTTGATGGATGTGCAGAAGCAGTACTACCAAATAACGTTAGTGAAGCGAAGAATACGATGAATATGTACCTATTAAATTTCATGATATAAATTACCCTTCTATGTTTTATAAATTACATTATAGCAGGACTTATTTCATAAAAAAAGACATTTTTAATTAAAAAAAGGAAAAAAATTGATTTAGATTTATTAAATAGTATTAATGGCTTATTCTTTGTGACTAAAAAAAGTCTAAACAAATAGTTCTAGTTTTTTAGGCCTATTATTTCAAATGTATTACAGGTGCCAGGCACCTGTAATACATTTGAAATAAGTTGGAGGGTATTTTGTTATTTTTTTCTTAAATATATGTTATTCTAGTAAGTAGAATTAATATTCAGATATTAAGGTGGAGGGCTTATGACGATGAAAATAAAAAGGTATCTCTCTTTGTTTGTAATTACCGTTTCTTTTATTCTTCTTACTAGTGTGTATGCTGAAGCCGCGGTAAAAGTCATGTGGGGAAAAACAGAATTAAAAGTAGGGCAAATTGGGAAAGTAACTGTACAATCTAATACAACTCTTTGGAAAATAGGTCCAGATCAGTCTTTAATAAAGGTGAGAGATTTGAAGAAGGGAGAGGAGTATCGAGTGTATCGTTATACAAATGATCACAATGGTCTTTATGGAGTAGGCGGAGGGAACTTTGTGAAAAAGGATATTTCTATTAAATATGAAACACCAAGCAAAGCTAAATTAAAGCAGTTAAACGGTGACAAGCCGGATGTAGTAGAAACTCCTGCTAAGCCAAAACCTGGTGATACTCTCCCAGTTGAGCCACCTATAACCGATAAGGTGGAGGTTATTTCTGTGGATTAATGAGGTGACTGTCCTATTTTAAGGGGCAGTTTTTTATAAAAATTATATACTGCTAGAAAATACCGTGAACTTAATGTTCGCGGTATTTTTATTATTTAGAGCGAAACCGCTCTAGTATATTTCCGGATTATTAGTTATAACAAGGCAAGTAATTATTCAATAATCTTAAAGTCCAATTAATTGTACATTTGAGCAGGAGGATAAATATACTTTTATCGTTCGTACTCAATGTAAAAAAGGTCTTAATCGGAACAATTGATAAAGTCAGCTTCCGGATTTTTTTGTAGGTACACTGTTTCGGTAGTTTAAGGATAATAAAGGAAATTATATAAAATTAATTGGTAAAAAATTCTTCCTTAATTTAGTAAAAATTTTACCTTAATTTACATGTTATGATTAAACAAAAAGAAGGAGCATAATACTATCTATGATTAAAGCTACTAAAATTGCAGTTATTGCCACGGTCTTTATTGCTACGGCCCCCGTCCCTTCAGTTAATGCTGCTGGGAATGTAAATCAGTTAGTCACCAATGCGATAAACGCAGGCACTATATTAAAATGGGCAATATCTGTTGAAGGCTTTGCGAACTTTAAAACAAGGCCGTATGCGGAATATAATACAACGAAAAATTACATAGAAGCTGCCGAAAAAGCTTCGTCACAACTTTCCCAATCGGAAAAGTTAAATGTGCACGCTAGATTGGTCGATGCTAAAATACAAGTAAAACGAGCACAGGCATACATAGACGCAATCACCTCCAGTGAAAAAATTAAAGAACTCACCAACAATATGAATTCATCTATAGCATCGGGGGAACTTGATAGGATTGAGGCAACTTACCATTTGGCAACTGCCGAATATCGAAAACAAACTAAGCTGCTAGATCGAGTCTATGGGCAGTCCACACGTGATGGAATTCGGAACTCAGTGAAGCCTACTTTTGAAGCACTAATGAATTCTGTTCAATATGATGTAACTATACATATGCATTTAGAAAAGGCGAAGAAATTACTAAAGGAAGAAAAATACATAGAAACCGATCTTGAATTAATGAAGGCTTATGAATACTTAAATGGCTATAAGGATAGCTTAAGTTTTTACTCAAAGTTACAAAATAACTATGAATCCACACTAAATTCAGTTCCGTTGCTTCCACTTTTTGCAACTACAGATGGAAAAAATACTGTGACTGTGAAACTATCTAAAGCTCTGTTAACCAACTCTTCTAATTTAGAGGCTGGCCAGTTTAAAATTTCCGGGGAAATTGTTCAGCATGCCAGATTATCGGAGGATAAGAAGTCCATTACATTAACAACCACCGATTTAAACGGAGACACTGATTATTTACTTACCTGGAAAGGAAGTGAAATAATCTTTACTACACCAGAGGTTCCGGATAATTCTGGTATATTGTTAAATGATTTAGAGGAGCGATATCTCGAAACTACAGATACGCATGTATACATCGCTAAACTTACGAACAGTGATAATTCTCCTTATAATGGCCGGGTAAGAATAAGTCTAGCAAATAATAATGGAGAACCAACGACTGGAGTAATAACTTCAGTAAATGGCCACGTAGAAGAAGCGAGTCAGGAGTGGAGATCCTATGCGGATCAGAATGGACATGTTGTTTTCACTGTTACGGCAGGTGCTGGTACATATACTAATGTGCAGCCAACCATTCAAAAGCTAGATGGCAATGAAACGAGTAAACAAGCAGCGGTCACTCATTTTTATCAGCTGCAAACTAACTCAGGTGTATATGATTTTCAGATAGAAAATGAAACCATACATAAGGAAGCTGGTTATATAGTAGTTAATGGGATGAAATATAAATGGGATGCGAATGATTTATTCTTTATTCATGGTCAGCTTATCTCTAAGGAAGAATTTGAAAGAGCTTTGACTAAGGGAGATATGCTAACCTTGGGCTATGATGTGAGATTAGAGAATGCATCCACTTGGAATATAGTATCTGATATCACTCAACACGCAGCTGTAAAAATTACAAACCCGGCTCAAAGCCCACTTACCTTTGATGGTTCTTTCTATGAAATAAGTGGCACAGCACACCCAGGTAACAAGGTGAAGGTTTATCGGAACAGTGTTTATGTAGGAATGGTAACAGTAGATGAAGATGGATATTGGAGCCTAGGAACAGTAAGCCTTCTTCAAAATATGGAAAATACATTTGTTGCCTATCAGTATACACCTGGACAGGACGGAATTGATGGTGAAGGGGCAATCAATACTGCAACTAATACTATTTTTGAAGGAGCTTTTGCCTCTACAGCAATTACTTACCATGATGAAGGATCTAATGGTATCTCTATAACAGACACGTTTGATTTTTCCTTTTTGAATCCTTCCTACGGTCATTCTTTTAAACGGTCATTATCTGGAACGTTAACTATTAATGACGGGTTAGGGAAATCTGTTGTGGTTAAAGTAGATTACATAGACGGGAACACATTAAAGGTAATCGACTTTATCTCCAGAGAAGAAGGCTTTAACTTTAAATCCTCTTTGTTTGTTATTACGTCCACTACAGGAATAATTAATCAAGACCAGTTAAAGTATAGTGTGGAGGCTTCAAAATTAGAGGGAACACTTCTAAAAAAGACATCCTATTAAGCTATTCCTCGACATATTTCCCGGGGAATTTTATTAAAGCAGAGGATAGTTTTGTCTAGGAAAAATTATTAAAAAATATTTATTGGGTTTCTGACCGGTTTCGACATTTTTTTTAGTATCCTTTCTATAGAATATAAAGTAGCAATATCTAATATTGAAAAAGGGTGATAAAGTGCTAAAGGTAAATGTTATTCTAGGTAAAACATCCTTTACGGAGTACATGATTAAAAAATTACAGGAGGATTACGAGAATATCCTAATTGTCATGGACTATAATCATTTGGATGAAACGGAGCCCATTATTGAAAACGGAGCTCTCTATTGTTCGCCGAATCAAGCAAAAACTTACATAGAAATTGCAGGAGAAGTTTCATTTCATCGATATGGTTACGTTAAACCACGGCTTAATAACTAAGAACAAGCAAATAGTCGTTCATGGACAAACCATGAACGACTATTTTAGCGAAGGACAGCCTCATCTTAATTGGATTTTATTGCTTTTTCCGGAAGTCTATAGATTAGTAACATAAAGTGTTGGAAAAAGGGTAAACTATTAGAAAATATTCCGTAAGTAGCAACAAAATGTGAGGAGGAGCTAGAGATGAAAATTCGTATAGAATGGACCTATACTACGCCTAGAGGAGCAGAAACATTTTTTCGCTCAGATGAAATGCCTGTTGCTCAGGCGCTTCTCATGGCGGAGGATATACAGAAAACTGGCAGGGTAAAACATCTAGATTTCATCGATCAGTATGATAGTTCATGGATGATGAAGGAGTTAAAAAGCTATCTTAAAAGTATCGAAACCGAGCCACACAATGTACGTGTATTTTTTGATGGGGGTTTTGACATACAAACAAAGATGTCAGGCATGGGATGTGTTATCTATTATGAACAAAACGGAAAATTCTATAGACTTCGAAGCAATGCGCCATCCGAGCATTTAATATCAAATAATGAAGCAGAGTATGCAGCACTCAATATGTGCTTACAAGAGCTAGATATACTAGGTGTTCACCATATACCTGTGACATTTATTGGGGATTCCCAAGTGGTCATTAACCAATTGAGTGGAGAGTGGTCCGTGATTGAGCCAAGTCTTTCAGGATGGGCAGATCGTATCGAGGCGAAAATGAAGAAACTAGGAATTGATCCCACATACGAGCTAATTCCCCGTAAAGAAAATACCGAGGCAGATCGATTAGCAACTCAGGCGTTAAATGGGATAGAGATCCTGGCAAATAGTGAATTATTATAAAGCTACTTAGAGCAAATTCAAGGCTTAAATTACATTAGAAAAACCCACATCCAATAAGTCAAGGATGTGGGGTTTTTTATGGCATGTATTAACGAAGATTCATCTCGTTTGGATGAGAGCCTTTTCGTCGGTCCTTATTTAAGTTGTTAATAAGTTCTATTTCATTATTGGTCAGCTCAAAATCAAAAACCTGGAAATTCTCTTCTATTCTAGAAGGAGTCACCGATTTAGGAATAACGATTGTATTGTTTTGTAAATGCCAACGCAGCACAATTTGTGCAGGTGATTTGCCATGTGATTTTGCAATTTGTTGAATAGTCTCATCCTGCAAAACTTCTCCACCTTGGTCAAGTGGGCTCCAAGCTTCCACAAAAATATCATGTTGGGCGCAGAAATTCTTAATTTCATTTTGCGCTAAGTATGGATGGCATTCAATTTGGTTCAATACAGGCTTAATTTCACACTCTTTTAATAGACGCTCTAAATGTTCGACTTCAAAATTACATACACCAATTGCTTTTACGCGCCCTTCTTTATAAAGCTTTTCCATAGCTTTATAAGTCTCAACATATTCATCAAACTGGGGAGTCGGCCAGTGAATTAAATACAAGTCCACATAGTCAAGCCCTAAACGTTCAAGACTCTCATCAAATGCACGTAATGTATTATCATAGCCTTGGTCGCTGTTCCAGACCTTTGTAGTGATAAATAACTTCTCGCGAGGAACATCTGAATCCTTTAAAGCTTTTCCTACACCATGTTCATTTTTGTAAATCATTGCAGTATCAATTGAACGATAGCCCACTTCAAGGGCTGTGGAGACAGCTGCAGTTGCTTCATCATTAGGTACTTGCCAAACTCCGAACCCTAGCTGAGGCATTGTTAATCCATTGTTCAAAGTAATAAAGTTCATTCTACATTTCTCCCATCCTGCTTAGATTAGTTTACTTTTGTTATTACCCTTTAAGTTTAATAGATAATCTTACAAGACGCATCTATTTGGTATTAAGATGAAAAGCCTGTACTTTGCAAATAACAAAGTACAGGCTTTTCATCATTATTTAGGTGGCATTCTTTTAGTGTTTTCTTGTTTAGCGGGGGAATCATTGTTATCTTCCTGCAGAGATTCCTCCGTAATTGGTGCTTGTTTCTTTTTCTGTGATTTAGGGAAATCTTTTTTGCCATTCCCGTCTTGTACTTTTTCATTGTAATATTGCACGCTTGTCATTGCACCTTCTTCAATCATACGGTTATCATCTGGATCTCCAGGATCCGAGAAACCTGCTTTTGTCATTTGAGTAGGTGCGTGTCTTCGTGAGTCTCTATAAGATTCCACTTTAGCTTTAGTGTTTTTCATTGCAACCTTTGCTTTTTCACGATTTTCTAATTTATATAAATACATAATGGCGAAGGCAGCGATGCCTCCAATGAGTACTGCTTGCTTGTCGATTTTTGACATTCCTATCACTCCCTCTTGGTCTTGTTCTAATAATACCCATTTAAAAAGTTAACCAAACACAGAAAAATTTATATGTGCTGGAGCTATTTACTAATGTAACGTTCTTAAAGCAGTAAATTCTTAGGTTATTCTAAATTTATAAAAATAAAAACAAACGGTGGCACAAGCGCTAAGAGGATTTCATTTACCAGTAATGATGCAGTTAATTACTCATCTCCTTCCTCAATTTTTTTAGCAACCGTTCTTTGCGTTTTTTTATACCGGAAAGAGATATTCCGGCTTTTATTGCAGCTTGCTGTAGGGAAAATTCTTCAACAAATATCCATAGTAATAATTCTATTTCATGGGAAGGAAGTCTTTTTAACACGGTTGCCAATTGCTCATTTTCTATATGCAAAAGCTGGTCATGATCTATCAGATTGCTCAACCGGTCATGTTCTAGTAATTGAAATCGTTCTTCTATGAGGTTTTCTTTTTTTAATTCATCTAGCATTGCTCCATATATGGTTCTATAAGCAAATGGAGTAAAATCTCCTTTCGAAGAGTCATATTTTATCCAAGCCCTCCATAGAGCGATAAATGCTGCTTGTTTGAATGCATCATGATTTTTATAAATGTTTAATCTTCTTAAGCAGGCAGAAATCATTGGTTTATATTTCTCTAGAACCTGTTCAAAATTATTCACTATATATCCCTGTTCCATCATGCATGATTGTTTTTTCCTAGGTAGCAACAATATAACCTGTCAAAATAAAAGGAGCGAACACCCAAATTTAAAGTATGCCTGGGAAAACGTGAAGAACATACTAAGAAAACTTAATATTAGATAATAAAATATATAAAATTACATAATATATTAATAATTACAATTATTCAGTATAATTTAACTATACAAGAGATAAATGTTTTAGTATTATTTAACTAAGGAGAAACTTGGGGAGGGAGTTTGCTGATTTATTGTGATTCTTTGTTCATAACGATGAATACTCTTATGCTTGAGTCAGGTTTTACTAATGGATATAATTCCAAAATAACTACTAAGCATGGAATCTTTCAATCCAATTTATCAGTGGTTCAATTGCTAGAAAATGCTTGTCTTCGTCATGCTTCTACATTAGAAGGTCGAATACAGGCAACTAAAAGGTTAATGAGTTATTTTCAAAAAACTCCAATTATAATAGAACCGGGGAAGATTGCTGCTTTTCCAACGATGTCCTATAATAATTTGGAGTGTATATGGATATTTAATCACTTGTTTCATATAGAGGAGCTAGGACAAGGAGAATGCCTTCTTACGTTTTATAACAGAATGACTGTTAAGGTTGCCGCTTCCAAATACGTCCTTATTAAACAACAGGAAAGAATGCACGCGATGATTAATACTTTTGGCTTATTAGGCAGATACTCTGACTTACAAGGGTGACTTATTGATTGCTGACTGCTTGACGAAAAAATATATAGGGTTTCTCCTTGAGGAAACGACTGTTGGCTCCATACGCAGTCGCTTTTTTTATGAGACAATAAAATTTGAAGTTCATATTATTGTCAAAAATAACTATACTTTTAAGTCTAAATATCTATTATGATAAATAAAGATAGAAAATAAGAACTATTCACAATACTAAGGGGAGAAAATGATGGATATAGCTAATGTGTACATAGATTATCAGCTTAATATGGAGGAAGGTACTTCTCTCATTAATGTTCTTGCGCAGGGAATTGTATATGAGGATGGAACAGAAGAACCAATTCAAGTCGGAGAGGCTTGCTTACATTTATTTAATACGCAAAAGAGTTCTTATATAGAAGTTTGTGGTGAAGCAGATTGTTTATCTAAAAGTTTATCCTATTCTCTCCGAAACTTAGACAGGTTATGCGATATTAATAAACTCTCTGGACTTATTGCGATTTTTCATTCTTTAAAAATTGATGCTAGCTGGAGTGGCAAGGGGGTTGGTCAAGTTTTTTATAAGAAGATTGAGGAGCAGCTTGTTTTATTAAATGTTGAAATGATCTTACTTACCACCTGTGAAGATGAAATAGGTAAGGATAATACTAGCGATTTACCTGTTTATTTTAAAAATCTTGGCTTTTATCCATTTCAACAAAGCGGAGAACCTATTATGTACAAAAAGCTTTTAAATCCATATATTAAAATATAGAAAACAGCTGAGTTTTTCAGCTGTTTTTCTTAAGTATAGAGGATAGTTTTAAAGTCTTGCTGCGATGCCTTGTCCCTTTAGGTAAAATAGGAAAGTTGTATTAGCATGTTGAAGCATTCTCAGCTAATATTAATAACTTATTTTCTTTATTAAGCGATAAAATAAGCACTTAGAAAGCTGTATGAGCTTCAAATTAAAAAGCAGAAATAATTAATCACGCTTTAAAAATTGCATAGACGGAACACGCATCTTAAGATCAAACAGTCTTTAAATATCTTCCAACTGGATCTGATAAACTTTTTTAGGTCTCCCTCTCAGCTTCTTTTGCTGTTGAGTTGTAACAATTGCAGCCCCACTCTCCTCTAATTTTTTTAAAACTCTGTTGGCAGCTCTTTCGGTAATACCTAAATGAATGCTTAAATCCTCTGCCGCAAGGATGTTAGTTTGCAATTTGTCCATCACGGCTATTATTTTTTTTATTTGTAGCGACGAGGTGTGTAATTTTGCGCTTAATAGTTCTATTTTGGAATCGTATTTTGTGTCTACAAGAATCTGCTCCTCGTTACCTAAAGGTCCTATCAAATGAGCTTCCTTTGTTAATATGTAAGATTGTGTTTCGGTTGCTGTACAAAGATGAGATGCCTTTTCTGCGTTTAACTGAGCAACCTGTATGGAATGACCAATTCCCCAACCAATTTTAACTGCAAAGGGTAGTTCGGTTGTTAGAAAAGTAACTAGCTGACATTGTTTCATTTCCCCGGTAATAATTTTGAAATCGCTAAAGTTTGTAATAATTTCATAATATAGAGCGCTTTGATGAATGATAAACTTCATATTATTCTTTCTGCTGAAATCTAATATCGCCTTATAAAGTGACATTTGGCGGTATTCTAAATCTCGGATATTATCGCGGCTGATGGTAAACTCCAAATGGGCAATGACTACTTGATTTTCGATTAGTTGTAGAAGTTGAATTTCTTTTAGTAATGCCTCAATCTGGATAATCATACTTCTTTCTGATGGAACAACTAGTATAAGGTTAACTCCGTAAGGCTTTAACATGTCAGGTAGTCGGCTTAGTCTAGTCATACATACATCTACTTTATTTTCCTGCCATAGCTTTATGTGATATTCTGACATTTTTTCGTACACTTGCTGATCAGCATAAGATTGCATAGTAGCTCCAAAGATATATGGAAAGTCCTCCTCGGTTGTCCATTCCTTTACCCCTAAATAATCGTTCTCATCATATAAAAAATCAATCAAACATCTTTTCATTTGAAAGTCTTTGTTAGTATACATATACTCCGTCAATGTGCGATAGAAATCATTTGGAGTGACATCAAAATGCAACATAGGGATGTCAACTTGAGGGAAGTGCTCTTTCACAAAAAAATGTGGGATTTGACCACTAAATAAAATACCGTCGACTAAGGTAATTTGCTTTAAAAATATCTCTTTTAAATGTTCAAGAGATTCATATACCCTAAAAATATATTCACAAGGATCAGTCGGAAGAAATTCTACTTTCTTGACCCATCCCAGTGAGTTTTCAGTCGTAAAAATTAATATACGAGCCATTGTTTTAATGTTCTCCTTTTTCTAAAAATTTGTTGAATTTTGTTTTATTATAGTTTACCCTATTGTTTAAAGACAGGTGCAAAAAGTGTCTTTTAATAACAGAAGGGGTGATTATTATTACAACTAACAGTGTAGAGGTGAATGAGAACGGCAAGTTTTCCAAGTTTCTATCTTTGATTGAAAGGATAGGTAACAAGTTACCAGACCCATTTATTCTTTTTTTCTATCTAACTCTTGCATTAACGATAGTTTCTTGGATTTTAAATTTCTTCCAAGCAGAGGTCATCCATCCGAATACTCAGGAAACGGTTGTAGTTAAGAGTATTTTGTCAGGGGAAGGTCTGCAGTTTATTCTAGCTAATACTCTTACAAATTTTACTAGTTTTGCTCCACTTGGTCTAGTACTGACGATCATGTTGGGAATTGGATTAGCTGAAAAAGTAGGCTTGTTAGAAATGCTTATGAAGCGTGCAATTGTTAACACACCTAAAAAAATTATTACCTTTGCTGTATTCTTCATTGGTATTTTAGGAAATATTGCTTCAGATGCTGCTTTCGTAGTAATTCCGCCATTGGCTGCCTTAGTTTTCTTATCGGTCGGAAGACATCCTCTTGCTGGTTTAGCTGTAGGGGTAGCGAGTACCGGCATTGGTTTTACAGCAAATGTACTTATTGCTGGTACGGATGCATTACTTTCCGGCATTTCCACAGAAATTGCTAAGGGAATAAATCCCGACGTAATAGTAACACCTTTAGATAATTGGTTTTTTATGAGTGCCTCTACGTTTTTACTCGCAGCTGTAGGTACTATTATTACTGAAAAATATGTTGAACCGCGCCTTGGTACTTATACAGGGGAGCAACAAGCGTTTACAAAAGAAATTAGTCCTCTGGAAAAGAAGGGCTTACGTAATACGTTAATTGCTGCCATTATTTTTATTTCCATTGTAGTTATTGGTATGCTGATTCCAAATTCACCACTTTTAAATGAGGACGGCACTCTTTTGCGCTCTCCATTTTTGTCAGGAATTGTTCCTATATTGTTCTTGTTCTTTGTAACTGTTGGTATTGTATACGGCGTTTCTATTAAAAAAATACAATCCACAGCTGATGTACCTAAAATTATGACAGAGGCTATTGGTAGTTTGTCTGGTTACATAGTGTTAATCTTTATGATTGCTCAATTTGTTGCCTATTTTAACTGGTCTAATATAGCCATTTGGTTAGCCGTCAATTGTGCGGATATTTTGAGTGCACTCAATATGACGAATATTTTTGTCATTGTATTATTTGTTATTTTGGTTGCATTTCTAAGTTTATTTATCATCAGTGGTTCGGCATTATGGGCACTAGTTGGTCCAGTGTTTATCCCAATTTTTATGCTATTAGGGTATCATCCAGCGTTTATCCAGCTTGCTTACCGTATCGGGGAATCCTCGACGAATATGGTGACTCCCCTAAATCCTTATTTTGCGATTATCTTATCGTTTATGCATATTTATGATAAGAAAGCAGGTATTGGTACGCTTATGTCGTTAATGATTCCATATACGATCATCTTCTTAATCGTATGGATAGCTCTAATGTTAGTTTTTGCATTTTTCGGAATTCCGATTGGACCAGGAGTGTCCTTATATTTATAAATAAATGAATGAGGAGTGAACGTATTGAATTTATTTACAATCCCTTCTAATTCATTGAAGCAAATTATTGCATGGAGAAGAGATTTTCATAAGTATCCGGAGGTAGGCTGGACGGAGTTTCGTACAGCCTCAATTATCGCCAATGAACTGCAGAGTTTAGGCTTTCAAGTGCAGGTTGGAAAAGAAGTGGTTTCGGAGGAGCGCATGGGTGTCCCTTCAGAGGAAATTTTGACGAAGGTTTATGAAAGTGCTAGAACGAATGGCGGACATATTGGATTTATAGACAAAATGGTCGGTGGCTATACTGGAGTAGTAGGTACGATAGAAGGAACTAAAACAGGGCCAACGATTGCCTTCCGTTTTGATATGGATGCTTTAGACATTTTGGAATCAAAAGAAGCAGGTCATGCTCCTGAGTTAAACGGGTTTAGCTCTACTCATGCAGGAAGGATGCATGCTTGTGGTCATGATGCCCACAGCTCGCTAGGCTTAGGACTGGCAACCGTACTATCGCAAAATAAAGAAAAGATAGAAGGTACCATTAAAATTATATTCCAGCCAGCAGAAGAAGGGGTTCGTGGAGCAAAATCGATGGTAGACGCAGGTGTTGTGGATGATGTCGATTATCTCCTAAGTATGCATGTTGGCACCGGTGCCCCTTTAGGAACAGTTATTGGGGGATCAAATGGTTTTTTAGCTACTTCCAAAATAGATGCAAAATTTACTGGGAAGGCTGCACACGCTGGAGCAGAACCTGAAAAGGGAACAAATGCATTATTGGCAGCAGCGTCTGCGATTCTTGGTCTTCATTCTATTTCACGACATAGCGGAGGAGCCTCTCGGATTAATGTAGGAACTTGTGTGGCAGGGGATGGCCGAAATATTATTCCCTCTCATGCCACATTGAAGCTAGAAACTCGTGGTGAGAATAGCGAGGTGCATACATATGTTCATGACCAGGCTATTTCTGTATTAGAAGGAGCAGCCCAAATGCACGGTGCAAACCTTTCCTATGAAATTGTTGGAGCCGCAAGAACCTGTTCGTCTTCAAGAGAATTGGCAGAACTTGTGATAAATGCAGCCAAAGATGTGTCAGATGTAAATCAAACAATTCCAATTGCTGATTTTGCAGCTGGCTCCGAGGATGCGACATTCATGATGGAGCGTGTCCAACAAAATGGCGGTCTGTCCACTTATTCCATTTTTGGTACTACACTAGCAGCTGGCCATCATCATGAGAGATTTGATATCGATGAAGCGGTGCTACCTATTGCATTGCATACTTGGTTAGCTACAATCGAACAAATTTATCAACATGAAAGAAGGGGCGCTAATGATTAACATAGAAGATCAAATAGCTAGTTTAATAGAGACATATCAAGAAGAAGTTATTCAATTGAGTGATCGCATTTGGGATATTCCTGAAACACGCTTTCAAGAATATGAATCGTTTAAGATATTGAGTAATTTTCTAGAGAGAAAGGGCTTTAAGGTAGAGCGTGGAGTAGGTGACATTGAGACAGCATTTACTGCTACCTATGGTGACGGTGGACCGGTCATCGGCATATTAGGTGAATTTGATGCGTTGTCTGGTCTTAGCCAAAGAGCAGGTTCGCCAGTAAGAGAGCCACTCATTGAAAACGGCAATGGCCATGGCTGTGGGCATAATTTATTGGGAACTGCAGGCATTGCAGCAGCCCTTGCTTTAAAGGATTTAATAAAAGAAGGCATAGTGAAGGGAACGATTAAATACTTCGGCTGCCCTGGAGAAGAAGGCGGATCAGGTAAGACATATATGGTTCGTGATGGAGTGTTTGAAGGAATTGATGCCGCTCTTACATGGCATCCAAATTCATATTCAGGAATATTTTCTTTTTCATCTCTTGCAAACTATCAGGTATATTTCTCGTTTGAAGGGAAGGCAGCCCACGCAGCAAACTCACCTCACCTTGGCAGAAGTGCTTTAGATGCGGTGGAGCTTATGAATGTCGGGGTTAACTATTTAAGAGAGCATATTATCTCAGAGGCAAAGGTTCATTATGCGATAACCAATTCAGGGGGAGCATCACCAAATGTTGTGCAATCAGATGCGGAGGTATTGTATTTAATCCGTGCCCCCCATTTAAAAGATGTGGAATCCATCTACCAGCGTGTTGTTAAAATTGCCGAGGGAGCTGCATTAATGACAGGCACCAAGATGACCGTGAAATTTGATAAAGCTTGCTCTAACTATATCCCTAACCATGCGTTGAATGTTGTAGTGAATGAAAAGCTACAGTACTTTGGCTTGCCTACTTATAATGAAGAAGAGATGGCATATGCTAAGGCGATGGCTGCAACGATTACTGCCGAGGAAGTGGAGGCTGCAGTGATTGATGCAGAAAAGCTTTCGGCATACACAGTATCGGAAGGATTTTATTCTGAGGAATCACCATTTTTCACTGAAATCATTCCTTATGTGAAAAATCGTGAGGTTATGCAAGGTTCAACGGATGTTGGCGACGTCAGTTGGATCGTTCCAACCGCTCAATTTTTCACGACTTGCTTTGTAGCAGGAACACCGTTGCATACATGGCAGCTTGTTTCACAAGGGAAAACTACTTTGGCACATAAAGGTCTCCTCAATGCAGGTAAAGTAATAGCAGCAAGTGCAGTGGAACTATTTGATAATCCACACCTCATTGATGAAGCGAAGAAAGAATTGTTGAAGCAGGTAGGAGATGGGTACAAAAATCCTTTACCGGCAGATTTACGCCCAAGCGCCATATAAAATAGAAAAGCCCTATGACAATTAAGTTTGTCATAGGGCTTTACATGTGATGATTTGTTGTTCGTTTTTATTTTATTCAAAAGTTCCGGGCTGCTTTACGACAATGCCTTCTAATTGGGACAACTCCTGGCTGCTTTACTACAATCAGAGCCTAGTTTACGACAATTGGTGGCTGATTTACTACAATCCCACGGTTCTTTACTACAATGCCTTCTAATTAGGATAACTTAAAGGCGATTTACTACAATTAGAGCCTATTTTACGACAATCGGTGGCTGATTTACTACAATCCCACGGTACTTTACGACAATGCCTTCTAATTAGAATAACTTAAAGGCGATTTACTACAATCAGAGCCTAGTTTACGACAATCCGTTCCAATTGGGACAAATCAGGGGGATTTACGAGAATCATAGCTTAGTTTACGGTGGAAAAGCGATACAAGTAAATGACTATGAGAATAGCTTTTATATTAGCCCCACAATCATTGTCATGATAATAATTACGTACAGGAAGAAATCTGTTTTAAGCGTTGTCCGCTTTCATTCAATAGAAGAAGCGATTGGGCTTGCCAATGATACGGAATATGGTCTCGTTGCGGGCGTATGGTCAAAGGATATTGACGTTGCTCATTATGTGGCTGCCCGTGTGGAGGCAGGTCAGGTGTTTGTAAATACATATGGAGCAGCTGGTGGTGTGCAGATGCCTTTTGGTGGCTATAAAAAGAGTGGGATTGGAAGAGAAAAAAGTCATTTAGCCGTTCAAAACTATGTGCAAATTAAAAATCTAGCAATTCATATAAAATTATAAAATGAAATAACCAATCTTCTGAGCAGAGATTGGTTGTTTTTTATAGGGGAGAAAGATTATTTTAAAAAAATCGGAACGATATGCCTAAACAGATTGCTAGGATGCGAGATTTCACCTATTTAGAAATAAAAACAAATAGTGTAGAATGATTCATGCTTTGTCATACATAAGAAAAAGGAGAATAATTTAGCATGACAGGAAACACTCACATCATTGGCGGTCTTGCAGCAAGTCTTGCTATTTCACAGGTAACAGATTATGACCCAGTGCTTTTAGTAGTAGGGGGTGTAATAGGAGCTATTTTACCGGACATTTGTCACGGTGGAAGTAAGATAGGAAGAACTTTCCCTTTCTTGTCCAAAATTATTAACAAGATTTTCGGACACCGCTCCTTCACACACAGTCTGTTATTTATATTACTATTAGCTGCTATGATGAATTATTTTAGTTGGAATAAGGCAATTATGATGGGGATATCCGTTGGAGTAGCTAGCCATCTTATATTGGACATGGCGACAAAGAACGGAGTAAAACTATTTTTTCCATTAAAGGTAACAGTACGATTACCAATTACGACTAGAACAGGTAGTATAGTTGAAAGTATTGTATTTGCCGTATTATCGTTATTGACAGTTTACTTTGGATATGGAGCTTTTACTAATTACTTTTAATGGATTGTTATCTTTTAATAAACGAGTAAAAATCTAATAGTAATTAAGCTTAATATACTGGAAAAAAGATAGGCAACAAAAGTTAATAATATATCTTTCTCGTGAAGCCTAACAAATTTCTTTAAATATCTTACACAGGTTTGATTAAGTCAGAAACTATTACCTAAAAAAGCAGAAGAATTATATTTACCTAAAACTCAATGTAAAAGACTCCACTTATAGCTTATGAGCTTTGGTGGAGTTTTTTGATAGTGAAAAATAATTCTTTTATTTTAAATCTATTTGTCTAGGTGACTTCCTTTCATAGTAAGGCTTTATCGTTCGGTTAACTTTATGGGCTAATAGTATGGAATATCTATTATTTTCATAAGTTTATTTGGGAGTAACATATATTAACTTGAGCGACAAACGAAAGGAAGGGAGAAATATTCAATGAGGGAAAAAATGAAAAGGATGACCGCTTCAGCAATGGTTGCTGCTTCTGCCATTGTCGTTGTGTCACCCACTTTGCAAGTGGAGGCTGCTATTAATATTAAACAGCTAGTGGTTGATGCCCAAAACGCAGGAAATGTGTTGAAATGGGCTATTTCTGTAGAAGGCTCTGCAGATGGAATAACTCAGCCATGGGAACAATTTAATAATGTTAAGCAAGCAATAGGAAATGCGGAGGCAGCAATTGCAAAGGAAAGCTTTTCAGAGAGATTGAAGTATGAATCTATGTTAATAGAGCCAAAAATTCAACTTCAGCGAGCTCAAGGTTATTTGGATGCTATTACGGCAAGCACTAAAATTCATGCCAAAACAAATGCACTTTCCTTAGCTGTACAGGCAAATAATTTAGAACAGGTGGAAAAAGCCTATCATGAAATGACTGCAGAATTCCGAAAGCAGACGATACTGTTAGATCGGGTTTATGGTCAGTCGACTCGTGATCGTATAAGAGGTGCAGTTAAAGGACCGGCTGAAAAGCTAATTGCAGAGTTAAAAAATGATGTGACGGTTCACATGCTAGCTAAGGGTGCAGAAGAGGATATGAGGAAGAACAGACATACAGAGGCCGCGAAAAAAATAAATGAGGCACAGGCCATTTTAAATGCTGAAACATTAAGATGGGAAAACAGCCTCCAGGCTAGAATAAATAATATCCAAACTATTTTACCGATTCAAGTTGTTTCTGTCTCTAGAGTGGATAACACAACTGTTCTTATTAAATTGAACCGGTCTATATCTTCGGTAAAGGCAGCTGAATTTACAGCTAATAATGGTATGACCGTTAGCAGTGCTACGTTAAGTGGCGATGGTTTTAGCGTTACATTAAAAACTTCCGTTCAACTTCCAGGCACGGTTTACACGATTAAATACAAAACTAGTTCAGTCAGTTTTACTGTTCCTGGTAATATTTCACCGATTTTTATTGGAGACCAAACTGTCCAACACAAAGAGACAACTGATGTTTTAGCGCTTACTGCTGCTTTTAATAACGCAAGTAACCAATCTATTCGGATTGATGTGCCAGCCGGTCTCAAATTGATTTCTGTTAATGGAGTGGCAAATAACACCGCAGGATCTAAGTCAGTAAATGCAACTACTGATAATAATGGGGTAGTCAGCATTGTATTCACCGCTAAGGATACTAGCACTCCAGCTTTGGATAAGACCGTTTCCTTTCATAAAATCAGTAAAAATAAAGTAGTAGAATCTCAAACTTCAGGAGTATTTAATCTTTATTCTCCTGCAAAGGAAGCTGCAATTACCAAGAAAAAAATAAGGTATATTGACATTAAAAATAATTATTTTGTGTCTACGGAAGGGGTCAAATATAGCTGGAAGCTTTATAATGATATATTCCAAAATGAAGGAGTGAATATTTCCTTAGATTCATTTAAAGCAGAGCTTGATATTGGTGATGTGATTAACGGGACCTATCATTTGACTTCCAGTTCATTATTTAATATTTCCGCTAATGTCTCTGTAGCCCCAGTCAAGCTGGATACTAAGTTTAACGTTAAAGCAGGAACATCTGGTTATCGTATTAACGCCAGCAAAATAGAGTTAAAAGGCACAGCACAGCCAAACTACGAATTATTCTTTTTCCAAAATAATGGGCTTTCTATTGGGAAAGTAAAGGCTGATAGTAAGGGGAATTGGACATTTACTGCAAATGTAGAAACAAATTCGATAACTGATTTCTCCATTCTTCAGCAGCCAGCCGGAAAAGCAATTCCAGCATTTGTTGGATGGGGGGAAGTAGCTTTAAGAGTGATAGAAGGACCATTCTCAATTGGAGAAGTAAGTGAAGGGAAAACTAAGGATAACGACCTGGATAACGAAAAGATTACGTTTACGTTAGCACCAATAAAGTATTTAAATGGGGCAGTTCTAGCCCAAGATCAAGCTACTATTTCCAAGCAGGCATCCATTATAGTGGTTGATACAGATGGTACAAAGGTGAAATATACAAACAGCCAAAACAAAACTGTCTTTGCCACAGAAAAAAATGCTTTCTCTATTGACTTTGGTCCGATCAATCCAAAAAGAAACGGAGAGCAACTAATAGACAAAGGCAAGGATGGCAAACTATCTGGTCCATTATCTATTGTATCAATTGAAGGTGTTACAAACGAATACGGTCTAATGCTCAAAACCAAAAACGGAGACCAAATCATCAACTACTAAACAACAATATTACAGGCTTGTATCAGGTGCCTGGCACCTGATACAAGCCTGTAATAGTTCTATTTAGTTATTATTGTACGCGAGCAAAACCAAAGCCAGAAGCGTAGTCGTCTCCAGTTGCTGCTCCGTATCCGCCTTTAATGTCTACTGCTTTTGCTCTATTTTGTAAGTTTGAGCGTAGTTGAGTATGAGACCATGAAGGATTTTGTGCCCAAATTTTTGCAGCTAATCCTGCGACATGTGGTGTTGCCATTGAGGTTCCGCTAATTGTGTTGTACCCACCGTTATACCAAGTAGAGTATACAGCGGAGCCTGGAGCTGAGATTTCGATGTCACCTTGTTGGATGACATAGTCACCGTCTGTGGAAGTATATCCGCGAGAAGAATAGTTAGCTACGCGATAAGTTCCATTTTCTTGTGTATTTTCAAGAGCTGCTACCGCTACTGCATTGACTAAAGCACCTGGGTAACCGATTGTTCCTTGTGCGTACCCAGAGTTACCAGCTGCAGCGATGATTAAAACACCTTTACCATAAGCGTAGTTAACGGCATTTGATATTAAACTATTATTTCCAGAAGATCCTAAAGACATATTAATAACTGTTTTTGTTCCTGTAGAAGAAGCTTGATCTGCAGCGTGTCTGATTGCTGCAGCAATATCGTCCGAATAACCAGAACCGCTATCGCTCAGTACTTTGTATGCCCATAGGTCAGCAGCAGGTGCTACCCCATATACTCCACCTTTGTCACTTCCTCCATCTGCAAGAGCTGTTCCCGCAACGTGGGTACCATGTCCATTACCATCTGCACAGCTATTATTGATGACTGTAGTTGCCCCAGTAAAGTTTTTACATTGTTCTACTCTATTAGCTAAATCAGGGTGGGCTATATTTGCTCCAGTGTCCAGTACGGCAATATTGATACCACTTCCTCCAGAAGTAGTAGTTAAACTACTATTATTATAAATAGCTTTAATACCCCAAGGAACTTGCTGGGATGCTCTAGCAGCAATCTCGTTATCTGCTATTTCATTAATAGATTGTTCTGCTGGTAAATCTAGCGTTACAACAGGTACCTTTGTAACAGTAATATTTTTATTGTTTTGTAGAGCCTGGAACTGCTTTTCGTTCATTTCGGTAGAAAATCCATTATCCGAAAGCTCCCATCTAACTTCATATTGGCTTGCTAGAGATGCTTTGGATGACTTGTCGTTCGTTTCTACATAAACTCGAAACTTTTCTTGGCCGATTCCAGAATTTCTGTCCTCGCTAGAAGATGGTGTTTCTGCCACAGAGCTAGCTTGTACTGGTGCTGCTAGTGACCCTGCGATTAAGAGACTTGCGATTGCCATTTTTACTTTGCTCATCTGTGAAAACTCCTTTTCGTTTTAGTTTTGTAGTACAATAATAAAACTACCATGTTTTGAATATTTTGTTTATTGGGAAATAATATTTTGCAATAATTAGGAGGGATACCATGAGGATTGGCTCTTTGATCAAATTTTATCGTACAAAAAGAGGGTTAACACAAAATAGTCTTGCCATGGGAATATGTTCCGTGCCTCATCTCAGTAAAATAGAAAACAATAGCAAGGAAGCAAATGTGGAGACAATCCGCTTGTTGCTTGAACGGTTAAGCATCGACTTACAGGACGTTCAAGCTAACGAATGGAATATTCTAGAATTATTAAAAGAGTTTTTGAGTCATATCCACTATTTAGAAGAGGAAAAGGCAAAGAATGCTTATAAGCAACTAGAAGGGTATAGAGAATTAATCGTTTTTACGGACTTTATCTATTTATATGAGCTTTACAAATTACGCTATTATTTATTAATAAATAACAGAGAAGCAGCAGATTATCAGTTAAAATGGCTCCATGCACAAAGGCAAAATTTTTCCCAATATGAGAAGTATTTACTTTTATACTTTGGTGCTTTAATTTTAATGTTAAGGGGGAGATATGAAGAGGCAGACAGGCAGCTAACGCGAATCATTCAAGATAAAGCAGAAATGGGAACATTTGAAGGCGAAATTTATTACCATCTTGCAGTAGTGAAGGGGCATGTGGATGAAGCTAGCCTAGCCATTATTTATGGCAAAAAAGCTTTGCAATTTTATAGCAATCAATACAATTTTAAGAGAATCCTTCATACACTAATGTCACTGGCTTTAAACTATTCACGTGCCAAAATTTTTAATGAGGCTTTGGAAACATATAATCATTTATTAAGAAGCATAGAGATGCTAAATCAAAAGCATTTGCTTCCAAAAATTTATCATAATATAGGTGATCTCCATCAACGTATGGGAGATTACAAGCAAGCTGTGGAATACTTTCAAAAAAGTGCCGCGAATATCCCCAAAGATACGGAAAATTATCTCCTCTGTTTATATAATTTGGCACAAACCCAGTTTCGTTTGGAACAATGGGATGAGTGCCGGGAGAGTTTTACATTATTGAAAATGGAGACGAAAAAACAGAAAGTCTTACATTATCGTTTGTTCACAAACTTTTACTTGTTATTGTTAGATAACGAAAAGGAAAAGGCTATGCTTTTTTTAGAGGAAAAATTAGTACCTTATACAGCAAGGGTAGAGGATTTTAAAGAGGCCCACCATCAATTTTTAGTTATTTTGACAGATTACTATAGACAAGAAGGAAAGTTTGAAAAGGTAGTTCAGCTTACTAATCGATAGAGGAGAGTGTAAACCATGAAAAAATCAGTAAAGGCTTTGTTTTTGGCTACACTAGCAGGTGTAGTGATTACACTGATACCGATTCATCCACCAATTGGATCTAGCGCAGCAAGTGATGTATCATCCATTCCAATTCATCCGCCAATTGGTCACAGTTTTAGTCCAGATGATTCTAATTCCATTCCCATTCATCCACCTATTGGGTGAATTAAAAAAAGAGAAATCCGTTTGGGTTTCTCTTTTTTATATTAGTCTAGCTCCAGTTACGCAAAACCTTTCGCTAGTTTGATATTGCATACTTAAAATTTAACAACCGTTTAAAAGAATAAACAATGCAGCTACTTCAACAAATAAGTTAAATTTTGTACATAGCTATTAATGGTCAGATTGCCAATCATCATAGTAATCATTAGCATAAGCATAAAGAAAAGAACAATATATAAAAGGAATCCATACAATGGTTCAAAGCTTTCTTGTTTGCTCGTCAATATAGCGCTAATGATATAAAGGGGTATAAATAATATAGCCAAAATTAAACAAATAGTAAGAATCCCATTTCCAAAGGAAAATGATTTTAAAAACATAAGGATAAGGGATAGCGTTGCACCTATTAATAAAATTGGTAACTGCCCACCATAAAAGCTGATAATACTCTTAAAAGAATGCTGCGGTCCAAAAATAGTATTAATAAAAAATATCGAAAGGACCGCTATCACTACTAAAATAATGGTGACGAAATACATTTCTGTAAATGACGATAGGAAGCTCGGTGGATTACTCCAATGTTGATTGATTGTAAATAAATAAATAGATATACAAAAAAGAGCTACAAATAATAGAATACTGACAACTGCATTTGAGTAGTCACCTTCCCCTTTGCTGAATGCATGCGAAGGGCTTTTTAACTGGCGAATAAAGTAGCTACTATATTGCCTTGCATAATTCTTTAAAGAGGCTAAGTGGTCTTTTGCTGCGACTGAGGGAATGCTTGTAGCGATTACCGATTCCTTGACAGCCTCTCTTTGATGTCTTAACAAATAATTACCACAACCTGAGCAATAATTCCCTACCACTTGATCATGACTACAATTTGGACATATCATCTTTTTCCTCCTATTTGATTTTAGTCTATAAACTTTGCAATTTCTTCGTTAAATTTCTCTTTTTCCTCGTAAAACAATCCATGACCGCTATATTCAAATGACACTAATGTAGAGTCTTTAATATAGACATGCATGAGTTCACCTAGCACATAGGGACAAATTTTATCCCATTTACCATGAAGGATGAGTGTTGGTACTTGAATCCCAGGGAGATCTCTCCTTAAGTCTTCGTCTCGTAACGTTTCAAGACACTTCGCTGTTGCGTGTCCGGAAGCGGTTAGGCATAGACTTTGAAACCAATGTTGGAAACTTTCGCTTAAGTAACTTTGAAAGAAGATGTCACTAAAATCCTGTACCATCCTAGGTCTATCACTATTAGTCTTGTTTAATAATTCATTTACTACTTCCACTGAGGTGCCATAAGGGAAGTCGGGCTGCATTGTGAAAACCGGGGCTGCTGCACCAGCAAGAGTAAGTTTATTTACTTGGTGTCCTTTATAACGGGACATATAACGGATAGCTACCGCTCCCCCCATCGAATGACCGATTAGAGTAATACTTTCTAGCTGAAGGGTGTCTATAATAACTCGAATGTCGTCTGCCATCCGATCGTACGAGTAGCTACTCCATGGATTGGAGGATTTTCCAAAGCCGCGCAAGTCAACGCCGATGCAACGATATCCTAGTACAGGGAGTTGGTTGAATTGATATTCAAACATTTGATGATTAGCTGGCCATCCATGAATGAATAAGATGGTTTTATTAGCGGAAGGATTGACATCCTCTATGTAAATATTCACACCTTTTTCAACCTTTATATAATATCCCATATAAGCCTCCCTTTTTAACCGATATATAAATATATGAAAGAATAGATATGGTTATTCTTTTGTGTGAGGTTCATGAAATACATAAAAGATAGATGGGGAGGGCTGCAATCATGTTCCACATAAATAAATTTCTTGAGAAGACGATGGCGTATTTTATTCCAATAAGTGTTGTTATCGGCGTACTGATCTCTGACTATATTGTAGATTTTGCTTGGTTAATACCTTGGATTTTCGCGTTCATGACCTTTGCCGGAAGTTTAAATTCAAACTTTGCTTCGTTTAAAGATGCTGTTTTACACCCGTTACCAATATTTGTTACATTAACTATTTTGCATATTATCATGCCACTAGTCTCACTTGGAATCGGTCATCTTATGTTCCCGGGAGAAACCCTAACTATAACAGGGATGGTCTTAGCCATGGCGATTCCTACTGGAATTACGAGCTTTGTATGGGTTGCAATTTCAAAGGGAAACAATGTGCTAGCACTGACTATAATTTTAATAGGTGCACTTCTTTCTCCAGTTATTGTTCCTCTAACGCTAGACCTCCTTGTAGGAGGAACTGTGGAAATTAATGCAGTGGGTATGATGCTTGGTTTACTTTGGACTATAGTTATCCCATCTATTGCAGGGATGATTTTAAACCAGGTGACCAAGGGGAAGGTAGTAGACATTTTAAGTGCCAGGCTATCACCATTTTCGAAATTAGGGATGAGTATTGTAGTCATGCTAAATGGTGCAGTTGTTGCTCCGTATTTATTGGAGGAGAACTATAGGTTAATAGGACTTGGAATAGTAGTAATTATTATTTCCATATTAGGCTATGTCTTTTCCTTTCTAGCTGGAAAGCTATTAAAACAAGAAAAAGTTACCGTTATCGCGATGACCTTTACGGGAGGAATGCGCAATATTAGTGCCGGTGTAGTGCTAGCAACTACGTATTTCCAACCAGCCGTAGCCATACCAGTAGTTCTTGGGATGTTGTTTCAACAAGTGCTGGCTTCTATTTTTAAAGGGTTTCTACAACGGTATTACGATAAGCTAGATCAACAAGAGGATTGAGTTCTAGCTTATCCTTGTACTTCATATATATTTTTGGACGATTGCCTTATTTGAGATGAAGAGTCCTATGTTTTCAAACGGATATAGCAAAATATTATTTTTATTTTCTAAAAATTTAGTCTTTTGAAGATAGTATTATGCTAAAATATTTCCAAGAGAATGGACAAGCTTAAATGTGCTAGCTAATAAAGGGGGACTTCAGAATGGTAAACAAAATTGAAAAGATGGATCTTTTCGAGCAATATGCGAATGATTTAATAGAAGAGCATTTGATCCCTGGAGTGGGAATTGCTTTTAACCAAACCAACAAACGAATATATGAAAAAGCATTTGGATACAGAAATGTCGAGAATCTTCTCCCAATCAATGCTGATACTGTATTTGGGATAGCCTCTATGACAAAATCCTTTACCTGTGTTGCGATTATGCAGCTTCAGGAGGCTGGAAAACTATCTGTTCATGATGAAATTGTAAAGTATCTCCCTGAATTTAAGACCAAGGATGAAAAGAAAACAAAGAAAATCACGATTCACCATCTAATGACCCATACCTCAGGGCTACCCCCTATTGCAACTCATGTTTATGCTAGGAAGCGAAGCATTGACCAAGATCCGTCGGCCAAGGATTATGGGCTGGATTTAGTAAATAATCCGGAGGCGGCTATTGATACGTACGAAGAGCTAATCTCTTACATCTCTAATCAAGATTTTCAATTGCTTGGAGAACCAGGCATGGAGTTTAGCTACTCTAATGATTGCTATGGGCTGCTTGGGATTATCATTAATCGTGTCAGTGGACAAACCTATGAGGACTATATTATAGAACATATTTTACAGCCGATTCAAATGGATAATAGCTTTTTTGACCTATCAAAAATAAAAGAAAAAGATAATGTAACGAGCTTATATATGTCTAGGCATACCTCTAAGGGACTAGAAGTTTATGAGGCTCCCCTATGGTGGGATGCGCCTTCTATGAGAGCAGCAGGTTATTTGAAATCCACTCAAAATGACATACTTAAGTATTTGAATATTTTTCTAAACAAAGGCATGGCTGGGGATAAGAGAATCCTTCAAGAGCAAAGTGTAGAGCAGATGATCTACCCTCATGTGGAGTTTGAAAAAGGACGCTTTTATGGTTATGGACTACGTGTGGTTCCTGACTATTTTGGAACAGCCTTTATTAATCATGGTGGTGGATTGAAGGGAGTATCTTCTTTTATGGGTATCTTACCCGACAAAGGAATTTCTGGTGTGCTATTAAGTAGTTTAGCGGATGTCCCATCTGACAAGCTTTTCCTAGGAGCATTAAATGTGCTGGAGAGTAGGGCGCCAACTGCAAAGCATATTCAGTTTACAACCAAAGATTTGCCTTTAGAAAAGCTTCAAAAATACAGAGGAAAGTTCGTATCTGGTGAAGGTATGAAGGTTAATGTAGACATTGTGGATGGCAGTTTGGCTATTATATCTAATGCAGGCAATAATCCTCTCCGATTTATAGAGGGTAATTTATTTATCGGTACGTTGGAGGACCAAGAAAATCTAATCGAGTTTTTAAAAGACGATAACGGGGAAATAAATCGTATTTTTTATAGCTCTCGTCAAATATTTAAAAGTTACGCTTAAAATTTGTCCTATTAAGATTGTAGTGTCTGCTTATGATAGCGAGCGGTCCGATTATAGAGGCAACTCTCTCCATTATGAGAATAAATAAGAAGCAACTCGCTCGGGAAAGGAAATGAAAAAATGAAGATAATTGATACGCATTGTGATGCACTGTTGAAGCTACAGTTAGCCAAACGAGGAAGAGTTTATCAAGTAAATCCCCTTACCTTTACGGATGCTCCTGAAATAGAAACAAACGTTGAGCGATTGTCAGAGGGAAATGTCCTTGCGCAATTTTTTGCCGTTTTTATTTACCCGAATATACCAGATGATCAGAAATGGGCACATGCTTTAGAGCAAATCGATTTGTTCTATACGGAAGTGTTGGGAAAAAATCCAAGGATGAAGCATATAAAAAAGTGGGAGGACTTAGGAAAGTTAAAGGATGGAGAGATTGGTGCCATTTTAGCATTAGAGGGAGCAGATGCGTTTGGGAACGATCTGATGAAGCTGCGTCATTTATATAGGCTCGGTGTGCTTTCCATTGGATTAACGTGGAATAATGCCAATTTATGCGCAGATGGAGCAGGAGAGCCAAGAGGAGGAGGACTAACGCTACTTGGTAAGGAGGTTGTGCTCTTAAACAATGAGCATAAAGTTTTAACAGATGTGTCGCATCTAAGTGAAAAAGGATTTTGGGATGTGATGAATCTAGCAAATTTTCCATTTGCTTCTCACTCGAATACAAGTAATCTATGTGAACATCCAAGAAATTTAAATGATGAACAAATAAAAGCAATGTTTGATAAGGGTGGGCATATCCATGTCGTTTTTTATCCTCCTTTTATTAATGGTAAGGACACAGCCGAAATATCTGATCTCATCAAGCATATTGATCATCTATGTTCGTTGGGAGGAGTTAAGCGAATTGGATTAGGCTCTGATTTTGATGGCATGGATTTCTATACAAATGGTCTTCACAAATCCTCTGATTTCCCAGTTTTGATAAATGAGTTATTGAAATGCTATTCAGAAGAAGAGGTACAGGGATTTGCTTACAAAAACTTTATGAATTTACCTGTTTTACAGAAGAATTAATAGTCATTTTACATTATTCGCTATATTTATATTTATTGTATAATTATAGGAAAATTTTAAGGAGGTTTCTATGAAACCAGTCATTGGTGTTTCCTCGAATTTAACGGATCTTGTACTTTCTGTACCGACCGACAATATTCATGCGATTGCAAGATTCGGTGGCGTCCCTATTGTGTTACCAAATATGGAGATCGATGTCATTGAGTCTATTTCAAATTTAATAGATGGACTACTATTAACAGGTGGCGGAGATATTGACCCAACTCTTTTTGGCGAAGAGCCCCATAGAGGTCTAGGAAATATCGTACCAGAACGGGATGAATTTGAAATAGCTCTGATTAAAAAGATGCTTGAGCAAAATAAACCAATCTTAGGAATTTGTAGAGGGGCTCAAATCCTAAGCATAGCTGCTGGCGGTGATATGTATCAGGATATATACGATCAGGTGAAAGTAGATCTCCTGCAGCACGATCAAAAAGCAACAAGAACTCACGCCTCACACTATGTGCAGGTCAATGAAGGAACAGTTCTGAAGCAAATAATTGGAGAAAATCGCATAAAAGTAAACAGCTTTCACCATCAGGCTGTACGAGAAGTTCCTAAGGGATACAAAATTTCGGGTTTAGCTAGTGATGGAATTATAGAAGCATTTGAAAGTGAAAATCATCCTTTTGTATTAGGTTTACAGTGGCATCCAGAATGCTTGGTAAATAAAGAAGATGCCCCATCCATTGCCATTTTTAAAAAATTTATTGAAGCGTGTAAAAATTGACTTTAACGACTGTCTTACATTGGACAGTCGTTTTTATTTTGTTCAAAAGACCATTAAATATGTTTCCATTTTTGATTCATGAAATTAGTTTGTTTGGGGAAACTACTGAAAGAATAAAAAAGGAGGTATTTTGATTTGATGCGCTTACTTGTAAAATCTTTATCCATCGGCTTCCTATTTCTGTTCTTTACCTCCGAGGTTTCGGCAGCCGAGGAACTCACGCGCGAGCAAATTTTAGACAAGCGGATGGATTATTATATAAGGTATTCTACAGATACATTACCTTGGTATTACTTGGCGGCAGTGGACCAATACGAAAGAAATATTCAAGAGGTTAGAAAAGATTTACCAGAGCGTGATGGAGTTGTAGCTATTCAGTTTACAGATGACTTTTGGGTGGGACCACTGAATCCGCTAGGGGATGATACTAATTTAACCACTATTTCATTTTTTGATGGACAAGGTCGAGATGGTAATAATGACGGATTCGCTGATCGTCAAAATGATGAGGACGTCATGTTTACGCTTGTCCAGTATTTAAGTCCAAGAGTGCATTCTGAAAAGGATTTCCAAAGGGCTTTAAGGGAATACTACGACAAAGAAATAACGGTCAAACAAATCATGACGAATGCTAAAATTTATAAGACATATGAAGTGCTAAATTTAGATAAACGAGCCTTTGTACTATCTATTCGGCATGACTACAGCTACCGCAGTACGTGGGGAGACAGACGGGGATGGGGCGGTAGACGTATGCATGAGGGAACAGACCTTTTTGCCTATAGCGGAGTTCCAGTAAAATCAGCAACGCACGGGATAGTGGAAACTAAAGGGTGGAATGACTATGGCGGCTGGCGGGTAGGGATTAGAGATGTTAATAATACGTATCATTATTATGCCCATCTTTCAGGCTACGCTAAAGGAATAGAGGAAGGAAGCATTGTAGAGCCAGGCACAGTGGTCGGCTATGTAGGAAGTTCTGGCTACGGCAAGAAAGGTACATCTGGTAAGTTTGCACCACATTTACATTATGGAATGTACAAATACAATGGACGTACAGAATGGGCCTACGATCCGTTTCCTTTACTGCAAAAATGGGAACGTGAAGAAAAAATCCGATATAAGTTAAATCCAGCGGCTAAATAGTTGCTGGATTTTTTTCGCCATGCAAATTTTACTTATGCAATAAACAACATATATAACCAAAATATATGTTTGAACAGTACAAATGCATAAAGGAATAGGGCACCCGCTATAAGGAGCTGCAAATAAGCTTTAGGCTTTAATTTTGTCATAATATACATAAACAGAAGCGGCAAAACGATTTTAATCGAGAAGAATATAAATACACTGTTTTCATATACATAGCGCATAAGTGGATTGGATTCTTCTATATAGCTGTTACTTAAACCGAAATGGGTGATTAAGCTATCGCAAATAGCTAATACTAAAAGAAGAAACGTTGTAAAAAGCCACCTATTTTGTTCGATAGGCTCGTTTTTAATTTTTATGTCCATAAGAGAAGAACTCCTTAACATTGTTTTATTTCTTGAAAAAATAGTCTTAGTAGTATGACATTTAAAAAATCTTTTTAACCCTTTTTATGGAATAAAATTAAAATAATATAACCTGAAATATTTAATTTTATTAAAATTTTTGTATTATTTTAATATTTTAAGTAATATTTTTACATTTATATTTTTTTACTTTGAAAAGAGAAATGCCTTTGGAATCATAGGTTGTTTATTAATAAACTAAATTTTCTTGAAATTAAAAGTATAGATAGATAGAATTGATAATAATATGTATATCTTTGGAAAATATTAAATTTTGATAATATTTAAAGAAGATTCATACAAAATAGGGGGAATTCGATGAATGGGAAGCATATGAAAAAAATAGTAGTTGCGTTTGTCTTAGTAATATCTCTTCTTTCTAATTCTTTTGTGGGTGCAGCTTATGCATCTCCAATTGATACTGTAGAAAAGGCTCAAATCCAAATAGAAAATACGATGAAGACTTCTTCTAAGTCTCCTTTTTTAAGTTCAATAATTGATCAAACTGTAGCAAAGCTATTTATGGCAATGCTCTATGTAGTACCTCCAGCTTCTAAGGTGAAGGAAAGCGATGAAAAAGTTATTAAAGTAGTCCGTGCTACGTATGAGAAGTTGACCAAAAACCAGAAAAAGCTAGTAGACATAACTAGATTAGTGGACGCAGAAAATGCATTAATAGCGTTAAAAGCGGCTAAGGAAGATAAGTTAATTGCTGCAAAGGTAGTAGCATTAATTGATCAAATTAAAAAAGATTCAAGTGCTTCAGAATATAAAAATGCGATTTCAGTAGCGCAAGCTGAATATAGTAAACTAACTAATAATCAAAAAGCTTTAGTTACAAACTCGGACAAGCTAATTAAGGAAGTAGCTGATTTGAAAGCTGCTGAAGCAGAGACGGCTAAAATTACTCCAAGCACAATTGGAGAATTGGTAGAAGGAGATATTTTGCTCGATAAAATATCAGCTTTAATTGGTGAAGATTATTCAGTGGCATTAACATCTACACCTGAGGGTATGGTTGTAGACGGTCGAATTGTACAGCCGGAAATTGGTGAAGAAGCGAAGTCAGGCACAGTTGTAATGTTGTTGACTAGAGCTGATGGCACAAAGGTTGAGCATTCCGTAGAGCTTACACTAAAGGCTAAAGTAAAGGTTGAGAAAGGTCTTGTTCACATAAGTTTATACAAGGATAGTACCTCTTCTATGAATAAAATTGACTTTGCAACTGTTTCTAATTTTGCATTGAAGAATAAAGAAACAAACAAAGTTTATAATGTAGGGACTTCTCCAAGCAATCAGAAGCATGTATTTCAAATGAAGGACCTCCCAGCGGGCTCTTATACGATCGAGGTAAATACTCCAGACGTATTCCTTGTAGAGCGCATTGACCTTGGAGATACCTATAAAGAAACAGTCTACCACCCAGATACTAATCCCGTAGTAATTGCGAAGGATAAAACGACTTATGTAAAAATTGTATTAAAATCAGAGATTACATTACAGGATATTAAACCATTAGAGAACATAACTGTTCCTTATGATATTACCTTCGAGGAGTTCCAAGCAGCCTTACCAAAACAAGGTAAAATTGTCGATTCAACAGGCGAGGAACATGCTGTTGCATTGAAATGGGACGTACGACCTTTTCAATTTGAAAATTATAAAAAGCCGGGGACTATGACCCTTTCCAGTGAATTCTTCAGTTTACCTATAGAGGTATCTAATAGTACGCCAGCACAACGTCTAGATATGACAATTCAAGTGACTTTTGCAGAACCTGAAAAGGGGAATACACAAGTCAGCTTATTCAGAGATAGCACTTCCTCTATGAATAAGATAGATTTCACCAATATTAGCAACTTTAGCTTGAAGAATAAAAAGACAAATAAAGTTTATCAAGTAGGCACCACGCCAAGTAATCAGAAGCATGTGTATCAAATGAAGGACATTCCAGAAGGTGCTTACACGATTCATTTCGATACGTTAGATACGATGAGTGTAGACAAAATTGAATTAGGAGAAGCGTATAAAGAAACAACTTATCATGCAGACTCCAATCCACTGGTAATTACGAAGAATAAAACGGCTTATGTAAAGATTGTTTTAAAGTCAGAGGTTACTTTACAATCTATTAATCCATTAGAGCCTTTAACAGTTCCTTCTGACATTACTTACGATGAGTTCCTTGCACAACTGCCGAAGCAAACGACTATTGTTGATTCGGATGGTGATGAGCATACAGTGGCAATTTCTTGGGATGTTCGACCATTTCAGTTCACTAACTATAAAAAACCTGGTACAGCTTCTTTAACTAGTCAGTTCTTCCAGCTGCCAGTGGAGGTGTCTAACAGCACTCCTGCACAGCGATTAGAGGTAGGCTTACAAGTAATATTCGAAGCACCAGAGACATCTAATATAGTACAAGACGAGGAACAATAATATAAGGAAATCTCTTTAGAGCCGAGTGCTTTAAAGAGATTTTTTAATTTATAAGAAAGCAGAAATTGTATATCTTTTCACTCGAAGATAAATAGGAAGAAGCTAGTGATTGGAGAAATAATATTCGAGGTTAGCCTATTTAAATGTATAAGAGTTATATATATTTACGTGTTTCTTATAGCTGGAAAGATTATTTTTCTGTATATAGGGTACTTTAATAAGGCTATAATTATAATTAATTATTCTTAAAACAATAAAATACATAGTTCAATGGAGGTTGCATAGATGACAAAAATGAATCGAGGCATTATTACTGCTTTATCGGCAATAGGTTTGGCTCAAGGTTTAAAGGTGCTCACGCATAAAAAAATAACAGGGGAATGGGACATCAAGCAGGCATTTACAACAGGAGGAATGCCAAGCTCTCACTCAGCAGGTGTTGCAGCCCTTGCATCATATGTAGCAGCCAACAAAGGAACACGACACACAGAAACAGCCTTAGCCGTTGTTTTTGGTGCAATCGTCATGTACGACGCACAAGGTATTCGTCGTCACACTGGGGAAATTGCACAACTAGTAAACGACCTAGAGGACAATGTCGTGGCGCTTTCTGGAAATTTTCCAAGCTTCGAATTAGTTCAAAGAGAAGAAGAACTAAAAGAGCTACTAGGTCACCAACCAATCGAAGTGTTGGCGGGAGCAGCCCTAGGCACAGTATTTGGCATTGCATGCGCCCGTTTCGAAGACCGATAACCATGCCAAGTATATTACAGGTGCTTGGCACCTGTAATATACTTGAAATATAAAAAAGCGCCAAGGGGAAAAAATGTCCGCTTGGCACTTTGTATTTTAGTTAACTGTATAATTCATGGTTTCACCGTCATCGTATTGTACATCTAAGTTAAAGGCTGTATATTCATCTACTTCGAATGCTGCTGTAACCTGTTGCACAACTTCTTCGGTGTTCATGTCTTTTTTCAGGTTTAATTCCTTAAAGACTGGGTCTAGCGTTTCTGCAGCTCCATCTCCTTCTGTATTTACAGCAGTATGCATATTTTTATACACTGCTGAAGAAGAATCTACTTTATATTCGACTATTACAGATTTCTGGTTATCAGGTGTATCAATGGTTAATGTAAATTCTTGAAATCCATAATCCGTTTCAGGTTCAGAAATTGCTTCTCCTGACTTTTCTTCTGGATTAGGTTCAACAACGTCCGATTTTAAGACATTTTCATCTTTGTCATCGTTATTATCACCACAAGCTCCTAACAACAAGGCAGTGGAAAATATAGATGCCATTATTAACGTTCGTTTTTTATATATCATTTAAATATTCCCTCCTAGACGTTATAGTGCCTATTCTTTTAATATCCAAATATAATATAGGTTAAACAATTATTTACCATTTATTAATGAAGCTATTTTTAAAAACTATGGTCATAATCTATTGAAGCGGTAAAATACTATCAGTGAATGGAGTTCTAGTTAGCTAATGCGGATAATTTTAACATGGTCACTAAAGTAAAAAAACTAGCATGGGAGATTCAAGATTTCTCCAAGCTAGGCTTGTTTTATTTTGTTCGATTATATTTAATTTCTTTTCCCCCCGCATAGTCAATCTCCAATTCGAAGCTAGAATAATCTTCCGCTCCAAAAGTATTCATCACATGCTGAATAACTTCCTCTTCGCTCATCTCTTGATTTAACTGAAGCTCGATGAGAATGGGCTGTAAAAGAGCAAATGCAGGGTCTCCCTTAAGATCGGTAGAAGCATAATCATTACTATATATAGCCTCGGTTTCACCGTCTTTTTTATCAAACTCTGCTAGCACAGTTGCATCCTTATTTTCTTTTGTATAGATAGCTAGCTTTAATTTATTATATGGAAGATCTTTAATTTGCTCTTCCACATTAGCTGGCTGTTCAACAGTTGCATCTTGTTTTGGATCTGAAGCCATGCCTTCCGGAATTGCTTGAGTATCCTCTTTACTATCCCCACAACCTGAGAGCAACAAAGTAGAGATCAAAAATAATGAAGAAACTAAGCTATTTTTCATTGGTAAACCTCATTTCTAAAGTATTTAATATATATTTAATATTCTCTTCTTGATAGAGCCCTAAACAATAATTAATCAGGATTGATGATTTGTACAAATACTGTACCTTTTTAACAGCAAAGAGCGTAAGAATGAGTTTTGTTTGATAGGATATTTTTATTACAAAAGTGTTACTGGTGCCAGGCACCAGTAACACTTTTGTAATAATTGTTTAAAGTGGCTTATGGAGGGTAAGAGTAAGGAATAAGGAAGGTGATTTAGTGTCCAATTTTAAGGAAATCACAAATATTGAAGAGTGGAAAGATGTGTTGGAACAGTCAAAAAGCCATAAGTTATTACTTTTAAAACATAGCACTACTTGTCCGGTTAGCGCTCATGCATATGCGGAGTTTACTTCTTTTGAATCGCCAGTGGAAAAATATTTAGTGAAGGTAATTGAAAGCAGGGCTGTGTCTAATGAGATAGAACATGATCTTGGAGTTAAACATGAGTCTCCACAGTCCTTTTTGATTGTAGATGGGAAGGCCTCCTGGGGGGCATCACATTGGAAGATTACAAAAAAGGAACTAGCTAACGCCACGGAATCTTTCTAGAGGGTGTGTACTTAAATGAACGAGATTTTAACAGTAAGCGAGTATTTAGTAAAAAATGCAGAATCCATTGGTGATGAGCTTACAGAACGAATATTAGCAGAATTAAATAGTATAGAAAAAAATATTAAGCTTGAACCCTATTTGATCAATAAAAATAAAAATCAACAGCTCATTGCCATTCTTGGTGATGCTTTAACTAAACCAAGAGCGCTTGCAGAGGAACAATTAGTTAGTTGGATTAAGGAAGTTAAAGAAGAAGGGATAGCAGATTTTTATAGCTTTTCTGCTTATATTAAGCCGAACGTGAAAAGTAAGTCTATCTTTTTGGAATATATCAATGAAGTGTGTTTAAAGCTAAAAATTTCAGCTGAAAACATAGTGAATATTAACAACCAAGTTAGCCATCTAATTGATGTGTGGCTCGTAGATAAGATGTATGCCTACGAGGGATTTAAAGACCAAATGATGAGAGAACATCAAAAAGCAATCAATGAATTAAGTGCTCCAATCGTTCCAATTCAAAGTGGAGTAGCAGTTCTTCCGCTTGTTGGAGCAATCGATTATATTCGTGTTCAGCATTTGTTATCTTATGTCCTTCCTACTATTCCCAACATGAATATTGATGTATTAATCATTGATTTTTCAGGTATTTTAACCATTGACGAAGAAATTGCCCAACATATCTTTGCTATTCACAATGTGCTTCAGCTACTTGGTATCAAAGTGCTGTTTACAGGAATCCGTCCTAACTTATCAATGGTAATTGTTAAAGCAGGTATAGATTTTTCTTCTTTTCAAACCTTTGGAAGTGTCAAACAAGCGATAGAAAGTGTAAAACTCTAATTCACCGTTCTACTGGAACGGTTTTTTTTGTTAGTATTTTTAATTGCAAGATGGAGATGAGTCTAAACTATTTTAAAAGTGTTTAATCGGTCTTAAGAAACTTTCTCTGTCCAAAGACATACAACTTCAAATAAGTTGGAATAAGGAAGAAAGAGGATTTGTTTTTGTACATAAAGCAATAAGAAAAGGGGGGGAAATAGGTTTTCATTTTTGAATATAAAGTGGGGTATTTTTACTTTTAATAAATTATTGAGAATTTATAGTTTGAAGTATAAAGCTAAGGGTAATTGGTTATTGTGAACATTTAACAAACAAAAGGAGGACACAGAATGTTTGATGAATTCTATTGGAGGGACACTCTTCATTTCTTACCAGAGTTTTTATTAGCATTATTAGTCTTGTTAATAGGATTTTTTGTAGCCAAGCTACTAGAAAATGCTACGTTTAAGCTTTTAAGAAAATATCGAGTAAATGAACGTCTTGGAAATGTTAAAGGGGAGTGGTCAGTAGAGAAAATACTTAGCAAGGTAGTATTCTTTATTGTTCTAATCTTTGCATTTATTCTATTCTTCTCTATTCTAAACATGGGTACCTTAGTATCTCCATTTGTATCTATGTATTCAGGGATTACAGAAGCTATATTAAATATTTTAAAAGCAGGTCTCATCTTACTGTTTGCATGGGTTCTAGCTACGTTAGTTAAAAAAGTGATTAAAATGGTTGGTAATAAGTTTAGCCTAAATAAATACATTATGAAAACTGGAGGAGATCCTTCAAAGGTAGACCAAGTAAAATGGACAGATACTGCAGCGAATGTTGCGTATTATTTAATTTTCCTTTTATTCATTCCAGCAGTATTAAGTGCACTTGGAATTGATGGATTGAGTGGACCTTTTGAAGGTATGCTTGCTAGCTTCTTTAATTTCATTCCTAAATTAGTGTCGGCAGCAATCGTGTTTGCTATTGGATGGTTTGTGGCTAAGCTTGTTCGCACTTTAGTAGAAAAATTTCTACAGGCTGCTGGAGCAGATAAACTAGCAGACAAATTAAAGCTTTCTAGTTTCATAGAAGGTACAAGTATTTCTAAGATTGCAGGAATTATTGTATTCGTACTGATTATAATTCCAGTTTCAATTACAGCACTCGAAATTTTAGATTTACAAGGAATATCACAACCAGCGATTGCAATGTTAAATAATATCTTAGCAATGCTACCTAAGATTTTCGTAGCAATTGTGCTTGTTCTTGTTGGTATTGTAGTTGCTAAGTGGATTAAAGATGTAGTTGTTACTTTACTGCAAAACCTAGGAATCAATTCTATCTTTGGCAAAATGGGCTTTTCTTCTACTGGAGGTTCAGCACCCTCGTTTGCGGGTATAATTGGTACTATCGTACAGGTTGTCATTATTTTATTGTTTGTTGTTGAAGCATTACAAGTGTTAGACCTAGAATTCATGGTAACCCTTGCTACGGCAATATTTGCTTATTTACCACATGTCATTGCAGCGGTAGTTATATTGGCGGTAGGCTTCTGGCTAGCTAATCTAGCAGAGAAATTAGTAGGAAGCGTGATGAAGCATTCTTCAGGAACTCCACATTTCTTACGCTACGTTGCTAAATATGCTATTCTAGCATTTGCGTTTTTCATGGCATTGAGTCAGCTAGGGATCGCAGCAGCAATCATTAACTCTGCTTTTATATTAATTCTTGGAGGAGTTGCACTAGCATTTGGCCTAGCGTTTGGTCTAGGTGGACGCGAGCACGCATCTCGTTACTTGAGTAAAATGGAAAAAAGCATTGAGGAAGCTGATGTTTCGAAGGAAAGATATGAAACAGAAAAAGAAGGCATAAAAGAATCATTTAAAGAGAATTTCCGCGATCCTTCAGAAGCGGAAAAGAGTTTAAAAAGAGGAAAAGGACCTCACATTGACGAGGTCAAACCAGTAGGTGATTTTGATCAGCAAACTGGCGAAGACCACCCAACTGGAAATCCTATGAAGCAAGCTCATGAAGAGGATTCTCCGAGCACAGGCTATAATATCCCATCAACGGATGACTTACATCCATATGAGGACTTGCCTCCAAATGATAATAATAAACCGAATAACTAAGCATTTTAGGAACACTCTAGCATTAATTGCTAGAGTGTTTTCTTGTGCAACAGATGATGCGATATTTTAATTGATTGATAGTAGGAGCTAGATTACAGATATATTACAGGTGCCTGGCACCTGTAATATATCTGTAATTTGAACGGCGTTCAATTTTTAGTTTTATTTTGTTTCTCTAATCTATATAATAAATAATAATGACAATTTTCTGAATAATATACGAGAGGGTGTGATTGAATGAAGGGTACGTTTTTAACAGAGGAGCATGAGCTGTTTCGAAAGTCTTTAAGGAAGATGTTAGATAAGGAGGCTTATCCTTTTTATGAGAAATGGGAGGCTGAGCGAGAGATACCTCGTTCCTTTTGGACTAAGATGGGGGAGAATGGTTTCTTGTGTCCTTGGGTCGATGAGACATATGGCGGATTAGGCTTGGATTTCTCTTATTCTATGGTGTTAATAGAAGAGTTGGAACGTGTTGGACAGGGTTTAGCTAGTGGTATGTGCCTCCATTCTGATATTGTAAGCCCTTACATCGCGGAGCTTGGAACAGAAGAGCAAAAGCAAAGATGGCTACCCGGTTGTGTTAGTGGGGAGCTAATAAATGCGATTGGTATGACTGAACCGGGTGCTGGCTCTGATTTGGCAGGCATCAAAACAACTGCACGTCTAAATGGTGACCATTATATCTTAAACGGAGAAAAGACTTTTATCACAAATGGTACGATAGCTGATTTTGCTATCGTGGTTTGTAAGACAGATCCAACCGCTCAGCCTGCTCACAGAGGTATTAGCTTACTTGTTGTGGAAAAGGGGATGGAGGGCTTCAAGCATGGAAAGAAGTTAGATAAAATTGGGATTCATAGTGGAGACACTGGTGAATTAATATTTGAGGACGTCAAAGTTCCAGTAGAAAATTTACTTGGGGAAGAGGGCAAAGGGTTTTATTATTTAATGCAAAACCTTCAACAAGAGCGACTGATTGTGGCTAGTCAATGCCAGGTGGAAGCAGAGGAAATGCTTCGAATCACGATAGATTATGTAAAAAGTAGAAAAGCCTTTGGACAGTCTATTAGTAAATTTCAAAACACCCAATTTAAAATTGCTGAAATAGCAACGGAAATTGATATCGGAAGAACCTATATGAACCAATTGACAGCGCGTCATATTGATGGGGAAGATTTAGTCAAGGAAGTTTCTATGGCCAAATGGTGGATTAGTGAAATGGCAAAACGTGTTGCAGCAGAGTGCTTACATCTTCACGGTGGGTACGGGTATATGGAAGAGTATGAGATTGCTAGAAGATATCGAGATATTCCAGTAGCTAGTATTTACGCCGGTACGACGGAGATTATGAAAACAATTATAGCTAAAAAGTTAGATCTATAAGGCATGCAAGGAGGTTCTATTTTGACGCTCTCTGAGAATAAAATCAGGAAGAAGAAAGAGGAAATTATCTTATCAGCGGTCAAAATTATGAATGAAAAGGGATATCAGCGAGCCACGATGGAAGAAATAGCTGCTGAGCTACAAATGACGAAGGGATCACTCTATTATTATTTTAAAAATAAGGAAGATCTTATTTTCCAATGTCATGAGCTAGTACTGGAACAAGCCATCGGAGAGCTTCGAGAGGTTTTTCATAATTGTATTTCTAATGAAGCAATACTTCGCCAAATGATTGCTGTTCATATTAAATATGCGGTGCTAGAGAAGGAATCCTTTAACATGATAATCAAGCCAGATGAAACATTTTCTACAGATCAGCTTCATCCGATTTTGAAGAAAAGAAATGAATACGCTAGTTGGTTCGATCGCGTTATTATAGCAGGAATTGACTGTGGAGAGTTTAGCATTAAAGAATCTAAGATGGCAAGAATGCTTTTATTGGGATCCTTAAACTGGATTCAGCAATGGTACAAGAAAGATGGAGAGAATTCTCTTTTAGAATTGCAAAATATTTATAGTGATTATTTATTGAAAGTAATGAAGTAAGTCTAATCAATTAAAAAGGGGATTGGTTAATATGTTTATTACTGAAAAATTGGCATGGCATGTAAAGGAGCAACCTAATCACATTATCACGCAATTCAATGGAAAAGAGACAACCTATAGGGAGTTTTATGAGCAAGCAAAACGTCTAGCTGGTTACTTTCAAGAAAAAGGCTATAAACAAGAGGATATTATCGCCCTATACCTACAAAACTCCGATTATTTTTTAGTTTGTTATTACGCATGTCAGCTAGGTGGTTTTACAGTGATGCCAGTAAACACCAAGTTAGCTGCTCCTGAGATAGAGTATATATTCAAGCATTCGGAGGCAAAGGCCCTTATATATGACGCTCGATTAGAATCTGTGCTAAATGAAATTACGGAGACATTTGAAAGTTTTCATGATGTACTTGAGGTTGGTGGAGATAACACGCTAGAAGCCATCCTTGGAGACTCGAGTATACAGATGAATGAAGTACCACCAATGGAAGAGAAAACAAGTGTGATTTTTTATACTTCAGGAACTACTGGCAAGCCTAAAGGAGTAATGTTATCTGCTAAGAATGTATATTCGACGGCACAAATATGGGGAGAGGCAATGGAGCTGAATGGAAGGGATAGAATGCAAATAGTAGCTCCGCTGTTTCATTGTGCAGCAAGTCATGTATTTAGCATTCCAGTTATTTATGCGGGAGGAACTATTGTCATAGAAGAGGCTTTTTCTCCAGAGCAAGCGTTAAATACGATGGAGAAAGAGAAAATTACCATTTTCTTTGGCGTTCCAGCAATGTATAGCATTCTATTAAACACACCAAAAATTCAGCAGATGAAGCTTCCTCACTTAAGGTTATTGACTTATGGAGCTGCTCCTATGCCCTATGAAGTTGTTCGAAAGGTGAAGGCTTTATTTCCAACGGTAAATGTACAAAATCTGTATGGTCAAACGGAAAACTCTCCAGCTGCAACTACGTTGAAGGACTATTATGCTTTGGAAAAAGTGGGTTCAGTTGGAGAACCTCTACCGCTGACCGAAGTTCAAGTTGTCGATGAGTTTGGTGAGTCTTTGCCGACTGGGCAGGTTGGAGAAATAGTTATAAAAGGTCCTCAGGTCATGAAGGGTTATTTAAAGAATGAGGAAGAGACAAACAGAGCTATCCAAAATGGCTGGCTATATAGCGGGGACCTTGGGAAGTTTGACGAAGAGGGTCTGCTTTTTATTGTAGATCGTAAAAAGGATATGATCATTCGCGGTGGTGAAAACGTGTATCCAGTCGAGGTCGAAGAGATACTGTATCAAATCCCTGAACTGCTAGAGGCTGCTGTAATAGGGGTCCCTCACCCGGTTTACGGGGAGGTTCCGAAGGCGTTTGCAGTGATTAAAGACGGTCAGCAAATTACGGAAGAAGAGGTTTTAGCTTTTTGTTCCAAACATTTAGCGAAATTTAAGATGCCAGCAGAGGTAGATTTCATTGATGGCTTGCCTAGAAATGCAAGCGGAAAGGTTTTGAAGAATTCTCTTCGAAACGGTTAGGAGGAAAATATGAAAACAGTATTTTTAATTGATGGTGCAAGGACGGCTTTTACGAGTTTTGGTGGGTCCCTAGCAAGTGTAAAAGCGGATGATTTAGGAGCAGTAACTGCAAAAGAGGCGATGGAGCGGTCACAAGTTAAACCGGACCAAATAGATCATGTTATTTACGGAAATGTCATACATTCCAGCACCAACGCCGCTTTTCTTTCTCGACATATCGGTTTAAAAGCAGGAATACCAATTGAGGTTCCAGCCATGAATGTCAATCGCCTATGTGGCTCCGGTTGTCAATCTATTGTTTCTGCGGCTCAAATGATTTTGCTGGGAGAAGCTAATATAGTTCTTGCTGGTGGTGCAGAAAATATGTCGATGTCACCTTATGCAAACTTTACTGCTAGATTTGGTGGTAGCAAAATGGGAACAATGAAGTACGAAGATATGGTACTGAGCACGTTAACGGATGAGTACATCGGAAGTGGTATGGGGTTGACTGCGGAGAAATTAGCAGAACAATACAGAACATCACGAGAAGAACAGGATGAGTTTGCTCTACTTAGTCAAAAACGTGCAGCCTATGCACAAGAGTCTGGTAGATTTGCAGAGGAAATCGTAGGCGTTGAAGTATCGAGTAGAAAGGGCACAACTTTAGTCGATCAGGATGAGCATATTAAAGGTCAGGTAACGGCAGAAAAGCTCGCTTCATTAAAGCCTTCATTTCAGAAGGACGGTACAGTTACTGCTGGTAATGCAAGCGGCATTAATGATGGTGCTGCCTCAGTAGTGATTGCAAGCGGAGAAGCTGTAGATAAGCATGGGCTAAAGCCAATTGCAAAAATTGTGTCTTGGGGCATAGCTGGCGTAGACCCTTCCATAATGGGAATTGGACCCGTTCCAGCAATTAAACAAGCACTTTCTCGAGCAGATTTAACTTTAGAGGATATGGATCTAGTAGAAATAAATGAAGCATTTGCCTCTCAATATTTAGCTGTGGAAAAAGAATTAGGTCTTAACAGAGAAAAGACTAACGTCAATGGGGGAGCAATTGCTTTGGGACATCCTGTTGGAGCGAGCGGAACACGTATCTTTATTTCTTTGGCATATGAGCTAAAAAGACGAGGGTTAAAGTATGGGATAGCCAGCCTTTGCATCGGTGGCGGTCAAGGTATTGCTATTATTATTGAAAATGTAAGCTAAGGAAGAAATTTATGCAAGGATTCTATAAGCTGTCCCTAGGGCTAATAATAATTTACCAATATTTATCATGTTTCGCTAGATAAGTATTTCTATTGGAAGTATAATAATATTATCGGGCAATTTTCTGATAATTGAAGTGGCTTTAAATAGTTATATCAAAAGAGAAGTTAGAAAGAACATCTTAGAGTTTTAGGAGGTAACCATGATGAAGATTGGTGTATTAGGAGCAGGAACCATGGGGAACGGAATCGCACAAGTGATGGCTTCAGCAGGGCATGAAGTGACGCTATGCGATATTGACAACGAAACACTGAGAACAGCAGCTTCAAAGATTGATGCTAATTTATGGAGACTCTATAAAAAAGAGAACAAAGAATTTAGTGAAATTGGACAGGTGCTAGGTAGAATCACATTTACAGCTGATAAAACAAAGCTAGTAGGGTTAGACATCGTAATAGAAGCTATATTAGAAAACAGCGAAATAAAGAAAAGAGTGTTTGCTGAATTAGATGTTATTTGTGATTCAAAGACAATTCTAGCTTCTAACACTTCAGGCCTTAGCATAACAGAAATAGGAGCAGCAACTGAGCGTCCGGACCGAGTGATCGGAATGCATTTCTTCAACCCAGTGCCTGTGATGAAGCTAGTAGAGATTATAAAAGGCTCTGATACAAGTGATGAGACGTATGAAATGGTGAAAGGGTTAGTCCAGCACATCGGGAAAGAAAGTATAACGATACAAGATGCTCCGTTATTTGTTGTTAACCGTATTCTAGTTCCTATGATCAATGAAGCAATTTTTGTCTTAGGCGAGGGAATCGCAACCGCTGAGGATATAGACAAAGGTATGATGCTTGGAACAAACCAACCAATCGGTCCACTAGCATTAGCTGATTTGATTGGTTTAGATACACTTTTATCAGTAGCAGAAACATTGTTTGAAGAAACTGGAGACAGCAAATACAGAGTCCCACCTCTACTTAGAAAAAATGTAAGGGCGGGTAAACTTGGTCGAAAAACTGGCAAAGGGTTCTATACTTACTAAATTAAAAACCATCATCTATTAAAAAATAGATGATGGTTTTTTCAGTTCTATATATTAAATAGATAATCGTGTCAGGAGTGTTACAGGTGCCTGGCACCTGTAACACTTTTGTAATATAAGGGTGTTTAGGGATTGAGTTTGTGTTGGGATTTGTCATAGGTTCAAGTATCTTTGAACTAAGATATTTGGGTGATGCTATATTACAGAAAATGAGGCAAATTACTTGGTTTATGTTAAGGATAATAAAATGTTGATATTTAGAAAAAGTTTTTATGGTGATAATAGCTAGAAATTTGTTATAAATTTTAATTATTAAAAAAACGTGACGAAAGTCTGTGAGTTATTAGTGCTAGAAAGTAAAAATAGCAATTTTGGAATTCTTTGACTCCTTAAAAAGAGAATGTTATTTATTATATTAGGCAATGGAAATAATGTGTTTTATACCCCTTAAAAAAATATTTTTATTAATAGGTTTATAGATTGCCGAACAGGGGGATAAGACTATAAGAATTGGATTTATTTAGTATAATTCATGGCAGAAAGTATCAAAAAGTAAAATATATCCATTAGCAATTATTTTATGTAAAATATTTGTAATCTAATTGGATAAAGCAGTAAAAAGAGGAAGTACCTGTGGAGGAACATAAAGAACTTCTTTACGTTAGCTATCACAGTTATTTTATAAATTGCTAAAAAACTTAAACACAAGGGAGATGTAATGAATGTCAGGAATTATTCGCGTAACACCAGCAGAATTGGATGCTATGTCATCACGTTACAGTCATGAGTCAAGTGAGGTTGCTTCTCAAATCGGCCGTTTGGATGGAATGATTGGCGAATTGCAATCCATGTGGGAGGGTGCTTCTAGTGCAGCCTTTGCAGAACAATATGAAAGACTTAAACCGCATTTCAACGATATGCGTGAGCTTTTAAGTGAGGTTAGTGTGCAATTAAGTCGTACTGGTCAAGCTCTTCAAGATGCTGACCAACAAATTGCTAGCCAAATCAGAGGGTAAGAGTTGCAATGTGAAGGATGAAAACATAGAGCGTCATTCCACTGCGGAAGGCGCTTTTCCTTCTTTTTCTTCTATTTTGGTTAGCTTTAATACTATTTTCGAGAGGTGAGATTTGTGTATATAGAGATTACAGTAGACCTTTCTAAGTATAACGGGAAAATTATTGACCTCCGGCTATCCGATTATTACACGATGAAAAAAATGATTGATATTGCCTGGCAGGCTGCTTCCATCTCAGAACCAAAGCGAGAAGGACATTGGATACGCGTGGTAAACAAAGATAAGTTGTTTCCAGGGCATTTAACTATGTCTGACTGTGGAATTACGACCGGCGATCGAATTGAAATCATTTAAGGAGAAATGGATATGGCCTCTAAAAAGAAAGAAAAGATTAAACAAAGAGCTAAAACAATTAAAACTTATACATATTTAAAAAACAGAACCGGTGCGGAAATAAATGAAGAAGCAAATAAAACCACATTTGTATTCCAGAAGGAACGAGTTGCTTTTAAACGTACAGAGGAAATTATCTTCTTAAAAGAAGTAAATCCTAAAATATCTAAAGATATAGTTATCACAGATGATGAGCTAATTCTTCAGGCAATGATTCCAAAGGATTATATGCGTTTTAAAGACATTCAGAGGGAAGAGGAAAAATCCAGATGGATGCTTGGTTATCAGCTAGTAGAAAAAGTATACTCACATCCATATCCTCGATTAAATCTGATTGTATGTCCTGAAAATATTGTATATAGCAAGGCTGTTGAGCCGATGTTTCTCTACTACGGTGTTCTAGGGAGTCTTCCGCCATATGAAACGGATGAAGAGAGGCTTTGGCTAGAGACAAAAGCAGTAGTAGCAGCTGCAATTGATGGTTCATTTACCTTTGAAGAGTATTTAAAGTACTCCGAAATATTAGAGCTAAAAGAAATTGGAGCTACCATAATGGGGATGAAGAATAGTCAATCCCTTTTAGACTACATTGCAGAACAAATGGAACAACTAGAAATAAAAGAAAGGAGCAATGTAAAACTACCAAGAAAGAAATGGAATTGGACAAAATATTTAGCTATAGGTCTAGGCATTTTAATTCTTCCTGCAATCATATTTACTATTATTTATTTCGTACATGAAAAGCCTAAACATGAGGCATATACATTGAGTCACGAATACTTTCTTGGCCAGAATTATAGTCAGGTAGTGACATTATTAAGTCCATATAGCGTAAAAGGGATGCCTTATGTTGTTCTTTATGAGCTAGCTTACGCCTCTGTAACAAATGAAAGACTTGATGAGGAACAGAAGAAAAACGTACTATCAAATATCACGTTACAGACCGATTCCTCCTATTTAAAATATTGGATACATTTAGGGCGTGGGGAGGCAGAAGAGGCCGTTGACCTAGCGCGAGGAATGGAAGACGGTGAGTTAATTACATTTGGTTTATTAAAAAGACGTGAAGAAGTTAAGGCAGATAAGGATCTGAGTGGGGAAGAAATGCAAATACAGCTTAATGAAATAGATCAAGAGGTAGAAGAATACGAAAAATTAATGTTAGAAGCAGAAGAGGCTGAAAAAGAAGCGGAAGAAAATTCTAAGAACTAACATTGTAAATACGACATATTGCGTTCTATTCGTTTTATTATGTATTCAGTATTTGCTCGCACAAAATTATGAGTGATTGAAAGAAGGTGTTCAGATTGTTACAGCTATGGGTGTTTTATGGAGAAGATTATCAACGAATAGAACTAAAAGAAAAAGACTTCACAGCGCTTACCATTGGCCCAGCTATTGAGCACGATGTGACCGTACAAAACTTTCCGTTTCTTTTTGGAGAAATTAAGATAGAAAAAAAGGAAAATCGTTTAGTAGTTAACGATGGGTCCCAGGAGGTTGGTGAGTTAACAGATGAAAACAGTTTAACGATCGAGCAAAGAGAAAGATTTCTAAAGCTCTATATAACATCAGCTCCGCTCCAAGCAAAGACATACTATACCGACTATGAAAATGAGGTATCTTTTGACAGTAAAGGGGATAATGCAACGTTTTATCGTCATAATATACAGTTTCCTGAGATAGAGCTTGGACATTTCTCTGTAAATAAAATTAATGATGGTTGGATAATAAAGAAGGATTTTCTTTGTCCCTTATATTTGAACGGAAAAAGATGTCAAGCAAATCAAATTATCCAATTAGGGGATGTCCTTCAATGGGCTTTCATGGAGATAAAGCTCGTTAAAAGGGATTTAATCGAGGTAGTTACTAGCTCAAACTATACAAGTTTACTACCTGAAATAGAGCTTCCCAAATCCGAAAGATATAGTATGTATCCTGAATATAGACGAACTCCTCGTATGATATATGACCTCCCGGAGGATAAAGTATCCATATCCTTTCCAGCTCAGGAAAGTGATTCAACAGGAAGAAGTTTGTTATTAACGATTGCCCTACCACTTGTAATGCTTATTGCGATAGGTACAATCACGATCTTTGTACCACGAGGACTATTTGTCATTATCTCCATTACGATGTTCATGGCGGTTCTTGTAACCTCGACGATTAACTATTTTAAGGAACGAAAAAAGCGAAAAGAAAACGAAGAGAAGCGAAGAAGAGTATATGCAGCGTATATGGCTAATTTGCGTGAAGAGTTGTATGAGCTCTCCGAAAAACAAAAATTTGTTTTAGAATATCATTTTCCTTCATTCGACGAAATGAAACAAATGACTGAGGAGTTATCCGGTCGTATTTGGGAAAAAAGCTTAGAGAGTCATGACTTCCTACAGTTTAGATTGGGTAAGGGGGATATTCCTTCTAGCTACGAGATAAAACTTACGTCAGGCGACCTGGCAAACAGAGAAGTCGATGATTTGTTAGAAGAAGCTCAAAGAATGGAAAAAGTATATCAAACGATTCCATCTGCGCCAGTCACAACTGACCTCCATAAAGGTATTTTAGGTTTGATAGGTAAGGAAAGTGTTATTAAACGCGAGCTTCAACAGATTATTGGACAATTGGCATTTGCTCATAGCTATCATGATATTCGTTTTATTAATATTTTTAAACATGAAGAATATGAGGATTATGAATGGATGAAGTGGCTTCCCCATTCCACCCTCCCAAATATGCACGCGAAAGGCTTGATCCATAACGAGGAAACTCGCGATCAACTTCTTTCTTCTCTATATGAAATAATTCGAGAACGCGACGTCGATGAGATGAAAGGGAAAGTGAGATTTGCTCCCCATCTTGTTTTTATCATCTCGGATACCTCCTTAATAGCGGAGCATGTCATTATGGAATATTTAGAGAAAAAAGACACGAGAGAATTAGGCTTCTCTGTTATTTTTGCGGAATCTGCTGAGGAACGAATGACTGAGAATGTTCATACCCTTGTCCGATATGTAAATGAACAAGAAGGAGATATTTTAATAGAAGAAGGGAAGGCAGTTAACAAGCCATTTCATCTGGATGAGTACGATTCAGTTACGAATGAACGATTTTCACGTATGCTAAGAACTTTAAATCATCAAATTGGGATGAAAAATTCTATTCCTAATTCTGTAAGTTTCTTAGAAATGTTCGACGTCAAAGATGTGGATGATATTCCGATTAGCCAATACTGGAAAATGAATGAATCCGCTAAATCATTAGCCGTTCCCATTGGATTAAAGGGTAAGAAAGAGCTTGTTCATTTAAATTTGCATGAAAAAGCTCATGGTCCCCATGGATTGTTGGCAGGGACAACAGGTTCTGGTAAAAGTGAATTCCTTCAAACATATATTTTATCGCTAGCAGTTCATTTCCACCCACATGAGGTTGCGTTTCTATTAATCGACTATAAAGGAGGAGGTATGGCTCAGCCATTTAAGAATATTCCTCACCTATTAGGAACAATCACCAATATTGAAGGTAGTAAGAACTTTAGTATGCGTGCCCTTGCTTCGATTAATAGCGAACTAAAACGGAGACAGAGGCTCTTTGATCGCTATGAGGTTTCTCATATTGATGACTATACAACGCTTTATAAAAATGGTGTCGCATTAGAGCCTCTCCCTCACTTATTTCTTATTTCTGATGAGTTTGCGGAGCTAAAGAGTGAGGAGCCAGAATTTATTCGAGAGCTAGTAAGTACTGCTCGGATTGGGCGTAGCTTAGGAGTTCATCTAATACTGGCGACTCAAAAGCCAGGTGGGATTATTGATGAGCAAATTTGGAGTAACGCTCGTTTTCGTGTAGCTCTGAAGGTACAAGATGCAAATGATAGTAAAGAAATCCTAAAAAATAGTGATGCTGCTTCTATTACAGTCACAGGTAGAGGTTATTTGCAGGTAGGGAACAACGAGGTTTATGAGCTATTCCAATCGGCTTGGAGCGGGGCACCTTATATGGAGGAAACACTTGAAGGAGAAGAAGACATTGCTGTTGTAACTGATTTAGGACTCATTCCGCTTACCGGAATTGAAACGAAGGTAAGTAAGAAAAAAAGCAATATGACCGAAATCGAAGCAATGGCAGCTAAAATTGCACAAACGCAAGACGATATGTCAATTCAAAAGCTACAAAGTCCGTGGCTGCCTCCTTTAGCATTAAGAATCATCCCGTTCGAGTATGCAGAACCGCAAAAAGATGCATTTTTGTTAGGTATGATTGATGAACCAGAAAAACAGGCACAAAATCCAATCTATTACGAGTGGAAGAAGGATGGGAATGTAGGTATTTTTGGTTCCTCTGGCTATGGAAAATCGTATACCCTATTAAGAATCCTACTAGGCATAGCGCAGAATCTTAAACCTACAGAGGCTCATCTATATATTTTAGATTACGGAAATGGTTCCCTTCTTCCTTTAAAACGACTCCCGCATACGGCGGATTACTTTACGATGGATGAGGAATTAAAGTGTGACAAGCTAGTTAAGCTATTAAAAGATGAAATTTCCAATAGAAAGGTAGCCTTCCAAAATGCCGAGGTAAGCAATATCCATATGTACAATAAATTATCGGATACTCCTTTACCTTTAATTTATGTTGCCGTGGATAATTACGATATTGTGCGTGAAGAAATGGAAGAGCTAGAAGCACAGCTGATACAGTTTGGTAGAGACGGTCAATCTTTAGGTATCCACCTTCTTATTTCCGCAACTAGAGTGCAATCGATCAGACAGTCTCTCATGAACAATTTAAAAACGAAAATAGTTCATTATCTAATGGATAACACGGAGGCTTACGGTGTAATCGGTAGAGTCCCATTTGACTTAGAGCCTTTCCCAGGGAGAGCCATTATTAAGAAGGAAGACGCTAAATTTGCACAGCTTTTCTTACCAACGCAAGGAAAAGATGATTTTGAGGTACTTGAATCTTTGAAATCAGAAGTACAAACAATAAGAGCTGCTTATGCAAGTCAGCCAGGGCCAAAGCCTATACCAATGTTGCCTCTTGAACTAAGCAGCAACAACTTCCAAAATTATATAGAAGAAAAGCCTGCCCAAGGTATGGTTCCATTGGGCTTAGACGAAGAGACGGTTCGACCAATCATGATCAACTTCAAAAAGAATCGTCATCTAATGTTAATCGGACCTGTTCAACGAGGCAAAACGAACACAATCAAGTGGTTAATACACCAATTAATTGACCAAGAGAATGGTTTTGTTGCTATCTTTGATTCATTCGATCGAGGACTTGCAACTTTCTCAGACGATCCACAGGTGGAATATTTGGAAACGAAGGATCGATTGATCGAATGGATTGCACGCGTAGAGCAACATTACACAGAGGTAGAAAACAGTTATCTAGAGAGCTTACAAAATGGTCAATCACCAAAGATTATACCTGCTCACTTTATCATTGATGGCTATACAAGATTTTTACAGGTGGCAGATGTGGGCATCCAAGATCGCCTATCTAAGCTTATGAAGAAATCTACACATCTAGGCTTTAATGTGATTGTATCTGCTAACAATTCAGAAATAACTAAGGGATTCGATGCGTTCACTAATGAATTGAAGCTAGTTCGACAAGGCTTAGTCTTTATGAAAAAATCGGAGCAAACGCTATATACAGTTCCTTATGAAAGAAAAGAGGCTGAGCTGCCACTAGGCTATGCTCATTACGTATTCAATGGAAATGCTACAAAGGTTTTAATTCCGTTATGTAAGATGGAGAGGAAGATCACGCAATGAAAAACTTAAAAAGCTCGGGGTTGTGGAAAATAGTTGCTGGGATTGTTTTAATATTAGCTCTCCCTATTTTGTTCTTCCAACTGATGGGGGTCAGTATATTAGATTTGGATAACCCAAATAAACGGGTTATCGCAATTGTAAATGAGGACCAAGGTATTACAAAGGGGCAGGAGAATATTGACATGGGGGTAGAGGTAGTTACAATTCTAGCTACCGACTCACCATATGAATGGAAGGTAGTTGGTCGAGGGGCTGCTGAGAATGGGCTAAAATCCAATCAATATGAGGCAATCGTGTATATTCCTTCTAACTTTTCATCCAATATTATGTCCTATGATCAGCAAAACCCTGCCAAGGCAGAGTTTTCGTATAAAGTGCACTCTCAAAAGGCCGGTCTTCGTAAAGAGCGTGTACTACATGAAATAGAGTCAGCTAGCAATCGAGTGAATGAAAAAGTATCAACTCTATATTGGACGTATGTGGCTCAAGAGATGGATCACATAAAAAAGGAATTCGCCAATATTTTAGGTAAAGAGACTGAGTTTTTAACGACAATGTCTGATTACTATAAACCTGAATCTGAAACGCTTGCTGAGGAAATGAAACGACAAAAAGAGCAGATGGCCGGATTGCTTTCCACAATCAGCTCCGCAAATAATGCCCATGCATCTAGAATTCAAAACGCAGAGACCTTTGGCAACCAAATGGATGGATTTATAAGTTATGTTCAGCAATATAAAGTCTTCCAGGATAGCCAAAAAGAAATTTTGAAGCAGGTTCAGGATGATAGCTTGGCCAAGATAAAAGTAGCGGCATTTTCGCAGTCGGAGAAATTTAACAAAACAGTACAACAGCTTGAAGAAAGCAATGAAAAGTTAAACGATGAAATATATAAGGTCAATGAAATCATAGATGTCAATCAAGAAAAATTTAATGCTTTGTCTGAGCTACGAAAAGGTGAGGTAGACAGACAATTGAATGACCTGCTTGCCGTCCAAAAAACTGCAATTGATCGTTACAACTACTCTGTTCTTAATAGTTTAGAGAAAGGAATTGAGGCTAGAAAGAATGGTACAGCTGTTTTAGGTCTAATGGATATTGGGACAGATCCACAGCAGTTAAATACAATTCGCGAAGAAATGGAGCGCAAGGCTGCAGCTAAGTCGGAAACTCTTCTTCCAGGCTTAGAGGAAGAGCGTACAAAGGTCAATGAAATTCTGACCGCGCTACAATCTTTAAAAACAAAAGTAGCGGAAACAGACCCTACTTCTACTTTAGTAAATGATTTAGAGCAGCTGCAAGGAGAGTTGACGAATGTTACTGCTCTTATTTCTCAGAAGGAAGGTATTTGGAATAACTCAAAGCAAGAAGGAACAAATGATTATGCTGCTGCAACTGAGGAATATAAAAATCTTTTAACTAACTATCATACGGTATACGGAGAATACAAATCCGTTCAACAAATCATCGACACCTATCCGGCTGATACAGTGAGATTGGGATTAGAGATTAGCCAAAAAGAAGAAGCTCTATTGAATCACGCTCAACTAACAGCAGAACAGAAAACTAGATTACAAGAATTATTTAGTAAAAGAGTTACCAATACGGAGCTAAGCTCTTTATTGTCCTATTACGCAACACTAGAGCAGTTCGAATTCACATTAAATGAAGGTGGAGATAGCGTCAATAAGGATGCACTGCTTGAGGATGAAATTTTAACTGCTTTACTAAAAAATGTCGTAGACGTAAATGATTTGGAATTAGAAAGCTGGACTGCGGTTGAAGAAAGTATTCCGCAAACGCAATTAGGTATGACAGACCTTAGTACAACGTTTGCAGCTATTATGTCAGGTCAAAGAGAAACGGTAGAAGAACAGCATTTATCACTACTCAATGATTTAGACACTATTGATAAGCAGGCAAATCTTTTGCTACAACAGATTCAAAACCCAGCTACTATGTTAGGCACTGGTGAGCCTCAACAAACGGTAGGTGAAGGAGAGGTTGTTTCTAGTCAACAAAATGTAAGTAATCAGCTTCTTTCACTTAGCGAAATGATGAACACCTTATCAGAGCGCCAGAATAACCTCGTGAATTATGCGAATGATTTACATGCTAAAGCAGATGATATTAAGTCAACTTCTAACGAGTTTAGTAGCAAATGGGAAACTAACGTGGATGCAATGACCGACTTTGATGGAGACATTCAAAGTTTCCTAGCTAACACATATGTGGATGGACAGGAGAATGGATATGCATTTAACCATTTTGTTAATCCATTAGGAGTAAAAGGAGCAACTGCCGTATCAGAAGATGGACAAAAAGTTCCGCCAGTTATTTTATTTATCATATTACTCATTAGCAGTTTATTAATAGGGTATTTTACTTATCAATTAAAGGATGGGGCAATTGGGCTTCGCGTAGCGATGACGATAATTTTATCCGTTCTAGTAGGAATAATTATCAGCTTATACAGTGTCAATATGTACATTCTAAATGATGAACGTGCCATTCAGTGGACGATTTTTACAGTGCTATTACTATTGGCAAGTGCTTCTATAGTTCGAGCGGCATTAGAATTTGGTCAGGCTGCAGGCTGGTTGGCTAGTATAGCACTTATGTGTGTGTATATCGTTCCTTTACTAATACTTGCAGTTCCAGATGTAAGTGTTCCAGATATTTTATCGAATGTATATTTATCTATTAAATATGAGGCAGACACAAACTTTTTGGTGGGAGTAATTATTACAGGCGCTATTGCTATAGTGATGCTAGTAGTTTCGTATTTTGTGAGCAAGAATAATGGCCAAAATGCTACAACAGTAGATGAAGCCTATGAAAGCTAACAAAATTATTTTGATTATCTTCTGTGCAGCACTACTCTGTTTTTTTAAAAGTGGAGAAGTGCTAGCAGATGAAAATAAAACAATTGATGAATTAGAACCTTTGCTATATGAAAAATTAGAATTCAAGAAGAATACCGATTATCTACACGATGTAAAGAAGACCGAAATGAAAAATACTATTCCTGTTAAGCAATTTAATATTTATTTTGATGGTAGAAAAAAGTTACCTGATCGAAACGACTCCTCTTTCTTATTTCAACATGCTGAAAGAGGAGAGAATAGTACGGTAGCAGCAAGATCGGTAGAATTAAAGCTATTTACTTCAGGGGACAAAGAGACAAAAGTACAAACGAACACCTCTTTTCAAGAGGAAGAAAGCTCAAGCAACAATCTTCTTATCTTCATTTTTCTTTCCATTATAGTCATTGGGATTATCATTCTTTTCACTGTATTTTTACCGAAGCTTGCTCAACCAGCAAACGGTGTTTCTAGAAGAAAAGATCAAAAACCTTTAGGAGAGGGGTAATAGAATTGATCGCACATTATTATGCCATGATAGCAAAAAAAGAAGAGGAAATAAGAAGATTGAACGAGTGTCAATCCTCTTTAACTGGAAAACAATCTGAGTTTACCTCGAATGAACCGAAATGTATGGAACCGGAGTTAACTACTACAACCTGGTACGGGACGCTAGCCACTGCTTTTGATGAAATACGTGAGTCAGGAATAAAGGCTCCTTACCAAGAAATTATTGGGACGCAATTTAGCGCGGTGTTTAGCGCAATTTCAGCTAAAATAGCAGAAATTCAAGCAGAGATTGCGGCTCTTAGGGCAACAATCGCAAGAATAGCGGCGGAGGAAGCTGCTAATCCGGGAAGATATACAGGAGTATAACAAAGGAGGTCTTTTTATGACTGAGGTAAAAATTGTCTACGCTGATGTAGAAAATCAGTTAAAGGAAATGACGGCTGCAAATGAGGGACTAAATCCTACAAAAGAGTCGCCCATTGAAGGAAATGTATTAGATGTCGTTGATAAACTAAATGAACTTTCTACAAATCTAGAAACCTTATTGACTAAATACCAGAATTTATTGAATGAAAATATCCTTACTACTACTAGCTCTGTTGAATTTATGAAAGAAACGGATGAAACATTATCCACGGGTATCAAAGGCTCTGGAGGATATAGGATGTTGGCGCAATGAAGGTATTAGATGTAGATTTACTTCAAACTGGTATAAAGAGCAATTTGGATATGTTGACTCGTTTGGAAGAAGAAATAAAAGAAATAGAGAAGACTATAACAGGCTTAGTGGGAATGGATAGTAGTCTAAAAGGGCAGGGTGGAGAAGCTATTCGCTCCTACTACAATGATTGCCATCTTCCTTTTCTAAAATTCTTTTTACAATTTAAACAAAATTTTAAAACAAAGCTTGACCAGCTAAAATCTGCTTTAGATTCATTGGAGCCAGACACAGAGGGGTATATTCAGGAAAGCTTCCTTTTAAATGAGGTAGAAGAAGGATTAGCTGAAATATCTAGAATTACTGGTAATTTAACTGATGAGTCCAATGCCATAATGGACCAGGTGTCCGATATTGTGGCACTTCCTCATTTAGATGATAGTGACGTTCAGCAAGGGGTCATCGATTCTAGAAAAAAGAAAGATGACACAGTAACTGACTTGAATGAGTTTGACTCAACTCAAGTATCCTCTATGCTATCAGTCGAATCGAATATAAAAACAATGGATACATGGTTACAGGAAATGGAAGGAATGATGAGCTCAGGGCTCTCCGACATTCATTTTCCTGCGGAAGCTTGGGCTCAATATACGGCTTGTACCCCAATTTTAAGTAATCTATCGAGCAGTGTAAACGATCCAGGTTCTGTAGCGGAAAAAGATGCTTCTGAAAGTACTGGGGATGTTTCAAAAGATGGTAATTTTAGTGAGTATGTAGGTCATTATGGTAATGCTAGCACTATCATAACTGACACTAAATCGGGTATTCACATGTATAATGCTACTAAAAACGGGCAACTATCTACTTCTAGGCATTTTGTTCATGAATATGGTAAAACTTCCTACCGAATTAATGCTAGTGCTACAGCTATGGGGAAATTAGGTTTTCCCAATGAATCTGGAGGAATGCTTAAATATGCTGGAAAGAAACCTGGACAGTCAGGTTGGTCAGCAAAAGGAGAAATGGTTTTAGAAAAACATCCCCATCTTCGGTATTGGGGAGATAGTGCCACCTTTGGTGAAAAGGTAAAGACCGTTGGTTCTGCTACGTTTAAAGGAGCTGGAACTGGTTTTACTGATTTAGTAGACTTTAAAGGAGTTACACAAAATGGTGTGGCAAAAGGATTACTAAAAGGAGCTACTAAAGGAGTTGCCCCTCTTACTGCTGCATTGAGTTTTAATGATAATTATAACACCGCTAAGGATGATGGATTGAGTGGAGGAGAAGCCGTAGCAAGAGCTACAGCAGATACCGCTGCTGATGTGGCGATTGGGAGTGCCATTCAAGTAGGTCTGACTGCAGCTGGTACTGCATTTATACCAATACCAGGATTAGGAACATTTGTTGGAGCAATAGCAGGAGTTGGGGTCAATATGTTACTAAACGCTAAAGGGGACGATGGTAAATCCGCTTTGGATAAACTGAAGGGGTGGTTCCATTAAGAAAGAGGAGAGAAATTTGGCAAGTAGGTTAAAGGAAGAGGATTTTGAGGTATTAAGGATTCCTTTAGAGTCAGGGAGACAAGGGCCAGCTCAATTGGCAGTAGCATTAATTTTAGGGGCTATTTTTATGCCACTGATATATGCTTTAGAATACTATGTGGCATCATACGATAGTATTTTTCCTTATAAACAGGAAATTCTGAATGTGCACTTTTGGTTTACAATTATTTTAGCCGCTTTGTCAATTGTTTATGCTATTCCATTCATTTATCGTAGAAGCCAAAAATTCCAATATTTATTAAGCATACTAGTTTCTCAAAATCTTTTTACATTTCCCTTATTTATTTGTGCTTTATTTTTCATCGGGAGAGACGGAGAAGGGATGAAGGCTACGCCTGAATCTCTTCTAAACTTTACATATGTTTTATTATTTATTGGTTTACTGGTTTTTGTTGTAACATTTGTAAGATTTTATATTTTATTACGAAAAGGGCAGTATAGAAAGGGTTCTCGCAAAGAGCAACTTCGAACAAAATTTGAGAAGAAGTCCTTGTTATCTACTGCTATATTTGTGGGAATTGGTTTAGTATTGGTTCTCCAATTCATCATTAGGAAATCTGCTATCAATGATTTCAATATGTACGGTGTAGTCCTAATTGGTATAACTCTTTTTTATGTTATGCTTTTTATTCTTCCGGAGCAGCTTATTATTCTATATTGTAAAATGCGTTTTAAAAGCTTTAATTATAATGAACGTGGTTATTTAAATGGTTTGGAAACTGATCTGAGAGGGTGAACTTGATGGGGATTGAATTATGTGCACTAATGTTTGAAAATTTGCTAGTCTTTAATGCCGAGGGGAATAAGGAAGATTGGCAGGAAGGTATTTATCATTTAGAGGATATTGCATTAACCAAGGATGTATATAGAAATGGACCTTTGTTTTTCTCGTTTAAAAGTGTGGAAGATAACGAGTCTTTTGGAAAATTTACTTATTATCTTCCGATAAATAGTCAAGTGGAAGTTGCAGAAGATGCGAACTTTTCTTTTCAAAAACACTTTAAAGTGGATAGAGCATTATTATTACGCCAGGCGGATGAAAAACTTAATATAAACACTGCGTTCGATGAAATAAAATCCTATTCCAATTTAAATAATATAGAAATTGAGGATTATTATTATTGTATCCTTCTAAATGTTTATGGGGAATACATAGTAGATTTATATGTACCATTAAAAAGCCAGGGTGATGAATAATGATAGTAGAGGACCATCAAATTGCTTATCGTAACGTAGCATCAAAAAAATATAATTTTGTTCCAGAAGAGATTGAATTAGCCTTCCAAGACTTCGTACAGCTTTTATCGAAGCATAATTATTCACCAGCAGGTGTAGTATTTTATACTATTCTTAGTGAACCAACCGCAGAGGTTATGACTGCAGAGATATTTTTGACAATAAATGAAGATAGCTTAGTTATTCCTAGTGAGGAAGCTGTTAAATTTACTAGCTATTTTTGCGTAGACAATTTACTGATGACTAGAGTAAAAGATGATTTCGTTTTAAAATCTCAAGAAAAATACTGGGAGTTATTTAGCTATATGGAGCAAAAAAAATATGTTCAGAAGACCCCACTTTTCATTCAAATGAAAAAAATGCATACAACTAATTCCTCTTACGTGGAAATGAGTATAGGCGTATTTTAAGGTTAATAAGTACCCGGTTTGTAGCATTTTGATGATGGAAATTCAAGAGCCCTTATTAAAGCCTGTACCCGTGATGGTATGGGCTTGCTTATTATTTATTACAGGTGCCAGGCACTTGTAATATATTGGTCATAATTCATAAGAGTATAGTCATTTTGAAAACGCATCCTTTTAAGAAGGATGCGTTTCGTTTTATTTGGTATAAAAATCAATCTTTAATGTTAACAACGTGGTTATCGCTGTTTCTTAACTTGAATTCGTGCTACTTGGTTTAGATTAATGGTGTATTGGTTATCTGTCACCACGAACATTCCACCATTTATGTATTCGCGCTCTGCTGTTCTAATGTCCGTGTTTGTTTCAAATAATAGTTGATGGCCATCGTGAAAAGATAATAAAAATTTATATTTTTTTATTTCATCGACGTTCTCCAATTTTTCACCCCCTTTTAATCGATAGTATCATTTGAATAAATTAATTTCAATATAATTGGTAATAAAGAGTGAATATTTACTCATTGTATTCATTGAGTAAATATAAATAGGTATAAGCCCTTTCTTGGTATATAATAAGTGGACAAACATAATTGTTTTAATAGAAGCTAAAAGGAGTTTGAATTGATTGAGTAAAAAGTCTATAAAAAATGAGTTGCCTGAAAACTATGAAGAGCTAAAGAAAGCAGCCAATCGTACTGGAAGCTGGAGAACTCGTCTTAGTGCCGTTGAAGAATTAGGAAATTATAATACAAGCCAAGTAATAGATATCTTAAAAGTTAGATTAACCCATGATCCTGTATTCCAAATTCAAGAAGAGGCTTTCCGCGCATTGCTAGAATTAGGAGAAAATGTAGAATTACCTAAGCGTAAAAAGTTTGAACTAGTTAAAGGAGCGAACAAGGTGTTCGTTCGAGTGAAAAAAAGCTTACCAAAAGATCATAATTTTGATGAGTATTTAACTAAGCTAAAAAGAATGAGAATCGATGTTTATGATGCATACGAGGGTGAAAAGGGCTTAGACTGGTTAGAAGAAGAGTGGAAAAATTTAAAGTAACCTTTTAGAACAAGGTCAATCGAGCTAGATGATTGGCCTTTTTTTATTATAAAATACATGATTTCTGGCTTTAGAATAAATAGTTTAATTTTTTGAGAGATTTTATTTGTACAAAAACTTGTTTAACTTTATAGTTATTTGAATTTTTTAAATATTTATATAAAATTAACTTTAAAGATAGAGTATAATATTATTTTAGGAAAAGTTTTAATTTTTGTTCTAGCCCAGCTCTTATCCTTTGAAGTAAATGGGTGCTTGGATTTAATTATTTTTATTGAAATGGAGGGAATACGGTGACACAACTATTATGGAATACTCCACAAAAGCTTCGCGAACTATTGTGTGAGCTAGTGAGCTGGAATAGTATCACCTTAACTGACGGAGAAAGAGAATTTGCACCAAAATTATTAGAAAAAATTAGAGAAATAGAATATTTTAAAAATCATCCAAGTCAACTGCAAATGCATGATGCTGGTTTGGGGAGACAAGCGGTTACAGCTTTATATAAGCATCCAGAAGCGACTGAGACAGTAGTGCTTATCAGTCATTTTGATACAGTTCAAACGGAAGAGTATGGAACATTGGAGCCACTGGCATATTTCCCAGAGGAACTGACGAAAGTGCTAATGGAGAATCCAAGTGAACTGCCTGAGGGAGCACGAGCTGATTTAGAAACAGGTAAATATTTATTCGGCCGTGGGACTATGGATATGAAAATGGGTTTAGCCTTACATATGCAATTAATAGAAAAAGCAACTTTGGAAGAGTGGCCAATTAATTTAATTCTTACAAGTGTCCCAGACGAAGAGGTAAACTCTGCGGGAATGCGAGCCGCAGTAACTCAGCTAGTAAGGCTGCGAGAAGAATTTGGACTTAACTATAAACTGTTTTTAAATAGTGAGCCTTCCTTTTCTCAAAATCCTACTGACATAGACGAATATATATATTCAGGAACTATCGGTAAAATAATGCCTGCCGCATTGTTTTATGGTAAAGAAACACATGTAGGAGAGCCAATGAAGGGGATGACGGCAAACTATATTGCTTCTTTCTTAACGCAGCGTATGGAATTTAACCCTTTGTTTACAGAAAAGGATCTTGGTGAAAGTACGCCTCTACCTGTATCTTTGCAGCAAAAGGACTTGAAAATGTCTTATTCTACACAGACTCCTTACCGAGCGGTTGCTCTATATAATGTATTTTTATTTAAAAGAACAGCTAAAGAAATTATGGATTTGTTTGAACAGGTAGCTAATGAGGCAATGGAAGTGCTGAATGAAACTTATAAAAACATTTGCGAGCGTGAACATGTAAAAGGGGTAGGACAGGTCAAAGTCTTAAAATATGAAGAACTGCTTGCTTATGCAAATAAAAAGCTTGGAGAAGAAGAAGTACTTAGGTTAAAGCAAGAGGCTTTGCTAGATGAGGAATGGGATGACAGAGAAAAATCTCTTCGTATAGTCGATAGTTTGATGATTCAATGTCAGGAGCTGGCGCCAGCGACGGTTCTACTATTTGCACCACCTTATTATCCTGCAGTGAATACTTCTCATGATCCAATCATCAAAAATGCGGTTGAGCTAATGAAGAAATCAGCCAAATCCTTTGATAATACAGTAAAGCAAGTTCACTATTTTAATGGAATATGTGATTTAAGCTATGTAAATTATGAGGACGACAGAAATGGCTGGACCTCATTTGAAAGTAACACACCAGTATGGGGAGATACGTATAGCATTCCATTTACAGACATGGCAGAACTAAAAGGACCGGTATTAAATGTTGGTCCATTTGGTAAAGACGCTCATCAGAAAACAGAGAGATTACATATAGATAGTGCTTTTGTTGAAATGCCTGTAATGCTGGAAACACTCATCAAAAGTTTATACTGATTTATACTACAGAATATTGCTTGCTTCTTAAGAGTGTAGGGAAGGTCATTTTGACTTTTCTACACCTTTTTTATTGGTTCATGATTAGAATTAGCCATTCTGAAAATTTATTGACCGGGAAATAAATGAATTGTTACAGGTGCCAGGCACCTGTAACAATTTAATCACGAAAGGGCTTCTTCTGTCTCATGTATGTGATTTTTTAGATATTGAAGAACGCCGGTTGTAAATAATTCTACACCTACGGAAAGCATATCTTCGTCAATATCGAATTTTGGATGGTGATGACCGAAAGAGTTTTCTTTTCCTATGCCGATAAATGTAAATGATGCAGGGATTTCATGTGAATAATAAGCAAAGTCTTCTCCTCCGAGAATTGGATCTATATCGATTACTCTCTCAGCTCCAAATAAACGAGTTGATGTTTGTTTTATAGAAAGAGTAAGGTCTTTGTCATTCATTAACGGTGGATCACCATGAAGGTATTCTAACTCATATTTAGCTCCAAATGATTTACAAACGCCGTCAACGATTTCTTCAACTCGCTTATGGATTAATAGGGAGATGTCTTTGTTAAAGTAGCGAACAGTTCCAGATGCAAAAGCAGTGTCAGGAATAACATTGTAATTACTGCCAGCGCTTAATTCTCCAATACTGATAACGGCATGGTCTATTGCCTTAATACTGCGACTAACAATAGTATGAAGCTGAGTAATGATATGTGAAATGACAAGTGTCGGATCAATAGTAGTTTCTGGCATAGAGCCATGACCTCCACGTCCAAGGATTTTAATAGAGAAGCGATCAACTCCTGCCATTGTTGCTCCTTCTCTTACACCAATTATTCCTGTTGGAATTGGCTCCCACAAATGATAACCAAATATAGCATCTATATCTTGAAGTCCATTTGCTTCAACTATTTCTACCGCACCGCCAGGAACTTCTTCCTCAGCATGCTGAAATAAAAGATGGATTTTCCCATATATTTTATCTTTGTTCTCCACTAAAACTTTGGCGATTCCAAGCAAAATGGCCATATGCCCATCATGGCCGCAAGCGTGCATGATTCCACTATTGTCTGATGAAAATGATAGGCCGGTTTCCTCTAATATTGGAAGGGCATCCATGTCAGAGCGGATGGCGACAGTTTTCCCAGGATGAGCTCCCTCTATAACTCCAACTATATCCTTGCCGGTAATAGAATATGTGTAAATATTAAGTTCATTGAGTCTCTCCTCAATATAAATCTTCGTTTTTGTCTCGAAATGAGATAATTCAGGGTTTTTATGTAAATGTCTTCTTTGCTCAACAATCCATGAATTTAAAGAGGTACTAATTTTCATAAAAATTAACTTCCTTCCTTCAAATCTTTTTTAGTAAGTATACATTTTTCCTTTAAAAGTGGGAATAGGAATTACAGAATTATTGCAGGTGCCAGGCACCTGCAATAATTCTGTAATATAATTTGCCGATTAATACAAAAAGCTGCTCAGGCTTAATGAGCAGCTTTGTTGTTTATAGCTTGAATTTGTTAATGAGGTGTTGGAGTTCTTGCGCAACCTCATGGGTTTCTGCTGAACGATTGGATATCTCATCAATAGAAGCAGTTGTTTCTTCAGTCACTGCTGAGATGCTAGTAGTAACCTCTTCTATTTCACGCATAGATTCAGTCAGACTTTCAATAAGTGCCACTACTTGTTTAGAATTGTTTGCTTCTTTGGTTGTCATTTTGGATATAAGAGAAATTTCTTCAACTGTTTTAGAAACTGCTGTAGAGATGTCACGTAACGATTGAGAGGTTTGCTGAACTGTAGCATTTCCATTTTCGATTAGCTTTGTGCTTTCATTAGTGGAATTAACTACATGGCCAATGCTCTCAGTGATTTCACTTACAATTTTTTCAACCTGATTGACTTCTAGATTAGATTGTTCTGCAAGCTTACGAACTTCCTCTGCTACTACTGCAAAGCCTTTTCCGTGTTCTCCAGCACGAGCTGCTTCTATTGATGCATTTAGAGCCAATAGATTTGTTTGGGCTGCAATTCCAGCAATAGATCCGGTAATTTGCTGTATTTTATTAGTTGCTTCATTCAATTTTACAATTGTTTCTCCAGTTTCAATGGAGGAGCTGTGTATTTTCTCCATATCCCTGCTTGTTTCTGCAGCACGTTTAAGCCCTTCTTGAGCAGTTTGCATTGTGGACATGGAGTGTGTCGCACATTGGTCTGCAGTTCCTTTAGAATGTTGTAACCCTTCTGCTAGATTGTTTAAAATAGCGGAGGAGCTTTCTGCGGAAGCTGTTCCAGTAGAAATAGATGCAACGTTTTCACTCATATTATTGGCGATTTGGTGAATGGCTTCCTTCATTTCATTTAAAGAGAAGGAAGTCTCCTCGGAATTTCTCGTAAGTTGAGAGGAGGTATTTTGGACAGTGCCAATGATAGTGCGTAAATTTTCAGCTACTGTATTAAGCGTTATACTTAAATCGCCAATCTCATCCTTGCTAGTAAAATTCGTATCCTTAACAGACAGATTTCCTTTTGCAATCTCGCCAGCGTGAGCAATCAAAACCGATAAAGGTTTTGTCTTTCTTCTTATTAAAAATAAAGTCGCAAGAGAAGCTAAGATTAAAGGAATTATACTTACTAATAATCCCTTGCTTACTACGTCCCAAGTACGCTCCGATACGATGTCTGCATTGAAATCTATTACACTAATTGCAATTATTTCTTTCGTAGGATCGTGATCCTCAAAAATAGGTGCATATCCAGATAAGCGATTCATCCCTGCGTATTCGTAGCTTTCTGAATAAGTAGAGTGACCCATCGAGACAAGCATATTTATAGCTTCTTCGTCTATGTAAAATTGATCTCCTGCTTTAAAGCCGGCTTCTTTTAAATTATCATCTAAAGCTAATATTTTTCCATCTAAATCTAGTATATATTGCGTTTCAAATATATCTTTGTGTGCAGTTGTCCAATTTAGCTTTTCACCTATGCTGTTAACTGCAGCAGAGTCTCCGGATAGAATTTTTTGGACATCCTCTGGCGTCAGTAGGCCAGTAGTTATATTAGCGCACCCATATGCTTCAATACCAGCTGCTTTATATAGTTCCCCATAGGCAGTTTTATAGGTAGCGATAGAAGTGATAGTTAGCATGACAATCATTACTCCCACAATAATAGCCCCAAGATGGGTTGTAAGAGTATTCTTCCATTTCCATTTCACAATAGATATCTCCTATTCTATTTTTTTATTGATGAAAACTTATTAACCTTCTATTTATAACACGTTTTTACTAATAAAAGATAGAGGAAATGTACATATTACTTATAATACTTACATAATAATTAGGCATATTTACTTAAAAAGACATATTTATAATTAGGGAGAGAGTATTAGCATAATTTTTGCTTGTAATCTTTTTGTTACACAAATGTAAAAGCGCTAGTGTTTATTCCATGTTAGGATGGGTATAGATAAAATTTCAACGAGAAAGTAATAGAGAAATTTTTCAATACTTCTTTGGGGGAACATCAACTTTGAAATCTATGTTTAAAAAAATCATCACTATCTTTACTCTGACTCTAGTTTTAGCCATGGGAACATTTGCAGGAAATACAGAAGCTGCTAGCACTGTAGCGTCCAACAAAATAGTATCAAGTGCGAATAATTTAATAGGAATAAAATATCGATATGGTGGTACAACTAAAGCAGGATTTGATTGCTCAGGATTTATTGGATATGTATACAAAAGCAACGGAATCACTCTTCCTAGAACAGCTGCTGGAATGTATAGTAAAGGAACATCAGTAAAAAAAGCTAACTTAGCTGTTGGTGATCTAGTTTTCTTTAATACATCAGGTAAAGGTGTTTCACATGTTGGAATGTTCATCGGCAACGGAAAATTCATTCATGCTTCTACTTCAAAAGGAGTAAGAGTTGATAAAATAAACGATCCATATTATTGGGGCAAGAAGTACGTAGGTGCTAAAAAAGTAGCAAACGTACAAGTAGCGAAAAAATAATGAAATAAATAAAACCGTTTCGGCTAAAGCTGAAACGGTTTTTTGTGTGCATAAAGTCTAAGGTTAGTCTTTTAATAATAGGGCTAGTTGGAGTGCTATGGCATCCTGAAAGTTATTAGGATTATAGCCTGTCAAATGGGCTATTTTGTTTAATCGATAGGTAAGTGTATGGCGATGAATTCCTAGGTCTTCCGCGCAAATACCTAGTTGCAGATTGCTTTCGAAATATTTTTGTAAAGTTAGCTGTAACTTCGAGTCAAGGTGTTGAAGTAGTCTTTCTGTATACGTTTGAATCTCAAAGGCTTCCTTACTTTTGAAAAGAGAATATATTTCTACTTCCTCAAAGGAAACGATTGGTTTATTAGGATTACCATACTGATGAGCAAGCTTAGCAGTATGGTATGCATAATGAACCTGTTCTAGGTTGGCAACTTCTCTTCCCAAACCTAAAGAAATAGAATAATATTTAGTCAATTTATCAGCTAGTAAAGAAACCTTACGGGAAAACGTTTCTTGATCTAACCCAGATATTAAAATAAAATGCTCACTCGCCTGATAATGTCCTACTAAAATGGAGTCAGTTTCTAAATAAAACTCTATCTCCTCTATAATATTTTGATAGGAGGAAGACTCAGGATCAACCTCAAGCATCATAGCATAAAATGGAGCTTTATTTTGAAAGCCAATTTTATTTAGTCGTTCCTGTAAATACTTCTGGATAGGCTGTCCACTCATCAATTCTTCAAATACCAATTCTTGAATTTTCCGCTTCCACTCTCTTTCTGAAACGATTAAGGCTTGATGAACCATCATTTCTGTTGTGAGTTGAACGAGTTTTGAGATTTCTTCAATCTCTTGTGGCTCTCCAGTGACTCCCATGACTCCAACTAAATCCTCCTGAAAAAATATAGGCAAATTAATGCCTGGCTTTGTTCTAGGAAAAAGGTGATTATTATCTTTTGTAATCCATAGAGGAGACTTAGTTCGGGCTACTTCAATTGCTCCTTCATGAATTCGGTTAACTCTCATCTTGTCTCCAGAGGCAAGAATGACTCCATTAGTTTGCATGATATTAATGTTTCGGTGAAGACGAAGCATAGTCTGTTGGACAATTTGCTCGGCTAATTGTTTGGTTATCAAAGGATTCACCTCAATGTATAAAAAAACTTCTGTTATAATACAGATAATTTATACTTTAAGTATAATGCAATGACTTTTCCTTTGCACTATAATTTTTGTAAGCGCTTCACTTTGAAGGAGGAGATCTTATTAAAATTGTTGTTAGCCCTGATTCTTACAAGGGTTCCTTGTCTGCAACTGAAGTTGCAAGAGCCATTGTAGAAACTATTAATCAGATTAACCCAACTGTTGAAACTGTATTACTCCCTGTAGCAGATGGTGGAGAGGGGACATTAGAACCTCTTATTTTTGCAACTAAGGGACGTTTTGTGAATGCTACTGTAAGCGACCCGTTAGGAAGACCTATACAGGCATTGTATGGCGTTTTAGGAGATGAAGAAACCTGTGTCATAGAAATGGCAAGAGCTTCAGGTCTTACTCTTTTAACTGAACAGGAAAAAAATCCGCTAGAGACATCTACCTATGGAACTGGCGAGCTTATTCGTCATGCTCTCGATCAAGGATTTAGAAAATTCATCATTGGGATAGGTGGAAGTGCAACCAATGATGGCGGGGTAGGAATGCTTCGTGCATTAGGGATGAGATTTAAGAATAAAGTAAAAGAGATAATCCCTGATGGAGGGGGCTATCTTGGGGACATAGAAGAAATTGATATTAGTGGATTGGACGAAAGATTGCAAGGTTCCCAGTTTATATTGGCTTGTGATGTAGACAATCCTTTGATAGGTGCTAATGGAGCAACTGCTGTCTTTGGTCCCCAAAAAGGCGTGACCCCTGATATAATCAGTCATTTGGATGCGAATTTACATGTTCTGGCAGACAAAATTGCTGAAGTAACAGGTATTCATGTGCATCATACACCTGGTGCTGGTGCAGCTGGAGGACTTGGAGGTGCATTTCTTGCATTTTTTCCTGTCCATTTGAAACCTGGTATTGAGGTGGTTATGGAAGCCATTCATTTTGAAAATCAAATAGAGGGTGCTGATTTTATTATTACAGGTGAAGGAAAAACAGATCAACAAACTCTATCTGGAAAAGCACCAATGGGTATTGCTAAAGCTGCAAATAAAAGAGGAATTCCCGTTATATTAGTCTCAGGCTTCATAGAGGATGAAGATAAAGGTGAACTGTCATCCTACTTTTATAAGCTTGTGAGTATAGTAGACGATTCCGTAAGTGTAGATGAATCTATGGAAAATCCGGTTCATCATTTGAAGGCAAAAACGAAGGAAATAATGCAAGCTATCCTAAAGAAAGAGGTGTAGGAAGATGTTGTTTTTAGTTATATTGTTAGGGGTAATTTTTGTTGTTGTTGCTACAGCCATTTTTAAGCTCCACCCTTTTTTAGCTTTATTAATCAGTGCTTTCTTTGTAGGAATTGCCTCTGGTATGCCATTGCTAACAGTGGTAGAGAACGTAAACAGTGGTTTTGGCGGGTTGATGACAAGTATTGGTATTGTAATTGTTGCGGGAACAATTATTGGAGTTATCCTAGAAAAGTCTGGTGCAGCATATCGGATGGCAGAGGTTGTCCTTCGTATTTTAGGTGAAAAACGACCACAGCTCGCTATGTCAATCATAGGCTTTATTGTTTCAATTCCTGTATTTTGTGATTCTGGTTTTATTATTCTATCAAGCTTAAAAAAATCATTAGCAAAACGTGCTAAGGTCAAGGTAGCTTCAATGGCAGTCGCTTTATCTACAGGTCTTTATGCGACTCATACATTAGTTCCTCCTACACCCGGTCCTATCGCTGCGGCAGGTAACATTGGGGCAACAGATTATTTAGGTACGATTATTTTGGTTGGTTTGTTTGTTGCAATTCCAGCTACTATTGTTGGGTACTTATGGGCTGTGAAGGTAGGTACAAAAATTGATGTACCTGCTGACCATGAAGAGGCGCTAGATTATGAAGAGGTTATTAAGTCTTTTGGGAAAATGCCTTCTACATTTAAATCTTTCTTGCCAATCGTCTTGCCTATATTATTAATAGGGATCGGGTCAGTAGCTGCATTAGTTGGGGATGAGTCAGGATGGACGAATTTCCTTAGATTCCTAGGTTCACCGACAGTAGCTCTGTTGTTTGGTGTGTTTACATCTTTTCTATTGTTACCAGAAATTAGCGAAAAAACGTTGTCGGGCTGGATCGGCGAAAGTTTAAAAGAGGCAGCACCGATTCTATTAATCACAGGAGCTGGTGGAGCATTTGGTACTGTTATTAAAAACTCGGGGGTAGCAGAATTACTGCAAGAAATGGATTTAGGAGTTCTGGCAAATGGAGCATTATTCCTGTTAGTACCATTCCTAATTGCGGCAGCTTTGAAAACTGCTCAAGGCTCCTCTACAGCGGCGCTTGTTATTACATCATCTTTAGTAGCCCCAATGCTTCCAACTTTAGGAATAGAGGGAGCATTGCCACTTGCATTAGTCGTAATGGCAGTAGGAGCAGGTGCAATGACAGTCAGTCATGTCAATGATAGCTATTTCTGGGTAGTGACACAATTTAGCGGTATGAAAGTTACAGATGCTTACAAGGCTCAAACAATGGCGACACTACTGCAAGGTATTACCACTATCATCGTCACAGCAATTCTTTGGTTCATATTTGTGTAAGTCATTTAAGAGGTTGATATGCTGACTATTATGTTACAGGTGCCTGGCACCTGTAACATAATACACCCTGTAAAATAAAAAATTGCAAAGTAAAAACCCCATTTAGACACTGCTTGCCAGTGCTTAGATGGGGTTTTGAGATTTACTTGAAGTTCATCATGTCGTCGCGATAGTTTTGTTTTAAGTCAGATTCAAGGAAATTCATGTAACGAACGAGCAATTGTGAAGCTTTTCCTCGAGTAAGAACTTCGTTAGGGTTAATACGATTCTTTTTATCAGGATCGATTAATCCTAATTCACTTGCTACATAGATACTATCTTTTGCAGCTTTCGGTATTTTGTTATCATCGATAAATTTCGTTGTATAGCCAGGAGTTGGAGCGCGTCCTTCCAAACCAAGAGAGCGTACAATAATAGTTACTGCTTCAGCTCTAGTGATGGATTTATTTGCACCAAAAATGTCAGCGTTCACCGGACTCACAATTTCTTTATTCAAAGCACTTTCGATATAGACGTAGTTGGGATCTTTAACATCTAAATCTGTAAAGAGCGCTTTTTTTACATTTTTCTTATTCTTTGGTTTTTCTTCTAGAACACGTAAGTCTACTGCTTTTGCTACTGCCACAGTAAAGAGATCCTTTTTCATTGCTGCGTCAGGAGAGAAAAAGTTACTTGATTCATCGAAAATACCTAAAGAATAAAGTTTCTCTATATTTGGTTTGGACCAATGTTTTTCGATATCTCGGAATTTAGGGACAATCAATCTTTCCACGGTAGGGGTGTTCTCATTATTTAATGAAACAGTACCTGTTGTGTTGCTACTCTTAAGAGAAATTTCATAATCATACTCTGCAACCGTACTAGAGTTACTAATGACAGAATGTCCTCCAGTAAAACTTGATAAGAAAGGGAGATTAGGTTCATATTCTAAAATTTTTGATTTATTGTCAGAAACCTTGCTGGTAACAAATATTGTTCCTTCAGGACTTTCAATTTCATGGTCAATAAGTTGAGTATCCGTTGATCCCCAAAAGTTTTTATATCCTAAATCATGACCATTAATATTTACAGTTATAAGATCATTAGTTGCTACTTTTACATTTTTTTTATTGCGTTTATATATTTTATTGGCAATAATCGTACCTGAATAGTAATCAATTGCAGGTCGGTTATCAATCACAGATCCTTTAGAAAACTTATAATGATCCAAGGTATAAGTGGTTTTATCTGCCATTGTAATTTTTTCAGTGTAACTTTTTACAGTAGTACTAGAAGTAGTTTGTCCTTTTGATACATGATTTTTTAACTGAGATACATACACTATATTTCTTGTTAGTTTATGGGTTACACCTAAGTCGTTACTTGTTAAGTTAAATTTATAGGTTGTAGTAACTTGATTTTTATTTTCTTTTTCGGTAACAGTTGCAGTTCCTGAGAATTTAAGAGGTTTTCCAGTTAGAAAGACATATTCTTCATAGGAATATTCACCTAAAACGCCACCGTTAAAATCTAGAAGCTTTGCACTCGCTCCATTTACGCCTAAAATTAGTATAAAAAATATAGCCATTAAGGGAATAATTGTCTTTTTCATTAATTGATTTTTCATTTTAATTTCATTTACCTCTTTCTGTATGTAATGGAGGGTATGAAACTTCATACCCTCCAAGTTGTTAGTCTACTAAAATAATTTTTGCCTGGTAATAGCTGCTGTGGATCATATAAAGTCGATCATTTCTTTTAATATCCTCTGCTTTTATCACTTTTCCTTCTTTTATGAACATAGTGTTAGTGAAATCTATATAGTTCCGCTGAGAGGCAGCAAGCCAATCGCCGTATAGCCATTCACTTACATCTTTTAGACTAAGCCGGTGGTCCCAATTATTAAAGTTGTATAAATTATTTAATCTACCAATGGAAACGGATGTGTCCGGTGTAGTATAACCAACTATTTTAGCCGCAACAATATGGTTATCCTTCACGTAGAAGTAAGCATTTTTCCCCGTACTATAAGTAAAATCTTTTGTAGAGGTATTAGAATCCTCCGTTACTACTGTATCATTGCTGAAGCTGAAGTTAGCGTTCCCTGTTGAGTACCAATAATTATTAGAAAGCATTTGAGTATTATTTAATGAAAGATGATATTGATTCGTATAACTAATTTGTCCAAAATACAATTGATGATCAGCTAAGTTAGCGCTTTGGAAACCGTCGTTTGTTATATGGATGACATTAGCATATTGATTAGAAGAAGCTCCATTGGAAATGACAAAAGCTTTTCCACTAGGCTGAAGTGCAATAGGATCCACTAATCGGCCATTTCTAATAATAATTGTTCCACTATGATATGGAATGTTTCCAGAAGCGGATAATTTTATTGTCTTGTTTTTCGTATCTACTGCATTCAAATTCTCGTGAAGTGTTCGCTCATTTGTCTTTTTAATAATCATTTTTTGGATTACTTCTTTTCCAGATTGCTTCACTGTCACATAGTAAATCTCGTTGTTTCGATAATTACGTAGTTGGCTTTTATCAATTTTTTTAGTACCAAGAAAGATTGGTGTCTTATCTGTAAAACTCTTTGAATTTATAGCATTGCCGTTAGTGTTGCTCCAAGTCCAATTAATAAATGCTTTCTCATCTTTAATGACTAGCTTATTTTGTTTGGAGTCAATTTGTTGAATGACACCTTTATATATATTTTCTACCTTGACACCATCTTTAGTAATTTCAATGGAGGATAAAATAGAATTGTCATATTCGGATGTTTGGAGTTTCACTCGATCTCCGACATATAAAATACTTAAATCTACTATTTTATTGTCTTTAAATAATTCTGTTTCAGAATCTAAATAGAACCTGGTTGATTTTTTGTCTTTTAAATTTATTGAGATAAATTTTCCGCTTTTGTCTATTTCGTTTATAGTACCTGTAAGACTTTGACCAATGGCTTCAAAGTCACTCTTGTCAGGTGAATCTTGCTCAATTTGAACTAGACCGTTCAGTTCTATTATTTTGTTTCCCTGAAGCTCTGCTTCGACCCATACACCTTCCTTAAAGGCGCCAATAGAGGTAGGGGTTGAGTCCATGTATAGAGGGGTATATTTGTCTATACTTAACGTTATTTCTTTCCCGTTTTGATTCATTAAAATTATGTGAGTCAATTTTTTCTCTGTTGTATTGTCAGCTAGTATGACCTCTTCATAAATTGTTTTGACGAACACGCCGCTTACCATCGATGATGCTTTAGCAGGAGTGGACGAAAAAATGGTGCTTATTAAAAGTAATAAGCTTAATATGTATAAAGTATTTCTAAACACATATTTACCTCCTATCTTTTGGTATTTTCATATACTTTATCTATCGGATTAAAGAAGGGGATATTTAGACAGCAAAGCTTCAATTTAATTAATCATAGGAGGAAAATAAATATTTCTAAAAAATCCACAAAATGTTTTGAAAATTTTATAAAAAGGTATTTTCAAATTTAATAAAAGGAGTATAATTGCATATAATATATTGCACATCTATAAAAGTCGCAATTTACAAAATATTTAATCGATTGGGGAAATACGTCATGAATAGTGTAAAAATTAGAATCACTGAAAATGAAATGAAGAACGAAAAAACGCCAGCTAGTCAACTTGCCTTTGGTACGAAATTTACAGATCATATGTTTATTGCGGACTATACGGCAGGAAGTGGATGGCATGATCACCGTATTGTCCCTTATCAACCGCTTACGTTAGATCCTTCAGCTACGATCTTACATTATGGGCAAACTGTATTTGAAGGAATGAAGGCATATTTATCGGAGGATGGAGTAGTCAGACTGTTTCGCCCCGAACAAAATATGAAACGAATGAATAGTTCATGTGACAGATTGAGCATGCCTCAAATAGATGAAGATTTTGCTTTGGAAGCATTAAAAGAATTGCTAGAGATTGATAAGGAGTGGATTCCAACTGAGCCAGGAACCTCTCTATATATTCGACCATTCATGATTGCAACGGAGGCTCATTTGGGTGTTTCCGCTTCTAAAACGTACAGCTTTATGATCATTATGTCGCCAGTCGGTTCTTATTATAAAGAAGGTATTCATCCTGTTAAGATATTGGTAGAAAGTGAATATGTTCGTGCTGTTGCAGGTGGAACAGGAATGGCTAAAACAGCTGGAAACTATGCATCAAGCTTAAAAGCGCAGGAAGTGGCTGACAGAGAGGGCTATTCACAAGTTCTATGGTTAGACGGAATTGAACGTAAGTATATTGAAGAAGTAGGAAGCATGAATGTGTTCTTTAAAATAGATGGAGAGGTTGTTACTCCATCATTGAATGGTTCTATTTTAGATGGTATTACTAGAAAATCCATTATTGAATTATTAAAATATTGGGGAGTGCCAGTAACAGAACGTAAGGTGTCTATGGAGGAAATACGCGAAGCTTATTTAGACGGTAAGCTAGATGAGGCATTTGGTACCGGGACTGCAGCAGTTATTTCTCCTATTGGTGAGTTACGTTGGAAGGGCGAATTATTCTATGTGAATAATGGAGAAACTGGCGAGATATCTAAGAAACTATATGATACTTTGACAGGTATACAACATGGCACTATTGAAGATCCATTTGGATGGGTCGTTGAACTAAAGCAGTAATAAGTATCGCTCCTAAAATTAGGAGCGATTTTTTTATGGCTCTCTTAAGTTTGAATTATATCAATTAAAATTCATCTCGTAACTAAAATGCAAGTCCTGTCTAGTACGAAAGTTTTCACAATAAGCTACATAGTTTTCTTCTTTGATTTCTGGATATTTTGCTATCAAAGAGGGGAGTAGTTCGGTGTTTACAAAAGGATAGTCACTTTTCTTATTGTAAAAGTAAAAGGCAAAGGAGCTATAAGGATAATATTCCATTCTACTAGCCATAGCTTTAGAAGTTGTAAGTGGGTTTTGGTGAATATAACTACTAACATTTAATAATCCAATGGGATCAGAAACCATACTGGAAAAAAATCTTGTTTCGTAAAGTTGTCCAAAGTAATTATATTTTCGTTTAAAGTATTCAGAGTAGGTCTTGTTAATGGATAACATCACATCCGAAAGTGGTGTTTCAGGGGAGCGTATTAAAAGGTGATAATGATTGTTCATAATGCAATAAGCAACAATAGTAAATTTTGATTTTTTATATGTACGTTGTAAAGCTCTAAAAAAGAGAGATACATCGCCCTCATTTAAGAAGATATTCTGACGATTATTCCCTCTCATTGTCACATGATAATAAAGCTCAGGCTGCCAAATTCTCCTTATTCTACCCATTACATTTCCCTCCATCTGTCCTTTTAAACTAACATACTATAAAGCTCTCAGTTCTTCAATGACTTAAATTATGCAATATTCATAATAATTTGATTTTTGTTGTAAAAAGTCGTTTGAATTCCTATTTTGTCGCTAAATTATAGCCTAAAATATTATAAAGTAGCTTTATTACGAGAGTATTACTGGTGCCAGGCACCAGTAATACTCTCGTAATGTTTGTTTTGGTTGCTTAAATAGGTTGTAGTAGATTGTGTTAAAATAGGTATAAAGAGGAGGGGTGCGTATGAAAGAGAATGTATTAATTATAGAAGATGAGGAAAATATTGCGCGTGTTCTTCAGTTGGAGCTGGAATTCGAGGGTTATTCTGTAGAGATTGCTTATACAGGTACAGATGGCCTTATAAAATATAGAGAGCAAGCATGGGATCTTGTGTTGCTAGATTTGATGTTACCTGGCTTAAATGGGCTAGATGTTTTAAGACGCATAAGAGCGACTGAGGCTAATACTCCAGTTATTTTGTTGACAGCAAAGAGCGGCCTAGAAGACAAAGTAAAGGGTTTGGATTTAGGAGCGAATGATTATGTGACGAAACCTTTTGAAATTGAAGAATTACTTGCGCGAGTGCGCTCTGCCATTCGCTTCAACAAGTCCTCTCTCCCTATACCCGTTAAGCAGGAGAATGTTCATGTCTTTCATTCTATCGTTTTAAACGAGCAAACTAGAGAGATTACTAATGAAGGGGATCAGGTAAATCTGACTCCGCGCGAATATGATTTGTTGCTGTATCTAATGAAGCATCCTAACCAAGTGTTAACAAGGGAACAACTGTTGGATGCGGTATGGGGATTTGATTATTATGGTGATACGAATATAGTGGATGTTTACATAAGATATGTGAGAAAAAAATTAGAGGAAAACGATCGCCTCTCTTACATTCATACGGTAAGAGGCGTTGGATATGTTTTAAAGGAGCTGAGAAATGAAGCTTAAAGTTAAGATTCATTTATTCTCAACTTTTTTGACGTTAATTATTTTAGGCTTAATGAATGTAGGAATCTATTTTATATATGAACAAATGGCATTCGACACTGAATACAATCAATTGAATAGTGACGTGGACGAGCTAGTCTCAGCTCTCAGTAAGATGGGAGTAGATGATGACCCGGCTACAATTCTGAGAGCTTTTATTCCACCAAATGGGGGTATTAGGGTTTTCAATAGTGAAAAAACCCCCATTGTATTTGTAGAATCTATCGAAGAGATGAATGAATATTTTCCAGAATTACAAGAGGGAGAACGATATACCTCAGGTTATTTTCATGGTGTTCCGGTTCTTACGATTATAAAGCCGGTAATTTGGGCGAATGGTGAAGTAGTCGAAGTACAAACTATGAAACAGCTTATTGAAGTGGATAAAAACTTGGACTTTCTACGATGGACTTTAATCAGTGTGACATTAATAGGGATGCTGCTTATGACTATTTCAAGTGTCGCTTTGGGAAACATCATTACGAAGCCTATTAACAAATTGATCAATACGATGTCTCAAAGTAGACTATCAGGAAAATATCAAAAAATAGAGTTAAGTAAAAACCGTAAAGATGAAATGACACAGATGGGCATTGCCTTTAATGAAATGATGGAGCAGTTAGAGGAAAACTACAACAAGCAGGAGCAATTTGTGTCTGATGCCTCTCATGAATTAAAAACGCCTCTAACTGTCATAGAGAGTTATGCGAAGCTATTGTCTCGACATGGCTTTAAGAATAAAGCGATAGCTGAGGAATCAGTGAATGCGATTATTAATGAAACGGCCAGAATGAAAGAGATGATTACTCAAATGCTTGTATTAGCCAAGGGGAATGGTCAGCAAACACAAAAAACAGAAACAATTGATTTATACGAACTTGTTGAAAGCACTCTACAATCTATGCGTACAGCTTATAATCGAAACTTTATCCTAAAAGGTGAGGGACCAATTTATGTAAACACAGATATGGAGCAGCTAACGCAACTTCTTTTTATTATTCTGGATAACGCTAGAAAATATAGTGAAAAGGAAATAAAAACAACAATATCAGAGGATGAGGAAAATACAGTGGTTGCGATTCTGGACTACGGTAATGGAATTCCTAAAAAAGATATTAATTATATTTTTGATCGTTTTTACCGAGTGGATGAGGCTAGAAATAGGAAAACTGGGGGAACGGGTCTGGGACTATCTATTGCTAAAGAGATAGCAAATCGACTATCTATAAAATTGGAAATAGATAGCACAGTTGGATTTGGTACTACAATTTATATTTTTATTCCAAAATCTCCAATTCTCATCAATTTTTAATGTTTGTCTTTTAAAATAGAATTGGGGGGAGGGAAAGCATGAATGAAATTTACTAAAATCAAAAAGTACTCATTGATTTTTGTATCAGTGACAGTTATTGTGGGCACTGGGTTCTTGTTGAATGTCACCCAATCGAACAGAAATTCTATATCAGAAAGTGAAGTTCGTTCCCAGCTAGAGCAATTATATGGTGCAGAGGTAACAGATATAACATTAAAAGAAGATGTGTATAAAGCACTTATTATGAAAAGCGGGACAGTTTATTTAGTTGAGATTAACCCTGAAAACGGTGACGTGTATTCATTGGAGCAAACTACTGAATATATGATTGAGGATTCAGCTTATTATGCAGGTAAAACACAAAGTGCTACATTTGACGATACTTTTGAAGTAATGGAATACCCATTGACTAGCAATATTCGACAAATAGAAAACAATAATAATATTGTGGTAGAAATGAGTCCAATCACGCAAATTGAAATAAAAGAAAACAATAAAAACTCTATAAATAAAGTAGAAACTGCCCAAGCAACTGAGATTAAGTTAATCAAGTCTAGTATTTCTGCAACTTCTAAGATTGAGGAAAAGACTAACGATACTAAAGTTGATAAGCCGATAACAGAAGTGATTAAAAATGCAATAAAGGATGCCTTGAAAACTGAAAATACTAAAGTAGAGGAAGTTAAAAAAGACACCGTCAAAGAAAACGTTGCAAAAGCGGATGACACAAAAACAGAAGTAAAAACAGACTCTACTAAAATCGATGGTATCAAAACAGATTCATCAAAATCAGAACCTGTAAAAAATGAAGTTTCTAAGACTGAAACTTCGAAGACAGAGAGTAATAAAACGGAGTCTGGTAAAGTGGAATCCGTTAAAACTGAGACTAGTAAAACAGAAACGACCAAAGCAGAAGAGGCAAAAAAAGAGGAAGTAAAAAAAGAAGAGGATGACTCTAAATCTTCCACTACAAGCACTACTCAAAGTGAGTCTAAAAAGCCTGAAGAACTAAAACCAGAGAAGCCAGCTACTGTTTTGATCACAGCTGAGCAAGCAACAAAAATAGCACAGCAACAACATAAGGGTACAGTTGAAAGTAATTCCTTTATAAAAACAAACGAAGGCGGTTACTATTTAATAGTAATGCAAACAGCGTCTACAGATGGTGAGTCAAAGGATAGTAAGGATAAGAAAACGAAAGCAACGATTCAGGTGCATGCGATTTCTGGAAAAATTCTTTCTGTGACATGGGAGTAATTAATTCTCATCAATTTCTAATAAAACTCTCTGTGTATTCTCATTTAGTTCCTATATGATGAACTTATAGCAAAATTAATATAAGTTGTTGAACAAGTTTTGAAGGAGCTTTTTCACCAACTAAGCATAATAGGGGATACTTTTTACACACGAGCGATAAAACGATGTGGAAGTAACGAAGGTAAAAAATTACGGCGATTTAAATATACCCTTGAGCGATAACAAGGAAAAACATCTCATTCTACCATCCCCGTAGAATGAGATGTTTTTATTATGTCTAAAGATAATTGCCTAGAGAGTATACAATTTGTATGATCGGACCTCTATTTGATTTCGCTTTTATTCCTAGTTTAAAATAAATGGACAATATAGGAGCAATATGGAAAAATTGTTTTGAATAAATAATCTAAATAAAAGTACTGAATAATTTTAGCTTACAATATTAATAGAGGTGAAAGACAAATGTATGACGTAGTAGCATTAGGTGAAATATTAATCGACTTCACTCCTTATGGTAAATCCGAAAATGGGAATATTTTATTTGAAAGAAATCCGGGCGGAGCACCAGCAAATGTACTAGTTATGCTGAGTAAGCTTGGATTAACAACGTCCTTCATCAGTAAAGTAGGTGCAGACGAATTCGGAAAATTTCTAAAGGAAACTTTAGATTCCTATAAAGTAGATACAACTGGACTAGCTATAACTGACGAAGTGAACACCACTTTGGCTTTTGTTCATCTGCAGCCTAATGGAGATCGCTCTTTCAGTTTTTATCGAAAACCAGGTGCAGATATTACTTTGGAGGAAAAAGAAGTGAACTACAAATTAATAGACAGAGCCAAATTATTTCATTTTGGTTCTGTTTCAATGACTAATGAACCTGCAAGGCAAGCCACTCTTAGTGCAATTCAATATGCTAAAGATAAAGGATTACTTATTTCTTATGACCCCAATTTACGTGAAAACCTGTGGGAGGATTTGAAAGAAGCGAAGAAAATAATCTCCGATAGCTTATACTTTGCGGATATATTAAAAGTATCTGAAGAAGAGCTTCTTTTTTTAACCGATTCATCTGACTATAAAGAGGGAACAGAAACATTATATAGAAACTACGGAATCTCATTAATTTTTGTAACTCTTGGAGAAAATGGATGCTTTTTTAGATATAAGGATAAAACTGAAATTATTCCACCTTATGTAGTGAGAGCTATTGATACAACCGGATCCGGTGATGCATTCTTCGGAGCATTGTTATACAAAATTTTAGAGAAATCTCCTATTGAAGAAATGAATATAGAAGGTCTAAAATCTAGTGTGCTCTTTGCAAATGCTGCAGGAGCATTAGCTGCTACTAAGAGAGGTGGCATACCTGCTCTTCCAGATTTAAAGGATATTACTCAGTTCCAAGAGGCAAACCATAAAATATAATTAAGAAATAAAATATTTTTGAATTATCTTCATGCTATTAACGAAAAAAACTGCACTACCTGTTGGTAGTGCAGTTTTTTTGTTTACTATTTTCTTTTTGTTAGTCTTCCGATGGCAAATGCACCAGCTGCAATACCAAGGATTGTATTTGTTTTTTTGTTGAAAACTTGTTTTACGACAAGGTTCATGTTCGCTGGTCGTTCTGCAAGGCGACGCATGAAGTATCCATACCAGTCTTTACCGAAAGGAACGTATGTGCAGAAGTTATAACCTTCTTTAGCAAGCTCTAGTTGCATATCCGTGCGGAAACCATATAGCATTTGGAATTCAAATTTGTCATATGAAATATTGTTGTCTTTGATAAATTGTTTAATATGGTTAATCACATTATGATCATGTGTTGCGATTGAAGTGAATTTACCATTCAATAAATGCCATTCAATTAATTCAATGTAATTTTTATCGATTTCTTCTTTTGTTTGGTAGGCTACATCTGCTGGTTCTTTATAAGCACCTTTTACGATTCGAAGTCGGAAGTTTTTATACTTTTGAATATCTTCAGCAGCTCGGAAGAAGTATGCTTGAATTACTGTACCTACGTTATCAAATTCCTTAGACAATTCGTCTAGGATATCAAAGGAAGGTTGTAAATGTTTGTTAGATTCCATATCGATATTAATAAATGTATCGTATTTTTTTGCTACTGCTGCGATATCTTTTAAGTTTTGTAATGCAAAATCATAATCTATATCTAGCCCTAATTGAGAGGGTTTTAATGAAATATGAGCATCAACCTGATGTTCTTCAATTGCTTCAATAACAGCGATAATTTGAGCTTTTGCTTCTAAAGCTTCTTCTTTTTCAAAAACAAACTCCCCTAAATTATCTACCGTACAAGAGATACCTTGAGCATTAAGTTTTTTAATACTTTGCATTGTTTCTTCGATATTCGTTCCTGCTACAACATGTTGAGCACCCATTTTTAAACCATATTTTTTAGCTGCTCCGTTTAATGCTTTGTTTTCTGATAATGTCATAAAAATATCTTTTAACATGATAATACTCCTATCTCTATTGGGATAACTAATTATAACATAAATCACTTTCATTCGTAAAAATTAGCGTGAGTCGACAGGGAATTAACAAGAAAAATGATGAATTATTAAGATATTATAAATATTTGAAAACATCTTGCTAAATCTATTGAATTACGATAACTTTTAGTAGTATATGAATATTTTGACAGATCATATATTAGATAAACTAGGAGGTAAGACATGAAGAACAAGACGATCAAAAAAACGGCGGTAGCTGCAATTGTGGCGACATCATTATTTTCTGCATCTAGTATTTCCTTCGCAAGTACATCTATCCAACAGGTGATTGACAACGCAAGAAAAGATATCAAACAAGCTTCTTATTCTTATTCGACACCTGCTCAAGCAGGCAAATTGGCAACGAGCAAAGAATTATACCCTATATTAAATAAAGCAAAAGCAAATTATCAAAAAGCTAAAAACGAAATTAACAAATCTAATGTAAAGAATAAAGCAGCACTTCTAAAAAGCTTAGACGATTTATATTATGAACGTGTAACAAAAGGACTTATTCCGTATATCGATGCGTATAACTATGCTGACAAATATTTAACACCGATTATGAATGAAATTGAAGCAGCAGAAGCTAACAAAGACTGGGCTAAGATCGAAAAAGGTTACCATAAGCTATCTGCTCAATTAAAAACTAGAACTGCTATCTTATACCGCTTTACAGGAAGAGACGCTCGTCATCTATTACTAACTCAATATAAAGATCCAGCTAACGAAGTAAGAAATGAATTGATGGTTCCTGTAACTGTATTTATGAAAGTTAACCAAGCTGAAGCCCTACTTTCTGCAGGAAAACAGGATGAAGCAAACAAAGTGATTGCAACAATCCAGCCACTTCTAGAGAAACTCCCGAATGAAAAGGATCTACCAGCGGTTAACCAGCTTTTGGAGATGGTACACAGCTTAAATTCTCAAGTTGACGCAGATTTTTCTCTATCTCTAATGCATGTAAATGATACTCATGGTCATGTGGAGAAAGCACCAAAGCGAGTCACTGCAGTAAAGGAGTATAGAGCTTCTCACAAAGACGCTCTACTTATAGATGCAGGGGATGTATTCTCTGGAACGCTTTACTTCAATGAATTTAAAGGCCAAGCAGATTTAGAATTTATGAATCTAATGAAATATGATGTGATGACATTTGGTAATCATGAATTTGATTTAGGAACTTCTACAGAAGGACATAAAGCATTAAAAGAGTTTATCGAAAAATCTAATTTTCCGTTTGTTAGTTCAAATGTGGACTTCTCACAAGATGATTTGTTCAAAGGGTTATTTAATGTAAAAGTATCAGATGATCCTAAAAATGGACAAATCTACAGCGGTATTGTAAAAGAAATAAACGGTCAAAAAGTTGGTATCTTCGGTTTAACTACTGCTGAAACAGAAGGTATCTCAAGTCCAGAAAAAGTAAAATTCACTGACTACATTAAAGCAGCTCAAACTATGGTTGATGAGTTCGAAAAGCAAGGAATTAATAAGGTTATGGCTGTCACTCATATTGGTTATGATGACAACCCGGCAGTAGATAATGACTTAATGCTAGCAGCTGCAGTTACTGGAATTGATGTAATAGTTGGTGGACATAGCCATACAGAGCTGAAAAAGCCTGTAGTTGTAAGTAAAGATAGTAAAGGTGCTGAAAAGGATCCTACTGTTATTGTGCAAGCTTATCAATATAGTGATTTCCTAGGAACTTTAGAGGTAGACTTTGATAAAGAAGGTAAAGTAATTGCTCATGAAGGTGAGTTAATTCCAATTAAAGATCAAAAAGATGATGAGGAAGCCCTAAAGCTTTTTGAAAAGTACTCAACTAAAGTAAAAGAAATTGAATCAAAAGAAATTGGTGTATCTACGGAGAAGGATTTAGAAAATCCTCGAGTAAGCGAAGATGATTCACAGCCAAGCGTACGTAAAAACGAAACAATTTTAGGTAATATCATTACAGATGGTATGCTAGCTAAAGCTAAAAAGTATGATAATAAAGTAATTATGGCGCTTCAAAATGGCGGAGGTATACGCTCAGAAATCAAAGCGGGACCAATCACAGTTGGTGATGTAATTACTGTTCTTCCTTTCGGTAATACACTAGCTACAATGGAAATCAGTGGTGCTGACTTAAAAGCAGCATTTGAGATTAGCTTCAAAACCTATCCAAAGGAAAATGGCGGATTCTTACATGTGGCAGGTGGTAAGGTAACATTTGATTCTTCTAAACCTGCTGGAGAGAGAGTCGTTTCCATTCAATACTATGGAGCAGATGGTAAATTAGTAGATATTAAGGATAATGAGACATATGTAGTTGCCACAAATGCGTTCACCGCTAAAGGTGGAGATAGCTATGATGTGTTTAAGAAAATCTACGAAGCTGGTAAAGTAACTGATTTAGGTCTTTCGGATTGGGAAAACCTACGTGAACAATTAGAGTCTCTTGTTAAAATACCTACAGAAATTGAAGGTAGAATTGTTGATGTAAAAAAATAAAATAAATCCTTTAAACCCCTTATCTTTTTAAAATAGATAGGGGGTTTTTATATGCACACTTATTTCCAACATAACGTAAAAAATAAACAAATATATTGTATGTGTGGTCGGAAATGGATTTCTATTACTCTAAAATTCACTTCTTTTTTATTTGTTCGTAATATTATGTCAGAACCTTCTCTTTCATAACAGTTGATTAACAATGATTTTACAACCGTTTAGTAAGAATTATGCGGGGTATTTTAAAGATTAGGCACCTGATATTTACACTTAGGTGTATATCTAACTTCCAGCTTCAAGTCGAAGCGAGTGCTTACTTTCCAAAAGAAAGAGGAGGCGTTTTCTTATGAAGAAAACAGGTATAAAAGCAACAGCTGCAACAGCCCTTCTATCAGCTACAATTTTAGGAGGACCTTTAGTTGGCAGTGCACATGGAGGACCAGGAGATCACGGTGGCCCTAGTAAAGATAAGGGACATTCAAAAAACGGATATAAATCTCATCAAATGATGGAGAAAAGGGAACAGCAGAAAGATGAGCGTAGAGACGGATTAGAGCAGAAACGTGGCCAGTGGAACAATAATGTTGATAACGTCAGTAATGTACAGGATAAAAAAATTGATAGAAGTAAAGGAAATGCGGGAGTGGCCCATCAGGATAGGGAACATGTGAAACCAAATATGCCAGAAGTTTCAGGAGTTACTTTTGCAGTAGCAGACGCTTATGGTAAAAATACTATTTTGCCACTGTTAGCAAACATTAATACAGCAGAGGCAAAATTAGATTGGCCAGTCCTTGCAGAAAATTATCATCTGCTATCTAAGGAATTAAAATATGGCACGGCTATTTTTTATAAAACGACCGGTGAAGAAAATAGAAGTACCCTGATCGCTAACTATAAAGCACCTGCAGAAGAAGCAAGGGGAAAGCTAGCTTTACCATTGTCCATTTATACAGGACTAGTCCAAGCTGAAAAAGAGCTGGATGAAGGTAATGTAGCGAAGGCATGGAAAAAAATTGAGAAACTTAAAGTACTAGCGAGCAAATTAGACAATGTGGAAAACAATGCTTTACAAAAGGACATAGTGAATAAAGTAAATGCTTTAGAGGAAAATGTAAAAAATGATCTCCCAGATCAAACTTTCTCTAAGCAACTATAGGCTTTAATAAAGTGATCTCCCTTACTTGCTAAAGTTGTAATTTGATAGCTTAAACAGAATAAAATTTATAAAAGGGTTGTAAGTGTAGCTTGGCACTTACAACCCTTTTAGTAAAGTATATGCTTTCTTTTTATCTACAGCGAGCCTCTATAGAAAAAGCTATAGTAGATGGTCGTTTAATTGTTTACTAACTTGATTTCTTAATATGCTGATTTAAATATCCAACGGTCTATTGTGAATTTTTTTATAGTCTCCATATTCGGTTCATAGCCTATTCCGTATCCAGTCGGGGCAGTAATGTATCCATCTTTAGCAATAACCTCTGGACTAATAATATCCTCATCCCAATAACGGGAAGAACTAGATGTATCTCCTGGAAGAGTAAAGTTTGGTAAGGTTGTAAGCGCAATGTTGTGTGCCCTACCGATACCGGCTTCTAGCATACCTCCACACCAAACAGGTATATTTTTTTCCATGCAATAGTCATGTATTTTTTTCGCTTCTGTCAGTCCGCCAACACGACCTATTTTAATATTAATAACTTTAGCGCTGCCTAATTCTACTGCTTTTTTAACATCCTCTAGTGAGAGAATACTTTCATCCAAGCAGATGGGAGTTTGTATTTCATTCTGTAGCTTAGCGTGGTCTACAATATCATCGTAATCTAGTGGTTGCTCTATCATTAATAGATTATATTGGTCGAGCTCTTTTAATAATGAGATGTCTTTAAGTGTATAAGCTGAATTAGCATCGGCCATTAAAGGTATATTTGGGAAAGCTTCTCTTAGAGCTGCTATTAAATTGACATCTTGTCCAGGTTTTATTTTGACTTTAATACGTTTATAACCTTCATGTATGTAACGACGGACTACGTTTAATAGCTGCTCTGTGCTCTTTTGTAAACCAATACTTACTCCTACTTCAATTTTTTTAACTGAACCACCGAGTGCCTCGGAAAGTGTTAAGTGATTTCTTTTTGCGTAAAGGTCCCAAATGGCTCCCTCTATACCGGCCTTTGCCATATTGTTTTTTCTTATAGGAGAGAATATGGCAGATACTTCGTCAGGGTGGTTTATTTGTTTATTTAACACTAAAGGGATTAAAAAATCTTTTATGATATGTAAATTGGTTTGAAAGGTTTCCTCGTTATACCAAGGCGCTTGGAAGGCAGTCGTCTCACCCCAGCCGATATTTCCCTCTTTATCCATGACTTCAACGAGTAGGAAAGGCTTCTCCTGAACACTACCAAAGCTAGTGACAAAAGGGGTTTTCATATTCATATTCAGATGATGTAACGTTATTTGTTGAATGATCAATTTTATATGGCTCCTTTGTTTGGAGGTACTTCAGGATTTTTTAATAAACTGATAATAATTCACCGGCTCATTGGTTTTTCGAACTGCAATAATAGAGTAATCCTCTATAAATAAAGTTTGAATAATTTTTCTAATTTGCAGATTCCACTTTAATGCTAAATCAGGCTCGGTAACCCGCATTTCCTGTATCAGTTGAGGAATTGGCACCTCATATGCTTCCTCTGTCGGAATAAATAAACAAGGTTCAATTAATACTGGATAATTATGTTCTGTAATGGCAATTTGAAATGGTTGTTTAAAAGTTTTATTTTCCGACATCCAATTATCCTCCACTTTCTCACTCTTAATCTACCACTTTTTCATAACTGTTTCATTGATATTCCATGTAATTTTATGAATCCTCGTCAGTACTTTCAAAAAGAAAATGACTCGGAATACTTTGATACATAATCTGCCTATTTTTGAAGGCATCCTTTTGCTCCACAATTAACCCAGAAACGATAGCATTCATAAATGAAAATAAGGGGGCTACTGCATCAAAGGTCGATTTATTTTGAGAAAACACAGGAAATAATACGTCGCTAAATTCATGAATAGGAGCGAGCATAGAATCACTGATACCAATAACATAAGCCTTTTGTTTTTTGACAAGCTCAGCAATTTGAAGTGTTTCCTTCAAATAACGATGAAACGATATAATGATGACAACTGAATTCGAGTTCATCTGGGAGACAGTTCTAATCACATCTTCAGTATCTGGTCTTATAAAGTGAACATTTTCTTTTACTAGCCCTAAAGAAAAGGAAAGCCAATTCGCTGCTGGATATGAAGTACGTAGACCCAAAACGTATATTGCTTTAGCCTTTGACAGGCGCTGAACAGCTGCATAATAAGAAGCAGCATCTATTTGATCCATAGTTGTGAGGATGGATTGGCGATCTTTCTCCATAACCTGTTTATGAAAGCTATCTTCTTGAGACAGCTCAATTTCTGTGTGCTGATAGGGGCTAGTCGTGGGTTCATTTATAAAAAAATGTTCTCGCATTCGTTTTTGAAGCTCCACATAGCCTGAAAAGCCAAGAGAATATGAAAATCGTATAACAGTTGATTCACTTATCCCTATTCTTCCACCTAATTCGGCGGCGGAACAAAGCGCAATATCCCTAGGATGATCTAGTACATAAGTAGCCATCTTTTTTTGACTTTTAGACATACTAACGAAGTTATCTCGAATCAGATTATGTAATATCACATTGTTCTCCTTTTGAAGTTAAGGCATTATTTGAGATCCTTTTTGAAGTAGAAGCTTCATTTTCTATTATTGCTTAATTTATCATAATATTCCATTGATTACAATTACTTTTTGGTAAATGGTAATTATTACGTAAATTGTTTATAATAGCTTAATCGTAAAACGAAAAAACCCACTTATTAGTGGGTTGAAATTATTTTGTATTTTCTTTTTTCTCGTTTTTTTTATCCTCTTCGGCGTCAAAATCAGGACAACCTTCTCCAACCATGTTAAGAGAGGCGATCTCATCTAAATCTCGCCTTCTTTTCATTTCATTCGGATCAACAGGATTTGAATGCAATTATTATCCCCTCTCAACTTTTACTTCAATATATTCTTTCAAAAAAGAAAAAAGTCCAAAAAAATATTTTGTCCATAAAAAATTGCTTAAATTTGTATTATGTGCAGGAATTAAATCACAAAATGTAATAATCACGTTAAAAAAATGATTCTGATAATTGTAAAAATAAAATGAAATAGTAAAATAAAATTAATAGAGGGGAGCGTTAATCGTGCCAGTTAAACATTTTGTCCATGGAATGAATAAAAGTATTAGTCATGTCGAAAAATCTGTAGAACAAATGGGATTTCAAACGAGTATGACTAAGGCGGAACAACAACAAATTATGCAAGCTTTACTAGAACTAAGTGAAAAAGTAAAACTGATTGAAACATATATTAATATGGAAAAAAGAAAAGACATTTCTTAATGTCATTTCTTTTAACAAATATTTAAGCATGCCCAGGTTATAAAGACTCGTAAGAAAGTGCCTCAGCAATTTTTGTGATCTCTGTCAAAGGTGGATGACAAATATTGTTTTGACATATTTGCACAGATAAGGCCTGTGGCGAATCGTTCATTGACCACACATCAAATGGTCTGTATGTTGTCTGCAGGAGAGTGGTAATATCTCCAAATGGATGACCGCTTAATTTTATTTGTCTACCATTACTATTTTGTGACATAAAGCCAATTAGTAAAGAAAGATGAGAGGTAGGGTACAGTGTGATTTCCTCAGCAAAAGTTGTGACTGTTCTTTCAGCCTCTTTCAGTAGAGCCATGTCATCTGTAATTTTTGCTAGTTTCCATAACTGCCAGGCAACGGTTCCGTTTCCGGAAGGAATAACCTGATCCATCACGATTTTTTCTCGAACCAATAGTTTTTCGGCATTATTGCTTGTAAAATAAAATCCTCCGTTTACTTCATCCTTAAATTGCTGTGTAATTATTATTGCTGTTTTTTTAGCTTTTTCTATATATTTTTCTTTTCCTGTAGCCTCATATAGTTCGATAAATGCCCATAATAAATTAGCATAGTCATCCAAATATGCGATATGCTTTGTCTCGCCTTCTCGATATGTTGCATATAGTGTGCCTTCCCTTATAAGATGGGATTCTATAAATTGAAGTGCATCTTTTGCTAATTCGATAAAGGGAGAGTTAGTAAATACGGCTCCTGCCTTTGCAAGTGCAGCGATCATCAACGCATTCCAAGAAGTAATCACTTTGTCATCCAAATGAGGGGAGACACGTGATTGACGCTGCATTAATAGCAAGGTCCTTGAATTCTCTATACGTTCCTCCCATTCATCCTCTGATATATTAAACTCTTCTAGAATAGAAGCTGGATCGATATAAATCAGGTTCGGTATGTTTTCGCCCTCGAAATTTCCTTCTTCCGTAATATCATAGGTCTTAGCAAAAAGTAAGCCTTCCACGCCTCCTAAGACCTCCATTATTTCATGATAAGACCAAGTATAATACGTACCTTCTTTACCTTCACTGTCTGCATCAAAAGCAGAATAAAATGCACCATTTGGATGTAACATTTCTCTTTTAAGAAATTTAACCGTATTATAAACAATTTCTTCATATTGCGGGATTCTGGTGATTTGGTACGCCTCTGTATAAACCATTAGAAGTAAGGCTTGATCATATAACATTTTTTCAAAGTGAGGGACAAGCCAAACCTCATCTGTAGAGTATCTAGCAAATCCATAGCCGAGATGATCATAAATTCCACCACGAGCAATCCCATCTAAAGTAGTTTCTACTATGTTTAGAGCGTCTGCATCCTTTGTTGTATCATAGTATCTCATCAAAAAGAGCAGGTGAAGAGGAGAGGGAAACTTTGGCTCTTTTCCGAATCCGCCATATTGGGAATCAAACATACTCGATAAATGTTTGAACGCAGTTTCAAATATAGAAGGTGGTAGAGTTTTGTCTTGACCCATTTCCTTTTCGGTAGCTTGAAGTGCCGCAGTGAGCTTTTCACTAATCTCTTCTATATGTTCAAATTCGTTTTGAAATACATTATGTAATCGTGGCAGCAATTCAAGCAAACCGGGTTTTCCGTACTTTTGTTCCTTTGGAAAGTAAGTTCCTGCATAAAAGGGCTTTTGCTCAGGTGTTAAAAAGACATGGAGTGGCCATCCTCCTTCTCCAGTTAGCATCTGGCAAACGGTCATATAAATAGAATCAATATCCGGGCGTTCCTCTCGATCAACCTTTATGGATATAAAATGCTTATTTAAAATGTCGGCGATTTCTTGATCCACAAAAGATTCTTGTTCCATCAAGTGACACCAATGACAACTACTATATCCAATACTAACAAAGACCGGCTTGTTCTCTAGTTGTGCTTTTTCAAATGCCTCCTTGCTCCATGTAAACCATTCGACTGGATTATAAGCATGTTGCAGTAAATAAGGAGATTTTTCAGTGATTAGTCTATTAGGTTTATTATTAGGCATTAAATCAACTTCCTTCTGTAAGAATGATTTATTTGTACTTTACCCAATAATTGATCTTTTAATAGTTATCAATGGCTTTAGTATTATATTTTCTTATATATAAAGCAGAGTTAACATCTAGTTTGTATAGAAAAATATATAAATATAATTATATTCTATTTGTCTTTTTAAATGGTACAATGTGGAATGTATATAGTGTAAAGGGATTTATATACATAAGATTTTAGTAACTAATAGGTAATAAATACAAAAGGATTGTGTATGTAAATGAAATTAGAATTGCTTTTAAATGAAGTAAAGAATATTAAGGGAAATCATGAACTTATTCAACGGAAAACTGGAGGCTACTATAATATTTTTGAGATTACCAATATTGCTCATGATGAGGTACGGATATGCCGTTTCCTCTATGATTTATTAAATCCGAAGGGTAGTCATTATCAAGGAAATATTTATTTACAACTTTTTATCGAACATGTCCTTCAATTAGAAATACCTTTAACGGAAATAGAACACGTTAATGTATATCGTGAATTCTTAATTGAAAATAATCGGAGAATTGATTTAGTCATTCAGACGCCTAATTATTTTATTCCAATTGAAGTTAAAATTTTTGCAACAGATCAAGAAAATCAGTGCGCAGACTATTTAAAAGTAGCCCAAAATGCCAACGTTTTTTATTTAACTCGTTTTGGTGAAATGCCTTCTGATAGTAGCATTATAGAGAAGAAACACATTACTCCAATCTCTTTTTCTCTAGATATTATCAAATGGTTAGATAAATGTCTTGAGCACCGTGATATTATCAAGGTTGCATCCATACGAGAGGTACTTTTTCAGTTTCAATCAGCTATTAGGAATTTTACAAACCAATTGGAGGATGAGCAAGAGATGGAAATAAAAGAGCTGCTGAAAACCTCGTCTGCATCAATGAAAAGTGCTGTTGCAATTGAGAAGAGTTTAAAAGGGGTAAAAACTGATTTATTGCTTCGTATATTTAAAGGATTAGAAGAACGCATAGGGTTGGGAAAATTACATAATACATATGATTATGAATTTAATAACATGAAAAAAATAGAAACCTTTTATGATGTAAAGGGCAGTACTTGTCCAGGGATTAGTTATTTATATAAAGAAAATGTGAAGCCAGGAGTGGATATTTGGTTTCGACTTGAAATAGAAGATTATTTAGATGCTGGATTTGTCGTGGCTAAAAATTCAGAGCTTACTCAACAGGTTTTAACTGAAGAAGAAATTAAACTTCATATTCCTCATTTAAATCCCGAGCTCTTAAACTGGTGGGCGTATTGGGAACACTTACCTGTAGATGATGCAAATCAAGTTCCTAATTTTAAATATTTAGATGATGAAAATTTATATTTTAAGCTTTTTGATGAATGGTATTTTAAAGAATTTATAAACGAGTCAATGAAACGAATTGAATTAATTTTTCCATATAGAAAGTAAAGTAATTTTCGAGGTAGGATTTTTTTGCTCTATCATTATACAGTTGCTAGTAGAACGCGAACGTAGCTAATACCCCTCAAAAAGCCCAAAAAATGAATCATGTTTACATAAAAGTAAACATGATTCAAAACAAATCGGCTACAAGCTAATACCGGTAGAAAGTAGTAAAAAGTTTAGTGAAACAACTGCTACTGAGATGTGCATTAAAACTGTTAACCAGTTTTTGCTCGAGCTTTGGAAATCCTGTACAGTCATAGCTACTGACCATATGAAAATAAACAAATATGCTAATTGTAAAAATATTGCTGGCAACATCATAACACCTCCTCTTTTCTATCATATTGCGACGAGAGGAAAAGAACTCCACTAATGTCTATCTTTTATTTATTAGACTTTTATTGAATGTAAAAATGTTAACAATGGCATGCTAAAGCTATGAATTTAGTATCTCTCTTACAAATGTTAATTTCACATAAAGTATGAGATAACAAAAGAAGTTAAGTTGCATAAAGTATGGTGATTTCTACTAACTATGAACGCATTAGCTTTGGAAAGCGACAAGTTCTTCATGAAGCCTATGCGTCTTTTTGATGCTGTAACTGTCTCAGTCGTCCTAATGGTTTTTGCGACCTCCTGGAAATAAAGTTATAAAACCTTTGACAAGCTATAATAAATCGTGTAAATTATCCAATGGACGAACAATTTATCTTTTATACAATAAAAATATTCGTGTTTAGGAGTGTTGTAACGTGGAAAACGTATTTGATTATGAGGATATTCAATTAATTCCTGCGAAATGTGTGGTTAACAGTCGTTCTGAATGTGATACTACAGTTTCTTTAGGTGGACATAAATTTAAATTACCGGTTGTGCCTGCAAACATGCAAACAATCATTGATGAAAAAATTGCATTGTATTTAGCGGAAAATGGATATTTTTATATTATGCATCGTTTTCAGCCAGAGGAACGTGTAGATTTTATTAAGAATATGCAATCCAAAGGTTTAATCGCATCTATTAGTGTAGGTGTAAAAAAAGAAGAATATGATTTTGTTGAACAATTGGCTAATGAAGCATTAGTTCCTGAATTTATTACAATAGATATTGCTCATGGTCATTCTAACGCAGTAATCGATATGATAAAGCATATTAAAAAACATATACCGAAAAGCTTTGTCATTGCTGGCAACGTGGGAACACCTGAAGCTGTGCGTGAGTTAGAAAACGCTGGTGCAGACGCTACGAAGGTAGGAATTGGACCAGGCAAGGTGTGCATTACAAAAATCAAAACTGGCTTTGGAACTGGCGGTTGGCAATTAGCTGCATTACGCTGGTGCGCAAAAGCTGCTAGTAAACCAATTATAGCGGACGGTGGAATTCGTACCCATGGTGACATAGCTAAGTCTGTAAGATTTGGAGCATCCATGGTAATGATCGGTTCGCTATTTGCAGGACACGAGGAATCTCCTGGAGTAACAATTGAAAAAGATGGTAAACGTTTTAAAGAGTATTTTGGATCAGCTTCTGAGTTTCAAAAAGGTGAAAAGAAAAATGTAGAAGGCAAAAAAATGTTCGTTGAGCATAAAGGGAATCTTGAGGATACCTTAAGAGAGATGGAGCAGGATTTACAATCTTCTATTTCTTATGCAGGTGGAAACAAACTTGACGCTATACGTAATGTAGACTATGTAGTCGTTAAAAACTCCATCTTTAATGGAGATAAAGTATATTAAAAAGTATCTTATTTTGGAAATAATTTCTATTAATTAACAAGGTGATATGGTACAATTTCTCTGAGATTATTATTATTTCAATAACAAAAAATAGGGAGTGTTTCATATGGCTGTTAATGTATATATTAACTTTAATGGGAATTGTCGAGAAGCAGTAGAATATTATAGCCAAGTTTTTAAAACAGAAGAGCCACAAATAATGACTTTTGGTGAAGCACCAAAAGATCCAAACTTTAGTCTTCCAGATGAGGTCAAAGATTTAGTTATGCATACTCGTCTTAATATTGGTGGTAGTAATGTGATGTTTTCAGATACTTTCCCTGATTATCCTTTTGTTGTTGGAAATAATATTAGTTTAGCTTATATGAGCGAAGACGAGGCAGAAATTAAAGCCGCTTTTGAAACTCTTAAAGAGGGTGGAAAAGTTGGTATGGATATACAAGAAACCTTTTGGAGTAAGTGCTACGGAATTGTAACAGATAAATTCGGGATTGAGTGGCAATTGAGCCTTGAAATGAATAACCATTAGTACATTTTAAAGAGGATGGGACAAAACCCACCTTAGAAAATTACGAGTCCCGAAAATTTACCGATTAGTAAATTTTCGGGACTCTTTTCTATTACATAGTGGTGTTCTCCGCTACAGTGGACGCTTTCCTAGGGCACGGATCGAGCCCATAGTCTCTCCCACACGCTATCTTAAATAAATATCTTGCCTGGATTTAAAATACCATTCGGATCAAAAAGTAATTTAATAGACTTCATCAATTCTACCGCTTCGCCATGCTCTTTTAGTTGATACTTCATCTTCCCGACACCTACACCATGCTCACCTGTACAGCTCCCACCTAATTCTATTGCTTTCATGGCAATTTGGTCGTCTGTATATTTTGCTTTAGCTTTTTCTACAGGATCGTTAGGATCATACATGACCATCGTATGGAAATTACCGTCACCTACGTGTCCAAACACACCACCGATAAGACCGCTTTCCTCTAATAGTGTACGACCGAATACTACCATCTCGGCTAGCTTAGAGATAGGTACGCATGCATCGGCACCAGTAGAAGCTTTTCCTTTAATATGCTTGTAAGAATAGGCTAGCTCATGACGAGCCTTCCACAAATCGGCACGATCTTTTGGGGTATTGGCGCGTTCCCAATTGCTACAACCGAATTCCTTCATTAATTCTTCTACAACCGAAGCTTCCTCTTCAACAATGTTAGGTGTACCTGCAAATTCAAAGAATAGTGAATGCTCTTCTGGGAACGCATAGCCCCCATAACTATTCACTTGTTTAATACTCTCAGCATCTACTAGCTCCATTCTAAGTACTTGTATCCCACAGGACAAGACTGCCTGAGCAGCTTCTGCACATTCTCCAGGTGTATTAAATGTACAACGTGCAGCTAAAACCTTTTCAGGTATGCCATGTAGCTTGAGTGTAGCCTTTGTAATAACTCCTAACGTCCCTTCGGAGCCAGCCATTATTCCATTCAAGTTGTAGCCAGAAGAGGACTTCTTCGCCTTTGAACCAGTATGTATGACAGTGCCATTTGCTAGAACAACCTCTAAATCTAATATTTGGTCTCTCATAGACCCATATCGTACGGCCGTTGTGCCGCTTGCATTATTTGCGATCATTCCACCAATCGATGCATCCGCACCGGGATCAATTGGAAAGTAAAGTCCATGCTTATTTATAAATTCGTTTAGCTGAAGTCGGGTGATGCCTGGCTCTACTGTTATCATCAAATCCTCAGGATAGAATTCTATAATTTTTTTCATATTATCGAAGTTCATAGAAATTCCTTTGTGAATCGGAATAGCTTGACCTTCTAGTCCGGATCCTGCTCCATAGGGGGTAACAGGAATTTTATGCTCATTTGCTATTTTCAATACTTTCACAATATCTTCTACGCCTTCTGGAAAGTACACAAAATCTGGCTCCACGTAGGGATGGGAGGATTCATCTCGACTATGTCTATATAATTCTGATTCACTTTTACTTATTTTTTCTTTTCCAAGTACCTCTAAAAATTGCTCATATAAATAGGTTTCCATGACAATCCTCCTGTAAATCTAAAAATTCAAAATATTTATTTACAATAATATTAACATAATATATTATTCATGTATACAGTATACAGAAAGGAGAATGCTCTTTGTGAAAAAGCTATTTCCAAAAGAATCTCTTGCTGATCAAGCTTTTAAGGCTTTAAAGGATGCAATTATTACGGGCAAACTTCCCCAGCAGGAAGAATTACCAGAAGAAAAGTTAGCGGTAGATTTAGGGATTAGCAGAACTCCAATACGTGAAGCTATAAAAAGGCTAGCAGTCGAGGGTCTTGTACAGTTAAATAAGTCTAAACCAGCAACTGTAGCAACTTTTAAGAAAGAGGACGGACTCCATTATATGGAGATACGAAGGCTTTTAGAAATCTACAACATCGACAAACATGCCCATCAAATCTCTGAGGAGATACTGTGCGCCTTAGAGGATAACCTAGTGGAGCAATTAGCATCGATTAAAAACGAAAGCTACAATACATTTATTGACTTAGACCAACAATTTCATTTGCTAATCGGAAGTATAGGAGCCAATCGCAAATTGAGTGAGCTGATAAATGAAGCCAATGCTGGAAGTAATCGTGCTTTTTTAATACTCTCCAACACGTTAGAGGTCAGTGCAGAGGAAGCCTATTATGAGCATGAAGAAATTTTAAAAGCGCTTCGAATACATCATAACGATTTAGCCAAACAACTTATGACTCGTCATCTAGATAATGTAGAAAGAAGATTTTTATCATATTTTAATGAGGAGGATAAGAAATGAAGAAATTATTCACATTACTAATTATTACATTAATTACGTTAAGTGCATGTGGAAGACCATCCACCAATACATCAACATCTAGCTCGGGGGAAGAACAAGATCAATATACTATTAATCTTGCATATTTGGTGTCCGAAGAGCAGTCCACACATTTAGCAGCCAAAACATTTAAGGAAAAGCTAGAAGAAGAATCTGATGGACGTTTAAAAGTAGAGTTATTTCCAAATGGACAGCTATACCCTTCAGACAGAGAGGCTATTGAAGCTGTTCAGTTAGGTAACATCGAAATGACTATTCCAGCAGTAGCACCATTGGCATCTTTCAATAAAAAGTTCATGGTTTTTGATTTGCCATTTTTGTTTAATGATCATGAGGCAGCATATAGAGCGCTTGATGGAGATTTAGGGGATAAGTTGCTTGCGGAATTAGAGAGTAATGATATGAAGGGATTGGTTTTCGCTGAGAACGGCTTCCGTCATATGTCTAATAACAAAGGTCCAATTGAAGGTATAGCAAATCTGAAGGGGTTGAAATATCGAACGCTTGAAAACCCCGTACATACGGATACCTTTAAGGCCTTTGGGGCAAATGCCTCTCCATTTGCTTTTGGCGAATTATACACAGCACTTCAACAAAATACATACGAAGCAATGGAGTCTCCAATTTCTTTGTATTATACTAACAAATTTTATGAGGTTCAGGATTATCTAACTCTTACTAGTCATGTTTACGCTGCAACTATTTTGTTGATGAACAATGATTTCTATAATAGCTTACCTGATGACTTGCAGGAGCTAGTACAAACTGCTTCTGAGGAATACAGAACAGAACAACGAGAAATTGCACAAAAACAAGATGTAGAATTCCTAAAAAAATTACAAGAAGAAGGAATGAAAGTCAATGAACTGACTGAAGAGCAACGCAACGAATTCAAAGATGCAACTCAATCCGTTTATGACAAATACGTAACTGAAATAGGAGAGGATCTTGTCCATATGGCAGAGGAAGCAAACAAACAATAATGGAGCAGGGGTGAAATGTATATGCTAAAGAAATTTGCCAAGTTCGAAGAGATATTGCTAGTCTTCTCCCTAGTTTTAATGGTTGTACTAATTTTTGGTCAAGTAATAGGCAGATATGTCTTCTCCTCAGCACCAAGCTGGACAGAGGAAATGGCAAGATATATTCATATTTTCCAAGTTTGGATTGGCGCAAGCTATGCGGTCAAATTAAGACAGCACATTAGAGTGGAAGCGTTTATTACTCGCTTCCACGGGGTGTTTCGCCAAGTACTAGAAATATTATCTATCCTGATTTGGTTTGCAATGGCACTATTTTTGGCGGTATTTGGTACAGAACTTGTTCTGAGTAGCATTAATTATGGTCAACTGGCACCCGCTATGCAAATTCCTATTTGGATTCCTTATTTGGCTATACCACTTGGTGGAATTGGAATGGCAATCCGATTAGTGATTCAAATAAAAGAAGTCATACGCGGCAATTATGAAAAACCTGAAGAAGAGGAGATCATACTATGACGGTAGCTCTTTTGTTTGGTACTTTGTTTATTTGCCTATTGATTGGCGTTCCTATTGCAATTTCGTTAGGGGTTTCTGCTTTAGTCGCTATTTATTTCGGTTCGAACCTTCCACTCGGCATTATAGCTCAAAAAGCATTTACATCTTTGGATTCTTTCCCACTATTGGCAATCCCTTTTTTCATGTTAGCAGGGGTTCTGATGAGTAAAGGAGGAGTCTCTAAAAGGTTATTGGATATGGCTGCAGCCTTAGTAGGTTGGATTGTTGGAGGGTTATCTTTAGTAACTATAGTGGCATCTATGTTTTTTGCAGCTATATCAGGATCAGGACCTGCAACGGTAGCAGCAATTGGTGGTTTTATGATTCCTGAAATGAAAAAAAAGAAATATGATGGTGGATTTGCGGCTGCTGTTTCCGCTTCTGCAGGATCCATAGGTGTGATTATTCCACCAAGTATTCCTTTTGTTCTTTATGGAGTAATTGGGAGTGTGTCCGTAGGAAGTATGTTCCTTGCAGGAATATTACCTGGTATTATTATCGGTATTGGTCTTATGATCACTGCTTATTTTATTGCTAAAAAACGTGGCTATAAGTCAGAGGACAACGCAAGCTTTTCATTTAAGGATGTATTAAAAGCTACATACGATGCAAAATGGGCATTGCTAATACCTATAATTATTTTGGGTGGGATTTACGGGGGCTTTTTCTCTCCTACAGAAGCTGCAGTAGTAGCAGTCGTCTATGCATTAATAATTGGATTGTTCGTGTACAAGGAGCTTACTTGGAAATCCGTTTTTGAATGCTTTCGTGAAGCGGTCGTCATTAATGCTACTACGATGATTATTATTGGACTTTCAGTATCTTTTGCGTATTTTATGACTTTAGAACAGGTACCCAATGATATTTCTTCTTTCTTGACTGAATTATCTACCAATCCAATTGTCATTTTAATAGCTATTAACATCATACTATTAATAGTAGGAATGTTTATCGATACAATATCTGCATTAGTCATCCTAACACCGATCCTTTTGCCAATTGTTATTGCCGTTGGTGTCGACCCTATTCATTTTGGGGTAATATTAGTTACCAACTTAGCGATTGGTTTTATCACACCACCACTTGGTGTAAACTTGTTTGTAGCTTCTAGTGTAGGTAATGTAAAGTTTGAAAAAATAGTAATGGCTGTCATTCCGTTTTTATTCAGCATGATCGTTTGCTTAATCCTAATTACTTTCTTACCGAGTCTATCTTTATGGCTTCCAAGCATTCTAGGCAATAAATAATTGTGAAAGAAGGATAAATAGATATGTCTTTAAACATTAATCCACGTGCAAGAGCACTTGAACAACCTGGCATTCGTCAGTTTTCTAATCAGCTCGTTAACTTCCCAAATGCTATTAATCTTACAATAGGACAACCAGATTTTCCAACTCCACAGGCAGTAAAGGATGCTGGAATAAATGCTATTCAAAATAATTTAACTGGATATTCTCATAATGCTGGATTAATAGAATTACGAGAAGCAGTTAATAATTTTTTTACAGACAAATATGGTTTCTCCTACAATCCTGCTAAGGAAATTGTCATTACGAACGGGGCCAGCGAAGCCATCGACACAGTATTTCGAACAATTTTGGAAGAGGGCGATGAAGTTATATTGCCAGCTCCTATCTATTCCGGCTATGAACCTGTCATTAAATTTTGTGGAGCTAAGATTATTTATCTAGATACGACAAACACTGGTCTTCAACCATCAGCCGATGCACTGGAAAAACTTATAACCGATAAAACAAAAGCTATTTTGTTTAATAATCCATCAAATCCTACGGGCATGGTCATTGAAAAGAACGTAATGGATGACCTAGTTGAAATGCTGAAGGATAAGGAAGTTTATATTGTCTCTGATGAGATTTATAGTGAAAATACCTTTTTAGGAGAGCATGTTTCCTTTGCTTCATATCCGGTGCTAAGAGAGAAATTATTTTATATCCACGGTGTTTCAAAATCCCATTCAATGACAGGCTGGAGAATTGGATTTATATTAGGGCCTGAAAAAATTATGGAGCATGTGCTTAAAGTACATTTATACAATTCAATTTGCGCTTCCTTGCCATCACAGTATGGTGCGTTAGAGGCATTAACGAATTCGAAAGATATCCCAAGTGCGATGAATGTAGAGTATGTAACAAGACGTGATTATGTATATAATCGTTTGTTAGAAATGGGCCTACCTGTCATTAAGCCTAACGGAGCATTTTATATATTCCCTTCTATAGAAGCATTTGGCATAAAGTCATTTGATTTTGCTACTAAGTTGCTACATGAAGGCGGTGTTGCTGTTGTTCCGGGTAGTACATTTACTCCATATGGAGAAGGATATATTAGAATTTCCTACGCTTATTCCATGGCAGTTTTAGAAGAGGGTTTAAATCGTTTAGAACGTTTTATAGAAAAACTATAATTAATAGTCCCAAAGATTTCTATTACATGACGAAATGGAGAATACAATGAAAAAAATTATTTCGTATTCACTTGCAATTGGTATTTTTAGTAGTGCTCTTTTTACTCCAGTGGCTAATGTACATGCGGCTTCTCTAACAAAAGCGGAAACACTTGTTCAGAGAGCGCAGAAAGAAGCGACGGCTCTAAAATGGCAAATTTCCTACGAGCATACTAAGTCTATTAAAACTCCAGATATGAGGGTTTTTAATTCGACTAAATCAGCTTACCTAGCGGCACAAAAAGAAATTGCATCGATCAATGACTCTGCAAAAAGAGCTGAACTAGAAAAAAGGTTAGAGGAAACGGTAGGGAGCCATTATAAGCGTTCCATGGGATACGTGGATGCAATCACGTCTGGAAATAAAATTCAGAAACTATCAGATACCCTGGAACTAGAGTACAGGAAGGACCCAAGCTCTAAACTTACGGAAACAGCTTATCGTGCCTTGTCTGAGGAGATTAAAAAACAAGGAAAGCTTCTCTATAAAGTATACGGCAAGTCTACGCGTGAAGCTTTTATTACTAAATATAAGTCGCCTGCCGAACAGATGCTACTTAATGTAAAATCTGCGAAAACAGCTACAGGCTTAATCAATGACCTGGATCAGGCGATTCAAAAGAAAGCAAAACAACAGGAAAAGGATTCTATTTTAAATCAGTTGTTTTTAAGTCTAGAAGCGCTAAAAGATGATTCTATGTATTATCAATTATTTGATGAATACAGCAAGATAATTCGAAAAGACTCTAATTTTCTTTCTCAAGAAAAAGAATTAACAGCTTATTTTGAACATATGAATCAGCTAATAAATAAAAAGGATATAGCTGGAGTTTTTGCATTGTATAGTGAGGAATTTCCGGACTATCAATATTTGAAAGAAGATATTCAAGGCTCTTTCAATGAAAATGATACAAAATTCGAATTGTTAAATGCATATGTCTATACAATCATTAGTGATTATGCCTATGTTGAAGTGGAGGACTTGGCGACAACTGGGAATCAGAAGGAATCTATTCTAAATGTATACTTACTGAAAAAAGAAAGTAAGGAATGGAGAATTGTGGATATTTTTACTCCTTACTAATATATGAATTTCTAACAACCAATGGGTTATAAACTTGTTGGTTGTTATTTTTTGTTTGAAAGAATGTTAGAATTATTAATATAGAAAATTCTAATAACTTTATAATTGCTTTCGAGGAGGAAAATAAATGAAGAAACTTCTTTTAACAGGATTTGAACCGTTTTTAAATTATACAGTGAATCCAACTATGAAAATTGTAGATGAATTGGATGGTTTAGAAATCAATGGTTATAAAGTGGTTAGTAGAATCCTAACGGTAGACTTTCTTTTGTCTGGGCAACAATTACTTCAATTATTGGAGGATGAAAAGCCAAATGTCCACATTTCATTGGGCTTAGCAGCTGGCAGATATAAAGTCACTCCGGAGAGAATTGCTATTAATGTTAAAGATGGAGATGCAGACAATGTAGGAAATAGACCAATTGATGAACCTATTCAACCAGAGGGAGAGCCAGGTTACTATTCCACGCTACCAATTCGCAAAATGGTTGATAAGCTAATAGAAAATGGTTTTCCTTCAGAAATTTCTAATACCGCTGGCACTTATCTTTGTAATAATGTGATGTATGAAGCATTACATTACGTGAATACGACTAATAGTTCTATAATATCAGGGTTTATTCATATCCCAGCCTCTCATGAACTGGCTATTGAGCATGGTAAAGTTCCAAGCTGGTCTCATGAAGATTTAAAAAATAGTGTTATCACTTGTATAAGTGTTTTAGATTCTAATGAATAGAGATAAGCCTAAGTTCTTTAGAACAGGTGAGAGAACCCTGCGTTTTAGTTTCCAGGAGGCTATTAGTCACGAAATACTAAGTAACGTACATTCCTTTGCCGAAATGATTTCTTTGGAATGGAGTCATTATATAGAAGAAATCGTACCAAGCTACCATACGGTTACTGTTTTTTTCTACACTTCGTCTACTTTAGAGAAGGCAAATATAGAGGAATTACTAATAAAATGGCAACAACAAAAGCAAATGGATAAAAACAAATCGACTAGATTAGTACATATTCCGGTTTGTTATGAAGAGTCATTTTCAATTGATATTGATAGAGTAACTTCTATTAATAAATTATCTAAAGAAGAGATTATTAAACTTCATACGCAAACTTTATACACCGTGTATATGGTTGGATTCTTGCCTGGTTTTCCTTATTTGGGTGATTTAAATAAAGATATTTGCGTGTCACGTTTAGATAAACCCAGAGCTTTTGTACCAAAAGAATCTGTTGGAATTGGTGGAAGTCAAACAGGTATATATCCGATCGACTCTCCAGGAGGGTGGAATATAATTGGTAGAACCCCTTTGGAAATATATTCGGTTAATCGAAAATCACCATTTTTATTGAAAGCAAGAGACCTTCTTCAGTTTTATCCTATTTCTTTGAATGACTACAAAGAGTTAGAAATCGAATTGGAAAAGGATCCTGAGGCAATTTATCGTTTTGTAGAGGAGCTGTGACCATGAGGATTGATATAAATGCTGATGTTGGAGAAAGCTTTGGTAGCTTTAAGGTAGGAGAGGATGAAGAATTATTTAAAGTCATTACCTCTGCAAATATTGCTTGCGGATTTCATGCTGGAGATTTCACGGTAATGAACAGTACAGTCCAAGGGGCAAAGAAAAATAATTTATCTATTGGTGCTCATCCTGGTTTTCCTGATAAACAAGGATTTGGACGTAGAAATATGAATATGTCTCCAAATGAAATTTATGAAATGATCATTTATCAAATAGGGGCGTTAAAGGCTTTTTGTCAGATTCATAATGTACAGCTTGCTCATATAAAACCTCATGGAGCACTATATAATATGGCAGCTATAAATAGTTCTATTGCTAGAGCGGTAGCTCGAGCAATCTATGATATAGAACCGAATGCGATTCTATTTGGCTTAAGTAACAGTGAAATAATAGTCGCTGGGAAAGATCTTGGACTTCAAACTGCCCAAGAGGCTTTTGCTGATCGACTTTATGATGAAGAAGGTTATCTCGTTAGTCGAACTGAACCAAATGCTGTGTTAGCTACTGTGGAGGATGTTGTCAATCAAGCATTACGAATTGTAAAAGGAAATGAAGTAAGGACCAAGACAGGTAATATAATAAGTATCCATGCCGATACTTTGTGCTTTCATGGTGATGGAAAAAATGTCTCGTCTATAGTTAAGAAAGTGAGAATGGTGCTAGAGGAAAATAACGTAAAGGTTGCACCTGTGGAGTTGAGTAAGTGAAAGCACTATTTAAAGTAATAAAAGAGGGGGTATACGCCTCCTATCAAGATTTAGGAAGAACAGGGTATCGAAAATTTGGTATGCCAGTGGCGGGGGCGATGGACAAGTTTGCTTTTCAAATAGGTAATAAAATAATGAATAATTCTCCAAATTCCCTTACTTTAGAAATATTTTTAGGAGGAATTTCTCTAGAAGTATTAGATACTCATAAAATAGTCATCTGTGGAGCAGACCTCGAAGCTGCTTTAGATGGAAAGCCCATAACTTTATGGAAGTCTTTTAGTGTCTTTAAGGGACAAGTCTTAACTTTTAAAGGACCAAGGGGTGGAAGTATTGCATATATAATACCAGTAGGAGGGTTTTGTGCTGACACAGTCATGAACAGTAAATCTGCATATCCACGAGCTGACATAGGAGGTTTGTTGAAGCCAGGAATGATCTTGTTTGTCCCAGATATCCCTTATAGTAAAGTGCAAACTGGTTTAATACCATCTTTTATTCCTAATTATGAAAAAGAAGTTACCGTAAATGTATGGAAAAGCCCCCATTTGTCTTTGTTTAAACAAAAAAGTATCGAGACTTTTTTGGACTCGACATACATTTATAAAGCTGGTGATCGAATGGGGTACTACATAGAGGGCGCAGAGCTGGAATTTGTTACAAATGGAGACATCTTATCCGAGGCTACACAGTTTGGTACTATCCAAGTCTCTAACAATGGTCAGCCTGTTATTTTAATGGCAGATGCACAGACAGTTGGCGGATACGCAACCATAGGAAAGATAGCTGAGGAGGATTTGTGGAAGGTTTCTCAGTTGAAAATTGGTGGGAAAATACATTTTCAATGGATTATATAACTAAACTGTCATAATTTACGAGTATAGAGTTACCGTATTTTATGACAGTTCTAAAAAATGATATTTATAGTTGGTTTGTAAAAGATAATATTTGCGCTTCTACAGAGCTTTTACTACATTTTTAAATGCTCGTTCATTTCCCTGGAAATATCATTTAATTCATCCTCGTTCATCATATAATACCAAATACCATTCTTTAATTCTCCGACACCGTCCTCAAAGGATAAAGATTCAATCGTATTTATGCTTTTTTTATATTCCTTTTGTATATTTAGCATTTGCTCGAAGGTCATATTGGTTTGTATATTTTCTTCGATAATATGAAGAAGCTCATTATGCTTTAAGAGTATGTTAAAGTTGGCTCCCTTTTTTAGTAGGGATTGAATTACTTGTTTTTGACGTAATTGCCTCCCAAAATCTCCCTGTGGATCATCCTTACGCATTTGTACATAATCTAAAGCCTGTTCTCCGTGTAAGCTAATTTCTCCTTCTTTGAAGATAGTATCATTCACCTGGAAGCTCCTGTCATTGTTAACTGTCACGCCACCTATAAAATCCACAATGTCCTTAAATCCTTCCATATCTATTTGAATCACATAGTCAATTGGAACATTTAGTAGATTTTCAACTGTATTTACAGACATTTCTATGCCCCCGAATGCATAGGCGTGATTGATTTTGTCTTGAATTTCTTTTCCGATGATCTCTGTATAAGTATCTCGAGGAATGCTAACCATTTTAATGGATTCACTAGTAGGGTTCACTGTTAGGAAAAGAATTGTATCAGAACGTCCTTTATCTCCTTCTCTTTTATCCACACCTAAGATTAATAAGGAAAAAGGGATTTTCTTCTGTAACACAATCTCATCTTTTCTTAATACAGAAACTTTTCTTAGCTCTGGCTCATGTATTTCTTGAAGAGTGGTCGTAACGTCACTATATACATTTTGGGCATAAAAAAATAAACCTATAAAAATACAACAGAAAAATAATAGAACTAACAGGATGATATTCTTTTTAGACATAAAAAGTCTCCTTAAATAACATATTCTTATGTATTTGTATGAATTTATTGAAGTAAGTAGTAGTAATATATGTCCGGTTAGAAAAGTATTTTTTATGCTTGAACTAGCAAATTGAATATTTCAATATATAGATAGTTTTTAGTGAATATTTGATTTAGATTCTTCTGCATTCTCCATCAGCACCGATTCATAAAATGATTAAAAATAGTTGTTTAATGTAATTATGTGATAATTATCACAGGGTGTTCGATTGAATATAGGTATAATTATTCGTGAAAGGGGTGTAATTATATGAAGGGGTCTGTGAGAAGTAAACTTTTAGTCCTAGCTTCAATCGTGATATCAATACCTTTACTAATGGTAGGTCTAAACAATTATTTATTGGCAAAAAACGAATTAGATGAATTAGGCAAATTAGGAATTCAAAATGGCACCTACGCAATTTTGGATTTGATTGATGAGTTAAGCAAAGAGGTAGAAAAAGGTAATTTAACTTTAGAAGAGGCACAGGGTCGAGCGGCCGATAAAATCATAGGTCCTTTAAATGAAGACGATAAACGAACGATCACTAATCCGGCAACCTTTGGGGATAACTTCTATTATTATGTAATGGATGAGAAAGGTACATTATTGGTGCACCCTAGCATGGAAGGAGAAAATTTATATAATAATCAATCCGAAGATGGTAAGTATTTTATAAGAGATGTAATAGAAAAAGCAAAAAATGGTGGGGGGTTCGTTTCTTATAAATGGCCACTCCCTAGTGACCAAGAGCAAGTGGAGCCTAAAATTACATACAGCATATTAGAACCTAACTGGGGTTGGGTGGTTGTTGCTGGCACGTATGAAATGGAATTTAATAAAGGTGCAAACACCATTTTACTTACTACCATTATTACTATTATTATATCTCTTTTATTGGGAATTGGTCTCTTCTGGTTCTTTGCGGGAAAAATGACCTCTTATATAAAGAAGATTATGGTGACAACCTCGGATATAGCAGGCGGAAAGCTTAGCGGAAACGTTATTCCTATAGAAACAAAGGACGAGCTTGGCCAGTTAGCATTAAATGTAAATAACATGAAAAAGAGTCTAGAGGAAATGGTAAGTCAAACAAAAATATCATCAGAGCATATGAGAGATTCCTCTGAAGCACTTAGTGCGGTGACGGAAGAAACAACTGCAGCAACTAGTGAAATTTCTCATGTCATCACAGAAATCTCTAGGGGGGCAGTTATACAAGCGGAGGAAGCGGAAGTTGCTTCTGACAAAGTAAATGACCTTTCTGCTGTGATAGAAAAAACGCTAGAGCAATATAAAGAGATTATAGATGGTGTTAGCCAAATGACGAACGTGCAAGAGAATGCCGTATCTAACATAAATATTTTGACTAACAATACCGATAGATTTCAAATCGTTATGGATGTGCTTCAGTCGAACTTTACTCAGCTTACTAGTCGGATGGGAGAAATAGGGCAAATTGTTCAAACGATAAATGATATTTCTGCTCAAACTAATCTACTTGCTTTAAATGCTAGTATAGAAGCTGCTAGAGCAGGAGAGCATGGCAAGGGTTTCGCGGTGGTGGCAGAGGAAGTTAGAAAGCTTTCAGAAGGTACCCAAGATGCTACGAACAGTGTACGCAGTCTATTAAAACAAATTGAACAGGATACACGATCGGCAGAAGAAAAAATGAGAGAAACCCAATTTATCTCAAATGAACAAATTATTTCAGTAGGATATACAAAACAAGCCTACCTCGAACTATCTAATTCAATCCAACGAATAAAGGAAGGGCTTATTTATTTAAACGATGAAATGAATAAAATGTACTCTAATAGAGAAGTAGTTGTCGGAGCAATTTCTAATATTGCTGCAGTTGCAGAGGAATCTGCAGCTGCTACTGAGCAGATGAATGCTTCTATAGAAGAACAAAGTAATGCAATTGCTTCTATTATGAATTCAGCTCTTCAACTTCAAGATGAGGCAGAAAACATGCATGAATTGGTATCGAGATTTGAATGAAATCACTTCATAACTAATGGAACATTCGAACTCCTATAATAGAATATGCAAAATATGGTTTATCTTCTTTCTATGTTATAATAGATACATATTTTTATTAAATAGAGGAGTTTTAAATGATGTCAAATTCACCCCAAAAATATAAAACAGAAATTAATTTCTCAAATGACTGGGACATTTCAACACAGGATAAGTATATTTTCCAATTTTTTCATCAACAATTAGAGGATTTAGAAGCTAACCAATTACATGTACATGGAGTAAAGCTATATAAAGTAGAATCAAGTATAGTCGTTACAGCAATTTTAAGACACTCCCTTCCTAAAAAGTTATTGTTAGAACAAGTCGTCCTACTAGTAAAAAATAAGGATGGTAAAGAGCTTGCTAAAAAGCAATTTGATATGGCTTTATTCGGAGAATTAGAACCATGTACTGCGAGACCATGGAAGTTCTTATTTGAAGAGGCTGATCTATTAGTGCCGCTTGATGAAATTGAAAACGAGATGGACTTTGAAATGGCATTTGAATATTATGAAAAAGTTATAAGTGACTTTGAATTATATTTAGATGAAAACTGGTCTAACGGCCTTACAGTAGATCAACAAGGATATGTTAAAAATTTAGTATCAAGTCTAGAGCCTATTAAAGTAAATGAGATTTCTATAGTAGGGTTCCATTTCGAAGAATCTGAACAAGCTGTTAATATATTTATCATTATACGAAATGCTTTTTCTCAAGCATTAACTATAGAAAATCTGCCTATACAATTGTTTGATGCTACAGGAGATATAGTTTGTAAGCTTGGTTTCCCAATTGGGGAATTTCAAATCGCATCTAAACAGGCAAGACCAATTAGCCTTTCCTTTTCAAAAGAAGTTTTCCAAAAAGAGAATCCTGATTTTAGTTCATGGAAAATTGAAATGGTTCCACAAACACTATAAAAAAAAGTCTAGAGGAAATCCTCTAGACTTTTTTTTTATTCCATATCCTTTGTTACTTGTACTTGTAGGTAATAACGAATGACATCACGGAAGAAGGAGTTAATCATTTTATTGAAAAGATCCAAAGCATCAAATGAATATAATCGATAAGGATCTTCTTGCGCATATCCTCTAATGGAAATGCCTTCTCTTAAATGATGTAAGTTATCTAAATGGGTAATCCAGTAACGATCCAAGGTTTCAATATAAATGGCTTGAATATCATTCCAACTTTCGTCTTTTGAATCTATACTTTCGAGTGTTTCAAAAGATTGATTGTATACTGACTCCAATGCTTTTGTTAGTTGTTCTTTGTTTTCAGGGTCTAACGCTGTAAATTTACTATCATCTTTTGTAGTCAGCATTGTCATTATTCTTACTTCATCCATAATTTCATTAAGGATTGACGAAGTGGACTCTTCTGAGTTTAATTCAGGAATCTCTTGTACAAAGCCAAAGTAACGTTCTTGAAGTGCTTTTTCAATTAAATGCTTCATGTTCTCAACATGAAGTGCTCTTTCCCGATAGCTATAAATAACTTTTTGCTGATCATTATTTATTTCATCTAGTTTTAAAAGGTGGGAGCGGCTTGAAAAATGAATGCCTTCAATAACCTTTTGAACATTATAAACAAATTTTGTTGGATTTGGTGAAACAATAAGGCCGGTTTCGTCTGATTTTACTTTGTTTTTATACCTAGCAAACTCTTCTTCGTCATAATAATAAAATAGCTCATCCTCTAAAGATACAATAAATTGCGTACTACCAGGATCTCCTTGGCGACCACTACGCCCCCTCAGTTGCATATCTATACGAGCACTGCTGTGCAGCTCGGTTCCGATAATGTGTAAGCCCCCAAGTTCTGCAACTCCATCACCAAGTAGAATATCAGTTCCTCGACCAGCCATGTTTGTAGCGAGCATGATTTTATGCATCTGACCAGCATTTGAAATGATAGCGGCTTCATCTTCTTCAGTTTTAGCATTTAAAATGTTGTGTTCAAGACCAGCTTCTTTCAGACGTAAAGAGAGCAATTCTGATTGTTCGATTGAAGTTGTACCAATCAAAACTGGTCTACCAGTCTCGTGAAGTTTTTTTGTTTCTTCCACAATTCTCTTGGTTTTATCTTCATGCGTTAAATACACTAGAGTATCCATGTCAATTCTTTTGTTAGGCTTATTTGTAGGAATTTCCGTTACTCTTAAGCTATAAGTTTCCCAAAACTCCTCTTTCGAAGGAACAGCACTACCTGTCATTCCAGAAACATGTTGATATAGTCTAAAATAATGTTGAATAGTAATAGATGCTTGGGTGTTGTTTTCTTCTTTAATGGAAACCTTCTCTTTAGCTTCTATAGCTTGATGTAAACCATCACTATAAGTTCTGCCCTCCATTATGCGACCTGTGTACGGATCAACAATCTGAATTTTGTCATCCTTTACAATATAATCTACGTCTTTGCGCATTATCACTTTTGCTCGAAGTGATTGCATAGCGATGTGCATGAACTCACGATGTTCACTATCATAGACATTTTTTATTCCAAATGCTGCTTCTAGTTTATCTGCCCCTTTATCTAATAGGACAATTTGTTTTGTTTCTGGATAGTAATCATATTCCTTTTTATCCTCGAAAGTGTCGATCACCATATGCATTATTGGAAAAAGGTTTAAACTTGCATTTGATTTGCCGGCAATAATCAACGGAGTTCTTGCCTCATCGATTAAGATGCTATCTACCTCATCTATTAATGCATAGAAAAGCGGTCGTTGAACTAGCTGGTCTTTACTTTGAATCATATGATCTCTTAAATAATCAAAACCAAATTCTGTTCCTGTTCCGTAAGTGATATCGCTATTATAAGCAGCTTGTTTTTCATCACTTTCTAAGCCTGCTACATTTAACCCTACTGTAAGACCTAGAAATTCAAAGAGTGGTTTCATTTGCTCATAGTCCCGTGTAGCCAAATATTCGTTGGCAGTAATAATATGAGTACCTTTACCATAAGCAGCCATTACATAAGCGGGTAGAGTGGCTACTAAAGTCTTACCTTCACCTGTTTGCATTTGTGCAATTTGCGACTGAGTTAAGACAGCGCCTCCCATTAACTGAGACTCATAGTGTCTCATTCCTAATACTCTCTTAGAAGCTTCACGCACTACAGCAAAGGCTTCAATAATTAGTTCCTCAGGAGATATTCCATTATTTAATTGCTCTCGGAATTTATCAGTATATGCTTTAAGTTCTGTATCACTTTTTTGAGCAAAAGTTTCTTCTAAGGAATTTATTTTATTTACAATCTTATTCAGCTGTTTTAACTCTATAATTTCTCCTGAAATCATTTTCTTAATAGATTCTAGCATATATGTCTAATCTCCTATCTTTTATTTCCAGTATTATTATATCATGAAACATTAGTGGTAGCATTTGCTATATATATCGCTAACATTACATTTTAGTTACATGATTATATTTTAAAAGTTACCAAATCATGTTAAAGTTAGAATAGTTATGAAAGGGGTTAGAATGTTGAAAAAAATTAGTTTGACGATGATTGCTGTTATGTTAGCTTCGCCAATGAGTAATGTCTATGCTGAAAATATTGTAAAAGAGACAAGTGCTGAACAAGTTAAAGAGATAGAAAGTTTAGTAAGAGAAGAGCCAATAGAGGAAACTGTTGAGGTAGATAACTCAGAAGAATGGTTGGACGATATCATTGAAGAAAAACCTGTGGAAGAAGTTATTGAAGAAGGCTATGAAAATTTAGGGCCTATGATTTTTAAATCTTCTGCTGTATCTGCCAAAATCGCACCAAATAGCGAGGGCGACTATTTTATTTATTACATCATGCATGGCTCTCCAGCGGCTCTAGTTGTTGTTGACTATAAGTCAAAGGAAATCTTACATACGTTTACGTTAGAAGATTCAAAAAGTGCATGGGGATTAGATGTGGATGAAAACGGTAAGCTTTGGATTGGTGGATCTGTTTCTAGTGTGCTTTATAGCTATGATCCTAATGAGGAAGTATTTGAAAAACATGGAGCTATTTTTTCAAACAAAAGCGACACTTCTATTCAGGATTTAATTGTATCTGGTAAAAAAGTATATGCAGGCTCTGCATACGGAGGATCATTGGTAGCTTTCGATACGGAAACAAAAGAGATTGAAGAGTTCGGACAAATTCGTAAACGCAAAGAATTTGTAAAAGCTATTGTAGCAGATGAAGAAAAAGATGAAGTGTATGTTTCTATTGGCTCTCCTATGGACTTGCTTATTAAAAAGCCAAATACAAAAAATTTTACAAGCTTTCTTCCTGTTAAGTACATGTCAGAGAAGTATGCTCAAGATTTAGTTCTAACAGAGGATTATGTTATAGCAAGATTGCATCCATCCAATATGGCAGTAATTTTTGATAGAAAAACACTTAAGATAGTTGATGAATTTGAATTGAATTCAAAGACTGTCTCTACAATATCTCCTAACGGAGAAGGTATGTATTATACAAAAGGTCAACAGTTGGTAAAGTATGATTTTGATACTAAAGAGCATACAGAACTTGGCCTGTTTTTACCTAAGGGAACTGAAGCGATTAATTTAGATTTCATTATAACAAGTCCAAAACCTGCAAAAGATGAAAATGTTGAAGCCAAGGAAAATAGCTTACCTGAAAATCCAAAGGTAACAGACCCATCAATTAAAAACAATTCAGGTAAAATTACCGTGGATTCTAATATCCCTACTACATTACCTCCGGTTATTGGGAATCCGACTGAAGAAGATAACATTGAAGCACCTATTGAAGAGGAAACGAAAGAATGGATTTTATCAGGGATGGTCGATAACTTAGGTCAAATCTTTGAATATAATCCGCAAACAGGTGAAATTAAACATCAATCTTTTGATTTGCCAGAGCAACCAGTGGAATTATATACATTAGCATCCAGTTCCGATGGGAAAAAGATTTTTGCAAATGGATATATGTCCGGAGGTCTAGGGGTTTATGATGTTCAAACTGGAAATAAAGAACTTTACCGAAATGTAAGTCAAATTGAATCCATGTATGACATTAACAACAAGCTCTATATTGGTGCGTATCCACTTGCTAGACTGCTAGTATACGATCGCTCTAATCCATGGGGAAATGGTAATCCAACAGAAGTCATTAGAATGAGTGAATATGGACAAGAACGTTCAACAGCTGTTACACCATACAACGGTGGTAAAGAAATAATATTAGGCACGCTTCCTGATACAAGTGTCGGTGGTGGGGCATTAGTGTTCTATGATACCGCTACGAATAAAACGGAGATATTTGAAAACTACATTTATAACCAAAGCATCGTTTCATTGGTAAGCCGTGGTACACAAGTATTTGGAGGAACTTCTATTCATGCGAACCAACAAATAAATCCTCGTGGAGCAAGACTATTCTACTTTAATAGATACAACCCTGAAGATAAAAAATACATTCATCTTCCATTTAGTGCAAGTATGATTACAAGTTTAATAGTAGATAAAGAGAATAAAATTTGGGGTATGGCAGATGGAAAGCTATTTAATTATACAGATGAATGGACAGATGTAAAAACAGTTGAATTATTACCTCTTATATCCGGTCGTTTCCGTAATGCACAAATCTTAGAAGGTGTCGATGGCTACATTTACGGAAGTGTGGAAGGTAAGCTATTCCGCGTTACTAAAGATACTTTACAGGTTGAATGGTTGAAGGATAAAGGAGTTTATGGTCTTGAACAGGACTTAAACGGTAACCTTTATTACTACGATGGAAGCAACCTTTGGAGATATACGATTGAGAAGAACAGAGGAAAACAAGCTGAAAAAGCTGGGAATTAAAGGAGAATTAAATTAAAATGAAACGAAAATTGCTATACCTTTTTGTCGTTTTTGCAGTTGTCACGAGTTCACTATTCCAACCAAGTCAAGTAGAAGCGCAAGCAACGAAAGTATATTGGGACGGTATTTTAATGGTTCCAGGTCAAGTGGGAAAAATTAAAGTAGTAAAACCGATCAACCTATGGAAACGTACATCAAATGGTCTAGTGTTTGAGAAAATTCTAAAGCCAGGGGAACAATATCGTGTTTACCGATATGATAATTTATACGGTGGCCAGTACGGTCTAGGTGGAGGAATGTATATAACAAAAATGGCGGGATATGTTGAGTATAAAACACCGTCTAAGTCAAAGCTAAAAGAATTGGAAAACGCTCAGGGAGGAACTCCTTCAGTAGGAAATCCTTCATCAAATCTGTTTCCCAAGGAAGCTATTCCTAACCTATCTATTGGAAAGGTAGCAGCTCAGGCAATTACGCAAATAGCTCCTGGAGTAAGGAAGAAGCTAATTGATATTGATGGGGCTGTAGGTCCTCAAAAGTTATTTGTCATTGATTATGATGGTAAAACATCCAATATTCAAATGAAGGCAGAGCTTGCTAAAGATCAAATAATCGGATTTGAGACTACTTCTTCTCAGGCAAATAGTGTTCCTCAAAACGATTCTTATCACGTAGTAGCAGGTGTCAATGGAGATTATTTTGATAAGCAAGGACAGCCTGTTGATTTAATGATGATTGATGGAACAATTGTATCGACACCACAAACAGCATTAAGTGATCTAGCAGTACTAGGTATTACAACGAAAGGGAAAGCAATTATTGGTGCTCCTCAAGTTGCGATGAGCCTTTCTGTAAACGGAAAATCTTATCCAATTAACTCTGTTAATAGAAAAAGGTTAGCCAACCATTTAGTAGTATATACAAGAGATTTTGCTCCAACTACTAATACAAATGAGTTAGGTACTGAAGTTCGTGTCAAAATTGACTCAGGGAAACTCAATGGCGGTGAAACGTTAGTAGGTACAGTTACAGAGATAATAAGTGGTGCTGGAAATGCTGCTTTAAATCCAAATGAGATTATTTTGTCTGGACATCATTTTGCTAGTGATTTCTTACAAGGTATTACTGTTGGTGACCAAATTCAAATTGCTACTAAGTTTACTCCAGCCGAATGGAATGATGTTAGAGAATCGGTAAGTGGAAGATATCACTTAGTTAAAAATGGGGCACTTCAAACTATTAAAGTTGCGGGAGTTGCACCTAGAACAGCGGTCGGAGTCAGAAAAGACGGAAGTCTATTTACAGCTGTAGTAGACGGGCGTACAACTGGAAGTAAAGGACTTACATTACAAAATACTGCAAAGCTAATGAAAGATCTGGGAGCTAACTACGCGATGACTTTTGACGGCGGGGGCTCTTCCACAATAGTAGTAAGAGAGCTTGGAAACAATAAAGTAACTGTTGCCAACAACCCCTCGGATGGCTACGAACGTTCTGTAGCTAATTCTCTTCTATTTGTTAGCACATATAAAACGGGTCCAGTCGCAACAATTGCTCCTGCATCTGATGTGGTAGAAGTGTTCCAAGGTGCTTCTTATACTAATTTATCGGTACCTGTTAAAGGGATAGACCAATATATGAATCCCGTAGCAATTTCTGGATCAGGAAAAGTAACTTCCTCTATTTTAACTAACTCAAATGGGAAGCAGGTCGTAAATGCAAAACCTGGTACCTATGCAGGGATGGTCAATTATGAAGGAAAAACTACTAATATACAATTAAGAGTAACAAACACACTTGATAGTATAAAAGCTTCAGAAAGCTCTCTGCAAGTAGCTAAAGGACAAACTGTACAGCTGTCAGTAAGCGGTATGAAAAATGGACAAGCGGTATTAACAGATGCAAGCGCGTTTACTTGGACTAGTTCGGTAGGTAAAGTCCAAGCAAACGGTAAATATACTGCACCAAATAAAGATGGTATTGGTACTATAACTGTTAAATATGGTTCTAAATCGTTAAGTATTCCTATTATAATAGGTGACGTTCCACCAACTATTCTAGAATCATTTAACAAAGGGATATTAAACTATGAAGCAACGAGCGACCGAGCTAATAATGTTACTGTTTCCTCTGTAGTCAATGATCGTGATGGATCAAAAGCTATTAAACTAGCATATGATTTTAAAAATACTACGGGTACTTCTGGTGCATATATTAATGCTAAAACTAATTTAACTATTAGCACTCCTTTGAAGAAAGTTGGGATGTGGGTTAAGGGAGATGGTAAAGGCAACTGGTTAAGATCCCAGGTAGTAGATGCTTCAGGTAAAACGGTTCAATTAGACTTTGATAAAAATGTTACCTGGACTGATTGGAGATTTGTTACTGCTGAGGTGCCTGCGGGACTTTCATATCCGTTAAAAATGGACCTTCCTGTTCGTTATATGCAAACAGAAAATGCTAAGAAAGCAAATGGTGAGATTATCATTGATGACATTCAAGCTATTTACAAGGATTAAAATGAGTAAATAGTAGTAGTTGTTGCGTAGCAATTTAAGGTATGATAATTTAATAAGTATCGATTTTTGCTAACTTGGAGGGAAGTACATGACTTCGGAAGAAAAAAGTAATGAAAACAAAACTGAAGAAAGTGCCCAGAAAGTAATAGGTTTCTATAAGAGACAGGCTTGGGCGGCTAAGGTTTTTGAAAAAATAGAACAAGAAAATATTGTAGAAGATGGAAATGGAATAGTACTTGTTTCTTCTATTATTCAATCAAGCAACAATTTATACTTTCCTGCCTTTATGAGAATAAACCTGAAAGAAAATGGGAAAGTAGCTGGAGCTTATATGATTATGGAAGAAGATGATAGCTTCAAACTATTACCATTAGAGATATTGCTAGAAGAACCTGAAATGGAAGAACTTCTTCCACTTAAGTATCGAACGATTGAAAAGATAGAAGGCGACACTTATCAGGTTAATTGGCCAGAATTCTCGTAATAAAGTACTAGAGAAAAAGTAAAACTTTTTACTGGAATAGAAAGGACTGATTTTTGCTCATACTAAAGCGAAAAGTCAGTCTTTTCTTTCTTTATATTAAATTTGGTTACAAAGCTATTTTTATAGTATAATCATTTATTGAAGAAACTTTCATGTCGTTAGTTCGTCTATTTTGTAGAACCTAGCGATAAATGAAAATAAAAAAACAAGGATGATATTTTTGGATATAAAATTACTTCTTGCTTTTATCATATCTATGGCCACGGCAATCGCAGTTACCCCGTTAGTAATCAAGCTTGCTCATAAAATAGGGGCTGTGGATAAACCTTCTGAAAGAAAAGTTCATCAAAAAGTGATGCCTCGTTTAGGCGGACTTGCGATTTTTATAGCAGTAACAGTTGGTTATTTCGTTGCGGGATTGTATGAAGCAAAGATTACTGGAATTATGGTTGGGGCTATAATTATTATTGTCTTAGGTATTATCGATGATAGACATGAAATCTCCGCCAAAGTAAAATTATTAGGTCAAATTTTAGCGGCATGTGCAGTAATGGGTAGTGGACTAACTATTGAGGTTCTAAATATCCCTTTCTTAGGAGTATTTGATCTTGGTATCTTTTCATATGTAGTAACACTTTTTTGGATTTTAGCAATTACTAATGCTATAAATTTAATCGATGGATTAGATGGACTATCAGCTGGAATCTCATCCATTGTATTTGCAAGTATCGCATTTTTAGCGTTTTCTGCAGACAAAATGTTAATCCTGACACTTTCTTTAATATTACTTGGAAGTACATTAGGGTTTCTATTCCACAATTTTCACCCAGCGAAAATTTTCATGGGTGATACGGGCTCTATGTTTTTAGGGTATGCTATTGCTATATTGTCTCTTTTAGGACTATACAAAAGTGTTACACTCTTTAGTTTTGTAGTTCCAATTATGATTTTAGGAGTACCAATTTTTGATACTTCGTTCGCGATAATACGGCGATTGGTTAACAGGAAGCCTATTTCAATGGCAGATAAATCACATTTACACCATAGATTATTAGCTCTTGGACTTTCGCACAGAGATACTGTGTTGGTAATATATGGTTTTGGTTTGATATTTAGTATATCAGCCATTACTTTTGAAACACTAACGTTACGCTGGGCGATTTTCATTATTTTATTTATCTTAATTGCATTTGAAATAATTGCAGAGAAAATTGGACTTGTGAATGAGGAATATCGACCAATTATTTCTGTTTTTCAAAAAGTTGTTGGGTATAAGCGTAATTAACCACTAGAAAACTCTTTTGAAGTTCATTTGGCCACTTATGAGTGGTTTACGCTTTTCACATATTAAATAATTCATACAGGGTTGGTGTAAACAAAATGAAAGTACCAATGTTAGATTTATCGGAGCAATATGCATCGCTGAAAACAGAAGTTTTAGAAGCATTAGATGGAGTTATGAGTAATTCGGTCTTTATTCTAGGAAGCAATGTAAAAAAACTAGAAGCAGATATTGCTGAGTATAGCCATGTGGCGCATGGTATTGGTTGCGGTAATGGTAGTGATGCAATCCACATTGCACTACAAGCAGCAGGAGTAGGACCTGGAGATGAAGTAATTACAACTCCATTTACTTTTTTTGCTACTGGTGGAGCAATCGTTAGAGCTGGTGCAACACCTGTTTATGCAGATATTGACCCTGTTTCTTTCAATATAGATCCAGCTGAAATAGAAAAGCATATCACAGTTAAAACAAAGGCGATTATACCGGTCCATTTATACGGCCAAATGGCTGATATGGTAAGTATTCGTAAAATAGCGGACAAGCATAATTTAATTGTTATTGAGGATGCCGCACAAGCAATAGGAGCTCGACAAGGAGATTTTACTGTTGGAGAGTTAGGGGATGCTGCAACTTACAGTTTCTTCCCAACGAAAAACCTTGGGGCATATGGTGACGGTGGTATGATCGTTACTAATAATGAAGATATCGCTGAAAAGTGCCGTGTAATCCGTGTACACGGTAGTAAGCCAAAATACTATCATAGTGTATTAGGTTACAATAGCCGACTTGATGAGCTTCAAGCTGCTGTATTGAACGTTAAGTTCCCTCATTTAGAAGATTGGAGTAAACTACGCAGAACTCATGCGGATTTTTATACTCAGCTATTGAATGAAAAAGTTGGAAACTATGTTAAAACTCCTGTGAAGGTAGAAGGTTTCCATCATGTATTCCATCAGTACACAATTCTAACTGAGCGTCGAGATGAGCTTCAAGCTTACTTAAAAGAAAATGGTGTGGAAACTATGATTTACTATCCACTTCCATTACATATACAACCGGTATTTGAAAGCTTAGGGTATAAAAATGGGGATTATCCTAAAGCTGAAAAAGCAGCCAATGAGGCTCTTTCTTTACCAATGTTCCCTGAGCTAAAAGAAGAACAGCAAAAATATGTTGTAGAAAAAATTGCTGAGTTCTTTTCTGGAAAATAATGATTGAACAAGTAAAGGGAGACGTTTTTGCGTTTCCCTTTAACTACCTATATGAATGTATTTAAAGGAGAAGAGATATGTCAGAAAATAAATCGTATCGTCTATATGACTCTCTAGAGTTTTTCTGGAGGAAAAAGATTTGGTTCATTATTATACCGATCATTGCAGCTTTAATAGGTTACGGAGCATCGTTCCTAGTGCCATCAGACGGAAAGTATGTTGGAAAAAGTACAATCTTTACGGGCTCAGTAAAGCTAGAGGCCTTAACTAATCCAGACCATATTATGACTAAATATGGAGAACATTTTACTGGTAAGACTGAAGTTTTTGTTCCTACAAGAAGTTACATAAAAACGGAGACTTTTGGAGATAATGAAGAACAAGTATCAAAAGAATTAACGCAATTTAATGACCAATTACTCGCAGGTTTAATGGAACAACATGATAAAGTAATTGGTGGAACAGAAACATACGCTTCTGTTCAAGCAGAACGTATCGCTTCTCTTAAAACTGCTATTGAGGAATACAGAGAGATTTTAAACGAATCAGATAATCTAACAGTGATTAATAATTTTACAACATTGTTATCCACAGCAGAAATGGATTTAACTAATGCATTAGCAACAGAGCAAAGAGTACGAAATGACATCATTGCATATGAAAAGCCAAGCCTTGCTGTTGAAACTTATGTTGTAAAAACAAAGACATATGGATTAGAAGCTGCAATAGCAGGATTCATTTTAGGGATTTTATTAGCGATTCTTACTTTATCTATGTGGAAGTATATTATAGATGCTAGAAAGAGCAAAAGAGCATAAATAAAGAACCCAGTCTTATAAGACGTGACAATAGCATCAATTATTAAATAGTGGGTTGATATGTGAATCCTAGAGATGCTATTGTACGTTATTAAAGTGAATAATATTAAATGATAAATTGCTTAGGATATGATGGTGTGATAATTTACTATTTATATTTTGAGTTATCTTAGATTAGTGAATAATCGAGCAACACCTATAAAAGGAGAGAAAAATAATGTCTACATATTATGAAGAATTATTGGCGAAAATTGAAAATCATACTGCTGTTATTGGGGTAGTAGGTTTAGGTTATGTTGGCTTACCGCTAGCAGTAGAAAAAGCTAAAGCCGGTTATCACGTTATTGGCTTTGATGTACAGGAATCTAAAGTACAACAAGTAAATGAAGGTATTAACTACATTGGCGATGTAGTAGATGTTGATTTGAAGCAAATGGTAGAGTCTGGTCATTTAAAAGCTTCTTCTGATTATGGTTCAATTAGTTCGGTTGATGCTGTAGCTATTTGCGTACCAACGCCTTTAGATATTTATCAACAGCCTGATACTTCTTATGTAGAAAGCTCAGTACATGAAATTGCTAAATACGCTAAAAAGGGAACATTAGTTGTACTTGAATCTACTACATACCCTGGTACAACAGAGGAAATTATTAAAACAGCGCTTGAAGAAAAAGGGTTTGTAGTTGGAGAAGACATCTTTATTGCTTATTCGCCTGAACGTATCGATCCAGGTAATAAAAGCTTTAATACTAAAAATACTCCAAAAGTAGTTGGCGGTATAACTGATAACTGTACAACAGTAGCAGCCGCTTTATACAGCAATGTACTAGACGGAGACGTGCATAAAGTTTCTAGTCCGGCTATTGCTGAAATGGAGAAAATTTTTGAAAATACATTCCGTCATATCAATATTGCACTTGCTAATGAAATGGCAATTCTTTGCGAAAAAATGGGTATCGATGTATGGGAAGTAATTGATGCAGCTAAAACGAAACCATACGGCTTCATGGCATTTTACCCAGGGCCAGGTCTAGGCGGTCACTGTATTCCAATCGATCCATTCTACTTAACTTGGAAAGCAAGAGAGTATAACTATCACACAAGACTAATCGAGCTTGCTGGTGAAATTAACAACTCAATGCCGGAATATGTAATTACTCGTGCAATGCAAATTTTAAATGATGATGGTAAAGCTTTACGTAATGCTAAGGTTCTTTTATTGGGCGTAGCTTATAAAAAAGATATCGATGATATGCGTGAATCTCCATCCCTAAAATTAGTTGAGTTATTAATGCAACAAGGTGCAGAATTTAAAACGGTCGATCCGCATGTAACTTCATACAGAGTAGCAGGACAAGTAATTGAAACAGTTGAGTTAACTGACGAATTATTGGAGTCAGCAGATATCGTTGTGTTAGCTACGGATCATACTGGTTTTGACTATGCGAACATTGCTCAAAAATCTAAAGTTATTTTTGACACTCGTAACGCGTTTAAAGGAATCGAAACACCAAATCGTTACATTAAACTTTAAGGGCGGGATTTAAATGAATTTTATACATGAAACTGCTGAAATAGGCGAAAATACGACAGTTGGACATTTTTCTGTAATAGAAGAAGGAGCAAAAATTGGCGATAATGTTCGCGTAGGCAATCGTGTTACAATTCACGCTGGTGCCATCATTGGAGATGGTACCACCATCGATGATGGTGCAGTAGTTGGTAAACAGCCAAAGCCTGCTAAAACAAGCACAATGCAAATTACTAAAGAGATACCGCCGCTTGAGCTAGGTAAGGAATGTACAATTGGTGCAAATACAATTGTCTATAGAGGGGCTAAAGTTGGTGAAAGTACATTAATCGCTGATTTAGCAACTGTACGTGAAGATGTGGAAATTGGTTCTTATGTAATCATTGGTCGCAATGTAACAGTTGAAAATTTTGTTACTATCGGAGATCGTACAAAAATTCAATCTAACTCATACATTACTGCACATTCTACTTTAGAGGATCATGTATTCATTGCTCCTTGTGTAACTACTACTAATGATAACTTCATGGGTAGAACAGAAGCACGATTTGACAAGATTAAAGGTGCAATTGTTAAGCGTGGTGCTCGTGTGGGCGGAGCATCTATTATTCTACCTGGTATAACAATAGCTGAAGAAACATTCGTAGCGGCTGGAGCAATTGTGACAAAGGATACGGAAGAAAAAACTGTAATTAAGGGATTCCCAGCAAAATTCTTGAAAAATGTACCTGAGGAGGAGCTTCTCTAAGTGTTCTCTCAGTTAAAACGTTTAGGAGCGGATTCGCTCCTTTATGCATTTATGAACGTAGGAACTAAACTAATCGCTTTTATATTGTTTCCTTTGTATGCACATTATCTTGAAAAAGAATCCCTAATTGGTGTGCTTCAAATGGTAGATACTACCGTATCTATGCTTACCTTCCTAGTGATATTTGGAACCGATTCTGCTCTTGCCTATTATTATTTCGAATATAAAGACAAAGAAACCCGTGAGAAGTACGTTCGCTCAGTTATGACTTTCCGTTTATCTATGGTTATCTTACTTTTTGCCATATTTTTAATCGGTGGAGATTGGCTGGCTGCTATAATATTAGAATCGGCAGGCTACTCACAGCTATTCTATATTGCTTTAGGTACGTTGTGTTTAGATACAATCATTACACTTGTTTTAACCATTCTAAGATACGAGTTTCATACTAAAAGAGTGGTATTTACAACTATAGGTAAAATGTTATTAATCGCAGTTGTTTCGATACTTTTCTTAATGTTTGTATGGACTTCTCTAGAAGGAATACTTGTAGCTCGTTTAATCAGTGTCGCAATTATTGTAGTAGTCTTAATAAAGCCTACTAGAGTATATTTAAAGCCACTGTTCGATAAAGTAATTTTAAAGAAAATCTTAGTTTACGCAGCTCCTTTAGTGCCAGCGTCTTTAGCATTTTGGATAATTGCCAATGCCAATAATTTCTTTATACGCGCATATGGTACGTTAGATGATGTTGGTATATATGGGACAGCTATTAAGTTTGCAACATTTATCACATTATTGACTAGTGGGATCCAGCTAGCCTGGAGACCATTCTCTATGTCTTTAAAGGATAAAAAAGATAGCCCTCAATTATTTGCAACATTATATGCGGCATTTTTAATAATTGGCAGCTTTGGAGTTTTAGCTTTAGCGACCTTCATGCCACTGATTATTTTGGTTATGCCGGAGAATTTTAGAATTGCATTTCAATATGTGGCACCAATATCGATTGCAACATTTTTAAGTTTTTACTATATGATTGTTTCTACAGGGATATTTTACTCTAAACAGACAAAACATATTTCTATAGCATTTGGTATTGCAGCAGTTGTTTCGGTTGTATTGAACTTTATATTCGTGCCGTACCTTACTATTTGGGGAACTGTTATTTCTTATGTAGCAGCATATTGTTTAGCCTTGTTTATGGTATTTCGTAAAAGTCAGAAACTATATTATGTGCCTTTTTCGGGATTTAAAATGGCTTGGACAATATTATGGCTAATAGCTGCAACACTTGGAATTGTATATATTCAATTAAATGATTTAAATAGCTGGTTAATCCTAGGAGTATGGATAGTATTTATCATCCTGGTTTTACTAGTTCGCATGGATAAATATTTTGTAAAAAGAAAGTAATGGGGGATAAGGCATGTCGAAAAAATGTATAACTAACCTTAGGCATAAAGATTTTTATCCTATAAAAGGCGCTGGGTATGAAGGTTTTTTGAGAGGATACTTCTACTATGAAAATCAATATGTCACCCATGAAAACTTCGCTAGCATTATTAATGAAGAAATATTAGCTTCCAAGGACTTTGCTAAGTGGAATGGAGAATATGCACTTATCTTTACTAATGATGAGTGCACAACTCTTGTTACGGATATGAAACGTTCTATTCCGCTGTTCTATTCAATGGATGACTCAGGAAACTGGCTAGTACAAGACTTCATACAGCCTCACGAAGGAATGAAGATGAATTCGGAGGCAGAGGAAGAATTCCTCATTACGGGCTTTGTTTTTAGAGACAAGACCTTATTTGAGGAATGGAAGCAAGTTCCTGCAGTGTCTTATCTTATTTTAAAAGAAGAAGCATTCCAACACTATTATTATTCATATGTATTACCAAAAGAGACAGAGCCAATTGATGTATTCGCAAAAGAGCTTAAGCAAGTTTTCAATGACTTGTTTGATGATTTAGCAGATAGATTAAAGGATCGTCAAATTGTCATTCCGCTAAGTGGTGGGTATGACTCACGGTTAATAGCATTAAACTTAGTGGAACGTGGTTTAAAGGATAATATTACTGCCTTTACATACGGTAGGCCAGGAAATGGAGAATCCACTGTAAGTAAGCAGATTGCCGACAAACTTGGTTTAAAGTGGAAGTATTTTGCCTACGACAAAAAGATGTGGGAAGATATGTACAAGTCTGAGGAATGGAAGGACTATGTAGTGTATTCTAGCAATGGTGTTTCAGTAGCACACTTGCAAGACTTTCCAAGTACCAAGCTACTTGTGGAGCAAGAAGGCTTACAGGATGCTGTATTTTTACCAGGTCATTCATTAGATTATCTAGCTGGCGGTCATTTACCCTATGAATCCATTGTAGATAAGCAATTTGAAAAGAGTGAGATTCAAACCTTTATCATGAACAAACATTTTCGTTTGTGGGAGCTTTCTGGGAAAGATAGCTACGCAGAAACGGCTATTGGAAAAGGGTTGTATCAAGATATTGAAGCACATTCGAATTATACCAATGAACGAGTTACTTCATTAATAGACGAATGGAACTGGCGTGAAAGACAAGCAAAATTTATCATTAATTCTGTTCGGGTATATGAGTATTTTGGACAAGGATGGTCCATTCCATTATGGGATGACCGTTTGATTCACTTCTTTAGTAAAATACCAGCGAATTTAAAGTATAAAAAGTATTTATATGATTATACATTGCATCAAATGTATCCAGAATATTATCCATTGCCACAAAAACCAGGACCTGAAAATTCTCTAAAAAATAAATATGGAATTCTCTACCCTATGTTGCGCAAAATATATAGAAAGAAAAATCTATATCGCAAATATTTTGATGAGCCGATGGAATGGTATGGGATCTATCCAACCTACAAGCAATATGTTCAATCTCTGACATTTAAACGAAATGGGCAGAAGTATGAGCATCCGTATAATATAAATTCGTTTATCGTAAAAGATATGATTCAAATGATGAAGGAGATTACAAAATGAAAGTTTTAACGATATTAGGAGCAAGACCTCAGTTTATTAAAGCCGCCGCTGTTTCACGCGTTATTCGTGAAGAGGTAAAGGAGCTTATTGTACATACTGGACAACATTATGATGCCAATATGTCTGATATTTTCTTCGAGGAGTTAAATATTCCAAAACCAGATTATCACTTAGGAATTGGTTCTGGGAATCATGGCAAACAAACCGGTGAAATGTTAGCAAAAATTGAGGAAATTATTTTAAAGGAAAACCCAGATTTCTTGCTAGTATATGGAGACACTAATTCAACTTTAGCTGGAGCTCTTGCCGCTGCTAAATTGCATATTCCAATTGTGCATATCGAAGCAGGTTTACGCAGCTTTAACATGAGAATGCCAGAAGAGGTTAACCGTATTTTAACGGATCATGTATCGACTTTGTTACTATGTCCGACAGACACTGCTATCCAAAATTTAACTAACGAAAATATTACTGCTGGTGTTTATAATATTGGTGATGTTATGTATGATGCAGTGCTGTACAATAAAACATTGGCACAGTCTTCTTCTACTATTTTAAAAAATGAAGAGCTTTCTCCGAAAGACTATTTATTAATAACGATACATCGTGCTGAAAATACGGATGATGTTGAGCGTATGAAAGCCATTTTAGATGCGTTTACTCAAATACCTGAGAAAAAGGTTTGGCCAATACACCCACGCACTAAGAAAAAGCTGGAGGATTATGGATTCCAATTAAACGAAATTCCTAATTTAAAAGTAATTGACCCAGTTGGATACCTAGATATGCTTTCTTTAGAAACAAATGCAATGAAAATCGTAACTGACTCCGGTGGTGTTCAGAAGGAAGCCTATTTTGCAGAGGTTCCTTGTGTGACAGTTCGGGATCAAACAGAGTGGGTAGAGACATTAATTGAGGATGCCAACATTTTAACTGGAACTGATACTAACAAAATCGTTGAAGCGGTTAAAAAAGAAGTAACTCCTTCTTATACTCCTGTTTTTGGTGATGGAAAAACATCGGAAAAAGTGTTAGCTTTACTAAAGGAATATTCAAGTAAATAAAGTAGGTGTGAGCATTGTTAATATTTAGCATATGGCTCTTTACTGTGGTGGCTTCCACATACCTTTTCAAAAAGGTTTCTGGAAGCCTTTCTCTTGTAAAGCCAAACATGATTTCTATCGTTTATTATTATTCTTTCCTTATCTCCAGTTATATTGGCGGATTATTAATAGCTTTAGGAATAGATGATTACTATATGATCAAAAGAATGGACCATGAGGAATATCGAATCATAGGTTTTATTTTATTGACCCTATTAATGATTTTATTCCCACTAACTCAGTTAGTTGTAGGTAGAATTTTAGGCTTTAATGCGGAACTAGAATTCAACAAGTATCTACAAGAACCCGTTCGTACAAGTGTAGATAAAAATAAGCGTATTTTTAGATTGGCATTTGGGGCTTTATCCGCTATTTCTGTTTTAGCAGTCGCTTATACCTTATTGAAGACGGCGAACGTTCCATTGTTAGAACTATTAAAGGGGAACACATCAGAGCTTGCTAAGCTACGGATTGATGCTAGCAGAGGCTTTAGTGGAATTGATGTATATATCCGAAATATCTTTGGAATTGCATTAACACCAGTGCTCTCTATTGTTGCATTTGTATATATGACTAAGTCGAGAGCTCTATACTGGAAAGTAGTTTTTTTCACATTGTTTATATCTAGTATATTGATTTCTACTTATGATTTAGCGAAATCTCCAATATTCTTCTATCTAATCATGTTATTGTTGGCGGGTGTATATACTCAAAAGCTCAAGCTAAATTGGAAGAGAATAAGCGGTTATATTATAGCAGGTAGCGCATTATTGATTGTTATGTATGTAGCTATACAAGGGGTAACTGAGCTAGAAAGCTTTTTGGCTTATAATTCCGGACCAATTGGACGAATATTGTTAGCACAAATTTCTCCTTTCTTTTTACATCTGGATACTTTCTCTCATTCCTTGAGCCCATTAGAGGCGAAGGGATTACCATCTTTTATCGCTGGTATTTTTGATATTGAGCAAGTGCGTTCGGCACGAATGGTAATGGAAAATGTATTTCCGGAAAATATAGATAAAGGGACGGGTGGAGTACTTAACACTATTTTCCTTGGTGAAGCCTTTGCATCATATGGTTATCTTGGGGTTATTGTAGCTATCATTTATATCGCTGCTGTCATTCAGGTGTTATATATTATCTTTTTACGTTTACCGAAAACACCAGTTGTCATTGCATTATTTGTTTACTTTACAATTAATATTCCTAGAACGCTTGTAGGGGGAGTTGCAGACTTTTTCTTTAATCCTATTTGGATTATTATGACAGTTGTATTAGGAGGTTTGTTTATTCTGGAGCAGTATTTCCATGTTATTTGGAAATTCCTATTAAGCAAAGTACGAAAAAAAGGAGTAACACAATGAAGAATATTTTAATTTACTATCCTTTTACTCTTGCTACTAATCCTAAAAGTGGTTCTGCAATTCGTCCCATTGAAATGATTAAAGCATTTGAAAATTACGCTCAGAAAAATAACGTAGAAGTAATTGTCATCTCCGGCACAAGTACCGAAAGAAGACAGCTTTGGAACAAGATGATATCCGAGAAAAAACAAGAGCAAACATTGTTTTGCTACTCTGAAAATCAGACGATTCCATTATGGCTTACAGATCCTGGACATATTCCGAAGGATTGGATTATCGATCATGATGTGTTTAAGACATTGAAGAGACTTCATGTACCTATTGGTGTTTTTTATAGAGATGTATATTGGAAGTTTGACGAGCTTTATAAGTTAAAGGGTATTAAAAAGACTGTTATGAAGACCATTTATAAGATGGAAGAAAAGTTTTATAAAAAGTATGTGCACACTTTATTTTTGCCCAGTGACGCTATGGGTAAATTTGTTAATATTGATACAGCTAAAATGGCACTTCCCCCGGGAGGACGTTTCACTGATATAACTACTAATGATCAAAATATTCAATCGCCATTTAAGGGTATCTATGTGGGTGGTATAAACAGTGAGGATTATGGTTTGCCAACTTTAGTAGAAGCGTATGCAATATTAAATAAAACGCAAACTAATGGTGAATTGGTAATCGTTTGTCGAGAAGAAGAATACACGCAGCTAAGCAAAGAGGAAAAAGAAAAGCTAAACAAAGCATATATTGAGTTAAAGCATGTGAGTGGAACAGAGCTTCAAGCATTGTATGAGCAGGTTGATTTTGCTTTTATCCCACGTAAAAGATCTACATATAATGATTTTGCTGTCCCAATCAAATTAGTAGAGTATTTGACTGCAGGCTTGCCAATTGTAGCTACAAATTGCTCCGCTCAGGAGGATTTTATCCAATCGGGTCCCTACGGTGTTATCACAGAGGATAGCGCAGATGGATTAGTAGAAGGTATGCAGGCTATACAACCAGACTATTTGCAGTTTAAGAAAAATATTCAACAAAGCTTTTTACAGCAGCATGCATGGAATACACGTGCTGAACAAGCTGCACAAGCACTTCTAGGAGGTAAAAAATGAAAATAGCAGTATTAGCTCCAAGTAAGTCAATTCATACTCATAAGTGGGCTTTATTTTATCAGTCTAAAGGTATTGATGTGAAGGTTTATACATTTAAGGATCACTATTCAGAGAACAATGCAAAACAGGTTCCAACAGAAATATTGCCAAAGGTTTTACCAGGTAAGGCTTCTTATATTGCCGCAGCACCTGCTTTAAAGAAGCTTCTTAAGGAGTGGAATCCAGATATTCTGCACTCTCATTTCATCTCTAGCTATGGTTTATTGGGAGCAATAGTCGATTATAAAGTACATTTTGTTTCTGTATGGGGTAAAGATATATTTGATTTTCCTAAGAAAAATAAGTTAAATGAAAAGCTAGTAAGATTTACTTTAAGTAAGGCAACTGCCATATGTTCTACAAGCCATATTATGGCAAAAGAAACTAATCTTTATACAGATCGTCCGGTTTATGTTACACCGTTTGGAGTTGATTTAGGGATATTCCACCCGGCTCAAGAGGATACTGAGTTTACAGAAAAAATTATTGTTGGAACGGTGAAAGCATTAGAGGACAAGTATGGGATTGCGGACTTAGTGAAGGGCTTTGCCTTATTTAATAAGGAATATCCTAACTCAGAATTGCTTATCACTGGTGATGGTCCTCAAAGAAAAGAGTATGAACAACTCGCAACTGATTTAGGAATTTCTGATGTGACGACTTTCACGGGGAAGGTTCCTAACACAGAAGTTCCGAATATCATTCGCAAGATGTCAATCTTTGCTGTACCTTCTACAGAAGACAGTGAAAGCTTTGGAGTTGCAGCAGTTGAAGCAATGGCATGTGGCGTTCCCGTCGTCGTTTCTAATGTTGGTGGGTTACCAGAGGTTGTAGTTAAGGATGTTACTGGCATTGTCACAGACAAGGAAAGCCCAGACCAGCTCGCAGCAGCTTTTAAAAAGCTAGCTAGAAATAATGAGATGAGAATGAAAATGGGTGAAGCTGGAGTCGCTCATGTTAAGAATCATTACAGCTGGATAGATAACGCAAATTATATGCTGACATTGTATGAAAAATATAATTTAGAGCGATAAAGGTTACTTCATACGCTCTCAAGAAGAAAAGGTGATTATATGATTAAGAAAGCAGTTATCCCTGCAGCAGGCTTTGGAACAAGATTTCTTCCTGCAACAAAAGCATTGCCTAAGGAAATGCTTCCAATAGTTGATAAGCCCAACCTTCAATATATTATCGAGGAAGCAATTGCTTCAGGAATTGAAGATATTATCATCGTCACTGGACGAAACAAAAAATCAATGGAAGATCATTTTGACAAATCCATTGAATTAGAGCTTTTACTAAAAAATACAGGAAAACTAGAGCTGTTAGAGCAGGTAGAAAATATCTCTAATCTAGTTGATATCCATTATATGAGACAGAAAGAACCGCTTGGACTTGGGCATGCTATATTATGTACGAAAAAATTCATCGGTAACGAGCCCTTTGCAGTGTTACTTCCGGATGACATTATAGATGCTGAGGTTCCAGCATTGCAGCAAATGATTTCAAAGTATGAGGAAGTACATAGCAGTATCTTAGGAGTAAATGAAGTACCTACAGAGGATGTACATAAATATGGAATCGTGGATTACAGTGCTGCTGAAAATGGTTTGTTTTCGGTAAAGCGATTAGTGGAAAAGCCGTCTGCTCAGGAGGCACCATCTAACCAAGCTATTGTTGGGCGATATATTTTAACCCCTGGAATTTTTGAGGAATTAGAAAAAGTAGCACCGGACGCTAAGGGAGAAATCCAGTTAACGGATGCTATTGATTCTTTGATTAAGAAAGAATCAATTTACTCCTATATGTTTGAAGGAAAACGCTATGACGTTGGGGACAAGTTTGGATTTTTACAAGCAACATTTGACTTTGCATTAAAGCGTGACGATTTAAGAGAACCGTTACTTGCTTATTTGAAGAATAAATTGAAAGATTAACGGTGATAGTTATGCGTATTGTATATTTATGTCAACATTTCCCACCTGAAACTGGTGCACCCCAAATCCGTGTTTATGAGGTAAGTAAAGAATTACTTGCTCAAGGACATGATATTCAAGTCGTGACTGCATTCCCACATCATCCTCATGGGATTATACCGGATGAGTACAAGGGAAAAAAATATGAATTTGAAATGTGGGATGACATTCCCGTTCATCGCACATGGATCTATCCTTCTAAAAAGGGTACCTTTTGGAAGCGTTTAGTCTCCTACTTCTCATTCACCTTTAGTTCCTTCTATGGATTGATGAAAACAGGGAAGGTAGATGTGATTATCGTCAATTCTCCGCCGATCTTTTTAGGTTTGACAGGTCTAATTGGCGCTAAACTTAAAGGAGCAAAATTTGTTTTTAATGTAGCTGATGTATGGCCTGAATCTGCAGTAAAGCTAGGACTTGTGAAAAACAAAATGTTCATCAAGCTTGCTGAGATATTAGAGTCGTTTCTATATAAGCATTCATGGAAAATTGCAACTGCCACAGATGGCATTAAATCATATATTATTAACCATTCCCAGCCGGAGGAAAAAGTATTTGTATTGCCGAATGGTGTAAATACAAATTTCTTTTATCCACAAGAAAAAAATGTAGAATTCTTAGAAAAATACAATCTCCATGAAAAATTTGTTTTTTCATATGGAGGGAATCTAGGCTATGCGCAAGGCTTAGAGTACATTCTATATGCTGCTAAACAGATGCAAGAAACAGTTCCTCATGCACATTTCCTAATTGCAGGAGCGGGTCCTGAAGAAGAAAAGCTACATAAGCTCAAAGAAGAGCTTGGCTTGCAAAATACAACATTTTTAGGGCATCTACCTTTAAAAGAAATGCCTAAACTATTTTCAGTGAGTGATGTAAGTATTGTTCCGCTTCGTGATATACAATTATTTGAGGGAGCTCGACCTTCTAAAATTTTTCCGGCTGCTTCATCAGCAGTTCCTGTGCTTTACTGTGGAAAAGGAGAAAGCGCGAATATCATTACTCAAAATAACATAGGTTTAGTAGCACAACCTGAAAATGTTGACTCAATTTCTGAAAAAATGTTTGAATTTGTGGAAATGCAGGTAAATGATAGAAATGCCATGAAAGAAAATGGAAGACAGCTAGCAATGGGAGAATTTAGTTGGACTACCATCGTAAAAGAATTACTACAAAATATTACACAAAAGTAATTTTCTTTGCAATATACACCATCCTTTAAATTATGTATAATAAATTAGATAAAATTTAAAAGTAAAGTAGGGAACTAATATGACTACTTCACGTCAAAAGAACAGGAAAACGAAGACGAGAAGAAAAATTTTATATACAATACTTATCGTTGCGATGGTGTTATTGTCTGGAGTTATCGTCTTTGCAACTAATTTGTCGTTTCAAACCAAAAATGCTGTAAATAAAATTTATGAGCCACTAGAGCGTGAGGAAAAAACAGAGAACGAGGCAATTGACAAATATGACAAAGCTAAGGCGGAGGATTCTGCTTTTACCATTTTATTAGCCGGTATTGAAAATCAAGAAAAAGCAAAATATGGTCGTTCCGATGTTCTTATTGTCGCAACAGTAAATCCAAAGACAAATAAAGTATCTATGGTTAGCATCCCGCGTGATACTAGAGTTTATATTCCTGATTTAGGATATAACGATAAGATTAATCACTCGTATGCAAACGGTGGTATAAATTATACTATTAATACGATAGAAGAATTATTAGATATTCCAATAGATTACTATGTTTCAACAGACTTTCAAGGCTTCGAGGACATCGTAGATACTGTTGGTGGAATTGAAGTAGATGTGCCATTTACGTTTAAAGCGCAGCTAACAGGTAGTTTAAAATGGAAAACGTATACACAAGGTACAATGGATCTTAACGGTAACGAAGCTCTTGCTTATGTTCGTATGAGAAAGAGTGATCCAGAGGGCGATTTAGGACGCAATAAACGACAAAAGCAAATTATTCAAGAAATAATTGATAAAGGCACGAGCTTATCAAACATAACTAAAATAGATAACATGATTGAGGATATTGGTAATAATGTCAAAACGAACATACCATCATCTGAATATTTTGGTTTGATCAAAACATATCAAAAGTTAAAATCTACTCCATTTGAACAACTTCAATTAGAGGGTTACGATGACACACGTAATGGAGTATACTATTTCATTCCTGATGAAGAAGCTTTAGATGAAATCAGTGAGCAATTGAAACTTAACTTAGATGATTTTGGACAAAATGCTAAAACAGAATTGAATCAGTCAACTAAAATTACAGATTTAACAATAGGAGAGTAAAAGGAACAGTCATTTGGACTGTTCCTTTTACTCTTTTTGCTATTTTAACCGATAATTAAACACCTATTAATCCATTTGTTGGATTGTTTTATGGTAAAATGTGCATTAAAATGTAGAAAACACACGTTTCAAGGAGGAACAAATGAAAAAAGTAATCGCATCATCTGTTTTAGCAACTTCTGTCCTTTTGCCCATTAATCTTCTAACGAGTGATACACTTCACACGAGTGCTGCTACTAATTCAGCAATCACTTCTGCTCAGTTATCAGGTAAGGCAATGATAACAGCTAACAATGTCAATATTAGAAAAGGAGCTACAACTAGCTATAGCAGTGTTGGAAAGGTCCAAAATGGACAGCTAGTTACTATAATTGACCGCTTTACAAATGCTAGCGGTGAATTATGGTATAAAGTGAACTTTGATTCAACTACTGGCTGGGTGATTAGTAATTATGTAAAAGAGGTTTCCAATGCTGTAGGAGGAAATTCGACTATTAATGGCAACTCTTATGTCGGTTCCACACAGAAAATAGGTAAGTCTGCAACTAATATGAGAAGTGGTGCAACTACTTCCTATAAGTTAATAGAGACAATTCCTGCTGGAACCTCACTAAAAATATTAAGCAGCTTTACTAATACTCAAAATGAAGTTTGGTTTAATGTTGAGTATAAAGGCAAAAAAGGGTGGGTACTTTCGGAGCTATTTCTTTTAAATGCTACGAATGGAGATACAGCGACTTCTATGAAGGTAGTGAAGCAATCTACTGTACATAAAGGAGCAACCACAAGTTATGCAGCAGTAGCTACAGTGAAGGCAGGAACAACTTTGACTGTTCACCAAGAGTTTACGAATGCTGCTAAAGAAAAATGGATGCAGGTAACTTATGCAACAGGTAAAAAAGGCTGGATTCAAGCTACAGCTTTTGAACAAGCTACAGTTGATTCGAAGACAGTTGTAAAAGCGTCTACAGTACATTCAGGAGCTACAAAAAGCTATAAGGTCGTAGCTACGATTAAAGTAGGAACGAAATTAACTATCCATCAGGAATTTACAAATGCCGCAAAAGAAAAATGGTATCAAGTGACCTATGCTACAGGCAAGAAAGGATGGATATCTGGAGAAGCATTTGATAGTGTATCTACTTCACCAGAAACACCACCAACTGAAACACCTGATATTGGACAAGCTATTGAACAGAATACAAATTTAGTAGTCTCCGTTTCTGTCGCTAATATGCGTTCAGGCCCTGGCACTTCCTACGATGTTGTAACTCAATCTCGATTAAACGATTCCTTTATCTCTACCCATTATGCATTAGATGCAAACAATGAAAAATGGTATAAAGTAGGTACAACAAGCGGAGAAGCATGGCTACATCAATCTGTAGTAACCGTTGGTGGGGATGTGACTCCAGGCAATGGAGAAACTGGCACTATTCAACGATATAATGCTTTAGTTTATGCAGATAGTAAGTTTAACTCAGCAGTATTACAGGGGTTACCGAGAAATACAACATTCACTGTGTTAAATAAAGTAACTGGTACAGACGGGATGAAGTGGTTAAACATTAAAGCAGGCTCTGTTGTAGGTTGGGTTCCAGATTTTGAGGTAAGTGAAAGTATACCAACTAAGTATGCTACAAAGGCGTCCACTGTTTACAGCAGTGCAAGTGCTACCTCTAAAAAGATAGAATCTATTTCTGCTAGCTCGCCACTAAGAGTTTTACGTTCATTAAACAGTTGGTTAAACGTTGAAACGCAAAGTGGAAAACGCGGATGGATTCAGTCATCTCTAGTAGGCGATGCGTCTCCAATCTCACTTATCAATGGAAGAACAGAAGTACGCAATGGGCAAAATTATTTAGTATGGACGAAGCCTACTAAGTTTAATATTACTTACACAATGCCTTCAGCAAATGTATTAAAAGTTAATGGTAATCTATCGAATATTAGCGAGATTGCTTCAGGCTTAACGGGAGTAAAAAGCATGAAGGTTGAAAAAGTATCCGGTGGAACATCAGTCTTGACTGTAACATTTGATCCAAATTATACGTACACAATAAGAGATTACGATAAAGAGTTAACGATTAAAGTCGTGCCTAAAGGATTGGCAGGTAAGAAAATAATTATTGATGCTGGGCATGGTGCTAAGGATCCTGGCGCAGTTGGATCTAAAGGTACTAAGGAGAAGGATGTAAACCTTGGAACAGCTAAGTTTCTAAAGGCTGAGCTTGAAGCAGCAGGTGCTATTGTAACCTTAACGCGAAGCACAGATGTATTTTTAGAGCTAAAGGACAGAACAGATATTGCTAACGCTTCCGATTATGATGCATTTATCAGTATCCATGCAGATTCATTCTCTTCTACATCTAAAGGGACTACTACTTACTACAATTCGTCTGTAAGCTTTAATGGTCCTAAGAGCTTTACCCTTGCAAAAAGTGTCCAAGCGAACCTTGTCAAAGCGGTTGGAACATACAATCGTGGCGTGAAACAGCAAACATTCTATGTAAACCGTATGAATGAAATTCCATCAGTATTAGTAGAGTTGGCATTCATTTCAAATCCTTCTGAAGAGGCATTATTAGCTTCAGATGCTTTCCGTAAAAAAGCAGCAGTTGGAATTCGTAAAGGAATGGAAGAGTTCTTTAAACAGTAAAAATTTAAGATTAGGAAAAAGTAACCGATAAATCTCCTAGGAATAATTCCTAGGAGGGCATATCGGAAGTTTTTTTGACAGATTTTTTTCAAATAGTTAGTTTAGCTCCAGCGCCTTGTCTCTCGAGGAAAATGGGAAAATACTGTGGTGGCTTGTTAGTTGCCTATTTGCTTATTCTCCATTTGCTTTTCGGGGCACATAGGCGCTGCCGCTTTTTTTAAAAAAATATTTATCGATATGTCCAAATGTTGTGTTATTTCTAGCGATAAAATAATAAGAGCGAGGAAGGTAGACAAAATGAAAAAGAAAATACTAGCAACGGTTGGTGTCGTATTAGGTTTAAGCTTTCTAATTGCAATTAATACACCTGCATCTACAAAAGCAAATTCTAATCTACTATTAGCTTCCGTTGACTGGGTACAATCACAATTGAACCCTTTAACTACAAGAGTATCTACTCTAGAAAAACAAATAAAAGAACAGGATGCTTTGATTAAGCAGCTACAAAAAGCAGTTGAAGAGGGTGGAACAGTTATAACTCCTCCTACTACAACACCTACGCCACCTGATAACTCTACTGATCTACCATCAGTTGTATATACAAATGCGAATAATGTGAAGGTACATAGTGGAGCAACTCGTAATTACAAGGTGCTTGCAACATTTACAGCAAACAAAGCATTGAACGTTATTGACAAGCATGGTTCTGGCACTAATTTATGGTACCGTGTAGAAGTATCTTCAACTGTAAAAGGGTGGATTCATTCAGAGGATGTTACAACAACAAAACCTAGCACTGCAACACCAAGTTCCGTTGTAGCAAAAGAAGCACTTAATATACGCAAAGGTGCTACAACTAGCTATGCTTCAATCGAGCTAGTAGCTAAAGGAACTTCTTTAAAATACATAAGCTCCTTTAAAAATGCAAAAGGTGAAACATGGTATAATGTTCAATCCCCAAAAGGAAACAAAGGTTGGGTGCTAAGTACGCTAACTGAGGTGAGATAATTGAATAAAAAATTTATAGCAGTATTAGCGGCAATTTCTTTAAGCTTTGCTTGTGCTAATACAGCATTTGCATATAAGCAAGAGACTTATTCGAAGCAAATACAAGTTGAGGTACACAACACCTTTACATCCTCCTTGAACTTAAATGGTATATATAAATTAGAAAATCTTACAACAAAAGAAATGTTTTTTGCTTTACCTAATACACCTATAACATTTTCACAGGTAAATGGTGAGGTTTCCATTTATCAAAAGGGAGCAGCAATGTATTCTTCCCAAGGATATGCCTTACATGCTCTTACAGGAAATGAAAAAATAGTTGTTTTTAATGCTCCAGTAGATGGAAGAAAGGGTGCAACCGCAGATTATGCAGTTGTTAAGTCCTATAAGCCATTTCAAGGTGCAAAATATGTAACTGAGTTCACGAACGTAAAGGGAGAGCTTTGGTATTCTATTACCGATGAACAGGGTGCCTCCTCTTGGGTTCCAGCAACAAATGCAACCGTAGAATCTGTCGTATCTCAACCACTTGGTAAAACACCAACTGGTACACAGTATCGAGGTAGCTTCAATGTAGTAAAATCAGGAACTAACGTACAAATTGTTAATAGACTAGACTTAGAAAATTACTTAAAAGGCGTTATTCCTAATGAGTCACCTGCTTCTTGGCATATTGAAGCGTTAAAAGCTCAAACAGTAGCAGCACGCAGTTACACTTTGAGTAAGGCTGGAATTTTAAGTAGTACTACTAAGGACCAGATGTACAAAGGCTATACATCTGAGCACAAAAACTCAAATGCAGCTGTAGATGCTACGAAGGATTTAGTAGTTAAATATAATGGTAAGCTTGTACAGGCATACTATTATTCCACTAGTGGAGGTAGAACGGCAAATATTAGTGATGTTTGGAATTCAACACAGGTGCCACAATTTGTTTCAGTAGATGATTCAATTGAGCAATCCCCTTACAAAAACTGGTCTGTTCAAATTTCAGCAACTAATATTTTGAAGAAGTTTGGTTTTAGCACATCTGATCAGTTGCTAGATGTTAAGCTAACAAAGGGCGGAGCAAATGGAGAGATAACAGCAGTAACAGCTGTCACAAACTCTGGAGAGAAAACTATCACAGGTAACGAAACAGTAATGAGAAACGTTTTCTTAGATGCAGGCAACAAATCTTTAAAATCGAACTGGTTTGATATTTCATTCACCAAGCCAACAGGCGGTGTAAATGACATTACAGTGCAGCAGGTAAATGGAACAACTCCGATAGATTCGTTAAATGGTGTTTCTGTTCAAACTGCTAACGGTGTCGTATCTATACCGGATGGCTCAGTAAGCATTCAAACAAGTAGTGGCGTCGTAAACACAGATACTGTTCAAACAGGCATTCAGTCAGTTACAGTGAACGGTAAAGGCTACGGACATCGAATCGGTATGAGTCAGTATGGAGCGAAGTCACGTGCAGAAGCTGGTTGGACATACGATCGGATATTGAAGCATTACTATCAAGGCGTTACAATTGAAAAATATTAACCTACCAAAAGAAAAGGCAAGAATGTTGTTAAATCAACATTCTTGCCTTTATATATTTAATGAGTTCTAGTCTTCATGTATTTCTTTTTTATCCCCAAAACTAAACAGTAAATACATTGTAGCCGTAGCAATAGCAAAAATGACTGCCCCCGTAATTGGTAAGTAAATCGTCTCTATGAAAAGTGAAATTGCCATAATGAGCGTAAATGATACGATCATATGCCCAAAATATTTATGGAATTTTTGATGACTATTTGCCTTTAGTTCTATGAAAGCATCTAGCGCCATTATGACGATAAATTCAACGACTCCATAAACAACAATAAACCAAATTAAACTTGACCAACGTTCAAAATCAATTCCTACAAGCAATAGGATTCCAATCTCAGCTGCAATGGAGATAGCAAGTGTCCCGATGACGATAAGGATAACTATAAGAATAGCAAGTGCTTTTCCAAAATTTTTTTTCATGCAGTTCCCTCATTATTCTTGTTGTAATTATTCATTAAAAAGAGTGTATACAAAGTAAAAAATAACTTTGTCTACACTCTGAAAGCTATTATTATGGTTTGATAAAGTTTTGAGTGTAATAAGGAATGGAGCCATGTGTCCATTTGGCAAAGTAGACGCCAACTCCTACATGAGTGTATGCAGTGTTTATAACGTTTTTACGATGTCCTAATGAATTCATCAATGCTTCATGTGCAAAATATGGATCTGTATAGCCCATTGCGATATTTTCACCGGCATTTCTAAATTGTACTCCGCCATTAGCTAAGCGGTCAAAAGGAGATTCACCTTTTAAGTTATTATGATTGAAGTAATCATTGACACCCATGTCTACACTATGCTTTCTTGCCACATCTGCTACCTTTGGAGCGGACTGTAGCACAGGAACCCCATGAGATTTTCTTTCTGCATTAATCAAATGAAATAATAGATTCTCGTAGCCTGTTTCTAGAGTAGTAGATTTTTTAGGATATAGATTTGGATTTTTATTGATCAATTGGTAGTCTACTAAGTAGATTGCCGAGATTTTATTGTCATTATGCACGTCTATAAAGAAATTCGCTTCATACTTTGGTAAGGAGTACGTAATGATTTCTACAGGGTATGTGTTTCCAGTAGTTTCATAGTTTTTACCAAACTCATTTTCTAGCTGACTTATAGTATTTGATACGGAAATTCCGTTTACTTGATAGGCTTTGTCCTTAGTATATAAGGAAGATATTTTATTACTTAATGTACTGATTGCATAAAATTTATCGTAATTATTATGGTAAATTCCAGTAATAGCTCCAAACTCATTTACTACTGATTTCTTGGCTGCTCCCAATTGAGCGTTCACAGTTGAAATATTGTTACCAATTGTAAAGTTTGTAGTTGCAGCCTTTGTTGGCTTGCAATTTAATTGATTGAGCTTAGTTTTAGACGGCGTTTGATATAAAATTGTTGAATCGTCCTTAATTACTAATCCGCCGCCAAGATGGTAGTATGTAGATTTATTTGCATAAACTCGAAAATTTTCACCTGGCTTTACTGTTCGAGAGGATTCAAAGCTTCCATTCACATTTTTGTATATGGTTGTGGGCTTTTGTATGATCACCCTCCCAATTTGTCCTTTTTTTAACTCTACTCCGTCCCAAAAGACCTTGTCTGGACATTCAGCTGCTAAAGTAATTGCCGGAGCAATACTTAATCCGAATAATAAAAGAAATAAAATTGAGAATTTTTTCATGTTTTTCCATCACTCCTCATTACTTTATTATAAATCAAACGACGTCAAACTCCAAAAATACTTTCTCTACGGTGTCGATTATTGCTTGTCCATTTGTTATTTCTGTTACCCACTCTAAAAATTTTACCTCATCCTCCGCTTTTGTGTATACATAAATTTCCACTAAATCTGCATAGGCAATTTCTTTTAATTGGAAAATAGAGTTTCTTATTTCATTCTCCACTTTACCTAGCCATGTATAATCTATGGAAACTTTCATTAAGTGATGAAGCTGGCATTCTACCTCCCCAGTAGCATCTATCCCTTCTGTAGTAGCTTTGCCATAAGCCCTTATAAGGCCTCCGCCTCCCAGCTTAATACCACCAAAGTAACGCGTCACTACTACTACTGTATCCTTTAGTGCTCTTTTTTTAAGGACTTCAAGCATAGGAACTCCGGCTGTACCGCTTGGTTCACCATCATCGTTTGCTTTTTGAATATGATCATGCTCTCCAATAATGTAGGCAGAGCAGTTATGAGTAGCATCTTTATGCTTTTGTTTAATTTTATTAATAAAATCTTGCGCTTCCTCCTCAGACTCAGCTCGTTCAATATAAGTAATAAATTGGGACTTTTGAATAATAATTTCACTTTCTCCGTGACCCTTAACTGTTTTATAATTGTTTCTCATAATAAATTTCCCTCCTAAAGGCTTTGAAACATACTTGTAAAGTAAATTTAATTTATTTTTAGTCAATTAGTGCTATAATAGAGTTTGTCAGTAAAAATGAATGAAGACTCATGTTGAATGTCTAAAGGAGAAAAAACAGATGACGAACAAGAATCTCGAATTGCAATCGTTAGATGTTATTTTCGATAGGATGGTCGAAGTAATGGACCATTCGAAAAAGGATATATTCATTATAAGCGAACAAAGTCGTCAAAGCTTCGAAGAAATGAAAGTTGAGTTGGAAATAATTCGCGGAAGCATTGAGGCTGTCATACTGGAAGGCGACTCGCTTGAGGCAAAATCGAGACTTGCTCGTAATAGATTAGCAGAGGTTTCGAAGAATTTTAACTCATATGATGAACCACAAGTCCGAAGCGCTTACGAAAATGCAAATGAGCTTCAAATTAATCTTTTAATCAAACGCAATGAAGAAAAACAACTAAGGCAGCGTAGAGATGAACTAGAACGAAGATTGCAAGGGCTATTAGAAATGATAGAACGTGCAGATCAGCTTGTCAATCAAGTCAATATTGTCATCAATTATCTTACTTCTGATTTAAAGGAAGTTGGAGAAGCGCTTGAAAACGCAAAAATTAAACAAGATTTTACATTGAAAATTATTGAAGCCCAAGAAGAAGAAAGAAAACGTCTCTCACGCGAAATTCATGATGGCCCAGCTCAAATGCTAGCTAATGTGTTGCTCAGAACAGATTTGATCAACCTGACGTATCAGCAACGAGGTGGGGATGAGGCGATGAAAGAAATTATCGAATTAAAGAGCACCGTTCGAGATGCCCTTTCTGAAGTTCGCCGAATCATCTATGATCTCCGTCCAATGGCTTTGGACGACCTAGGTTTAATCCCAACGCTTCGAAAATATATTACAACTACTGGGGAATACAACCCTGCAAAAAAAATACATTTTCAAACGTTTGGAGAAGAACTTCGCTTACAGCCAAATTTTGAAGTAGCTATTTTCCGTCTAATCCAAGAATGCCTGACAAATGGACTAAAGCATGGTCAATTTACAGAAGCTTGGGTAAAGATTGAATGGGTGAAACACAAAATTAACATTATCGTCAAAGACAATGGGGTCGGTTTTGATCCAAAAGTAGTAAAAGAAAAATCATTTGGCTTAATCGGTATGCAAGAGAGAGTCGATTTATTAGACGGTACGATGAAAATTATATCGTCACCAGGAAATGGAACAACAATTTTGTTTAGTATTCCGCTAAATGAGGAATAGTAACTACAGCCGTTTTTAATAGGAGGAAATGACCAATGACAAAAATTATCATTATAGATGATCACCAACTTTTCCGCGAGGGAGTAAAGAGAATACTAGACTTCGAAGATACGTTTGAAGTGGTGGCAGAAGGAAGCGACGGTAGCGATGTACTACGCTTATATGAACAATACTTACCAGATGTTGTTTTAATGGACATCAACATGCCTACAAAAAATGGCGTAGACGCTACAGAAGAACTAATGGAAAAATTTCCAGATGCAAAAGTTATCATGCTTTCTATCCACGACGATGAATCATACGTATCGCACGCGTTGAAAACTGGTGCATTAGGCTATATGTTAAAAGAGATGGATGCTGTGGCAATCGTATCAGCGATTAAAGTAGTAGCTAAAGGCGGCTCTTATTTACATCCAAAAGTAACACGTAATCTAGTGGCAGAATTCCGTCGTTTAAGCGAGCGCGAAAACAAAGGAAACTTCCACCAAACAGAAATCCGTCGTCCATTCCATTTATTAACGAAACGTGAATGTGAAGTTCTTCAATTATTAACAGACGGACAAAGTAACCGCACAATCGGAGAAACTCTTTTCATCTCCGAAAAAACAGTAAAAAACCATGTATCTAGTATTCTACAAAAAATGAACGTAAACGACCGTACCCAAGCCGTAGTAACCGGCATCAAAAACGGTTGGGTTGAAGTTCGATAATACTGAATTTGACATGTACACCCCCTCTAATCTTTGATTGGAGGGGGTTTTGTTTTTTTGGAGAAGAAGTGTTGCAGAAAGCGAGTAGATTGTTGCGAGAAAAGCAAAGAGTGTTGCGGGAAACCGGTGAAGTGTTGCGAGAAACAAAAGCGTTGCGAGAAACAAGGGAAGTGTTGCAGAAAAAGAGTAAAGTGTTGTGCAAAGGACAAAGAGTGTTGCGGGAAACAGGTAAAGTGTTGCGAGAAACAAAACCGATACGGGAAAGAAGGGAAGTGTTGCAGAAAAAGAGTAAAGTGTTGCGGGAAAGGTAAAGAGTGTTGCGGGAAACAGGTGAAGTGTTGCGAGAAACAAAACCGTTGCGAGAAAGAAGGGAAGTGTTGCAGAAAAAGAGTAAAGTGTTACGCAAAGGACAAAGAGTGTTGCGGGGAACAGGTGAAGTGTTGCGAGAATCAAAACCATTGCGTGAAAAAAGGGAAGTGTTGCAGAAAAAGAGTAACGTGTTGCGCAAAGGACAAAGAGTGTTGCAGAAAACAGGTGAAGTGTTGCGAGAAACAAAACCGTTGCGAGAAAGAAGGGAAGTGTTGTAGAAAAAGAGTAAAGTGTTTAGCAAAGGACAAAGAGTGTTGCGGGAAAATAAATCTAGCATATTATTTCAGCTTAAAGTATCTTTTGTTTGCCTTTCCATAGCCTTTTAAATTTTTCATGCTGTTTAACATACGAGAAGCGGAGTATTTTGACTCAATTTTACAGAAGTCTCGGAAAGCTCTATTTGTTATCTCGTTATTTATTAGCTGAAAGTATTCATATACGGCAGCAATATGAGCATTCCGATCATTCTTCCCACAGCTCGGACATTTCCAAGTGGTGGAGTGGCGAAGCATTCCGAGCGTACCACACTTTGGACATTCCACTCCTCGCACTAAATCTCTAGGTGAAATACGATAATATTCACATAACGGAGGCATAATGTACGGTGATAGATTTTTCTCGATGTGCGACGTAATTTCTTCAAACTTGACCAACGAAACTGGCTCGTGCAAGCCGTTGCTATGCATTTGATAAATTTTCTCCATCATGCTTTCTAGCTTAAATATAGGATAGTGGGAAGGTTTCTCGCGAATGCGACTGGATTTAGCGGTTATAATGACTGCACCAGTAACTTTCATGGTAGGGCACACGTTTCGGAGAAATTCTTTCATGAAGCGAATGTTGCGTGTGAGTTGAAAGTAGGGGTTGGGGAAGGGAGTTTCTATTCCATCAACTTCTTTATAAAATTCTTCCTCTTTAAAATACAAGTTACCACTCATATTTTTGGATTCGATGACCATACAACAGCGATCGCTGACTATTAAACAATCAATTTGTACTTTCCAATCTTCTAACACCAATCCCACATCAGAAAACACTTGTAAATTTCCAGAAAGCCTTAATTCATCTAGCTTAGCTACCAACCGATCTTCTCCTCGGTCACCAGATTCACTACGACGAATATCATCTGCCACCAGCATATATTTCTCATGCTCACCTAACAATCTTTTTAATAAAATCTTCTGTACAGGATACAATACTAATATTCACCTCCATTCTAATTATATATGTTACTTCAAACGTCAGAAAATTTCATTATTTTATAAATTGAAACTTATTCATTGAGTTTTCGTCATAACTATGACAAAATAACCAACAGCAGGAGGGAAACAGATGAGACTAATAATCCAAGTACTTACTCTCGCAGCAATTACACTAGGACTTGCTGCTTGTAATGATAAAGAAGAGGTAAATCCAAGTTCGGGATCAGTGAACGATTCAACTCCATCACAAACGGAGTCAGCAATCGATCATGGAGCAGAGGATAAATCAGACGTAGGCTTCCAAATGTCTTCTGGTGGAGACATTGAAGAGGCAGCTAATGTACCCGAGGAAGAAAAAACAGCAGTATTAAATGCATTTAACGAATACATTGAAGCATTTAACGAAGAAGATATAGACCGCTATTTAAGTGTAATCTCCAAAAAACCAGAGGGCTTCAACTATGAATCCGAAAAAGAACTAGTATTGGAGACCTTCGAAAACTACGATACTGTACGTACAGCTGAGGACGTTACTATTATTGAATATAATGACAAAGAAGCTCAAGTATATTCAAATATCCATATTGCACTTCACGAGCCAGGGTCTGGAGCAAAACTCGATCGTAATGGTCGTCAGGTGACGGTTTTTGTGAAGGAAGAAGGCAAATGGGTGGTAACAAGTGTCTATTTTATAGGCGAAACAACTGAATAAATCACCATATCCCCAGCATATATGACAAATATCATGTTTGGGGTCTTTTTATGCTTTCCTTTCCTATCCATATTCAGTAAACTAGAGTTAGGAGAGTGATTTCTTACATGACAAAAACGGTAATAGTGACTGATAGTACAGCTTATATTCCAGAAGATAAACGAGCAAGTTTAAACATTAAAATGGTTCCTCTTAGTGTCGTAATCGGTAACGACACATATAGAGAAGAAATAGATATTAACGCTTATGAATTTTACGATAAAATCCGAAATGAAAAAGCACTTCCAAAAACCTCACAGCCTTCTCTAGGAAACTTCGTTAACACCTTCGAAGAGTTAGAGAAGGATTATGACACCATCATTTCTATCCATCTTTCTAGCGGAATTAGTGGAACATTGGCAGGAGCAGAGCAAGCAGGAGGTATGGTCGAAGGTATTGATGTGTATACATTCGATACAGAGATTTCTTGTATGGTTCAAGGCTTCTATGTAATCCGTGCTGCAGAAATGGCGCAGGCCGGTGAAACTCCAGAAGTAATTTTACAAGAATTAAACAAGATGAAACAATCGATGCGTGCATACTTCATGGTGGACAACCTAGATCATCTTCACCGTGGCGGCCGTCTAAACGGCTTTGAGCGTGTCATTGGATCTGTGCTTCAAGTAAAACCAATCCTTCATTTTGAAAATAAAGTCATCGTTCCATTTGAAAAGGTTCGCACTCGCAAAAAAGCGATGAAACGAATTGCAGATATGCTAGAGGAAGATGCAAGCAAATACGATAAAATCAAGGCTACTATTATTCATGCCAACAACGAGCAAGAGGCTATAGAATGGAAAATTCTTTTAGAAGCAATTATGCCAAACGTTGAATTTACAATCAGCTACTTTGGTCCGGTTATCGGTACGCACCTTGGAGAAGGCTCCATGGGACTAGGCTGGTACCACGTAGAATCATAATGAAACAAGTAAACGAGCAATTACAGCAATTTCTCACTGGACGCATATGGCTTCGCGCACACACGCCTTTTCCGCGCGAGGTCATAGACGACCATATCCTCAGCGGCCACATTCATCTAAAACCAGGAATCAAAACGATTAAACCTCAAACAATATTTCAATCAATGAAACACATCTGCAATCGATGTCACAACACAAATCCATCATTATTTTACTCTTTCCAATGCGCCTATTGTAATAAAACCTGTACCTACTGTCGTCATTGCATCCGTATGGGACGAGTTAGTAGTTGCTCTGAACTGATAACTTGGGTCAAGGAGCCAGCTATCGGAACAACCGAGGACATTTTTAATTGGTCCGGTCAGTTAACTGCACTTCAACAAAGGGCAAGTGAAGAGCTTTTAAACAGTGTCCAAAACAATCAGTCTCACCTTTTACATGCAGTCTGTGGAGCAGGCAAAACAGAGCTACTTTTTCCATCTATCTTTGCCTCTTTGCTAGCAGGCAAACGTGTATGCGTTGCTGCACCAAGAACTGATGTCATTTTAGAACTGTTCCCTCGTTTTCAAAAGGTGTTCCCAAAAACTATCATCCATGCACTTTACGGAGGAGCATCAGGCCAGGAAGGCTTTGCCACTTTAATCCTGGCCACTACCCATCAGCTATACCGATTCGAAGATGCTTTTGATGTCGTATTTGTCGATGAAGCAGATGCCTTCCCTTATTATGCAGATGAGACTCTTCGACAAGCGGTTGTAAAAGCTGCAAAACCAAATGCCGCTATTCACTATGTAACAGCCACGCCCAACAATTCCCTTCAAACAGTCAACCAATCCATTCTCACCAAGCGATATCATGGTTATCCTTTGCCTGTACCTAGATTCGACAGCCTTTGGGGCTACGCTAGACAATTAAACAAAGGAAAAATCCCGCGCAAACTACAGCAATGGATAGATGAAAAAATTCAAAAAAATATCCCATTTCTCGTATTCCTCCCAACTATTGAAATGCTAGAGCAATTCCCTGGTGATTTGCCTCGTGTACATGCTGAACATCCAGATAGAAAGGAAAGAGTCATGCAGCTTCGCGAAAAGAAAGTGCCTGGTTTATTAACAACTACAATATTAGAAAGAGGAATCACTATAGAAAATGTTCACGTTGCAGTAGTAGGAGCAGAGCAGGATATTTTTACTGCTAGCGCTCTCATACAAATTAGCGGGAGAGTAGGACGCTCCATCCAGTATCCAGACGGTGACATTGTTTTCTTTCATCATGGAATAAGCCATGCGATGGATGAGGCAAAGGAGGAAATTGAAAGGTGGAATGGGCTATAAACTGTTTGATTTGTGGGAGTATATTTTCACGCCCTGCGACATGGAGGCGGTTATTCCTCTATGAAATCGAGACTGCTAGCTGTGATCGATGCCACCAAAAATTTGAGAGAGCGGAAGCCTCATTTGATTTCTCTGACTTTATTGGGACCCCCTATGAAGGAGCAGTGGATCAAGTTACATCACTTCATACTTACAATGAAGCGATGAAAAACTATCTCCATCAATACAAGTTTCTACAGGATATTGCACTTGCTGGCGTATTTGCTCGTGAAATAAATGAATTCCTTCGCCTTAAACAAGGAATAGTTGTCCCTATACCTATGCACCCGGAAAAATTAAAGGAAAGAACCTTCTCTCAAGTGGAGGAATTTCTAAGTAAAGCCGACATTCCATTCCGAAACCTTCTTGTGAAAACTACTAGTAACGAGCAGGGAAAAAAGTCAAAGAAGGAACGTCTGGAAGCTGGAATTTTATTTGAATCTATAACAGATGTCCAGCCAGTACACTATATTTTATTTGATGATATTTACACAACAGGTGCCACCATTCATCATGCTGCAAAAGTGCTGAAGGATGCTGGTGCTAAGAGTGTGGAGGCAATTACTTTAATAAAAGGGTAATCTGCCGATATAAAAGACAACTAGCAGAAATAGTGGAGGTATGGTCATGGGAGAACTAAAGAATTGTCCATCATGTGGCGAGTTTTTTAACTATACTGGGTTAAGAGAAGTGTGTAATCCTTGTGCTATGAATGAGGAAAAGCTATACGAGATCGTCTATCGATTCTTAAGAAAACGAGAAAATCGCGCAGCTACGGTTGATAGAATCGTAGAGGTAACAGGAGTGGATGAGGACCTCTTACATAAATGGGTTCGTAAGGGAAGATTACAGCCAGCTCTATTTCCGAACTTAGGATATCCATGTGACAGCTGTGGCAAATTGACACAGGTAGGAAAGCTTTGTGCAAAATGCTCCGATGAATTGAAATCTGGGCTACGCCAGTTTGAGGCCGCAAAAGAATTTCGTGATAAGGTAAATAATCAAGAGGCAGTCTATTATAAGGATCAAAAGTAGCTCTCACCATGTGTGGGAGTTTTTTTATCTGGTTCAAACTAAGTGCCCTTTAAGGTCAACTGGAACAAAGGTTCGACCGATAGTTCTACCTACTTGCTTGAGTCATAGAATTCTAGTCAAATGGTAATGCCCTAAGGCTCATTTCCCATACCAATCTTTTCCTACAAAAGAACTCTAAACACTTTTTAAAACTTACCGAAATATAGAATAGATACTAATAGAACGAAAGGGGTATGTATATGAAAATCACAAATCTAGGTGTCAATCAGATCAATCCTTACAAACGCAATCAAATGCAAACAGAAAAAACACAAAATGCTTTGAAGGCAACTGCAGACCAGTTGGAAATTTCATCAGCAGCAAAAAGTATGCAGACGAAATCTCCGATAGAGGTAGAGCAGGCAGAGCGCGTTGCTGCTATTAAAGCAGACATCGAAGCAGGCACTTACAAAGTTTATGCGAAGCAGCTAGCTACAAACATTTTGAAATACTACCAAATTTAAAGGAGACCCGAGCATGTCCATCGATAAGATTCTGCACTCTCTAACAAACCTAAATATGCTTCACAAAAGTTTGTTAGAAATTGCGTACAAAAAAACAGAGGCCATCAAAACTGGGGACATGGACAGTCTTAACCAACTGCTCAAGGACGAGCAGGCGCACGTAGCCGGTATTTCTCAGCTAGAGCAACAGCGTCAATTAGAGGTAACGGATTACCTTAGAGCAAAAGGAATTGCTCCGATCGACAACCCAACTGTTGCACATGTCTTAGAAAACACCAACACTGAGGAAGAAAAGGAGCAGCTAAGTACTGCACGTAAACAGCTTCTTCTCACATTGGAAACTCTCAAAAATCAAAACGATCTGAATCAAAAGCTAACATTCCAATCATTACAATTTGTCAATATGACGTTAGATATGCTACGACCAAAGCCAGACCAAATAAACTACTCAAAGAACGAAGTAAAGCGTCCTTCAAAGGATAAATCTTACTTCGATTCACAAGCTTAAGGAGGCCAACCCATGCGCTCCACATTTATGGGATTAGAAGCAAGTAAACGAGGACTTTTCACACAGCAGTCCGCTCTATATACAACAGGACATAATATTTCAAATGCCAACACTATTGGCTTCTCACGTCAAAGAGTAAATATGGAAGCTACATTAGGCTATCCTGGTACGGGTCTTAATGCACCAAAGACTGCCGGCCATATTGGCACGGGTGTACAAGCGCAGTCTGTACAAAGAATAAGAGATAATTTTATTGATAGACAATATCGTCAAGAAACAACAAAACTAGGTTATTGGGAATCACGATCTAATGCCATTAGCCAAATAGAGGATATTGTGACAGAGCCTTCAGATTATGGTTTAAATACAGCCCTTGATCAATTTTGGAACTCTTTACAAGATCTAAGTGGAAGTCCAGAAAATGCTGCGACACGTAAAGTTGTCATACAACGTGCACTACATGTAGCAGATTCATTTAACTATACACACAAACAACTGTCAGATATTCAATCAAATCTTGGAAATGAAATCAAAGTCTCTACTGACGATATTAATTCTATATTAAAACAGATTGCTTCTATTAATGAACAAATTCAAGCAATTGAGCCAAATGGCTATATGCCCAATGACTTGTATGATGCTAGAGACTCTCTAATCGATGATTTATCCCAGTATATACCAATTGAAACTGAACGTGTACCATCAGGTGGTAATGCTTTAGCGATTGCAGAGGGAAGCTTAACTGTTACGATGAAGTTAAAAGACGGCACTAAAGTAGAACTAGTAAACGGGAAAAACTTTGCACAGCTTGAAACTTTAGATACTTCTAATAATAAGTTGGATGGTACAGACCTCACAGCAGGATTTAAGGAAATTAAAATTACAGGTTTAGGTGGCGAAACAATTACCTATAATCAATTAGATCCTTCAAAAGGAAAGTTAGTTTCACTAATTGACTCATTTGGTCACGGAGATCCTGCCACCGGTTATTTCACAGAAACATTAGCAAAATTAGATGATATGGCCAATGCATTTATGAAAGAGTTTAATGATATTCATAAACAAGGATTCACTCTTGCAGAAGGGGCGACTGCTAGTACTAATAATCAGGAGTTTTTTACGGGAGTAGGAGCTTCAGGTATTGAAGTACTAGAGGAAATTATAAAGAATCCAAATTTAATTGCTGTTTCTGACGCTGCTGGGGAAGTAGGAAACGGAAAAAATGCAATTAAATTAGCGAACATGAAATTTAATAAGTTAACTGATTTGGATGGCGCAACGGTACAATCTTTTTATCAAGGAGTTATTGGTAAACTAGGAGTAGATGGTGAGCAAGCGAATCGATTAACAAAGAATGCTGGAACAATACTTCTAACAGTTGCAAATAATCGTGCTTCAGTAAGCTCCGTATCTCTTGATGAGGAAATGACTAATATGATTACATTCCAACAAGCGTACAATGCGAATGCCCGTATGATTACGGTAATTGATGAGACTCTAGACAAAATAATAAACGGCATGGGTCGAGTAGGCTTGTAGAAAGGGGATATTTAAATGCGTGTAACACAATCGATGCTTTCTAGTAATATGCTTCGTAATCTCTCAAACAGCTATTCCAAAATGGGGAAGCTACAGGATCAAATTAATACGGGTTCAAAAATTAGCCGTCCTTCAGATGATCCAGTAATAGCTGTAAAAGGAATAGGTTATCGAACAAATCTAAATAAAGTAGAACAATATAAGCGCAATATGGGGGAAGTAGAAAATTGGTTAGATACTTCTGATGATACCCTTGATCATGTTGGAATTGCTCTTCGTCGTGTTCAAGAGCTCGTAACCAATGCAGCAAGTGACACGAATACAGATGAAGACCGAGAAAAGATGAAAAAAGAAATAGATCAAATTAAACTTCAAATCCGTGATTTAGCAAACACCAAAGTTGGGGAAAAATATTTGTTTAGTGGAACAAATACCCTGAGTCCTGTTTTTGAAAATGGGAAATTTGCTGGTCAAACTTTTACAGAAGGTGATAGCTTAACTAATTTAGTTAATACCGCTAACCCTGGATTTTCAAACTCTGTAGAAATTGAAGTGTATGATGGAGTTAATTTAGATGTGAATACAAAAGCAGTTGATATGTTTGCTCAAATTGACGACATGCTAACAAGTATTCAAAAAGATTTAGCTGATCCTGCTGGAACAATAGGAAGTAAAATTGGTGATCATTTAAGTACAATAAGTACTGTGCAAAATAAAGTGCTTGAAAACCGTGCAGATATTGGTGCTCGACAAAATCGAGTAGATATGATGATTAATCGTCTTGCAACACAAGAAGTAGTTGTAACAAAGCAACTTTCTGATAACGAAGACATTGATTATGAACGTGTTATTACAGATATGATTACCCAAGAATCTATTCACCAAGCAGCACTTTCAGTAGGTGCCAAAATCATTCAATCCACATTAGTAGATTTTATTAGATAATTCAAGGCGTTTGGACAACCTGTTCAAACGCTTTCTTTCGAGGTGAGACAAATGAATTTTCCACAGCTTCAAATACGGACCACAGATGCAAAGCTAGGACTTAATATCGTTAATGCTAAGCAAACAATTAAACAACCGAAGGCAACTCAACATATTGAACAACCTGCTGCTATATTAGATTTAGAAACAACTCGTGGTATTATGAAGATTGATTCTTCTCAAGCAAGAAGAGATATAGGATTAATAGGACCCCTCGAATCTGCTTCTAACTTTGCGGCAGAGGGTCGGAAAAAAGCCATGCAAGGGATAGCCAGGCGTGTTAGGGAAGGAAACCAAATGATGGATATCGCACATAACCAAAATGCAGTACCATCTATTGCGAAGCAAAACACATTTCCTCATAAAAAGGCTTTAGGTATAGATTTTATTCCATCGGTAGGTTCTGTAAAATTAGATTATGAGCCAGCTAAGCTGGATATAAATGTTCAAACGCAAAAGCCTATAATAAATGCTCAAATTAACAAACCGGTTTACGGCTATACACCAGGTAAAGTATCAGGGGTTATGATGCAAAATCCAACGATTGAAATCGACTTCATAGTCTAAAGGAGTAAAAAACATGAACATTGAAACAAAATTTTTAGGATCAATGGCAATAGATGAAAAAGATATTATTCAATTTCCAGATGGAATACCAGGATTTGAAGAAATAAAGGAATTTGTAATTTTACCCTTAGAAAAAGATTCACCTTTCGCAGTACTTCAATCAATTAAAGAACAAGAAATTGGGTTTGTTATTGCTTTCCCTTTTGCATTTAAAAATGATTATACATTTGATGTTTCAGAGGACGATAAAGAGGACTTGCAAATAGAAAAAAGTGAAGATTTAATCACCTACTCCATTGTTACATTAAGAGATCCATTCCATAGTTCCACTTTAAATTTACAAGCACCCTTGTTGATTAATTACAAAAAGCGACTTGCAAAACAATTAGTATTACAAGATGTAACCACTTATCCGATTAGGTTTCCTATTGAAGGGAGTGCTATTTAATGCTTGTTCTTTCAAGAAAGAAAGATGAATCTATAATGATTGGTGATAAGATAGAATTAAAAATATTGAGCGTAGACGGAGATCAGGTTAAGCTAGGAATTGTAGCTCCCCAAAATGTAAAAGTATACCGTTCTGAAGTGTATGAAAGCATTCAACAGCAAAACAAAGAGGCATTAAATATCTCTAAATCATTAATTGAACAAATTTCAAAAAAAAATATTTAATAAACTATTAAACTATCTTTAACTTGTACGATAATACTAGTGTAAGGCAGAAATGGGGCGGCCGACCTTATACTGCCAAACAAATTCCACAAGGACGTGGAACTAATTAAACCAAAATTCAAGGAGGAATCTCACAATGAGAATTCAACACAATATTTCAGCTTTAAACACACACAGAAACTTAACAGCTAACCAATCACAATCTTCTAAAAACCTAGAAAAATTATCTTCAGGTTTTAAAATCAATCGTGCTGGTGACGATGCTGCTGGTCTTGCTATCTCTGAAAAAATGCGTGGACAAATCCGCGGATTAGACATGGCTTCTAAAAACGCTCAAGATGGTATTTCTTTAATTCAAACTGCTGAGGGTGCACTTAACGAAACACACTCTATTCTACAACGTATGCGTGAATTAGCAGTACAATCTTCAAATGATACAAATGTTGCTGCAGACCGTGAAGCAATCCAAGCTGAAATCGATGCATTAGCATCTGAAATTACACGCATTGCTGATAATACTGAGTTCAATACACAAAACCTATTAGGTGGTACTTTCTCAGGTAAAACATTCCATATCGGTGCCAATTCAGGACAAAATATTGAATTAACTATTGCTACTATGAATGCTGGAGCATTATCAGTTAATACTTTAGATGTAGAAACTCAATCAGGATCAGATAAAGCGATCACAACTATTAACGATGCTATCGAAACTGTTTCGAAAGAACGTTCAAAATTAGGTGCAGTTCAAAATCGTTTGGAGCATACTATTAATAATCTAGGTGCTACTTCTGAAAACTTATCTGCTGCTGAATCTCGTATTCGCGATGTTGATATGGCAAAAGAAATGATGTCATTCACTAAAAACAATATTTTAACTCAAGCTGCACAATCTATGCTAGCTCAAGCAAATCAACAACCTCAAGGTGTTTTACAATTACTTCAATAAAATAGTAAAATCCGAACTTTATTTTAAAGTTCGGATTTTTGTTTTTAACAAAAAGGGATTTAAGCAAAGTAGCTTAAATTTCTTTTTTTATTATAATAATAAAAAATTCTTCTTAAAGTAATGATTACGTTTACGTAATAGATTTGATGAAGTGTAGAGTTAAGGGGAACTTCTATATTTATAAACAAAAACTACTGGAATTGACTTTTAATTTGAATCATGATTTTAATACTTTATTTATTTGGATAGGTGTCGATAATAAAAGTAGAGGTGTTAAGATATGACAACATTAGATATAGAAAGAATTACATGTAAATCGGGAGATATAACAATTAAAATAAATGGTTTCTTTTTGCACAGTAAGTATGATCCTTTAAAAGAAGCAGAACAATTTGTAGACATGAATTATAAACCAAACCATCTTCATATATTATATGGGTATGGAAATGGTTATTTTTATAAAAAATTTAAAGAAAAGCTTAAAAGTGAAGAAGAATTATTAATTATAGATCCGATAGCAAAGGAAATCGATATTGAATGTTACAAAGAAATCATAACTGATATATATGAAAAAAAAAATTTGAACATTTTGGATAAAAAAATTGACAAATTTAATAGACGAGTAAATATAATTATTTCTCCAAATTATGATAAAGTAATGGAAGAAGATTATGTAGAATTTTTAAAATTAATAAAAGATAGGCTTAATATAAATAGAGTTACTGAAAACACAGTACGTTTTTTTTCAGAAATATGGCAAAAAAATTATCTGTTAAATCTCTACTATACTACTAAAGATAAATCTTTAATTGAGTTGAAAAATAAGTATAATCTTCCAGTAGTTATTGCATCAGGTGGTCCTTCTCTTACTAAACAGATTCCGATATTACAAAAAATAAAGGATTCGGTAATTATTCTAGCTGCTGGTTCCACTATAAATACTTTACTTAAAAATGGTATAGAACCTAATTATGTTGTTTCTGTTGATGGGTCAGATAATAATTACAATCATTTTAGAGAATTGAACCTTTCTAATACAGGATTTATCTATAGTTTATATAGCCATTATAAGATAAGGAAGAGTTTTGGAGGAAATGGTTATATATTTGATACCACCTGTAATTCAGTAGTAAATAAACATTTAACTTATTTGACTAACGAAATCTATCCTTCCTTAATCGGAGGAGGATCAGTAGCTAACTATGCTTTCACGGTAGCGAATTATATTTCAAGCGGGCCTATAGCATTAATAGGGCAAGATTTGGCTTATACTGATAATAAGACCCATGCGGAATTTAATAAAAACTATCTTGAGATAGATGAAGACTTTCGTAAAAAAAGAGGAGCTTTTTTAACCGAAGGTTATTTTGGTGAAGAGGTATTAACTGACTATGTTTTTTATTCAATGAAGGAAAGTTTTGAGAAATTAATTACTTTTACTGATAAAAATAGAACTATTTATAATTGCACTGAAGGAGGAGTTTTTTTGAAAGGATTTACGCAAATCTCCTTTCAAGAATTCTGTAATAAGTATGCTGAAAATATAGAGTATTGTAATTTTGAGAAATCTTGCATTTCCAGTACTGATATAATGAAAAAATTTGACCTAAAAGACAAAATGGAAAAAGAACTTAAACACTACAGCGATATTAAAAAAATATTAACAGAAAGTCTGGATTTAATTTCTAAGAACAAGTCAAAAATAAAATTCGAGCAAAAAACTATAAAACTGCTTAATAAAAATGATGAAAAGCTAAAAAAAATCTATCAAAATGTGTCTATCATTAGTTTAATAGATCCTATCACTTTAAATATAAAAAATAACTATTTACCAAATATAAATGAATCAAGTAAAGAAAAATATATTAGGGTATATAATCAAAATCAGGAATTGTACTCTAGTTTAGCAAAGGTCATTGATATAGCTGAAGCGTATACAAATGAGTTAATCATGAAAATAATCAAAGATATTGAGGATGAAAACCATGAATAAATTAGTAGAAGAAACAATTGAAAGCTACAATGAATATCTGTCAATATTGCCAAAAGGATGTCAGAAAATAGCGGATGACATTCGACAAACTAATTTAAATGAAGCTTTAAAGGAAATTCTTGCATTTAGTGAAGGTGTCTCATGGTTAATTAGTGCAAATGTAAATTTAGAAAAATATTTATACTATAATCCACTTAATACAGAGAAAATTCACGTTTTTTTAAATGAAATAAATAGTGGATTGGAAATTCAGGATTATGTAATTGTAGCAGATATGTTTGAATATGAGATTAAACCTTTTTTTGAAAAATGTCAGACATACTAAGATTATGAAAATTATTATAAATAGAAAAGTAGTTAATATAGAATTCTAATATTTTATCAAACAAAAATAGAAACATAAAGGTGATTTTAATATATGAAATACAAGGCATTAAATCAAAAGACTATATTGGTAACAGGTGGAACTGGATCATTCGGGAAAAAAATTATACGTAAATTACTAGAATTTGATATAAAAAAAGTTATTGTTTTCAGTAGAGATGAGTTAAAACAATATGAGATGGCACAAGAATTTCAAGATAATAGAATTAGGTTCTTTATTGGTGATGTAAGGGATAAAGATAGACTTTATCGTGCATTTGATGGAGTAGATATTGTCATACATGCTGCAGCAATGAAGCATGTTGAAGCATGTGAATACAATCCATTTGAAGCTGTAAAGACAAATATTCATGGTGCGCAAAATATTATAGAAGCTGCCATAGACCGGGGAGTAGAGAAAGTCATAGCTCTTAGTACAGATAAAGCATGTAGTCCAGTGAATCTTTACGGAGCAACTAAACTAGCATCGGACAAACTATTTGTTGCAGGAAATTCCTATGTTGGTGAAAAGAAAACTCGTTTTTCGGTTGTAAGATATGGAAATGTTGTCGGTAGTCGCGGAAGTGTAGTCCCATTTTTCAAAAAGTTAAAGGAGACAGGTACGTTACCTATTACTGATGGACGCATGACACGATTTTGGATTACTCTTGATCAAGGGGTTCAGTTTGTTTTAGATAATTTAGAGCGAATGCATGGTGGAGAGATTTTTATTCCTAAAATTCCAAGTATGAAAGTTACAGATTTAGCAATTGCTATAGCTCCTGAATGTGAAACTAAAATTGTAGGTATTCGTGCAGGAGAAAAATTACATGAAGCTATGATTACCGAAGATGACGCTCGTCATACTGTTGAGTTTGATGATTATTTTATCATACAACCTGAGTTTTCTTGGTGGTCCAAAGAATTTGCAGTGGGAGGAAAGCACCTTCCAGAAGGCTTTAAATATGCAAGCGATATTAATGATGAATGGCTATCTATTGAACAATTAAAAGAATTGGTGGAAGAAATGTAGTCTTTGACTGCATTTTTTCTTTAAGGAGATATTAGAAGTGAGAAATACTTATTTGCCTTATGGTAAGCAATTTATTGATGACGACGATATTAATGCTGTGATAGAGGTACTAAAAAGTGATTATTTAACAACTGGGCCTGCTATTGAAATGTTTGAAAAAAAAGTGGCTGAATTTGTAGGTGCATCATATGCAGTTTCTTTTTCTAATGGAACTGCAGCTTTGCATGGCGCCTGTTTTGCAGCAGGAATTAGCAGCGGAGATGAGGTTATAACAACCCCCATTACATTTGCAGCAAGTGCAAATTGTGTTCTGTATCAAGGTGGAAAAGTCATTTTTGCTGACATCAACCCGAAAACCTATAATATAGACCATACTGATATCGAGAGGAAGATTACTCCTAGAACAAAAGCAATAATACCAGTACATTTTACTGGTCAACCAGCGCAATTGGAAGAAATTAGGAAAATTGCTAATAAATATAATTTAGTTGTTATTGAAGATGCCGCCCATGCTTTAGGGAGTAAATATAAAGGAAAAAAAGTTGGTTCAATTAGTGATATGACAATGTTCAGCTTTCATCCTGTGAAACATATTACTACGGGTGAAGGAGGAATAATTACAACAAATAATATAGATTATTATAATAAACTTTTACAATTTCGTTCTCATGGGATTACGAGAGATCCAAAACTATTGCATGAAAATCATGGACCTTGGTATTATGAAATGCAATTTTTAGGTTATAATTATCGAATGACTGATATTCAAGCAGCACTTGGCGTAAGTCAATTAAATAAATTAGATAGTTTTGTTAACAGAAGAAAGCAAATTGTTGCAGCCTATAATGAGAGTTTTACTGAAATGGCAGAATTACAAATTCCATACCAATTGCCTGACACAGATTCAAGTTGGCATTTGTATGTGCTTAAATTAAACCTGGAGAAATTAAATGCTTCTCGAAAGGAAGTTTTTGAAGAGCTACAAAAACTTAAAATTGGTGTTAATGTTCATTATATTCCTGTACATACTCTTCCTTTCTATCAACAGTTGGGATATTTAAAAGGTTCTCTTCCAGAAGCAGAGAAATTATATGAAGAAATTATTTCTCTACCTTTATTTCCCTTAATGCAAGATCAGGACATCAAAGATGTTATTGATGCTGTAAAATTAGTGATTGGAAAAGTAAAAAAATGAAAATTTTAGCGATTATCCAAGCTCGAATGGGTTCAACTAGATTACCCGGTAAAATATTAAAAGAAGTGAATGGCAAACCTTTATTATTATATCAATTAGAAAGAGTGAAAAAATCAAAACTGATAGATAAAATTGTTATTGCCACTACAACTAATAAAAACGATGATCTTATAGTTAGTTTTTGTGAACAGTATAACGTTGATTACTACAGAGGCTCCGAAGAGGATGTACTTGCTCGTTATTATGAAGCATCGCAACAATTTGGAGGAGAAGTTATAGTTAGGTTAACTTCAGATTGCCCTATTATAGATCCATCTATCATCGATAAAACTATTAAATATTATATAGACAATTTACCATATTATGACTATGTATCAAATACGATAGAAAGAACGTATCCAAGAGGGTTAGATACGGAGGTTTTTTCTGAAAAAGCCTTAGAAAAAGCTTATTTAGAAGCTATTTTAGAAAGAGATAGAGAACATGTTACAGCGTATATGTATTCGAATCCACAGAATTTTAATATTGGTTTTATCTCTTGTAATCAGAACTTTGGCAAATATCGCTGGACTGTGGATACAATTGAGGATTTCCAATTAATTGAACTTATCTTAAAGAAATTATACAAAGAAAATCATATTTTTTCTATGAATGATGTTATTAACATTCTTGATAAGAATCCAGAATGGATGCAATTAAACATTCATATTGAACAAAAGAAATTATAAGGTGGTATCTATGCAAGTATTTATACGGACCGATGCTTCAATTCAAATAGGTACGGGTCACGTAATGAGATGTTTGACTTTAGCTAAACAATTGAAAAGTAGAAACGTAGTTGTAACGTTTATTTGTAGAAATTTAGAAGGCAATTTAATTAACTTTATAACTGAACAAGGTTTTGATGTACTTTGTCTTTCGGAAATACCTAAAACAAAAGAATCACCCGAAATATCACATTGGGATTGGACAAGAGATAACTGGTTTGATGATGCAGAGGAAACTATTTTACTATTGAAAAAGGTAAATTTGCCAATAGAATTGTTAGTAGTAGATCATTATTCAATTGATATAAATTGGGAACAAAAATTACAGTCAATTGTCAAGAAAATAATGGTGATCGATGACATAGCTGATAGAAAACATGATTGTGATTTATTACTTGATCAAAATTTCTATTGTAGTATGGAGAATAGGTACAGTAATCTAGTTCCTGAAAAGTGTTATCAATTTTTAGGGCCTTCCTATGCCTTGCTGCGCGAAGAATTTTTAAATATAAATCCATCTAAGATTATTAGAGATGGTACTATCAATAATATTCTTATATTTTTCGGTGGAACTGATTCTGCAGGAGCAACCTTAAAAATTCTATATGCTATAAAAGAATTAATAAAAGTAAATATTATAATTAATGTAGTAATAGGATTTGAAAATCCTTTTAAGGAACAAATAGAATCATTCTGTAATAAATATGAAAACGTTATTCTACATTGTAATATTGACTATATGGCCAATCTAATGTCACAAGCAGATTTAGCAATTGGAGCAGGTGGAACTGCATCATGGGAAAGAATCTATCTAAGATTACCATCTGTTGTAGTAACAACAGCAAGTAACCAATTAGAGTTAACGAGGGATTTAGCACATACAGGTGCAATTAAATCACTGGGAGTTATACAAAGTATTTTAAAATCAGACATTCAGTCCCAACTAAAGCTATTAATTGATAATCCACAAGCTATATTAAAAATGGTAGAGAGTTGTAACTATATTATAAATTACTCTACTGTTAAAAAAAATAGAGTGTCATCTCGGATATTGGAGATTATAAATGATACTAGATAACAGAGCACTATTGAAAGATATTCAATATGAGGATTTATCACTTGTTTTAAATTGGAGAAACCAAAATCACATTAGAACCGTCATGTATAATAGCGATTATATTTCGATTGAGCAACACCTAGCTTGGTATGAAAGACTGTTGATAAATGAAAAGGCACTTTCAAAATTATTTTATTTTGATGGCGTTCCTTACGGAATTGTTAATATTAACGAAATCAATCCTATCCATAAGAGTTGTGAGTGGGGATTCTATATTGGCAACACAAACGCATCACGTGGCATGGGAACTGTCCTTGGCTATACGGCATTGAATTATATTTTTAATGATTTAAAGTTAAGAAAAGTAAATGCTAGTGTTCTTGATAAAAATCCAAGAAGTAAACACTTTCACGAAAAACTGGGATTTAAACATGATGTGACACGTAGAGAACATATTTTAAAGGATGGCCAATTCATGGATATTAATGATTACTCCATCTTGCATAATGAATGGAAAAGTCATTTAAAACAAGTTGAAGAAAGAATGGAATGGTATATATGAATACAGTTATTATTGAAAACAAAAAAATAGGTTTAAATAATCCACCATTTATTATTGCTGAAATGTCCGGTAATCATAATCATTCCTTGGAGAGAGCATTAAAAATAGTTGAAGAAGCTTCTAAGGCAGGTGCACATGCATTAAAAATACAAACATACACTGCCGATACCATGACTTTAAATATAGAAAATCCTGATTTTAAAATTGAGGATAGTGAAAATCTTTGGGATGGTCAAAATCTTTATAAATTATATCAACAAGCATACACCCCTTGGGAATGGCATAAGCCAATTTTTGATCGAGCACGTGACCTAGGTATGATAGCATTTAGTACACCTTTTGATGATACAGCAGTTGACTTTTTGGAAGAATTGGATGTACCTCTCTATAAAATTGCTTCTTTTGAAAACACTGATTTACCACTTATAAAAAAAGTTGCTTCTACCGGTAAACCCATGATTGTTTCTACTGGTATGGCTACTGTAGCTGAGTTAGATGAACTAGTAAGAACGGCAAGAGAGGCTGGCTGTAAAGAGTTAATTTTATTGAAATGTACAAGTACCTACCCAGCGACGCCTAACAATACAAACATCTCTACCATTCCTCATATGAGTGAATTATTCGATGTGCAAGTTGGATTATCAGATCATACTATGGGAATAGGTGTCGCAGTAGCAAGTGTAGCTTTAGGTGCTACTGTGATTGAAAAACATTTTACGTTATCGAGAGCAGATGGTGGTGTAGACTCTGCATTTTCAATGGAACCTAGTGAGATGAAGGAATTAGTTATAGAGACAGAGCGAGCATGGCAGGCGATGGGGAAAGTTACCTACGGTCCTACCGAAGTGGAGAAAGCTTCTTTAAAATTCAGACGTTCTATTTATGTTGCTCAGGATATTAATAGTGGAGAAAAATTTACAAAAAAAAATATAAAAATTGTTCGTCCAGGATATGGACTAGAACCTAAATACTATGAAAAAATAATCAACAAATTAGCTAGGAAAGATTACAAAGCGGGGACACCAATAATGATAGATGAGCTATTATAGAGTTATTTAATGATATTTATCAACTAAATGTGAAATTACATCATCAAATACATTGATTCAAGGTGACTACTCTTGAGGACTGCCGATTTTCAATAGAAGCTTATTGTAGATTTTCATAAAAACAGACTAGGAACCTTATTTTGGTTTCCTAGTCTGTTTTTTTTAGCTAAATAAACTTAGTACATCATTAACATTTTGATTCGTATGCTTAATTAGCATTTCATCGCCCTTTTGGCGTATTCCTTGTTTAACAAATTCCACCATTTCATAAGCCATATCTGGATCTCGAATAAGGGATTCTGACTTTAGAAGACTTGCCTCGATATTCGACACATTATCCTTATGTTGGGTTAGTACTTCATAGTCTGCTCCGGTATTTGTTACGTGACTAGAAATAATAGATTTGGCTGTATCCACTTTTGCTATTAAATTCTCTGCTTCTTCACGATTTGAAAGCTTAGCAATTGCTATACCTAATGAAGCTGTACTAACGTTCACTGTATCAATACGAAGGGTTTGGCCAGAGTTTGCGCCAACATGTATATACAATGGTCGGACGTCACCAAGAATAGTTTGTGTGTTGAATTCCATTTTCTCCGCAGTATCATCAATTGATTGAAGAAGCTGATCTAATTCCTCCTGAACTGTTCCTCTGTCACTGTCTGAAACTGTGTCAGTTGATGTTTGCACTGCTAATTCTCTAATTCGTTGTAATACACTACTTACATGCTGAAGACCGGCATCGGTTGTTTCTAGTACTGAAAGTCCATCTTGCATATTAAGCTGAGCCGTTGCAAGTCCACGAATTTGCCCACGCATTGTTTCCGAGATGGATAAACCTGAAGCATTATCTGCAGCACGAGTCAATTTGTCGGCACCTGAAAGTTTTTCTAGTGTTCGAGTTATTGCATTGTCATTTCTTTGATAGCGATTAATAGAGAAGGCAATCCCTGCCTGATTTTGTATTTTCAATGTATTCACCTCCATGTGAATTATTTTCCTTCTCTATTATTATCGTCACTTAAGATGGAAATTTTGCTAACAACTCAAAAATAATATTAATATGCCGATAAGGTATATAAGAACATCGTTAGCATAGGAGGAGAGCCTATTTATGCGTCTATCAGCACAGGCCCAGTCAAAAGAAGTTGCAATTGTCTCACAGCTAAAAACAGAAGTAGTTGGAGAAATAAAATCAAATGTAACGGAAAATTCGATAAGACAAATTATGCAATCAGAACAAAAAGCAAATGAAAAAGAAATATTTCCAAAAGAAAAAGTTCAAAAAGCAGTGGATGCATTAAATGAGTTTATGACTATCCAAAACAGAAATTCTAAATTTGTTATGCATGATGGTTTAGAGCGCTATTACGTAGAAGTAATCGACGCAGAAACAGAAGAAGTAATTAGAGAGGTGCCACCTCGAAAATTATTAGATGCATTTTATACGATGCAAAAATTTTTAGGTATGATAATTGACGAAAAAATTTAGGAGGTTTTTTTATGGCAGGCTTAAGAATAGGTGGATTAGCTTCAGGAATGGACATCGACCAAATTGTTGGAGATTTAATGAAAGCCCAACGCGTACCACTAGACAAATTAGTACAGAAGAAAACTACATTCGAATGGCAACGTGATTCTTATCGCTCAATTAATACTAAATTAAAAAGTTTCGATACTTACTTAGTTGATAATTTCCTCATTTCTAGTAATTTTAATAAAAAGAAAGCGGAAAGTTCTAATTCAAATCTAGTAAATGCTACTGCAACTGGTTCTGCATCAAGTAATCTCTCAATAGAAGGAGTTTCTCAACTAGCAAGCGCAGCAAGACAAATTGGGAATACAATTTCTACTTCAAATGGTGGCACAGTAAGTGGTGCCACTAAAATGGGGGAGCTGTCAGGGTTCACTGGAGATACTAGTATTTCTTTAAAAGCTATTCAAGCAGACGGAACATTGGCAAAGGAAGCAACTAAAATTGATATTAGTGCTTCAGACACAATAGATCAAGTTGTTAAAAAGATTAATGAAAGCAATGCCGGTGTATCTGCATTATTTGAAAATGGTAAGCTTTCCATTACTGCTAAGAATACTGGTGATTTAAAAGGAGAAGCTGAAGTACAAGTAGTTGATGGAGAAAATGTATTTAATGCGCTAGGAATGACTGAAGCTCGAAATTTAGCGACTGGTGGTACAAATGCAGTATTTCAAGTTAATGGTATTTCAACAGAACGTGCTTCTAATACTTTTAATCTTGCAGGGTATAATGTAACTTTACAATCAACTTTCAATGTTAAAAATACACTAGAACAGCAAGTAATTAAATTACAAGAAGCCAAAACAATGGCTGCACAAGATGTGATTAATGCTATCTCTGCAAGAGATGCTTCAAAAGTAGCGGCAGAAGCTCAACAATCAACATTTGATGGAATATATACTCCCTTAACGACAGAACAAAAAAATACCTATCAGTTATTAGTAACAGATAAAACTTCCTTACGTAACGCTTTGGCTAATATTAGTGAAACTGACTTTTCTACTTTTAAAGGTCTAGTAGAAAGTGAAGACGGGAAGATTAATAATGCAGCAATAGATGCAGCTGAAATTTCAGATGATGCAAAAAAAATGTTGAAAAGTTTAAGCGACGGAGAACGCTCTCAATTAAGAGACTTAGAAAATGCTGAATTTAATTTATATGGTTCCGTCGCTAAGGAAGAAATAAAACTGGAGATTTCAAACAAACAAAAGGTACAAGCTGAGCAAGATTTAGTCACTAAAGAGCAAAAAAAGATACAATTAGATGCTGAATACGATAGTATTGTTGAAAAAAATAATAATACCCCTCAGGACAGTAATGTTTCATCAGTCCAATTAAAGTCATCTACTGATATCGATTCCATGGTAGACAAAGTAAAAGAATTTGTTACAAAGTATAATGAGCTTATAAGCGGAATGAATGATTCATTAAAAGAAAAAAAATATCGTGATTACCCACCACTAACAGACGAACAACGCAAAGATATGTCCGAAAGCGAACAGAAGCTGTGGGATGAAAAAGCTAAAAGTGGCCTTCTAAGAAGTGATTCCATTGTTAGTAATGGTTTATCGAATATGCGTAATTCAATTTATGGAAAAGTTGGCAATGAAGATAATATAATTGATACACTTGCAGAAATGGGAATTACTACATCAAATATATATTCTGATGGCGGTAAACTAGTCATAAATGATGAAAAATTACGTAAAGCTTTGACAGAAAATCCTGATCAAGTTGTGAAAACAATTACTTCTTCAGGAACTAAAACAGAAACAGAAGATTCACGTGGAATTGTTAAACGTCTCCGCGATTCTATGAAAGATTTAACTACTAATATAGAAACCAAGGCGGGTAAAGCTAGTTCTACTGACCAGCAGTATTCAATAGGTAAAAGTTTAATCGATACGAATACTCGTATTACTAACTTCCAACGTCGTTTAGAAGATATGGAAGCACGCTATTGGAAACAATTTACAGCAATGGAAACAGCGATTAATAAAGCCAATTCACAATCAGGTTATCTATCACAATTCGGCCAAAGCTAAATATAATTATGTTTTTCAACAAAAGGAGTTGTAAGATTTGTCAGCACAATCGGTCCACCAAGCTTATAAAAATAATAGTGTGAGTACTGCATCGCCAGGTGAGTTGACTTTGATGTTATACAATGGTTGTTTAAAATTTTTAGGTAAAGCAAAAATTGCGGTAGCAGAAAAGAATATTCAAGAAAAAAATACAAACTTGCAGAAGGCACAGAAAATTATTCAAGAGCTTATGATGACCTTAAATATGGATATTGAAGTTTCTAAGTCAATGATGCAAATGTATGAATATATGAATCATCGCTTAATTGAAGCAAATATGAAGAATGACACTGCTATTATTGAGGAAGTGGAAGCATATGTCCTTGATTTCCGCGACACATGGAAGCAAGTCATTCAATTGAATCGTCAAAAGCAATTTACTACTGGCGGACAAGCGTGATGGCTAGTGTCGACCAATTTTTAGCGGTCTCTGAAGAGCTATACAGCCATCTTTTAAAAACACCATCTGATGATGAGCGTACAGAATTTATTGAAAAAATTAATGAGTTATTGGATGCTCGTGAAATGGCATTACAATCCTTAGATCTTGAACAAATATCCAAGCTATCAGTTTATGGCAAATTAATAGAGTTAGATCATGGGATCAATAAACAGCTAACTACTGTGATGGCTCTTGTTAAGAAAGATATTAAGGAGCTTCAGCAAAAGAAACGCCATGAAGGTTCTTACACTAACCCTTATGCGGCTACTCAAATGATTGATGGTATGTATTTTGATAATAAAAAATAATACAAAAAACGACTTTCGCTATGAAAGTCGTTTTTCTTTTTCTCTTAAAAACTATACTCCTTCAACAATCCCTCCAGCTTCAATGCCAATCCAATACTCCCGTCAACCTTCAGCTTCCCAAACATAAATGCAGAAGTGCTATTTAAATCCCCGTTAATGAGCTTTACAAAATCCTTTGAGCTTAATGTAAGAGTGCAATCAGCTTTTGAGCTAGTATCATCCGTTACAAATGCTCGACCGTCAGCTAGGACTAGCTGTTTGACGGATGGTTCGTCGCCGGTTAGGTGGAATTCGTAACGGACGTTTTGGTTTTGGATTGGAGTTGGGTGGTTATTCATTGTGTTTTCGATTTGGTTCCAGGTTTCGTTCATGTATCATGTCCCCTTTGTATTTACTGAATGGTTATTCATTAATTATCATGCCATATTTTCTGATAATTTACGAGCATTTATTTCCCAGGTAATATTTTGTTGAAAGTTGTGGATGTTACCAAAGTTTTACCGATATAAAAAGAAAGGGGGTTTAAAGTATGAGAAAGAAAGTGCTGATTATAGCATTTATACTGTTTTTTATTACAGAAACTGCAAGTGCTAGTACGCTTTATGAAGTGAAAAAAGGCGATTCGCTTACTAAAATTGCTAAATTACATAATGTAACAGTCGCTGATTTACGTACTTGGAACAAGCTGACAAAGGATAATATTTTTATTAAGCAAAAGCTTGTCGTTCAAAAGCCGGCAACTGTTAAGGGGACAACGAATACAACGCCAGTTAAAACAGCTCCTGTAGTAACAGCACCTGTAAAAAATGAGTTGGTTGTCTCACCGGCTCCTGTTATTACAGTACCTAGCAATGTATCTGAAGAAGGTTATGCTTATTACCCATTGATCATTGATTTTGCTAAACGCCTGGAGGGCATTCCTTATTTGTATGCAGGTAATACGATGGCTGGATTTGATTGTAGTGGGTTTATTTATTTCCTACATACGCAAGCTGGTATGAAAATCGAACGTAAGAGTAGCGAGTCCTACTATTTAGAAAGTATTGTGGTGACTAACCCGATTCCTGGAGATTTAGTGTTCTTCCAAAACACGTATAAAGAAGGAATTTCTCATATGGGGATCTATCTTGGAGACAATCAATTTGTCCATGCAGGATCTAAGGGAGTAGAGATCACAAAGCTAGATAATGTGTATTGGAAAGAGCATTTTGTATCCTTTAACCGTTTTGTTCAAAAGTAAATAATCAGACAGGAGATATATTATGAAGTGGACAATTACAAAGAAAATGTGGTTGGGCTTCTCCGCAATTATCCTATTGATGATTGTTGTTTCTTTTTTCAGTAGCTTAGCAGGCAAGGAAACAAATAAACAGTATAGAGAGATTCTTGAGGTGGATAGCGTAAATGTGAGGCTTATCCAGGAAATCAAAATGTCTCAAAATGAAACTACAGAAAATCTTTATGATTTTTTATTAACGAAAATGGATGCTTCTCGAAAGGGAGTCAGCTCGCATCTGGAGACCACTGGGACGCTGATGGAAGAGCTCAAACAGGGGATAAATTCAAAGGAGTCTCTTCCTTTCATCGAGGACTATGAAAGAAAGTACGTAATGTTTGTAGAGGCTAATGAAAAGCTCATCTCTAACCAAATTCTTGTTGACCCGACTCAAATAAATACGTTAACGAAAGATGTAAAAACTATTAATGACAATATGGTATCTATATTAAACAAGATAGAGGAACAACTTCAAAATGATATGGCTGTAACAGTGAATGAGCTGCAGGACTACGAGCGTGGTGCGAACATTTTCGTCATGGCTATTACGATTGTAGGGGCTATCCTTGGGGCAATTATTGCATTTTACATAGGCAGAAGCATTGCACGTCCAATTAAGCGTGTTACCTTAGGTCTTACAGAAATTGCAGGAGGCAACTTGCATGTAGAGCCAATTCATATTAAGAACAAGGATGAAGCAGGCGAAATGGCAGCAGCATTTAACATAATGTCAGAGGATCTTCGTACAATTGTTTCCAACGTCCAAGACACCTCTATGCAACTAGCAGCAAATGCGGAGGAACTATCAGCCATTGCAGAAGAAAGTCTTGCTAGCTCTCAATTAGTAGCAAGCTCGGCACATGAGCAAATGACTAGCAGTGAACAACAAGTAGAACATATGACCACTTCGATGGCAGGCATGTCTGAGCTATCTCAAGGCGTTAGTGACATTGCAGCAAGTAATGGGGAAATGTTGAACTCCGCAGAAAATGTAGGACACCTAGTGAAGCAGGGTTCTGATGTAATAGCGGCTGTGGCCACTCAGATGAATATGATTCATAATACGTTCAATGAAACGGCAAATAATATGAGAGATATGGAGAAGCACTCACATGATATCCAGGGAATCACTTCTCTCATTACAGAAATTTCAGAGCAAACCAATTTACTAGCATTGAATGCGGCTATTGAGGCTGCCCGGGCTGGAGAGTATGGCAAAGGCTTTGCGGTCGTTGCAGACGAGGTAAGAAAGCTAGCGGAGCAGTCGAAAAATGCAGCATCTGAAATTGCTAAAATGATTGAATTGATTCAGGGAGCATCTGGTACTGCGGTAGAGGCTATTACAACTGGGGAGAACAAGATAAAAGAGGGCATGAACAAAACAAACGAGTCTTTAGAGGTCTTCCAGCTTATTGAATCAGCGGTAGTGGAGGTAGGAGAGAAAGTAGAATCTGTTTCTACAGCAATTGAGCAAATTCAGGCAATTGCTCAATCGGTGTCAGAGGGCTCCTTGGAGGTTCAAAGACTTGCTGAAATCGTTGCCCAAGGAGCAAATGACACAAGCTCCGCAACAGAGCAGCAGCTTGCTTCTAACGAAGAAATTACCTCTAATGCCCAGTCTCTAGCAAACCTTGCTGAAACATTACAAAATAATGTAAGTCATTTTAAGATATAGGTAAAAGGGATCTATATTATGTTTCGTAGTATAGATCTTTTTTATTTTATTATGAATAAATATGTACATTTATCTATGTCTAAATACCTTAAAAAGAGTATAATTATAGAGGTGCATTTTTACTAGCGCTAAATATTTTAAAGGAAAAGGAGTTCCAAAATGAAATTGTCAATTTCAAAGAAAATGTGGTTCGGTTTTTCATTTGTTTTACTTTTATTAATTTTTATAAGTGTTATATCTATCTTTACTTCTTATGATGTTGCAGACAAATATAAATCTATTATTGATAAGGACATTGAAAAAATTAATCTAGTATCAGAAATTGAAGTAATTCAAAAAGATATGGCGACTGCTGTACTAGAATTCGTCATGTTCGGCTCGGAGGATGCTACCGATAAATTTGATGAGGAAATAGAAAAGGGTTCTATAGCAGCTCGTAAATTAATAGAGTCTGTTAAGGATGAAGAATCTTTAAAATTAATGAAAGACCTACAAACGGAGACAGTTCAACTGTTTGAATCAAATGATAAGATTATCTCATTGAAAAAAAGCAACCAGCCCTTTGATCAATATGCAGCTCAATCATCGGAATTAAATGAGAAGACATTAGTGATTTTAGGTGATTTAAAGCAAATTCAACAAGAAAATATGCAAAAAACTAGAGAAGACTTAGATACATATCAAACTAACGTTAATATAACTATTATTATTTTAGCCATTGCAAGTATTATTATTGGGGTTTTAGTATCACATTTCATTAGCAAAGGTATATCTAGCCCAATCCGCAAGGTTACAGAAGGCTTAGGAGAAATAGCGGATGGTAATCTGAATGTAGAGCCAATCGTTATAAAAAATAGAGACGAAGTTGGAGCAATGGCTTTAACATTCAACAAAATGACGAGCGATTTACAGCGTATCGTTTCCAATGTACGTGATTCTTCCATGCAGCTTGCTGCAAATGCGGAAGAACTTTCTGCAAGTTCAGAAGAAAGTTTAGCATCCTCTCAGATGGTTGCAAAATCTGCAGAAGAACAAATGGCAGCGAGCGAGGAGCAAGTGAAGCATTTAGAAAGCTCTGTTAGATCTATGTCAGAAATGCAACAAGGTGTGGAAGATATTTCGCAAAACAATAACGAGATGCTTCAAGCAACTGATGGCGTGAAAAAATTAGTAACAAAAGGCTCTACAGTAGTATCTGGTGTAGCAAGTCAAATGAATACTATCCATGAAACATTCAAAGAAACAACAGAGATTATGAATAATATGGCTAAGCATTCCCATGAAATTCAATCGATTACTGCATTAATCACGGATATTTCAGAACAAACGAATTTACTAGCATTGAACGCTGCAATCGAGGCAGCTCGCGCTGGGGAATATGGTAAAGGCTTCGCGGTAGTAGCAGAAGAAGTTCGCAAGCTTGCAGAGCAATCAAAAAACTCTGCTTCCGAAATTGAATCTATGGTTAAATTGATTCAGTCTGCTTCAACAGAGGCTGTAAAGGCGATTACAACCGGTGGTGACAAAGTAGAGGACGGTCTGTCTAAAACTACTGAATCATTAGATGTTTTCAACGAAATTGAATCTAGTGTAGAAGCCGTAGCTGAAAAGGTTGAATCTGTTACTACTGCAATCGAGCAAATTAAAGAAATGGCTAGCTCAGTAACGGATAATGCTCAACAGGTTCAAGGCTTGGCAAGTCATGCTGCAGATGGAGCTAGTGATACGAGTGCAGCAACTGAGCAGCAATTAGCTGCAAATGAGGAAATTTCTACAAACGCACAAACTTTAGCTACTCTTGCAGAAAAATTACAAAGTGAAGTAAGTCATTTTAAAATTTAATAAATAAAGTATTGGGTAGAGTCCACTTGTCTTAACTAAAAGACAGAAAAGCTTTAATCTCATGAGCGCTAAGGCATTGTCACATACTGTGGTAATGCCTTCTTTAATGATAGAGGAAGAGATTTATAAGTTTTCTTCAACCGAACAATTAGTGTAGTCTAGCAGGCTCAAATTTTTAATTCTATTTATCATGATAATTCCTCACCTAGTCACAATTAAAAGGAAAACTTTTTAGTATAATAAGGATAGGTGATCAATTATGTATTCATTCATTATGTATATGCACGTGATTAGTGCTATTCTTTCCGTAGGTCCATTCTTTGTATTGTTTCCTTTACTGAACCGTATGAAAGGCAAAGCAGGAATAGAGTTAGATACTCAGATAGAGGTATTTCAGGCAGCTATTCGAATTGTAAAGCATGCGGGACATGTCTTGGTTTTCTCTGGCATCCTGCTTATGTGGCAAGGGAATTGGCCATGGACGACTTCATGGGTAATAATGACAATTATTGTCATGGTAAGCTCTATCATCTTTTTGGCTAGAGCCTTTAAACCGAAAATTCGACAGTTTTATGCTGGTGAGATGAATGTAGAGACACTTATTTCAAAGCTACGCTCCTCCGTATGGAAGTATATTTTCCTGCTAATGATTATGCTTTGGTTCATGGTTGCAAAACCAATCCTATGGTAAAAATTGTTTCTAAAGGATCTTGTTTAAGAATGCGTATCTTTTTCTAAAGAATTTCATCATGATTTAATATTTATGCCGTGAACCTTGTGTTCATGGTATTTTTTAGGCAAAAAAGTGTTTAATTTCTTTAATGGGTAGGATAGTAGTTTCTCATTCTACAAGTCATCCATTTTCTGTTGATTGAAGCGACATGCGGCGACTCCAGTGGGATGAGTGAGATAGATAAGACATCACAACCGGCGCGTAAGCGACGGTGATGGCTTATCATTCACCCCGCGGAAAGCGTCCGCATAGAGCGAAAATCAAGATTTACATATATGTTTTTCATGTGAATTGCATCTATATGAGTATTCATATAACAGGCTAATTTATAAATTGATTTAATTTACACTATATTACTTCTTTACATATCTGATTGAAGCGCATGTGGCGACTCCAGCGGGATGAGTGAGAGAGATAAGACATCACAACCGGCGCGAAAGCGACGGTGATGGCGCTTATCACTCACCCCGCGGAAAGCGTCCGCATAGAGCGAAAATCAGGGTTATTTTGTCATATCACTGCAAAATCAATCTAGTGATTCTCCTATAATATATCTCGTCTAATTCTTGAAAATAATCCTTCCACCTTCCTTTTGTTCGCTTAAAAGACCAACATGCATATGCCTCCAACAATCATGTTATGTATAAATAAAATTAAAAATAATTTTTCTTTATTTAAAATGCGATATATCGCTATTGTAAGCGATTACAACATTTACGAATATTCAAAACTAACAGAAAATTTACTAAAATACTGTTGACGCAAGGATTTAAAGGCGTTATGATAGCTTCAATATATTAAATATTGCAAGAAAATTCACATAGTATTTAAAAATGAATTTCACGAATTTTGCACAGGTAAACGCGTTGAAGCGGTAAAGTATAGGGGCGATTTAAATGAGAAGTGACATGATAAAAAAAGGCGTAGATCGAGCTCCTCATCGTAGCTTACTTTATGCTACGGGAGTAAAAACAAGAGATTTAGATAAACCATTTATTGGTGTATGTAACTCCTATATCGATATTATTCCTGGCCATATGCATTTAAATAAATTTGCAGAGGTTGTAAAGGAGGCGATTCGTGAGGCAGGTGGAATTCCATTCGAATTCAACACAATCGGTGTAGACGATGGAATTGCAATGGGACATATCGGAATGCGATATTCACTTCCGAGTCGTGAGTTGATAGCAGACTCAGCGGAAACCGTTATTAATGCTCACTGGTTTGACGGTGTCTTCTACATTCCAAACTGTGACAAGATTACTCCAGGAATGCTAATGGCAGCAGTCAGAACGAACGTCCCATCCGTATTTGTGTCAGGCGGTCCTATGGAGGCAGGTGTATCTGCTGATGGAAAGCAGCTTTCCTTAACCTCCGTATTTGAAGGTGTGGGATCTTATAAATCTGGTTCAATGACTGCAGAGCAGCTCTTAGATATCGAACAAAATGCATGTCCAACATGCGGCTCCTGCTCAGGGATGTTCACAGCAAACTCGATGAACTCTCTAATGGAAATGCTAGGAGTAACTTTACCAGGTAACGGAACGATTGTTGCTACATCAGACGAGAGACACCAGCTCATTCGAGAAGCTGCAAAGCATCTTGTAAGAATGGTTAAAGAAGATGTAAAGCCTAGAGACTTAATCACGAAAGAAACAATTGATGATGCTTTTGCGCTAGATATGGCAATGGGTGGATCAACGAACACTGTATTACATACATTAGCTATCGCTCACGAGGCAGAAATTGAATATAACGTAAATGAAATTAATGAAGTTGCTAAAAGAATTCCTTATTTATCAAAAATTATGCCGGCATCTGATTACTCCATGCATGATGTTCACTTAGCAGGAGGAGTCAGCGCCATTATAAAGGAACTTTGTGAAATACCTGGAGCGGTTCACCCAGATCGTTTGACGATTACCGGGAAGTCACTCTATGAAAACGTAAAAGATTGTGAGATTAAAAACGAGCAAGTAATTAGAAGAAAAGAAAATCCTTATAGTCCTGTAGGTGGATTATCTGTACTGTTTGGAAACATTGCTCCTGAGGGTGGTGTGATAAAGGTTGGCGCTGTGGACCCTTCTATTAAGGAGTTTACGGGCGAGGCAATTGTCTTTGATTCACAGGAGGCTTCACAGGAAGCAATTGACAATGGAACTGTTAAGGCAGGTCATGTAGTAGTAATTCGCTACGAGGGACCAAGAGGTGGTCCTGGTATGCCAGAAATGCTTGCTCCGACATCAGCGATACAAGGTCGAGGATTAGGAACAAAGGTAGCACTCATCACAGATGGAAGATTTTCAGGTGCTTCCAGAGGAATTTCCATCGGACATATCTCACCAGAGGCGGCTGATGGAGGGCCGATTGCTTTAGTAGAGAATGGCGATATTATCGCTATTGATCTTATAAATAGAACGATAGAGCTGCAGGTTAGTGAAGAAGAACTCGCTAGCAGAAGAGCAGAGCTTCCACCGTTCGAACCAAAGATTAAAAAAGGATATTTAGCAAGGTATTCAAAACTCGTTACATCTGCAAGCACAGGTGGAGTCATGAAAATATAAATATTGCTGTAAATCATTGATGAGGTAAAAGTTAAAGGAATTTTGTATTCACAGAGAGCTGGTATAGCTGGGAGCCGGCAATACAACCTTTAACGACATCCCCTCGGAGTGAGGTGTTGAACGGGATTTCCCCCTTTAGATACTTCCGGGTGTAGTAAAAAGCTACTCTCGTTAAAAATGGACATTCGATGCTTAGTCGTATGTCTGCGAGGTAGCGGTTGCGCTGCGAACTAGGGTGGTACCATGAAAAGAATTTCATCCCTATACAAAAGAACTATGGTTTCTTTGTGTGGGAGGAAATTCTTTTCTTTTTATTTAGATGAGCTAGATGATTCATATCTAGCTTCTGGCCCCTGCCTTACGAGGGTGTCCTAGGTTTAAGAGTAACTGGACGATTGAGGAATAGGAGGAATGATGATGAAGTTTACTGTAGAAGCGGAACGTTTAAAAGAAGAACCTGCAACCAGTGTAGCTCTCAAGGAAATGAATGGTGCAGAAGTATTTATTGAGACACTGAAAAAGCATCAGGTGGAAGTAGTATTTGGTTATCCAGGTGGTGCGGTTTTACCGATTTATGATGCGCTGTATAAAAATCCGATTAAGCATATTCTTGCCCGGCATGAACAGGGTGCTATCCATGCGGCAGAAGGATATGCAAGGGTCTCCGGTAAAGTTGGAGTCGTGATTGCAACATCTGGCCCAGGTGCAACTAATGTAGTGACAGGAATTGCAGATGCAATGATGGACTCTATTCCTTTAGTTGTGTTTACTGGTCAGGTTGCTACAACAGTCATCGGAACAGATGCCTTTCAGGAGGCAGACATCATTGGTATCACTCAGCCAATTACGAAGCATAACTATCAAGTAAAAGATGTGGCAGATTTCCCAAGAATTATAAATGAAGCTTTTCACATTGCTTCCACAGGTCGTCCAGGACCAGTCGTTGTAGATATACCTAAAAATATGGCAACAGGTATTTTTGTCCCGAAGGAAGGGGCAACCGAAGCAGTAAACTTACCAGGCTATCAACCGACAACTACGCCGAACTTCCTGCAAATTCAAAAGGCGTCACAGGCGATTACAAACGCCAAACAGCCATTAATTCTAGCAGGCGCAGGAGTACTTTTTGCGAAAGCCAACGAGCAATTGAAAGAGCTAGCGGAAAAATATCAAATACCGATTACAAATACACTTCTAGGACTAGGGAGTATAGAAGGTACACACCCATTATTTTTAGGGATGGCTGGTATGCATGGTACATACACAGCAAACATGGCCATTCAAACATGCGACCTACTCATTAATGTAGGGGCAAGATTTGATGATCGCTTGACAGGAAACTTAAATTACTTCGCTCCTAATGCAAAAGTAATTCACATTGATATAGATCCCGCAGAAATTGGAAAAAACGTTCCAACAGAGATTCCGATTGTCGGTGATGCGAAAGAGGCTTTAGAGGCTTTATTGAACCAAAATGTACCTAATGGAAATACAGCAGCTTGGCTTGAGAGTTTGAAGGTCAACCAAGTGCAATATCCATTACATTACGATGCAAGTGGAAATCGAGGACTTCTTCCACAGCAAGTATTGGAATTAGTTCAGGAGTACACGAATGGTGATGCCGTTGTAACAACAGACGTTGGGCAGCACCAAATGTGGACTGCACAATACTACAAATTCAGTCAGCCACATAATTGGGTAACGTCAGGTGGCCTAGGGACGATGGGCTTTGGATTCCCAGCGGCAATTGGGGCTCAAATTGCTAAGCCGGATGCAAGGGTTGTTTCCATTGTTGGAGATGCTGGCTTCCAGATGACGCTTCAGGAGCTGTCACTGCTACAAGAAATGCGTATACCAGTGAAGGTCATTATTTTAAACAATCAGGCACTCGGAATGGTTCGTCAGTGGCAGGAGACCTTTCACGGAGAAAGGTATTCTCAGTCATTAATCTCAGTTCAACCCGATTTCGTCAAGCTGGCTGCTGCCTATGATATTAAGGGATACAAGATTGAGACATACGAAGATGCAAAGGTTCAATTGAAAGAAGCATTAGCTTCGGATGAGCCAGTGCTCATCGATTGCCGAGTAGTACAAAAGGAAAGTGTTATGCCAATGGTTGCCCCTGGCAGAGGATTACATGAAATGATTGGAGTGAAGCCAGAATGAAACGCATTATTACCGTAACGGTTATCAACCAAAGCGGTGTACTCAATCGGGTTACCGGTCTACTCATGAAGCGCCAATTCAATATAGAAAGTATTACGGTAGGACATACAGAGCAGCCTCAAATCTCTAAAATGACCTTCGTCGTAAATGTGGAGGATGAACAGAAGCTGGAGCAGCTGTTAAAGCAGCTACAAAAACAGGTGGATGTTTTAAAAGTTAATGATATTACGGAAAAATCGATAGTAGTTAGGGAGCTCGCCTTAGTAAAGGTAGTATCTCCTCCGTCTGCAAGAGCAGAGATCAATAGTTTAGTAGAGCCTTTCAGAGCTTCTACAATTGACACAGGAAAAAATGTTGTCACATTCCAGGTCACTGGAAACCCGGAGAAAATTGACGCATTCATCGAGCTCGTCAAGCCTTATGGCATTAAAGAACTAACAAGAACAGGTGTGACAGCCTTTGTAAGAGAAACACAAAAGGTTACGAATGCACCTTATCTTTCTATATTGCAATAACAAAACAAAAATTCTGAGGAGGAAAAGAAAATGGCGAAAATGTATTATAACGGGGATATCAACGAAGGAACTTTAAAGGAAAAAACAATTGCAATCATCGGATACGGATCACAGGGTCATGCACATGCACAAAATTTAAAGGATTCAGGATTTAACGTTATCGTAGGAATTCGTGCTGGAAAATCATTTGACCAGGCGGCAGAAGATGGGCAGGAGGTTTACTCCGTTCAAGAGGCGGCAGAAAAAGCAGATGTAATTATGATTTTATTGCCAGATGAAAGACAAAAGGCAGTGTATGAGGCAGAAATAGAAGCAGCTTTAACAGCAGGTAAAGCTTTAGTATTCGCGCATGGTTTTAACATTCACTTCGACCAAATCGTTCCTCCGGCAGACGTGGATGTATTTTTAGTAGCACCAAAAGGACCAGGACATCTAGTTCGCCGTACATTTGAATCTGGAGCAGGAGTACCTGGCTTGTTTGCGGTATATCAAGATGCGACCGGGCAAGCAAAAGACTTAGCTTTAGCTTATGCAAAAGGCATCGGGGCGTCACGTGCAGGAGTATTAGAAACAACGTTCAAGGAAGAAACTGAAACGGATTTATTCGGAGAACAAGCAGTTTTATGTGGTAGTACAACAGCAATCGTAAAAGCAGGCTTTGAAACGCTAGTGGAAGCTGGCTATCAGCCCGAGCTAGCTTACTTTGAAACATTACATGAATTAAAACTGATTGTAGACCTTATGTATGAAGGTGGAATGGCAACAATGCGCTCTTCCATTTCCGACACAGCGGAGTGGGGAGATTTTGTGTCAGGCCCTCGCATCATTGATTCATCTGTTAAGGATCGTATGAAGGATGTATTAACAGATATTCAAAATGGTAAGTTTGCGAAGGAATGGATTCAAGAAAATGAAACAGGGCGTTCAAAATATAATGCAATCAAACAAGCCGAATCAGAGCATCAAATTGAAACTGTAGGTGCACAGCTAAGAGAAATGATGCCTTTCATCAATGAAGGGAAAAAAGCGAAGAAAGAAGTGGTGACGAGTGGGCAAAATTGATATTTTTGACACAACCTTAAGAGACGGAGAACAATCGGCAGGGATTAACCTCAACACCCAAGAGAAGTTAGAGATTGCTCGTCAGCTAGAGAAATTTGGAGTGTCTATTATCGAGGCAGGTTTTCCTGCTTCGTCACCCGGAGATTTTAACGCAGTCCAACAAATTGCGAATACCGTAAGAAATTCGGTCGTCACAGGTCTCGCTCGTTCTATAAAAAGCGACATTGAAACGTCTTGGGAGGCATTAAGAGGAGGGGTCCAGCCTCATCTCCATACATTTATCGCTACGTCTCCAATCCATATGCAATACAAGCTCAATAAAACACCGGAGCAGGTGATTGAAATTGCAGTTGAATCAGTTAAACTGGCGCGTAAGTATTTTCCTTTAGTGCAATGGTCAGCCGAGGATGCAACGCGGTCGGATAAGGATTTTTTAGTTCGCATTATCAATGAAGTTATTAAAGCAGGAGCTACTACTATCAATATTCCAGACACAGTCGGCTATGCAACACCAATTGAATACGGTGCGCTATTTAGATACTTGTCTGAAAATGTGACTGGAATTGAGAGAGTGAAGCTTTCCGCTCACTGTCATGATGATTTAGGTCTTGCAGTGTCCAACACACTGGCAGCAATTGAAAATGGTGCAACACAAGTAGAGGGAACCATTAACGGAATTGGTGAACGAGCAGGTAATGCTGCACTGGAAGAGGTCGCAGTCGCTTTACATATTCGTAGCGATTACTACCAAGCGGAATCAGGAATTATCCTAAAGGAAACAAAGCGCACGAGCCAGCTAGTAAGTAAGCTTACCGGAGTAGTGATCCAGCCGAACAAAGCGGTTGTAGGGAAAAATGCCTTTGCTCATGAATCAGGCATTCATCAAGACGGTATGCTGAAAAATCCAGAAACATATGAAATTATTACTCCAGAGTTAATCGGAGATGTCGCAACAGAGCTAGTACTAGGAAAGCATTCTGGTCGTCACGCATTCTTTAGCCGTGCAGTGCAAATGGGATTCCAGCTTAGCGAGGAAAAACTAAATGCAGCATTTGCAGCATTTAAAAAGCTTGCAGATCGCAAAAAGGAAATATCCGATGAGGATTTATTTGTTTTATTGACGGATCAGCAAGTCGACAATGGAGAAGTTGACGTTTACGAATTAGAGGAATTAATCATTAATTATGAAAACAACATACCGACATCAACTATTACAGTGAAGGTGCCAACAGGAGAGCAAATAAAAGAAAAATGTAGCGGTTCAGGGGCAGTGGAGGCAATTTTCAATACATTAGAAAAGCTAGTAAATGGAGATGTTCGAATTTTAGATTATCGGGTGTCATCTGTTTCGAAAGGGCGAGATGCTTTAGGCGAGGCAGTTATTAATCTAACGTATAACGGCGTAACTTCCTCTGGAAGAAATGCTTCGCAAGACGTTTTAAAAGCATCTGCAAGAGCTTATATCAATGCAGTCAATCGACAATTAATGAATGCACATTATCAAGAGCGTGTGGCAGTCAATCAATAAATAAATCTATGGGAGTGAATGGGATGGAAAAAACGATAACGGTATTACCTGGTGATGGAATCGGTCCTGAAGTAACGGAAGCGGCGGTAAAGGTGCTTGAAACAATTGCAAAGCGATATAATCATACATTCAAGCTGCAATTTGCGTTAATAGGAGGAGCAGCGATTGATGCTTGTGAAAATCCACTACCAGAAGAGACAATCAGCTTATGTAGTGATAGTGATGCCATCCTCTTAGGTGCTGTAGGTGGGCCTAAATGGGATCAAAACCCATCTCATTTACGCCCCGAAAAAGGATTGCTAGCAATTCGCAAGCACTTTGGTCTTTATGCAAACATTCGTCCAGTGAAGGCAATTCCTGCTTTACTAGAATCTTCTCCACTCAAAAAAGAAATAGCGGAAAATGTTGATATGGTTATTGTTCGTGAGCTAACAGGTGGACTGTATTTTGCAGAGCCTCGTAAGAAAACAGAGGATTATGCGTTGGATACGCTTGTTTATACTCGACCAGAAATTGAACGAATTGTTGACACAGCGTTCCAGCTTGCAAGAAGTAGACGAGGAAAGCTGGCCTCTGTAGACAAAGCGAACGTACTTGACTCCAGTAAGCTATGGAGAGAAATAGTGGAAGAGAAAAAGCAAGGATATCCGGACGTTGAGGTAGAGCATATGCTAGTCGATTCAACAGCGATGAAGCTGATTACAAAACCAGGTGCATTTGATGTAATCGTTACAGAGAATATGTTTGGCGATATTTTAAGTGATGAGGCATCTGTGATCACAGGATCTCTAGGAATGTTGCCATCCGCAAGTACACGAGGTGATGGTTTTGGACTTTATGAACCGGTTCACGGGTCTGCACCAGATATCGCAGGTCAAAATAAGGCAAATCCAGCTGCCTGCATTTTATCAGCGGCAATGATGCTACGAGAGGCGTTCCAAATGGAAACAGAAGCTGCGGCAATTGAAGAGGCTGTGTTTAGTGTATTGAATGATGGATATTTTACAGGAGATTTGCAGACTAAAGGAAGACGCGTTCTTTCAACAAGTGATTGGACCGACAAGGTGTTGGATGAATTGGATTCAGAGTTTGTTTCAGAAAGCATTATGTATTCATACGTTTAAAAGGGAGAGGGACTAAATGGCAAAAACGATTATTGAGAAAATTTGGGATGAACATATTGTGTATGAGGAAGAAGGGAAACCAGACCTTCTCTATATCGATCTTCATTTGCTTCATGAGGTGACTTCTCCACAGGCGTTTGAGGGCTTACGTTTAAATAATCGTAAAGTTCGCCGACCAGACCTGTGCTACGCGACAATGGACCATAATGTGCCGACTAGAAACCGGGAAGAAATAAAAGATGTAATTGCACGTAAACAGATTAATACATTACAGCAAAACTGTGATGAATTTGGAGTTCCTTTAGCTAATATCGGTCATCCTGACCAAGGGATCGTTCATATAATTGGCCCGGAGCTAGGGCTAACACAGCCTGGTAAGACAATTGTTTGTGGTGATAGCCATACTTCGACACACGGTGCCTTCGGTGCAATCGCTTTTGGTATCGGAACAAGTGAAGTAGAGCATGTCCTGTCTACACAAACCCTTTGGCAGGCTAAACCAAAGACAATGGAGATAAAGGTAACTGGTGAGCTAGGGATAGGAGTAACAGCTAAAGATATTATTCTGGCTATTATCGCTAAATTCGGAATCGATATGGGAACGGGTTATATCGTAGAATATACTGGTGAAGCTATTCGCAAGCTAACTATGGAGGAGCGCATGACAATCTGCAATATGTCTATTGAAGCAGGAGCAAGAGCAGGATTGATTAGTCCCGACGAGACTACTGTAGAATTTTTAAAAGGTCGAGAATACGTGCCAGAAGGTGAAGCATTCGACCGAGAAGCGTCACGCTGGCTACAGTTAGCATCGGATAATGGAGCTATTTACGATAAAACTTTAGAAATCAATGCCAATGAAATTGAACCATTTGTTACTTGGGGAACGAATCCATCTATGGGATCTGGAGTCTCCCAAAGCATTCCTTATATAAAAGATTTTCATGAGTCATCTGATCAGCAGGCACATGAAAAAGCACTTACTTATATGGGTCTGCAGGAAGGTATGGCATTAACAGATATTCATATTAGTAACGTCTTCATCGGCTCATGTACTAATGCTCGTCTAAGTGATCTACGCGATGCTGCTAACATAGTGGAAGGACGTACGGTGCATCCGAATGTAAAAGCAATTGTTGTACCAGGTTCTCAAACTGTAAAAAAACAAGCAGAAGACGAAGGAATTGACCAAATTTTCAAAGTAGCGGGCTTTGAATGGCGCGAATCTGGCTGTAGCATGTGTCTAGCAATGAATGACGACATAGTTCCTGCAGGTGAGCATTGTGCCTCAACTTCAAATCGCAACTTTGAAGGCCGCCAAGGAGCAGGAGCGAAAACTCATTTAATGAGTCCAGCAATGGCAGCTGCAGCTGCAATAGAGGGGCATATTGTAGATGTACGCAAATTTCAGCTAGCGCATGCATAAGGAGGAGAACCATGGAGCCAATCAATGAAATTAAAAGTGTCATAACACCTTTAAATAGAAAAAACGTAGATACAGACCAAATCATCTCTAAAGAATTTCTCAAAAGAATCGAGCGCACTGGCTTCGGTAAATACTTGTTCTACCATTGGCGCTTCGACGCGGAAGGAAAAGAACGAACAGATTTTGTATTAAACGATGAACGCTATAAAGATTCAGCTATTTTAGTAGCACATGATAACTTTGGCTGTGGCTCTTCAAGAGAGCATGCGCCATGGGCGATTTTGGACTATGGCTTCCGAGTAGTTATCGCGCCAAGCTTTGCAGATATCTTCTATAACAACTGCATGAAAAATGGCATTCTTCCTATTAAACTATCAGTTGAAGAAGTAGAAGCAATCCTCAGCAAGGAAAACTACTCGGTAGAAGTAAACTTAGAGTCACAAACAATAATCGGAGAAGATGGAGTAACATACTCATTCCAAATCGACCCCTATCAAAAGAAAATGCTCCTAAATGGCTGGGATGAAATCTCCTTAACCTTCCAATACGAAGACCACATTAAAGCCTACGAAGAAAAGAAATTTGCAGGAGCATTATAAAGGTTTAGCCACTAATCTATAGAAGATTAGTGGCTTTTTATTGGTAAAACATAGTTTATGTAGCTAGAAAGAGAATTTATCATAGACATTTTAACCAGAAAAATAGCTTTATGACCGGATAGAGCACATTTATGACCGGATAAAATATTTATGACCGTTCAAGAGAGATTTATGACCGGATAGAATTTTTTATGACCGCATAGAAAAATTTATAACCGTTCGCATCAAAAATAGACTTTGGAGCAAGTTTATTTTGCAATAACGGCAATTCCCAATGCGATTAGTGGCTATTTATTAGAAAAGAGGATTTAGCATAGACATTTTAAGCAGAAAAATAGCTTTATGACCGGATAGAGCACATTTATGACCGGATAAAAATATTTATGACCGGATAGAATTTTTTATGACCGCATAGAAAAATTTATAACCGTTCGCAGCAAAAATAGACTTTGGAGCAGATTTATTTTGCAATAAAGGCAATTCTCAATGCAATTAATGGCTATTTTATCTAGAAAAGAGGATTTAGCGTAGACATCCCGCATTCGGTGCAGGTTCATTTTGTAACAAAAGTTATCCCCATTGCGAGAATAGCTTTTAAAAACAGGTAATATAATTCCCGTGTTTGTCTACAATGAAAGAGAGTTGACTTTCTTAGGTAATTAAAATATAATTACTTACGAAAAGTAAGTTAATTAGAGGAGCCAATAACTATGAAATTTCATCAAAAACCATGGACTTACGTAGAGCTAGTAGAGTTAAAGGTATCAGACTTAGAGCAATCACTTAAATTTTATGAAGAAGTAATCGGGTTTAGAGTATTAGATAAACAAGCAAACAAGATATGGCTAACGGCTGATGGACAAACGGCGTTGTTATCAATTGAACAGCCTGACAATGTAGAGCCAAAGCTACCTAAAACGACAGGTCTTTATCATTTTGCATTACTATTACCTAGTCGTGAAGATTTGGGGGCTGTTTTAAGATTCTTTGCAGAAAACGGAATTCGCATTGGTGCAGGAGACCACTTAGTGAGTGAGGCACTCTATTTAAATGACCCAGATGGTAACGGGATAGAGATTTATAGCGATCGTCCTGATTCTGGATGGAAATGGGATAATGAGTTTGTTGCAATGGATACATTGGCAATTAATGCTCAAGATATTTTAGCAGCTGGAGCAGGAACAGAGTGGAAAGGATTGCCTAGTGGAACAGTAATGGGACATATTCACTTGCAGGTGGTTGATATCGAGGAAGCCAAAGAGTTCTATGAGCTATTGGGCTTTGAAGTTGTTACACCTTATCCAGGTGCACTATTTATGTCCACTGGAAAATACCATCACCATATTGGATTGAACACTTGGGCTGGTGCAGGGGCCAAACCCGCTACAGAAGAAATGACCGGATTAGAAGCATTCAATATTATCTATCCTTCTATACAAGAAAGAGACTCTGCGATTACTAATTTAAGAAAAAAAAATATTTCTGTTCTTGAAGAAAACGATATTTTTTATACAAAGGACCCTTCTGAAAATAAAATAAAAATGATTGTTAAATAAATAAAAATGCCTCCTAAATTCTAGGGGGCATTTTGCGTATTATTTCATTTCCTTCTATATAAGACAGCTTCACTAATTTAATGTTTATCGATAAAACGCTCCAACCTCTTTAAGTAAGTAGAGGTTATCTCAACATATAAAATTTTTCAAAGCAATGCACGTCTTCTCCCTCATTTATAGAGCCTTTAACATTCCGCCATCGATAACTAAACTTTGACCAGTCATATAAGTATTTGCTTCGGAGCATAAAAATGTAATCACTTTGGCAAATTCTGCTGGATCCCCATATCTGCCCATCGGAATCACTTGTTTGAATCCATCACGAACTTCTTCTATTGTGATATCTCGCTTTTTAGCAGCAATTTCATCTAGCTCTGTTACACGGTCTGTTTGAATCCGACCAGGCCCCACTGTATTAATCAGAATATTATCATTCCCATATTCTCTCGCTATGCTTTTCGACAAACCAACCATACCTAAACGGAAAGTGTTCGACAAAATTAAACCATCTAAGACCTCTTTTGTAGAAGATGACGAAATGTTAACTATTCTGCCGAATTTTTGCGCTTGCATGTATGGAAGGGCTTGTCGAATAGTGCGTATATAGCTAAGCAAATTTTTTTCAAAAGCATTTGCCCAGTCCTGATCGGTTACTTGGCCAAATCCTCCGGGTGTCGGGCCTCCTGCATTATTGACAAGAATATCTACGCCACCAAGCTTTGTCTTTGCTTCTTTGAACAATTGAACAATATCATCTTCCTTCGTAACGTCACAGACGGTATAAAAAATTTCAGCATTACCGCTATTTTGTTTGATTTCCTCTAATGTTGTTTTTAATTCTTCTTCATTTCTACTAGAGATAAGCACCCTAGCTCCTTCTTTAGCAAACTGTAAAGCTGTTGCCTTTCCTAAACCTTTACTTGATGCAATCACAATCACGCGTTTATTTTGAAGTCCTAAATCCATTATTGATCACTGCCTTTCCGTAAATATATGTTAATAATAATTTTACATTTAATATTCTGTTTTGTCAGTGTAAAGGTAATATTAAGAATACGTAAATCAAAACTGTTTTAGAAAATTATATGCTATATTTTCATTTAGGGGGGCTGAATACCTATGTTGAAGTGGTCAAAAATGCCAATTAGAATGAAGTATAACGTTGCTTTTTTTAGTTCTTTTCTCTTGTTTGGAGTCATGACAATATTGTTAATATACCAAGTGACAAAAAACTACAATCTTACAAATGAGCTAGAATTATCTTCTAAGAATGTGGAATATGTAGACAGAATGATGAATGAAAATGCAGGAATGTATATTGCCATTACTCATTTTACAGGAGATCCAATTGAGCAGTATGAAACTGATTATCAAACATATAAAAAGAACCTGGAGTTACTTTTAAATGAAAAAAACAGATTTACTCAAGCAGAGAAGGAAAAGGTGTTAAGTACGATCCAAGGTATCCAAACTATCTATGAAACCAATCTTAGAACATCTGTACTAAATAAAGAAAACGTTGCCAAACGAAGGCAACTGAATGCTATACATACTCAATACAATGATCTTACATCTTTCCTAAATGATCAAAGAGAGAAAGAGTCGAATAATAGAGAAACAATTATAGAAGAAATGAATGAAAGCCAATTACAAACAATCCAATGGATGATTGGTTCGTTTCTTATATCAGGAGTCTGTTCAATTGGCTTGCTACTTTTGACTAACAGGCAAATTAAAGAGCAATTATCAATAGTTGCCTATTCTGCTAAAGAAATTTCTAAAGGAAAACTAAAAATAGCTCCAATTTCTATACTTAGTCAGGATGAATTAGGAGAGGTTTCGAGTGCTATGAACGATATGAAGGATAACCTCAAGGAGATGGTTACTATTATAAAAGCTACATCTAACAAGCTAAGTGAAGATAGCGTTTTATTAAAAGAGAATTCTTACCAATCCGTTGCTGGAGTTAACAGCGTACAGGAGGCAATCGAAGAGGCAAGCGTTAATATGAACGAGCAAAGAAATATGTCATTAGATATAAAATCTTTCCTAGAAAGATTCTCAGAGACCTTAACAATGGTAGCGGATCATGCCAATGAAGTAAAATTACAAGCTAAAAGTGCTGTAAGTATTGCAGATGCAAGTGCAATTGCTTTAAATAATGCAATTTCGGAGGTTGGGATTCTTAGATCTTTATTTAAGTCCGCTGATCAAGAAAGAAAATTACTACAGAAGAAAACAGAAGAAATAGTAAGATTAACCTCAAAGGTTCAATCTATTTCTAAGCAAACAAATTTATTAGCATTAAATGCTGGGATTGAAGCTGCGAGAGCTGGGGAACATGGCAAGGGGTTCAGCGTGGTAGCAGAGGAGGTAAAGAAACTAGCAGATGATGTCTCGGAAACCGCAGCAATTATTCGCGAAACTTCCATCTATATAACGGAGCAAGGAAATGACCTGAAAAAAGTATTTGCCGAAGGTCTTACTACAGCAAATTCCAGTGAGTTAGTGTTTCATTTATTACAGGAAAAATTAGAGGTCATCATTAAATATATCCATCAATCAAACGAACAAAACAATCAAATGGCTTTATCTATGCAGACTATAGAGAATGACAAAAACGAAACAGAAAATAGAATAATAGAACTCGCAAAGTCAATCGATATAAATTCAGGCTATATGGATGAAACAGTTCAATTGCTTTTCCTTAATGTCAAAAATATTAAGTCCTTATCGAAGCTAATTAGTGATTTAAGCGACCAAGCAGAAATTTTAGAACAATCTACAACTCGCTTCGAACTTTAAAAATCATGTATATGAGATTAAAATATGACTTAAAAGTATATAGGTAAATAGTTTGTTAAATTTTTTCAGATTGCACCTTCTAGTGATAAAAATTTTTCATATGCTCTTTGAACTTAATTTATGATAATTGTCCCAATATCTATTTTAAAAAGATTTCAAAATATTTATAATGAAAAACATCGACTTTTGTCGATGTTTTTTTAAATAAATCCCTTTATACCAAGGGTTGTCCATAATTCCAATGAAAAAAGCTCTGTTACATTAGACGTTCTTTGTAATGAAATTGTTACATAACTGTAAAATAAAAAAGGTTTAAAAAGTGATAAGATGAATTCAGTTAAGTTTTCAGAAAATTTATGACGTCGGAGGAACTACATGAACTTGAAGTCTATATCGCAAAAAGTCATTGGTATAATAATTTTATCCATGCTTTTAGTCACACTTCCATTTGCAGCAAGCACCGAAGCTTCTAGCTCAATAGATTCATCTGAATTAGTAGCAACCGCTAAAAACTTAATAGGTATTAAATATCGCGGAGGCGGAACTACAACTGCTGGATTCGATTGTTCAGGCTTTGTAGGCTACGTATTTGATGATTTAGGCATTAATCTTCCAAGATCATCCGCAGGTATGTATGCAACTGGTTCTAAAGTTGAAAAAGATAACCTGGCTTCAGGAGATCTTGTTTTCTTTAATACATCTGGTAAAGGCATTTCACATGTTGGAATATACATTGGGGATGGAAAATTTATTCATTCATCGACTTCTAAAGGCGTGAAGGTAGATAAGTTAAGTGATCCTTATTATTGGGGCAAACGCTTTGTTGGAGCAAAAAGAGTCGCAGATGTAACAATGACAGCAAATAAATAAAACATATACCCAGATACCTTATCGTATAGTGCGATAAGGTATTTTTTTATTACTAAATAAAATATACGGTGCTACAGCGAATGACCATCAGCATAAGCGCTTTTGAACCTTTTGTAGTTTGAATAATTATGCGGTGGTTTTAAGATAACTAAAGAGAGGTATATAGGCTAATAATAACTTCCACTCTATAACTACAATATGGAGTTTGAGCACTATTAATTTCTTGATAATTATTCTTCCGTTAGTCATAATGGAGGGATAGAAATAGGTTAATATTGGTGCATGTGGGGGGAATTACTATGCAGTATAAGAGAAATGAATATTTTCGATACACTTTCGGTGAACCTTGTGAGGCAACATTTCGTTTAATAAAGGACACGGGAGGTGACCGCCCTACAGAATTCTCGAATAAAGGGAAGTGTCAAATCATAGATATAAGTCCCAATGGCTTAAGGATAATTACAGAGCTTTCTATTGTAATTGAGCTATTAAAAGTGATAGAAGTGAATTTTATCATTGATGAGACACCACTTAGCATGATTGGGGAGCTCGTGTGGTCTAAGAAAAATGTCAATGGCTTCGAATACGGAGTGCGACTGAGCGAGGATCAAAATAACGAGCAAAAAATCGTAAATGACCTTAAAGTACGAAGTCGAAAAGAAATGGAATTAAAAACCAAAAATGTGTCAAGATTCGACAAAAAATAATTATTTTATTTTACGAAAAGAAGGATATTTAAAAGGAAATGTTGAAATATTATATAGAGTTAAATTAAAGGAGGAGTTTACATGCTAAACTTTAACATTCGTGGAGAAAACATTGAGGTGACTCCTGCAATTCGTGAGTACGTTGAAGGTAAGGTCGAAAAAGTCGGTCGTTACTTTAACGAAGAAATTCAAGCGACTGCAAACGTCAACTTAAAAGTGTACAATGACAAACAAACTAAGGTCGAAGTAACAATCCCGATGAAGAATTTAACTTTAAGAGCGGAAGAACGTCATACTGATATGTATGCCGCTATTGATCTTATAGTAGATAAATTAGAGCGTCAAATTCGAAAATATAAAACTAAAGTAAATCGTAAAAGCCGTGAGCGTGAGGGAGTAGGAGCATATTTTGCTGCTATCGATCCACCGGATGCTCCAGTTTCTCTTTCAGAGGAAGACGAGTACAATATCGTCCGTACAAAACAGTTTGATTTAAAACCAATGGATCAGGAAGAAGCAGTATTACAGATGAATATGCTTGGTCACAGCTTCTTTATCTTTACTGATGCTGATTCAAATGGTACTCATATCGTCTATAAACGTAAGGACGGAAAATACGGTTTAATCGAAACAAATTAATTATACCAATAAAAATTACAACTAAATTAAGCATATCGACATAAAGTGACAAAAACTCTTCTCTTTTCATGGAGAAGAGTTTTTGTATTTATGGCTCACCTCATTTGCGTGAGTATGTAACGAATGGTAAAATGGAGAGTAAGACTAAATGGGAAGTGAATATAAATGCTTAATGTTCTTAATAAAGTGTTCGATTTAAATAAACGTGATTTAAAACGATTAGAAAAAATCGCTGATAAAGTAGAAGCATTGGCTAGTGAAATGGAAGCTCTTACTGATGATGCACTAAGCGCAAAAACGGAGGAATTCCGTGAAAGGTTCTCTAAGGGTGAGACTTTAGATCAGCTTTTACCAGAGGCATTTGCCGTTGCGCGTGAGGGAGCTAAACGAGTACTAGGTTTGTATCCATTCCGAGTGCAAATCATGGGTGCAGCAGCACTGCATGAGGGGAATATTGCAGAGATGAAAACTGGGGAAGGTAAAACCCTAACGTCTACTATGTCTGTTTATTTAAATGCCCTAACAGGACAAGGAGTCCACGTAGTAACAGTAAATGAATACCTGTCTAGCCGTGATGCTGCGGAAATGGGTAAACTATATAATTTCTTAGGTCTATCTGTTGGACTAAATTTAAATTCTCTTTCTAAAGATGAAAAGCGTGAAGCATATGCTGCTGATGTTACGTATTCCACAAACAATGAGCTAGGATTTGATTATCTTAGAGATAATATGGTGTTGTACAAGGAAGAAAAAGTACAACGTCCGCTTCACTATGCCGTAATAGATGAGGTTGACTCCATCTTAATCGATGAAGCGAGAACGCCTTTAATCATTTCCGGACAAGCAAACAAGGCTGCTGCACTTTACAAGCAAGCAAACGCATTTGTTCGCACTTTGAATAAAGAAGAAGATTATACGTATGAAGAGTCAACTAAAGGTGTAACTTTGACTGACACAGGAGTTGAAAAAGTAGAAAAAGCTTTCCATATCGAGAACTTATTCGACTTAACTCATGTTCGATTGAATCATGCGATCAACCAATCTCTAAAAGCACACGTTTCCATGCATTTAGATGTTGATTATGTTGTGCAAGATGGTGACGTAGTCATCGTTGACTCCTTCACCGGACGACTAATGAAGGGCCGTCGTTATAGTGACGGATTGCATCAAGCGATTGAGGCTAAGGAAGGCTTAGAAGTACAAAATGAATCGATGACAATGGCCACGATTACCTTCCAAAACTTTTTCCGTATGTATGACAAGCTGTCAGGGATGACAGGTACTGCTAAAACAGAGGAAGAGGAATTCCGTAATATTTATAATATGAATGTTATTGCTATTCCAACGAATAAACCGATTGCTAGAGATGATCGTCCAGATTTAATCTATGCATCCATGAATGGAAAATTCGAAGCGGTTGCAGCTGATATAGCAGAACGTCATAAAAATGGACAACCAGTTTTAATAGGTACTGTTGCGATTGAGACTTCTGAAATTATTTCAAAGCTGTTAACAAAGCATGGTATCAAGCATAATGTATTAAATGCAAAAAACCATGAGCATGAAGCAGAAATTATCGCAACTGCAGGACATCTTGGTTCTGTAACAATTGCCACTAACATGGCTGGGCGTGGTACAGATATCAAGCTTGGAGACGGAGTTTTAGATGCTGGTGGGTTAGCAGTAATTGGTACAGAGCGTCATGAGTCGCGTCGTATTGATAATCAGCTACGAGGACGTTCTGGACGTCAAGGGGATCCTGGTGTGACTCAATTCTATCTTTCTATGGAAGATGAATTGATGCGTCGATTTGGTTCAGACAATATGCGCACTATGATGTCTAAGCTTGGAATGGACGATTCACAGCCTATCCAATCTAAAATGGTATCCCGTGCAGTGGAATCTGCTCAAAAACGTGTAGAGGGTAACAACTTCGATTCTCGTAAACGTCTGTTACAATATGATGATGTTTTGCGTCAGCAACGTGAAATTATATACAAAGAACGTAACGAAGTATTGGAAACAGAAAATATGCGTGCTTTAGTGGAGACTATGATCTTTGCTGCTATTGAGCGTTTAGTTACTGCTCATACAAATGCAGAAAATAAAGCAGAGTGGAACTACAAGGCAATAGAGGATTATGTTCAAGCTAATCTGCTTCCAGAAGGTGTCATCACTCAAGCAATGTTAGAAAATATTTCTCAGGATGAAGTTATTGAGAAAATTAAAGATGAAGTAATTAGCTTCTATGATGCAAAAGAAGCGGAAATGACTGCTGAGCGCATGCGCGAGTTCGAAAAAGTTGTTTTACTTCGTTCAATTGACTCTAAATGGATTGATCATATCGATGCGATGGATCAGCTTCGTCAAGGTATTCACTTACGTGCATATGGACAAAATGATCCACTTCGTGAATACCAAAGTGAAGGGTTCGCCATGTTCGAATCCATGGTAGAGGCTATCCAAGAGGATGTAGCGAAGTATGCTATGAAAGCAGAAATTCGCAACAACCTGGAGCGTGAAGAGGTAGCTAAAGGGCAAGCTGTGAATCCAAAAGAAGAAGGCGGTCCTGTTAAGAAAAAACCAGTTCGCAAGCAGGCCAATGTAGGTCGCAATGAGCCATGTCCATGTGGTAGCGGAGAAAAGTTTAAAAACTGTCATGGTGCAGTTAGATAATAGAGATATTCGGAGGAACAAAAAAATGATAGAAATTTCAGTTGTAAGAAATGAATTAGACCGTACAGCCGGTAAGTTAAAAGACTTTAGGGGGTCTCTTTGACTTAGAAAACAAAGAGGTTCGTATTCAGGAATTAGAGGAGTTAATGACTTTCCCGGATTTTTGGGATGATTCTCAAGGAGCTCAAAAGGTTATTAATGAGTTAAATGGTTTAAAAGGAATTGTTGAACAATATTATAATCTTGTATCTACACAAGAAAATCTGGAAATGACTCTTGAATTATTGAAAGAAGAGCCAGATGAAGAATTACAAGAAGAGCTTGGAAAAGAGTTAAAAGAATTCACTACTGCTCTAGAAGAATTTGAACTTCAATTATTACTAAGTGAAGAATATGATAAGCACAATGCTATTTTAGAATTGCATCCTGGTGCGGGTGGAACAGAATCACAGGACTGGGGTTCCATCCTTCTACGTATGTATCAGCGTTGGGCAGATAAACGCGGCTTTAAGGTTGAGACAATTGATTACTTACCTGGCGATGAGGCTGGTATTAAATCCGTTACCTTACTGATTAAGGGTCATAATGCTTACGGTTACTTAAAAGCAGAAAAAGGCGTTCATCGTCTTGTCCGTATATCTCCTTTCGATTCATCTGGTCGCCGTCATACATCATTTGTTTCGTGTGAGGTTATGCCAGAGTTTAATGATGAAATAGAAATTGAAATTCGTACAGAAGATTTAAAAATAGATACGTACCGTGCAACAGGTGCCGGTGGTCAGCATATCAATACAACTGACTCAGCAGTTCGAATTACTCACTTGCCGACCAACACAGTAGTAACTTGTCAAACGGAGCGTTCACAGATTAAAAACCGTGAACACGCAATGAAGCTTTTAAAATCTAAGCTATACCAATTAAAAATTGAAGAACAGGAAGCACAGCTTGCTGAGATTCGTGGAGAGCAAAAAGAAATCGGATGGGGTAGTCAAATTCGATCTTATGTATTTCATCCATACTCAATGGTTAAAGACCACCGTACGAATGAGGAAAGTGGAAACGTCCATGCGGTTGTAGATGGTGAAATAGACCCATTCATTCATGCTTACTTACGCTCCAAAATAAATTAATAGACGGTAAAAACTCCCATGTTATAATACAATTACATGGGAGTTTTTATGTGTTATTTCATAATGGGAATGGAGAAAAGGAAATGAATATTAATGAGTTGAAGCAGAAAGATCTATTAAGAAAAAATACCATACTTTATATTGCTTATGCATTAGCAGCTGGATTAGGGCTATTAGTGCAAGTTATGATGCAAGCGAAAACTGCAATTATTATTTCAATAGGTATACCCTTTGTTGCTTCTTTTATTTTTTACTATTTAGCTAGAAAATCGATGAATATTGCCAAAATGTTTCCTTATATTATTATATTGGCTACCGCAATTACTGCAGGTAGTACAGCTTATTTCAATGTAATCAGTATAGCGACAATTATTTTAGCATTCTTCGTCCTTATATTAAGTAGTATCCATAATGATCGTTTCGTTTTTGTATATGGTTTTGTTTTATCAATTATTGCCATGTCTATAAATGTTATAAGGGATGAGCCAAACTTATTTGATGGGCAAACAGTAAATGTGTTCTTTATACATTTTATAATGGCATTGGGTATCTATTTACAGGTTACTCAAAGTAAGTCTTTGTTCTCAAATGTAGAAAGATTAATGGGTGAAGCCGCTCTTAAAGCTAAAGAAGACAGCCTTCTTAACGATAAATTGGAAAATGCAGTACATATCATTACTTCAAATTTAGAACAAATTCGTCAAAGTACACAATCTGCTAATATAGCTCAACAGGAAATGCTTATTGCAGTAGGGGAAGTCAGTAGCGGGGCTCAACGTCAAGCTGACAATGTAGCTGATATTGTCCATAATACAGAAGCTACATCTAGCTCAGTGAAAGAAATGGCTATTAACTTAGAGTCGATAGTTCAGAAGGCAGAAGTAGCAGGAAAAAACGCTTCAGATGGGTCACTGGTTATGGAGGAAATGACGAAAGACATTAATCAATTTACAATCTTTTTCGAGGAATTAAACCAAACGTTTCAAAATCTTTTTGAAAAAATTACTGAAACAAATCAGTTTGCCAGTGACATTCGTCAAATTACAGAGCAAACAAATCTTTTAGCATTAAATGCATCTATTGAAGCTGCACGCGCTGGAGAACACGGTAAGGGATTTGCAGTAGTAGCTGAAGAAATACGAAAACTAGCTGGTGTAACCAATCAAACGGTAGAGAAAATAGATGATAATCTAAACAATGTCAACAAGTTTAATGAGGCAGCTCTGCAAAAGCTTGAAATAGGTTTAGCACAAATTCACAATCAGTCAGAAACAGCTGAACAATCTAACAAATCGTTCAAAAATCTATTTGAAACGATGAGCTCACTTCAACAGTCGTTGGCAATCTATTTAAAAGAGATTGATACGATTGCAAAAAACAGTGAAGAAATTAACATAAGCACTACTGAGTTTGCTGCAATTATCGAGGAAAGTACGGCAACTGTGGAGGAACTAAATGCGACACTAGTAAATATTACAGAGGATCAGCTAGCCATTGCCGATTATATTGAGGAAACCTATAAGGAAGCACAGTCCATTAATAACTAATCTATTATGTTTAAACTGCGTATCTAATTAATTTTAGAAACGCAGTTTTTATGTATGATTTTATTTAACTATATAGTACATACTAATCAAATCAATCTATTAATACGTCATCTTGCTGAAGTTCACAAAAATGTCTTCTGTTGTTATACTATTTCAGGTTGAATAAAAGTATTTACATGAAAGAGGAATTACGATGACTACAACGACAAATAATAGAGTTCATAAAGAAATGGCTCCATGGATGGTACAAGCGAGAGATTATTTTTACGTCATAATAGGAGCAGCAATAATAGCTCTTGGCTTTAACGTATTTTTATTGCCGAACCAAGTAGCCTCCGGGGGAGTTAGTGGAATAAGTACGATATTAACAGGAGTATTTGGCTGGGAGCCAGGACTTGTTCAATATGCTTTCAATATTCCATTATTTATAGCAGGTTTAATATTTCTTGGAGCAAGGTTTGGTATCAAATCATTAGTAGGAACCTTAGTGCTACCAGCTGTTGTCTTATTAACAGCAAGCTGGGAACCATGGACATATAATCCATTGTTAGGCGCTTTGTTCGGTGGAATCACAGTAGGGCTTGGATTAGGAATTGTCTTCAGAGGTGGTGCTTCCACAGGTGGAACGGATCTAGCTGCTCAAATTATCACAAAGTACACAGGTTTTTCATTAGGAAGAAGTGTTTTACTTATCGATGGCTTAATTGTACTGAGTGCAGCAGTAGTATTTGATATAGAAAAGGCTTTATACGCGTTGATTGGGTTATTTGTTACAACAAAAACGATAGATATCGTGCAGCTAGGATTTAGCCAATCTAAAATGATTTATATAATTACGAATAAACAGGATGAAATAAGGGAAGCTATATATAAGGAGATTGATCGAGGTGTGACGAAGCTTCCTGCCTATGGCGGATATACCAATGAAGAGAAATCTATCCTTATGGTGGTGGCCTATCAAACAGAGTTCACAAAGCTGAAACAAGTAGTCCAAATCATTGACCCCACTGCGTTTGTCATAGTTTCTGATGCCTATGAGGTATTAGGAGAAGGTTTTAAAAGGTACTAAATTTGGTATAATAAGATTGCAATTCCATAATGTTGAGGGAGGTTAAATTAATGAACAAAAAATTACTAGCTGTCATCTTTGGAGCAGGTCTAATGCTTGCTGCTTGTGGTGGTGGAGACGATGAAGCAAAAGACACTTCAACAACTGATGATGGATCGACTGGTTCTTCTGAAACTGCTTCTGTAGATGCAGAGAAGATTGTCAATTCTAAATGTATTACTTGTCATGGTGGAAACTTAGAAGGACAAGGTAGCTTCCCAGCAATTGCTGATGTAGGCTCTCGCTTATCTGAAGATGAAATCTTAAATGTTATTTTAAATGGACAAGGCGCAATGCCACCAAAAATCATTCAAGGTGAAGAAGCAGAAGCAGTTGCTGCATGGTTAGCTGAGAAAAAATAATCGATTGAACGAAAGCAGCTACTTGTAAAAGTAGCTGCTTTTTTGAATGATAAGAAAAGAATGTAGAAAAAAATATTTAGTAGTACATATGTAAAACTAATTTTTGAGAGGTCAATTGCTTAAAGAAATATCTAAATATTTTTCATATCTTTGCTTTTCATTGTTTAATTCATAAACTCTAATAAAATTAACTTCAAATTGAGGGTATGGTGTCAATTCTATATCTGCTAATCTTTCCATTTCTTTTAGTTCTTTTTTTGAGAGCCCAGTAGAAACGTTTCCACCATACTGTGCTTTCCCAAGAGTTAAGTGAGCTACAAAGTCATCGAGTTCAAAATACTGTTGTATTAAGACTTCTGATGGTGAAACCTCTTTTACTATTTTTTGATGCAATTCGTGTAAACTATTTGAGCGAACACTCAAATATAAAATGTTATCTCCAAAATACTTTGGCTTATCTAATGACACTTGAAAAGACTTAAAATCCTTACACGCTCTTTGTACTTTGTCTATCCACTTTTTATCTGCGGTTAATCCCCCTTGTGCTTTCAAAGTAATATGTGGCTCAACACCTAATTGGTTAATCCATTTACGTTGAAAATGCTCAATTCGTTCTAAATATTCTTCTGGTGGGACAATTCCTATAAAATACTCTACTTTCATTCTAATCCACTCCTATTTTTCTCCGTTTAAATAATTTTAGCAGAAATAAAACAGCCTTCTTAAAAGATAAGAAATAAATGAAGTAAGTACTACATGAATTCAAAGTATATATTTAAAATCGATCAATGACACACAACTTAAGAATGAGAGCATTTTCAGGAACTAAGATTTTGAGTTTGAAATTATTCAAAAGCATCCATTAATTATTAATTGTAGCGACAGGCGGGGCCTCAGTGGGATGAGTGAGACAGATATGCCATCATCTGACGCGGAAGCGACGGTGATGGCATATCGCTCACTCCTCGGAAAGCGGAAATCCAGTCTACTATTTAAAATATAACGGATACCTGTCCCTGTATGATGCTAAATACTCTCTTTTAAATGCTAGTAAATGACATATATTGAAGGAAATTAATGAAAAATAGTTTAAATAATCAGAGCAATATCACGAAATGTTCAATTTATTGGTTGAAAATAGACTTTACTGTAAAAATTTTCTCTTAATCGATTTTAAAGCAGGAGATTTGAATGAATGTGTAGAAATAAGGGGTATAGTCCTTTTGTAAGGGAGCATAAAATACCAAAAAAACTGAAAAATCGATAATTATTTAGTTTTTTTGACTATATTTACCTACAAATTGAAATCTAATTGTAACATTAACAAAGGTCTCAAGTGTTATAATAGGCATTGTTGTATTTAATCAAAGAAAGTAATTAGGTGGTATACAAATGATAGAAATGACTAACGTCTATAAAAAATATCCTAATGGTATTGTTGCTGCTAATGGGATTGACGTAGCAATTAAACAGGGTGAATTCGTATACGTAGTTGGCCCAAGTGGAGCAGGTAAATCGACATTTATCAAAATGATGTATCGAGAAGAACGCTCAACGTCAGGTACGATTGTAGTCAATGGTATGAACTTAGCTACATTAAAAAACAAAAATGTTCCTTACTTGAGAAGACAAATTGGAGTTGTCTTTCAAGACTTTAAATTACTCCCACGTTTGAATGTATATGAAAACGTTGCTTTTGCATTAGAAGTAATCGAGGAATCCCCTAAGATTATTCGTAAAAAAGTAATGGATGTGTTGGAGTTAGTTGGATTAAAAAATAAGGCAAGAATGTTCCCAACTGAGTTATCAGGTGGAGAACAACAACGTGTTTCGATTGCGCGTTCCATTGTAAATACTCCTAAACTAGTAATTGCAGATGAGCCAACAGGAAACTTAGACCCCGAAACATCATGGGAAATTATGAATATTTTCGAAGAGATTAATTCCCGTGGAACTACAATTGTTATGGCAACTCACAATAGAGAAATTGTAAACACAATTCGACACCGTGTTATTGTAGTTGAGGGTGGATTAATCACTCGAGACGAGTACGGAGGAGATTACGGATATGAAGGCTAGAACAGCAGGACGACACTTCCGAGATAGTTTGAAAAGTATTAGCCGAAATGGTTGGATGACCTTTGCATCCGTTAGTGCTGTAACCGTTACATTATTACTTGTAGGCGTGTTCGTCATGATTATGATGAATTTAAATAAAGTAGCCGATGATTTAGAACGAGACGTAGAGATAAAAGTTTACGTGGAATTGACTGCAGATGAAGCATCTGTCACTACGTTACAAGAAAATATAAAAAACATTCCCGGAGTTTCTGAGTTAACTTACGCTACTAAGGGAGAAGAATTAAAAAAGCTTGTTATGGATTTTGGAGAAGACCTTGAATTATTCGAGCAAGAAAACCCTTTACATAATGTTTTTTACGTAAAAGCAAAAAATCCTCAAGAAACTGAGAAGGTTGCGAAGGAGATCGATCAGTTAGACAACACTTTTGAGGTTAGTTATGGAGAAGGAAAAATAGAAAAACTATTTTCTGCCTTAAATATGGGTAGAAACGTAGGTATTGTACTTATTTTAGCGCTATTGTTCACAGCGATGTTCTTAATATCGAATACTATTCGTATTACGATAGTTGCTAGAAGAAGAGACATAGAGATTATGAAGCTGGTTGGAGCTACAAACTGGTTTATCCGTATTCCTTTCATATTGGAGGGTATGTGGCTTGGTATATTAGGAGCGATACTACCAATCACACTAGTTACGGTGCTTTACTATAATCTTTATAATGCATTGCAGCCTAAATTAGAATCAGGAAATTTATTTAATTTACTAGAGTTTTCCCCATTTATCTATCAGTTAAACGGCTTGATCTTGTTAATGGGAGTTTTAATCGGTGTATGGGGCAGTTTCATGTCTGTACGAAAATTTTTACGAGTATAAGCAGGTAGCTTGAAGGGAGCAGGGAGATTTGAGAAAACAGTCGAAATGGGTGCTGCGCATATTTGCAGTGGCAGCATCTGGAGCGCTTTTATTTAACACGCCAAGTGCTCTTGCCAATTCATTGAATGACCTTAAAAAAGAACAACAAAACATTCAAGAAAAGAAAAGTTCTATTCAATCAAATATTAAAGAAACTGAAACGAAGATTGATACAAATGAGTCCAAAATTGACCAAATTATGGCTCAAATCCAAGCGTTGGATAATGAAATTATGGCAACCGAGAAAAGTATTTCAGCAGTTTTAAGTGAGATTGAACAAACCACGACTGAAATAGAAGCTCTTAATGCTTCTATCGCTGAGCTAGAACAGAAAATTGCAGACCGTGATAAGCTTTTGAAAGAAAGAATTCGCGCAGTTCAAGTTAGTGGTGGATCTGTAAATTATTTAGATGTTTTACTTGGAGCTAATAGCTTCGTAGATTTTATCGACCGTTTTTCAGCAGTTAATACATTGATGGAAGCCGATCGAAAAATTTTAAAGGAGCAAGCGGAAGATAAAGCAAAACTAGAAGAGCAAACAGCAAGCTTAGAGAAAAAACTTCAAGAACAAGAAGATAGTAAAGCACAACTTCTTTCATTAAAAGCAAATTTAGATAACCAAAAATCTTCTAAGGGTACTTTGGTTGACCAGTTAGAGGCTGAACAAGCAAAACTTCTAGAAGATAAAGAGCAAATGGAAACTGAATATGAAGAAGTTTTAAACTTAGATAAAGAAATTCAAGATAAAATCGTCGCAGAACAAAAACGACAAGCAGAAATAGCTAGAAAAGCAGCAGAAGAGAAAAAGAAAAGAGAGGCTGCAGAACGTCAGCGTCAGCAAGCCGCTAGCGGATCTACAACATCTATCCCAGAAGTTTCTTCTGGTAACTGGACTAAACCTGCATCCGGTCGATTTACTTCTGGATATGGATATAGAATGCATCCGATATATGGCAAAGGCAAAATGCATTACGGAATCGATATTGCAAACAGCACAGGTACACCAGTAGTATCGGCAGCTGATGGCGTAGTTTCTTATGCATCACCTTTAAGCACATACGGTAATGTTATTATGGTTACACACTCTATTGATGGCCAAACTATTACTTCCTTATATGCTCATTTAAGCAGCATTAAAGTAAGCGTTGGACAAGTTGTTTCAAAAGGCCAGCATATTGGCGCGATTGGAACTACTGGTAACTCAACTGGACCACATCTTCACTTCGAAACTCATTTAGGATATTGGGAAGGCATGGCAAGTAACTCAGTTAACCCATTAAGATATATTTCTTTATAAAATGAAAAGACACTTCTATTACTTAGGAGTGTCTTTTTTTGTACACATTTATAACAAAACAAAAGGAATAGAATAGTATTCTAATTCTACTTATGCATATAATTAGAGTAATGATATTTAATAGGTAATATGGAGGTACAAAGTGAAGAAAATCATTGGGTTACTAATTGTTGGTTGTTTAGTAGCTATTGCTACTATATCCTTTGTCAAAGAGAATATCGATGAAAAAGCAGATCCATTTGAAGGGGAGCAGATGGGCACAGACCTTGCTGAAAACCCTGCAAACAAAGGCACTGGTAAAGGAGATATTGCTCCTGAATTTACTCTGACCACTCTGGCTGGTGAAGAAGTATCGCTTTCAGATTATAAGGGAAAAAAAGTTGTTTTAAACTTTTGGGCAACGTGGTGCCCACCTTGTAAGGCCGAAATGCCTCATATGCAAAACTATTATGAGGATATGGCAGAAGAAGCTAACGTAGAGATACTTGCGGTCAACCTTACGAAAGGTGATTATGGTATTGATAAGGTTAGTTCATTCGTGGATGATTATGGTTTAACTTTTCCTATCCCACTGGATGAAGAAGGGGAGATAGGAGATGTATATCAAGCGATTACTATCCCAACTACTTACATGATCGATACGACTGGAACGATACAAAATAAAATAGTTGGACCGATGGATGAACAAATGATTATAGATTATGTCAATAAATTAAATTAAGAATCTGATTTTTGGGCAAGTATTAAACTTCGTTTTTCTCACATATATTAGTGGAAAAGTAGGAGGTTGAATTTGCGCAAAAATCGGATTTTTTTATACGGCTTTATATTAGTTGTCGCATTAGTTTTAGGGTATTTATGGTTTTCAGGAAAATCACCTAAGGGTGAGGAGAGTGAGGTTAGTAGTAGCAAGGTCATTGACGAAGCTTATGACTTGATAAAGAAAGAAGCTGTTTTTTCTAAGAACGAGAAACTATTAGTGGAAGGTGCTATAAGAGGTATGGCTGATGCACTGGAGGATCCACATTCTTCCTATTTAACAAAAGAGGAAGCGGAGGCTCAGGAATCTTCTCTTGCAGAAGAGCGAGTAGGAATCGGTGTAGAAATTATGCAGTCTGGTGGTAAGTTTATCGTTGTTGCACCAATCAAAGATTCCCCAGCGTTTAAAGCGGGTTTAAAACCTCAGGATGAAATTGTTCGAGTAAACGGTGAAAGATTAACTGCTAAATCAATGGCGGAGTTAGTCCAACTGTTAAGCGGCGAAAAAGGAAGTAGTCTTAAATTGACGGTATATCGCCCAAGCGAGAATCGTCATGTGGAGTTACATATGAAACGAGACACAATCGCGTTGCATACTGTTTCTAGTGAGGTTTTAGAGGTCGATGGTAAGTCTATTGGAATCGTAACGATTTCTATTTTTGGAGAGAAAACAGCTGAAGAGTGGGAGAAGCAAACAAAAGCTCTAGTAGAACGTGGCATACACGGACTAGTTGTGGATGTCCGAGGTAACCCAGGTGGTTATTTATTTAGCGTTTCTTCTATTATAGGTACACTTTTACAAAACGGTAGCACATTTGCATATATGCAGGATTCCAATGGAGTTTTAGAAATGTTGAATACAGTAAATAAGGACACACCTTATCTCAACAAGGTACCAGTTGTTTTATTGCAAAATGGTGGAAGTGCCTCAGCAAGTGAGGTTTTAGCAGGGGCATTGAAGGATAATAACCGCGCCATGATCGTTGGTGAAACAAGCTTTGGTAAAGGAACTGTTCAAGAAACTCACCCATTATCTAACGGCGGCAAATTAAAAATATCTACACATAAATGGTTAACTCCTAAACAACAATGGATTCATCACAAAGGGATTGAGGCAGATCTGAAGGTGGAGCAAGACGAATTATTCGATATCGATATGAAATACTATCACGGTGAGTTCCAGCTTGGAGATTATGGTGAGGAAGTGAAGTACGTACAGCAAGTACTTGGGGGGCTTGGCTATAATGTGGCTCGCAAGGACGGCTATTTTGATGAAAATACATTAGAAGCAGTAGACAAATATCGTGAGACGAATAAATTGGAAGTAAATTCAAAGCTTGATGAGGCATTCTTTCAGAATATGACTAACACAATTAACAATTATAAGTCTAGAAAAGAGAACGATCAACAGTTACAAATGGGAGTAAGTTATATAATTCATAAGTTAAATAAATAACTTGATACAATAAACCTATACGGAAGTTCTCCTCGTTTGATACAATAATAGTTACACTATGTTACGAGCGAGGAGGATGCGTATGGTACAAGAAATATTAATAGAATTGGTAAAAGGAATAGGTCGATTCTTCCTTCATCCAGCCGTATATATTACGCTTCTTTTTTCTGTGTTAATCGGATATTTTCGAGTAAAAAGAGAGAGAAAACAGTTCCGAGCTAGAATTCTTTGGGGCTGGACAGAGGCCAAGCATTTCTTGTTAGACGGTTATGTATGGGCAATTATTATATCTGTTATAAGTGTAGCAGCGGGTTTAGTTGTACCTTCTTCATGGTTGATGGTCTATAGTGTATGGATGATTATTTTTGTGATACTCTTTATGTATCAGGCTGGTTCAGCGATATATGCAATCGCATTAGGAGCAGTTACTTTATATATCATGTACTTGTATGAGTGGTCCTTCGAATTATTTACATGGGATTTTATTGGACAAGATATATTTAGTGAAATGATCGTACCAATTGCTATTTTAGCAGGATTGCTATTAGTGGCTGAGGGATTCATCATTCAAAAGCATGGAGCAACTAATGCGTCACCTAAATTGGTAAAAACGGCAAGAGGTAGCGAGGCAATGGAATATGTAACCAAACGACTTTGGTTGTTACCGATTCTATTAGTCATACCGGGAGATGTTATACATACATATCTACCCTACTGGCCGCAGTTTACTTTAGGAGAATCAACGTTTTCTTTAGTATTGTTCCCATTTGTGATAGGCTTCCAACAAAAAAGCAGGCATTCGTTGGCAGAGAAATTTTTCCCTCACTATGGAAAAAGAGTTTGGCAGTTAGGAATAATAGTGACGGTCATCGCTGCTTTTGGCTATCTAGAACCACTTATAGCTATAATTGCGGTGGGATTAGGAGTTATAGCGAGACTATTAATATCTTATATTGAATATACAAAAGAGCGTAATGGTTCGTATGCCGTTTCACCTCAATCTAATGGAGTGATGATTGCAGGTGTGCTATCGGACTCTCCAGCAGAAAAGATGGGCTTAAAAATTGGAGAATGCATCGTTAAAGTAAATGGACAAAAAGTAACAGATGAGCAAGAGCTATACGAAGCCGTCCAAATCAATGCAGCACATTGTAGATTAGAAGTATTAGATCACAATGGAGAGCTACGATTGAGACAGCATGTTTTGTTTAGACACGATCATTACAGACTAGGATTAATCTTAGTAAGGTAGGAGAAACAATGGAAACTTTATCTATACCAACACAAGTGATACTGGCTATCGTGACACCTGCTTTATTAGTTGTGCTCTTTACTCGCATAACCTTCAACCGCTATGTTGCCCTATTACTAACTGTCGCGCTATTTGCAGCATCGGTCTATGCAGGATACACCCATCGTTGGTGGATATACATTCTAGATGCAGCATCCCTGACAGTTGGATTCTGGTATGCAAGCCATATGAAAGCACGCGACAAAAAATCCGCCTCTTGAAGGCGGATTTTTTATTTTGCTTTTGGTGAAAGGAATTGGGAAAGGGAAAGACCCACATCATAGTGCAAGGGATTTTGGTAAGTGCAAGGTTGTGAGTCATTACTGCAAGGTTTGAAGCGAATACCGCAATGTTTATAGTGATCTGTGCAAGGTTATGAGTGATTACTGCAATGTTTCCTTTCATCTGTGCAAGGTTAAAGTAATGTTGCAAAGCTATTAATTATCTTCATAAGGTTGGGGGGGAACCATTTGTAGATACTTGTTTATCTGCAACACTACTCATCAAACGCGCAACAGTTATCGTGAACTCTGCAACACTTTGGCAGAATGCGCAACTCTTCTCATCAAACGCGCAACAGTTTACACCGTTTGCGCAACACTTTGGGAGAAACGCGCAACAGTTGCTGTGAACTCTGCAACACTTTGGCAGAATGCACAAAACTTCTCATCAAACGCGCAACAGTTTACACCGTTTGCGCAACACTTTGGGAGAAACGCGCAACAGTTGTCGTGAACTCTGCAACACTTCTCAGCAAACCCGCAACGCTTCCTTTATGCGCAACAGTTTACACCATTTGCGCAACACTTTGGGAGAAATGCGCAACAGTTGTCGTGAACTCTGCAACACTTCTCACCAAACCCGCAACAGTTTGCTCCGTTCCCGTAACACTCTTAACAATCATCCCTACACACCACACTTTACCTACCTATTCTCTAACCGACTATTCATCAATTTCCACCGGTTTTCTTAGCTAGAGCTACTTCGTGGTCCTTGCGGATGTTGTGTAGCAATTCTGCATCTGTGAGGATGCGGTAGCCAGTGGAGGCTAGAGCTTTGGCGCCTTTGATGAGTGCCTCGTTACCTAGCTGGGATTTAGCTGCTTCCCGAAACTCGATTGTGTGACCAACTAAATCATCAGGGCCAATCTTGATATGCGGGTGGGCAGTAGGGACTGCGTAGCTAATATTTCCAGCATCTGTGGAGCCTTTTCCTTTTCGTTTTTCCGTATGCACGAATTCTCCCACTGCTTCTAATTCGGAATGTAGGATTTCGTCCAATTTTGAATTTAATACAAAGTCCTGAACCTCGTTTTGGAATCGCTCAATTCTTACCGAGGCACCGGTTGCTAACGCTGCGCCGTTAGCGATAGCATGAACCTTTTGTGCTACTTCCTCTGTATGTTTCCAGCTTTCAGCGCGGATATAAAAGCGGGCTGAGGCATAATCGGGTATGATATTCGGTGCATCACCTCCGTGAGTGATAATGCCGTGAATACGTATATTGCTTGGCAACTGTTGACGAAGGGCATTAATACCATTGAATAGCAGAATGACTGCATCTAGAGCGTTTATTCCTTGCTCTGGAGACCCGGATGCATGTGCAGCTTTACCGTAAAAATGAAAGTCTAGTGGATCTACAGCCAATGTCTCACTAGTTAAAGATGTTTTCCCGGAAGGGTGAATCATTAATGCGACATCTACATCCTTTAAGAAGCCATGCTTTACGAAGCTTCCTTTTGCACTTCCATTGGGGCCACCTTCCTCGGCAGGGGTTCCTAGTATGACCACGTTGCCACCTGTAAGGGGAAGTGCCTCTGCTAGAGCAATACCAGCTGCTACGCTAGTAGTGCCGATAATATTATGACCACAGGCATGACCGATGCCTGGAAGAGCATCATACTCGGCTAGATAAGCTACAGTAGGACCTTCTTTTCCTCCTTTTTTTATAGCATAGAAGGAGGTTTCATGACCTGCAACGGCAGTAGTTACCTCAAAGCCAGCGTCACGTAGCAACTTAATATGCTTGGCACTAGCAAAGAATTCCTGATTACCAATCTCCGGGTTAGCATGAATCTCCTGGCTGACTTCAATATACAGCTCTTTATTTTCCTCAATTGACTTAATCAGAAGTTCTTTCGGTTCTTTTACAATACTCATCTTTTTTCCTCCTTATATTTTCATTTATTTATTTCAATAGATTTTCAAATGTCTCATCTAGTTGTTCCTGAGTTAAAATTACTAGAGATGAGCCACCCTTCGTGTCCTCAGAGATTGCTTTTTGAATGTCTTCCTCTTGATAAAGTTCGACGATGCGAAGATAGGCTTCGTTGTCTTTGTCTTCTCCGCGAGCTGCTATTAAGTTAACGTAAGGATAGATAGATTCATCTTCTCCAGCCTCTCTATAAATAGGATCTTCTCCAGGGGAAAACCCAGCCTGGCCGGCAACGCCATTATTGATAATGGAGGCAGCAACGTCCGGTAATACTCGTGGAGTTTGTTGAGCAACCATTGGAATGATATCTAAATTTAGTGGGTTTTCTACAATACCAGTGGGATCTCCGAATAGCCCAAAATCATCTGATAGTGTGATTAGCTTTGCAGACTCTAAAAGACGAAGAGCACGCGCTTGGTTAGCAGGGTCATCTGGGATAGCAATTTTATCTCCTTTTTTTATTTCGTTTATGTCTTTGATTTTTTCCGAATAAACTCCTAAAGGTGCAAACATTGTAGAGCCGATTGGAACAATATCATTGCCACTTTCCTTCACGTATTGGGATAGGAAGGATAAGTGTTGGAAAGCATTTAAATCGATATCTCCTTGAGCCAATGCATTATTCGGTAATGTATAATCTGCAAATTCTACTAGCTCAATTTCAATGCCTTCCTTAGCAGCTTTCTCTTGTAAAATTGGCCATTGAATGCCGTCTGAACCATTTACACCAATTTTCACTTTAACTGTATCTTTATCTGTAGCAGCGGATGAGTCACCACAAGCCGCCAGTATTAAAGCAGTTATTAGAGCGAAAAATAATAAACTAAATTTTTTCATCAAAATCTCTCCTTATCTTCTCATGAATTTTTTTGACAAAGCATTTCCTAACCATTGGGCAAGCTGAACAAGAATAATGAGAATAACGACTGTTACAAGCATTACGCTCCCGTCAAAACGTTGATAGCCGTATGTCATAGCAATATGACCGAGACCACCACCACCAACAGTTCCTGCCACTGCTGAAAAGTCTATTAAGCTAACAGTTATAAAGGTTAATCCTAGGATAAGAGGCCCTAAAGCTTCAGGGATTAATACCGTAAATATAATGCGTAAGGGACTTGCTCCCATTGCTTGCGCTGCTTCAATAACACCCGGATCTATACTAACTAAGTTGTTTTCAACTACTCTAGCAATCGAAAAACTAGCAACAATTGTCATGGGGAAAATTGCAGCTGCTGTACCTATTGTTGTTCCCATTACTAATCTTGTAAGCTGTGAAATAGCTACTAAAAAAATAATGAAAGGTATCGGACGTATGATATTGATCAAAATATTTAAAACTTGAAAAACTAATTTATTTTCTAATATGTTCCTTTCACGAGTGACAAACAACAGTAATCCAATAGTTATTCCTAAAATAGAGCCGAATATAAGGGTGGCGATTACCATTATGATTGTTTCGCCTGTCGACTCCACAATTCTTGGCCAAAAAGTACTCCAATCAACCTTCATGCTTTGCCACCTCCTTTATATCCACAATAGTTTCTAATTCTGCAATCGCATGTTGAATAGCGACTGGATCACCTTCGAACGAGATAACTAAGTCTCCAAACAGTCTTTCCTGCAATTCGCGTATAGAGCCGTATACAATATTAAAATGAACTTTGTGCTTCTGAGTTATATGCGATAAAACCGCTTCGTTAGTGATCTCACCTTTAAAAATCACTCGGTAGAAGCCATTGCCGCCTCGAGCACGCCATTCCTCTAATATCCTTGGGGAGGGAAGGTCCTGCTGTACTGATTGGATAAAACGCTGTGAGGTAAGGTGCTGTGGTTCGGTAAAGACATCGAACACATCTCCCGATTCAATAACCACACCGTCCTCCATTACTGCTACTCTTTGGCAAATGGACTGGATAACGTGCATTTCATGAGTAATCAATAAAATGGTTATACCAAATTCTTTATTGACCTTTTTTAGAAGTCTAAGTATTTCACCAGTAGTTTCTGGATCTAAAGCAGAGGTCGCTTCATCACAAATTAAAATATCTGGGGATGTTGCTAGTGCACGAGCTATTCCTACTCTTTGCTTTTGTCCCCCGGATAGCTGACTTGGATAATCCTTTGCCTTGTCAGAGAGGCCTACAAAACTTAACAGCTCATTTACACGTGTATTAATTTCACTTTTACTAAGACCAGCAAGCTTTAATGGGTAAGCGATATTACCAGCAACTGAACGAGAATGGAATAGGTTAAAGTTTTGAAAAATCATGCCGATATTTCTTCTTCTAGTTCGTAGTTCTTTTGAAGACAAAGAATTTACATCAATGTCCTGAATAAATACGGATCCCTTAGATGGGCGTTCCAACATATTCACTAATCTAAGGAGTGTACTTTTCCCAGCTCCACTAAACCCAATCATGCCAAATATTTCTCCTGCATTAACTTTTAGAGAGACATTTTTAACGGCATGCACCTCCCGTTTGCCAAGACGAAAAGTCTTGGAAACATTTTTAAACTCAATCATTAATAACAACCTCCTTAGGCATCATCATTCGTTACAGACAAATGATAGTCATCTACCTTTCTATCACGAGAAAAAAGAGCTTCCATTTTCTTATCTAATAAACGATAAGAAAAAGAAAGCTCTTCAAAATATACGAAAAACCAACTTTTCTCATCTTTCAAGCATTACGCTTGCAGGAGTTGGCACAGTATTCAAATGAACCTGTTGCCGAAACGTCATAGGGCCTGATCCCTCGGTTTCTCTAGATAAGAAAGTGATGTGCTATTTAATTGTTGTAAGAATTGTTTTCAACTTTAAACAATCAAAACCTAGTAGTCAAGTATATTTAAAAAGTAAAATAATTCAGACTATTAAAATAATAAACTATAAATGGCTAAAAATCCTATAGTGCCTAAGACGACAATCATTACGTTTTGAAACAAAAAAGCAAGCGCAAAGGCAACAATAGAACCAAAGACACCAAATAATATATTGCCTTCTTGTATGTATATAACAGCAGGAAATATCAATGCTCCTAAAACAGCATAGGGGATATTACGTAAAACACCAGAGATAACAGGAGGAAGCTCCTTACCTTCCAAGAAGGTTAAAGGGAACGCCCGAGGGATATAAGTCACAATTGCCATACCAAGAAGCATCCACCAATACCAATCACTCATTCATTAAACTCCTTTCGGCAAACTTTTTTGTTTTCTTGCATAAACGATTTCAACTATGATAGAAGAAGCAAGAGTCGCAACCAAAATGGACCATCCAGTCGATAGCAAGCTAGTCCAATAAAAAAAAGCATTAATTAGCGCGGCTATTAGGGCTAACATAACAACTTTTCGGTTACCCTTCATAGATGGGACCAATAGACCGATGAACATTGCATATAAAGCGATGGCCATAGCCGCTTGAAGGAAAGCAGGAAGATTTGCCCCGATAACATGACCTATCGCAGTGAAAACAACCCAACTAGTATAAGCAATAACGACAACACCAAATGCGAAGGGGGTTGGAATCTTGTCTTCTTTCTTAGTAGCAAGAACAGAGAAGGCTTCATCTGTAATTCCAAAAGCATAAATTCCTTTGATCCATCTTTTTTCACTTTGCATCTTTCCATTCAATGATGCCGTCATAAGGAAGTGACGAATGTTTACAACAAAAGTATTTAACACAATTAAAATCGGATCTACCGATTTTGTGATAAGAGTCAAAGACATGTATTGAGCTGCTCCCGCATATACAAAGAGGCTCATGGCAGTTGCCTCTAACAGAGATAATCCAGACGTTTTTGCCAAAAGCCCGAAGGTTAGTGCAACAGGAAAATATCCGATAGCGATGCTTGATCCATCTCGGAGTCCATTTACAAAATGCTTATTCACAAAATATTCACATCCTTTTTACATAATGAAAAAATTATACTATAAGAAAATAGTTTTATGTATAAAATAAAAGGGAAAAGTACAAATATACATAGGCGGAGGAGAGTAATATGCCAGATTGGTTTTCTTTAGACACACTCACTAATTTAACGCATGACTATCGGGCGCTCGGACCGATATTTGGTATCCTACTGCCCTTTTTAGAAGCTTTTTTACCATTTTTACCTCTAGTGGTGTTTATTGTGGCAAACGTAGCAGCCTATGGGTTGTTATTTGGTTTTTTAATATCGTGGGTTGGTTCCTTCGTTGGAGCTTATACAGTATTCTTAGTCATTAGAAAATATGGACGAGCACGCGTATTAGGTTTTATAACTAGGCATGAAAGAATACAAAAATTAATATTATGGGTAGAGAGAAATGGTTTTGGTCCACTATTCTTATTGATATGTTTTCCTTTCACTCCTTCTGCCTTGGTAAATATAGTAGCTGGGTTGTCAAATATTAAAAAGCATACATATTTATGGACGGTAGCATCCGGTAAACTGATCATGATTTTTGTTGTGAGCTTTATCGGGTCTGACCTTAAAGCACTTGTGACCCAACCAATTCGAACAGCAATAGTTGTAATTGTCATTGCAATATTATGGTTCATTGGAAAGCGAGTGGAAAAAAGAATTGAAAAGAAAGTAGAAGATGATTTTAGAGGCATCAAGGCCAAAAGAAAGAGAAAAAGAGGAGAGACATTTGAGTAAATTAAAGCAGGAGACAATTGAATGGGTAATTGCCATAACAATTGCTGTAGCTATAGTACTCGTAGTTCGACTGTTTATTGTAACTAATTATGAAGTTAGTGGTAAGTCAATGATGCCTACGCTTTCAGATCAAGACAGGGTCCTAATTAGTAAGATTTCACCGATTAACCGCATGGACATAATTATTTTTAACAATGGCGAAGAAGATTTCGTCAAACGTGTCATTGGTGTACCTGGAGATACGATTAAATATGAAAATGATGAACTATTCGTAAACGGAAAAAAGGTAGATGAGCCTTTTTTAAAGGGTAACATCGCATATAATAATCCAGACGAGCATTTTACAGAAGACTTTGAATTATATGATTTAACGGGTTATAAAACTGTACCCAAAGGTAAACTATTTGTACTCGGGGACAATAGAATGGCCAGTCTCGATAGCCGCTATTTTCATTTTATAGATAAAGATGAAGTTATTGGTGAAGTAAAGATGAAGTATCTTCCAATAGCTGATGCCACGTTTAATTTTTCATCCGAATAATTTCCCTCACTCGATTATGTTTTGTACAATGAGAGTAGGGAATTATTCGGTTTTTTTATGAAAGGAGCTAGTTTAGCTTGTCATTACGAATTATTAGTGGTCGATCGGGCTCTGGTAAAACAAAATTTATGCAGGAAGAAATCGTCCAAACAGTAAAAGCGGCTCCGATTGGAGACCCTATTTTTTATATAGTTCCTGACCAAATGTCTTTTTCCAGTGAATATGACTTGGCTGCAGACTCAGGGTTAAGCGGAATCATCCGTGCTCAAGTGACCACCTTTAAACGTCTTGCCTGGCGTGTCCTTCAGGAAACAGGGGGAATCGCAAAAGAAGAGATTAGCGGTTTCGGTTATCGAATGCTCATCCGTAGCTTGCTAGAGGAAAATAAAGAGGAATTCACTTTATTTAAGCGTGCCTCTACTAAACGAGGATTCACAGATCAAATAGAGGTTTTACTAAAGGAGTTTAGTCGGTATTGCTTAGATTATTCTTCGATGAGCAATGCAGTTACTGACTTAAGGGCTGTAGATGCGCCTCAAACATTGTTAGACAAATCATCTGACATCATGATGATGTTAGATTTAATAGAGCAGAAGCTAGGAACGAGCTATGTAGATGGAGAGGGATATTTAACTCTGCTTGCCAATAAGATAGAAGACTCGTATTTACTAGAAACTGCTGAAATTTATATTGATGGTTTTACCTCTTTTACACCAAGAGAGCTTGAAATAATTCAAGCGTTGATGAAGAAAGCAAGAAGAATTTCTATCGCTTTTCCACTAGAGAGCCTGTCTGATGCTTATGATGAGCAATCCTTGTTCTTTCAGCCTGCCAATACAGCAGGTAGATTAATAGAGATGGCTCAGTCGGTGGATGTAGAAGTTGAGAACACAGTTCATTTTAGCGAGCAAAGAAGGTTTGTTGCTGCGGAGCTAGCTCATATCGAAGCAAACTTTGATCAATTGCCACCAACAGAAATTGTCTCTAAAGGAGCTTTAAGGCTTACAGAGGCGATGAATAAACGTGCAGAAATTCATGCGGTAGCTAGACATATCAGAGACTTAGCTCAGTTTAAAAGCGTTAGATATAACGAGATTGCTATATTGCATCGTGATGCAGAAAACTATGAGGGACTAATTGAGACAACTTTTCCGCAATATGAAATTCCATTTTTCATAAGTAAAAAGAAATCCATGCTACATCATCCTCTCATCGAGCTTAGTAGAACAGTTTTAGAGATTATTCGAACGGATTGGAAATATGAACCCATGTTCCGGGCTATTAAGACTGATCTCTTTTTTCCGCTAGATGCGCCTAAAACGATGTGGAGGGAACGTGCGGATCGCTTAGAAAATTTTGTTTTGTCATTTGGTATATACGGCGATCGTTGGTTTGATGAACGAAGATGGACTTATAAAAAGTATCGTGGATTGGAGTTTTATTCGAAAGTCCAGACTGATGAAGAACTGAGTATACAAGCGGAGATCCATGCAGTAAGAGATGTTCTCATTCAACCTATTAAGAAGCTGGCTGATTCCTTAGGCGAATGCAGTACAGGAAAAGAAATAGCCACTGCACTCTATACCTTTATGGAATCCTTGCAGGTTTATGAAAAATTGCAGAGTCTCAAAAAAGCGGAGGAGGAGAGCGGACAGCTACTGTTGGCTACAGAGCATGACCAGGCATGGAACGATTGGGTCGATGTGCTTGACCAGTTTGTTTTAATGTTTGGGGAGAAAGAAATGTCACTAGAGGAAACGATGAAAATCCTCGATGAAGGCTATGACCAGCTGACCTTTTCTCGAATTCCTCCTACAATAGATCAGGTAATCGTAGGAAACGTAGATACTGCACGCCTGACAAATATAAAAGCTGTATTTGTAGTTGGTGTAAACGATGGTGTGTTCCCAAAAAGAATAGATCATGAGGGGTTGCTTTCCGATACTGAGCGGGAGTGGTTTTCTAAAGTAGGCTTTGAGCTAGCGCCGACCTCTCGGATAAGATTGCTCGATGAAAATTATTTGACGTATAAAGCTTTTGCGACTCCTTCTCATTATTTGTATGTATCTTATGCTATTGCTGATAGTGAAGGAAAGGCTCAGCTGCCTTCTATGTATATTAGCAAGCTTCAACAGTTAGTAGATGGTGTTCCATTGGAATTAGCTGTAATCGATCCTTCTGATATTAAAGATCCGAGCTTTGATATCACATTAATTAGTCATCCTAGAACAACTCTGGCGTATTTGTCGATGCAGCTCCGTCAGGCTTTACAAACCGGTGAGTTGGCGGATGCATGGCAGGCAGTGTATCAGTATTATATGGAGGACCCATACTGGTCCACACTCTTAAAGCGAATTATTAGACCGATGCTTCGTGGAAACAAAACCGAGCTATTGTCTCAGGATATAACTGCTGCGTTATACGGTGAAACTATCAATTCAAGCGTTTCGCGTGTTGAAAAGTATTATAGCTGTCCTTTCGCTCATTTCGCAGGCTACGGACTAAAGTTGGAGGAGCGAGCAGAGTATCGCTTGGAGGCACCAGCTATGGGCGACTTATTCCATGCTGCTATGAAGTGGATATCTGACGAGACATCACGCTTAAATTTAACGTGGGGCCAGCTAACTAAAGCAGAGTGCATGCAGCTTGCAAAGAAGGCTGTAGACCATATAGTTCCGGTATTTGTACATCAGCTCTTGTTAAGTACAAATAGATATCGTTACATTCAACGAAAATTAGAGCAGATAGTAGGCAATACCTTAGTGGCATTAAGCAGACATTCACAAGTATCTGGCTTCGTGCCCATTGCCATTGAAGCTGGATTTGGTCCAGGTGAGATATTACCACCTATGGAAATTCCATTAAAAAATCGCCGTAAAATGCAGTTACGAGGAAGAATTGACAGGGTCGACGCTGCAAACGTGAATGGCAATATGTTCATGCGAATTATAGATTACAAGTCATCTAAGAAAGGCATTGATTTGAATGAAGTATATCATGGTATATCACTTCAGCTTTTAACCTATTTAGATGTAGCAGTAGAAAATGCAAAAATTTGGTTGCAAGAGGAAGCTGAACCAGCAGGTGTGTTATACGTGCATATGCATAATCCATTTATTCAAAGCCAGAAGGAACTTGAAGACACAGAGCTACAGGACGCTATTTATAAGTCATATAAGATGAATGGCTTGCTTTTGGATGATCCGGAGGTAGTTATGGAAATGGACGAGCAAATAGATGGATTTTCAAAAGTGATACCGGTTCGCATGAACAAGGATGGGAATCTTTCTAAATCCTCCTCTAAAGTAGTTGAACCAGAACAAATGAAACTTTTACAATCCTTTGTCCGTAAAAAACATGAACAGGCCGGTAACGGTATGAATGCGGGAGACACTCGAGTTTATCCATATGTCATGAAGGACAAGATGCCATGCCAATACTGCTCATACAAAAGTGTATGTCAATTTGACCCTCAGGATCCGGAGCAAAAGGTTCGAGTGATTAAAGTAGAAAAACCAGACGTTATAACGGAAAAGATTCAAAAGGAGATGAGTACAAATGAAGATTCCTAATATGCCGGCCGATTTAACATGGACACCGGCACAGTGGAAGGCAATCTGGGCTACTGGTTCAGATGTATTAGTAGCAGCTGCCGCAGGCTCTGGTAAAACAGCTGTACTCATCGATCGACTTATCCAGAAAGTAATTGCAAAAGAAAATCCGATTAATGTGGATGAGTTACTAGTAGTAACATTCACAAACGCTTCCGCAGCAGAAATGCGTCATCGAATGAGAGAGGCACTAGAAAAGGCAATCGTCTTAGATCCAGATTCTACTCATTTGAGAAAGCAGCTGACTTTGTTAAACAAGGCGCAAATTTCCACCCTGCATTCGTTTTGCTTAAATATCGTAAGGCAATATTCATATATGCTCACGATTGATCCTGGCTTTCGAATAGCGGACGATACAGAGGCAGCACTAATGCGAGATGATGTATTAGCCGAAATTCTAGAAGAAGCATATCAAACAGATAATCCGGAAGCCATGTATTTGTTATCCGATAGCTTTACTTCAGACCGTGATGACCAATCGATTGAAGTTATGATAGATAAACTCTACAGCTATGCTCGTGTTCATCCGGAGCCAAATAAATGGCTATTAGCGATTCCGATGGAATACGAATTAGATGAGCAGATGTCTATTGAAGAGCTTCCGTTTATTGAACCATTGAAGCTTGCTTTGACTTATCAGTTGGAGGAAGCAATTGCCGTATCAGAGGAAATTAAAAGACTTGCTAATCTTCCGAACGGTCCAGCCCCACTTGCCGATACTGCTATTAACGATCAAACCCTTATACAGGAAGCAGTCCGCTTGTTAAAAATGGGTACTTGGCAAGAAGTGTATTACTATTTTCAAGGGTTAAAATGGGGAAAAGCAGCATCTATTCGAAAAGATTCCTGCGATGAGGTGCTCAAAAAGCAGGCAGCGAATAAACGAAATAAAGTGAAAAAGATCGTAAATGATCTTAAGGATAAATATTTTACCCGTACACCTGAACGCTTATTAGAAGAAATGCGTCTAATGGCACCTCATTTAAAAACCTTAGTAGATTTGGCAATCTCTTATGGGGAAAGATATACTGCTGCAAAAAATGAAAAAGGTTTAGTGGATTTTTCTGACTTGGAGCATTATGCTCTGGAAATATTAACGGAGCGTGATGAGGAAGGTAATTTAATACCTTCTGCTATAGCGGAGGATTACCAAGCTCGCTTTAAGGAAGTACTGGTCGATGAATATCAGGATACAAACAGACTCCAAGAGACAATTCTACAGCTAGTTAAGAGTGGAGAAGAACTCACGGGAAACATGTTTATGGTAGGAGATGTAAAGCAATCCATCTATCGATTTAGACTTGCCGAGCCGATGCTTTTCTTAGGGAAATATCGAAAGTTTAAAGAAGAGCCCTATGACTCAGGAGTTAAGATAGATTTAAATGCCAACTTCCGTAGCCGTCAAGAGGTATTGCACGGAACAAACTATATTTTTCAGCAAGTAATGGGAGAAAGTGTTGGAGAAATTGACTACGACGATGCCGCTTCCTTGAAGCCACAGGCTCCTTATGATGATAGAGATGCGGCCATTGAACTCGCCTTGCTATATGAGGTAGAAGATGGCAACGCAGAATCAGAGGAAGATGAGGATGATTTTAAAACAGTTGACGCTGAGGAGGAGTTAAAAAAATCTCAGGCAGAGGCTCGTTATATTATTTCTAAGATAAAAGAAATGATTGGCAGCGGTCATACTGTATATGATCCGTGGAAGAAAAAAGAACGGCCGTTACAGTATAGCGACATCGTTATTTTAATGCGCTCCATGACTTGGTCTCAAGAAGTCAACGAGCAATTTAAGGAAGCAGGTATTCCATTGTACGCGGAGCTTTCTAAGGGTTACTTTGAGGCAGTAGAAGTACTAATCATGCTACATACGCTGCGAACAATTGACAATCCTTATCAGGATATCTCATTAGCTTCTGTTCTTCGTGCTTCATTCGTAGGCTTAACAGAATCTGAATTAGCTTTAATTAGACTAGCAGCGCCTAAGGAGCCGTTCTATGAGGCATTAAAAGTATTTGTCTCAAGTGGGGGTGCAGGACTGACAGTAGAAACTGCAGAGAAGTTGCAAAGATTTCTTCTGCAATTTGAGGATTGGCGGGATCTAAGTAGAAGAGGATCTCTAGCAGATTTAATCTGGCAAATATATTTAGATACACATTATTACGAAATTGTAGGATCTATGCCAAACGGTAAGCAACGACAGGCAAATTTGCGTGTTTTACATGACAGAGCAGTAACTTATGAAAAGACATCGTTCCGTGGTCTCTTCCGTTTCCTTCGCTTTATTGATCGTATGAGAAAACGTGGGGATGACCTGGGAGCGGCTCGTGCTATCAGTGAGAAAGAAAATGTTGTTCGATTAATGACAATTCATTCGTCGAAGGGTCTCGAGTTTCCTGTAGTCTTTTTAGCAGGCATGGGCAGACCGTTTAACCAAATGGATTTCAATGAGTCGTATTTATTTGATCAAAACTTTGGGTTAGCAGTAAAGGCGATTGATCCTATAAAGCGTATTTCTTTTACCTCGTTACCATTTCTTGCGATTAAGGAAAAAAAACAGATGGAGCTAAAGGCAGAGGAAATGCGAGTTCTATATGTGGCGATGACCCGTGCCAAGGAACATTTATATTTAGTTGCTACGATCAAGGACCTGGCAAAAACATTGGAAAAATGGGAGGATTCTCAAACACTGCTGAGTGATGAAATGATCCCTGACTATGTACGAGCTAAAGCAAAAGGTTATTTAGACTGGATTGGTCCAGCTCTTGCTCGTCATCCAGACTATAAACAAGTATCTGAAGTAAACGAGGCCAATTTATTGGAGGGGCCTTCTAAATGGAACATTCTCGCTAAGCCTATAGAAGACCTAAAAGTCCAGCATGTAGAGGAAGAAAAGGAGCAAGTAACGCTTTCCGAACTCATTAAAACGGAAGAGCCAGCGATGTTAGAGGATATCAAAAATATATTTGACACAATTTACCCATTTGAGGTTTCTACCCACAAGCGTTCAAAGCAATCAGTAAGTGACATGAAAAAACTTCAACTTTTGTTAGAGCGTGAGGATGAAGAGTTTTTTGGTCCAACTACAAACACTTTAAGTGACAAGACAGCAAAAAGACCATTCTTCTTGCAACAGGAAGAGAAGCTGACTGGTGCCGAGGCTGGTACCGCTGTCCATGCATTCATGCAAAACGTAGATTTAGATGAAAAGAAAACGTCTGAGCAAGTTTTAGCTTTTGCTGAGCGTTTAAAAGAGAGAGAGATATTAACTACTGCGGAGCAAGCGGCAATAGACCCAAACAAGATGGTTCCATTCTTCCATTCAGAAATAGCGGATCGATTGAGAGCAGCTAAACAAGTAATGAGAGAATTTCCTTTCACATATGCTTTAGTTGATCCAGATGGTGACAAGCAAATTATTCAAGGGGTTGTAGATTGCTTGTTTCAAGAAGAAGATGGTCAATGGGTGCTGCTAGATTATAAGACAGATAGAGTAAAACATCTGCAAAAAAATGAAGATCATTTAGTTCAGGAATTGAAAAATAGATACGAGCTACAGCTTTCCTTGTATGCAAGGGCTATTCAAGACATCATGCAAGTAGAGATAAAAGAGAGAGTTCTATATCTATTTGACATAAATAAAACTGTAACACTTTAGGGGGAAATTTGGTGATTATACCAACGCAAGAGAAAGAAAGAATCATATCCATTGATGTAATGAGAGGCTTTGCTTTATTAGGTATTTTTGTCGTCAATATGTTGTTTTTTCATGGTCCTTATATTTATGTGAATCCATATGACTGGTATCAGACCCCAGGCGACCAAGAAAGCTATAAGTGGATTGATATTTTTGTGCAGGGCAGTGTTTATCCTTTGTTTTCAATGCTATTTGGATATGGATTAGCGATGCAGTTTATGAAATCGGAGGAAAAGGGAACATCCTTTAACCGACTAGCAGTTAGAAGGCTGTTAATATTGCTAGGAATCGGATGTATTCATGCTTTTCTTATTTGGTCTGGCGATATATTAATAACTTATGCCCTAGCAGGATTGTTGTTAATTGTACTGATGAAATTGAAGCCGATTTGGTTGTTTTTAATCAGCGCATTATTATTTTTAATACCAAATGGCTTGTTGAGTGGGCTTTTATACTTTTTAGTAAAAGCGGCTCCAGAGGAAGCTACTCTTTATACAGGAATTCAAGAAGTAGAGAATTCCATCGTCGCATTTTCCCAAGGCTCTTGGTTTGATGTATCTAGCCAAAGAATTACTGACTGGCTTTATATGCAAGGGTACGGATTAAATATAGTGCTAATTATATGTACAATTCTTCCACTTTTGATGGTGGGAGCGGCTGCAGCAAAGCTGAAGTTAATAGAACGAGCAAGAGAGCTAAAGCTTTTCTGGATTATCACCATATTGATAACAATGGCAGCAGGTACAGCTATTAAGTGGCTTCCGTTTAGTAAAGGCGATGACTTATTTACAATGACAGTACAGGATACGTTTGGCGGACCACTTCAGGCAATTGCATACGGAGGGATTATTGCTTTAATCTGTACAATACCTATTATTGGAAAAATACTTTCGCCAATCGGAAAAGCAGGAAGAATGTCGATGACGATTTATCTAATGCAATCTATTATTGCAACGACTATTTTCTATAGCTACGGCTTCGGATTATATGGTCAAGTAGATGTGGCTACAGGTACATGGATGGCAGTAGGTATTTATGTAATTCAAGTTATATTTGCAGAAATTTGGTTCCTTAAATTTAAACAAGGGCCTGTGGAAGCATTGTGGAGAAAACTGACTTATTCAAAAATTTAATTCGAAAAAGATGAAAATAAGGGTTATTTGTAATAGACTATACTAATAGATTCAAATTTCTTTAGAGGAGTGTTTATGGATGAAGCTATTGTCATACCGAGTAAACGATAAAATTTATTTTGGACCAAAAGTGAAAAAGGAAGAGGCAGTATGGGATGTTCTTTCCATTCAAGAAGAACTACAAGTGTTACCGAACTTTCCAGCTACTATTGTCCAAGGTGTCAGTTTCGGGATGGATTTTATTGAACAGATTCGAGTTTTAGTCGAGACAGCTTTAAAAGAAGAGGATCCTAATCGTTTTAAACGCTCATTTACGGAAATTGAATGGTTATCACCTATTCCTCGTACTCCTAAAAATGTGATGGCTATTGGTAAAAACTATGCCGACCATGCAAAGGAAATGGGTGGAGTAGCAGAGAATTTCGTAGTATTTACTAAGGCTCCAACTTCCATTGCTGCTGACGAACAAACATTACCAGTTCATGCGGAGCTAACTTCCTCATTAGATTATGAAGGAGAGCTAGCAATCATTATTGGTAAGGAAGGGAAGAACATTCCTACTAAATTAGCTTACGATTATGTATTTGGATATACTATTGCAAATGATATTACAGCTCGTGACCTACAAAAGAAACATCAGCAATTTTTCCTTGGAAAAAGCTTAGATTGTTCATGTCCAATGGGCCCTTACGTGGTTACAAAGGATGAAATTCCAAATCCACAGGACTTAACAATTGTGACTAAAGTGAATGATGAAATCCGTCAAAACGGCGTAACATCAGACATGATATATTCTGTAGAGAATATTATCTGTGAAATTTCTAAAGTAGTGACACTTGAGCCAGGGGATGTCATTCTAACAGGAACTCCTGCAGGGGTTGGAAAAGGATTTAACCCTCCAAAATTTTTGAAATCTGGCGATATTGTGAAAGTTTCCATTGAAGGAATCGGAACGCTTGTAAACAAATTTGAGTAATGGTAGTTTAGAAGTGGTATATTAGAGATATATTAAAATTAACGTTGAGGTGAAACAATGGATTTCTTAGCAAGCACACACTTACACATAACAACTTGGATAGTAGCCCTAATATTATTTTTGGTTGCTTTAGCAATGGCTAACCCGAAGGTAGTTCACATGATTTTGCGTTTAGACTATTTACTAATCATCATTACCGGAGTTGCTCTATTCATGAAAGGGATGGACTATGGTGAAGGTATGCTTTATGGCTTGAAGTTTATAGCAGGCCTTCTAGTAATCGGAATGATGGAAATGACATTAGTTAAAAAGACAAAAGGAAAACCTTATACAACCTTCCTTGTTCTAGTGTTTGTATTTTTCCTTATCACGTTATTCCTAGGATTTAAGCTACCAATGGGTATCAATTTCTTAGCGTAACAAACAAAAGGCTCTCATCTTGAGAGCCTTTTTTATTTGTGAAAATTGAGCTTGAAAATTAATAATATAGGTTGTTTTTAAAAAAAGTATCTTGTTCTACAGAATATTGTATAGTTGATTTCTGCTTTAGAAGGACGCTTTCTGTGGGGGAGAACGATAGCCGGTCGAGTGTAATGTCTTATCTTGCTCACTCAACCCACCAAATATTTTGTAATGAACCTTCAGAGTTAATACATTGTGCTTAGTGTTAAATTTACAATCACTAAATGGGAGTTCTTTTTAAGACACAGTTTGGACGAATACTTTTATATTTTTTAGCTATTTCAGTATAAAACATAGCGATTAAAACGTAGCTTTGTTAAAATTAACGGTGATAAGTCTTGTTTTTGGGTATAAATAGACAAGATGATTTTATATGTTAACCCGATGTAGAGGAGGATTACCTTGAAACTTAAAAAATGGCTTGTTTCTATACTACTTATTAGTAGTCTATGGATAACGACAGCATATAGCGCTCAAGCAGAAACAGGTTCATCTATACATAACGAAAGTATTTATGACTTATATGTTGACCGATACTTTAACAGTACCGTAGCTAACGACTACAACGTAGATATTAAAGATCACCTTGCTTTTGCTGGGGGAGATTTTATAGGAATTATAGATAAGATGGATCATATAAGAGACATGGGATTTACTATTATCTCTATTGGTCCGGTTTTTTCCACTGAATCCTATGATGGAAAGGCAGTTTTAAATTTTAATGAAGTAGAAAAGCAATTTGGGACTTCTGAAGAGTTTGAAAAGCTTATTAAGACTACGCACGATAAAGAAATGAAATTAATGATTGAATTCCCATTTAATAATTACAGTGCTAACCATGCTTGGGCTTCAGAAGCAGATAAACAAGACTGGATAACTTCGACTGACAATGGAAAACTGACTTTAGACTTGAAAAATGAAGAAGTACAAGCAGCCTTAAAGGAAAGTATTGTTGAGTTTGCTACAAAATATAAATTTGATGGTGTTAAGCTATCAGAACTTGAAGGGGCTCCTACTGATTTTTTAAATGAATTAATAGAAGCATTAAAAGAAGTGCGTGACCCAATGTACATTATTGCATTAGAAGAGAGTGAGGCAGACTTTGATGTCAATTATTCAGAACAGCGAATGATTGATTTTAGGGATGCTTTTAAAAATACAGATTATCCTTCTGAGGTAATTGGCGCTACAGATTTCAATGATTTATTGATGATTGATAGTTTAACGTCTGAAAGATTTACTTATCATAGTGCATTGGAAAACATGTTTCCACCAACTCGTATTCGTACAGCGATTGGGACAATGCTGACTTTACCGGGAGTGCCTTATATGACGTATGGTACAGAGATTGCGATGAATGGACAAATCCCAGAAGAAAGTCATCAAATCATGAACTTTCGAGTAGATGAGGAACTGATTGAATATATTAAAGATATTAACTCTATTCGAGCAAAATCAGATACCATACGCTCTGGAGATACAGAACTATTAAAAAATGAAAATGGTTATGTTGTTTATAAACGTTCTTCAGATGATGAAACCTTTATTATTGTAATCAATAACACAAGCGCCACACAGCGAATTGATCTTTCTAGCGATATTGTTGGAGAAGATAAAGAGCTTAGGGGGCTTTTTGAATCAGACATCGTAAGGCCTTCAGATGATGGATCTTACCGTTTAGTTATTGACCGTGAAATAGTAGAAGTCTTCCAAGTAACAGAACGAAAAGGTCTAAACACAGCCTATATTGTTGCTATGGGAATCTCATACCTATTATTCATTGTTTTCCTAGTAGTAGTTTGGAAAAAAGGAAAACAAAGAAGAAGAGATGACGATCGTAAAAAAGCGAAATGAAAATAATGACTATCTCTTGGCTTAAAGCTAAGAGATAGTTTTTTTAATTAAGGATTTAATTAATTTGAAGGACTTCGAATTTTTTGTTTCAAGTAAGAGCTGATAATTCGAATAAGGGATAATTTGTCATCATCTATAGAACTTATTCCTACAACTCAACATTTAATATTCTGATGAAAAGATTAAAGGGACATGATAGTCACGTCCCTTTAAAATCATTTAGGCTCTGGATGAAGAGGAGGGAGGATTAACCAGCCCTTTTCCTTGCTCAATCTCAATAATTTAGCACCTAATTGCGCCTTTTTCATATGAAATTGACCATACATCATGCCGATGTCTTCTCTTGTGGAAATACCCATTGCTTTACTGCATGCTACCAAACCAGCAGCGCCATCAATAGCTAAAGCGGCAGCAATTTCAGGATCATTGAATCTAGCCCCTATAGGGATGTCCTCTAAATTTGCTACTGGTCGTTCAGGTGGGGCAGGAGGAAGTCCGATCCCATTTTCTTTCAAGATCTTTTCTAATTGTTTATTTTCTTCTTTCATGTCCTCAACAGAGTCTTCAATGATTTTCTTTAATTCAGTATCTCCAGTGTGGTTATAAAAAGTTTGGTGAGCTGCGATTAAACCTTGGTTTGTTGTTAGATTAGTCCAAAGAGCAAACACTTCACCACAGTGTAAAGGCTGTTCTTTTTGATTTCCAGATAAAATACCCATTATTTCACTCCATTTCAGCAAATGTCGACTTAAGTCCAACTTATTATGTGCTAAGAGGTGTAAAATATCCTTACAAATAAAAAAGACAAATCTATTAATAGAAATGTCTTTTAAACTTTTAAGCTTCTTTATTTAAAAAGAACACAGAGATTGCTCCAGGTCCAGTATGTGCTCCGATAGTTGACCCTATCAGATGAATCTCTACATCTTCTGCTTGAAAACGTTCTTGTATCATTTGTTTGAGCTCATTAGCTCTTTCTTCAACTTCGGCATGGCTAATGGCAACTACTTGACCTGCAAGATTACCGCCACGTTCCTCGATTAATTCAATAATACGTTTCATCACTTTTTTTGTACCACGTATTTTCTCGATTGGTACAAGTTTGCCATCTTCTACATGAAGAATTGGTTTAATATTTAAAAGCCCACCAATAAAAGCACTTGCTTTCGATACTCGACCACCACGTGCCAAATAATCTAAGTCATCTACCGTAAACAAATGCTCCATATTCTTAGCATTTCTTCTAATTTTATCTTCTATAGATGCTAAATTAAGACCTTCTTCTTTTAATTTAACTGCTTCCTTCACAAGAAGACCATATCCAAGTGAAGCACATTTGGAGTCGATTATCGTTAGTTTTAAATCGGGATAGGTTTCTAATAGTTGTTCCTTCATCATGACAGCCGTAGAGTATGTGCCAGATAGTTCAGAAGAGAAAGCTATGTATAGACCCTCATCGCCTGATTTAGCTAATTCTTCAAAAATTCGAAGGAAGTGCTCTGGAGAAGCCTGAGAGGTTTTAGGCTGTTCACCTCTACGAATAGCCGCATACACCTCTGTAGATTCTATATCATTAATATCTTCATATTCTTTATTACCAACATGAACACGAAGAGGTGCTAGTTCAACTTGGCTTAACTCAAAAAATGACTTAGGCAAATCACAAGCACTGTCAGCAAATAATTTCATTTTAACCCTCCTAAAAATTGTGAATTTGTTAATTCAATTTTAATCTTTCTTTTAAGAATTCTGCAATACCATCTTCATTATTTGTGGAAGTTATTTCATTGGCTATGTTTTGAAGCGGTGAAATCGCATTTCCCATAGCTACACCAACTCCAGCATATTCAATCATTTCAAGATCGTTGTCTTCATCTCCAAATGCAATAATTCTATCCTTAGGGATATTCAAATATTTAGAAACATGGTCTAAGCCTACAGCTTTATTTAAGCCATGCCTAACAATTTCAATAACATCCCATGGCGCACCCCATCTACGATGGTCAATAACCTCTGCATGTACATCCCGTAAATGCTTCCTTACCAGGTCTACAGAATTTTCGTCAGCATGTATGAGAAGACTAGTAGGATCAGCTTTAAGAAAGGTACGTAAATCTCCAGTTGTTATTTGTGGATTTCCTAGTGCAAAGGCAGATAACATTTGTTCATCATGATAATGTAAGTATACGTCATCTAGAACTTCAGCGAGCATATTTTTTATAGAATAGTTCTGAACAGCTTCTACAACTTCTTTTACTACGTTTAGGCTTATCGGTTTGTGTATCATATCCCATGAACGATTATTTGGGTGATGAACAAAGGCACCGTTAAAATTAACTATTGGTGTAGTCAAGCCAAGCTCTCTATAGTACATTTCACTAGATCGAAAAGGTCTCCCTGTTGCAATCATAACTTCATGACCTTCACTCTTAGCTTTTAATAATGTAGTTTTAGTGTTTTCCGATATTACTTTTTCGTCTGTTAACAAAGTACCATCTAAATCTAATACAATTAAGTGACGTTCCATGAGAAAATTCCCCCTCTATTCTATATAAAGTTTATCTTGTTCCAAAGACAACGTCAAAATGTAGAATGTTGCGATTTTGTAAAAAAAGATTTGCTTTGTTAAAATAGTAATAATACAAATGAGGGGTGACTTAAATGATTACTAATTTAGAAAATTGGGGAGAAATTTCTGTCTTACATATATTTAATGATAACTTTGATAAAAATGCACCAGTAGTTTTTTTCCTACATGGATTTGAAAGTGGAAAAGAACATAATCTTCATTATGCGTACCAGTTAGTTAGTAAAGGCTGTAGAGTGATTATGCCCGACGCTCATTTACATGGAGATCGCGATATGAAGTTAGACCAAGTACAAATAAGCCTTAGATTTTGGGAAATAGTTTTAACTTCCATAGAAGAGCTTGGTAAACTAAAGCAGGAGCTAAGTACTCGAGGTTATGATAATGGACAAAAAATTGGGGTGGCTGGAACCTCTATGGGAGGTATAACTACTCTTGGGTGTTTAACTGCGTATCCTTGGATCGATGCAGCAGCAATTATGATGGGTACTCCAGGCTATGTAGAGTTAGCAAAAGCTCAAATTGAATTAATTGAAAAAAGAGGCTTTAAAGTTCCATTGAATGAAGAAGAAAAAAGAAAAATGTTTGAAACGCTGTCTGTATTTGATGCATCTAACCAACTAGAAAAGTTAGCAAACAAGCCGCTATTTTTCTGGCACGGTTCGAAGGACGAAGTAGTACCTTTTGCACCAACCTCGAAATTTATTGATGATTTGATTGTAAAATACGGTGAGTCTCAGATTGAATTTATGAAGGAAAAAAATTCTGGCCATGCTGTTTCCAGAAAAGGTATGCTACGAGCAACAGAATGGCTAGCAAACTGTTTGGCATAAAAGCTACTTCTTTGTTATGATGAATGAAAGAAGTAAGGAGGTTATCAGTATGGATCAAGATATGAAAGATAGTATGATGTCTGCACTTGAGAATGTTATTGACCCAGAACTGGGCGTTGATATTGTCAATTTGGGCTTAGTATATGATGTAGATTTAACAGATGAAGGACAGGCTACAGTTACGATGACGCTAACTTCTATTGGTTGCCCAATGGGACCGATGATTGTTGATCAAGTAAAAACTGCGCTTGGAGAATTACCAGAAGTAAAAGAAACCGAGGTTAACATTGTTTGGAATCCGCCATGGTCAAAAGACAATATGTCTCGTTACGCTAAAATTGCATTAGGTATTAGATAAAAAACATTCCGTCCATATGTGGGCGGAATGTTTTTTATTTGCTTGGATATTAAATTTTATTTGAGAGATTATTACACAAACTGTTATTGAAGCATTAGGTGGCGAATTAGCGGGAGAAGGGAGACAGATAAGACACATCACAAACGGAGCTTAGTATCGCTTCCCCCGCGGAAAGCATCCACCTAGAGCGAAAATCAAAAATAAAACTAATCTATTCGACAAACACATAGAGGACAGCTCTCGCATTGGTTTTCTCTTTTTAATAATTCTAAATCGTGAATGGTAATAACTCCTTTTTGAAAAGAAACAATACCCTCATTCTTCAAATCATTTAGCATACGATTGACTACTTCTCTACTCATAGCACATAGATTAGCTATTTCCTGATTAGTTAGCTGAAAATTTATTTTAATACTATCATCAGGGAGTTTTTCCCCATAAGTATTAGCCAGACGTATTAAAGTTGAAAATAGTGCTCCTTTTTTTCCATGAAGCATTAAATCTCGAAATCTTGTCTGATTTTTTAAGTATACGAGTTGTATATATTTTGTCCATTCTACCATTAGCTCTGTAGAACTCACGAGAAAACTTTCAAATTTATTCTTAGGAAGCATCAATAGCTGAGTGGTCTCTAATGTATGGGCAGAAAAACTATGATGCGCATTATCTGCAAAAACACCAGATTCACCTATACAGTTGTCTGGACCTACAATTCTCAGAGTCAGTAGTTTGCCGCCTTCTGTATCTTTATTTATAGCAATAGATCCGCTAATCACAAGATAAATCTCTTCTGCTAGCTCACCTTCAACATAAACGGAGCGATCTTTTTCCAATTTTATAATAGAGCCATATTGTTTAAATAATAAGCCTATATTCGGGGATACTAAACTATTATCCACCCCATCACCGCCTTTACTAATACCTTTAAATAATAGCATAATTTCATAAAAATTAAGCTAATTTCTTTACAAAATATGCTAATAAGCTATATAGTTATATTAGTCAATAAAGGTCAAACTTTTGTGAAACGGAGCTGTTAATATGCAAATGAACCAACAAGATCAAAAAAGTCCTTTAGAAACGTACGGTCGTAATTTAGTAAACGCTGTAAAGGACGGAAAGATGGATCCAGTGATCGGTAGAGATCAGGAAATAAGAAATGTAATACGAATTTTATCAAGAAAAACAAAAAATAATCCTGTTCTCATCGGCGAGCCAGGAGTGGGGAAAACAGCTATAGTCGAAGGACTTGCCCAACGTATTGTAAAAAAAGACGTTCCTGAAGGATTAAAGGATAAAGAGATTTTTGAATTGGATATGAGCTCATTAATTGCAGGTGCAAAATATCGTGGTGAATTTGAGGAACGCCTTCAAGCGGTTTTAAAACAGATTAAAGAAAGTGAAGGTAAAATTATTTTATTTATTGATGAAATTCACACTATTGTTGGAGCGGGCAAAACGGATGGAGCAATGGACGCGGGGAATATGCTGAAGCCTATGCTTGCTCGAGGGGAGCTTCATTGTATTGGAGCAACTACTTTAGATGAATATCGTATGTATATTGAAAAAGATCCAGCATTAGAGCGTCGTTTTCAGCAAGTATTAGTGAGAGAACCTTCTGTGGAGGATACTGTTTCCATTCTGCGTGGATTAAAGGAAAGATTTGAATTGCATCATGGTGTTCGCATTCATGACCGGGCAATCGTGGCGGCTTCACAGCTTTCAAACCGCTATATTACGGAGCGCTTTCTACCAGACAAAGCGATTGATTTAATAGATGAAGCTTGTGCAATGATTCGAACAGAAATAGATTCTATGCCTCAGGAGCTGGACGAAGTAACGAGAAGAATGATGCAACTCCAAATTGAAGAACAAGCTTTGATGAAGGAAAAGGATGCAGCAAGCAAAAAAAGATTAGAACAACTTCGTAATGAATTAGAGGAGTTAGAGAAATCTTCAGCTGATATGCGTCAAAAATGGGAAACAGAAAAGGAATCAATTCAAGTAGTCCAACAAAAGAGAGAAATGCTAGACCGTTACCGCCGAGAACTTGAGGAAGCTGAAAACAATTACGACTTAAATAAAGCTGCGGAGCTACGTCATGGAAAAATACCACCTTTAGAAAAAGAGTTGCAAGTTTATGAGGATGAAATAAATAGCGATTATGATTCACGCTTACTACGTGAAGAGGTGACCGCCGATGAAATAGCACATATTATTTCTAGGTGGACCGGGATACCTGTTACTAAGCTTGTTGAAGGAGAAAGAGAAAAACTACTTCGATTAAAAGAGACTTTAGGAGAACGTGTAGTTGGCCAGGAGCAAGCAGTTCAATTAGTGACAGAGGCTGTTTGGCGAGCACGAGCAGGCATAAAAGATCCTAACAAACCTATAGGCTCATTTCTATTTTTAGGACCGACAGGAGTAGGTAAAACAGAGCTAGCTAAATCTTTGGCAGCTAACCTGTTTGACTCTGAAGAGCATTTCATCCGAATAGACATGTCTGAATACATGGAAAAGCATAGCGTTTCCCGATTGGTTGGGGCACCTCCAGGATATATCGGATATGAGGAGGGCGGTCAGCTAACAGAGGCTGTTCGAAGAAACCCATACTCTGTTGTATTGTTGGACGAAATTGAGAAGGCTCATCCGGACGTAGCGAATATTTTATTGCAGCTAATGGATGACGGTCGAATTACGGATAGCCAAGGTCGCATTGTCAACTTTACAAATACTGTAGTGATTCTGACATCTAATATAGGCTCGCAATATTTATCTAACACAACTGGAGAAGTTTCAGAATCAGACGAGGAACTTGTCATGTCAGCACTTCGTGCACACTTCAAGCCAGAACTGTTAAATCGGATGGACGATATTATTATGTTCCATTCATTAACGACTCATCATTTTGAAATGATTGCAAAAAAGTATGTAAAACAATTGCAGGATCGTTTATTAGAACAGGAAGTTACTTTGAAAGTCGAGGAAAATGTCTATGCATGGATAGTTGAGGAAGGAACGGATGCAGCTTATGGTGCAAGACCATTAAGAAGATTTATACAACGACATCTTGAAACTGCTGTTGCGAAAATGCTAATTGGAGGAAATGTGGTTCCTGGTAGTAACATTGTGGCAGTAGTGGAAGATGGTCAGCTAGTAGTTAAATAAACAGTCACTATACTATATCCAATAAAAAAACTCCCTATCAAAAGGGAGTTTTTTTTAATGGTGTTCAGCAGCTACAGGCTCGTCCGGAATAACTTTAGTAATTAGGATAATTATGATGGCTGCTGGAATAGTCATATATAAACCATGATAAAAGTTAAAATCAACGCCATTAACAGAGCTTACTACATAATTTAACATGGTAACCAAGATAAATGACCAGATAACTGTCATAATATAATGCATAAAATTTTCACCTCAAAAATGAATTTATCTATAAGTATCATAACACATGGCGGTTCTATACAAAAGAATTATTCTTACAATCGAACAACTATGTTGAAAAATGTTCATATATTCGTTATTATTAATACCAGGTACTAATAATAGATTATAAGAAAAGAGGAATTCCATGAATGCAGGAATTATAGGGTTAGGAACTTATGCACCTGAGAAAGTCTTAACGAATCAAGATCTTGAAAAAAGAATGGATACTTCAGATGAATGGATCAAAACAATGACTGGTATAGAGGAGCGAAGAATAGCTGCTCCAGAAGAAGAAAGTTCACATATGGCTGTAAAGGCTGCTCAAGAAGCAATAGAGGATGCAGGGATTTCTCCAGAACAAATAGGGCTTATTTTGGTAGCGACAGTTACTCCAGATCGTCCTTTTCCTAGTGTAGCTACAATGATTCAGGAGCAATTAGGAGCAACGAATGCTGCTGCAATGGATATATCTGCAGCATGTGCAGGATTTATGTATGGGATAGTTACAGCCAAGCAATTTATAGAGTCCAAAACTTATTCTCATATTTTAGTAGTAGGAGTTGAGAAACTTTCTAAAATTACAAACTGGGAAGACCGCAACACTGCAGTACTTTTTGGAGACGGAGCTGGTGCTGTAGTAATTGGAGAGGTATCTGAAGGCAGAGGTATTTTATCATTTGAGCTTGGAGCGAATGGTAGTGGAGGTAAATATTTATTGCAGGATGGACCTTACATTACAATGAATGGTAGAGAGGTATTTAAATTCGCAGTACGACAAATGGGTGAGTCTGCACTTAATGTTATAGAGAAGGCTGGCCTTCAAAAGGGAGACATAGATTTGTTAATCCCACATCAAGCGAATATTCGTATTATGGAAGCATCGAGAGAAAGACTAGAATTACCAAAAGAGAAAATGGCTAAAACTATTCATAAATATGGTAATACTTCATCGTCCTCTATACCATTGGCTTTAAAAGAAGAAGTTAACAGTGGAAAAGTAAAAGATGATGATGTTATCGTGATGGTAGGTTTTGGTGGCGGTTTAACTTGGGGAGCAATAGCTCTAAAATGGGGAAAATAAACTAAAATTCGAGGGGACGAAAATATATGAAAAAACGCAGGGTTGTAGTAACAGGACTTGGAGCTGTTACACCGCTAGGTAATGATGTGGAAACTACTTGGGCTGGCATTAAAGCAGGTAAATCAGGGGTTGGAATGCTGACAAGACTTGACGCATCATTGTTTCCAGCAAAGGTTGCTGCAGAAGTAAAAGACTTTGATATAGAAAAGTACATTGAAAAGAAAGATGCACGTAAAATGGATCGCTTTACTCATTACGCTTTAGCTGCTTCGATTATGGCAGTGGAGGATGCGAATTTGACTATTACCGAGGAGCTCGGTCTACGAACAGGAGTATGGATTGGTTCAGGTATCGGTGGAATGGAGACATACGAAAATCAGTTCCGAGTATTTTTAGAAAAAGGAACTAGACGAGTTAGCCCGTTCTTTGTACCAATGATGATTCCAGATATGGCTGCTGGTCAGGTATCTATTCACTTTGGAGCGAAGGCTATTAACTCATGTACAGTAACAGCCTGTGCATCAGGTACTAACTCTATCGGTGATGCTTTTAAAGTAATCGAGCGAGGCGACGCGGATGTCATGATTACTGGGGGAGCAGAGTCCCCTATTACTCATATGTCGGTAGCTGGCTTCTGTTCTAATACTGCACTTTCTTTAAATACAGACCCTCAAACTGCATCTAAACCATTTGATGCTAATAGAGATGGATTTGTCATTGGCGAAGGTGCAGGAATAATAATACTCGAGGAGTATGAACATGCAGTAGCTCGTGGAGCAAAAATATATGCAGAAATTATTGGTTATGGATCTACTGGAGATGCGCATCATATAACTGCTCCAGCCCCAGAAGGAGAAGGAGCAGCTAGAGCAATGAAGCAAGCTTTAGATGACGCGGGAGTTTCTCCTGAACAAATTAATTATATTAATGCACATGGAACAAGCACACCTTACAATGATCAGTTTGAAACAATGGCAGTAAAAACAGTTTTTGGTGAACATGCATATAACTTGGCAATGAGTTCAACAAAGTCCATGACAGGTCACTTGTTAGGAGCTGCAGGAGGAGTAGAAGCTATTTTCAGCGTACTGGCTCTTCACGAAGGCATCTTGCCACCTACAACTAATCTAGAAACACCAGATCCTTTGTGTGATTTGGATTATGTACCAAACGTTGCAAGAAAAGAAGATATTGACTACGCATTGAGCAATTCCTTAGGGTTTGGCGGTCATAATGCTAGTATATTATTTAAAAAAATGAAATAAGTAAAGAAATGCATGTTACCTAATCAAGGGTTTCATAGTATAGACAAAAGGATTGGAAATCAATTGGATTTCCAATCCTTTTATTTTGGTTCGTTTTAATCTCTTGGATGGTCCACGCATTAAACGTATGCCGAAGACAAATTGAAAAAATGTTATCGTAATTCCTACAGTACCTTCCATTAAACAACATTATGCGATTGGATTGGAATTCTTGAAGATTCCTGCAGAAATATGTCGAAGACAATTTCCAATTTCTTCAGATGGTTTAATGTTTGAATCCTTGTTTATAAACAAGGATTTTTTTAGTTTAATGGAATAAATAGTAATAAATTGATGATAATGATTTAAAAATGATATTAATTTAAAAAATAAAAATACATATTTTCCAAAAATTATATATATTAAATCCTTATCACTTCTAAATTTTTAATAAAATCTATTTGTTTTTAATATACTAGATTAAATAATTATATAAAAAATATTATTGCACTCGTAATCATACTGTAATAGACTTTACAAATAAAGAATCAAATAAACAGAAAAGTTCAAAAAGTCAAATAAATGAAATGAGAAATAAAATAGTATTGATTGTGAAAGGAGAATTACTTTGAACAATTCAAAACAGCTATTAACCATTAACGATTTACATACAGGATTTAGAATCAAAGATACATATTATGATGCCGTTGATGGAGTTTCAATTTCTTTAAAGAAAAATGAAATCCTTGCGATAGTGGGGGAATCAGGTTGTGGTAAATCTACTTTAGCTACATCCATTGTTGGGCTACATGATCACAACAAAACTAGAGTTGAGGGAGAAATTATATATAACGGTGTCAACTTAGCCAAACTGAATGATGAAAAGTTTAATGCTGTACGAGGGGAAGAAATAGGGATGATCTTTCAAGATCCTTTATCAGCACTCAATCCTTTAATGAGGGTTGGCGAACAAATTGAAGAGAGTCTAGTCTACCACACGAAGCTAAGTAAAGCGCAAAGAAGTGCAAGAGTAATAGAATTACTAAATCAGGTGGGAATAACTAATCCTCAAAGAACAGTAAAACAATTTCCACACCAGCTTTCTGGAGGGATGAGACAAAGGGTAATCATAGCAATAGCAATTGCATGTAAACCTAAGGTAATCATAGCCGATGAGCCAACAACCGCTTTAGATGTGACAATTCAAGCGCAAATTCTCGATTTACTTATGGATCTTCAAAGGGAGACAGGGGCAGGAATAATTCTTATTACTCATGACTTAGGAGTTGTTGCAGAAGTTGCTGATAGAGTGGCCGTTATGTATGCGGGGCAAATAATCGAGGAAGCACCAGTAGCGGAACTATTTTCAAATCCCTTACATCCTTATACTCGTTCATTATTTAATTCAATTCCACAAATAAATAGTGAGACTGAAAAACTGGAAGTGATTAAAGGCATGGTACCTACTCTCATGAACCTTCCTAGAGAAGGATGTAGATTTTCAGGACGCATACCTTGGATCTCAGAAAATGCTCATGAAAAGCAACCAGCCCTTCATGAGGTTTCCCCAGGACACTTGGTAAGATGTACTTGTTGGCAACACTTCCATTTTGAAGGTGAAGAGGGAGGCTATGCTCAATGAGCTTTATGCAAATTAATGACCTTCATGTACATTATCCAATACGAGGAGGATTTTTCAACACAATTATAGATCGAGTACATGCTGTCGATGGGATAAATATGGAGATTGAAAAAGGAAAAACATATGGCCTTGTAGGAGAATCAGGGTGTGGAAAATCCACTACTGGTAAGTCGATAATAGGTCTTGAGAAAATAACTTCAGGAAGTATTATTTATGAGGGAAAAGATGTAACAAATAAACAACGAAATAAATCTTCTTCTTACAACCGTGATATTCAAATGATATTTCAAGATGTTCACTCTAGTTTGAATCCTCGAAAAAGAGTAAGGGATATTATTGCGGAACCAATTCGTAATTTCTTAAATCTAACTCCAGAAGAAGAGAATAGAAGGATCAATGAATTGCTGGCAATTGTAGGAATGAGTGAAGATGCAAAGCTTAAATATCCTCATGAATTCTCAGGAGGACAAAAGCAAAGAATAGGGATTGCTCGAGCAATCGCATGTGATCCAAAGCTAATTATTTGTGATGAGCCTGTTTCAGCTCTTGACCTATCCGTGCAGGCCCAAGTCTTAAATTTTTTAAAGGAAATTCAGCAAGAATATGGCTTAAGTTACCTTTTTATATCGCATGACCTTGGGGTTGTTAAACATATGTGTGACCATATTTCCATCATGTATAAAGGAAGATTTGTTGAATCAGGTACACGAAATGATATTTATACTAATCCACAGCATATATATACTAAACGCTTGTTGTCATCAATTCCTGATATCAATCCTATAGGAAGAGAAGATCGAAAAGTGCAAAGGATGCAGGTGGAATCTGATTATATGACCAATCATAAAATCTATTATGACGAAACTGGAAAAGTGTTTGATTTGATGAAGCTGTCTGATTCCCATTATGTAGCAATGAATGCTAATACGAAGGGAGGCAGTTAATATGTGGAAAACGATTGTTCGCCGAGTATTGATAATGATTCCACAACTAATTGCTTTAAGTTTATTAATTTTCATTATGGCGAAATTTATGCCAGGGGATCCTTTCACTGGAATGATTAGTCCTGAAACTGACCCTAACAGATTAGACGAGTTGAGAGAACTAGCAGGTTTAAATGACCCCTGGTATGAGCAATATGCCCGATGGATGGTTAATGCAGTCCAAGGAGATTTTGGCAAAAGTTATACTTACAAGGTTCAAGTTTCAGCTCTAATAGGTGAGAGAGCAATGAATACCTTTTGGTTATCTTTATTGAGCGTAGTGCTACTTTACCTTTTGGCAATACCGCTAGGAGTTTTAGCAGGACGTTTTCAAGACACTTTCTTAGATAAAACGATTGTCTTATATAGTTTTATTACTTATGCAATTCCTACATTTGTATTGTCTCTATTATTTTTGTTCTTTTTTGGTTATAAATTACATTGGTTTCCAACCATAGGAAGCGTGGATATTAAATATGATGCTGGAACATTTGGGTATCTATGGAGCAAAATCTATCATATGATGCTCCCTGCTCTCACTTATGCCATATTGGCAACTACTACTGTTATTCAGTTTTTACGTTCGGAAATTATTGATTCTAAATCGATGGATTATGTTAGAACCGCAAGAAGTAAAGGAATACCAATAAGAAAAGTGTACTCTAGGCATATTTTTAGAAACTCTTTATTACCAATTGCTGCATTTTTAGGATTCACGATTACGGGACTACTAGGAGGCTCTATCTTTATAGAGACTATTTTTGGATATCCAGGAATGGGACAGTTGTTTATTTCATCTATACTATCTCGTGATTATAGTGTAATTACTGCACTTGTTATGTTATATGGCTTCTTAACATTATTAGGTAGTCTACTGTCCGATATTATCATGAGTATTGTTGACCCAAGAATTAGGATAGAGTAGGAGATTACATGTTAAGGAGAGGTGAATAATATGGGAAAACAATTGAACGTAAAAAAAGAGGCAACCTTGAATGCTCCACCTACCGGATTTCAAGTTATATTAAGGGAATTTAAAAAAGATAAACTTGCAATGTTTTCTCTTATATCATTAGTCATCATTATAGTTGGTGTATTCATATGGGCATATACGATTGATAAGGAAGCTATTATGAGAGTAAGTTTAAGAGATAAATATGCACCACCAGGTGATAAGTTCTTTTTAGGGGCAGATCAAGGTGGGAAAGATATTTTGGGACAACTGATCATAGGAGCAAAAAACTCCATAGGAATTGCAATAGCTATTACATTGATAACGGGATTTGTAGGGATAGTAGTCGGCTTGGTTTGTGGATACTTTGGAGGATGGATAGATAATATCTTTATGAGAATTATAGATTTCTTTATCACTATACCATCTTTAATGTTAATAATTGTGTTTGTAACAATTGTACCAAAATATACAATGACAACGTTTGTAATAATAATGAGTATTTTCATGTGGACCTCCACAGCAAGACTCGTGAGGAGCAAGGCACTAACAGAAAGTAGAAGGGATTATGTAAATGCTTCGAAGACAATGGGTACGCCTGGAATTATCATAATATTCAAAGAAATTATGCCTAATATCAGTTCTATATTAATAGTTGAGTTGACTCTTAACTTTGCAGGTAACGTAGGAATCGAGACTGGGCTGAGTTATCTTGGGTTTGGTTTACCTCCAGCAACTCCTAGTTTGGGTACACTGGTTGCTTACGCAAATAACCCGCTCGTTTTACAGGAGAAATGGTGGGTATGGCTTCCAGCATCACTTTTCATCTTATTAATGATGTTAGGAATAAACTACGTTGGGCAAGCATTACGACGTTCGGCAGATGCAAGACAACGTCTGGGATAACACCATCAGATAACTAATAATTGGTATTAGACGTAACATGTTTAATATAGAAAAAAGAGACTAAAAAGGAGGAATATGAATGACTAAGAAGCTTTGGACATTATTAGTAGTATTGATAGCTTTTATGTTGGTCCTTGGAGCGTGTAATAATAAGGAAGAAACAACTCCAGCTCCAGCTGAAACTTCCGATTCTGGGAAAAAAGATGATGGAGAGAAGGATGAGAAAGAGGAAGCGGAGAAAGAGACAGCCACTGAAGAAAATGATTCTCCATTCCCAATTTCTATGGAAACAGAAGGAAACGCAATTTCTGGAGGTACCTTAAAAGTTGCGTTAGTTAAGGATAGCCCATTCCAAGGGGTATTCGCTTATTCGCTTTATGAAGATGCCTATGATGCAGAAATTTTACAATATGCATCTAATTCTATCTTTGAAATAGATGGAGACTTCTTGATTAGTGATAAAGGAATTGCTAGCCTAGAAGTAGATCAAGAAAACAAAAAAGCAACTATTAAAATCCGTGAGGGTATAAAATGGTCTGACGGAGAACCTCTTAAAGTGGAAGATTTAATTCAACCATATTTAATTATTGGTCATCCAGATTATACTGGTGTACGTTATGATGCAGATTTTCAAAATATAGTTGGCGCAATTGAGTATCATGATGGTAAAGCAGATACTATTTCCGGGTTAAAGAAAATTGATGAAACAACTTTAGAAATTTCACTAATTCAAGTCTCACCGGCAATATTTAGTGGAGGAGATGGACTGTGGACTTATGCAGAGCCAAGCCATATTGTTAAAGATTTACCAGTGGCTACTCTAATTGAATCTGATCCAGTTCGAAAAAATCCAGTCACACTTGGTGCGTTCGTGATAGAAAAAATTGTCCCTGGTGAATCAGTACAATTAGTAGCAAATGAAAATCACTGGAGAGGTAAACCAAAATTAGATGGCGTATTAGTAAAAGTAGTACCACCAACTTCTATTTCAGTTGCTATGCAATCTGGAGAGTATGATATCGCTTCAAATTTCAGTGCAGCAAAAATTGAAGAAATTAAAAACTTTGATAATCTTGAAATTTTAGGACGACAAGAATTGTATTACCAATACCTAGCGTTTAAAGTAGGTAAATGGGATTCTACAAAAGGGGAAGTAGTAACAGACATCGAAAACGCTAAAATGGGAGATCAAAAATTACGTCAAGCAATGGGATATGCTTTAGATGTAGAACAAGTTGCTGAAGTATATTATAATAACCTCCGTGAACGTGCGAACTCTATGTTACCGCCAGTATTTAAATCATTCTATGATAAATCTTTACAAGGTTACACTTATGATCCAGATAAAGCGAATGCATTATTAGATGAAGCTGGTTATAAAGATGTTAACAATGATGGTCTTCGCGAAGATCCAGAAGGTAAACCATTTGAAATTAAGTATGCTACAGCTGCTGGTGATGATATAGCGGAAGATATCACTCAATTCTTCTTGCAAAATTGGAAAGATGTTGGCTTAAATGTTAAGTTAACTACTGGACGCACAATTGAATTTAATGCATTCTATGACATGGTAGAAGCAGATGATCCTGAAATTGACATGTATACGGCAGCATTTGGAACAGGATCTGACCCATCACCATCGGGCTTATATTCAAAGAAAGCAAAGTTTAACTATAGTCGTTACACATCTGACTTCTTAGAGGATACATTAGCTAACATAAACTCACCAAAAGCTTTTGACTCAGCATATCGCGCTGAGCAATTTAGAGCATTCCAAGAGCATATGGAAGAAATGGCAGTTGTAATTCCACTAACTTACAGATTTGAGATCATTCCAGTTAACAAACGACTTAAAAACTATAATATTGATTACTCAGAAGGCACTTACTTACATGAACTTGAGCTAACTGCTGAAGAGCCAATTAAATCTGCTAAATAATATTGATAAAAAAACCGCTCCTAGACGAAAGTTTAGGAGCGGTTTTTCATATGTTTTAAGAAGGATGTGATACTAATGAGACTACTAATATTCTTAATAAGCTATGGAATAGCAATTATCAGCTGCTCCCACCTAGTGTTATATTTAAACTTTCTATCTTTAGGCTATTCTTGGAGTTCTGTTTTACTATATATGGTTAACTCTAAGGACTTTATAATCTTTTGTATATCAATATTGGGATTAACGATTAGCGTCTTCTACCGAGACCCATTGCGGCTTCCATCTTAGCAAGTGTATCATTTGCCAATTGGTTAGCCTTTTCTGCTCCGCGATCTAGAATGGAATCTAATTCTGATGAATTTAGTAATTCCTCATATCTTTGTTGAATAGGAGCAAAATGATTAATAATTGCTTCAGCAACAGATGCTTTAAAATCTCCGTAGCCTTTTCCTTCGTAGTTTGCAACGAGCGTAGGAATCGGTGTACCTGTTAAAGCTGATTCTATTGTTAATAAATTTGAAACTCCTGGTTTGTTTTCAGGGTCAAAGGCTACGATACCTTCTGAATCGGTGACAGAGCTTTTAATTTTCTTTTCTATTTGCTTTGGTGTATCTAAAATACGAATGGTTGCTTTTTGGTTGGGATCCGACTTGCTCATTTTCTTCATTGGATCTTGAAGTGATTTGATACGAGCGCCGTATTTAGGTAGCTGAATTTCGGGTATAGTTAAAACATTCCCATATCTTTTATTAAATCGTTCAGCCAAATCCCGAGTTAGTTCAATATGCTGCTTCTGGTCATCCCCAACAGGCACAATATTTGTTTGGTAAAGAAGAATGTCAGCCGCCATTAGCGGTGGGTAAGTTAATAGCCCAGCAGTAACTCCGTCTTTGCCATCCGATTTATCTTTAAATTGAGTCATTCTTTCTAATTCCCCAATATGAGAAATACATTGCATCATCCATCCTGCTTTTGCGTGAGCGGGAACTTCTGATTGTACAAACAGAATAGATTTTTCTGGATCAATTCCTACAGCTAGATATAAGGCTGCTAGGGAACGAATATGTTTTTGTAGCTCCTGTGGATCCTGTGCAACTGTAATCGCATGCTGGTCCACGATACAAAAAATACATTCATTCTCATTTTGTAAATCTATAAACTGTCTAAATGCACCAATATAATTCCCTAATGTAATTGTACCAGTTGGTTGTACGCCTGAAAAAAGTGTTTTCATTCAATTTTCCTCCTTAGAATATAAAAAAACATCATGCATCCCTAAAAAGGGACGAATGATGTAATATCCGTGGTACCACCCAGCTTGCTATAAAAATAGCCACTCTTCTTCATAACGTGAAGGAAACGGTATAAGCTACTTAAGATTCACTCATACTGCTCAGAAGCCCATTCCATTTAAGGTATGATCTGCTCACAGCACCCGCAGACTCTCTAAACATACGTTATAAATGTACTTTTCTTCCTCAAAGCTCTTTTATATAGTTTTGATTATTATATATAGAAGAAACTCAAAAATCAAGGGATAAAATTATCCATAATAGAAAAATAATGCAATACAAGTACAAGCTAAAATAGATAACCCTAACGCGAGAATTGGCTTAGGGGAGAAGGAGAAAACTTCGGAAGGAAGTCGCATATTTTCTATTTCATCTCTTAAGTGCTTTCGCGTAAAAAATTTTCTGGAGCTAGATACATATAAATCAAAAAATCCGCCTGAAACAACATATGTTACTAATCCTAAAAATGTTATACCTCCTCCTATATAAAAGGAAATATTAGCGTATGTTTCCAAATCGATATGTTTATATATTAAAAGTATTAGCAAAAAGATTATAATCTGTGCACTTAAAAAATATATTATCTTCTTTTTCATATTTCACCTCTATCAAAAATATTATAGAAGATTTGTTTAAAATAATCAAAACTAATAAAAAATAAAGAAAATAATTAACAAAATAGTTACTAAATTTTCACAATCGTTAGGACAATGTAATGATTTTGTTACAAGACTGTAAAAATATTTATAAAAAGCTATGTACAACTCTCTTATAAAATGTATAATAATAAATGTAATGAATTTTTCTGAATATTAGGGAGGTTATTTTTTTGAAGAATAGCAAATTAGTATGGCTATTAAGCCTACTGTTAGTTGTAGGGCTATTCCTAGCTGCATGTGGCGGCGAAAAGGAAGCAGAACCAGCTGACAAACCAGACTCAACAGACACACCAGAAACAGAAGCTCCAGAAGAAGCAAAAATTGATGAAGAGCAAGTACTAAACTTAATCGCGGGTGCTGAAATTCCAACTCTTGACTCTGCTTTAGTAACTGACTCAGTAGGTTTCGATCTACTAGGCAACATAAATGAAGGTCTTTATCGTTTGAACCAAGAAAACGTAGCTATACCTGCTATTGCTGAAGGTGAGCCAACTATTTCTGAAGATGGATTAGTTTATACGTTCAAATTACGTGATGCTAATTGGTCTGATGGTTCTCCAGTAACTGCAAATGACTTTGAATTTGCTTGGAAACGCGCTATGAACCCAGATACTGCATCTGAATACGGTCCATACATGATGGAAGGCGTTATCAAAAATGCAACTCAAATTGTTGCAGGTGAAGTTGAGTATACTGAATTAGGTGTTAAAGCTCTTGATGAGAAAACATTAGAAGTTACTCTTGAAAAACCAGTTCCTTACTTCTTGTCATTAATGTCATTTGGAACATTCTTACCACAAAAAGAAGAATTCGTTACAACTCAAGGTGCAAATTACTCTAAAAACTCTGAAGCACTTTTATACAACGGTCCATTCGCATTACAAGATTGGGATGGAACAGGGTTAAACTGGAAACTAGTTAAAAACGAACAATATTGGGATAAAGACACTGTTAAACTTACTGAAATTAACTACGATGTAGTAAAAGAGACAGCTACTGCTGTTAACCTTTACAGTAATGGTGAAAAAGACCGTGCTGGTCTATCTGGTGAATACGCAATGCAATATGCTAATGATCCAGAACTAGTAACTGAAATGGATGCATCTGTATTCTACTTCAAGTACAATCAACAACGTAATGGAGAGCCAACTCCACTTGCTAACGTAAATATTCGTGAAGCAGTTTCAAAAGCAATCAATAAGCAAGATTTAGTTGATGTAGTTTTAGCTAATGGTTCTGTTCCAGCTCACTACTTAGTACCAAAAGGATTTACTTTTGATGCTGATGCTAATGACTTCCGCGATGTAAATGGAGATATGTCTGTATTTAACGTAGAAGAAGCGAAAGCAGCTTGGGATAAAGGATTAAAAGAGTTAGGCGTTACTGAGCTTACTCTAGAAATTCTTGGTGGAGACACTGATATTTCTAAAAAAATGGATGAGTATTTCAAAAACCAATTAGAAACAAACCTACCAGGTTTAACTGTTACTCTTAAAGAAGTACCATTTGCTGTGCGCTTAGATCTTGACACAAATCAAGACTATGACATTCAAGTTGCAGGTTGGGGACCAGATTACCAAGATCCTTACACTTTCATGAATTTATGGTTAACTGACGGTGGTAACAACCAAATGTCTTATTCAAACCCTAAATATGATGAGCTAGTAAATTCTGCTAACACTGAATTAGCACTAGACGCAGAAGCTCGTTGGCAAGCACTTGCTGATGCTGAAAAACTTCTAATTGATGAAGATTTCGGTATTGGACCGATTTACCAACGTGGTACTATGCAACTTCTAAAACCATATGTTAAAGGTGTTGTATCTCACCAAATTGGTGGAGACTATAGCTACAAATGGGCATATATCGAAGGTAAGAACTAATTAGTATAAAGCTGTAAAAATCTCATAAAATGAGAGTATATGTATTCCTTTAGGAACATATACTCTCTTTTTAAATGAGTCGAAATATACGAAATATTTTTACTATAAAATATAATTTTGACAAATTACTATTTTTTTTGTTTAATATATAGATTAGTAAAATTATTTATAAAATTTAGGAGGTGCAAAGATGGCAAAATATATTCTGCGTCGTGTTTTTTATATGTTTATCACGCTTTTCCTGATTGCTACAGCTACATTTTTCTTGATGAAGACGCTACCAGGATCCCCTATAAGCTCTGCTTCAAAACTATCCCCAGCTCAACTTGAAATAGTGGAAGCGAAATATGGATTGAATGATCCCATTCCCGTCCAGTATGCAAATTACATGCTTAACTTAGTTCAAGGTGATTTAGGTAACTCGTTTCAGTTTAAAAATGCTGAAGTTACTGATTTAATTCTTAGCCGAATCGGACCGTCTTTCCAAATTGGTGCTCAAGGTTTAATCGCAGGTGTTTTAGTAGGAATTATTCTTGGAATGATTGCTGCTTTAAAACAAAATACAATTTGGGATTATAGCAGTACAATCGTTGCTATTATCGGTATTTCTATACCATCTTTTGTATTTGCAACATTATTACAATATTGGTTAGGTGTGAAATGGCAAATACTTCCTGTGGCTTTATGGAAAGATGGATGGGCTTCAAGTATTATGCCGTCGATTGCATTAGCTATGGGACCGTTAGCTACCGCTGCACGTTTTATTCGAACAGAGATGGTCGAAGTATTGAGCTCTGATTATATTACACTAGCAAAATCTAAAGGAGCAAATGGTACTGAAATTGCATTTAAACATGCTTTGCGTAATGCTTTAATACCATTAGTAACAGTACTTGGTCCAATGGCGGCTGGATTGCTAACCGGGTCATTAGTAATTGAACAAATATTTGCAATCCCAGGAATCGGTGAACAATTCGTTAAATCTATTAATACAAATGATTATTCTATTATTATGGGTACTACTATTTTCTTCTCTGTATTCTTAATTGTTGTAATATTCATTATAGATTTGCTTTATGGAATTATTGATCCGCGTATTCGTTTGTCAGGAGGTAAGAACTAATGAGTCAAGACTTAAAAAAGTTACCTGCTGAATCATTTAACAGAGTTCAAGTAGATAGTAGCCAAGCAGAAAAAATTTCTAAGCCAAGTGTTAGCTTTTGGAAAGATGCCTGGTACCGTATAAGAAAGAATAAAGCTGCTATCGTTAGTGTTTTTATACTATTGATTATTCTTGTTATGTCACTTATTGGTCCACATATTGGCCCGCATGATGCAGAGACACAAACAATTACCCATGCTAACTTACCACCAAAAGTTCCTGGAATTGAAAAACTGGGTATTATGGATGGGTACGGCAACTTGGCAGGTAAAGAAGTAGATTTATATGAATTAAAGAAAGTAGACACATATTATTGGTTCGGAACTGACGGTTTGGGCCGTGACATGTTTGCGCGAGTATGGGAAGGAACCCAGGTATCTCTTTTCATTGCCTTTATGGCTGCGTTAATTGACATGGTAATTGGAGTAGCCTATGGAGGAATTTCTGGTTACTACGGTGGTCGTGTAGACGACGTCATGCAGCGTATAGTAGAAATTCTTATCGGTATTCCAAATTTAGTAATCGTTATTCTCATGATTATGTTTATGGATCCTGGTATCACAGCGATTATTATTGCCATTACGATAACCGGATGGATTGGTATGTCTCGTGTAGTTCGAGCACAGGTTTTGAAATATAAGAACCAAGAGTTCGTTTTGGCTGCCCGTACGCTAGGTGCTTCAAATAATAGAATCATAACAAAACATATTCTTCCGAATGTTTTGAGTATTGTTGTTATAAATACGATGTTTACAATACCTAGTGCAATTTTCTTCGAAGCTTTCTTAAGCTTTATCGGGTTGGGATTACAGCCACCTGCTGCATCTTTAGGTACGTTGATTAATGATGGTGTTAAATTACTTAAATTCCAACCACATATTTTAGTATACCCAGCTGTAATCATAAGCTTACTAATGCTTTCCTTTAACTTGCTAGGTGATGGTTTAAGGGATGCACTAGATCCGAAGATGAAAGACTAAAGGAGGAAAGCAAGGATGGAAAAAATATTAGAAGTTAAAGATCTAGAGCTTTCCTTCCATACTTTTGCAGGAGAGGTTAAAGCCATTCGTGGTGTTAACTTCGATCTTTTAAAAGGTGAAACACTTGCAATTGTAGGGGAGTCTGGTTCTGGTAAGTCAGTTACAACTAAGGCGATTATGCGTTTACTACCTGAGTCTAGCTCAGAATTTAAAAATGGACAAATTCTTTTCAATGGAAAAGATTTAACAAAGCTTACTGATAAAGAAATGCAAAAGATTCGTGGGAAAGACATCTCCATGATTTTTCAGGATCCTATGACATCCTTGAATCCAACGATGACTATAGGTAAGCAAATTATGGAGCCAATTTTAAAGCATCGTAAAGTAAGTAAGGCAGAGGCTAGAAAAATAGCAGTAGATTTATTGCGACTAGTTGGTATGCCAAAGCCTGAGGCACGTATTAAACAATACCCTCACCAATTTTCTGGAGGTCAGCGTCAACGTATTGTTATTGCAATTGCTCTTGCTTGTAATCCACAAATATTAATAGCTGATGAACCAACAACAGCATTAGATGTAACTATTCAAGCGCAAATATTAGAGTTAATGAAAGATTTACAGAAGAAGATTGATACATCAATCATCTTTATTACACATGATTTAGGTGTAGTAGCTAATGTTGCAGATCGAGTAGCGGTAATGTATGGTGGGAAAATTGTAGAAACAGGAACTGTAGATGAAATTTTCTATAATCCTCAGCATCCATATACATGGGGCTTGTTAAGTTCTATGCCTTCATTAGACACAGCAGAAGAAAAGTTGTATGCAATTCCAGGAACACCTCCTGATTTGTTAAATCCGCCTAAAGGGGATGCTTTTGCCCTTCGTAGTGACTATGCACTGAAAATAGATTTAGAGGAATCACCTCCATTCTTTAAAGTTAGTGATACACATTATGCTGCTACTTGGTTATTGCATCCAGATGCACCAAAAGTAGAGCCACCTGCATCAATAGTTGAACGTATGAAAAAGTTCCCTGGAAGTCGTTACTACGAAGGGAGTGTAAACTAATGGTTGAAAAATTACTTGAAATAAAAAATTTAAAACAATATTTTAATGAAGGTAAAGAAAATGAAGTTCGTGCCGTAGATGACATTAGCTTTGACATCTATAAAGGTGAAACGTTAGGTTTAGTAGGAGAATCAGGCTGTGGTAAATCCACAACTGGACGAACTATTATTCGACTATATGACGCCACTGAAGGAAAAGTAATTTATGATGGTGTTAATGTACATGACAAAAAATCTAAAAAAGATTTGAAAATCTTTAATCGTAAAATGCAAATGATTTTCCAAGATCCTTATGCATCATTAAATCCACGTATGAAAGTGTTGGATATAATTGCGGAAGGTTTAGATATTCATGGACTAGTTAAAAATCAAACAGAACGCAAGGCACGGGTTATTCAGTTATTGGAAACAGTTGGACTTAATAAAGAACATGCTGAACGTTATCCACATGAATTCTCTGGTGGTCAACGTCAACGTCTTGGTATTGCAAGAGCTTTAGCAGTTGAACCTGAGTTTATTATAGCGGATGAACCAATCTCAGCTCTAGATGTATCAATCCAAGCACAAGTAGTTAACTTATTGAAGGAACTGCAAGAAGAAAAAGGATTAACTTACCTTTTCATTGCGCATGACCTTTCAATGGTGAAATATATCTCGGATCGAATTGGAGTTATGTATTTCGGTAAACTAGTGGAGCTAGCTCCTGCCGAAGAACTATACTTGAACCCATTACATCCATACACGCAATCGTTGCTGTCTGCTATACCTCTTCCGGATCCTAATTACGAGCGTACTCGTGTGCGTAAATCTTATGATCCGTCAGTTCATAATTATGCAGATGGAGAAGAAATTGCAATGCGAGAAGTTACTCCAGGTCACTTTGTATTTTGTTCGGAGAAAGAATTCAAAGAACTAAAAGCTATTTCTCAATCACGTGTTTAATAAAATTTTTAATAATAGTAGGCTGAATCGAAGAAATTCGAATTAGCCTACTTTTTTATAGGTTGGAGTTAAATGGTTATTGATAATATTTGTACAAAGTTAATATTTTTTCACTAAACCTAGATAGTAACCTATATCTATGGAAGAATATATAAAATATAAAGTTCTAAACTTCGCAAAAAAAGTTTAGTTAAATGCTATTATGGATAAATAAATATATACCCTAAAAATGTCTAATTAAACTTTAATACGAAGAGAGACAAATAATAAAGTTAAATTTTTGATTAATTAGGAATTTTATATCCATATTAGACTTATTGACTCTTTTCATCGAAGGATATAGTTGTTAGAATGTTAGACGTAAAGAAAGGAAGACGGTTATCATGCACAGAATAATAAAAGGAATTTTTGCAACGATGTTAGGTGTGTTTATCGTAGCACCTGTAGTAACTGCAGCAGAGACAAAATCTTTCTCAAATGAATTTACTGCAAAAGAATATGGCTACAAAACAATCGAGGAATCATTAGTAACCTCGTCCAAACTATTTGTCTACGATTCAGGTCTGACTTTTAACTACCCAGATGCAGTAAGAGGTGTTTATGTGACAGGTCACTCTGCGGGCGGGGAGAAATTCAATCAATTAGTCGAGTTAATGGATGCAACAGAGTTAAATGCCATGGTAATTGACATTAAAGATGATTTTGGAAATCTTACTTATAAACCTAAAGAGGATTCTCCTTTGGTTAAATATGAAATAGGTAAACCATACATAAAGGATCTTAGAGGAGTACTTGAAACGATGGAGGAAAAAGAAATCTATCCAATTGCCCGAGTCGTAGTATTTAAAGATACTGAACTAGCTGAAAGAAAACCGGAATTATCGTTTGTAGATAACGGTTCCGTTTGGAAGAATGGAAGAGGTGAAGCATTTGTCAATCCCTTTATGCAAGAAGTATGGGATTATAATGTAGAAATTGCTATCGAAGCTGCAAAAATGGGCTTTAAAGAAATACAGTTTGACTATGTTCGTTTTCCAGAGGGCTTTGAAAAAAGGGATACAACACTTAAATATGGCATAGGTAAATATGGCGAATCGGATTTGGATTCTACGCAAAAAAGAGTATCAGCGGTAACTGACTTTGTTGCTTATGCAAGAGAAAAACTTAAGCCTTATGGAGTCCAAGTATCTGTGGATATATTTGGGTATTCAGCAACACTTCCTGAAGCACCAGGTATTGGGCAAAATTTTTCTAAAATCTCCGAAAACGTAGATGTGATTTCATCTATGATTTATCCAAGTCACTGGACATCCTATTTCGGCATTGCTAAGCCGGATTTAGAGCCTTACCGTCTTGTTCAAGAGTATGCAAAGGTGGAGAATGCTAAACTAGCAGAATTAGAAAGCCCTCCGGTATCAAGACCATGGCTTCAAGACTTTACAGCTTCATACCTAGGTAAAGGCAATTACCTTGTATACGGAAAAGAAGAGGTTGAAGCACAAATTAAGGCGTTAAATGAAGCAGGGATAAATGAATTCTTATTATGGAATGCAGGTAATAAATATTCTTCTGGTGTAGATTACACTCCGATAAATTAATCCATTAAAAAGTAGGCGATTGCCTACTTTTTTTGATTTAGAAAGTAAGAAGAATCATTTTACTCGGAGTTATCTGTGCTCCTCAAGCAATTTTTTTATTCGAAAGGAGGCAACAGAGAGGTTTTACAAATTGTATCTTTGGGAATAACTAATTATATAATAGAAGTGCAATGATTAGATCAATTCATTTTAAGAATTTTGCCATCAGAGAAATGTAGTTTTTTTGTCATAATGAAACTTTTCTTCATGGAAAACGTACTATATAGTGTAACAGCAATTTTCATTAGTAGCTGACTAAATGAGAATGATATTTTTTTATAAAATTATGTTTAGGATCTTATGAAAATGGGTATTAATGTATTAAAAGGCACATTATTATTTTAGAAATATATTAAAATGTACACTTTATGAACGTTCTTTCAAATACTAATGCTTTCAGAAAATATTTCAAATAAATGTATTTTAAATACCTATATATTAGTGTATACTAATAAAAGTATTCAACTTAATTAAATTAATTATAATCTACTTTATATAACACAAGTAACAATCGAGAGGAAGTGTTTTTTGAATGATGGTTACATTATTTACTTCACCAAGCTGTACTTCATGTAGAAAAGCAAAAGCATGGTTAGAAGAGCATGAAATTCCTTACACGGAACGTAATATTTTCTCAGAACCTTTGAGTATTAGTGAAATTAAAGAAATACTTCGCATGACAGAAGACGGTACAGATGAAATTATTTCAACCCGATCTAAAATTTTTCAAAAGTTAAATGTAGATGTGGAGAGCTTGCCACTTCAAAGATTGTACGAGTTAATACAAGAATATCCTGGTTTACTACGTAGACCAATTATATTAGATGAAAAACGTTTACAAGTCGGATATAATGAAGACGAAATTCGTAGATTTTTACCTAGAAAGGTCCGTGCTTATCAGTTATTGGAAGCACAACGACTTGTTAATTAGTGCATAATAAAGCTGGTGGTTTTTCAAAGAAAATTTGAAAAACCACCAGCTTTTCTTTATCAGTTTTACTCGCCGCGTGTTATAATTTTTACATACTGTAAAATGTTGTATCAATTTTTTTAAAAGTGAAGCTGGAATCCTTTTCTTTTTTTCTTAAACAACATACAATAGTATTAGACACTACAGTAATGAGGCGGTAAGAAGCGAAAGGAGATGTGTTAAATGGATATCGAGCGCATCAATGACAACACTTTCAAAGTATACATTTCATACATCGACATTGAAGAAAGAGGCTTCAGCCGAGATGAAATTTGGTTTAATAAAGATAAGAGCGAGCAGCTTTTTTGGGAAATGATGGATGAAGTTCATGATGATGATCATTTTGAAGAGTTAGATGGTCCTTTGTGGATACAAGTTCATGCGATGGAAAAAGGTTTAGAAGTGATTGTCACTCGAACAGAAATGGCAAAAGATGAACAATCAGACGATAGCTTAAGATCAGAAGATTTATCAAATAAGATTTTTAAGAATGCTGTCTCCAATATGGGGCCACATGAGTTTGATGATTTTTCGAACTATATGGATGACCTAGATGAAATACCTTCCGAATATACATTTGTATTTGAAAATTTTGAAGATGTAATTGGCTTGTCTAAAAAACTTGAGGATTTAGATTTTGATACTTCCTTATATCATTATAACGAAAAATATTACTTACATGTAGCGTTTGATATGGATTTGGTTGAGTTAGAAGCTATATTAAATACATTAAGTGTTATTTCAGAATTTGGACAAAGCACTAAAACAACCATTCACATAATTCAAGAATACGGCAAAGAAATAATTGCTAATAATGTAATGGAAGAACTTAATAGACATTTTTAATGCCTTCTTTAAAGAAGGTTTCAGATTGTAGGTGAAGTTATTTTTTAACTTTTTCTACAATCTTTTTTTTATGAATGATTCAAAAACAAAATATATGAAAAAGTAGTTAACATATAAAAATTACATTATTGTGATTTTTTTGAATCCTCTGTATAGTAGGGGATGGAGGTGATTTTCATATTAACAGCTTTAACTACGGAAGGTAAGGTTTTTATCCCTTCTCACTATTCGAATGACATTTTAAAGTATAGTAAGCGCTCCGTTCATTTTCAATGTGCTGAATGTCATGAAAAGGTAATATTAAGAATAGGGAAGATAAAAGTGCCCCATTTTGCACATTACCGCAACTCGTCGTGTACCCATTCTTTTTCAGAAGGAGAAAGCCAAGATCATTTGAATGGAAAAATCCAGCTTTATGATTTTCTAGAACGCTTAAAAATTCCTTGTGAACTGGAGCCCTATCTCCAAGATATTAAACAAAGGCCAGATATTTTAGTCCAAGCCCAGGAAAAAGTAGCATTAGAATATCAGTGCAGTAAAATAACTCCCGAGGTTATTCGAAAACGTAATTTGGGATATCAAAACTCAAATATCCAACCCCTTTGGATCTTAAAAACCCCCGACTTAACCGATTTTTCTTCGAAATCGATAGGTTCGATGAAAATAGCTCCTTTTCAACTTGAATTTATCCTGTCTACCAAAGCGTATGGTAGAATTCTTATCACATTTTGTCCTCAAACAAAAAACTTTTCCTACTTATCTAATTTTCTCCATGCTTATTCCAATTATTTTGTCGTTAAAGTAAATAAATTACCCATTAGTCTACAAACATGGCCATTAGCAATGGTAAAAAAAATAACAGAGGAAGAATTCCAGGAATATCTCATTATTTACAATAAAAAACGTCTAAATCGGTTAAACAATTTATATCTTTATAATAGAAAGGGGATTCAATCCGAATTTTTGAAGGTTTGCTATAGATGGAGAATTCATCCTCAGCAGATACCTATGTTCATAGGCATACCATCACTTGAGGCAGAAGCCTTTCTTGAACATAGCTGTGAATGGCAGCTACAATTAATCGACTTCTTACAAGTAAATAAGATTGCTTTAAATTCAGTTTCTGTTCATCATTATAGTTCATTCCTAGCAACTAGCCGTTGGAGAAAGTCAGAACAAATAGAAAAACGAATGAAGGCTATACAAGCATATATAGATGTAATTCAGGAATGCTTAGAACAGACGGATAAAAATATCTCAGATAGTACATTTAATTACCCAAAAATGTATAAGATACTTTATCAGCATTTCCTTGCAAAGGGAGCAGAAAATTGAGAAAATAGAACTGATTCGTTGCACGAAACAATGGAAGGAGAGGTAAAAATGTCAGCAGACGTTAAGAATAAAATATTAACAAGAAATGAAGTTGAAGAAAATCTTACTTGGAGATTAGAGGATATTTTTCCTACAGAGGATGAATGGGAAAAAGATTTTAGCGAGGTAGCAGAATTAGCTAAAAAGGCATCTTCTTATCAAGGGACGATAGAAAATGGACCGGAAGCATTATTAAATGTATTAACATATCGTGATGAGTTAACTATGAGATTGCGTAAGCTCTACACTTATGCCCATATGCGCAGTGACCAAGATACTGCAAATAGCAAATATCAAGCGATGGATAGTCGGATAAAATCTTTATTTGTAAAGGTTTCTACAGAGCTTTCATTTTTGGTGCCTGAAATATTATCTTTAGATGAAACGACTCTAAAAAATTATTTACAAGAAAATAAAGGCTTACAAGTTTATCGCCAAATGCTTGAAGAAATAAACAAGGAACGTCCGCATGTACTTCCAAAAGAACAGGAGGCTTTACTCGCGCAGTTTGCTGAAATTGCTGGAGCCTCTGCAGATACCTTTGGAAAATTAAATAATGCTGATTTAGAATTTCCGTTTATAAAGGATGAAGAGGGTAATGAAGTACAAATAACACATGGTCGTTACTCACGCTTCTTAGAAAGTGAAGATAGAAGAGTACGGGAAGATGCATTTAAAGCTATGTATGAAACTTATGGTAAGTTTCGCAATACTTTTGCATCCACTTTAAGTGGAAATATTAAAGGTGATAATGTTAATGCTCAAATTAGAAATTATGCATCTGCAAGAGAAGCGGCACTATCGACAAATCACATTCCTGAATCTGTATATGATAATTTAGTTGGAACAATAAATAAAAACGTTCATTTACTTCATAGGTATGTTAGTCTACGTAAAAAAGTTTTAGGCCTAGAGGAGTTACATATGTGGGATTTATATACGCCACTTGTTAAAGAGCTTAAAATGGAGTATACGTATGAAGAGGCCTGTAAGACGATGCTAGAGAGCTTTGAGCCATTAGGTGAGGAATACGTATCAATAGTAAAAAACGGCCTTGAGAATCGCTGGGTGGACGTTGTAGAAACGAAAGGTAAGCGGTCAGGAGCATATTCATCGGGTACCTATGGAACAAATCCATATATTCTAATGAACTGGCAAGATAATGTGAATAACTTATTTACACTTGCTCATGAGTTTGGACATAGTATTCATAGCTATTATACAAGAGAAAATCAACCATATGTATATGGAGATTATTCTATTTTTGTTGCAGAGGTTGCTTCTACTTGTAACGAAGCATTGTTGAATGACCACTTACTCAAAACAATAGAAGATCCTAAAAAGCGCATTTACTTATTAAATCATTGGCTAGAAGGATTTAGAGGAACAGTATTCAGACAAACAATGTTTGCAGAGTTTGAGCATATTATTCATCAATTAGACCAAGACGGAGAAGCTTTAACAGCAGATAAGTTAACAGAGGTCTACTATGAATTGAATAAAAAGTATTTTGGTGATGATATAGTAATTGATGAGCAAATTGGATTAGAATGGGCGAGAATTCCACACTTCTATTACAACTATTATGTATATCAATATGCTACTGGTCTAAGTGCTGCAACCGCTCTGAGCAATCAGATTTTATCCGAGGGCAAACCAGCAGTGGACCGCTATATCAATGAATTCTTAAAGGCCGGATGCTCGGATTATCCAATTGAAGTATTGAAAAAAGCAGGAGTAGATATGAATACAGCTGCTCCAATAGAAGAGGCTTGCCGTGTATTTGAAGAGAAGTTAAATGAGTTAGAGAAACTATTATCGTAATTGTTTATGACGTCCAATCCATTAAAGGATTGGACGTTTTTTAATTCATACAAACTTAAGGAAACTTAGATGTATTCTTTAATATTGACGAATTTGTGAAAGTGGAGCTTAATCGGTTGTTTTTATCACTGGAGCATGCTAAAGTAAGAGTGTGAAATAAATCACAAGATAACATACACCCCTTTGTTTGAACGTGAACATTTCTCCCATCCCCTTTGTAAAAAGCCCTTTCCTAACTGAGGAAAGGGCTTTTTCTTTTTTTTTGATAAAAAAGAAAAAAAGTTCTTTTAAGCAGCTTCAATAAGTAGTTTGTAAATCATACTCGTACATTTATATGTTTTGATAAAAGAAACAAGCCGCGACTCCAGTGGGTTGACTAAGGCAAACAAGCGTGAATGCGGCTATGATGGCTTAACAATCACCTCAGGGCTTCAAATTAGCATCTAATTTAACTATGCTTACTCCAACCTAGTTATTTGTAGCAACAGATGGCTACTCCTCAGCAGAAAGCGTCCGTAAAACGGAAATGCACCTCTATTTTTCAATGATTCATATATAAAATCCAATGTAATAAAAATAACTGTAAACAATTCATAATAGAATTGTTTACAGTTAGCTTCAGTATATATTTATCTATTTTTTAAACGCCATAATACTAGATTTGGGAGCAAAACTCTTTCGACTTCTTGTCGTAAGAGAAGCTTTTTGAGCTCAAATTCAGCTTGTTGCTCTGTTAAACCATAATAATCGGCGATTTCCTTAGTGGTTAATGAATGAAAACGATTAAATAATTTATCTAGTCCGGGTGGATCTTGTCTTCTTGGAAAATCATCTAACATTTCTTGTAAAATTTGTACGTATATATCATAAGAATAAGTGCCGGATATTTTAATGCCTTCATCTTCAATATGTTCATTGAAAAAGACAATCGTAGGAAATGTGTCTACTTCCATTTCACATGTGATGGATAAATCACTTTGGAAGGAACGTAGGCATTCTTTCGACTGAAAGTCACGTGAAAATTCCTCTACATCGATTTTGGCTTCACTAGCTAGCTCCTGTAATACAGAAAAGGAAGTAACATTCTTTGTTTGAAGAAATAAATATTCCTGTATTTTGTTGAAAAAACGAAGTGCTGCTTTTCTACCTTGAAATTCTGCCGCTTTTACTGCAATTGAAGGTAAGACAGAATGCTGGCTATATGGATAGTTTATATTATCGTCTACTGATGTTTCACTTGTGGCGTTGCAAACAGTATTCAAGTTGTTAAGTCGAGTGCTAAGGACTGTACGAATTGTAAAGTACTGACCGTACTCTACTTGCAATTTCCGAATAATCGGTTGCAAATCCCAACAAGCAGAACAAAGTGGATCTAAAAACATATACATTTCAAGTGGCTTGTTTGTAATAGGAGTTGCGATCGGCTCAACCGGAATTTGTATTCTTGTCACATCTTTTCCTCCTCATGACTCATTTGATTGACCATGTGGTTGGCAGTAAGCACAAGTCTTCTATATAAATCATGTCGCACCTTTCCTTCCAGTCCGACTTCGTCCATGGCTTCTGACATGCAGCTTAGCCATGCTTCTGCACGTTCAGGTGTAATCGAGAAAGGGTTATGACGCATCTTTAACATTGGATGGCCATGTTCTTCTGTATATAAGTTAGGTCCCCCAAGATATTGGGTTAAAAATTGTTTTTGTTTACGCGCGGTTTCCGTTAAATCATCTGGAAAAATTGGCTTTAGCTTTGGATGTTTTGCTACTTTGCTATAAAACGTATCAACAAGGAGTGATAATTTTTCTGCACCTATCTCGTCGTATGGTAAAATCGGCCTCTGTGTCATAGTTGTTTACTCCTTTGCTTTAGCGCTAAATACATTTTAGCAATCAAATACGAATATCTCAAACAATTAGACTGTGATAAAAATAAATATAGAAAAAACGACCATTTTTAAAGGTCGTTTATACGTTATGCCAAGAAGTTGTTTAGAACTTTTTTCACATAATTCTCTGTTTCTTTATAAGGAGGTATACCATTATACTTTTTTACTGAACCGGGTCCTGCGTTATAGGCAGCCAAAGCATTTTCTATATTACCATCAAATTGTTCAAGCATTTGCTTCAAATACTTTGTCCCACCCATAATATTTTGTTCCGGGTCAAGAATGTTCTGTACTCCTAAATACTTAGCTGTTCCTGGCATTAGCTGCATCAATCCGGAAGCTCCCGCAGAGCTAACTGCATTTGGATTATAATTGGACTCTTGTTTAATGACAGAAGAAATTAGCTTTGCTGGCACATTATATGCTTCTGAAGCTCTATTTATAAGTTCATCTATTGATGAGGAACCTATAGAAGTAGAAGCTTGTCTTATATTTAAGGAATTATTTATACCATTTTCGGGTATATAAACTGGTAAGTCGCCACTATAAAATAGTGAATCTATATTATCAGATGAACTGCTATTAGTATTACCTTGCAGAACCTGGCCAAGCATTTCTGAAAACAGGGCGGATGTGCTATTGTTTTGGGTGCTTTGGACACTTCCCAGTATTTGCATTGCATTTATATCCATCAATGTTTTTAAAGACTTAATATCTATAAGTCATCAACCTTTCAAAGAATTCATAGCCTTTACAAGGCGTGCAATCTTTTTATCGGTCAAACGAAGGGGAATTTGATGCCTATCCAGTAATTTAAAAAAGAATTTTTGCCCTTCTTCGACATCTTTACATTCAAATTCTATCTCATAATCTTCTACGTTACTATATAAGGAGTGATCCAAGAAAAGTGTTCCTTCTTCTAACTTCAATTGGGCGCGATTAGTTTGTATGCTACCAAAGCAAGTAAGAGGTTTAGTAGAAATAATCTCCTCTATAAACGGAATGGAAGGAAAAATAGCTTTCTGTATAATTATATCTCTTTCATCATCAGTAACCAAAACTGTTTGCTCATTCATAATATGCTCTTCAATTGGAGTCTTCAGTGTAAGCTCATTGCGATCATCAAGAACTCTTAAACGAAACCCCATGCGATTATTTTTAAAGAATTGGTCTGCTGTATCGTAATAATAATTAACCTGAGTTTTAAATTCATTTGGTTTAATGTTAAAGAAATCACTTATTCTCGTGAATTCTTCTTTAGTTAATAAGTTTTTAAATTCAATCTCTTGCTCCGATTGCATAGTCTCACACCTTTCTTATTATTTCATTATAGACGGTTTGCAAGGAGTTTCAATATGTTAAAATAGTTACAGAATAGACAGAAGGGAACGATGTGTTTTGCCTATCACATTTCAAGTACAAAGCGGAGTACAGCTGGAAAATGATATTCGCTTTACTTTAGAAGATGTACCTCAAGGATTGACTATAAAAGCAGGTGGTCAGATGATTACAGATTCTGATTCATTAGCCTTCGTATATTTATTGGAGGGAGAGACTGAATATCACTATCTGAAATTCGGTCAGGATGTTTGGCCATTGCTTGTCAGCACACTTAAGGCAGTGCAAGATCCCGTATTACAAATTGGGGATAAAAGAATCGTCTTAGAAAAATTTAAAGAAGAATTAGAAATGCTTATATTTAATATTGAAGGAAATGATAACTATGGAGCAGATTTTGCTCAGTCAGTTGAGAATGCTTTTAATGAAATTTTAAAAGCGGAATAAGTGTTCAAGTGGAGGTTTATTAGTATGGGCCAATGGGAACGTTTTTTAGAACCATATAAACAGGCAGTTGCAGAGTTAAAAGTTAAATTAAAAGGAATGCGTACTCAATTTGATATTGAGAATACAAATTCCCCGATTGAATTTGTAACTGGTAGAGTGAAACCACTCGCAAGTATATACGATAAGTCATTAGAAAAGGGAATTGTGTTTGAACCTTCTGTAACGCTAGCAAAAGAAATACCGGATATTGCGGGACTGCGAATGATGTGTCAATTTGTCGATGATATAGAAACGGTGGTTCAGTTACTTCGAAGTAGAAAAGACATCACTATTGTTGAAGAGAGAGATTATATAAGTCATAAAAAACAAAGTGGTTATCGATCCTTTCATGTGATCATTGAATACCCTGTTCAAACCATTCATGGAGAGGTAAATATATTAGCGGAAATTCAAATCCGCACTTTAGCAATGAATTTTTGGGCCTCCATTGAGCATTCGTTAAATTATAAATATAAAGGTGTATTTCCAGAAGAGATAAAAAATCGTTTGCAATATGCAGCTGAGGCTGCTTTTCGTTTAGATGAAGAGATGTCTCTTATCAGAGGGGAAATACAGGAAGCCCAAAAGTATTTTAGTGAAAACAAGGAGCTATCCACTCCTCGTATCAAAGAAGAAAAAATATAAAGAGAGGCCGTGGTAATAATGAAGTTTTTTATACAGTCTCGAAATGACGAACTCTCCAATCAATTAATGGAAACTGCCAAAATGTATCTTACTGACTTTGGGCTTGTATTAGATGAAGAGACCCCAGATATTGTCCTATCAATAGGTGGAGATGGAACTTTGTTGCATGCCTTTCATAAATACAAACATATGACAGATTCTGTTGCGTTTGTTGGTATCCACACCGGACATCTTGGTTTTTATGCAGATTGGAAGCCATCAGAAATAGAAAAGCTAGTGATTAGTATTGCGAAAAAAGAATTTAAAGTAATAGAGTATCCTTTATTGGAGGTTACTATTAACTATAAGCACGAAGAGGATAACTCCGTTTATCTGGCGTTAAACGAATCTACCGTTAAATCCCCAGATGTAACGCTAGTAATGGATGTTGAGTTAAATGGAAGTTTGTTTGAAAGATTTAGAGGAGACGGCTTGTGTATGTCTACTCCATCGGGAAGTACAGCCTATAATAAAGCACTTGGTGGAGCGATAGTACATCCATCCCTAGAGGCGATGCAGTTAGCTGAAATTGCTTCAATTAACAATCGAGTATTTAGGACAGTTGGCTCTTCTTTAGTTTTACCAAAACACCATACGTGCCTATTGAGACCTGTTAATGGTCCAGATTTTATGGTAACTGTGGATCATCTTCACTTGTTGCACAAAGATGTTGCTTCAATCGAATATAGAGTAGCAGAGGAAAAAGTTCGTTTTGCTAGATTCCGTTCCTTCCCATTTTGGACAAGGGTACATGACAGCTTCATAGATAGTGATTTAAAATAATGACAGAAAATCAGATAAAGCTTTCTTTTTCTATTAACGAATCTGTTCTACTAAGAGATGCTATCAGTCAGTATGGAATATCCAAAAAAGCTCTTACAAGTATTAAATATGATGGCGGTCAAATTTTAGTTAACGGGGAAGAAAAGACAGTAAGACATACTCTTGCTAAGGGTGATATAGTCACTATCGTGTTTCCACGAGAGAAAAAAAGCGAAGGATTAATCGCGGAGGAAATGTTCTTTCCTATATTATTTGAAGATGAGCATTTACTTGTTATATCTAAAAAAGCTGGAATAAGTACAATTCCTTCCCGGGAACATCCTATGGGAACATTAGCGAATGGGATTTGTGGATATTTAGAAAAGAATTCTTCTGCTTCAACTGTACATATTGTTACTAGGCTAGACAAAGATACGTCAGGAATAGTGTGTATTGCAAAGCATCGTCATGCTCATCACTTACTGAGTGAAATGCAAAAGGCAGGTGCAATTTCAAGAACTTATGAAGCGATTGTACATGGTTATGTAGGACAAGATTCCTTCCTCATTGATGCACCCATTGGACGAAAAGACAATAGTATAATCGAGCGAATGATAGACCCAGAAGGAAAACAGGCTAAAACATCGGTAGAAGTGTTGAGTCGATTTACTGTTAAAGGTGAAAAGTTGAGTCATGTCAGATTAAAGCTCTTTACTGGTAGAACCCATCAGATTAGGGTACATATGATGTCTGTTGGACACCCACTATTAGGAGATGATCTATATGGTGGAAGACTTAATTTAATATGCCGTCAGGCTTTGCACGCCAAACAATTAGAATTGGTTCATCCTTTTACTAAACAACCATTATATATAGAAGATAAATATCCTATGGACTTGCAAGCTATTTTTGATATCATTTAAAAGGAAAAGTGAATGAAATATTAAAACAAGGGGAGTGACAATGATCACTACCCTTGATTATTTTTGAATAATTTTCCTAAACATTTTTGAGTTTCATTATTTCCATATAGTTTCAAAAAAATTTCCCAGGGAATAATATATTGATGTAACTTTTGTTGCCATTTTAAGAAAGCTATTGCTTATTAAAAACAGTGGTCATACAATAGTAAAGGTTATATGCCGGAAGGAGGGAAAGATATGAAAGAGGAAAAAGTGGATCTATTGGAACTTGAGGAATCAAATTTAATTCATTTTTTGCTTGCAGATTCAATGGATGATTTTAGAGAGATTTTTATGGAACTTCATCCTTACGATCAGTCAATATTTTTTGAGAAGGTAGAGCCAGAATTACGACAGAAAATCTTTCATTATCTTTCTCCGAAAGAGATGGCAGAGCTTTTTGAGGCAACTAAGTTTGATGAAGAACTGTATGAATTTTACTTAAAAGAAATGGACACAACGTATGCAGCCGATATGCTTTCGTTCATGTATGCTGATAATGCAGTAGACGTACTAAACGAACTAGAGGATGCACAAGTAGCAAGTTATTTAAATATTATGGACAAAGAATCTGCACAGGAAATCAAGGACCTGTTAGATTATGAAGAATATACAGCTGGATCTATAATGACAACTGAATATGTCGCTATTCCAGAAAACTCCACTTGTCGTTCTGCCATGACAATATTAAGAAATGCAGCTCCTGATGCCGAAACGATTTATTATTTATTCGTTGTAGATGAATCACATAGGCTTGCAGGGGTCATATCATTGAGAGACCTTATCGTAGCAGATGAAGATACTTTGATAAAAGATATTATGAATGAGCGTGTTGTAAGTGTTCTAGTAAACGAAGATCAAGAAGAAGTCGCTAAAATGATTAAGGATTATGACTTTTTAGCTGTCCCTGTTCTAGATTTTGAGAACCATTTACTTGGAATTGTAACAGTAGATGATATTATCGACGTATTAGATGAAGAAGCGTCAGATGATTATTCCAAACTTGCCGCAGTATCTGATATGGATACATTTGATAAGGGTCCATTTTCGGCTGCAAGAAAGAGACTTCCATGGCTAATCATTCTTCTATTCTTGGGGATGATGACGGCAAATCTGATGAGTATTTTTGAGCAAACATTAGACAAGGTTGCACTTCTTGCGGTGTTTATCCCTCTAATTGCGGGTATGGCCGGTAATAGTGGGACACAGGCGCTAGCCGTTGCTGTACGCGGGATCGCAACAGGCGATATCGAGGAGCAAAGTAAAACTAAACTATTATTTCGTGAAGCTGGTACAGGCTTAATAACAGGATTAATCTGCGGGTTACTTGTGATAGGAGTTATTTACTTTTGGAAACATGATCTTTTAATCGGGATGCTCGTTGGAGCTGCAATATTTGGATCAATATTTTTTGCTACACTTGGTGGATCATTTATTCCTTTACTCATCCATCGCATGAAAATCGATCCAGCTGTAGCATCTGGACCATTCATAACGACCATCAATGATTTAATTAGTATTTTAATCTATCTGGGCTTAGCGACATTGTTCATCTCTTCTTTATAAATTAACCAATTCAATGTTTTTTGCATAAGGTAAAGGAAAAAGGATGTGTCAATGAGCTCATTAAATGATCCTTTACTTTTTATACAAGGGCCACCGGTTTTTCATCTTCCTCCCGAATTTAAAGAAGTTATAGAATTCGAAAAGCTAGTAGAAGATGGAGAGGAAGAAAGTACTTCGATTTATGAAAAAAACAGAGAAATGTCCGGCACAACTTCAGCTATTTTAGATAAATTATATTTTTTAGCAAAGCCATTTCAACGCCAAGTATACCGCCCATTAAACTTTCATTTAAAAGGTGGGGGAATACTGCAGGGAGAAGTTGAGGAAGTGAACGGAAAAAGCGTTACAATTAAATTAAACTCAGGAGAAAATGCTGTCTATCCAATTGAGCAAGTTATAAAAATTACTTGGCGAGGAAGTATAATGAAATAAATGATGGTTAATATATGATTAGCTTTTTTACGAGAAAAGCAGTAGATAAAAGACACGTCCCTAAGGGTACGTGTCTTTTATCTATTCAATAATTGCTTCGGTTAATTTCAAACAAAGCTAATCATTTACCAAAAAATCCAAATAAGATCAAAAGAAGGTAGTACAAGTAAAGCTTGTGCTATAAAAATACAATGATTAAAAACCGTTCGGTGGTTAGCCCGAACGGAATAGACACTACATTATTGAAACGATTAGTCACATACATCTAAAAATACATCCGCTACGCATTCAATACCACAGAAACAGTTTAAATCTACGGTTACACAGCTACCAGTTAAATCGAAATTACGTACCTTACAAATTTGTTTGAAATCAATTTTAGTACCATCACCGTTTAATAAATTTACTCCGTGTCGTTGAGCGTCAAGTGGTTCTAAAACTCTTAATGTAGCACAACAGTTATCAAAGATATCTTCTACACGGAAAAATACTGATACGCAATCATTATCATGTGGTCTAGGTGTTAAATCACGGAAAAAAGCTTTGAAGGGATCTCCATCTTTTGTCAATAACATGAAAACACGTGTATCTGCATTATTTCTTGATGGACTTACAAGTCCTCCAAGTGGCTCTAAAAAGCAACTAGTTGGACACGGACCGCAATTATTTTCTGCTTGATCTTGTATATCTTTAATAGCTCGAACTACGTCACATACGCAACGTTGATTTTTATCATGGTGACCAGAAACGTGTTCATTATTTCCACAACCCATAAATATTCACCTCCTTTGTCTCTTCTTAAGTAATTTATGTAGCGGTACAGTTTTGGATAGGGGCAAATAGCTCAGATAGAATTGCATAATTCAATTTTGCGCGTACATACTAACTAAAAAAGGAGCAAAGAACCTATGAAAAAAATAGTGTGTGTTCTCCTGTTATTATTCTTAATGGCTGCTTGTTCAGGCCCAGAGTATAAGGTGTATTCTGATGGAGATACTTCCAAACTTGAAGAGCTCCTTAAAGAGCAGGATAAAATTGTTGGATATAAAAGTGTAATGGATAACAATGATGTTCTGGTAGCGATTGATATAGCAAGATTAAAACGATTTCAAAAAGTGAAAATCGAAGATGAAGTAAAAAAGGAAATTGAAAAAGAGTTCCCGGATAAAGAGGTTATAGTGACAGGGGATATCAAAATCAAATGGGAAATTGAAAAAATCATGAATAAAGAAAAGAAAAATGAAAAATTGAAAAAAGCTATCGAAGAAATTAAAACCCTATCGAAGGAAGAGACCTAATGGATCAAAAACAATTTCAAAAAGTTGTTGATAAGCAGACTCCCAAAGCCCCGGTGTTTATGAATTGTTTAAAAGCTTTTATAGTAGGTGGAATATTTTGTACAGTAGGTCAATTAATAACATTCTTCTATATGCGCTTTTTTCCTTTTACTGAAAAAACAGCAGGGAATCCTACTGTTGCAACTATGATATTCATAGCTATGATTTTAACAGGGACAGGCTTATATAAAAAAATTTCCCAGTTTGGAGGAGCGGGATCTGCGGTGCCCGTTACCGGATTTGGTAATGCAGTTATCTCCGCTTCCATAGAACATAAAACAGAGGGTTATGTATTAGGGGTCGGTGGTAACATGTTTAAGCTTGCAGGATCAGTTATCGTATTTGGCGTGCTTTCTGCATTTTTTGTGGCTCTAGTTAAAACAATTCTCGTCAAATTGGGAGTGGTCTCATGGTAAATACCGGTGGAACTATTTCATTTACACAAAGGCCGAGCATCGCAAGTGCAGGCGTTGTTGTTGGACCTGTGGAAAAAGTGAGCCCATTTGCGGAGTCTTTTGATGAAATATTAACGACAGAAAAGGAAAAAAACGAAACTTATGAACAGGCCGCTAGTCGATTTATAGAAAAGGCTTGCTCAATTGCTGTTAGTAAGGTTCATGAAAAGATGGATAATATTGATTTGTTTATTGGAGGAGACCTAGTCAATCAAATGTCGCCTTCCAGCTTTGCAGCAAGAAAGCTTGCAATTCCTTACTTTGGCGTATTTTCTGCTTGTGCAAGTTCTATGGAAGCAACTATCATTGGCTGCCTCCTGTTAGAAACGGGAAATTCGAAAAGTATCCTTGCTGGTGCTTCAAGTCATCATCCCACTGTGGAAAGACAGTTCAGATATCCTTTGGAGTATGGGGCGCAAAAGCCTAAGACTGCACAATGGACAGTAACGGCTGCTGCTTTTGCTCTTTTACAGAGCAATGCTAAAAATGCACCCTATATTTCTCATGCGACGATGGGAAGAGTAGTGGATGGAAAGCAATCGAATCCTCTCCATATGGGAGCTGCTATGGCCCCAGCTGCTAGAGATACCATCGAACGTCACTTAAAAAACACAAACAGTAAAATGTCAGATTATGATTTGATAATGACAGGTGACTTAGGAAAGATAGGACTTTCTATATTAAAAGAGATGTTTCAGGATGAAAATAGCGGAGTAATTTTGCAGGATGCTGGAGCTCAATATTATGGAGATGACCAATTCTTTAATGCCGGTGCGAGTGGTCCTGGCTGTTCTGCTTCAGTATTTTTTAGTCATATATACAGTCAACTCAAAAAAGGTACATTTAAACGGGTTTTACTAATAGCTACAGGTGCATTGCTTTCTCCATTAACTTATCAACAGGGAGAAACCATCCCATGCATAGCACATGCTATTGAATGTCGAATGGAGAAGAAGGGATAATATGATTTCATCATTAATTACAGCTTTTATCGTCGGAGGTTTAATTTGTGTAATTGGACAAATTCTAATGGATGTTTGTAAACTAACACCAGCTCATACATTAAGCGGTATGGTGGTAGCAGGGGCAATTTTAGATGGTTTTGGTTTATATGAGCCCCTTATTGATTTTGCAGGAGCGGGGGCAACAATTCCGATCACTTCTTTTGGGAACTCATTAACCCATGGTGCACTCGCAGAAGCTGAAAAACATGGCTTAGTTGGAGTAATAACTGGAATGTTTGAGGTAACGAGTTCCGGTATCAGTGCAGCTATATTATTCGGAATAATTGGTGCTTTTATATTCCAAAAACGAAAAACAACCTATTAAGCAAAATGCCCTATTTCTTGCGCCCCCCTTGCATACTATAAGTTGAAAGGAAGGGGGGAAAGGATATGTACGGTTATTGTGATGGAGGATGTTACGGTTACGGCGGAGGCTACGGATATGAGGGTGGCTACGGTGGAAATAAAGGTGCAGGTTCAACATTTGTATTAATCGTTGTTTTATTCATTTTATTGATCATTGTCGGAGCTAGCTTTCTCCCTTAAACCTGATTATAAATAATGCGAGGGGGAAATTACATGCAAAATTCTTTTTTCAGAGCGATTGAGAATAAAACCGGTGTATCAATGGATGAGCTTTTCACACTAGCTAACGCCATTTCAAATGCTGATTTTACCAATGAACATCAAGTTCGTAAAATCGTAAGAAAAGTAGGCAGGCTTGCCAACAAACCTGTTTCTAAAGAATTAGAAGATCAACTGACGAACTCAATCCTCCAAAAAGGAAGTTCAATCAGTTTAACCGATATTGAAAAAATGCTGTAATATTTAAAAAATAGGTTTAAGGTAAATTAAACAAGGGTAAAGAGCATATAGTTTTATAATGGAGGTGGATAAGAATGGGGTATATTATTCCAGTTCAACCTTTGCAGTCGCAAATTTATGCGAATCGTATGCAAATGGAAGAATATAATTTTGCTCAAATCAATAATGTTCAAAATGTTAAAATGAAATCGATTTTCGATGATCACTTAGCTGACCTTCAACAAAAAGAAGGAATAGTAGAACAACAAGAAGAAAAGCAGTTATCGGGTAATAAAGAACTTTCTAGCTTGCCATTATCTAAAGGCTTTATCCAACCAAATCCCGTTAATTTATCACCTATTATTGCAGAAATATCAGGTAAAGGTAACTATGTGAATACCTATATTTAAGCAAAGAGTAAAACCCGCTAACCTATAGTTAGCGGGTTTTACTCTTTATAATTCTTTTTCCATAGCTCTATGAGGGATACCAGCTTCCAAAAATTCAGGAGACGTGATAACATAATCTCTTTTTTCATAAAAGGGTATAGCGTGACTCTGAGCGTTTAACTTTAGTTTTTTAAATTGATGGTCCTTTGCGTAATCTTCCATACATTCCATCATCAAATTACCTAGTTTTTTCCCTCTATATTCAGGTAAGATACATACGCGTTCTACTTTACCAATAGTGGGCTCAGCAATGCGAATCCGACCAGCTCCAAAAGGAGTATCTCCGTCATAAGCAACAAAATGTGTTGCTTTCATGTCGTATTCATCTAACTCTAAATGCAGAGGAACGTCTTGTTCCTCTACAAATACTTTTCTTCTTATATATATTGCATCATCGTACTCTTTCTCAGTTTCAACAATCTTTGCAAATACCAATGGTTACTCAGCTCCAGACAATCTAAATGTTTCATATACGGTCCAGGAACCGTCTTCTAGCTGATACAACAGATGAATTCGATCTATTTCTTCCTCGAATTCTGCTCCAATCATTTTTAATTGGGGCAATATATCGTCATGCTCACTTGCACTAAGTTTTTGTGCAATAGTAATATGAGGTACAAATGAATAGGTTTCATCATCATGATACTCAATTGAATTCAGATCCTCATGTAATTTTTCAAGCTCTTGCGTAGATTGAATATTGAAGTAGATAGCATTTGTTACAGGAGCAAAAGAACTTACTTTTGTTGTTTTCATTATAAAGGGCTTATGGGTCTTAGCTATTTCATTAATTTGGTTAGCTATTGTTTTAATTTGGGCTTCATCTGCTTCAAAAACTCCCTTTAAAGTCATATGAGGAGTAATAAGAGCATAATGGGGATCATAACGCTTTCTATAAGAGTTCGCAAAATCTTGCACCTTTTTTGATGGAAAAGCAACAATACCGTATTTCATAATCATGACCTCCTTAAAATTATCTTACAATATATTTCTATTATACCAAAAACATCTTAAAGACTGAAATTGTTTTGCAGTGATCTTTTAATGTCTGGTTGCCATAGCTTCCAAGTATGGTCTCCTTCTAATTCGTCATAAAAAGTAGAAAACCCTTTATTTAGGAGTAAATTATGCAATTTTCTGTTTGGTGTAAGGAAATCAGTTTCTAAACCATCTCCCGTTTTAACAGCAGTCTCTTGGTTACCAACCACCTGGTATAGAGAAAATGCATGTACTTCTTTATGATTTTCAACCATTTCTAATATGTCCTCATTGATGAGAGGAGAATGCATTATAACTTTACCAAAAGTATTTGGATAACTAAGGGCTGTAAGTAAGGAAATTGTGCCAGCTAAGGAATCTCCTATCAAAGCTCTTCCCATTCCAATTTGATAAGTCGGATAATTTTCATCTATATAAGGAACTAGCTCTTGTGCTATAAAACGTGAATACGCTAGCTGTTTTTCTCCATCTGGGTGATACATGCTTCTACGTTCTTTGACACTTTTATAAGGAACACCGACAATTATTAGATTTTCTATTTCTTGATTATCATACAATTCATCTGCTACACGAGAAATTCTTCCTAATTGAAAATAATCTTTACCGTCAGATGCTATAAGGACTGAATATTTATATAATGGGGAGTAATTTGGCGGCAAATAAATTAATAATTGAATTTCTTCATCCAAAGCCTTGCTGTATATAGTTGTATCTTGTAAAGTCCCTTTGTTCATTCTTACACCTCGTTGTCATGTTATATAGAAATTGTAACATATACTGGGAAAGAGGTATAATGAGAGCAGCTTATAGGTATTCTTTTTACAGACTCAAAATAGAAAAAGGAGGTTATTTTTTGGATAATCAAACATCTAGAGTGCATTCCCGCACAGTAGAGCAAGCAACGGTGGACGCGTTAAAGCGTAGAGGAGTTACAATCGAAGAGATTGCTAAAATAGTGTATGAAATGCAATTTCCATATAACAAAGGACTAACAATTGATCACTGTATTGAGTCGATCAAGAGTGTCATGAAAAAAAGAGAAATGCAACATGCAATTCTTGTAGGAATTGAATTAGACGAACTTGCAGAGAAAAAAATGTTATCAGCTCCACTACAACAGATTGTAGAAGCAGATGAAGGATTATTTGGCGTAGATGAAACAATTGCGTTAGGCGCTGTATTTACATACGGAAGTATAGCCGTCACCACGTTTGGACATCTAGACAAAAATAAGATTGGTATAATATCTAAGCTTGATACAAAGGCAGGAGGTAGCATTCATACCTTTCTAGATGACTTGGTTGCAAGTATAGCGGCAAGTGCTGCATCTAGACTTGCACATCGAACAAGAGACTTGCAAGAGGCTAACGAAACCTTCGAGGATATAGCTCCAGAAGAAACAGCACCGGAAACTAATATCAAGGGAGCAACTACTTAAAAGAGAGCAGCCACTCGTGGCTGTTTTTTTTTAAGACTAGAAAGTATTAAAAATAAGTCACTAACCATACTCATCTAGCTAATCGTACATATATACACGCGTGATTTACTTTGAGCAATGCTTACACTATCACATACTTCATGCCAAAGTCTAAGCCGAATATTGAAATCAGCATGTTCATTCTATGCTACAGTAATAAAAACAGAATAAAATGAAATTTTTGAGGTGGAAGAAGTATGGGGATTGATGAAAAAAAAAATGGCTTTTAGACGCTTACGATAAAAATGGGTATATAAATGGTTCAATTCTTGTAGCGTCAAGTGATCGAATTATAGTGAATAAAGGATATGGATTCGCTAACTGGGAACATAAAATTCCTAATTTTTCTCATACTAAATTTCGTATAGGATCCCTGTCCAAAGCTTTCACTTCTTTTGCAATTTATCAGTTACATAAAAATGGTAACTTAAATATAAATGACGCTATAGGCAAGTATTTAGTGAATTATCCTAATGGAGGGGAAATCACCATTTATCACTGTTTAACAAATACCTCGGGGATTCCCAATTTTACAGCAGACTCAGATTTTTGGTCTAGCAATATGAGATTGCCTCTAACTCTAGCCCAACTAATTGACGCCTTTAAAGATAAGCCACTACATTTTAAACCAGGTAACGAATTTGAATACTCTAATTCAGGCTACTCTATCTTAACAGCAGTAATTGAGCAGGTCTCAAATATGCCTTATGCAAAATATTTGAGCGAGTATATTTTTAATCCGTTAGGGATGGTTAATACTGGCTGTGATGATGGCAGGAAAGTAATAGCTGAAATGGCGTCAGGGTATTCAGTTTGGGAGGAAGTTATCCGAGCAGAATATTCGGATATGTCTTTTCCTCTTGGTGCTTATGGTCTCTATTCAACAGTCGAAGACCTTTTCATTTGGGACAAGGCGTTAAGCTCCTTTACTATATTAGACGAAGTGTTAACGAAAAAAATGTTTGAAGTAAATAGAAGTAATTATGCTTCTGGTTGGGTAATTTCAAATAAATTTAACAAAAAATGTTCGCATCATTATGGAGATATTAGTGGTTTCTGTAGTAATTTTCTTCGATTTTCTGAGGAGAAAATAACGGTAATCTATTTAAGTAATTTGAGTATAACACCCGTAATTAAACTAACTGAAGAGATATCTGAAGTAATGTTAGGTGGAAGTATGTTTCTGCCAGCATCTATAGATGCAATTAGAGTGGACGATTCACATAAAAAACTTTGTATAATCGGGCAATACCAGGTTATAGATCGACCCACTCAAACTATATCAATATCTCAAGAAAATAACAGTATCTTCTTAACTGTTTCAAAAATGTATAATGCGCTATACAAATATAAACTAATACCCGTGAAGCAGGATTTGTTGAGTATTACTTTTAAGACTGAATTTGTGAATGAAGAGCTTACTATTCACTACAGTCCTTCAAATATAGTTGAGTGTGTTCAATACATAGATTGTTATGGAGAAAAGCACATGGCTCACAATATGAAGACATATGAAAAGAGGAGAATCTAAACAGAATCTCCTCGTCGATAAAATATTGATAATGATTTATTCAATTAGAAAAGCGCAATTGCTTAAGTCAGATCCAACAAGCTAATGTAGATTACTCAAGCTAAGTATTCCATAATAGTCAGCCCTCCTAGTAAGAGGAAAGATGATTTATGGATATAATCTATTCCATTGTAGCAGTTTCCATTAAAGCTGAGTCATCTTGCTGGAAATATAAGAAAGTCTCCTCTTCTAATTCATTTAGTAAACGTTCCTTATTTAATCCAATAGACATCGGACCTTGAAAAATAGGCTCCCACCAAGTTTGAGTTTCAGTCATTATATTTCCTCTCCTTTTCCAAAAAACTTATTAATTTTATCATTTGCCTTTCATATACCCCGATATGATTCATAACCAAACAATTATTTCAAAAACATGACTTTTTTCATAAGGGATGGAGTACATAGAGGGACTTATTGATTGGTTTCAAATCTCCCTTATGAAAGTAGTATGCCATTTTAAAGTTATTTAATGTACAAGGATAAAAATACAAATTCTTTCGTCAACTGAAAAATAATAGTATGCTTTAGAGAGTAGACTATATTTGATAACAAAAAGTAGTCAAAGGTTTATTTGTTCACCAAACATAGTGCAATAAAAAGTTGATGAGGAGATGATAATGTGAATTTTACATCACAGCAGCTAGATCAGATGTTAGAGGAACACCAAGCGTATTTTTACTCAGGCATAACTAAATCTGCAAAGTTTCGAATCGACCAATTAGACATTTTGAAAAAAACGATTAAAAAATATGAAAATGAAGTAATAAAAGCCCTTTATAAAGATTTAAGGAAGAGTGAGTTTGAAGCATATACAACTGAAATAGGGTTGATATATGAAAGTATTACTCATATGAAGAAAAATTTGGATAAATGGATGGAGCCAAAACAGGTGAAGACACCGTTGGCGCTCATGCCATCAAAAAGTCAAATTATTAGCGAGCCTTATGGAACAATCTTAATCATTGCTCCATTTAACTATCCATTTCAGTTAATAATGGAGCCTTTGCTTGGAGCTATAGCAGGCGGAAATTGTGGAGTTATCAAACCTTCTGAAACAACTCCTTTTACTACCAATATAGTAAAAAAGATTATAGCTGAAGCCTTTCATCCTCATTATATTAGAGTCGTTGAGGGAGAAAAAGAAGAAACCTCTTTATTAATACATGCTCCTTTCGATTTTATCTTCTTCACTGGTAGTGTAAACGTTGGGAAGGTAGTGATGGAGGCTGCCTCTAAAAGGTTGACTCCAATTGCATTAGAGTTAGGTGGAAAAAGCCCAGCTATCGTTGATCATACGGCTAATTTAGACCAGGCTGCAAAGCGAATTATTTGGGGCAAATTAGTTAACTCTGGACAAACCTGTATTGCTCCAGATTATTTACTCGTAGAAGAAACTGTCAAAGAAAAGCTTCTTGAAAAATTACGGGAAGCTATTCAACATTTCTACGGTGAAAACGTTCAAGAAAGCCCTGATTATGGGCGAATAGTAAATACCAATCATTTTAGACGATTACAAAAAATGGTTTTACAAGAGAAAGACCATATTATTTTTGGAGGTAAAATGGATAAGGAAGATTTATATATAGAACCTACCATTTTAGATGGAGTACATTTCTCTAGTCCTTCTATGCAAGAAGAGATTTTTGGGCCAATCCTGCCAGTGATTAGTTACAAAGATTTACCTACTATTATTCGCCAAATTAGAAAATTTCCAAAGCCCCTAGCAGCCTATATGTTCAGTGAGCATGAAGGAGCACAAAATTATTTTCTAGAAGAGCTTTCCTTTGGTGGTGGATGTATCAATGATACAATTATGCATGCTGGTAGTGCCCACTTACCATTTGGTGGGGTTGGAAACTCCGGAATGGGAGCTTATCACGGCGCATCAAGCTTTGAAATGTTCACCCATCAAAAATCTATTGTGAAAAAAAGTACAGCTATCCCATTAAACGTAGCGTTCCCTCCGTATAAAAATAAAATTAAGTTAGTAAGAGGCTTATTAAAATAATGATACATCCGAGAGTTGTGGTATTAATTTACCACAACTCTTAGTTCATTAGATTTAATATTAGACCATTAAATTACTTGTTATAATTCTATTCTATCAATAAATTATTGACATGAAATGACTTATTTACTAATATGTAGACAAAGGTTTGTATTTTATTGATTAAATAAAATGGAGGACAAGAAATGGAGTCCATATTTGGCACAGAGTCTGAAGATTTATTGCTTACAGTAAAAAATGCATTGCGTAAAGAATCTATTAAAGATAATGATAAGCTTGAAATAATGCTTGAGGATGCTTTTTTTAAGATGAAGCTAATGAGCTATGCAGTAAATGAAACGATGATTCTCGCACTTACAAACAGAGCTGGACAAATAATATATGTGAATGACAGGTTCGTTGAAATTTCTGGTTATTCACCTGAAGAGCTTATAGGTAAAACTCACCGTGTCGTCAAATCCTCTCATCATTCCACTAAATTTTTTAAAGAAATGTGGAATACGATTTTACAAGGTCAAACCTGGGAAGGCGAAATATGCAACAAACGTAAAAATGGTGAGTTATATTGGGTTAAAACATATATTCTTCCAATCGGCGAAGAATACAAGGATACTTATTTTTTAAGTATTCGTACGGACATAACAGTTGAAAAAGAAAAGGAACAAAGACTTCAGGCAAATTTGCTAAATTCCTTTGAGACCGTGGTAAGACACGTAAATAACCTAATTTTTAGAGTAGATAAAGATTATAATAATGAGTCTTACTTTTCCTTATTAACTGGTAAAATTGCTACGGAATATTTTAAGGAAAGAGGAATACAGGCAATCCATCCCTCTAGTGAAATGTTTGGAGAACAACCATTTCAAAGCTTAAAGTTAGCAATGAGTTATTTCCCTAAGGAAGTATCCGGTAAATTAAATGAAAATATTACAAAAGTTTTCTTAGGAGAAGAAGTTGCCTACAAGGAATGGTTTGGTTCTAAATGTATTCATATTACTATTTCTCCTATTGAGCAAAATGGGAAAGTGACTGGTGCGATTGGTATTGGAAATGATATAACCGAGCTTGAGAACACTCGAACAACTCTATCCGAACTTGCATACAAAGATCACCTGACCAATACATATAACACTGCGGCTTTAAATAGAGATATACAGCTAAAAATATTACTAAAGGAGCCCTTTAGTTTTCTATATATAGACTTAGATCGTTTCAAAAATATTAACGATTCACTAGGCCATGTCACTGGGGATATTTTATTGCAAAAGGTTTCCAGAAGAATGAAATCCTTCTATAAAGAAGGAGCACAAATCTACCGTATGGGTGGAGATGAATTTGTAATCCTTTTGGATGATCAAGAATTCCCTTGTAAAAATTACTTACTTAATGCTCAGCAACTGATAAAAGAAATCGAAAAGCCTTTTTATATAGATGAAATGGAATTGTACATTTCGTGTTCAATAGGGCTATCCTGCTTTCCTCTTCATGGTTCTGAATATGCGGCTTTACACAGGGCAGCTGACTTAGCATTGAATGTGTCTAAGGAGCAGGGAAGAGGAACAGCAGTATTATATGAAAAAAATTTAGAAGAAGGTTATATTAATAAGGTTCGTTTAGAGAGTGATATCCGTTTTGGATTAGAGAACGATGAATTTTTCTTAGTCTACCAGCCTAAAGTAAATTTATTTACTAATAAAGTTCATGGTTACGAAGCTCTTATCCGATGGAATAGAAAGGGTAAAAATATCATTCCTCCAAATGATTACATCCCGTTTGCTGAAGAGACTGGGTTAATCATCCCTTTAGGTAGGTACGTTCTCCATGAGGCATGTAGACAAGCTGCTGAATGGCTACAGAAAGGCATAGCTTTTGATACAGTGTCTGTGAATATAAGTCCTGCCGAATTAGAGCAAAACGATTTTGTAAACAATGTTAAAGATATTCTCTTGGAAACAGGACTGCCACCTCAATATTTAGAGCTAGAAATAACGGAAAATGTTTTAATGAAAAATTTAAATAAGCTATTGAGCATTCTAACAGAATTAAAAAACTACGGAATTCGCATAGCAATGGATGACTTTGGGGCAGGTTTTTCTAACTTTCGCTATTTAAGTGAACTCCCTATCCATACATTAAAAATAGACAGTATGTTTATGAACCGTATATTTGAAAGGCGAAATGAAGTGATCGTCTCCTCTATCATTCGAATAGGGCTTAGCCTTGGACTAGAGGTAGTAGCTGAAGGTGTAGAGACAGAGGAAGTTATTCAGTTTTTAAAACGACATAAATGTAAGATTGTTCAAGGTTTTTATTACTCAAAGCCTTTAAATGCCAGAGATGTACCCGACTTCAATCTAATGGTCAAATAAAATATGATAGGATTTAAAAAGAAAGTACAGAGATTATGGTTATCCTCTTCTTCAAATAGATGAAGAATAAATAATTAGGCGGGCTCTCGGGAGGGACGATAAGCCATCAATGCTACGTTTGTGATGTCTTATCTGTCTCCTTCATACCGCTATAGTGACCGCCTTATTAAGTATTCAATTACTACAAGGAAATAACTTGTCTAAAATGATGGTTAATAATCTTTGTTTAAATATCACTGTTATACAACGCTACTCTATTGTCAGGAATTGATACTATAAGGTAATTGGATAGTCACAGTTGTTCCGTGATTTTTATCGCTTTCAATCAAAATATTTCCACCGTGTTCAGATATAATCTTTTCAGAAATCATCATTCCAAGCCCTGTTCCATTAACTTTAGTTGAAAAAAACGGATCAAATACCTTTCCAGCAGTATGCGTGTCCATTCCAACTCCATTGTCTCTTATTTTAATTATTACAATCTCTGATGGTTCAACGGAGCAGCTAATATGAATTTCTCCGTTTTCAGTAATTGCCTCAATTGCGTTTTTAACAAGGTTGATGAGTACTTGTTTCATCTGGCCTTCCTCTCCATAGAGAATGATAGGCCCTTCTAATAGCTCAGTTGTAAGAAGGATACCATTTAAGTTAATCTCGGGCTGAAACAAAACGAGAATATCATCTAAAGATTTCTTAAGGTCGTATTTTTTAGGTAATTTCACATGAGGCTTTGCTAAAACAAGAAATTCACTAATTATATAATTAATTCTTTCAATCTCATTTTCAATTACTTTTGTGTAGCGATAATAAGGTTGGGATGGATCACCGTTCATAATTTGCATAAACCCAGAAATAACGGTAATTGGATTCCTAATTTCATGAGCTACTCCAGCAGCCATTTCTCCAGCAATTTTCAACTTTTCTGATTGTAATAATAAAGTTTCTGTCTCTTTTTTAAAGCTGACATCTCTACTAATGATAGAGAGAGCAATAAGCTTCTTGTTGTAATCATATATAGGAGAAAAAGTGATTTGAGCATCAAAATAAGTACCATCTTTTTTTCGATCTGTTGTTTCTAGAAAGTGATAGCTAGCACCGTTTAATACTTCCTGTCTTCTAGCCTCGTCTAGTTGATACTGGGGAGAAATAATGGTTACGCTTTGTCCAATAACTTCTTCTCTTTTCCACCCGTATAATTCTTCAAAGGCAGGATTTACTTCAATTATTTTATTATTTTTATCGAAGACAGTTATGCTATCCTTGGCATTATCGAAAAAGAGCTGTAAGTAACTTTCACGAGAATATAGTTCCTGCCTCATTGAAGAATTTAACTCAGTTATTTTGTTCCAATATTTTCTATCAAAGTATGTATTTAATATAGAAGTAAAGATAAGCATCATGAGGAGCAGTATAAATGCGATAAGGTCATCTAGAGTAAATATGTATGTATAGGTTGAATACTTGAAGTATATTAGCCCGAAAATTTCTGCTAATGTGAGAAAGAACAAGAATATCCTTGGTCCAATAGAATAATAGAGAACCGCTATGTAAATGGGATAAATAAAAAAAGCAATCATTACTACGTTTTCACTGTAAATATTGACGACTAAAAGATACAAGTTTAAGGATATGAACATAACATACTGAATGATTTCATTTTCGGAGTTCCCACAATATAACAGAGCTAATATTAATAAATAAATAATTGAAACGACAAGATAAGTTAAGATGTCCTTGTTTTGTAAAAGGGCTGCAAAGAAAATATGGCATATTGTAAAAACAGAAAAAATAATCAGAAATAGCTTATTTTTGTCCTTTGTAGTATTAAAAAATTCCATTTTTTCCACCTCCTTCAGATACTTCTTATATTAGCGTATTTATAGGTATCTGAAAATACAAGATTTTGATAAAATTAAGTAAGATTAAAGGAGGAATAACGATGTCATTTACATTTCAACAGCAAGAGACAGTTTCTTTATTAAAGCAATTAGTAGAAATTCCAAGTCCCTCTGGTTATACAAAAGAAATCATGGATTTTATGGAGCAATTTTTAAAGGAAATCAATGTTGACTATAAACGTACAAACAAGGGTGCATTAATCGCCACAATCAAAGGGAATAATGACACAAAACATCGTTTATTGACGGCTCACACAGATACTTTAGGAGCAATGGTTAAGGAAGTTAAGTCTTCTGGACGATTGAAGCTTTCTATGGTGGGTGGCTTTAACTGGAACGCAGTAGAAGGTGAGTATTGTACTATTCACACAGCAGAAGGGAAGAAAATACGAGGAACCATTCTTATGCACCAAACAACGGTCCATGTATACAAAAACGCAACTGCATTAGCTAGAGATGAGCAAAATATCGAGGTAAGAATAGATGAAAAAGTTACAAATGCAGACGAAACAAGAAAGCTAGGAATAGAAGTAGGGGATTTTGTATCATTCGACCCTCGATTTGAGCAGACAGACACTGGCTTCATCAAGTCTCGTCATTTAGACGACAAAGCAAGTACAGCCCTTTTACTTCAATTAATGAAAGCTATTAAGGAAAACAGCTGGACTCTTCCTTATACTACTCACTTTTATATTTCTAATAATGAAGAAATTGGTTTTGGGGGAAATTCAAGTATTCCAGAACAGACAGTAGAATACATAGCTGTAGATATGGGAGCTATTGGTGACGGACAGGCATCTGATGAGTATACAGTCTCAATTTGTGCGAAGGATTCTTCTGGTCCATACCATTATGAACTAACAAGAAATCTTGTAGAGCTAGCTAAAAAAGAGGGAATCGATTACAAATTAGACATCTATCCATATTACGGCTCGGATGCTTCAGCAGCGATAAGAGCTGGTTTTGATGTCAAACATGCACTGTTCGGTCCAGGGATTGAAGCATCCCATGCTTATGAGCGAACTCATGTAGATTCATTAGAAAATACCGCTAAACTTCTATATTCTTATATTAATTCTGAAATATTGTAATGGATACTAGTAGACATTTTTACGAGAAATTTGTAAAATTGTTTGCTAGTTCTTTTTTTACTTGTATTTTTGGCATTAAATCCATATGATAAAAAAGTGAATAAGAAGGAGATATACAAATATGGACAATAAATTACAAGAAGAAATATTAAAAAGAAGAACCTTTGCAATCATTTCCCACCCCGATGCTGGTAAAACAACTATAACGGAGAAGCTGCTATATTTTGGAGGAGCAATTCGTGATGCAGGTACAGTAAAAGGGAAAAAAACAGGGAAATTTGCAACATCAGACTGGATGGAAATTGAAAAACAACGTGGGATTTCTGTAACATCATCTGTTATGCAATTTGACTTTAATGATTGTCGTATAAATATACTAGATACACCAGGACATCAGGATTTCAGTGAAGACACGTATCGCACGTTAATGGCCGTGGACAGTGCAGTAATGATTGTGGATGCTGCCAAAGGAATAGAGGCGCAAACTTTAAAACTATTTAAGGTTTGTCGTATGCGTGGTATTCCTATCTTCACATTTATAAACAAGCTTGATCGCCAAGGGAAAGAACCTTTAGAATTGATGGAAGAGCTAGAAGAAGTACTTGGAATTCAATCATATGCGATGAATTGGCCTATTGGTATGGGTAAAGAGTTCTTAGGGATATACGACCGTTTTAATCATCGTATTGAACAATTCCGCACCGATGAAGCTGAAAGATTCCTTCCGCTAGATGAAGAGGGAGAACTTGCAGTAGACAATTCTATGAAAGAAACATCATATTATACTCAAGCAATCGAAGATATTATGCTGTTAAATGAGGCTGGAAATGATTTTGATAAGGATAAAGTACTTTCTGGAGATTTAACACCTGTATTTTTTGGAAGTGCATTAACAAATTTTGGTGTGCAAACCTTCTTAGAAACTTATCTTCAGTTTGCCCCAACTCCGCAACCTCGAATGACAGATGTTGAAGAGGAAGTAAATCCTCTTAACGAAGATTTCTCTGGTTTTATATTCAAAATTCAAGCGAATATGAATCCTGCTCACCGGGATAGAATTGCTTTCGTGCGTATCGTTTCCGGAAAATTCGAACGTGGTATGACCGTTACTTTAGCTCGTACTGGTAAAACATTTAAAGTAACTCAATCCACTCAATTTTTAGCGGATGACCGCGAAACTGTTGAAACAGCAGTGGCGGGCGATATTATCGGTCTTTATGATGTAGGAAATTATCAAATTGGAGATACGGTAGTTGGAGGGAAGAAGGCATTCAATTATGAAAAGCTTCCTCAATTCACTCCTGAAATGTTCGTTAAGGTTACTGCAAAAAACGTACTGAAGTCTAAGCATTTCCATAAAGGGATCTTACAGCTTGTACAAGAAGGAGCTATTCAGTACTACAAAACACTTCATACTGAAGAAGTAATTCTTGGAGCGGTTGGACAGTTGCAATTCGAGGTATTCGAGCATCGTATGAAGAACGAGTATAATGTTGATGTACGCATGGAGCCAATTGGCTCGAAGGTAGCTCGATGGATTGAAAATGAGGAAGAAGTAAAAGAATCCATGACAGGTCCAAGAAGTATGCTTGTGAAAGATCGCTATGATCATTACGTGTTCCTGTTTGAAAATGAGTTTGCGACTCGTTGGTTCCAGGACAAATATGAGCATATCAAATTGTATAACTTATTATAATAAAATTCCTATATATGCGAGGAAGTGAATGACAAATCGTTCACTTTCTCGCTTTTTTAGAGTTGAAGGTTATAAATTATATGAATCTATTCTTTAAAAGTATGGAAGTTTGATTGGGAGATGGCTGATTTCCGCTTTCGGCGGTCGCTTTCCGTGGGGTGAGCGATAAGCTCTTACCGTCGCTGACGCGCCGTTTTGTAAGGTCTTATCTGACTCCCTCATCCCACTGGAGTCGCCGCCTGTCGCTCCAATCGCAAATAGGGTTTGGAACGAGTATATAAAATAGATGGTTATTATTTCAATCTATCCTTCAAGCATGAATAAAGTTCTAATTAGAGAAGCTGATTTCCGCTTTCGGCGGTCGCTTTCCGTGGGGTGAGCGATAAGCCCTTACCGTCGCTGACGCGCCGTTTGTAAGGTCTTATCTGACTCCCTCATTCCACCGGAGTCGCCGCCTGTCGCTCCAATTATAAGTTAAGAAAAATGGGAGAGTTGAATGTGTTTCAACTAACACAATATCTAAATACTTATTACTTAAATATAGCTTAGAGAAGCTGATTTCCGCTTTCGGCGGTCGCTTTCCGTGGGTTGAGAGATAAGCCCTTACCGTCGCTGACGCGCCGTTTGTAAGGTCTTATCTGTCTCACTCATCCCACCGGAGTCGCCGTATGTCGCTCCAATCATAAGTTGGGAGAAATGGGAGAGTTGTGTGTGTTTCAACTAACTCAACATCTAAATACTTATTACTTAAATATAAAATAGAGCTGGCTGAATTTCGCTCTCAGCGGCCGCTTTCCATGGGTGACCGATAAGCCAATATCTCCGCTTAGGCGTCGTTTGTGATGTCTTATCAGTAAAATAAAAAAAAAGTAAGTTAATTAATGCTATAGATAATAATAAAATTTGAACTCTTGCTTTCTAGAGCATATGATAGAAATAGCTAAAAAGAAGGTGGTCCCCTATATATGAAAATAAGTGATTTCTCCATAAAAAGACCCGTATTTACTACTGTTATTATGTTTTTAGTAATTATTTTAGGCGGGGTATCGTTTTTCAAAATACCAATCACATTAATCCCCGAGCTTAACCCTCCTATAGCTGTTGTTGTAACAAATTACCCTGGTGCAAGTCCTGTGGAAGTGGATGAAAAAATAACGAAACCATTGGAAACTTCCCTAAGTACGCTTCAAGGAATTAAGTCCATTAATAGTACCTCACAAGAGGGTGCCAATTTCATCTTATTAGAATTTGACTGGTCTATGGATATGGACGATGTTCAACTAGATATCATGCAGCGTATTGATATGGTACCTGTTCCCAATGGAGCAGAAAAGCCTAGATTTTTAAAATTTGATCCTGCTCAATTTCCAGTTATTCAGTTATCTCTTAGAGCAACGGGAGAACAAGATATTCGATTAATAGCGGAAGAGCTAGAAAAAGAATTAGTTGGTACGGAAGGGGTAGCAAGTGTCAATATTTCTGGAACACTAGTCGAAGAGGTTCAAATACTATTAAACCAAGAGAACCTCCAAAGTAAAGGTCTTACACAGAGTGATATTGTGCAGCTTATTCAGGCGAATAACCTCTCTTTACCTGGAAACCCCGTAGAGACAGAAGAAAATATGTCGCTGACAACTCGCATCATCAGCACTCTCACATCTGTGGAGGATATTCAAAACCTAGTTGTTACGGTAAATCCTTTGGATGGATCCAAGGTGACGATTGCAGATGTAGCAACCGTTCAGTTAGCAGAGCAGGAAACTAATACCGAAACTAGAGCAAACGAAAATCCTGCTGTACTTTTATCAGTGCTCCAAGAATCTAGTGCCAATACTGCGAAGGTTTCAACAGCTTTTCAAGAAGCATTGGACAAGCAATTAGAAAAAGATGAGTACAAGGGTGTAACCGCAGATATTCTCTTTGACCAAGGAGATTATGTCAAAATTGCTATAAACAATATAGGTTCCACTTTAATAACAGGCGGATTACTGGCAATGCTAGTGTTATTTGTATTCCTTAGAGGAGTTAGAAGTCCTATTATTATTGGGGTAGCTATTCCCTATTCGGTGATTGTGACATTTGTATTAATGTATTTTGCCGGCTTCTCCTTGAACATTATGACGCTTGGTGCACTGGCATTAGGCATAGGGATGCTAGTAGATAATTCGATTGTAGTTATTGAAAATATAGAAAGACATTTGGGATTAGGAAAGGATCCAAAGGCTGCCGCAATTACTGGAACAAAAGAGGTGCTTGGAGCTATTACCGCTTCGACTCTAACAACCGTAGCTGTTTTCTTGCCAGTCATTTTTCTCTCTGGTCTTATAGGACAAATTTTCACAGAATTTGCTTTAACTATATCCTTTAGTTTGTTTGCTTCCCTTGTGGTTGCAATAACCGTTATTCCTATGATGGCAAGCCGAATGCTTAAGAAGCCTAAAGGTAACATTGAGGCAAGAAGAAGAAGGTCAAAGGCATACAATAATCTAGATAAGTCTATCAAATGGTCATTGCAACATCGTGCACTTGTTCTCTCCCTTACAGTAGTATTACTAGTTCTTTCTGTACTAGGGGTATTCCGAGTTGGAACAGAATTTTTACCTCCTACAGATGAAGGGTTTGTTTCTATCTCCGTAAAGCTTGAAAACGGCTCATCATTTACTGCGACAGACGAAATAGTAAATAAAATTGAAGATATACTAAAAGAGCAGGAAGAAGTAGATGTTTATGTAAGCTTTGTTGGCGGTAGTCAAGAAGGTATGTCGAGAGGGACATCTCGATCTAATATGGCTGAGATATCCGTGAAGCTTAAGCCATTGAGTGAAAGAGATCAATCCACTTTTGAATTTGTAGATGAAGTACAGCCTACAATCGTAAAAGCTGTTAACGGAAAAGCAGATATTAATTTTAACGTCCAAACTGCTTCGGGCTCTTCGCCAAATGTTGTTTCCTTCAATGTATCTTCCTCCGATAAACAGGAGCTTTATCAGGCAGTGGAGGAACTCCAAAGTGACCTAGAGAAATTAGAAGGAGTTACAAAAGTTAATAATGATTTAATTTCTACTGTAGAAGAAGTACAAATGACGGTTAAACGTGACGCAGCTACCGAATTAGGCTTAGCTCCAGCTCAAATTGCTCAGATGGTTAATAATGTGACAAGAGGAGTTTTAGCTTCCCAGATTATTTCAGAAGAAGATGAAGTATATGGAGTGTATGTAAAGTATAATGAGTCAGATCGGGAGAGTATTGAAAAGCTTAAAAAGTTAAAATTACGTACCCCAGCTGGCCAATTTGTAAATTTAGAAGAAGTGGCCAATATAGAAGTGTCAGAAGGTCCAGTGGCGATTCGTAGTTTAAACCAAGCAAATGCTGTGGCATTTTCTATAAAATATGAGTCAGAAAACACACTAGGAGACATGTCCGATCAAATTGACCAAGTAATTGAAAATCAAAATTTTGGAGATAAAATAAATGTCAAATTCGGTGGGGACCGCGAGCTATTAGATAACGCTAAAAGTGACATGATTTTGGCGGTATTATTAGCAGTTGTTCTTGTTTACATTGTAATGGCAGCTCAATTTGAATCCTTTAAATATCCTTTGGTTATTATGTTTACAGTTCCTTTAAGTCTTATCGGAATCGCTATTGCATTATTTTTTACCAGTACACCAATTAGCATTTCAGCAGTTATTGGGATTCTTATACTAGTCGGAATTGTAGTAAATAACGGTATTGTCCTTGTGGATTATATTAACCAACGTAAAGCAGAGGGATATTCTTCTTATGAGGCAATCACGACCTCAGTTAAAGATAGAGTACGTCCAATATTGATGACTGCTTTAACTACCATTTTGGGATTAATTCCTTTAGCGCTTGGGATTGGTGAAGGGACGGAGATTAATCAGCCTATGGCTTTAACTGTAATTGGGGGATTAATCAGTTCTACCTTCTTAACCTTGTATGTAGTACCAGTAATTTATAGTTTATTTGATAAAGAAACAAGAAAAATAAAATCATCATAACATTCAGAAAAATATAAGGAAGGGTCTTCTGTTGAAGACCCTTTTTCAGTATAATTTTATAAAAGGGGCTGATTACTAGTATGAAAAATGCACTAATGACCGGATTTCCAGGATTTTTATCTAAAAATATCATAAAAGAATTAAGGCAACAAAAGGCTTATACAACTATTTATGTGCTAGTTCTACCATCTCAACTAAAAAAAGCAGAGGAAGTAATAGCAGAAATATACGCGGATGGTTTGGACGATCAACGAATTGTGGTTATTGAAGGAGATATTACACTTCCTAATGCAGTGTTAGATGGGCATATATTAGAAGAATTAAAGCATAAAATCGATTATGTTTGGCATTTAGCTGCTATTTATGATTTAGCTGTTCCTAAAGATATCGCATGGAAAGTTAATGTTCAAGGGACAAAGCTGTTTAATGAATTGGTCCTTCAGTTACCAAAATTAAAAAGGTATATGTATTTTAGTACTGCATACGTGGCTGGAAGAAGAGAAGGCAAGCTATTAGAGACAGAGCTCGTTAAGCCTAATGATTTTAAAAACCATTACGAGGAAACAAAATACGAGGCAGAAGTATTAGTTGATAAACTAAAAAAACAAATTCCACTTACTATTATTAGACCGGGAATAGTGAGAGGCCATTCTAAAACAGGAGAAACGATTAAATTTGATGGACCTTATTTCTTTATCAACATGATTAATAAGCTAAAAGGTCTTCCATTTTTACCTTATCTGGGGAAATCATCATCTTTTATTAATGTAGTTCCATCAGATTACATAACAAAAGCGTCCATATATAGTTGCTTTGATAAAGAAGCAGAAGGATTGACTATACATTTAACAGACCCTAAACCTTACCCGGTGGAAGAGGTATATAGAGCTTTTGTAAAAGAACTTACTGGAAAATATCCAAAGGGGAGATTACCACTAGGACTAGCAAAGGTATCAGTGTCTATTTTACCAATAAGAAAATTTCTTCAAGTAGAAAAAGAAACATTAGACTATCTTACATGGAATTCTTCTTTTGATACAACAAATGCTGAAAAAGTTTTATCAAAGGGTAATATTACTTGTCCAGATTTTATTGAATCGGTTCCCGCTATGATTTGTTTTTATAATAAACATAAAGATGATTCAAATTATCATATCCATATTAAGTAATTTTTCTTTACTAATTTGGAAAATGTGTTATTATAGTTTATATAACTAAATAGACTTTTGACATTTGTCAAAGGGGAGTAGCTATAGGGAAACCTATTTCATAGTCGTCATTACATGGCTTAGCCATCGGTTATGATAGCAATTATTTAAAATTTGCTTAGCAAGACCTTTGCCTTTTTAGGCAGGGGTCTTTTTATTTGCAAAAAAAAAGGAGGATATTTAATGGATTACGGAATTTTATTGGAGTACGGGTGGGTTTTACTAGTTCTAGTAGGACTAGAGGGACTACTAGCAGCTGACAATGCAGTAGTTATGGCGGTAATGGTTAAGCATTTACCGAAAGCTCAACAAAAAAAGGCATTGTTTTATGGTTTGCTAGGAGCGTTCGTATTTAGATTTCTCGCTTTATTTATGATCACTTTCTTGGTTAATATTTGGCAGGTACAGGCAATAGGTGCTGCTTATCTATTGTTCATATCTATTAAACATATTTACGATCAACGGAAAAATCCAGGACCGCATATTGAAACGGACAATCTTGAAGAAGGCGCAAAAGGTTCAGGTTTCTGGATGACTGTATTAAAAGTAGAGCTTGCGGATATCGCTTTTGCTATTGACTCTATGCTTGCTGCTGTGGCTATTGCAGTAACCTTACCATATTGGGGAGAATTTGAGATTGGTGGCATCAATGGAGGACAATTTGCAGTTATGTTCATTGGTGGTATCATTGGATTAATTATTATGCGTTTTGCTGCTCATAAATTTGTTCAATTACTCGAAAAATATCCAACACTCGAAACTGCAGCATTTTTAATTGTAGGTTGGGTAGGGGTTAAATTGACCGTACTGACATTGTCTCATCCTAATGTAGGAATTTTAGATGAGCATTTTCCACATTCAACTGGCTGGAAATTGACATTCTGGATAGTATTACTGGTAATTGCTATAGGTGGTTATTTACTAGGTGTAGCTAAAAATAAAAAGACAGCTTAACATATAATAAAAAGTAGTGTAAATATATTGTATTGAAGCACTTGGATGTTTAAGAATTTAAAAGCATGAAAAGATAGTTTAGTTAAAGCTATCTTTTTATGCTTTTTTTTTTTACAATGATGAAACAGGCTTCTTGTTGAAAGGAACATCTAAGATGATAAATAATACTTTTAAAGCAAGGTTCAAAATGACACCAGCCCAGATTATTGTGTCGTATTATTTTATAGCAATTGCAGTTTCGGTTATATTACTCTGCCTACCCGGAGTACATAGACCCGGAGTACATGTAGATTTTATTGATAGTTTGTTTACAGCAGTTAGCGCAGTTAGTGTTACTGGATTGACAACTATAAATGTTGCAGATACATACACACCTTTTGGGTATATTATGCTTATTTTGATTCTCCAGCTCGGGGGAATAGGAATTATGTCATTAGGGACTTTTATTTGGCTTCTAGCTGGAAGAAGAATCGGATTAAGAGAAAGACAATTAATCATGGTCGATCATAACCAATCTAAAATGTCAGGCGCTGTTTTACTGATAAAGGAGATTGTCAAAATTCTTTTGGTAATTCAGTTAGTTGGCTCCATATTATTAACCATTTACTTTACACAATACTACGATACGTTTAAAGTTGCCCTAATGCATGGGGTGTTTACTTCTGTTTCAGCTACTACTAATGCCGGATTTGATATAACAGGTGAATCCTTAGTACGTTACCATCATGATTATTTTGTACAAATTATTACAAGTTTGATGATTATATTTGGAGCAATTGGATTTCCTGTTCTTATAGAGGTCAAGGAATTTTTGTCTAATAAAAATAAAAATTTTCGTTTTTCTTTATTTACAAAGCTGACTACACTAACTTACGGAGCATTATTAGTATTAGGTACGATAATGATATTCTTACTAGAAATGTTTAACACATTCAAAGATATGCCTTGGCATGAAAAATTCTTTACTGCCTTATTTCATTCCGTTTCTACTCGTTCAGCAGGCCTCACAACAGTTGATGTGACTTTATTTAATGAAGGCACCAATTTACTAATGAGTGCACTAATGTTTATCGGGGCATCACCTAGTTCTGTTGGTGGGGGTATTCGCACTACTACATTTGCAATAGCTATTTTGTTTTTGATTAATTTTTCTAGAGGCAGAGAGAACATTCAAATTTTTAATAGGGAAATTCATCTGTTGGATGTTTTCAGGGCATTTGCGGTAATTGTATTAGCGTTCCTTATGGTATTTGCAGCTACTATTGTTTTGTCAATTTCGGAACCAGATGTACCGGTAACTTCACTTCTATTTGAGATAACCTCAGCCTTCGGAACATGTGGTATGTCGCTAGGTGTTACTGAGGAGCTTTCTTCTTTTGGTAAAGTAGTTATTATGATCCTCATGTTCATCGGAAGAGTTGGCTTGATATCTTTCCTGTTTACTTTAGGAGGAAAAAGAAAAATTACAAAATATCACTTTCCAAAAGAAAGAGTTATTATCGGCTAACTGTATTCCATTTGTTTCACTGGCTATAGAGTTTATGTATAACCGGAAAGTTAAAATGAGGTTGGTTATGACATTAGTCATAACCAACCTCATTTTTTTATATCATAGCTTTTATCTACTCGGTTGCCCATTATAAACTGAAAGTACAGCATTTAAACGTGATACCATTCTATCCATTAAACCGCTTGAGAGAATAACTTATAGAATAAAATCTGCTAAGTTGTTGTTCTTTTGAATATAAGAAAAATGCGGTGTATTGCCTTTATGGAAAGTTGTTAGAAGGAAACCTTGCTCTTCTTTTATGACTCCTTGTTTAAACAAATTCATGTCTATAGAAATAGGTGTAATAAATGTTTGTTTGTAAATCTCTCTTTCGGTCAAATCCATCTGCGCAAATTCTTCTCCCGCTATAGACGGACTCTCTAGAAGGAGCTTGTAGATAGCAGACTGTTCTTCCTTACTCATATCGTTTTCCCACCAAGGCTTGCGAGGCTGAAATTTTTGTTTGGATAAATAATCAAGCTTCATGACACTTTTAACAGTATTTAAGGGAATCCCCTCTAGATTTCCTAAGAAATCAAATAGACGTGTATAAAGATCCTCTAATTGATGACCGATTCTAGACCAATTTCTGTCTTCCCAAAACGTCCCGAATTGTTGGAAAAAGTCGAAAGGTGTTTCAAATATATGATTGAAAAGAAATTCTAATGTCTGATCCATTCTATGTGCATTCCAATATTTTTCTAATACGTCTTCTACTTGCTTAATGCGTAATATGTCGTTGAAGCTTAAGACATTATTCGAAAAGATTTCATAAGGAGCTTGGTCAACATATACGTACCCATATTTCTCTGCTTCAACTCGTAAGCCAGTGCCTCTAAGGAGCTTTAAAAATCCAAGTTGCAGTTCTTCAGGTCGCATTTCAAATACTTCGTTAAACGTCCTTCTAAAGGATGTATAATCTTCCTCTGGCAGGCCTGCGATTAAATCAAGATGCTGATCAATTTTACCGCCACTCTTCACCATTGTGACAGTTCGTTTAAGTTTCTCAAAATTTTGTCTACGTTTTACTAACTCATTTGTTAAATCATTCGTAGATTGGACTCCTATTTCAAAGCGGAAAAGACCGGCAGGAGCGTTATCATTTAAAAATTGAATTACCTCAGGTCTCATAATATCTGCTGTTATTTCAAATTGAAAAACTACTCCTGGCAAATGTTCGTCTATTAAAAACTGGAACATTTCCATTGCATAGCTTCTGCTAATATTAAATGTACGGTCTACAAACTTAATCGTCTTTGCTCCGTTTTGCATTAGATAGCGTATATCTTCTTTTACCTTCTCGCGATTAAAGTATCTAACTCCAACTTCAATAGAAGAAAGACAAAACTGACATGAAAAAGGGCACCCTCTACTAGTCTCAATGTAGACAATTCGCTTGGATAGATATGCTAAATCCTCTTCAAAACGGTAAGGCGAGGGAGACTCTCGTAAATCTAATTTTGGTGGTAGCGGATTTAGAATAAATTTGTCGTTTTGGACATATGCTAGTCCAGGTACATCTTTTACATCTTTTTTATCGGAAAGAAAGTCTAGCGTCTCCTTGAAGGCTTGCTCTCCTTCACCAACAACAATGTAATCAATTTCTTTCACTTGTCTAAGCCATACATTCGTATCGTATGAGACTTCAGGGCCACCTAGGATAATCGTTATGGATGGATCAACTGTTTTCAGCATTTTTATCACTTTTATAGTCTCTTCAATATTCCAAATATAGCAGCTAAAGCCTACAATGCTCGGTTTTTTCTGGTACAAATCAGCTACTATATTAAAAGTAGGATCTTTAATAGTATATTCGACAATAAGGGGGGAATATTCAGGCTCAGCGTAAGCTTTAAGACAGCGTAAGGCTAAATTAGTATGAATGAACTTTGCGTTCAATGTAGTTAATATTATATTCATTTTTTCTTAACTCCTTTAGGTTTGCTTAACTATTGTAACAGTGAATATTCGTGTCGACAATATAGTCAAATATAACCATTTCCAGATTAGAATTAATGTGAAATAATCAGAATTAATTAATAATTTAAAAATTTGAAATGGTTTTCTCAGATTCTTATGAGAGGCAGGGTGAGGTAATGTTAGCAGAATACGAATACAAGCAAAGATTTGAACAGGTTTTTCAACTCTTTTCGAGTGGATTAATATTTATAAGTGAAGAAGGTAAAATTATAGATGCTAATCCTTATATAGAAAAAGTGTTGGGGCTGGACCGCACCGAATTATTGAAGATGAGTTCCAAAGCTCTTTTGAATATGCTATCTCTTAAAGGAGAGATAAAGAAAACTTTTCTACAAGATTTATCGACTAATGGACAAGCAGAATTCTTTTGTGAGCTTCAAACGTATATGGGTGACTACAAGTATCTACATTCTATTGTATCCAAACAAAGTGATTCCAATATCTTTCTTATGGAAATACATGATGAATCTGAAAAAATGTTTATGAAGAAAAGGCTCGATCATAACGAATCGCTAAGTACTCTCGGACAACTTGCTGCTAGTATAGCCCACGAGATACGAAATCCCATGACTTCCTTAAAGGGGTTCACCCAATTACTACTCAAAACAGCTACGGATGACGGTAAGAGATATTTAGATGTCATCGATCACGAGATTAACAGAATGGAAGATATATTAACCGAATTCTTGCAAGTATCCAAGCCGTGCAACAATGAATACACATACTTTGAAGTAGATCAACTTATAACAGAAGTAGCTGGCTTCATGTCCCCTCAATCTCTTATGAAAGCAATTGAGATTAATATAATTAATGAAATTTATCCCAATAATAAGGTTTTTGGGAATAGAAACTTATTAAAACAAGTTTTTATAAATGCGATTAAAAATGCTATTGAATCTATGGAAAAAAGTGGTAATATAGAGATTAGAATATCATTATATTCTAATTGTACAATTAGCGTTAAAGTTGTGGATCAGGGTAGTGGGATAGAAAAACAGGATATAGAAAACATTTTCAAGCCTTTTTTTACTACTAAATCTGCAGGAACAGGACTTGGGCTTTCCCATTCCTATGAAGTTATTGAAGCTCATGGAGGGAAAATAGAAGTAGAGAGCAATGTAGGAATAGGTACAACCTTTAATTTTCTGCTTCCATTGCACGGAACCTGCTGAGCTATTTTGACAATCTATTAGTCTGCCCTATATAATAATTGGTAATGTAATTTTTAATATAGGTGAGGATGACGACAATGACAAATGATTCAGCGAGTAGTGCTTTAAAATTATTTATAGTACTTTCCCGAGCACATAAAGTAATACATGAATGTACCAATCATTTTTTTCAAGAGAATGGACTAAATCCAACTGAATTTGCAGTTTTAGAGCTTTTGTTTCATAAAGGAAAACAACCTTTACAACAGATAGGCAATAAAATTTTGCTTGCTAGTGGTTCCATTACTTATGTGGTGGATAAACTGGAGGGAAGAGGCTTCATCAAGAGAGTGTCGAGTGATACGGATCGACGAGTTACCTATGCGGAAATAACAGAAGCAGGAACAGAGTTTATGAACGAACTTTTCCCCCGACATGAGCAACAGCTTATTCAATTAATGAATGCCTTGTCAGAAGAGGAAAAATTAGAGGCTATTGAGCTGCTAAAAAAATTAGGTTTATCGATTAAAAATTTATCCTAAAAAAAACTTCGAGCCTTTGCACGGCCCGAAGTTTTTATTTTAATCGATTTTAATTGTTTCTGCCATTTTAACAAAATCCTCTAAAGCTGGAGATTCGTTCGTATCAAAGATCGTCAATCTCACGCCTAAGCCGTCTTGTAAAAATGTGTAGCCATATACTTTGTTCTCAGTGCCTTCTGCTTCATAAGCTTTGACATCTTCTAGAAGTTTACCTGAAGGAATAAGGTTAGCTTCTGTTATCTCATCTACCTTGCCTTCAGAAGTGGAAGCTTTTAAAATTTCTACTAAATTATTTGTTATATCAGCCATATTGACCTCAGAAGCATTATAGACTTCGATTCGCATAGATTGAACATCATTATCTTTGTTGAATAACAAGTCCTTATTAGGTTCTTCGGCTGTTAGTTCGTAGCCATCTAATATTGTAATAGAGTATTCTTGGTTTTCACTTTTTACAGTAGTTCCTGAAACTTCGGTAGAATCTTTCTCTTGCTCGTTTTCAGTAGCCCCATTGCTAGTAGTATCTTCGGACGGGCTATTGTTATCGTTAGGCGTTGCTTCTTCATCTGACGCGCCACAAGCAGCAATTAGAAATGTTAATAACAAAATAGATAAAATAGAGAAAATTTTCTTCATATGAACAGCTCCCTTTTAAGTAACGGTATTAATTGCAACGTTTCATATTATTGGTAGCACCAGGAATAAAAGTAATAGTAACACAATATGAGTTACAATATTTAGTGGCATACTTTTTTTCTTTTCATAGAGTAGGCCAAAAATTACTCCCATTATAATAGCGGCGAGTACACCAATGTAAAAGCCACTTGCAATAAAGACTGCTCCGTACAAGATGGAGCTTATAATTATAGCGTTAGTAGGGGAAAGCCAATTTTTAAGGGCTACTTGGATAAAACCTCTCCAGAATAGTTCTTCACCGGGAATAATGATGAAGAATAATAAAATGTAATGCCACAAAGCAGTAGGTGCAAAGGTTCCTAAAAAGTTAGAAACTTCTTTGGTAGTTTTAGATGGTAGAAAATCTAATAGCTGATAACCTAAAACAAATAATAAATAAGTTGCTACACCATATACTATACCCCAAAATAAGTAACTAAACGTTCTCAGTTGATCTTCTATTTTTGAAAAATAGAAAGCACCAGCTGTTAAAAATAGAGTTGTAAAAGAATAAAAGTACCAAAATACTTTTTCATTTGAAAAAGTTAGCCAGCAAAAAACAAAAGCCAGCAATAAGGATATTATTAATCCTAAAAAGAGTTTGCGGTTATTCATAAAAGCACATCCTTACCATAGTCACAACAATGAAATTTATTGATAATCATGACAGTATAGTAAAAAGAATTGCTTGCTACTTAGAAAAAAACCGTTCTTCTTACGAAGAGGAACGGCATGACGTTTAATCTTCATTACTATATAATATTTTATAACGCTTATGATTGATTACCGTTTTTTCTTCTAGTTCAAGCTCGTTGAAGTTCTCCATATAAGTTAAATCAACTATTACAGAGTTTTCATTTACTTTTTCTACTATACCTTGAAGACCATCTTTAAACTCAATAATGTTGCCGACTTCAGCGATTTTCATAGATTGTCCCATCCCCTTTAAGAACATAATATAATACAGTTTGCCTTAAAAAAAGAGGTACGTAAAGTATTTTTATCAAAAGTTTTGAAACTATACATTTCTTAGACAAAAGGAGAAACATTATGCATCCGATAGATGAACAACTTGATATGTTAAAACGAGGAGAAATAGAAAGCATTCAAGTATCCAAAGAAGATTTTTTAAATTTTAGGGAAGTACTTGTTAGAAGAGAGGATTTTAAACACTTTAGTGGCAACGCTATGCAAGGTGGGAATATAATATATACTTATCTCAATAATCCTAGAAGTTAATGTGTTCGTGCATTAACCTACCTAAAATAGTCGGTATATTCTGATTTCTAAAGGTTTAACTGTAAGTAAAATGAGGAAAATATACATTTTGCAAAAAGGGGAGTTCTCTCATGATGGAATCTATTTTAAATAGGCTAGAGACTACAAGAGAAAAGATGATTCAATCTGCTATAGAAAATGGTGTAACTAATAGAGAAACTATTCGCCTAAGTGAAGAACTTGATCATTTACTGAATGAATTTCATTCTCAAGTAAAGCAGCATAGTACTTCTGAACAGCTTGAATAGTATTTGGGGAGAGATTAGAAATGGACGCAGCTTTAATCAAACTAAAAAAAGAGTTGAATAGTTCAATCATTGGTAGAGAAAGAGAACTTGATTTTATGTTAATAGGGTTATTAGTTCAAGGTCACGTATTGTTGGAAAGTGTTCCGGGTTCTGGTAAAACAATGATGGCCAAGTCATTTGCCGAAGCTATTCAAGGGGTGTTTAAAAGAATACAATTTACACCAGATGTACTTCCCACAGATGTAACAGGAATCAGTTATTTTCACCCGAAGCAACAAGAATTCGTATTACGGGTGGGGCCAGTGATGAGCAATATTTTACTTGCAGATGAGATCAATCGTGCGACTCCCAGAACTCAATCTAGCCTCTTAGAGGCTATGGAAGAAAAGCAAGTCTCAATTGATGGAGAAACTATTAAGCTACCATATCCTTTTATGGTTTTAGCAACACAAAATCCAATAGAGTCTCAACAAGGAACTTTTCCGTTACCAGCTGCTCAGTTAGATCGTTTTCTTTTTAAGCTTAACATTGGTTATCCAACTATGAAGGAAGAAAATGATATTCTTAAACAATTTGGTAAAACACCTGGAGAAGTGAAAACAAAACAAGTTGTAACTTTGCAACAAATAGAAGAATGGTCAAAGCAAGTAAATAATATTAAAGTGCATGATGATATATATACTTATATTGTGCAAATAGTCCAAAGTTCAAGGAAACACCCATACATAGAACTGGGATTAAGTAGTCGAGCTTCTTTGGCAATGTTACAGGCTGCTAAAGCGTACGCCTTTTTAAATGGTAGAGATTATGTTATTCCTGATGATATTAAGAACATCATAGATCCAGTTTGTCTTCATCGATTAAGGCTTTCTTCACAAGGTATGCTCATTCATGATTTACAAGAAATTATGAGTGAATTGATTAGAGAAATAGAAGTGCCTGTTGAGGCGAAAATTCAATGATTTGGAAACGGCAAGATTTAAGTTTTAAATATACAAAAAAATATGTAGAGATATTATTAATATGTGCTGTAGCATGTTTCTTTTTTAAACAAACATTACTTCTTGTTATTATTTCGTTTCCGTTATTTCTTGTACTTTTCCAGTTGTATTATTTTCGGAAGGTTGGAAATGGACTAGTGTTTGTAAATGACAAAAAAAGGGTTCGTTTAATGAAAGGGACTACTGCTTTTTTGGAATTGTCTTTTCAGAACAATGGTTTACCAATTTGGAACGGTGCCATAGTATTAACATTTCAGGATTGTATTGCTCCATTCGATGCAGATTATAACTCTGCCTCAGGTTTTTATGAAGTAAATGTTCCTTTTTCAATTGGATACAAAAAATCAGTCACAGTTCAAATTCCTGTAGTAGGTATACGAAGAGGACTTTCTAGGATAAAAGGAATTGAAGTTAATATTCCGCATCCATTGACTGAAGGGTCAATTATTTTGAATTATGAACCATACATATTAATGGATGCAATTGTATATCCAACTATTTATACAATAAAAGAAGAATTTTATCCTTCACGTTTAAAGTCAGGGGAGTTGGAATTAAATTCTTCTTTGTTTATTGATCCCTACTTTCCTGTTGGAACGAGAGATTACGAGCCAGGAGATCAATTTAATCATATTCATTGGAAAGCAAGTGCTAAAACCCAGCAACTTCAAACAAAAGTATTTACCAAAGTTGCTAATGTGTCTGTATTGTTTTTGGTGAATCTTGCAGATGGGTATAGAATGGTCCATGATTTTGAAAAAAAGATAGAGTGGCTTGCTTCTCATATAGAGGCTTGCTACAAAGCAAATGTCCCATTTGCTTTTGGTATCAATATTCGATCATCTGGAAAGAGGCCGTTTATTTATATTCCAATAGGTTCAGGAGATACACATAGAGTACAAGCGTTAGAGTGGCTTTCCATTTTATCAACTAGTAATATCACTGTTCCTTTTGAAAATATAATTAGATATATAGAAGCCCATGAGGAGTTACCGATGTCTGCATATATCCTGTCCCAACAGATGGAGAAGTATCAACCAATTTTAAGGACTTGGGAACAAAAAACGAGTGTTAACTATCTTTTGGAATACGAGGGAGAAAATTATGATTAATAATTCAAACCCTACGCATAAAATTCAAATAGTGTCATTTGAAAAATACCTTCAGGATATGTGGATTTTCGCAATTATATTTGTCATATTATTAAACGAGGCAATTGTTAGCACGCCTCTTTTATGGATTATTCTACAGTTCATAACGGTGTTTGTTGCCAATTACATTTTTTCTAAATCTGGGCCAAATATTTTAGTAGCAATAGGTCTGCCGCCTGTTTTATTAACTGTGTTATTATTGTTCGGTATTCCAATATGGTTATATGTTATAAGTGTATTAATAAGTGCTTGGAGCTTACATGCTAGATATAATTTGATACAATCTGACCCAAATAGTGATTCACCATATTCATTAGTATTTTTTGCAACATTTCTCTCGGTTCATTTCTTATGTTATCTATTAGCTATTGAAGATTATAAACTCCCTTTGTATAGTGTATTTATAGGTGGAGTCATATTTTTTGCAGGGGCTCGATTATTTAATGTACGGAGAACATCCCATAAACAAAAAAATGAATCATTTTTAAAGGTCTCACTTTTTTATATGATAGGAATAATAGGTATATTTCTCTTAACTCTGTTTACGTATTTTCTCACCCCTCCAATCCGGACACTATTTAACTGGGTTTTCCAAGGAATATTGGCTGTAGTAATGATTCCTTTAATGCCTCTTCTAAATGTTCTAGAGAAGTTTTTAAGTGGAATAACAAAAAAGCCAACGGAGGAAGAGCAGAAGGACGTTGGAGCAAATGGAGCCATGATGGAAGATCTTCTTCCAAATACACAGGAAGCCTCCTCTTATACATTCAATTTTGAATGGATTGTTTTGGGAGTGATAGGGTTAGCTATTTTTGGTGTTATTGCTTATTTGATTAGTAAAAAAATAGAGCAGTCAACAGAAAAGGCAAGTAATGATATTATATATAAAAATGAGGAGTTAGTTGTCCCGCTTCAAGAAGAATCATCTTCTGAAAATACTTTATATAGAGTAGAGTCTTCTTTTTTAAGAGAATTATATTTGAGTTTTGAAAAAGAGGCTAATTCTTTTGGCTTTGAGAGAGAGAAGAGTGAAACCGTGAGGGAATGGTTTCAAAGAATGCAATGGCTTGCAAAAGATGAGTTCTTTTTTATATACGAAGAAGTAAGATATGGTGGCCATACGGTCAAAAAAGATAAGGCAGAATTATATGTGCAAGAAATAGAAAAAATAAAAAAACTTTTTTTACACAAAGAGGTTTAAATTATTGTGAATGGGGCATATTAATAAAGAACACAGCAACATTCTCATTTCCCCCTTTTTAAGGGCCATCTATAGGATGGCCCTCTTTTTTTATATTTTTTCGAAAAATAAACATTCTAATGAAATATACAGAACTATTTTTTTTGATACACTATATTTAATACATAGTTAATGGAGGAATGTGAAATGTCTGAACGATTGAATATCGGATTTATTGGTACTGGTGTGATGGGGAAAAGTATAGTAAAGCATTTGTTGAAAGCAGGACATAATGTGATTGTTTATACACGTACAAAAGAAAAAGCAGACGAACTGATTTCTTTAGGGGCAACTTGGGCTTCGAAACCAAGTGAAGTTGCTAGATATACACAGTATTTGTTTACAATGGTTGGCTATCCCCATGATGTAGAAGAAGTATATTTTGGAGATGATGGAGTTTTTTCTATTGAAAATCAAGGTTTAACGGTTGTTGATCTTACAACCTCTACCCCTACGTTAGCAAAGAAGATTTATGACAAAGCGAAGGAACTTGAAATGAACTCCATAGATGCGCCAGTATCGGGAGGAGATATAGGGGCTCAGTTAGGTAAGCTTTCCATCATGTGTGGGGGAGAAAAGCAAACCTTGGATTCTATATTGCCAGTGTTAGAGCTTTTTGGAGAGACTATTCTGTATCAAGGAACAGCAGGTGCAGGTCAACATACTAAAATGTGCAACCAAATAACTATTGCTTCTAATATGATTGGTGTTTGTGAAGCTCTTGCATATGGTAAGAAAGCTGGTTTAGACTTAGAACAAGTACTACGTTCTATTACTACCGGTGCTGCAGGATCATGGTCTTTGAGTAATTTGGCTCCTCGAATAATCGGTGGCGATTTGAATCCTGGTTTTTATATTAAACACTTTATTAAAGATATGAAGATAGCTTTAGAAGAATCGGAAAGAATGAATTTAACATTGCCAGGTCTGGAGCTGGCTAAGTCGATGTATGAGGAACTTTTAGCAGAGGGTTATGAAAATAAAGGTACTCAAGCACTGATAAAGTTCTATGAATAATATAGTAATATTTTACCTTTGTATGATACAATCGAATTAATCGAAGGACATAGAAAGGAAGAGTTTTGTGAACGACCACAAAGGAATATTACTAGAGAGCGGTACAAACGAGTTAGAAATTGTTGAATTTCAAGTTGGTTCAAATAGATTTGGTATTAATGTTATAAAAGTAAAGGAAATTATTCAGCCTATACCAGTAACCTTTATCCCACATGCACATCCTCATGTGGAAGGAATCATTCAATTACGTGGAGAGGTATTACCAGTTATCCAGGTGGGGAAAGTCTTAGGTCTTCCTATAGTATCCAATACCGAGCAAGAAAAATATGTGGTGGCCGAGTTCAATAAACAAAAAGTAGTGTTTCATGTTGATAATGTTACACAGATTCATCGTATCTCATGGAACCAGATCGAAAAACCATCTGACCTTTATCAGGGAGGAACATCTCATGTTATCGGAGTCATCAAAAGAGAAGAAGAGATGCTCTTATTGCTGGACTTTGAAAGAATTATCATGGACATCAATCCCGAATCAGGTATAAGTGTGGATTCCGTGAAAAAAATGGGTAAACGGGAGCGCTCCAACAAAAAAATTGTAATTGCTGAAGATTCCCCTCTATTAAGAAAATTACTTCATGACACCCTTAATGAGGCGGGTTATGTTAATTTAGAATTCTTTGAGAATGGAAAGGATGCACTAAACTATCTTGAGAGTTTAGAAAAAATATCTCCTGATGTCTCAGAGCATGTCCAAATGGTAGTCACTGATATTGAAATGCCGCAAATGGACGGTCATGCATTAACAAAGATGATTAAAGGAAATAATAATTTATCAAAGCTTCCTGTCGTTATTTTTTCTAGTTTGATCACCGACGACTTGCGTCACAAAGGAGATCAAGTTGGAGCAGAAGATCAAGTAAGTAAGCCAGAAATAACAGAACTTGTTCTCAAAATTGATCAATATATTTTATGAGTAATATTTCTAAAAAAAAGGCTATCAATTCGTAATGAATTGGTAGCCTTTCTTAATTTCTTTTAGTACGTTAAGTAACCTACTGTAATTTCATAACAGTATTTTAGTTATGAGATTACATAAGCGTTCTTTAATAGATGCTAGCCCTTAAAAGGCCTGTCCTCTTGACAAAAACAATTCATCTATCTAAATAAGATTTCATCGAGCTTGGACGCTTGTTGGATACACGCGTAAACTTAGCGGTGCAAGATGTAGAGTGATTAGTGGACTTTCTTGTAGTAGCTTGGGGAGGCCCTATATAATCGGTTAATAGTTGTTTTGCCGTTTTTAAATTCATTTTCCTGATAGGGTTTCTATAAGTATCATCTAAGTGACCAAGATGCTGTAAAGTTTTGAAATCTTCTTTTACCGGTAGAATATGGAAGTAATAATCTGCGCACTGTACTAAAACGGAGGATTGCTGTTGGCTATTTTTAGGGTTTCTAACAAAATGGAGTCCAATTTTACTTGCTCTTTTTTCTTTAATCATTTTTTTGATAGCTAGCCTTTTCAGTTCATAAAGTGGTTTATTGTCTAAAGCGGTTTTTGCATGCCTATTAACAGTATATATAGCAGTAGCCAATTGCTTGTCTGATTCAGAAATCATAAATAGTTCACTCCTTTCTTTTTATCTTTCTCTCTTATATACTATCATACCAACTTATACAAAAATTGTGTACACTAATCAAAAAATACTATATGAAAATATTTTGTAACCGCTACGTTAAGAGATGTAATTATCTGACGATATAATATAGTATAATGTGTGGATTTAGTGATATGTCTTAATATGAGGCAACTGGAGGATTACATGAACAATAACGAACAGCTTAAGAAGAATAATTACTTAGTAGATATGATTCATGAACAGCAAAACCTACTAACCTGCCTATTTAAAAAAAACAAAAACAGTACCTATACGATTATTTATACAAATAAAGCGGCAACCAATTTTTGGGGAGAGGCACATATAAAAAACAACACTTTTAGTGAGGAATTATTGTCTCAACTGTTACCACTATTTACAAGTATTAAAGATGAACAACAAAATGTTAATAGCAATTATGAATTGTTGTTAAATGATAAACGATACACTTTTGATATCTCTATAATAGCTATTGAAGAGAAAGATATATATGGAATGATGATGTACGATAAAACAAATCAACTTCCTATAAATGATTCCTCAAAGATTACAGATAAATACATTTCTCTTATTGAGAATAATATAGATACAGTTCTTATTATTGACCAAGTGGGTATTATTCAATACGCCAATAAAATTATTTTAAAGGTTTTCGGCTACGAAGAGAAAACTCTTTTGCATCAGCCGATTGAGCAATATATCAGTGAGGAATCTCTAAGAAACTTTCAGCTTATTATTAAACAGACAATGAGTGGTTATTCTACAGAAATGCAAAATTGCTTAATTCAGCATGAAAAAGGACATTTCATCTCCACTTATTTAAAAGCAATACCAATCATTAGTGGTGGTACGGTTAAAGGTTTACATTTAGTGCTTCGTAATACAATTAGTGATTCCGAGGAACAAGACCAATTATTTTATCTTGTATACCATGATCACTTAACTGGTTTATGGAATAGACGTGCATTGAAGGAGCACCTAAGTGAAAATATCAAGCAAGCTTCTAAAACAAATAGTGAAATCTCTATTATTCGAATAGATCTGGATCGGTTTAAATTGATTAATGAATCTTTGGGATACACTTCTGGAGATGAGCTTTTAAAAAAAATTGCTGACCGGTTAAGCCTTTATATTGATAAATCGAGTAACCTTTATAGACAAAGCGGAGATGAGTTTGTCTTTTTGTTAAAAGGTAAAACGAAGGATGAAACTAGCCAGTTTGCAGAAAGCATATTAACAGAGCTTGCCAAGCCTATTTATCTAGATCATCAAGAATACTTCGGTACAGCTTCTATTGGAATTTCAATGTTCCCGTATGATGGACAGAAACAAGATGAACTTTTATTAAAGGCAGATCAAGCTTTATATGTAGCTAAAGATAGAGGAAGAGCCCATTATCGATATTTTCAGGAGCAAATGAATCTATCTTTTCCAAACGAGGCCTTGATGGAGTCGCATTTAAGAAGAGCAATTGAAAAGGAAGAGCTATCTATTCATTATCAGCCGCAAGTTAATCTATTAACTGGGGAGATTAATTCATTCGAGGCTTTGTTACGCTGGAACAATAGAAAATTTGGATATGTATCGCCTATGCACTTCATACCAATAGCTGAAAAGTCAGGAATCATTTTCAAATTGGGAGATTGGGTATTGGAAGAGGTTTGTAGCCAATTAAAGCTTTGGCAAGATAAGGGCTACCGAATGGTTAGAATCGCTATGAATATTTCTCCACAGCAATTTAAGCAAGATAACTTTGCCTCAAAAATTAGAGAAAAGATAAATAAGTATAATTTATTGCCTTCATCGTTAGAAGTTGAAATTACAGAAAGTGCGATGACTGATCTGCAGGATACCTTCACTATTCTTAAGGAATTAAAGGACATAGGGGTGGTAATTTCAATTGATGATTTTGGGACGGGTTACTCTTCTCTTAGCTATTTAAGAAAATATCCAATTGACATTATTAAAATTGACCAGTCATTTATAAAGGATATGGAAACAGATGAAAAGAGTGCTGCAATCGCAACTACAATTATTCGTCTCGCTCATAGCCTTGGTATGGAAGTAATAGCTGAAGGAGTAGAAAAGGATACTCAAGTGGAAATACTAAAAGCAGCCAACTGTCAAAAGGCCCAAGGTTTCTTTTTCAGTCGTCCAGTTCCGATAGAGGACATAAACAAGTCATATATGAATTATTATTAAATTTAAAGGTCACATTTGGAGACGTCTTTTTCTAAATGTGGCTTTTTTTATCCTTGAATGTAAATAGTTTAGCTTCTTGGGCTAAGATTTTGAACCGGAAGATACTTGCATACAACAATTCAATAGCCTGACTCCAACAGCGACGGTGCACTACAGACTATCGCGCTCAATACGAGTAGCACTAACGATATTTAAAAGAAGAAGAAATAGCACCTTCTCCCCATATTAATACAGGATCCATTAAATTAAAATCATTACTCCTAATTGAACGAACGCAGCAATTTAATTGAACAAGTAAAACAGCCTTATTTCTATAGTTAAAAGAAGTAACTCTAAGGGGAAATAAAAATTGTACCAATTATTAAAAAAAGCACTTGAACCTTACTCATTAGGAAACGAATCATTATTCATTGAAAAAGAGTTACACAAAGGAAGTTGGAATAGTGACCTCCAAACAAGCTTTTGTCGATTCCTTGTAAATAATCAAATTCCGTTTATGCAGTTACTACCCGCTTTAGAAGATATACCTTTTACTACTATTGAATGGGAAAATGGAATTTATCGTTTTATACTTTTTGAATGGATTGAAGGCCAACATTTAACTCATTGTGATGAGTACATTGCAGAGGAATTTGGTAAAATGGCAAGAAAAATTCACGATATTTCCAGTTTATATAAAAGTAAAAGTTCTGTTTTCCCGAAGAAATCTCAACTTGTTGGTTATTCCCAATTTGTTGATAATCTTCGAAATAAATTAAAATCAACTTACATTTCATTAAAAAATTTAAAAATGTTCGATGAATATCTTGAAACAACCGAATATCATATAGAAAATGCAAGAACGAAGCATTATGACTTTATAATACAATCAGATTTAAATCCACTTAATATTATCTGGGATAAAAGTAAAAAAATAAAAGGAATTGTTGACTTTGAGTCTATAGGCTACAGCGATAGGATTGAGGGGTTAGCTTGGCTAATCAAATAGTATTCCCGAACAAATGGAATAGCTTCAACTGAGATGTCTCCAATTGTTGCAAATGCCTTTATAAATGGTTAAAAAATAAATGATTTTCTTTGTAAAAATGATATTGGCCGTCTATCTTCACTAATATGGTTATCTGGCTGCATAAATTGGAACTTCGTAAGAAATACAACTAAAATCTTAGAAACTAATAATGAAGAAATATTTAGAGAACACATTGAGGCTTATAAACAGCGTGGCGAAAAATTGTTGAAAATGATTCCCAAAAATTAGGGTTATTGTTCAACTAACGGTGTGCTTTATAGGAACAGGGCTATCAGTAAACGGCCATTAATGATATTCAACTAAAGGTGCAGGTTGTTTAATCAGGACTTGCAAATTTGGAAAAATTATGAAAGATCATTTTCATAAACATATATAATGCCAATTTTGAGGATTCTTATTAAACTAACGAATGCTTTAGTTAAAAATGTTTGTTGCTTAGGCAATTCTTTTTTCTTATTGAATTATCATTAGTGGTTAGTTACAAAACGGCATGTGAGGTAGGAATAGTATGCAATATAATTTAGCTTTCAATATACCAACCTACACGGATGATGAATCAACTTTTCCAAAGCCATTAAACGGAAATTACGATTATTGGACAGTATTATTCGAACACTTTTTAACATGTTCAAATACAATTGAAATTCATTGTTGGAACGAAGAGATTGAAACTATTTCAGAGATTAAATCTCTCTGTAAAAATGAACAAGAGATCGTTAAGGGAGAAAATCTCACTATATTTAGGTGTCAAAAACAGGCTCCCCTTTCAGATTATTTATTGAATAACTATTTAAATAAAATAGGAGAGTTCAAGTGGTTCACTGTTAATTTAGACAAGGATATGGTGTCTGCGTTTCATTCGGGGCACTGGGGGACGGAATTCTTTGTACCTAATGCATTAAAAAGTGATGTTGCATTAATCAAAAGTTTAATTCCCGATGAAACAAGTTTTCATCAAAGTTAACAATTCTTTATTCAACTTACGAGGTGCTTTACTTCAAGAAGGAGTAAAGCCTCTCCATTATCTGTCCTTCAATTTACTTTAGGTATTAATCCTAGCTTCAATACTTCTTATTAAACTAATCTTCCCCTTTAGTTCAATAAGAAAGGCGTAATAATACAAGCAGTAATGGAGTCTTTATGGACATCCATTCTACATGCACGATCAATGATTACTTCCATTGTAATCATCCTTTCTACGGCAAATAGTATTGAAGGCTGGTGCAATAACCAGAGTAGGATTAATCTCCCATGAGTGCTTCCCGTAAGGGAGCGACAGTCTGTGATGCACCGTGGTCGTTGTAGTCAGACTAACGGATGGGCTCTATGGCACCATAGTTGATCGACCTTCCTTTCCCAGCCGTAGTATCCTATACCCGTTCTATAAACATTTTCATCCTCTGTGGTGTAGCGCTGATTTTGCGCTACATGGATGGCTAACGGGTGCTTCGTTAAATATTCGCTTACCGAAATAATCAATCTTTGTTCAAAATAGGGGCTATAATTTACTATTAGAATCAACATTTGTAGCTGTGTTTTAATCAATCTTTATTCAAAACCAGCAGATACACCGTGCTTATATAAATATTAGTTTACTCAAAGATAAAGCCTCCTTGCCTGGTTTGGTCTCTGATAACACTCCGTTAAGTCTCGGAAAGGATATCTAGCCTCCATTCAAAAATCCCACTAGTCGTTTTGGCGTCGACTAATGGGACATCTATTTCAAATTATTTTAATGGAACCCAAATTTCTGAATAGCAATCTGGACTGAATGGATCATCTTCTGTATACATTTCGAACTCTGGAGTACCTGCATGTTGATATCCGTTAGCAGGGAACCATTCAGAAAAAATTTGTTTCCAAACTTTTGTCATTGCATCAGGCATTGGACCATGTACTTCAAAAACACCCCATTTAGAAGCTGGAAGTTCGATTACTTCAAATCCTTCTTTAACGTCACCTGCATATTCTGTAGCAACCCAATAGTCAATTTTCTCATTAGGTTTTGCAACACAAATACCAAGAACTCCTTTAATTTGTCCATTATTAATTTGTGCTAGCTTGTTAGTAGTGCCATCACCATTTAATTCATCCCACATTTTAGGAATTCCGATTAAATTGCCCTCATTCTCAAGTAAAAATTCTTTCTTTACACCTATTGCTTGGAAGCCTTCACGTTCTACGATTTGATATTTCATTGGTTCTGCCCCTTTCAATCTCACCTCTATTACGAGGCGGCTATATGATTTGATTTTGCCAATATTTTTCCTAGCGTCACTTGGTGAAACCTCATGCTGACGCCTAAAGGCTTTTGAAAAAGCCTCGGGAGAATCATAGCCGTACTTAAATGCAAGGTCGATAACCTTACAGTCTGTTCTTTTTAACTCATCTGCCGCCAAAGTCAATCTTCTCCGCCGAATATATTCACCTACTGAGATCTCTGTTAATAATCCAAATGTTCGTTGAAAATTGAATGCAGAAGAGTTTACTTCATTTGCAATGTCCTCTATCGAAATTTCTTCTAATAAATTTTCTTCGATATAGTTAATTGCTTTTTGTAACGATTCTAACCAAGCTGACATGCTATTTCCTCCTTAATTAAATAGTAAAATTATTTCACATTAAATACCTGTCTTTAAATGCTCTGTTCTGTCAGGATTCATTTCTATAAATAATTTTATCTTTTAATTCACCAAAATAAAGGGGTATCCTAAAAGTTACATTGAAATAAAATTCTTAAGTAATGTGTAATAAGAATCTACTAGCTTTTCACAGGGGGGTGAAATGTTTGCTGTTTCGTTAGGAACCTCACAGGAACAGCAAAAAAGTAGCGTTTGAAATCCTTCGTTCATGCGGTGCGAGAATTCGATGGGATGTTTAATATAATGAGTGGAATAGAATAAGAATTGGTAAAAATAAAAGACTTAAAATAGAGACGTATTAAAAGAACCCTACTTCCTGGGTTCTTCATTTTAAATACCTAAAAGATTGTGAAAAGATGTACTTAAAGTAACGGGTGCTTTAGCAAAATATGGCTATCTTTTAGATGGTCTATTTTTATGTCAAAACATTAAGTTGATCCCAGATATGCAACTAAAGGGGCAGATTACTTTTTAAAAAATACTGTTATCTGAAATTTATATTCACATTAACTTTTGTTTAAGGATGGTTAAAATGATACTTTTATTTAAATCACTTGGATTTGGGGTTCTATTTGGATTAGTTATGTTACTTGCAAATTACGATAAGCCAAGTAAACTTTTGATTTTCCTTAAATACTTTTTAATAGGTACAGGCGGATATTTTTTATATGAATGGATTATGGGGTGAATTCCCTCTTTTTCTTTTACCAAAAGAAAGTTTGTGAAATATTGTACTTAAACTAAACCAGCTAATAGAGTGTCAAGAAAAATTGATCATTAGGGAAACGATAAAGATTCCTCTAGTTAGGGTAACAAAGACTAAGATTTATCAAAGATTAGATATTCAAGCAAGATTTGAGAAAAAAATTGATAAATTTCCTCAATGCAAGGGACTCCTTCAAGTTATTAGGAGACAGTCTGAGAAAGAAAAAAAGCTGGATAAAAATATGCGTAATGACAATAGAGGAATGGAATGCAAAATATGAGGTGAAATTTAAAGAGAAAACAGGAATGACACGAATATAGTGAGCAAATTTAAATTTTGTCCTTCCATTTATTTTATGGATCGCCGTTGATTTCTTGAGTGGTTAAAGATGTGCCTCTGCATCTTATAAATTTAGTTTCGTATATTTTAAACTTAAAAAGCTAACAATGGGATTAATATGGAATTTTACCGTTCTTCCAAAAACATATAGAGGTGAGGGATGTACATGTTTTGGAAAAAACAATCAAATGAAAATAAGTCTGTTTCTCAATCAAACGCAGAATCAGAATTATCAATAGAAGCTCTAAAAAAAGCCCTGGTTCAAATGGATGATGCGGAATTTTTGGAAATCAACATTTCTGAAAATCAAAATGTTAATCTTATCTACGTAAGAACCCTGATTGACCAAGAAAGATTAAATGAAAGCATTGTAAAACCTTTATCAAACTTTTCCAAACAATCCATTCAGGAATACAATGTTCACTCAAAAATAAACTCCATTTCCACGTTTAAAGAGGCAAAAAAGCAACTGTTTAAAGGATCAGTCTTGTTATTTGACAATTCGTCAAACCTTTGGTTCGCTATCCCTTTAAAAAATCCACTTGGACGTGCAATTGAACCATCTGATACTGAAACCATCCTTTTAGGAGCAAAAGACAGCTTCAGTGAACAGCTAGAACAAAATATTACGCTCATTCGTAGACGTCTTCCAACACATGATCTGAAAACAGAGAAGTTCACCGTTGGTTCTTTAAGTGAGACAAATGTGGTCTTATTGTACATAGAAGGGCTGACCAATCCAGAATTTGTTTCAATCGCCAAAAAGAAGATTTCGGAAATTAGTTATGATCTCTTCTTTGATTCTTCTCAAGTAGCGGCATTCATTGAGGAACATCAAGACAGTATTTTCCCTCAGTTTCAGCAAACTGACCGACCTGATGTTGTTGCTTATTCACTGGGATTAGGAAAAATTACGATTCTGGTAGATAATACACCTTTTGCTCTCGTTGCTCCAATTACTATTTTTCATTTGTTCCAATCACCAGAGGATTATATTAATCGATGGGTAGTTGCCAGTTTTTTACGCATAATCCGATATGTAAGTTTTATTCTGTCTATCACATTAATCCCATTCTACGTGGCATTAACAACTCATCACTATCAAATGATTCCTTTACAAACACTTTTCGTCTTGGTGGAGTCAAGGAGCAAACTTCCTTTCACTCCTTTTTGGGAAGCATTTATCATGTTGATTTTTATTGAAATTATAAAAGAAGCAAGCTTAAGGATGCCAACAAAGACTGGTCAAACACTTGGGGTTATTGGGGGCATAGTAATTGGTCAAGCAGCAGTTGAGGCTGGTTTGGCAAGTAAGGTGTTGATTGTCATGGTAGGTATTTCAACTATCGGATCCTTTCTTGTTCCTAATTACCTTGTGACAAAGGCGAATTCATTGATTCAATTCATTCTTCTTATTTTTTCTTCGTTTCTTGGGATAGTAGGGATTGTTCTGGCAATGATTATCATTTTAGCCCACCTTAATGGTTTGTCTTCACTCAAGCAGCCATATTTATCTCCTGTTGCTCCTTTCTACGGGAAAGATTGGCTTGACTTATTCATTCGAGGGCCTTTAGTCAAAATGAAGAAGCGTCCAGAACATCTTAAACCGCTGAAAATGAAGAGATATCAAACTAGGAGATGAACTGATGGAAGCCCTTCAATTATTTAATAAGAATGAAACCTACAATGGGTTCTATATCATGTTGATGGTAAATCGCCTCCAAATGCTTTACTTTTTTTTGATTATGCCAAGGTTTTTAATCCATTCATATATGATTTGGGTAATTATAGTGGTCGGCATATTGTCTCAACTAAACATTCTTCTTTTATCCAAATGGTTTTTAACCCGATTTTCTAGTGCCGGTTACAACGGATTTGTCCAATTATTCGGAAAAAAACTTGTTCGTCTCCTCTCATTCTTCGGTTTGTTCTTTATCCTGCTTAAACTTTTCGTGATTATGTTAGGATTCACGGAAATGGTACAAATATTTATGTTTCCAGCTACAGATTCAAATTGGCTTATCTTTTTTATTCTGTTGTCTTGTTTGTATGTAGCATGGAAGGGCATTGAAAAAACTATCCGTTTTGTCGTAATTTCATTTTTGTGCACATTTTGGATGTTCTTTTTCTTTGCTTTTTTCTTCTTTCCTCCAATAGCTCAACTCAGTGATTTGTATCCAATTATTCCAATGGAATTAAGTGGGGATTCCTGGAAAGGAATATTATTGATTTTGTCTTCATTTTCCGGGCCTGAATTTCTGGTATTTTTGGGATCATGGTTTAAAACAAATAATAAGACATTTCGTTATTTGTCATATGGGAATGCTTTAACCGTTATAGAGTATGTATCCTTATATATGGCTTCCTTATTCTATTTCGGTTCCAATTATTTAAGCAAAAGTCCATTTCCAATTGTCACTATGGCCCGTTATTTTCAAAATCCAGTAATTGAACGCATTGATATGGTCATGCTTTCTTTGGAATTATTTAACATCGTCTTTGCGAGCTCAATTTTTCTTCTGTTGTTTTATGGAGCATCTAAAATAGCTAATGGAAAAGTGGATAAACCACCCAGTCGAGTAGGCTTTTTATTCAGTGTATTCATTATTTTAATTGGAATGATTCTTGTGAATGAATGGATTTGGAAGTCAGATGAAAAGCAGGTTATTTTACTTAATCTTCAAATTTTAGCAGGGAGCTTAAGTTATTTAGTGGTTCCAATTATTATCGTAGCGATGAAGATAAAGGGGGTTAATAAACATGAGACTACGAAAGAAAATGGCTAAAAAATTTTCAATTATATTTTTTGCATTATGGTTAACTGGATGTGCTCCTTTTACTGAAAATAACATTATTGAAGAGCTTGCTCCAGTCACATTTTTATCACTTAGTAAAGGGGATGAAGGGAAAATAAAAATCAGTACGATATTGCCCCCTCTAAGCAAAGAAAAAAAGAGTGTAATGACGCAAGAAGTAAGCTTAATAAAGGAGGGATTAATGGATTTTAATTTTAACTTCTACCAGGAAATGAAATCCGGGCAAATGCGAATGCTGATAATTAATGAAGACCTCGGAAAAGAGGGGATTATGTCCGTTATTAATGTGTTATTGAATGATCCGGATATTTCTTTGAGAATCTATTTAGTTATCGTAAAAGGAAATTTTGAAGAATACTTGGAAAATCAATTAGACCAACAAGAAAATCTTGATTACTCTTTTTACCGAATGCTGAAGCACTATGAGGAAAAAAATCAGGGAGAATTAAGTGTCATTAATCTACATGAATTTAAAAATTTGTTATATACTCCTTATTCAGATCCTTTCTTACCTGTATTCAAAATAGAAAATGACGCTATCATCTATGAAGGTACAGCCCTGTTTCAAAATGATAAACTAGCTGAAATAATAACAACTTTTGATGATCGTATCTTCCAGCTGTTAAACAATGATCACTACTTAGCGGTTTTACCGATCCCAGAAATAGAAGTTGTTCTAGGTCATGTTAGGTCTAAAACGAAAGTGGATATCAATAAAAGCTTGTCTAAAATGACCTATACAGTTAATGTAGACTCAAGAATTGAAGAATACCGGGGAGAAAAGCAATTATTTGACCCAAAGGATTTAGAAGATTTGAAAAAAGATATTCAATCCAATCTTGAAAGACAAACACAAGAACTATTAAAAAAGATGCAAGAATTGAATGTGGATCCACTACAGCTAGGCATTCATACATTAAAACCATTCTCAAAACCAATGGATGAAAAAAAATGGATTAAACTTTTCGAGAAGATGGAAATTAAGATTGATTATCAATTTAATATTCAGCCTTTGACGGATTCAAACGGACACTAAAAAACATTCCAATCAAAATGAATTGCGGTAATATACCAAGAGTTAATTCAACTTTTCCTTGTTTGTTTTTTTACAATATTGATGCTATCTTGAACCCATCTAATCGGTTAATTTTGTACTCAGCATCAGATGCCATACCTAATAATAGCTTTTCTATATGACTTTCAACTAGGTTCATATCTTAAGGACAAACGAGATTCTTCCAAAATTGAGGATTGTTTTCAAAATCCTTTTTTTGTATGCCTATGTATTTTGGCAACTTCATTTGAGTCGAAATGGGTGCTGCGCATATTTGCAGTGGAAGTATCTAGAGCGCTTTTATTTAACACACCAAGTGCTCTATTCATTGAATGACCTTAAAAAGAACAGCAAAACATTCAAGTAAAGAAATGTTCTATTCAAACAAATATTAAAGAAACTGAAACGAAGATTGATACAAATGAGTCCAAAATTGACCAAATTATGGCTCAAATCCAAGCGTTGGATAATGAAATTATGGCAACCGAGAAAAGTATTTTAGCAAGTATGGATGATGATGCTGGAACATTTGAACCTTATTTTTAAATATGTTGATAATCAAAAGAAAATACCTAAATCCACGTTGGATCATTGGGACCTTGATATAAATTCAAGAACATATTCAAATTGCCATTTAATGAAATGTAGATATCGAAGTCAAGACAGGAAAAAAATGAAAGTTCATTTTTCTAAGAGGAAGAATAACCTGGATTGATCTAAAAAGAACAATTTGAAACTAAATCGCATTTAATACATTTGGATGAATGTGGATGTTTTTGTATGAAAATAGAGTCGAGTTGTTAAACATGAGATAATAAACAAAAAGAAGAAGTAAAACGATTGATAGAGGCCATGATAAAGAAAATGCCTCGAGAAAAAGCAATGGATAAATTAAGCCAACTACTACATATATCAAATGAAAACTTTGATGAGCTGACAGAATATTGTTGTATGTCAGATGAAATAGAAACCACCAACCGTTAATTTGGTAGGTGGCTGTTTTTAGATATTTTTTTGTTGGCCATAAAAGTTTTTCTTATTGGACTAAAGGAATTAGGTAGGTTTCTTCAATTTCATCCGCAGTTAAAGGTGGGTTGAACAGATACCCTTGGCCACTGGGACATCCAAACTCCCTAAGGAGATTTACATGCTTGTCTGTTTCAATTCCTTCAGCAACTACATTTAGGTTTAAATTTATTCCTATATCAATTATTGATTTAACAAGAGCCAAGTCCTTGGAGTCGTGCATTCCGCCACGAATAAAAGACTGATCAATTTTCAACGTATCTACGGGTAGTTTCGTTAATAGACTTAGAGAAGAGTAACCCGTCCCAAAGTCGTCTATCGAAATGCCAATACCCATTTTTTTTAATTGTGAAAGGATAGGAAGTACTATTTCAAAATCTTCAAAAACGCTTTCTGTCACTTCAACCTCAAAATATTTAGGTTCCACCTTTGTGGCCATCATGCACATTTCTATATACTCAGTTAATTTGGTATAGCGAAACTGATGAGGAGAAACGTTCACTGACACTTTAACAAGAGAATATCCTTTTGCCTCCCATCTAGAAATCTGATTTAAAGCCTCTTTGATAACCCATTTCCCGATTTCATCTATTAAGCCTGTTTCTTCAGCAATTGGAATAAAATCCATAGGAAGTACATTACCTAGCACGGGGTTTTTCCAACGAATTAGCGCTTCCAGTCCATTGAGTTCTAAAGTGGCCAAATCTATCTTAGGCTGATAATGAAGAAGAAACTCATTATTTTCAATTGCTTTCCGCAGTTCTGTTTCAACTTTAATTTTTTGGTCTTGCTTTTCCTTTAGGCGTTTATTAAAGATTTTGAAATTATTTTTGCCAGCTTGTTTTGCAGAGTACATAGCCATGTCTGCAAGATTTACCAGTTCAGTTAATTCGGTACTATCAGAAGGAAAGTAGCTTACGCCTATACTAGTAGTAACATATATTTCATTTCCTTCAATGAAATAAGGAACCTTGATTTGTTCAATAATCTGTTCAGCAATCATAAGAGAAACATCTTGGCTTTTATTGGTGATTAATACGATAAATTCATCACCGCTTAAATGGAACACAGAGATGGATTCATTTTGGATTGATTTTAATGTTTCAGCTATTCCTTCTAGCAACGCATCACCCACTCTATGTCCAAACTTATCATTTATCAGCTTCAACTTGTCGATGTCCATAAATAGAACTGAAACTGTACTGGAATGCTTTATGTTGGCAAGTTTTCTTTCAAGACTTCTTCTGTTAGGAAGATTGGTTAATTCATTATGATTTGCTAGGAAATCGATATGTTGTTCCTTGATTTTAATGTCGGTTAAATCCCTTACAACGCAAACAATTTTGTTTGTTTCTTCGACTTTGGAAAGCGTAAGCTCTTGCGGAAATTTCGTTCCGTCTACTCTGGTTCCAACTGTTTCGCCTCTCCAAAGCCCTCTTTCATTTAAGATGGGAATAACAGAAGAATTTAAAATTCCTTGCAATGCTTCTTCATCGTAGCAAATATGCCAGGTGTTATTCAACAGATGTTCTTTAGTAAATCCATACATGGTGGCATGAGCTTCATTTGCAAATACAAATTTACCATCTTCATCTGTAATGCCAATTCCATCTATTGAAGAATCCAAACCATATGAGTATTCAATCAAAGTCAACTCTGTCTGGCTTAATCCTTTTATATTTCGCTCTTTCATTGTGACCCCCTAATGACCCAACATAAATTACTTCTTAATCTTATTTTTTATCGGTAAAGAGAAGAGAATATGAAGGTGAAATCAGATTCACAACACTTGCAAGGGACTTCTTTAGAAACGAATTTGAATGATCAAACATCTGTAGTAGTTTCCTTAACAGACCGTCCCTGTCGACCTTGTGTGTTTGCACAAAGCCCTTTGCTTATTCCATCGATGAGCTTAATAGTTTCACTCGACATTAATGCGATTAGTAGTTTTTTTCAGTCGCTAACTACTTTAATTTCGCTTACAGCAATTACATCTTCGGTGAGAACTTCTAACATGTCTTGTGGTAACACATTGGAAAAAGATTAGTCACGAATAAAAGTCAAATGGAAGGTTTCTCTTGAAGATTATAAATCTATTTTAATAATACACACCGTTTAAGGATCTTAATTTTTCTGAATATAAATCTCATTTTTAGGGCAATCTTCAATGGATGATAAAATTCGGAGGTGGAGGAATGTTTGAAAAAAAATTAGCACTTCATGAAACTTTGGAATTTCATGAAGTAATTAACTTTAAGACAGTATGTTTACTCAAATCTAAAATGATGCAAGGTATCGTTTTTGACCAAGATCTAAAAGCACTACTGGAGAAGGACGTAAAACAATCTATACCTGCTTTAACTGCAATGATTAAATTATATTCAAATTCTGAATTAAAATAATCGGAGGTCGGATCGTATGAATGACTATTTAGACCCTATAAATTCTGTTGGCATGCCGGAACTTACTGATTCAGGGATAGCCCTTGAATTTTTGTTATCAACAAAAACTGGGATTAGAAACCTTTCAATTGCATTGACAGAAACGGCAACACCTACAATTAGAAAGTTATTACAGGAGCAACTTGATGTAACCATTGCCTTATATTCCGAAATTGTAGATCTCATGATAAAAAAACAATGGTTAAACCCATATGATTTGGAACTTCAAAAACTTTTGGATATTAAATCCGCTCAAAATGCAGTAGATATAGCTAATTTAAATCTCTTTCCGGGCGTTACAAATCGGAAAGGAATGTTTCCAAGCCCACCGAAGAAATAATGAATAAAGAAGGAGATTTCAATAATGAAAGCTGTTACTTTTCAAGGTGTTAAAAATGTTCAGGTAAAAAACGTGAAAGACCCAAGCATCCAAAAAACGGATGATATTATAGTTAAACTTACTACTACTGCCATTTGCGGATCAGACTTACACTTAATTCATGGGATGATACCGAACCTAGGAGAGGATTATGTTATTGGACATGAACCTATGGGAATTGTAGAAGAAGTCGGTAAGGATGTAACGAAAGTTAAAAAAGGGGATCGTGTTATAATCCCATTTAATATAGCATGTGGTCAGTGTTGGTACTGTAATAATGAATTAGAAAGTCAATGCGACAATGCGAATGAAAATGGAGAAATGGGCGCATATTTTGGTTACTCAGATACGACGGGTGGGTTCCCAGGTGGTCAAGCGGAATTTATGCGAGTTCCATATGCTAATTTTACACCTTTTAAGATTCCAGAAAACAGTGAAGTAGCGGATGAAAGTTTAGTGTTACTTGCAGATGCTGCATCAACAGCATTTTGGAGTGTAGACAATGCGGGAGTGAAAGCAGGGGATACGGTCGTAATTTTAGGATGCGGTCCAGTTGGTCTGTTAGCACAAAAATTCGCGTGGCTAAAAGGTGCTAAAAGAGTTATTGCAGTTGATTACGTTGGTTATCGTTTAAAACATGCAAAACGTACGAATAACGTAGAGATAGTTAACTTTGAAGATCATGAAAATTGTGGTGAATATTTAAAGGAAATAACAAAGGGTGGAGCAGATGTAGTCATTGACTGCGTAGGAATGAGTGGAAAAATGACTCCACTGGAATTTCTTGCATCTGGTCTAAAATTACAAGGAGGAGCCATGGGAGCTCTAGTAATTGCAAGTCAAGCTGTTCGCAAAGGTGGAACAATTCAAATTACAGGAGTTTATGGGGCACGTTATAATGCATTCCCATTGGGTGACATCTTTCAACGAAATGTGAATATTAGGACTGGCCAAGCTCCAGTTATTCACTACATGCCGCATATATATAATTTAATTGCAGAAGGTAAGGTTGATCCAAGTGATATTGTCACTCATGTACTTCCTTTAGATCAAGCTAAGCATGGTTATGAAATATTTGACACCAAAATGGAAGACTGTATAAAAGTTGTACTAAAACCGTAAATATACCGGGTTAGTTTTCGAGCATCTCTTATGAGATGCTTTTTTAGATTTTGGAAAGACTAATAATTTTATTCCTTTATAGAAAAATGCTCGTGATGAAATATTATTTAATCAGAATTTGTTAATTTGTTGTATAAACATGGATTGTCCCCATCCAATCACGATAGAAATAATTATCAATTACTAGGCATTAAAAGAAAACTTCAGCATATATAGGTATATTCGTTCAAATTTGATGAGGAGGATAACATGCAACCTATTTTACCTATGGAAAAATATTTTGGGCAGTTTGAACTGGTGCATGCTTTTTATGGGGCTATGCCTACAGGTGTCAGCGTTTCCGAAACTGGTCGTATTTTTGTTTGCTTTCCGAAATGGGGAGACAACGTTCAATTTACTGTGGCGGAAATTGTTGAGGGTGAATTGCAGCCTTATCCCAGTTTAGAAGCTAATTTGGTTAATACTAGAAATATTACGATGTCTTTCGTCAGTGTCCAAAGTATCGTTGCTGATGGAAGAGGAACACTTTGGGTATTAGACACAGGGGCACCAAATTTTTCTGAACCTATTCAAGGGGGAGCAAAATTAATTGCTGTTGATTTAAGCACGAATACAATAAGGAGAGTATATACCTTTACAGAAGATGTTGTCTTGCTAACAACTTATTTGAATGATGTCCGTTTGGATTTTCGGGTTGGAAGAGCAGGCTATGCATATATAACAGATTCTTCTTCCAGAGGGCCAGGGGGCATTATTGTCGTAGATTTAGAAAGTGGGAACGCGTTTAGACGGTTAAATGGGGCAATATCAACTTCACCTGATCCCTATTTTTTACCGAAAGTAGAAGGTGAAATTTTGATGAATCGAAACCCGGACGGCTCGACTTTCCCATTTAAATTGGCTTCCGATAGTTTAGCAATTTCTTCTGATGGAAAGGTTTTATTTTATGCTCCGCTAACCAGCCGACAGCTGTTCTCAATCTCAACAGAAGCCCTAAGAGACAGTAGGATACAGGACATTAATTTATCCCAATATGTGCAGTATTGGGGGGAAAAAGGCGCGTCTGATGGAATGATCACCGGCGCAAAAGGAACCATTTATGCGGGAGACTACGAAAACAACAGTATCCGGAAGATATTGCCGAATGGCGTAATGGAAACCATCGCACATGACCCGAGAATTTTATGGCCGGATACTTTTTCGATTGGCCCCGATCAATACTTATATGTCATAGTGAATCAATTACATCGGCAGGCGAGATTTCATTATGGAAGAGACTTGCGGGAAAAACCATACAGTTTATTTCGTATGAGAATTGATGAATTCCCTGCTCCTACCTTTTCATAATAATCTTAAACGAAGGTAGCTATCCCTCATGGGGGAGCTGCCTTTTTTGTCAGTAAATAAGAAACAGGCATCTGTGCAAGAAACGATTCGGATTATAAACTACAATAAAAGATCTACCTTATTCTAAAAACGAACCCTCAGATGAAAAAGAAGCAAATGGTGAAGTGGGTACGATTATAATCAACTGCTGAATTAAGTTTTAGTGATGGAAATCTGATGTGTTTGAATATTTTAAACGTATTTATTCATTCTTTTATAAAATGTTAGTAAATAAAGGAGCCGCTGTTTTTCCAGCTATTTCTTAGAATTTGTAATCAAGGAGTTAGAGTGTTTTATGGGGAAGAAGATATATCCAAATTAATAATTAAGAAGACCCCTGTCTAATAGTTAGAAAAAGTGAGATTGGACATTAATAAGTCTATTATTTCCGGTAGATTATTAGTATAGACTCCACTAATCATTCTCATTCTCTGTGGTTAAGCACTGATTCTGCGCTTCATGGATGGCTAACGGGTGCTTTACTTCAAGATGAGGTAATGCTATTTTCTTGTTGAAATAAATGGGCATTTAGTTCAGTAATCAATTAGCGATATGTGGTAACAAATATGCAAAGGGGTTACAAAAATGAAGGATATTTTTAATCAATCGGACTCAGAGGAAGAAATTTTAAACCGAATAGACAATTTAAGCCGAAATTCAAAACCACAATGGGGTAAAATGGATGTTGCCAAAATGCTGGCACATTGTTCATCCTTCCAAGACATTGCAATGGGAAATGCTTTTCCTCCGAGAGGCTGGTTAGGGATATTAATAAGAAGGAACTGAATACTGTTTTATAGAAGTTACAATTATAAGGGGGAGAAAAATAATGATTAAATTAGTTTTAATGAATTCGGATGAGTAATCTGTCTGGTATTGTAATAGTTACATACAACGAGAAATGGGAAAAATCATTCATATTATTAGAAGGTTTCCTTAAAAAAACTTTAGGTGATTTAATAATATGCGTGGAACACGTTGGAAGCACATCAGTTAAAGGGCTGAGTGCCAAACCAATTCTAGATATAGATGTAGTAATAGAAGATTATTGTGTTTTCCCTGCTGTTATAGAAGGTCTTAAAAAGATAGGTTACTATCATCAAGAAAATTGGAGTTTTGAGGGTAGAGAAGCCTTTGGAAGAAAGGATCCATTAGTTCCGTGGGATGAAAAAAATACAAATTGGATTGAACACCATTTATATGTGTGCAATAAAGATAGTAAAGAACTAGCCAGACATTTAGCATTTAGAAATTATCTTCGTAACAATACAGAGGCAGTTGCTGAGTATGAACAGTTAAAGAAATATTTGGCAAAGAATGCGATAGACAGAGCAACTTACACTGAGGGTAAAACTAAATTTGTTAGTGAGATATTAGAGAGAGTTATGAAATAATGTATTTAGTGTGCCTATAATAATTAATATTTTTTAGTATCTTGTTCAACTAATGGGTGCTTCACTCCAAGAAGGAGTAAAGCTTTTTTTCTATTGAACTTATGCAGCATTTTAGTTTAATTTAATAAGAGTTTTAAAGGGGGGGAGAACTTGAATAAGAAAAAATTGATGTACAGTATCTTTACTTACAAGAAACCTGAAGGCAGTATTTCAGGTTTCTTTCATTTTACATTGAATGTTCTTGTAATGCCCGCGAACGATTTGAATAAAATCCTCTAAATAAGAGGGGATATGCTTGTCTTTATGCCAAGCTATCTCTGTATAAATTTGATTCAATGCTAAAGAAATAGGTAATTGTAGTAACGAACCACTGTTAAGTTCCTTTTCCACAACCATTCTGGGTAAAAGTGCAATGCCCAATCCTGCAATCGCACATTGTTTAATAGCTTCAATACTGACAAATTCTATCACGTTGTCAGGGTATATTCCTTCTAGTTGGAACTTACTTTCAAATTGTGTTCTATAAGAACAGCCTTTCTCGGTTAATAAAATCGTTTCTTTTGCTACTTCCTCTAAAGTCAGTTTTTCTTTTTTATGCAAATGATGTGTAGGGGGTGCGACTAGCATTATATTTTCTTCTAGCAAAGTTTCAGTATGGATGGTTGACACAATCTTTCGTGTATCGGTGATGAATGCCAAGTCTAGAGTATCAGTTTGTAATAAGTTCTTTGCAATTTCGTTCGTATGGACAGGTTTAAATATTAGTTTGACTTGAGGATGCAACTGTATAAATTCCTGTAGTATAACCGGTAATCTGTATGTACATTGACTTTCTTGTGCACCAATTGTCAAGATTGGTTTAAGTTCATTTTCACCTGTTACTGCATCGCGCATTTCTTTATCGAGTTTGATCATCTTTTCGGCAAAATGTTTTAATTGCATACCAGCCTCTGTAAGGAAAATCCGTTTCCCTAATCGTTCAAATAGAGGTGTTCCTAGCTCTTCCTCTATTGATTTGATTTGTGCTGTAATACTTGACTGTGCATAATCCAACATTTTAGCTGTTTGAGTAAAATTTAAAGTCTGTGCTGCAGTTAAGAATGTATATAAATGCTTTGTTTCCAATGTTTCCACCTCTATATCGGAATATCCGATTGATTTAATCATTATATTCAGCTTTATTGATTCTTGAGGCAATTATATACTTTTTATACAGCGATGCATAGGAAGGAGTACGGAATATGAAGATTACAATACTTGTTGGTAGTTCGAGAAAAGGTGGAAATAGCGAACTCTTGGCGGATTTTGTAGTACAAGATATTGAACATGAAAAAGTGTATATAAAAGACTTATACATTCGACCGATTGTGGATTTACGTCATACAAGAAATGGCTTTCAGGCAGTTAATGATGATTATGATAGATTGGTTGAAGCAATAATGAAAAGCGACGTGTTAATCTTTGCAACACCGATTTACTGGTATAGTATGTCAAGTTTAATGAAGAATATGATAGACCGACTTAGTCAAGCAATTCGAGATGAAAAATATCCAAATTTGAGAGAGCATTTAAAAACAATACGAGCAATCGTTGTAGTTGTTGGTGGCGATGACCCAAGGATAAAGGGGCTGCCTCTTATTCAGCAGTTTCAATATACATTTGACTTTTTAAATATGCCCTTTTCATCTTATATTATTGGAGAAGCTAATCAACCGGAGGAAATACTTAAAGATAGTCGCGCTTTATTGCAAGCTGCTTGGTTAAATGAAAAACTCAAATCAGAACTATACGCAGAGAAAGAATAGATGGTTATGAAAGCAACTATAGGTAGAGAATCGGATCTCCTTAAAGAAAATATCATAAGTAAATGAGGTATAATTAGATCATTTCTAGCCGTAGCAGTAAAAAGGCAGTATGTACCCCCCTCTGCGAGCCTACCACTTTCATAAAATGAAACGTGTAAGGAATATGTTATACAAAGAGTGTCAGGCACCATTAAAGGTGCCTGACACTCTTTTGTTTATGCGGGGAGTAAATGGGGTATTAAACATTCATTAGTTAGCTACTTAGTTAGCTAGGGGTATTGTAGAAATAAATAAGAGTGAAAGGGATTGATAGTTAGCATGTGGTTGAACAAAAAGTTAATATTGGTTTTCAGTTTGATCGTGATTTGCTTTTTATCTGCTTGTGCCGAGAAGGATAAGCTTGCCGACGGATCTGAACTTATACATAAAGATCAATTTGTTTTTGCTGCTTCTGGTGAGTTTAAGCCATTTAGTTATATGAATGATGATCTCACCATGTCAGGCTTTGATATTGAGGTTGGCGAAGCCATCGCTAAGGAAATGGGTCTTAAGCCGGTTCAAAAGCGAATTAAATTCAAAGGGATTGTAGAAGGGGTAAAAACAGGCCGTGCGGATGCAGCTGTTGCTAGCCACACGATTAATTCGCAGCGGAGCGAACATGTTTCCTTCACTACGCCTTACTATTATTCTGGACCGCAAATTTTCACCAGACCGGACAGTCAAATTAAGACTGTCGACCATTTAGCGGGAAAAGAAGTTGCTGTAGCAAAAGGTTCGACTTATGCCGATACAGCCTCTAAGTATACAGACAAAATAAAAACATATGACAGTGATATTACAGCTTTACAAGCATTAAGCAGCGGACGTCATGATGCGGTAATCACAGATTTTGTTACTGGGAAAAATGCTGCAAAGGGAGGATTTAAGATTAAAGAGCAGCAGTTAATTGATCGTAGTGAACAAGCGATTGTGCTGCCCCAGGATAATCCAAAACTATTGAAGCGAGTAAACGAAGCGCTGGAGAAACTCCGGGAAAATGGGACCCTAACTCGAATTAGCATCAAATATTTTGGTGAGGATATTACCATTAAACCGGAATAAATCAATACCAGGGAAAGAAAGGAAGAAGATACATTGCCAAGTTTTTCACATTTTTTTCACACACTTATAGAAACAAAAGATGTATTCATACAAGCCATGATTTTAACATTAGAGCTGACTGCTGTTTCTATCTTATTCGGAATAATTATTGGTCTTTTCTTTGCCTTATTAAAAATCTCTAAAATAAAAATATTAGAATTCATTTCAGATGCATATGTCTATTTGGTCCGCGGAACACCGCTAATTGTTCAAATATTTATCCTCTACTTCGGAATAAGCGAGATTTTCCTCCTTCCTGATTTCTGGGCTGCTTCATTTGCCCTCGCGTTACATAATGGAGCTTATATTTCCGAAATCCTTCGAGGAGCGATTCAGGCAATCGATAAAGGACAGATGGAGGCAGGACGCTCTTTGGGGATGACAAAAGTACTGACATTACGGAGGGTTATTCTTCCGCAGGCATTCCGCCGAGCGCTGCCGCCTTTAGGCAACCAATTTATCATCGGGTTAAAAGATTCTTCGTTAGCCGCATTTATCTCCATGAATGAACTGTTCAATGTGGCGACAACACTAGGATCCAATAATTTTGACGAAATGACCTATTTACTCATTGTAGCAGTCTACTATTTATTGCTAGTGGCGCTGTTGACATTCGTAGTGAACCGATTTGAACTGAAATTAGCAGTAAGTGACAGATAGGAGACGAGGACATTGGACACAAAGGAAATGATTAAAATTAATCAATTGAATAAATCATATGGAGACTTACATGTATTAAAAAATATCGATATGACAGTTTACGAGGGCGATGTCGTTTGTTTAATAGGAGCGAGTGGCTCGGGTAAAAGTACTCTTCTTCGCTGTTTGAACTTTTTAGAAAGGAAGGATAACGGCAATATTATAATTAAAGGAAATGAAGTCGACCCAGGCACCGATAACCTCAATAAAATTAGGGAAAAGGTAGGAATGGTATTTCAGCATTTTAACTTGTTCCCACACAAAACTGTTTTGGAAAATATTATCGAAGCACCTATTATGGTAAAAGGAGTTGACAAAGAGGAGGCTATCTCGAAAGCAAAACAATTACTGAATAAAGTAGGCTTGGAGGATAAGTTAGATGTCTATCCCAGTAAACTATCAGGCGGGCAAAAGCAACGGGTGGCGATTGCTAGAGCACTTGCGATGGAACCAGAAATTATGCTTTTTGATGAGCCAACATCGGCACTCGATCCCGAGCTTGTGGGAGAAGTTTTAACAACTATGAAAAAATTGGCTGAAGAAGGAATGACGATGGTTGTTGTTACCCATGAAATGGAATTTGCTAGAGAAGTAGCGGATTGGATTGTGTATATGCACGATGGAAAAATTGTCGAGCGTGGCAACCCTGAGCAATTTTTCAGCCATCCAAAGGAAGAGCGAACTCAGGAGTTTTTAAAGACGACATTTCTGAAATAAAATATGAAATTTTGTTTATATATCTAGGCATGACCGCGTATTTTAATTGTACTTGGACTTTTAAAACTATTGAATTTTGAGCTACCAACTATAATGTCATTGGACAATTTGTCCATTTACAACTTAGTTAGTAACCGTAGTTGTAAAGTTATGCATTAATATTCACATTTTAGTTCGATTATAAATTAAAATCACCTCTCTGATTTTCTGAGAGGTGATTTTTTTAATGGATATTAATCTTTAATATTGTAAAGGCTTTGTTTAGTGTTTCTAGATAAAGGGGGAAGTATTTTGAGATGCTTGTTATTTTTTATTGCCTTATAGGAAAATCATTAAGAATAGAAGAGGAAATCTAACCGCTCTTACACTTAATCAATGTAATAAAAGAGAGAGTGCTTTTACATACTGGTTATGCTAAAATATTGAGTGAATGTTCATTCAATTTATAAAGGGGTGTTTATATGTTGTTGAAAGGGAAAACGATTATTGTTACTGGTGGATCTAACGGTATGGGTAAATACATGGCAATGAGTTTTGTTGCTGAGGGAGCGAACGTAGTTATTACGGGTCGGGACAAGGAAAGGCTTGAAAATGCAAAGCTAGAAATAGCGCAGCTTGGGGACCATATTGAAGTTTTTCAAATGGATGTAAGAGATCCCGATCATGTTGCAGCAATGGTAGAATTTACTGACAAGACTTTTGGCAGTATAGATGGATTAGTTAACAATGCTGCTGGTAACTTTATTGTAGAGACAGCCAAGCTTTCTCCAAATGGCTGGAAGACAGTGATTGATATTGTACTTAATGGTACGTTTTATTGTTCTAGTGCTGTAGGCAACTATTGGATCAATAAAGGAACGAAGGGCTCCATTATAAATATGCTAGCCACATATGCATGGGGAGCAGGAGCCGGTGTGGCCCACTCTGCAGCAGCAAAAGCAGGTGTTATGTCTTTAACTAGAACTCTTGCAGTAGAATGGGGCAGTAAATACGGCATACGAGTAAATGGAATCGCTCCAGGTCCTATCGAGCGCACTGGGGGAGCAGGAAAGCTCTGGGAATCAGAAGAAGCAGCGAAAAGAACAATTCAAGCAGTGCCTTTAAAACGTTTAGGTAAGCCTGAGGAAATAGGAGATCTGGCAACATTTATTATGTCTGATAAAGCATCCTACATGAATGGTGAAATTGTGACACTTGATGGTGGACAATGGTTGAATCAATTCCCATTTTAACTAATCATTTATTTTAGTTATAAGGTAGATAAAAATATAAGTGGGATATGCTGAGGGAGCATTAGTGGAGTACCTTGGTTTTAAATTGACCAATTAAGTCTAAAAAAAATATAAATAAATTGTAAGCGATTTCATAGTTTTTTATTCCTTTCATATGCTATCATAGTTTTATAGGTTGTGTTTTCAATTAATGAAAACAGACAAAGGAGTAGGATTCAATGATATTTGTAAGTAGTAAGGATTTTTTACAAATTCCCATTAAGGATTTCATTATTTCAGCCGAGAAGGTTGCTCATGTGCAATTAGGCAACAATGCAGAACATGCACTTTTGGTATTAACGAAAACGGGATATTCATCCATTCCTGTGCTTGACGTTAAATATCGCCTTCAAGGATTGATTAGCACTCAACAGATTACAGATGAAATACTTGGTTTAGAACATATTGAATATGAGCGTTTGCCAGATCTAAAAGTTGATCAAATTATGAAAAAAGACATTGCCTCTATTCATATTGAAGAAAAATTCCAAAAAGGTTTAGATCTGTTAGTTAATAATCCATATGTATGTGTCGTGGATGATGAAGGAACATTTATGGGAATTTTAACTAGAAGAGTTATTCTAAAGCAAATGAAGAAGTATTTATACCAATCCCAGGAATCTCAAGTATAATTATATATAGACAGAAAAAGGCCTTTTACAGAGGGCCTTTTTTTTATAGTGAATCCACCTAAAGTTAACTCCTATTATTTAAAGAATACATTCTAAAGAAAGAGGCTAAAAAATGAATTCGGACTATCTTATTATCAAAACATTAGCGGAAGAACAAAATATGCGAAAAGCTGCAGAGAGACTTTTCCTTTCTCAGCCAGCGTTATCTCTTCGCCTACAAACAATTGAGAAGGAATGGCAGACAAAATTGTTTTTACGTTCGCAAAAAGGTCTCACTGCTACTCCAGAAGGAGAGCTAGTAATTGAGTTTGCCAATAATATGCTACAGCAAAGAGAAGAAGTATTCGAAGCTATTCAATCATTGAACTCCAAGGTTCATGGAACATTAAAAATTGCTTGTGCCTCTATTGTAGGTCAAAACTGGCTACCCAAAGTGCTAAAGGACTTTGTACAAACTTATCCAGAGGCTAAAATTTCCTTGTTAACCGGTTGGAGCTCCGAAATTGTGAAAGCAATATATGACGGGGAAGCTCAAATAGGAATTGTGCGTGGGCAAACAGATTGGAAAGGGAACAAACTGCACTTATTTAGAGACACGCTATACTTGGTTGACAAAGACATGACAGCTATTGACGATGTTTTGACTACAGAAAAGCCATTAATCCAATTTAAGAGTGACTCGAACTATTACCAAGAAATTCAGCAATGGTGGCAAAAGCACTTTTCTGTAAATCCTAAGCGTCAGATTATTGTCGACCAAATTGAAACATGTAAACAAATGGCGCTAAATGGGATTGGCTATGCTATTTTACCTTCAATTACGCTGACAGGCCATGAAAATGTGAATAAGATACCTTTAACGAATAACGAAAAAGAGTTTGAACTCACTCGAGATACATGGTTAATAGGTTACGACGCCTCTTTTGACCTTCCACAAGTTGACGCTTTTGTAAAAATTGTTAATGAACATGCGAAGAAATTCCAATAAAGGAACTTTCTTTGGGGAAAAACGTACTAAATTATATACATAATAGGAGGGAAAAAATATGCAGATACGCAAGTTTGCTTTGGCCATCGTCGCACTTTTTATCATTTTTAGTATATATCCATCAGATGCCTCAGCAGCTCCAAGCTTACAGGTCAAGATTAATCTTGGCTTTGACGGAAAGGCAAAGTATGGGGAAGGACTTCCTATAACCATTACTGTGGAAAATTCAGGTGATGCCTTTTCGGGGGATATCGTGCTGGATATGTTCGAGTCTTATAATTTAGGTAATGGTCAAGCTATACCATTTGAAATAGGGGCTGGAGAAACAAAAACGCTCCAAATAGCTTCTTCTGGTTTAAGCGATGATTACTTATACTCAGGCTCCAATATCCAACTTGTTCATTTTTACGAAGGTGGCTGGGAAAAAGGAAAGTCAATTGATTATAAAGGATCTAAAAATCTTAAAGCTAACATGATGGATCCTTCTTCTGTTTTTTACATGACACTGACTAATAGTGCCGATCGTTTAACTGTTTTAAATCAGTTAAAGCAATCGAATGCTCAAGTAATTCATTTAGGTCAACTAAATAACTTTATTTTTCCATCAGAGGGTGTAGCCTGGCAAATGGCGGATTATATAGTTATTGATGAATTTGTCCTTGCGGATCTTTCAGAAGTTCAGCAGAATGCGCTTATTGATTATGTGAGTTCTGGGGGATATATCCTTGTCGGAGCTTCTGAAAATACATCGGCTGAGCTTGGATTACTATCGCAACATCTTCCATTAAATTTACAAGGAGTCACAAAAAATCTTTCACCTGAAAAAATTAGTACTATAACAGGTGGTAAATTACTATCACAGGATCTTACTCTACACGATGCTACATTAACAGATGGAGGGCAGCCCTTAATCAACTTAGATGGGACATTGATAGCTGCTAAAAAATCACTAGGTAGTGGAGCTATTATTCAAACAACCTTTTCCTTAGGTGATTCACCTCTTGCAAAAGATGATGTTTATAAAGAGCTAATAAAAGCAGTGCTGCAGCCTGTAAATACGCAGGCAACTAATTATATGTATGGAAACAATCTTAAGGATCAGCTAGTTTATGAAATTGGAGAGACAAATTCATTGTTTGCTTCTTTTAAAGTTTCGACACCGCTGATGATTGGTATTGTAATTATTTATATGCTTCTAGTCGGTCCGCTTCTTTACTTTATCTTGAAACGGAAGGATAAAAGAGAATATGCTTGGGGGATTATCCCATTGATCGCTATTTTAACTTCGGCTGGGATATTTGGCTATGGTGCAAAGGATCGCATCGCTCGACCTCAAGTACAACAATCCTCTTTCTTATATGTTAATGAAGATGGTAGTTTAAATGGCTATTACGCCGAATCGATTTTAAGCAATAAGGGTGGAGAATTCTCTTTTACTTCACCAAATTCAACTTCTATGGTCGCACAACGAAATTTTAATTCCTTTACAGGCAATATTACTAATATACATGAAAATGTTATTCTAGAAAAAAGCTCCAACAGATCAGATCTTACATTCAGGGATCTAGGGTATTGGTCCGTATCTTCTTTTTATGGAGAAACCTATATTCCAAATGCAGGGCAACTAGCTTCTGACCTTAAAGTGGAGGCCAGTAAAATAACCGGTACTTTAACTAATAATTTTCCATTTGCTCTTAAAGAAGTTTCGATTTGGTCCGGTTCAAAACTAATTGTGCTAGGAGACCTAAAACCTGGAGAACAAATGCAAGTCGACAAAGACTTAGGATCCGTAATGTTAAGCCCAACCTCTAATCCTTTTATTAATACTAGTGGTAATTGGGGACAAAATACAATGAACCAAGATGATTTAATAACTCAACGTAAACAATCCTTATACTCTACAAGCAAATTAATTGAACAAACTGGTGGTAAGCCAGCGATTACTGCATTAGTAGAGGAGAATATTGTTCCAATTGAACTTAAAGGGAAAAAAGTAGAAATGTCTGCTCTAAACTTACTAATACAACCTTTTGAGGCAGAGACAATTTTATCAGGCGAGTTTACACTACCTGCAACTAGCTTTATGGTAAATGTTGAAACAAATTCTTTTGGAAAATATATGGAACCAGTAGAGAATAGTAATTTTGAGTGGTATTTAGACGACGGTGAGTATATTACGTCATGGAAACTACCTCAGAATCTTCCTGTAGAAGGCGTAAAATACACACAATTACAAATAGCTAATACAGATCGAAACTCCCATACTATCGAGTTATTAAACAATAAAACAGAAATATATGAGCCTATAGAAGAAAGTAGATTTACAGTAAAAGAAAATATATTAGATTATATCAATCAGGATGGAGAAATTATTTATAAATTAATTAAGGATTCCAATAATGGAGATCCATATACACGACTTCCAGAGGTACGTATTAAAGGGGAGGTTAAGTAATGATAGAGATTAAAGGACTAACTAAAAAGTATGGCTCGTTCTATGCTTTAAATGATTTAAATTTAACTTTACAAGAGGGAACTGTTTTTGGATTTGTTGGAGCAAATGGAGCTGGTAAATCTACCACCTTCTCCATATTAGCAACACTACTACAGCCAACCTCTGGTGATGCGCTGGTGAATGGTAAAAGTGTTAAAACAGAGCCACATGAGGTTCGAAAACAGATTGGATATATGCCAGACTTTTTTGGTGTATACGACCAACTAAAGGCAAATGAGTATTTGGACTTCTATGGAGCTTCTTATGGCATACCGGAAGCAGATAGAGCGGTTCTAATTCCTCAATTATTAGAGCTAGTCAACTTAACACATAAAAGATACGAATATGTAGATCTTCTTTCTAGAGGTATGAAACAACGCTTATGCTTAGCAAGAGCATTGATACATGATCCAAAGGTTTTAATCTTAGATGAGCCAGCCTCTGGTCTAGATCCGAGAGCTAGAATCGAAATGAGAGACATATTAAGACAGTTAAAGGATATGGGGAAAACCATCTTAATCTCCTCTCATATATTGCCAGAGCTTGCAGAAATGTGTGACGAGATTGGAGTCATTGACGGAGGCCGATTGATTGCTCATGGTTCGGTGTCAGAAATTCAAGCGCAGCTTGCTGGCGAAAGGCATATAACCGTCAAAGTAAAAGGTTTGCTTGAAAATGCTAGCACCTTCTTTGAAGAGGATCCTTTTGCTTCTAAAGTAGAGACTGACCCAGTTAAAAATATAGTTACCTTTAACTATAGAGGTACAGAGGAAGATCAAATTAGTCTGCTTAAAAAAGCTGTGGAACAGCAAATAAAGGTTATATCATTTGCAGAAACAGAGACAGATTTAGAGGATGTCTTTATGGAAATTACAAAGGGGGCGAAATAAGATGAAGCAAGCATTAAGTAATCCAGTGCTTATTAAAGAGATAAAATTACGTTTTCGCTCTCTAAAAAGTTTCACAGGAATCCTATTTTATCTTATTGCTATGTCTATATTTGTGTTTGGTTTTATCCTGTTAACGACCTCTTTTACGGGCACAGGTTATTTTAGACCCGAGGAAAGCTTTTTCATGTTTGTAATGCTCACTTATATCCAGCTCGGTCTTATACTTTTTATCACTCCGGGTCTCACGGCTGGTGCTATCAGTTCGGAGCGTGAGAAGCAAACATTGAACATATTATTAACAACATCGCAAACTTCTTTTCAAATTATTATGGGTAAATTGTCATCGTCGATTGCATTCTTGCTGTTACTGTTAGTAGCGGGCTTACCCGTGTATAGCTTTGTTTTTCTATTCGGTGGAGTTTCCCCAGGGCAGCTCGGACTAATATTTTTGTTTTTCTTTTTAACTATGTTGGCGGTCGGTGGAATAGGGATTATGTATTCTACAATTATTCGAAAAACGATTGTGTCGATGATTGCAACATATGGTACGATGATTTTTCTAGCTGGGGTAACAGGTTTCATTTATCTTGTTCTTACAGGAATGAATAGCTTGGCAACTGGGGCATTGGCCACGACTCCTCAACCCATTGCCCATTTTTTTGCAACGATTAATCCGGTTATACTAATGATCAATTTAACAATGTCTAGTTCAACGGACTTTATAAGCCAAACGACTAATATAGATTTTCCAATTTGGGCTGGATATGCAATTTTTTATGTTTTGCTAACGGTTTTAACAATTTTTATAGCAGTAAAGAAACTACGGGTTAATATGAAGAAATATAAGTAAGGAGGAAAATAAATGGAGAACAGAAACAGATTATTGCTATGGATTAAAAGAGCAAAACGCAGCCTTACAACAGAGCATTATTTTAAAATGTTACAAGGAGCTTTGTTTTACGCCTTTCTTTCTGTTGCTGTAATTCTACTAGTATCTCGCTTATTTGTTTTTCCCTATTACACAATATATGCCTGGTCTTTAGCGGGTATTGTATTTTTTCTTCTTTTAGGAAGAGCTTTTTGGAAGAGACCTACGAAAGAAACAGCATTGTATAAATTGGATTCTTTTTTTTCTGATAATGTCCTTTTAACTGCCGTATCATTTTTAAATAATAATTCTCCACTTGCTCAAGGAGTTTTGCAAAAAGCAGCAAAGAATGGCCAGGAAGCTTTGGATAAATTTAAAAAAAGAGAAAAGCATTATTTTCAGGCTAGGTGGTCCATAGGCTTTTTAATCTCCCTTGCAGTGGTGTTTTTATTAGCATCATTTCCTGCTACCACGCAGTTAGAGGCAAAGGACATTGAACAAGAAAAGCAAGTGATCAATGACATTAAGAAGGAAGTAGAAAAATTAGAGAAAAAAGAATTAGCTAAGTCAGTAAAAAAAGACTTAGAGGAATTAAAAGAGAAACTGAAAAATACTGAATTGGCCGAAGAAGCACTTAGAGAATTAATAAAAAAACAGAAGGAACTTGCATTAAAGGAACAAAAATTAGAGGAAAAGAAAGAATTAGCGAACAATGAAGGTAAAGAAAGTTCAGCTTTGTCAGAGAAAGAGCAGAAAGAACTTGCTTCCTTGGAAACAGCGAATAGCGCATTATCTCAAAGTTCTGCCACTGCGCAGTCTACTCTTAGCAAAATGGGTAAAAAGCTTCCGTTTTCATCAAATAATGTAGCACAAGGTAATCAGAATTCTAATAATAACAGTCCTAATACTAGTTCTAATAATCAACAAGGGCAACAAGGTCAACAAGGTCAGAATCAACAAGGTCAACAAGGTCAGAATCAGCAAGGTCAACAAGGTCAGAATCAGCAAGGTCAAGGTCAAGGTCAAGGCCAGGGTCAAGGTCAAGGTCAAGGCCAGGGTCAGGGTCAGGGTCAAGGTCAAGGTCAAGGCCAGGGTCAGGGTCAGGGTCAAGGTCAAGGTCAAGGTCAAGGCCAGGGTCAGGGTCAGGGCCAAGGTCAAGGCCAAGGCCAAGGTACGGGGGCTGGTAAAGGTTCTGGAGGAAGAGATCTGTTATCGATTCCATCAAGAATTGGGGGCACTGGAGAAACTACTATAGATGGTGGAAATCTTGGTGAAGGAAATTTCTCTAGCGAAGAACCAGCGGAGGCGCCAACTACTAGAGGCACAGCCAAACCTTATGAAGAAGTTATTAATGAATATTCAGATTCCTATTTGAAAAGCTCAGAACGAATGCAACTACCTTCTGATTTACAGCGGATTGTTCAGGATTACTTCTCGTCCGTAGAAAATAATAATTAATGGAGGAAACTATGGAGTTAACAACTGAAGACTATATGAATATGAGTAAACGATTAGAGGAAGTGCGCCATGAGATTGGTCAATTTATAGTTGGCCAAAAAGAGGCAGTAGAGTTTTCAATTTATTGTGTTTTAGCAGATGGTCATGCTCTTTTAGAGGGATTGCCTGGACTAGGTAAAACTATGCTCATTCGTACCATTTCTGAAGTGCTTGACCTTTCTTTCTCACGTATTCAATTTACGCCAGATCTAATGCCATCTGATATTACAGGTACGAGCATGATTGAACGATTAGAGAATGGAAAACAGCAATTTAATTTTCAAAAGGGGCCAATATTTAGTCAGATGGTGTTAGCTGATGAAATTAACCGGGCTACTCCTAAGACTCAAAGTGCTCTCTTAGAGGCAATGGGAGAGAAAACAGTAACTGTGCTTGGAGAAACTAAGCAGATGGATAGACCATTTTTTGTGTTAGCTACTCAGAATCCAATAGAAATGGAAGGGACTTATCCCTTACCAGAAGCACAAATGGACAGATTTTTATGTAAAATAATTGTTTCTTACCCAACTAAGGAAGAGTTAATGGAAATTTCTAAGCGAACTACTGGAAGCCAAATTATTGAGTTGAGTAAAATAATGAATGCACAAGATATTGTGACCGCACAGCAAATGGTGAAGGAAGTATTGATAGCTGATGATATGTTGGAGTACGCGGTAGATATTATCGCTGCCACTCACCCAGAATCTTCTGTAGTTTCAGAGGTACAGCAATATGTTCAATATGGAAGTGGACCTCGTGGTTTACAGAGCCTTATAAAATTGGCGAAAGCACGTGCCCTAGTAGCAGGTCGCTATCATGTTTCTATAGCAGATATTAAAACAGTGGTAAAACCAGTTTTAAGGCATCGTTTGCTGCTTAATTATGAGGGAGAAGCGGAAGGTAAAAGCGCGGATGACTTAATAGAAATTATTCTACAAACAGTTAAGCAAGGACAAAATGTATGAGTAAAGAATATTTAATCCCAAAGGATTGGAGCGGAAAGCTAAGTCGCTTGTCTTTAGCAACCAAGTCTAAACTACGCGGGCAACATAAAGGGTCTCATCGCTCGCAAAGATTTGGTGCTTCTCTAGATTTCTCTGATTTCCGAGAATATACACCAGGAGATGACGTTCGCCAAATCGATTGGAATGTGTATGCTCGGACAGATAAATACTTTATTAAGCGTTTTTTAGATGAGCAGGAAATGAGAGTACATATTTTATTAGACTCATCTAAGTCGATGGGTGATCCTCTAAAGTGGAATTTTGCAAGACAGTTAGCAGCTTCTTTAGGAATTCTTGTACTCCAAAGAGATGACAGATTATCATTTGCTGCCGTTACTAATGATAAAAATTTACCTTTTAGAAGAAAAGGAGCAACCTACCGGAAAGCATTTACCCAAGTAATAACTGATTTAAAAGAGCCTACCATGGCAGACTCCTTTGCAAAAAACGCCGTCTCATTTCTACCTAAAGACAGTACGGTATTATTCCTTATTACAGATTGCCTAGAAGACTTGGAAACATTAAAATCTCTTATACAAAAGCTACCTCGTTTTGCTGGAGATATACGAATTTTACAAGTTGTCACAAATGAGGAACTTGTTCCGTCTTATTCTGGAGATATTCAACTAGAGGATGTAGAAACTTCTCAGCGATTAAATATTTCTATGTCATCTAGAGTAATAGAGACATACGAACAAGAACATCAGTTACATCAGCGTGGTTTAGAGAATATTTGTAGTAAATTCGGAGTGAGACTTCTACAGGTAAATGCAGATGAAGGTATCTCTCATGTAATATTTCATCAATTACTACGAGCAAATTGGGTGCAATGAGGTGAATATATATGGGTTTTAGTCAATTACCATATTTATGGACAGTAATATTTCCGATTGCCGTTCTATTATATTACTTTTTTCGAAAGAAATATAAAAAGCAATCTGTCTCCTCAACTCTTTTTTGGGATGAAGTGATGAAAGAGACAAAGGCCTCTCCTTATTTACAGCATCTTCAACGTAATGCGTTATTTTATTTGCAAATGTTAGCAATGATTTTGCTCGTAATTGCACTTATTCAACCTTTTTTGAAAAAAGAAGCACTTGCTGGTGAGCAAATTGTCTTTATTGTGGATACTTCTGCCACGATGGAGGTTAACGTGGATGACGCTATCTTATTTAACAAACATAAGCAGGAAATGCTCGATCTGGTTGAACAGTTATCTGGAAAGCCATTGACACTTATTACTACGGGAAATGAACCTGTCGCAGCTTTAAGGCAGGAAACGAATATCAATGAAATTAAAAGAGTAATAAATAAGTTAGAAGTGACTTATGAGGATGAGAATCTTTCAAAAACTTTGGATTTTGCTCAATCCTTTTTTCAAAATAAAGCTACTTCGGTATATGTGTTTACAGATCAGATAGATCGTCAGACCTTGCCGTTACAATATGAAAATGTAAGCTGGAATGTAATCGGTCAAACTAAGGAAGTATCCAACATATCTATCAAACGCCTTGGGGCAACCAAGATGAAAAATGGAACTTCAGCCTTGATCCAATTAGCTAGTCAAAATAGAGAAGAGCAAACAGTGTCCTTAACCTTGTCAAATGGAGAAGGGGAATTGGTTAAAGAATCCGTTAGATTGCCTGCGGGTGAAACAGTCACCCTTTCCTTTGATGAGTTACAGGAGGCAATTTTTCTGAAGGCAACTATAGATGTGGAAGACGATTATCTCATGGATAACGAGATGACCGTGTTCTTGCAGGATCAACTCTCTAAGATTTTCATAGATAGCTCTCTTCACACTTTGGTACGCACTGCCTTTCAATCACTTGGTGTTGACATGAGTAGTATACCAGCGGAACAGGTAAGCCTAGTGAAGGAGGAGGGAATTCTAGTTACTAATCAATTTAGCTTAGTAGATCAATTAGAAAGACCTGCCTTATTTATCGGAAGGAATGATGAAAATCCTGTAGAGGTTAATGGAACTGTTCAAACGGATGATCACCCTTTGTTTTCCTTTGCTGACCTTTCGGATATCTATGTAAGTAGCGTATATCCGGGTGTGGAGGGCTATAAAACGATAGCAACAGTTGCTGAGCAGCCCTTTATACAGATCTCTCCAAGGGGAGATATTATTGTACTTTCTGATATACAAATGACAGATTGGCCGTTAAGTCCTTCTTTCCCATTGTTTATGTGGAGTGTGAAAGAGCAGCTATCTAATAGTAATACTTATTTAGGATCTTTCACTCCGAATGAGAGAAAACCACAATCCTTAGGTAGCGCTACTAATGAGTGGGAAATTTATACGCTAGACGATTCTTATGAATATTCTATTGAGAATGGAGGAGCATTTGTTGCTCCTAGAAAACCAGGTTTATATGTTATACGTTCTGGTGAGAAAGAAAAATATTTTTCAGTAGCAATATCTCAAAAAGAAAAAGAAATTATAAAAGGTTCCTCATATTCTATTGGAGGACTGGGAGTAGAACAGCAGGATGAGAACTATGAAAAGTATTCCATTGTTCCATTTTTAATTGTTTTATTATTATTGTTGTTTGTTATCGAGTGGGAGGTGCAAAGACGCCGTGGATTTACGAGTTGATCAACCACTGCTTTTACTATTATTAGTACCTATTCTCATTTATTTTGTTTGGACATGGAAAAAGGACAGAAATATATTGAGGAAAGAGGGAAGGACTGTCTTCTTTATACGAGTGCTTGCTATAGTTTGCTTAGTGCTGGGTCTTACAAATCCATATTTATTGCTGCCCATTAAAGAGGAACAGATTGTTTTTCTGATTGACCGTTCCGCTTCAGTACAAGGAACTGATCAGCAGGTAAGTGAATGGATTGAAGCAAGCTTAGATTCTCGAAAAGATAGACATTTAGTAGGCGTATATACATTTGCAGAGGATTTTCAAACGGAGATACCCCTGACTGATGAGGAAATAAAACTTCCTGTTTTTAGTCCTATGAAATCACCAGGTAACACCGATATCGCTAGAGCGTTACAGTTATCAACCGGAATAATAGAACCAAACAAAGCAACAAGAATTGTTCTATTTACAGACGGAATTGAGACTAGCGGAACTATAGCAGACGAGCTTATGAAAATAGCTGGCAGTAATGTAACCGTAGATGTAGTACAGCTTGAGAGAGTATCATCGGAGGACGTTGCTGTTACATCCTTTGAAACACCTCCTGTAGCCTTCGAAGGAGAGCAACAGCAGCTTAATGTAGAACTCCAAGCGACTAAGGCTACAAATGGCGAATTATTACTTTATCAAAATGATCAACTACTAAGTAGAGAGCAAGTCGCCTTGGAGCAAGGATCTAATAGTTATACTTTCCGCAACACCTCCAAGGGTGAGGGTCTGTTAAAATATGAAGTACAGGTAATTGTTCAGGGGGATGCCTTGATTGAAAATAATAAGCTTACGAGTGTAACTAATGTAGAGAGTTCTCCAAGGCTACTGGTTGTTACAAATGAGGATACTTCTACTAATATTCCTTTAGTTATTGACAAAGAAGCCATTACAACTGATGTTATCACCGCAAACTCTCTTCCATATGATTTATCTAATTATCTTGCGTATGATGCAATTATTTTTGACAACGTGCCAGGACACATAGTTGGCGAGCAAAAAATGAATGTGATTGAGCAGGCAGTTAAAAATTTTGGTACCGGCTTTATGATGGTGGGTGGGCAGAATAGCTTTGGATTAGGTGGTTATTTTAAAACTCCAATCGAAAAGTTATTACCTGTTGAGATGGAAGTTAAAGGGAAGCAACAATTACCTTCACTAGGGCTTATTATTGTAATGGATAGATCAGGAAGCATGTCTGGTTCGAAAATGGAATATGCGAAAGAGGCAGCTGCTCGTTCGGTAGAAATGCTTAGAGATGATGATCATTTAGGCTTCATAGCGTTCGATGATCGTCCATGGCAAATTATTGAGACAGAGCCTCTTAAAGATAGAGAAGCAGCTGTTGAAAAAATCTTGTCTGTAGGTGCTGGTGGAGGAACTGAGATATATACAAGTCTTGCCCTAGCATATGAGCAGTTACAGCCATTAAAACTACAACGAAAACATATTATTTTACTGACAGATGGTCAATCTAGTTCCTCTAATGACTATCAAACTTTAATCGAAGAGGGAAAAGAGAATAATATTACTGTTTCAACAGTAGCCGTTGGACAGGATGCAGACCGTGCTTTGCTAGAAAGCCTTGCAGAAATGGGAGGGGGAACTTTTTATGAAGTACAGGATGAATCTACAATTCCTGCCATTATGTCTACTGAAACAGCTATCATCTCTAGAACTTATATAGAGGATAACCCATTTTATCCTACCATTTATGGAGACCCTGCATGGTCTAGTCTGTTCGTTGATGGTGTTCCACAGATGAATGCATATATAGCAACTACTGCCAAGCAAACTGCAAATGTAATAGCTCAGAGCGAGAAGGAAGACCCAGTTTTGGCTGAATGGATGTATGGCTTAGGAAGAACTCTTGCCTTCACTTCTGATTCTACGGGTGCTTGGAGCGGAGATTTTGCACGTTGGAATAATTGGGGTGATTTTTGGAACACAGCTATTTCTAGAATGCTTCCATCTTATAGTGAAGTACCTTTTACCATTCAAAAATCTACCGATGGAAGTTATACGGTGACAGATCCTTCGGGAAGCTCATCCTTTATCGAGGTGGCAGCAGTTAATGAAAAAGGGGAAGAGTTAGCTGTAACCTCCGAGCCATTGGCACCTGGAAAATCCAGAGTTACGGTTGAGAGCGAGCCGGGACTAGTATTTTTCCGAGTTTCTAATGAGAAGGATGCTATCTATCAAGCAGGGATATCCATTCCCTACAGTGAAGAATATAAGGTTCAACAGCCAAATGTACAAAACCTTCAGTTAATCACTAGTAGAACTGATGGAGAACTTTTAAGTGAACCAGCAGAGGTATTTCGAGATATCGGTATGACTAGCTCGGAAAAGCAACCTATAAGACAGTTTTTAATCTTGGCGGCAATCATCCTATTTTTTATAGACATAACAATTAGGAGATTTGGATTTAAACAGCTTATAGCACCTTTTAGAAAAAATAAAAAAGAAGCAACTTCTCCCGCTACAAAAACGACCAGTAATATGGAAAAGCTTGTGAGAGAAAAGAAAAAAAGATAGATAAAAGCGCAATGGAAGAGATGTACCTCCATTGCGCTTTTATTGTGAGCTTTAAAATAGCTTATGTTATAAAATGACTGGATTTTTCTTTTTAACCCAGACAAGAGTGATAACCCAAGTACAGATTAAGATTACTGCACCGACTACAAATGGTATGTTGATATTCACATCAAATAAAATACCTGCTAGAGCCGGACCAATCATATTACCTAAACTCATATACGCATTGTTCATACCAGCAGCAAACCCTTGTTCATTGCCAGCAAGTTTAGAGACAATTGTATTTACAGCTGGACGAATCAATGTTGTAGCAATTGAGAAGGCAGTTGCTAAAAATAAAATAAGCCAGAAAGAGTCTACTAAAAAGAAAAGTACTAATGATACAGCCGCAACCACTAAGTTAACAAGAATAACATTTAATTCGCCAAAGCGTTTAAAGAGTCGGTCTATCACAACAGTTTGGATAACTACCCCTACAAATCCACCCACAGTTAAAATAGCAGCGATTCGTTGAGGACTATAATCATATTTGTGATCTACATACAATGAAAAGGTTGATTGGAAGTTAGCAATTCCAAATGAGAAAACAAAAATGATAAATAACATCATAAAGTAAGGCGTGTATATAGAGCTTTTCATTTGTGAAAGGATATTTTCACGTTTTTTAATAGTAGGTGTTAGTTCACTAATTACATTTTTAATGTCAGGCAAGATAACTAAGGAGACTATTGCGGAAAGAAAAGATACAACTGCAGCCATGTAAAATGGAAAGGATAAACTTACACCTGCCAAAAACCCTCCGATAGCCGGTCCTATCATAAAGCCTAATGACATGGAAGCCCCAATGTAGCCCATGCCTTTTCCGCGATCTTCAAGGCTTGTTAAGTCAGCGACAAATGCCATAGTAGCTGGTACTAAAAATGCTCCGCCAACTCCCCCCATAAACCTTGCAATATAGAGCATCCATTCGTCTGTGGCTAAACCAAACCATAATTGTGATAAGGAGAAGACGATCAAACCAATAATGATTAATTTTTTTCTCCCGTATTTATCGGATAGTTCACCAGCTAATGGTGAAAATATAAATTGTCCTAAAGCATAGGAAGCAATGATAAATCCTAATGCTTGCCCAGCGACGCCAAAAGTCTCCAAATATGAAGGCATTACTGGGATAACAATTCCTATCCCTGACATTACGATAAACATATTGAACATTAGTATATATAATGCAAATTTATTTCTTTTTTCTGTCATAATGGCTCCTGCTTTCTTTCATACTATTATCATCTATCGATAATATCATATTTTCTCTATAATACATACCTTCGTGTCCCGAAAAAATTTCACTTACGACCTTCTTGAAAAACTTGACAATAGACGCTTGATTTCCGCTTTAAGCGAACGCTTTCCGCGGGGGGAGCGATAAGCCATCACCGTCGCTACTGCGTCGGTTGTGATATCTTATCTGTCTCCCTAATCCCGCAGGAGTCGTCGCCTGTCGCTACAATCATAATAGTGTAGTAACGATGAAGTAGCGTAGAGAAAACTACCTCAAGAACATATTGTATGGTTATATAATCACTCCCATTAATAAATTTACAGGGAAATCTTTGGGCAATAGATGGCTAATTTCCGCTTTAGGCGAACGCTTTCCGCGGGGGGGAGCGATAAGCCATCACCGTCGCTTGCGCGTCGATTGTGAGGGCTTATCTGTCTCCCTAATTCCGCAGGAGTCGTCGCCATCGCTACAATCATATATGGTTTATTAATGATGAAGTAGCATGGAGAAACTATCATGACAAATGTATGGTTATATAATCTATCCCATTAATAAATTTACAGGGAAATATTGGGCAATAGATGGCTGATTTCTGCTTTAGGCGAACGCTTTCCGCGGGGAGAGCGATAAATAAGCCATCACCGTCGCTTGCGCGTTGGTTGTGATGTCTTATCTGTCTCCCTAATCCCGCAGGAGTCGTCGACTGTCGCTACAATCATATATGGTGTACTAATGATGGTGTAGATTTAGCTAAAAAGACTTTTTGCTGGTTTCATTGGCAAGGCAAAAGGAGGATGGCCGTGACGTGAGTCGCGACCATCCTCTCTATAATTTTTTAATAATATTTAAGTTAATTAAAGGGTAAATGTTAATTTGCTAATTTACTTTGAACCCATTTTAAATTTCAAGAACAACTCGTTATAAACACCTAACATTTCAAGTCCTAGGTTATTGTATACTTCTAAATTGTCTCGAGCTTCTTCGGAAGGATAGAAGCGTTCGTCTGTTATGACTTCTTCGTCCATTAGCTCCATTGCTGCAGTATTAGGTGTAGAGTACCCCACATAATCTGCATTTTGTGCAGCGACCTCTGGATCTAACATGAAGTTGATAAATGCATGAGCACCTTCGATGTTTGCCGAGGTTTTAGGGATTACCATGTTGTCAAACCATAGATTAGAACCTTCTTCAGGAACAGAGTAATCTAGTTCTTCATTTTCCCACATCATATCAGCAGCTTGTCCCGACCAAGTAAGCGCAACGGCTGCTTCCTCGTTTACCATAAGCTGTGTTACTTCATCACCAATAATAGCCTTTACATTAGGCGATAGCTTTTGAAGTTTCTCTAAAGCCTCTTGAAGCTCAGTTTCATCAGTTGAGTTTAAGGAATGGCCAAGGCTATTTAACCCCATTCCGATTACCTCACGCGCTCCATCTACTAAAAGGACCTTGCCTTGTAGTGAAGAATCCCACAAATCATCCCAACTTTCAAATGACTGGCCATCTAAAAGGGAAGGATTATAAACGATTCCTACTGTTCCCCAAAAGTAGGGAACTGAAAATTCATTTTTAGGATCGAAGGATAAATCTAAAAAGTAAGGATCTATATTTGCCATGTTTGGGATTTTCGATTGATCAATTGGAAGAAGTAAGTCATTTTCCTTCATTTTTTCGATAGCATACTCAGAAGGTACAGCTATGTCATAGGAAGTTCCACCTTGTTCAATTTTCGTCATCATCGCTTCATTAGAATCGAACGTTTCATAGACAACACGATAACCAGACTCTTCTTCGAATTGATCGATTAACTCAGGATCTATATATTCACCCCAGTTGTAAATAGTAACTGTATCACTACCAGCATTGCCGGAGCTTTTCCCTAAGTAGTCATTCGCTATAAACAATCCTATACAAACAATAATAATTGCTACTGACGCTTTCACAATATCTTTCATTTTCTTACCCCCATTCCTGTAGGGTTTTTCCCGCCACGTTGGCTAATAAAGTAATAGCCCACTACTAACAATAAAGTGACGATGAAAATAATTCCTGATAGTGCATTAATCGTTAGAGTGATTCCGGCACGAGCCATAGAATAAATCTCCACTGATAATGTACTAAAACCATTCCCAGTGACAAAGAAAGTCACTGCAAAGTCATCTAATGAGTAAGTCAATGCTAGGAAGAATCCTGCAAAGATTCCCGGTTTGATGAAAGGGATAATAACTCTTCTTAAGATGTCTCTTCTAGTAGCGCCTAGATCGGCTGCTGCATCTATTAACGAGCTGTTCATTTCTTGAAGTTTTGGCAATACCATTAAGACTACGATTGGAATACTAAAAGCAATATGAGAAATTAATACTGAGGCAAAGCCTAACTTAACCCCAACCATAGTAAATAGGATCAAGAAGGAAGCACCAATAACAACGTCTGGGCTAACAATCAATACGTTATTCAATGATAATATTGAGTTCCTTAAGGATTTGTTTCTAATATAAACTATACCTAAGGAGCCAAGAACACCTATTACGGTCGAAATTAAAGCAGATAGTAACGCCACAATAACAGTGTTGATAAGAATCATAATTAGACGAGTGTCAGAAAACACTGCTGCATAGTGCTCCCAAGTAAAGGACTCAAAGTCATTCATCGTACCACCGCTATTAAATGAATAGAATATCAAATAAAAAATAGGTACATAAAGAATAACGAAGATCAGGGCTAAAAATGTTTTTGCCGACTTACTTGTTTTTTCCATTAGAAGTGGCCCCCTTTTCTCTTTGTCCGGTAATGATCATGACAATTACCATAAAGATAATTAAAAACACGGCGATGGTTGAACCCATTCCCCAGTTTTGTGTTACAAGGAACTGTTGTTCAATAGCAGTACCTAGTGTAATTACTTTGTTCCCTGCAATTAATCGAGTAATCATAAATAATGAAAGGGAGGGGATGAATACAGCTTGAATCCCGGCCTTTACACCATTAATAGTTAAAGGAAAGATGACCTTAGAAAAAGTTGTCCAGCTTGAAGCCCCTAAGTCTCTACTTGCATCTATCAGAGATGGATTTAACTTATCGAGCGAGTTAAAGATAGGGAGAATCATAAATGGTATGAAAATGTACACCGATACAAAAATAAAACTAAAATCAGTAAATAGTATTTGCTGTTCACCTATCCCAAAAACATTTAAAAATGCATTGATTGGACCATATAAACCAAAGATCCCGATAAACGCATATGTTTTTAATAGAAGGTTAATCCATGATGGAATAATGATTAAAAGTAACCATAATTGTTTGTGCTTTGTTTTAGTCAAAAGATAAGCTGTTGGATACGCAATGAGCAAAGAAAATAAGGTAATTAAAAATGCGTACCAAAAAGAGCTAAGTGTTAACTTTAAATATACAGAAGTAAAAAAGTTCTTATAGTTATCTAATGTAAAGCTTCCGCTTAAGTCGAAGAAGGAATAATAAGCGATTAATGCTATTGGAGCTATGACAAAGAATAGTATCCAAGCATAGTAGGGTATCAGATAAAGCGTTTTAGCTTTTTTAGTTTCCATAAGCGTCTTCCCCATAAGACTCAAGTCGTTTGTCAAATTCTTCTTCTGTTTCATTTAGACGCATAACATGAATAGACTCCGGATCGAAATCTAATCCAATCATTTCACCTACAGCTGCTTTTTTAGTTGAATGAACTAACCACTCATTTCCTTCTTCATCGTAAGTGGATAGCTCATAGTGAACGCCTCTAAATAGTTGGGTATCTACTTTCACTTTCATCTTCCCATTATCTACTCCAGTAATTTCTAAATCCTCTGGGCGAATAACGATATCAACCTTCTCATTTGGATTTAACCCTTGGTCCACACATTCAAATTCCTTACCACCAATATGCACACGGAAATCTGCGACCATTGTTCCTTCTACAATATTAGATTCACCGATAAAGTCCGCAACAAAGCGATTGATAGGTTCATCATAAATATCCATAGGAGTTCCACTTTGTTCAATATTTCCGGCATTCAATACAAATATTTCATCGGACATAGCAAGTGCTTCTTCTTGGTCATGCGTAACAAAGATAAAAGTTTTTCCGAGACGTTGCTGTAACTCACGAAGCTCGTACTGCATTTCTGAACGTAGCTTTAGGTCAAGCGCTGAAAGTGGCTCGTCTAGTAATATAATTTCAGGGTCATTGACTATTGCACGGGCGATAGCAACACGTTGTCTTTGTCCCCCAGACATTTCTGCTATTTCTCTATACTCATAACCGCTTAAATTAACAAATCTCAATGCTTCTAATACTTTGTCTTCTATATCTTTTTTTGCTAATTTTTTTATTCGTAGACCAAATGCTACGTTTTCAAAAACATTTAAGTGAGGAAACAAAGCATAGTCCTGAAATACGGTATTAACTTGGCGTTCGTTGGCTGGTACATTGTTGATTAGTTTTCCATTAAAATAAATGCTCCCACTTGAAGGCTGCATAAATCCTGCGATTAAGCGGAGAATAGTTGTTTTCCCACAACCTGATGGTCCTAATAACGTATAAAATTTTCCGCGTTCTAATTCAAAATTAATGTTACTAAGTACGGTAGTGTCCTCATCATAAAATTTAGTGACGTTTTCAAAGCGAATAATAGGTGTCTCTGACATAATAACCCTCCATTTTCATAAGTAAGAATTGGTGACGACATAAATAACCTTCGCGATATCATCCGATGCATTTTGTAAAAGATGGTGATCAGATGCTTCAAAATAGAGGGATTCTCCTATTGATGCGAAGTAGTGCTGCTTGCCTAATGTTAACTGGACGCGACCGTGTAAAACATATATGAATGTTTGAGATAGGGACGGTTCGAACTCTTTAAATTGCCCGCCTTTATCAAGAATAATAAGTACTGGCTCCATGTCATTTTCGTTGGATTCTGAGATAAGCCAGTGCAGTGTGTACTTTTTTTCTTCATCTACATTAACGGTTTGTTCTTCTTTTTCAAAAACAACCTTTGTTCTACTATGTTCATCATCAAAGAAATCCTTAGGCTTACAACCTAAAACATTTAAGATGGAAAAAAGAGTTTCAATAGAAGGAGAATTGAGGTCACGTTCAAGCTGAGAAATAAAACCCTTACTTAAATCTGTCCTTTCTCCAAGCTCCTCTTGAGTAAGTCCTTTTTTCAACCGTAATTGCTTAATTTTTTTACCTATTTGCATGTAATTACGCTCCTTCTTTTATTTGAAATAAAGAGCTTTTCCATAAAACAAAGTTTATTTTAACATAACTTTAAGTTTACTTTAACAACTTTTTAATGATTTTACAAAAAAAAATTATTCCATTTTTTATTGAATGAAATAATCGGTAGTTTTTGTCCTGCATACTATAACAAAGGATGACAGAAAAAGGAGAGAATTTAATGCGGTTAAGAGAGGAGTTACCGGAGTTTCCGAATTCGGCAATATGGTTAAACGGAGCATGGTCAAAGGAACAACTAATGGGAGAAAAGCCTGTTCTTGTCTATTTTTGGTCTGTTAGCTGTCAAGCCTGCAAAAGGGCTCCATCAGTGATTAACTTATGGAAAAGCAAATATGGAGATCGTTTTAATGTAATCGCTGTTCATATGCCAAGATTCCAAGAGGATGCTAATACAAGTATTGTTCAATCTACAGCTGCTGCTATCGGTATAAATCATTCGATATTCTTAGATCATGATTTAACCATTTCTAAAAAATATCAGAATCAAATGGTTCCTAACTTTTACTTGTTTGATAAAAAAGGACAGCTAAGACATAGGCAAACAGGGGAGTACGGTTGGCACATGCTAGAAAAGCGACTTGTATTGTTGATAAATGAACGTTAGTTATGAAAATGGCTATAGTGAAATCTCATAGCCGAGGAACAGCTGATGTGTTAAACTAATGGCAATTAGTTCTAGGAGGCGCAGTTATGCATAAGGAATTTGTTGTTATTGGTTTAGGTCGTTTCGGAGGAAGTATCGTAAAAGAGTTAATGGAGCAAGGCGCGGATGTAATGGCAATCGATAAAATTCAAGAACGAGTAGATGAGTTCGCTACAATAGCAACTCATGCGGTTATTGCGGATACAACAGACGAGGCAGTTTTAAAATCTCTTGGGATAAGAAATTTTGAACACGTGATTGTTGCAATAGGGGATGACATTCAATCAAGTATTTTGACTACACTTATGCTAAAAGAAATAGGTGTGAAAAAAATTACAGTGAAGGCTCAAAATGATTATCATGAAAAAGTGTTACGAAAAATAGGTGCAGATCAAGTAGTTCATCCAGAACGAGACATGGGGATACGAATTGCCAATAACATCATTTCTAATAATGTATTAGATTATTTGGAGCTATCCGATGAGCATTCGATTATGGAAATCAAAGTAAACGAGAAAATTGCTGGGTTCTCAATTATAGATTTGGATATCCGTGCGAGATATGGCATTAACATTGTTGCGGTTAAACGAGGAAAGGATATCATCGTCTCACCTCAAGCCCACGATAAAATGCAACTAAATGATGTACTTATTATAATTGGTGCAGATGTTGATATTAATCGCTTTGAAAAGAAAGTTTTATCTTAACTAAGCCAAGGGACTAATCCCTTGGCTTTTATATTTATTAAAATAAATAAATTTTAGATTATAAAACATTCGTTCAATATGAAATAAACAAGCAAAAATAATATTTAAAGTATAGGTGAGTCTTAATATGATAAGAGCGTTCCAATTGGAGCGCTCTTTTATTTTTGTATATTTTTCTAAAAGATAGACACATTAAGCATAAGAATGGAGGGATTAGGATGAAGAATAAAAGGTATGTTCTTACTATTATGTCTGTTATTTTATCAACAGGTATACTATTCGGATGCAACGGTACCGATGAAAATGAGCCGGACCCAAGTGAAGAGCCTTCTGAGCAGCAAAAAGATGAGAATCAATAATTGCCGTTTATAAATACAGTATCCAAGTATCGATAAGTCTTAAAAAGAGAGTATAAAACGTTAATTCGTTTATATGTTCTCTTTTTGTTTGGCAAAATTTTTGAATAGGTGATGCTTACTTTAAATTTGGTGAAAGAGCTCTCACATAATATTAATATTTCCAAGTATTTTGAGATTTAATACTTTATTATTAGCTAACACTTGTCGATTGTAGTAAATGACTTGAAGAAACCAAGTAGCCGAAGCGCCGAGTCTGAGGTCGTGCTTTTGGAAAGCGTGGCTTATGAATATCTGAATCGACGATTTCTTACTATATATTGTAAAAAAAAGACTGTAGACAATTTCAAATTTCTTTGAATTTGCCTACAGTCCGAAGCATCAAATAAAATATTGGATGCTTTTATATAATTTATACTTCCATAATGATTGGTAAAATCATTGGGCGACGTTTTGTTTTTTCATATAAATAAGGGCTTAACACATCTGTAATTTCATTTTTTAGCTCAGACCATTCAATAGACTTGTCCTGTATAGTGTATCTTAAATGCTTGTTTAACATTTGCTGAGCTTCATTGATCATCGTGCCTGATTCTCTCATGTAAACGAATCCTCTAGAAATAATATCTGGACCTGACACAATTTTCTTTCTTTCCATATCAGCACTAACAACTACAATTACTAGGCCTTCTTCTGAAAGAATACGGCGATCTCTTAGCACAATATTCCCGATGTCTCCAATACCGCTACCATCAATATATACATCACCAGAAGGGATACGTCCTGCCACGTGAGCTTCAGTTGAGCTCAAAGCAAGAACGTCGCCATTTTCCATAATAAATGTATTTTCAATTGGTACATCACAATCTGCAGCAAGCTCGGTATGAAGTTTTAACATACGGAACTCCCCATGAATAGGCATAAAAAATTTAGGCTTCATCAAACGCAGCATAAGCTTTTGTTCTTCTTGAGAACCATGCCCAGATGTATGGACGTTATTTAAGGAACCATGAATTACTTCTGCGCCAGCACGGAACAATAGGTTAATCGTTCTGTTTACGCTTGCTCTATTACCTGGAATAGGTGAAGAAGAAAATACAACGGTATCTCCAGGCTGAATTTGAATTTGTCGGTGAGTACCGTTAGCAATTCTAGATAGGGCAGCCATTGGTTCACCTTGGCTACCGGTACATAGTATTAATACTTCGTTTGCCGGTAGTCTATTTAAAGCACTTGTATCTATAAACATTTCCTTAGGGGCTGTAATATATCCCAGCTCTCTCCCGATGGTAATGTTATTATCCATACTTCTTCCAAAAACAGCAATTTTACGATTATGATGCACTGCGGCATCGATAACCTGTTGAAGTCTATGGATGTTAGAAGCGAAGGTTGCAAAAATAATACGGCCATTCACTTTACGGAAAATGGAATCCATACTTTCTCCAACTTTACGTTCGGACATTGTGAAATTAGGAACCTCTGCATTAGTGCTATCAGAAAGTAGACAAAGAACACCGTCGCGTCCGATTTCAGCCATTTTAGTCAAATTGGCTGGTTCGCCAACAGGGGTAAAATCAAACTTGAAATCTCCTGTATGCACAATATTACCAGGAGGGGTTTTCACCACAATCCCGAAAGCATCAGGTATACTATGCGTAGTCCTAAAAAAGCTAACTGCGGTTTTTCTAAATTTAATTATATCGTCTTCTTCAATCACATTCATTTTTGTTTGACGAAGTAAACCATGCTCTTCTAATTTATTGCGGAGTAATCCTAGTGCTAGTTTGCTCCCGTATACTGGAACATTAAGTTGCTTTAGTAAGTAAGGGATTCCACCGATATGGTCTTCGTGACCATGCGTAATGAATAATCCTTTAATCTTGTCTACATTTTTAACTAAATAAGTGTAGTCCGGAATAACATAATCAATCCCAAGAAGGTCATCCTCAGGGAATTTAATACCAGCATCAATCAGAATGATTTCATCTTGAAACTGAACTCCATACGTATTTTTGCCGATTTCACCTAGTCCGCCGAGGGCGAAAACAGCAGTTTGATCATTTTTTACAAATTTCATAAATTATAACTCTTCTACTTTGAAATTTGGGCTTGCTTGTTCGTATTCCAAGTGGTTTCCTTCAAGCAGCTGGATAAGCTCAATATTATACTTGCGGTCCTTTAGAAGGGAGCGAACTTCGCGTTCGGATTCTCCCTCAACATATAAGCTCTTTGTGTTTTCGCGAACTGGTACTTCTAGTGCATTTTCTTGATAATAAACTTTATAAATCATTTTTATACTCTCCTTTTTCACGTTCATAATAAATCAATTCTCTTTATATTATCACGCCACTTCTTTAAAATAAAGAAAAGCCCTCCAAATTTTGAAGGGCAAGACATTTGACTTAAGCAATAGTTTTATTTCTGAGCATTCCGCCGAGTCGTCTCAACAATTTCCTTTTCAGGCGTTTCAACATGGCAATCCACTCCTTAAGACGTATTATATACGAAAAAATTAAATTTGTAAAGGTTTTTAACGGAAAAGTCAAATAATTCGAATCGGAAAAGAGGAAAATTTTGATGGTACAAAAAGTATTGATTTTTGACATTGATGGCACTATTTTAGATATGGAGAAAAATATACCTACAGGTGTAGAAGAAGCATTTAAACAAGCAAGAGCAAATGGACATATCACTGTGATTGCTACTGGAAGAGCTCCATTTCTTGCCAAAGCAATCGTAGACCAGTTACAAATAGATTCCTATATTAGCTACAATGGTCAAATTGTCCAATTTGAAGGTAAGACTATACATAAAGGTATTATTGACAAGGAAGAACTTAAAAAGCTTTCTGAATTTGCTGCTTTGAAAGATCAGCCTTTAGTATACATGGACACCAATGAAATGGTTTCCAATGTTCCAGATCATCAAGATGTAATTGAAAGTATTTCAACATTAAAAGTTGGCTTTCCTCGGAAAGCAGAAGATTTTTATTTGAATAATGATATTCATCAATCTCTTGTCTTTTGCAATGAAGAAATCCAAAAGGAATATGAAGAGGCATTTCCCAACTTGTCGTTTATACGGTGGCACAGAGTTTCATGTGATGTGCTTCCAAAAGGGATGTCTAAAGCAATAGGGATAGAAATTCTTTTAGATTATTTAGGTAAAGACAGAAAAGATGCAATTGCTTTTGGTGATGGTTTAAATGATGTAGAAATGTTGAAATTTGTAGGTACAGGAGTTGCGATGGGTAATGCAGTGGAAGAACTTAAGAAACACGCTACAATAGTGACAGATCATGTTGCTGAAAATGGGTTAGTAAATGCAATGAAGAAATTAGAGTTAATTTAAAGGAGTTACATATGAACGAGCAAAAAAACAAAAATGTATTAATTTATGGAGACGCCTTCGTTGATTATATTGCAGAGGATCAGACAAATAGAAAATTCACTAAATTTTTAGGTGGGGCTACAGTAAATGTTGCTGCAGGTATTGGTAGACTAGGGGCTTCCTCATCTTTTATTACGATAATTGGAGAGGATGAAACCTCGAAGTTTGTCAGAAGAGAATTGGAGGCAGAAGGAGTAAATCTTTCGTATGCCCAAGTGAATTCAGAGAAATGTGTAAGTGGTGTCTATGTTCATTTGACTGAAAATAATGATCGACATTTTCACACGTACGTTGATGATACTCCTGATTTGCAAGTAAATTTCTCCATGATTAACGAAAAAGCTTTTGAACAAGCGGCAGTATTCCATTTTTGCTCTGGGACGTTATTTCATCCAACAGCACGTAAAACTACACGGAACATTGTTGATAAAATAAAAAAATCTAGTGCTCTTTTATCTTGTGACGCAAACATACGACCTTTGCGCTGGGAAACAGAACAGAATTGTAGAGAAACGATTTGCTCTTTTCTTCATGATATAGACATTTTTAAATTGACGGAAGAAGAGCTATTCTTTTTGACAGAAACAAGCTCCCGGTTGGAAGGGCTTAATAAGCTAGCTCCTTACAATATTCCAATTGTTCTTGTAACAGTTGGTGCAGAGGGAACGTACGCCCTTATTGACGGAGAATTGGTTCATATCCCTGTTGAAAAAGTAGTGGCTATAGATACAACTGGGGCTGGCGATGCCTTTATGGCTGGGATTTTATCGAAAATCCAATCAGAGGGTAAGCCAGAAACAAAAGAAGAATGGATCGAGTATATCGCTTTTGGAAATAAACTCGGTTCTATTTGTGCAACTAAGTTTGGTGCACTATCTGCGATGCCAAGACTATCTGATTTAAAATAATTTGCAGTAAGACTATAGACGGACAGCATCCATCTGGTGGTTTTTATCTATAGTCTTTTTCTAACCTTGTTATTTTCTCCAATACAAAAAAGGTTCGCCTTTTCAAAGGCAAACCTTTCTTCGGTATAACAATAAGAAGGTACTATTTACGTTCATATGGGAATGCGTCAGGAATTTCCTCATATGGATTTTGTGGATTGATATGGTCATAAAACATAATTCCGTTTAAATGATCTAATTCATGTTGAAATGCGATAGCTGCTAAGCCTTTTAAACGTTTTTTGAAGGGAGTCCCGTCTGGATGAAAACCTGTTGCGGTAATACGTGCATATCGTGGAACATAACCTTCAATAACTTCGTCCACTGAGAGACATCCTTCTCCAGCCGCTATGTATGTTTTCTCTACAGAATGGCTAATAATTTTAGGATTAACTGCCACAAAGCTGACTTCATTTTCATCTTCGTCGGTTAAATGTAAGGCGAACATTCTTTTAGATACATTTACTTGCGGAGCAGCAATTCCAATCCCCGGTCGAAGGTTGTATTTCTTCACCATTTCATCATCTTGACTATTTATAACATATTGCAATAAGTCATGAGCAAGTGTTTGTTCCTCTTCTGAAAGTGGAAATGTTAACTCATCTGTTTTCTTACGTAGAGTAGGATGGCCGTCTCTAATTATATCTTGCATTAAAATCATCATAATCGTCCTTTCAAATTTCATATTCCTATTATATCGAATTATGTCGTTTTACTAAACAAAAAGGTATATCGTCAGTTGAATTTAATAACTAGAACAATTATAGTTGAAAATGGTATAGGAGGTTGCTGTATGAAAAAAATTAAATTCATAATTCCTTTAAGTATGCTTCTACTCCTTACGGCTTGTTCTTTTGGAGAGAGCACGGAGGAAAAACTGTCCAATGTATTAACCGAAATCTATGAAACTGAGAAAGGGTATAGAGAAGTGCAACCCTTATTAGCGGAAACTGAGTTAAAAGAACTAACCAATTTTCAAAGTATGATGGAGTTAACTCAAGACCAACAGGATGAGCTGAGTGCTCAAGTAGAGGCAACTGCTACTCTTTTAGAGGAACGTTTAGCATTGGTGAAAAAAGAAAAAGAATCGATTGCTAAGGCAAATGAAAAACTTGCAGATTTAGAAGCAGTCATCTCTGATGCAAAAGAAGAATCTGAAAAGGAAAGTATACGTTTAGTGGAAGAGGCCTTAAATAATCGCTACGCTGCCCATGATAAGTTGGTTGAACAATACAATTCTCTTGCTAGTTTGCAAGAATCGCTTTATAACATGCTGGTTGATGAGGAAGCTAATGTTACTTCGATTCAGGAGAAGGTTGCAGAGGTCAATAAGCAAAATGAAGTGGTGCAACACTCTGTCAAGGAATTTAATGATTTAACAACGCATTTAAACGAAGTGAAGGATCAAGCCTTTTCAACACTTCAAAATCAAGAATAATCTCTACTAATTGCAGCCCTATTAAAGGGCTGCTTTTTTTGTGAAAAAATAATATAAATTTAGCGCCATGAAACAGATGTTCATGGTATTTTTATTATTTCGAAGCTATGGCAGAGATGTTACACATCTAACGACTATTTATAGTATGAAGGATTAAGAATACCTTACAGCGATTATTGTCGGAAAAATCACACGACAAGTGATGAAGCAGACAAAGGCACTTGAGATTTCTTTTGATTAGATTGCATAAAAAGATAGGAAGTGTAAAAAATAACAGAGGTGGTATGTATATTGAAGAGGTTGTTAAACCATATGCTTATGTTGTTTCAGTTATAAGTAAGATTTAAAATATTTTAATTTCATACAAGGTGTTTAGAGGGTGTTCTTTACTACTTAAGTTAATTTTATTAATTGAATTACTCAAAAAGAAGCGTGAACTGTATGATTGACTAAAAGCTCCCCCGAGAACAGAAACTATTTGTATTGTATTTAATATAATTTTGACTTTTGGATCAATACTATTAATAAAATAAATTTTAAGCATATAATTCAAACTGATATAGTACAGACATAATTAATTAGTAGTACAGAAATGAATGTTTATAATATTCTAATATAAAATTAGTAGAATTCTAGATGATTGACCGACCATTTATTCTTGAGTATACTTAAATGGAATTGCGCTTGTACCAATCAAGAAGTAAATAAATTTTAATACAGAGGAAAAGGAGAGGTGCTTTATGGCTTCAAACAAGGAAAAACAGTTTGACCCAATGAAAACGCTTCATGAGATCGAAGAAAAATTTGAAATGTTCCAGATATTGAACGAAGAAGGGGAAATTGTTAACGAACAAGCGAACCCTAATTTATCTGATGAAGATTTAGTAGAACTAATGAGTCGCATGGTTTATACAAGAATTCTGGACCAACGTTCTATTTCCTTAAATCGTCAAGGACGTCTTGGCTTCTACGCGCCTACAGCAGGGCAAGAGGCTTCTCAGCTTGCATCTCATTTTGCTTGTGAAAAAGAAGACTTCATCTTACCTGGCTATCGTGATGTTCCACAAATAGTATGGCATGGTTTACCTTTATGGCAAGCGTTCCTATTTTCACGTGGTCATTTTATGGGTAACCAAATTCCAGAAGGCGTAAACGTGTTCCCACCACAAATTATTATTGGTGCACAATTTATTCAAGCAGCTGGAGTAGCTTTAGGAATGCAAAAACGCGGTAAAAAATCTATTGCTATTACATATACAGGAGATGGTGGTTCTTCACAAGGTGACTTCTACGAAGGTATTAACTTCGCAGGTGCTTTCCGTGTGCCAGCTGTGTTTATCGTCCAAAACAACCAATACGCTATTTCAACTCCTCGTGAGCTACAAACAGCAGCAAAAACAATTGCACAAAAAGGTATTGCAGCGGGATTACCAAGTATCGTTGTAGACGGAATGGATCCGCTTGCTGTATACGTGGCTACAAAGGATGCAAGAGACCGTGCTGTTAAAGGAGAAGGGCCAAGCCTAATTGAGACAGTTTGTTACCGTTATGGTCCGCATACAATGGCTGGAGATGACCCAACACGTTACCGTACTTCTGAAACAGATTCAGAGTGGGAAAAGAAAGATCCTCTAGTACGTTTCCGTAAATATTTAGAAGGTAAAGGTATTTGGAGTGAAGAAAAGGAAGCAGAAGTAATTGAGAGAGCGAAAGAAGAAATTAAAGACGCTATCAAAAAAGCAGATGCTGCTCCAAAACAAAAAGTGACAGATTTGATTAATATTATGTATGAAGAAAATCCATATAACTTAGATGAGCAATTAGCTTACTATACAGAGAAGGAGTCGAAGTAACCGATGGCACAAATGACGATGATTCAAGCAATTACGGATGCTCTCCGTAATGAGCTTAAAAATGATGAAAATGTGTTAGTCTTCGGTGAAGACGTTGGTAATAACGGCGGTGTATTCCGTGCAACTGAAGGTCTACAAAAAGAGTTTGGGGAAGATCGAGTATTTGATACACCCCTTGCAGAATCAGGTATTGGCGGGTTGGCAGTGGGTCTTTCTCTACAAGGATTCCGTCCAGTTCCAGAGATTCAATTCTTTGGTTTCGTATACGAAGTAATGGATTCTATCAGTGGGCAATTAGCTCGCATGCGTTTCCGTACAGGTGGAGCATTTAATGCGCCTGTTACAATTCGTTCTCCGTTTGGTGGAGGCGTTCATACACCTGAGATGCATGCGGATAGCTTGGAGCTTCTAATGACTTCTACTCCAGGAGTAAAAGTAGTTATTCCATCTACACCGTACGATGCAAAAGGTTTATTGATATCTGCCATTCGTGATAATGACCCTGTAATCTTCTTAGAACATATGAAATTATATCGTTCTTTCCGTGGTGAGGTGCCAGAGGAAGAATATACAATTCCACTTGGAAAAGCAGATGTAAAGCGTGAGGGCACTGACTTAACAATTATTGCATACGGTGCAATGGTTCAGGAGAGCTTAAAAGCTGCTGAGGAACTAGAAAAAGAAGGTCATTCCGTTGAAGTAGTTGATCTTCGCACTGTGCAACCATTAGATATTGAAACAATTATTGCTTCTGTTGAAAAAACGAATCGTGCTATCGTTGTACAAGAAGCTCAAAAACAAGCAGGTATAGCAGCAAATGTAGTAGCAGAAATTACTGAAAGAGCTATATTAAGCTTAGAGGCTCCTGTATTACGTGTAGCTGCACCAGATACTGTATTCCCATTCTCTCAAGCAGAAACAGTTTGGCTGCCAAACTCAAAGGATATAGTAGAAACAGCGAAGAAAGTATTAAACTTCTAATAAAAACAAACAATAGAAAGGGTGAGCACTTTGGCATTTGAATTCCGCCTACCGGATATTGGAGAAGGTATACATGAAGGAGAAATCGTTAAATGGTTTGTTAAAGCCGGTGACGAAATAGACGAAGATGATATTCTTTGTGAGGTACAAAATGATAAAGCTGTAGTTGAAATTCCTTCGCCTGTTAAAGGAAAAGTAACAGAGGTATTGGTTAGTGAAGGAACTGTTGCGGTAGTTGGTGACGTACTTGTCAAATTAGACGCACCTGGTTATGAGGATCTTCAATTTAAGGGAGATCACGGCGAAGAAAAAACAGAGGCGCAAGTTCAATCTACTCTAGAGAACGGGCAGGAGGTTGAAAAAGAACCAGTTAATGCTTCTAAAAATCAGCAACCAGCTACAAAAACAGAAGTGAAAGAAACTTCTCAAGAAGTGAAGCCTGAGCCAAAAGGTGATACTCGTGTAATTGCAATGCCTTCAGTTCGAAAATTTGCTCGTGAAAACGAGGTAAATATTGCAGACGTTAATGGCACAGGAAAAAATGGTCGTATATTAAAAGAAGACATCGAAACATTCTTATCTGGAGACCAAAAAGTAGAAGATACATCTACTGCTGTAGCTGAAGAAAAAGAAAAAGTACAAGAAACGAAAGCTTCTGCTCCAGTTAATTTAGAAGGAGAGTTCCCTGAAACTCGCGAAAAGCTATCTCCAATGCGTAAAGCTATAGCGAAAGCAATGGTCAATTCTAAGCATACTGCTCCACATGTTACTCTAATGGATGAGGTTGACGTGACTGAGCTAGTTGCACATCGCAAGAAGTTTAAAGAAATTGCTGCAGAAAAAAATATCAAGTTAACTTATTTACCTTACGTTGTTAAAGCACTTGTAAGTACGTTACGTGAATTCCCTGCATTGAACACTTCTTATGATGACGAGTCAAACGAAGTAATTCAAAAGCATTACTACAATATAGGAATCGCAGCAGATACGGACAAAGGTTTATTAGTTCCTGTTATTAAAAATGCAGATCGTAAGTCTGTATTTGCAATTTCGGATGAAATTAACTCTTTAGCAACAAAAGCTCGTGATGGTAAGTTGTCTCCAGCTGAAATGAAGGGCGCTTCATGTTCGATTTCAAACATTGGCTCTGCTGGAGGGCAATGGTTTACACCTGTCATCAACCATCCAGAAGTAGCAATTCTCGGAATTGGTCGAATTTCAGAAAAACCTGTAATAAAAAATAGTGAAATTGTAGCTGCTCCTGTGTTAGCATTATCATTGAGCTTTGATCATCGCATGATCGATGGTGCGACTGCCCAACATGCGTTGAACCATATAAAACGTTTATTAAGCAGTCCAGAATTATTATTAATGGAGGCGTAAAAAATGGTAGTAGGAGATTTCCCGATTGAAACAGACACTTTAGTAATAGGTTCAGGCCCTGGAGGTTATGTAGCTGCAATTCGTGCTGCACAAACTGGTCAAAAGGTATTAGTTGTAGAAAAAGAACATATCGGTGGAGTTTGCTTAAACGTTGGATGTATTCCTTCTAAAGCACTTATTTCAGTTGGTCACCGTTTCGAACAAGCTAAACATTCAGATGATATGGGTATTACAGCGAGTGATGTTAAAATAGACTTTTCTAAAGCACAAGCTTTCAAAGAAAGCGTTGTTAAAAAATTAACAAGTGGTGTTTCAGGTCTGTTAAAAGGAAATAACATTGAAGTGGTTTCTGGTGAAGCATACTTCGTAGATGCTAACACAGTTCGTGTAATGGATGAAAAATCTGCACAAACTTATACTTTTAAGCATGCGATTATAGCAACTGGATCTCGACCAGTTGAAATACCTACATTTAAATATACAAAACGCGTTATAAATTCGACTGGCGCTTTAAATCTTCAAGAAGTACCTGAAAAACTAGTAGTGATCGGTGGAGGTTATATTGGTACTGAGTTAGGCTCTGCTTATGCTAACCTTGGTTCTCAAGTAACAATTATCGAAGGCGGAGATGATATCTTAGCTGGATTTGAAAAACAAATGACTACAATTGTTAAAAAAGGCTTGAAGAAAAAAGGTGTGGACATCGTAGTAAAAGCTTCTGCAAAAGGTGTCGAAGAATCAGATACTGGTGTAGTAGTAAGCTATGAGGTTGGTGGCGAAGAGAAAAAAGTTGAGGCTGACTATGTATTAGTAACTGTTGGTCGTCGCCCGAATACTGATGAAATTGGTTTAGAAGAACTTGGTATTAAATTCGCAGAACGCGGATTAATCGAAGTAGATAAGCAATGTCGCACAAGCATTAGCAATATCTTTGCTATTGGTGATGTTGTAGCTGGTCCTCAGCTTGCTCACAAAGCTTCTTACGAAGGTAAAGTAGCAGCTGAAGCAATAGCTGGTCAATCGTCTGTAGTTGATTATCTTGCAATTCCAGCTGTATGCTTCACTGATCCAGAACTTGCTACTGTTGGTTTATCTGAAGCTCAAGCGAAAGAACAAGGATTTGATGTAGCAGCTGGTAAGTTCCCATTCGGAGCTAACGGTCGTGCACTTGCACTTAACGCTACAGAAGGCTTTGTAAAACTAGTCTCTCGTAAAGAGGACGGATTATTGCTTGGAGCACAAATCGTTGGTCAGGGAGCTTCTGACATGATTGCTGAACTAGGCTTAGCAATTGAAGCTGGAATGACTGTAGAGGATATTGCTATGACTATTCATGCACATCCAACACTTGGAGAAATTGCAATGGAAGCTGCTGAAGTAGTAATGGGCCACCCTATTCATATTCTTTCTAAATAATCAAGTAGGACCAAAAAACCGTGTAGAATTACTCTACACGGTTTTCCTTATGCCTGTTAGAATGGAAATAGAAGGGATATGGTGATTAAATTGAAACTTACAACTTGGTTATTACCCGCAGCAATATTACTATTACTCTCCGGATGCTCTGAAGAGGAGACAGAGGTTGAAAAAGAGGTTGGCGACAGAATAGAAGTTACCCAACAACCAGAATTAGAAGAGGAAACGGAAGAAGTTGAATCAGCAGAAGAAGTAGTTGTAGAAGAACCTGTTACTGAAATACAATATGAAATTAATGAAGCCAATTGGACAATAAAACCAATTGGAGATGCAAATCCTAAGGCGGTCCTTTTAACTATTGATGATGCACCTGATAAATATGCTTTAGAAATGGCGAAGGTATTAAAAGAGCTTGACGCTCCTGCAATCTTTTTTGTGAATGGTCATTTCATAGATTCAGAGGAAGAAAAAGCTAACTTAAAGGAAATCTTTGATTTAGGATTTGAGATAGGAAACCATACACAAACTCATGCAAACCTTAAAAATAGTTCAGAAGAACAACAGCAAGAGGAAATATTAAACGTAAATGAGACTGTAGAATCAGTGATTGGAGAGAAACCTAAATTCTTCCGAGCACCTTTTGGAGTTAATACTGATTTTAGTAAATCTCTAGTAGAACAAGAAGGTATGGTCTTGATGAATTGGACATACGGTTACGATTGGGAAAAGCAATATATGGAGGCTACTAGTTTAGCAGATATAATGGTTAATACAGAGTACTTAGTTGATGGTGCAAATTTATTAATGCATGACCGTGAATGGACTTTAGCAGCTTTACCTCAAATTGTAGAAGGATTACGTGCAAAAGGGTACGAGTTGATTGATCCACATGCCATTAAAGTAAAAGAATAATTTCTTTCACCTCTGTTTGTTTAACAGAGGTGTTTTTCTTTACATAGACATACTAAAAGAGAAGGCGTAAAATAATTTCTATTATCGTTTAGTGGAGGTGAAACTTTAAAAGATTTAAACTTTTAAAGTGTATATGGAAAAAATCACAAAAATAATTCAAATAATCTTTCAAGTTATTATTCTATATTTATTCTTTCTACTTGGATCTTTTACTGTGGGATTGCTGCCATTTTCGTTCCCAGGTAGTATTGCTGGATTGTTGATACTACTTGCATGTCTCCTACTAAAAATAGTTCCAGTTAATTTTATAAAAGATGGAGCAGGTTTTTTACTTGCCTTTCTTGCGTTATTATTTGTTCCTGCAACTGTTGGAATTATGGATTATCCTCAATTATTTTCAGTCACAGGAGTATTGATTGTTCTTGCACTAATCATCAGTACCATGGTCACTATTATATTGACAGGTAAAATATGTCAATATATTGAAGGCAAAATGATAAAGGAGGATGTTAAATGATTGCTATAGGAATGATTATAGCGACAATTCTCATTTTTATCGGAATGACCTTTGTCTATAGAAGATTTACGTATCCTTTGTTGCTACCAATATTAACTACTACTATTGTTTTGGTAGTTATCTTAAGTTTATCTGGAGTTTCATATGATACATATATGTCGGGAGCTAAGTGGATTGATGGTATGCTAGGCCCTGCAGTAGTTGGGATGGCCTATCCTTTATATACACAACGAGAAAAAATCATAAAAAACAAAGTTCCAATTATATTAGGCGTTACAGTAGCAATGCTTTCAGGACTTATTAGTATTGCTATCTTATCTAAACTGATGTCCTTTGAGGATTTTCTTCAAAGATCCTTATTACCAAAGTCCATTACGTCTCCGATTGCTATGCCAATCAGTGAATCAATTGGAGGAATCCCTGCTTTGACAGCGGTTTTTGTCATTTTAGCTGGTTTAATAGGAGCATTAACAGGATCTTTTCTATTTAAATTATGTAGGATAGATACCGCAATTGGTAGAGGAATCTCTGTAGGAAGTGCATCCCATGGAATAGGCTTATCTAAGCTGGCAGAATACGGGGAAGAAACGATGACTATGGGATCGGTAGCGATGACTCTTAGCGCTATATTAGGAGCCTTTATATGTCCGATATTTGCGCTTATAATTTTTTAATGAGAGTAAAATTATTTTGTATTAAATAAAACAGTCATTTGACAGTAGTCAAATGGCTGTTTTAGATTAGTGTGTTCAAATAATTGCTTGATGCTCTTTAATCACATGAATCATTTCTAAAGTGTCGTCCTCTGGACCTTGAACTGGCAATCCAGCCTTTAAATTTATTTGAATATAGTCAATGTTCCCAGGTGTGATTATTTCCCCGGGAATAAAAATTGGAATCCCAGGAGGGTAAACCATTACGAATTCTGCAGAAATCCTACCACTTGCCTCTAATAATGGGATAGATTCAGTTTCTGCGTAGAAAGCATCACGAGGAGACATTGCTAGTCCAGGAATATCAGGCAGGGTTACAGATGACTCTACTATGGTTGCTTCAGATTCATGGGCAACCACCATACGCGATAAAGCATTAACAAGCATATCTGTTTCTTTTTTCGTATCCCCAAGAGTAATGAGGCATAGAATATTATATAAATCTGAGAGTTCTACTTCGATATTTGCTTTTTCTCGGAGCCAAATTTCTGCTTCAAATCCTGTGATTCCTAAATTTTTCACGCTAATAAGAAGCTTAGTTGGATCAATATCATAAGTAGCTGAGCTTTGTAATATTTCTCTGCCAACGCAATGAATATGCTCAATTTCATTTATTCGTCTACGAGTTTCCTCGGCAATTGTTATTGCTTCACCTATTAAATCCTCACCATGTATAGCTAATTGTCTTCTAGCCGTATCCAATGATGCTAAAAGAGGATAGGATGTAGAAGTTGTTGTAAGCATGGAAAGAATGGATTGCACCCTTTTAGCTGATACTAAGCCTTCTCTTACATTAAGGACCGAGCTTTGTGTCATAGATCCGCCTAGTTTGTGTACAGACGTAGCAGCCATATCAGCACCTGCAGCCATAGCTGAAATTGGAAGGTCGTCATGGAAGTGGATATGTACTCCGTGAGCTTCATCAACTACTACAGGAATACCTTTTTCATGTGATATATCTACGATTCTCTTTAAATCAGCAGCTAGTCCAAAATAGGTAGGATTAATTACAAGTAAACCTTTTGCATCCGGATGCGCTTCTATCGCTTTTTCTACGGATTCAACAGATATGCCATGGGAAACACCAAGCTCTTTATCTACCTCAGGGTGTATAAATACAGGTATAGCACCGGCAAATACGATGGCAGACATAATGGATTTATGCACATTTCGTGGAACGAGAATCTTATCTCCAGGTCCACAAATAGTAAGTATCATAGTCATAATAGCTCCGCTCGTTCCTTGAACGGAGAAAAAAGTTTCATCTGCCCCAAAGGCCTCTGCGGCTAAATGTTGAGCTTTTTTTATAGCTCCCTTAGGCGAATGTAAATCATCTAATGGGGCAATGTTTATCAAATCGATTGAAAGTACATTATCTCCAACAAACTCTCGAAATGCAGGGTCCATTCCTTTCCCTTTTTTATGACCAGGAATATGGAATTGAATTGGATGACGATTTCGATGCTTTAATAGCGCATCGAAGATAGGAGTTTCTAATTGTGACAACGTTCATACCACCTCTAATTTAAAATTTTGCGCATGTAAACGATCCTAGTAGTTATAGAGACGTAGATGCTATTTTAAAACAAATGAATTATAGCATTTAAGGAAATTTATTACTATAAAAAACATCAAAATTTAGTTAATGATTCAATTTCATAATTAAATTGAATTGTAAAAAACATGGGCAATAGGAGAAAATTAATAATATATGAATAAAAAATAGCTGATTTGCGCTTTCTGCGGTCACTTTCCGAGGGTGTGAGAGATTACTCATCCCACAGGTGTCAAAAAAGTGTTGGTTTTTAATATGTAAATGAATTAATTAATAACTGAGGCGAAAATTAAATAAATACATTAATACTTTTAAATTAAATCGGAATATCCACCTAAAACAAATATTGGAGATACCCTACTTTAGGATATAGATCAATTGAATCCTTTTTAAAATATCTTTACACTAGTATAAAAGGGGAGGGCTAAGTAATGTCATTTCAAACAAGAGTCACAGATCTATTGGGAATTGAGTATCCAATCGTGCAGGGTGGACTAGCATATCTTGCATACTCAGAGCTTTGTGTGGCAGTATCGGAAGCAGGGGGATTAGGTCAGATAACAGCTATGAGTCTCTCAACGCCGGATGAGCTTCGCCAAGAGATTAATAAAGTGAGAGAGCAAACAGAAAAACCTTTTGGAGTAAATTTTGCTATTGGTCAAACAGGCAGACCCTATGAGCATATGCTTCAAATAGCTATTGATGAAAAGGTGCCAGTAATTTCCATGACTGGAGGCAACCCGGCACCTATTTTAGAAAAATTGGCAAAGACAGATATTAAGAAGTTGGTGCTGGTTGCTTCCAAGCGGCAAGCTCAAAAAGCTGAACAACTAGGAGCAGATGCAGTAATGGTTGTAGGTCAAGAAGGAGGAGGGCATCTAGGGAGAGATGACGTCGGCACGATGGTTCTTATCCCGCAAGTAGTGGATGCCGTGAATATCCCTGTAATTGCTTCTGGTGGTATCGGAGATGGTAGAGGGTGGATGGCTGCTCATGCTCTTGGCGCAGAAGGAATAGAGATGGGTACTCGTTTTATCGCAACGAGAGAATGCGTCCATGCATCAGAAGCTTATAAAAATGCCATATTAACTAAAGAAGAAACTGACACAGTTGTTATTAAAAAAGAGTTGGGATCACCAGCACGAGCCATTCGAAACGAGTGGACAGAAACCATTCTTTCTATGGAAAAGGAAAATCCATCATATGAGCATTTGAAGCAACATATTAGTGGAGAAGCGAACAAACAATTTATTTATAAGGGATTAGAGGACCAGGGTTTTGCATGGGCAGGCCAGGTCATAGGTATGATTCATGACATCCCAACTACTAAAGAGTTAATCGATCGAATGGTAGTTGAGGCAATGGACATTAGAAAAAAATGGAAATTATAGGAGAGTTGAAAATGGAATACACATACCCTTTTTCGTTAGATTGGTCTACAGAAGAAATTGTAGATGTAGTACAGTTTTTTGAAGCAATTGAAAACGCATATGAGAAAGGAATTAAGCGAGAAGATCTTATGAAAAAATATCGTCGCTTTAAAGAAATAGTTCCTTCCATAGCCGAAGAAAAAACTTATTTTCGTGAATTTGAAAAAGAAAGTGGCTATGCAAGCTTTCCAATAATAAAAAAAATGAAAGAACAAGGAAGCGAATCAATTATTAAAGGATAAATTAAATCCCTCCAGAGTGGAGGGATAGCTTTCTTATTTTAAATTAATCATGGTTTTGTAAATGGGAAGAAGTTGTTCAAATGTATTTTCTACTAACTGGAATAACTCTTCCTCTGTTAATTTAACCGCTTGTTCTTTAGGAATGTGACGGCCAACCAAAAATTCACCCTTCTTAACGTCTCTAAGGCGCGTTAGAAGTTCTTCAAAATCCTTTGGAGTAATATCCTTTATAGAAGTAGCCTCAGGCTTCATATGATCCCCTGAAACGATAAAATCATTTGGCAGCTTTTTAAATAGACTCTTTTTTCGAAGGAGGCGCTCTGCAATTGCCACTTTATCGGGTGCTTCGTAAATAACTGCTACTATAATAAATAAATGCGTACCCCATAATCCAATTTGGAAGTGTGGCAGCGCCTTATATCCTATTTTGTAAGGAGCAAATGCAACCCAGCTATCCTTTGGAGGGTTAACAGATCGTCGAGCATGCTTAGCTACATGACTATAATATTCATCTCCTAATACTCCTGAAAAATAAAGGCTATATTGTTTACCTAATTCTTCAAATTTAGGTCGAACATTCTCTATAAGCGCAGTCATTCTATTTTCTAATCCTTCGATTTGAAACACTTCAAAATCTTTATCTTGCCAGAAAGTTTTACTCATATATTAACTCCTTTCAATTTCTATGTTTATTTTAGCGGATTTTTGGGTAAAAATCTTGTAAGTAGTTTTTATTAACACAATTCAATTTATAGCATAATGTAAGATAAAAGTTCCGAATATTACGATAAAATAATGGAGAGGTGTTAACTATGAAACAGGTTGTGCATATTATTCGTAAATATGATATGGAAAAGGAAAAAATTCAAACGCTAAAATTAGAGTTGGATTACCAATTAGCCACTTTATATGATGCAATGCAAGATGGAAATGAAGAAGAGATTAAAGATGCGAAGATGCAATTGTCAGAGCTTCACAAGTCACTGGATGAATTAAATGCGTTTACGTAAATTGAATTCTCCAATAGTGCCATGAAAAAACACCAGCTAATTAAAAAGACAGCCGGTGTTTTTTTCTTTATACTTATACTAGACTGATCATTTGGAAGAAAATATAAAACAGATGAACTAGTTATAACTAGGGAAATATTAAAAGGGGTGCATTTATGAACATACATATGCTAGACAAATATGCAAAATCATTGATTAAACAAGCGGCTATTCAAATAAGAAGTTCATTTTCTGAAGAACTTATCATCGAATCTAAATCAGAAGCGAATGATTTGGTTACTAATATAGACAAAGAAACGGAAAAATTTTTTATTCGACATATAAAAAGTGATTTTCCAGACCATCGTATATTTGGAGAGGAAGGCTTTGGTGACAAGATAGATAATTTGGACGGCTATGTTTGGATGCTAGATCCTATAGATGGGACTACAAACTTTATACACTTCAAGAAAAACTTTGCCATATCCTTAGGTATCTACAAGGACGGTGAAGGAATATTCGGCTACATTTACAATGTAATGGATGATGATTTAATAAGTGCAGCTCAAGGACAGGGTGCGTATTTGAATGATGTGAGAATCCCTATGCTTGAAAAAGCTAGTGTAGAGAAATCCATAATTGGAGTTAACGCAAGCTGGGTTATTCCAAACAAATTTGTCCAACATGATCAAATGATAGAACTAATGCAAACAGCTAGAGGTACTAGATCATTTGGGTCGGCAGCTATTGAGATTGCATATGTTGCAACTGGAAGACTAGACGCCTATATGTCCATGAGACTCTCACCTTGGGACATAGCTGGTGGTATGGTAGTAGCAAAAGAAGTAGGAGCTATTGTCACTACCTTATCTAACGAACCTATAAATCTGTTAAAACAAAATTCTTTTATAGTTTCTAAACCTAATCTTCATGAACAACTGTTATCAAAATATATTATTTTAAAGTAATATGAAAAACAGACTTATTACGGTTTTGAGAATTTAGAACTAAGCATGAACAATCAACAGTTGCTTTCCACTTTAGATGGAAGTGTTTCGCATGAGAAACGAAAAGCTATCACTAAAGCAAAATAGACCTTATTAACTAAATTATCTTTTAGCTGGTTCTCCGAGTTGTAGCTGGAAGGGTAAAATTCATACTAAAAAGAGGCTATTCATGACTTAAGCCATGAACAGCCTCTCAAAGGTTATGCGAATCTAATATAGATTAAGTGCAAGTCTACCTGAAATGAGGAGATGTGGCACTAAAAGTTGCGAATGCTTTAGTTATTCTAATAATCCTTGTTCACGCATTTTCTTTTTCGTTTTAAAGCCAAATCCCATTACAACAAATAACAATACTAAAAACAGTAAAGCCAACGGAATATTACGTAATGCAATTGCAATTCCTATTAAACCCATAGACAACATTGCGCCTAAAGAAAACAATACAAAAACCCATTTTATGTTACCCAAAACAATTACCCCCAAGAAAATAATGAAAAATAATATAACTTTAGTTCCACTTGTGTTATAATAGCACAGTTATGGACATGAAAAAAGAATATGGAGTGGAAATATGACAAAATTACGTCAAGATTTAAGAAACATAGCTATTATAGCACACGTTGACCACGGAAAAACGACATTAGTCGATCAATTATTAAAACAATCTGGAACGTTCCGTTCAAATGAACACGTTGACGAAAGAGCAATGGATTCAAACGACATCGAACGCGAGCGTGGGATTACTATATTAGCAAAAAACACAGCTGTAAATTATCATGACACACGCATTAACATTTTGGATACACCTGGACATGCCGATTTTGGTGGTGAAGTAGAGCGTATCTTAAAAATGGTAGATGGTGTTTTACTAGTAGTAGATGCATATGAAGGTTGTATGCCTCAAACACGTTTTGTATTGAAGAAAGCATTAGAACAAAAATTAACACCTATCGTTGTAGTTAACAAAGTTGATAAAGATTCTGCTCGTCCACTAGAAGTAGTAGATGAAGTTTTAGAACTTTTCATCGAGTTAGGTGCAGATGACGATCAATTAGACTTCCCAGTAGTTTATGCTTCTGGTGTGAACGGAACTGCTTCTTTAGATGCAGACCCTGCAAATCAAGAAGAAGATATGAAGTGTCTATTTGAAAAAATTATTGAATCTATTCCAGCGCCAGTTGACAATTCAGACGAACCTTTACAGTTCCAAGTTGCATTACTGGACTATAATGATTATGTAGGACGTATCGGTATTGGCCGTGTGTTCCGCGGAACAATTGAAGTTGGTCAACAAGTTTCATTGATGAAATTAGATGGCAAAGTTAAAAACTACCGAGTTACAAAATTATTTGGTTTCTTCGGTTTAAAACGTGAAGAAATTCAAACAGCAAAAGCTGGTGATTTAATCGCAGTATCAGGTATGGAAGAGATTAACGTAGGGGAAACAGTTTGTCCTACTGATCATCCTGACGCATTAACACCATTACGTATCGATGAACCAACTTTACAAATGACTTTCTTAACAAACAATTCTCCGTTTGCTGGTCGTGAAGGTAAATGGGTTACATCACGTAAAATTGAAGAACGTCTTCGTTCACAGCTTCAAACAGATGTATCTCTACGAGTAGAAGATACAGATTCGCCAGATGCTTGGGTTGTTTCAGGCCGTGGAGAACTACATTTATCTATCTTAATAGAAAATATGCGTCGTGAAGGCTATGAAATTCAAGTTTCTAAACCAGAAGTTATCATTCGTGAAATTGATGGTAGGAAATGTGAACCAGTTGAGCGTGTACAAATTGATGTACCAGAAGATAGCGTAGGTTCTATTATTGAGTCTATGGGAACACGTAAAGGTGAAATGGTAGACATGATTAACAGTGGGAACGGACAAGTTCGTCTGATCTTCATGGTTCCTGCACGTGGATTAATCGGGTATTCAACTGAATTCATGTCATTAACTAAAGGATTCGGAATCATAAACCATACATTTGATAGCTACCAACCAGTAGTTGCAGGTCGTGTTGGTGGACGTCACCAAGGTGTACTTGTTTCTATGGAAACAGGAAAAGCAACAACATATGGTATGATGCAAATTGAAGACCGTGGTACACTATTCGTAGAACCAGGTACTGAAATTTATGAAGGTATGATTGTTGGTGAAAATACTCGTGATGCTGATATCACTGTAAATATCACTAAAATGAAACAAAAAACAAATATCCGTTCAGCAAATAAAGACCAAACTAATGTTATTAAGCGCCCACGTATTTTAACTCTTGAAGAAGCTTTAGAATTCCTAGGCGACGATGAGTATCTAGAAGTAACACCAGAGTCAATTCGCTTACGTAAAAAAATCTTAGAGAAAAGTGAACGTGAACGTGTAACTAAGAAAAAGAAAAGTGCAGATCAGGAATAGGAACTGAAAGGGTGACAAGCCTTGGAGGAACAAGATCTAGTCATTGAAAGAATGTCTTATATAGCTAGGTTTATATATGTAAATATGCCGTCCTTTACTGTGGCAGGCTATGTTTTATTTATCGTAATATTTTTATTGTCAGTGCTAGTGTACAAGCTTGGATTTGCAAAGAAATTAATGTTTAAGCAAAATGTAGTTATCTATATTTTCCTTTTGTTAGGTTGCTTAATGTTGACCTTCTTAGCATTTTTCCTTCCTGTAGTGGAAGCATTGTTAGTTGCTGCATTTATTTTAATTATATACAAAATACGATTAAAGCTAGAAAAAAGAGGCTCGACTACTTAATTAGTCGAGCTTTTTTTATGTTTAAATATAAAGAAGGAATATGATGTGGCATTTAATATTTTGACGACAAAAAAACACTAGAGGCACATTGTGTCTCTAGTGTTTTTTTAAAACTCATTTTCAATTAATCGAGAGCTTTTGTAAAAGATAAACTTACCAGTAGCAAGCCTTTCTTTTGTTTTAACTTCAATGCGGTCGTGGCATTCATCGCACATATACGTATGAATCGGTCGATTTCTTAGTTTTTTTGCTAATGGTAAATCGGTAGAAATTTCATCGATTCGGTCACAAATAACACATTGTACCTTCATAGTCCTTCACTCCTACTCTAATCGAAATGCAGTTACGTTTCTGATCGGGTCGTTTAAGTTAGAGCCATCTTTTTTAATAATGTGGACAGGACCATCTTCTCGCAATGGTTTTCCTTTATGACTAAATTTAACTAGAATATTGTCTACTTCCTCTAATGAAATGGTATGATTACCTTCATTTGTTTCAATGACTAAATTCTTAGCCTCATTTAATGGCTCGGCGTTAAGGATAAATTGTTTAAGCTCTATGCCGTAAGTGTTTGAAAGCATCTTGGTTTTCTCATATTTTTTTTCAGATTTTAAGGTAGGTGGATTTGTTGAACCTTCAATTATTTCTCGAGACCAATGAGCAGATGTTACCTTTGTATATTCTTCATCAGCATCTTTGTATTCATACTTGCCCTCAAAAAACTCATCTAAATCGATTCGGCGATCATCAAAAATCCACACAGTGGGATCAAGCGTTATATTAAATTTAACTGCTCCTGTAATAGGTATAATAAATTCCATGGAAATTGCCTCCTCTTTACTGTCTAATCTATATTAGTATACAGATAAAAGTTAAAGTTAAAAAGAATATTTCCTTATATATGTAATCTATATAAGAGAACACTTGCAATTTTGCTTATCAAAAGATACACTTTAGGGAGGTGAAGAATTAGAAATAATAATAATGGGGGCGTCCTCATGGATACTAATATACAACTTTCTTATCAAGATAAGGCGTTAGAGCTTTTAAAAAAAGATGCAGAAAAAATCGCCCAATTGATAAAAGTGCAAATGGATAACTTAACAATGCCTCAATGCCCTCTTTATGAAGAGGTTTTAGACACGCAAATGTTTGGATTATCTCGCGAAATAGATTTTGCGGTGAAACTTGGACTTCTAGAGAAGAGTGAAGGTAAAGAAATTATAGCTTCTCTTGAAAAAGAATTGTCCAATTTACACGATATCCATACAGAAAAATAAAGTTGAAACTCAAACAATCAGACTGTTTGAGTTTTTTTCTATAAAGAAATTGAGGTACCTATTATGAATATTTATTTTAAACGTTTTTTTAAAAATTTTGATTACCCTTTGTTTTTCGTTTATATTGCCCTATGTTCGTTTGGGCTTGTCATGATCTATAGTGCCAGCATGGTTTGGGCTGTTGAGAGGTACGGTTGGGAGCCGGATCATTTCTTTAACAAGCAAAAAATAAATTTGGCATTGTCCGTTCCTGTATTCTTTGTGGCAGCTTTGTTTCCATACAAACATTATAAAAGTAGATTTATGATGCAGTTAATGCTTGGAGTAATGTTTATCCTCCTTATTCTCGTACACATTATTGGGGTTGGGGGAGAGAGTGGCTCTCAAAGCTGGCTTAACCTTGGTTTTGGTAATATACAGCCTTCAGAGATTGCAAAAATAGTAATAGTTTTATATTTTGCAGGAATATTTACAAAAAAATATCAAAATGGAACTTTAGACAAATTGAATGAATCAGTTGGTCCTCCATTAATCGTTTTATTCTTTGTCTTTCTTCTGATCATGCTTGAAACGGATGTTGGTAATACATTGATTATAAGCTTTGTAGCTATTTCAGTTATTGCAGCAAGTGGCATAAAGTTTAAGTCATTTTCTAAAATTATAGGTTTAATAGGAATTCTGTTAACTGTGGCATTAGTGTTTCTCTATTTCTTAAAAGATTCTCTTCTTACGGATCGGAGAAGAGGCAGACTAGAAGCCTTTTTTAACCCTTTTGATTATGAGCAGGGCTTCGGATACCAAATAGTAAACGGCTATATAGCTATCGGGTCTGGAGGTTTGAGTGGTTTAGGATTAGGGAATTCTAATCAAAAATATGGATATTTACCAGAGCCACATACAGATTTTATAATGGCTATAATAGCAGAGGAATTAGGTTTGATAGGTGTCCTCATTGTGTTATGTGGATTGTTCTTTCTGGTATTTAAGGCAATTATGATAAGTATTAAGACTAGAGATCCTCAAGCAAGAATGATAGCTGCTGGGATAGCAAGTATCATCGGTTTTCAAACATTTGTAAATTTGGGTGGAATGCTTGGCATTATCCCACTTACAGGAGTCCCTCTTCCATTCATTAGCTACGGGGGTACTTCAATCATCATTTTATCGGCAGCAATTGGGATACTGATGAATGTGTCAATGTTTGTTAAACTAGAAAAGACTAAAACATAGGGAGTTGGCAATAAGATGAATAATATTAAGAAAATAGTAGTAGCAAATAGAGGCGAGATTGCTATTCGTATTTTTCGTGCTTGTACAGAGTTAAATTTGCGTACCGTGGCTATTTATTCAAAAGAAGATAGCGGTGCCTTTCACCGTTTTAAGTCGGATGAGTCCTATTTAGTAGGAAAAGGTAAAAAGCCAATTGATGCTTATCTAGACATTGAAGATATTATTCGCATTGCCAAAGAAAGTAAAGCTGATGCTATACATCCCGGATATGGTTTCCTATCGGAGAATGTAGAGTTCGCCAAAAGATGTGAAGAAGAAGGAATTATATTTATCGGTCCAACCTCTAAGCATTTAGATATGTTTGGAGATAAGGTGAAGGCCCGTGAGCAAGCTGTTAAAGCTGGCATTCCTGTTATACCAGGTAGTGACGGACCATTAGATAGCTTGGAAGACATTCGTGCTTTCGGCAATGAACATGGTTATCCATTAATGATCAAAGCTTCCCTTGGGGGCGGTGGACGTGGAATGCGAGTTGTCCAAACAGAGAGCGATTTGGAGAGTGCTTACGATAGAGCCAAATCTGAAGCTAAGGCAGCTTTTGGATCTGACGAGGTTTACGTAGAAAAGTGTATATTCAAACCTAAACATATTGAAGTACAAATATTAGGAGATAAAGAAGGGAATCTCATTCACCTTTATGAGCGTGATTGTTCTATTCAACGTAGACATCAAAAAGTCGTAGAAATTGCTCCTTCAAATTCATTAAGCACTGAATTGAGAGATAAAATTTGTGATGCTGCAGTTAAATTAATGAAAAATGTCAGTTATATAAATGCGGGAACTGTCGAGTTTTTAGTAACCGATGATGAGTTTTACTTTATCGAAGTAAACCCCCGAATCCAGGTGGAGCATACTATTACGGAAATGATTACAGGAATAGATATTGTCCATGCTCAAATCAAAATTGCGGATGGTATCTCACTAAAGGATTCGAATATGGGCATACCAGATCAGAAGAATATTCCGCTTTTCGGATTTGCAATACAATCTCGCGTGACTACAGAGGATCCGCTGAATAATTTCATGCCTGACACTGGTAAACTGGCTGTTTATCGATCAGGCGGAGGATTTGGTGTTCGCCTAGACGCAGGGAATGGTTTCCAAGGAGCTATTATTTCTCCTTACTATGATTCTTTGCTTGTAAAGGTATCTACATGGGGTATGTCCTTTAAGGAAGCTGCTGCTAAGATGGATAGAAATTTGCAAGAGTTTAGGATTCGTGGTATTAAAACAAATATTCCATTCTTGGAGAACGTTGTAAAGCATCCTTCTTTTCTTTCTGGCCAGTTTAATACAAGTTTCATTGATACAACTCCTGAATTGTTCCTTTTCCCTAAGAGAAAAGACAGAGGTACAAAATTATTAAATTATATTGGTAATGTGACGATAAATGGATTCCCAGGCATAGAAAAGAAAATCAAGCCCGAATTTGGGCAAGTAAGAAAACCCAATTTTGATTTATCAGCTCCTCTTCAGCCAGGTACAAAGGATATATTAGAGCAAAAGGGTGTTGAAGGACTACTTCAATGGGTGAAAGAGCAAAAGGATGTATTATTAACAGATACAACCTTCAGGGACGCACATCAATCTTTGCTTGCTACTCGGGTGCGTTCGTATGATATGTTCAACATTGCAAAAGAGTCTGCTCACGGTATGCCTAATCTTTTCTCATATGAAATGTGGGGAGGAGCAACCTTTGACGTTGCCTATCGTTTCTTGAAGGAAAACCCTTGGGACCGTTTGATTAAAATGAGAGAAATGATTCCTAACACGTTATTCCAGATGCTCTTCCGTGGAGCAAATGCAGTAGGCTATAAAAATTATCCGGACAATGTGATTCGAGAATTTATAGCGAAATCTGCTGAAGCAGGCATAGATGTATTCCGAATTTTTGATAGTCTTAACTGGATAAAGGGAATGGAAGTAGCTATTGATGCAACAAGACAATCCGGCAAAATTGCTGAAGCTGCTATTTGTTACACAGGGGACATTTTAGATGATTCCAGAGATAAATATACAGTTCAGTACTACAAAGATATGGCGAAGGAGTTAGAGGCATTAGGGGCACATATTTTAGCGATTAAGGATATGGCAGGTTTGTTGAAGCCAGAAGCAGCTTATCGTTTAGTTTCCGAATTAAAAGAAACAGTAGATATTCCAATTCACTTACATACCCACGATACTAGTGGAAATGGGATTTACACTTACGCAAAAGCAATAGATGCAGGAGTAGATATCGTAGATACGGCTTTAAGTACAATGGCAGGCTTAACATCTCAGCCGAGTGCTAGCAGTTTGAGTTATGCGATGCAAGGTTCTAAACGTGGAGTTATTGGTGATGTAGAAGCATTTGAAAAAATTTCTTGTTACTGGGAAGACGTGCGCAAATATTATCAGGACTTTGAAAGTGGAATGATGAGCCCTCATTCTGAAATATATGTACACGAGATGCCGGGAGGACAGTACAGTAACCTCCAGCAACAGGCGAAGGCAGTTGGACTAGGTGAGCGTTGGGAAGAAGTAAAAGAAATGTATTCCCGTGTAAATCTTATGTTTGGAGATGTAGTTAAGGTTACTCCATCCTCTAAAATTGTCGGTGATATGGCCCTATTTATGGTACAAAACAATTTAGATGAGCTGTCTGTTGTGACAAGAGGGAAAAAGATTGACTTCCCTGATTCCGTTATCGAATTTTTCGAAGGGTATATAGGGCAACCATATGGCGGATTCCCAGAGGAGCTTCAAAAAGTCGTTTTAAAGGACCGTAAGCCTATTACAGTAAGACCTGGAGAACTATTAGAACCAGTAGACTTCCAAGCTGTTAAGGAGCTATTATTTAACAAATTAGAGCGTCCTGTAACTAGTCAAGAAATATTAGCCTATACATTATATCCAAAAGTGTTTGATGAGTATTGTGCAACTGAAAAAAACTTCGGTGATGTTTCTGTTCTAGACACCCCTACTTTCTTGTATGGTATGAGATTAGGTGAGGAAATCGAGGTTGAAATAGAGGTTGGTAAAACATTAATCATCAAATTAGTTTCAATCAGTAAGTCTGACACGGAAGGAAATCGTATTATCTATTTCGAGCTTAATGGTCAACCACGTGAAATTAAGATACAGGATATGAACAAAGAGGTAAGTCATCTTTCTAAGCTTAAGGCCGATGTGTCAGATGAAAGTCAAATTGGCGCTACAATGCCAGGGACTGTGCTGAAGATGGTAGTTGAAACTGGCGAGCATGTGAAACGAGGCCAGCATCTGATTATTACAGAAGCGATGAAAATGGAAACAACCGTCCAGGCACCGTTCGACGGAGTGATAAAAACTATTCATGTAAGCGCTGGAGAAGCGATATCAACAGGGGATTTATTAATTGAAATGGATAAAGCATAAAGTTTAAATATCTGGAGCAAATCTTCTAATAATAGATACTAGAATACAAAAAACGTAAGCAAGCTAGAGAATCTAGTATGCTTACGTTTTTAGTTTTTATTAAACTAAATTGCCTTGAACTATTTGCTTAGTCACTTTGAACCTATTAGATAATTTAAAAATAAAGCTATACTCCGCAGTATTACAAGATAAATTCTATCTAAAGGGCTAAACAAAGGGTTGAAAAGGCGTATTTGATGCTTTTATTTCTATAATTACTTAAAATAGAAGTAGAGGAATGAAATTTTGTTTTCTATTTTTGGTTGTTTAACTTGCTTCTGGATAAAAGTAATATCAAATAGCATAACAAACCAAATAAAAGAGAAATGAATAAGGAATGTAATAATGCAATATAAAGATTTAGACTTGAAAGCACTACAATCATACCTGTAATTACTTGGCAAGTAACAAGGGTTAAGGAGATAATCCAACTCCAATAAATTGCTCGTTGGCTTTTATAGTACTTGATCACATGAATAGCTATGATTAAAATCCAAATGAATATAAGGCCAGCAGCAGCTCTATGTCCCATTTGAACCCATTCGTACATATTGGTTGGCAGAGCAAATTCCTTGTTGTTACAAAGCGGCCAGTCTTTACAGATTAAACTAGACTCTGTATGGCGTACTAAAGCTCCAGTATAAATAACAATGTAAGAATATAAAGTTACACCAATAGTATGAAACCTTAATGTTTTACCGATTCTAATTTTGTCAGTATCAAATTTCCTATCTACCTCAAATATTAAAAGCGTTAAAAGTAAAACAGCTGCAAATGAAATAAGTGATATACCAAAGTGTAATGCTAGGATAAAATCTCCTTGGCCCCATTTAACTTGAGCGGCACCAATTAAAGCTTGTAATACTAGAAAAAAGAAGGCCATAAATGATAAGAACTTTGTTTCTCGGACATGTCCCAATGCACGCCATGACCATATAGATAATGCTACGATTAATATTCCAACTGCCCCTGTAACTAGGCGATGTGAAAATTCGATTAAGACTTCAGCTGTGATAACGTCGGGTATAAGCTGTCCATTACATCCAGGCCAATGTCTACCACACCCCATGCCACTGTCTGTTTTTGTAACAAGTGCGCCACCTAAAAGTATAAGAAGCATACCTATTGAAGAAGCTACAGCCAGCCATTTTAAATACTTGTTTATTTGCAATACCTCACCTACTCTATGTATATATGCTCGCTTTCAAAAAGCGGTGTCTGCTACTAGATAATATCGAAACCTGAGCAAAAAAACAATGTAAAACAACCGAACACTTAAATATGACAAATTCCATTCACAAATTGTTCATAAAATCGTTGATTAAGATTCACACATAAGGGGGGGAAATGATTTACTATTGATATGTTCAGTAAAGAAACACTTAACAGTAGGACTATTATGCGAAAATTTCTTTGAGTGTAGAAATATGTTAGAGTTTTCGCTATAGTATAAGGTAGCGGAGTATGCTTACAACTTAGAAAGGAGGGTGCAGCATGTCAAATAGTCATTCTATAACCGCTAATACCGAAACGGAGAGCCAGCCTGTGGCTTCATCTTTTATGAAAGACTTTCTTTCATTGATAAAAATTGGAATCGTGAATTCTAATTTAGTTACAACTTTCACAGGTTTATGGCTAGCTTTCCAGTTTACTAATACAAATTTTCTTCATGAACTAGATTTATTGTTCTTTACGCTTTTTGGATCGGCTTTAATAATTGCAGGTTCTGCTGCGATGAACAATTTCATTGATCGTGATATTGACCCCGTTATGAAGAGTAAAAAAGGCAGACCAACTGTCACTGGAAGATTTAGTCCCTCAGCCGTGCTGATGACTTCTTTCACGTTTCTAATTGTAGGCGAGATTTTCTTATTTATGGCATCTACCTCTGCTGGGATTTGGGGATTAGCTGGTATAATCAGTTATGTCGTTCTTTACTCTATGTGGTCTAAAAGAAAGCACGTTAGTAACACAATTGTCGGTAGTATTTCTGGTGCAATCCCACCGTTAATCGGTTGGGCTGCTGTAGAGCCAGGACTAAGTTTGGGTGCATTAGGCTTGTTCTTAATAATGTTTGCTTGGCAACCACCTCATTTCTATGCTCTTGCTATGAAACGTACGGAAGAGTACAGAGCAGCTAATATTCCAATGTTACCTGTTGTAAAAGGATTCAAGCGTACAAAGGTTTCTATGCTTCTTTGGGTAATTTTATTATTCCCACTTCCATTGTTTTTAATGGAGCTAGGTACTGCTTTTGTCGTATTGGCTACAGCATTAAATGTTGGATGGCTAGTATTAGCTATTAAAGGATTTAAAGTAGAAGACGATATTAAATGGGCGACAAAAATGTTCGTTTATTCATTGAACTATATGACTATTCTATTTGTATCAATGATTATCTTCTCAATGTTTGTTTAATTTTTGGGATTCTTTCTTAGTCAACAAGAATTCATATAAAAGAACCACAGTCCAAATGTACTTGAACACAATAATGAAAGAGGGGTTTGATTTAGCTATGATGAAAGGGCTTAAAAAATGGCGACTTTTTTCACTGTTAGCAGCTCTTACGATTTTTCTGTCGGGTTGTGGCGAAGAATACTTATCAACGCTAGCACCTGCGGGACAAGTCGGGAGAGATCAATTCAATCTATTACTACTTGCATCTGCTATTATGGCATTAGTTATTATAGTGGTAGTAATAATCTATGTAATTGCTCTAACAAGATATAGTCGCAAAAAAGTTGGAGAAAATGTGATTCCTAAACAAGTTGAAGGAAGCCATACGCTTGAGATAATTTGGACAGTTATTCCAATTTTACTTTTAGTTATTCTTGCAATTCCAACTGTATATTACACTTACAAGCACGCAGATGTTGCTGCAATGGATCAAGTGGATGAAGAAGGAAACAAAACACATCTTACAGTAAACGTAACTGCAAAGTTATACTGGTGGGAATTTGAGTACCCAGAGCTTGGTATTGTTACAGCACAAGAATTAGTAGTACCTACAGATGAGCAGGTGTTCTTCAATTTGAAGGCTGCTGATGTAAAACACTCATTCTGGATTCCATCAATTGGTGGTAAATTAGATACTAACGTTGAAAATGTAAACAAATTCTACCTTGTATTCGATAAAGAATCAGCGGGCTTAGAAGACGGAGTGTTCTACGGTAAGTGTGCCGAGCTATGTGGACCTTCACATGCTTTAATGGACTTTAAAGTAAAATCGATGAACCGTGATGATTTTAACGAGTGGGCTGAAGCAATGAAAACCACTGTACATACTGCAGAAGGGGATCTTGCAAAACAAGGGGAAGAACTTTTCCAAACAGCTTCTTGTATCGGATGTCATGCTACAGGTGGCGAGGGTATGGCTCCACAGACAGGACCAAGTTTAGCTACTTTTGGAGATCGTAATCGTGTAGCCGGCTTCATGGATCATACGAAAGAAAATGTAAAAGCTTGGATCAGTGATCCTCAAAAGTACAAACCAGGTAACGTAATGCCTGATGATACAGAATTAAATGGCGGTAAAGAATTTACAGACGAGCAGTTAGATGCTCTTGCAGAATACTTAATGGGACTATCTATTGAAAAATAATTCCATAGATAAAAATGAGGGAGGTAAAAGTTGTGAGTTCTATAGCTAAGAAAAAGGGCTTTGGCGCAACTTTATGGGACTATTTAACAACAGTAGACCATAAAAAGATTGCTGTCCTGTACCTCGCTGCCGGTGGTTTATTTTTCGTAATCGGTGGTATAGAGGCAATGCTAATTCGTATCCAATTAGCTAAACCGGATAACGACTTTGTTAGTGCAGGTCTTTTCAATGAAATTATAACAATGCATGGTACGACAATGATTTTCCTTGCGGCCATGCCGATATTATTTGGTTATATGAATGCCGTTGTACCACTTCAAATTGGTGCACGTGACGTAGCATTCCCATTCTTAAATGCACTTGGTTTTTGGTTATTCTTATTTGGTGGTATCTTCTTAAACCTTTCTTGGTTTATGGGAGGAGCTCCTGATGCTGGATGGACTTCATATGCATCTCTATCTTTAGCATCCCCTGGTCATGGTATTGACTTCTATGCACTCGGACTTCAAATATCCGGTGCAGGTACGTATATTGCCGGGATTAACTTCCTTGTAACGATTATTAATATGCGTGCACCTGGTATGACGTATATGCGTATGCCATTGTTCACTTGGACTACATTCGTGGCAAGTGCATTGATCTTATTTGCATTCCCACCACTTACAATCGGTCTTTTCTTCCTAATCATTGACCGTATGTTTGGAGGACAATTCTTCAATCATGAAATGGGAGGAAATACAATTATCTGGGAGCATTTATTCTGGATCTTTGGACACCCTGAAGTATACATTCTGATTTTACCTGCTTTCGGTATTTTCTCAGAAATCTTCTCGTTATTTGCTCGCAAACGTTTATTTGGATATTCATCCATGGTATTTGCGACCGTATTAATCGGTTTCTTAGGATTCATGGTTTGGGCCCATCACATGTTTACAGTTGGTTTAGGACCAACAGCTAACGCAATTTTCGCTGTTGCGACAATGGCTATTGCTGTTCCAACTGGTATGAAAATATTCAACTGGCTGCTTACAATTTGGGGAGGAAGTATTAAAGTTACGGTTCCAATGCTTTACGCATTAGGATTTATCCCTTCATTCGTAGCAGGTGGGGTAACTGGTGTCATGCAAGCTGCGGCTCCACTTGACTACCAATTACATGATTCATACTTTATCGTTGCCCATTTCCACTATGTAATCGTTGGTGGGGTAGTACTTGCTATCTTAGCGGCATTACATTTATATTGGCCTTTAATGTTCAACCAAATGTTAAGTGAGAAATTAGGTAAATGGACTTTCTGGTTCTTCTTTATCGGTTTCCATATGACATTCTTTATTCAACATTTCTTAGGTTTAATGGGTATGCCACGTCGTGTATTCACATTCGGAGCAGATCAAGGTTGGGATTTATTCAACGCAATCAGTTCTGGTGGTGCAGTATTCATGGCAATCGGGGTAATAATCCTTGTAATTAATATTATTATGACTGTAGCTAAAAACGAAAAAGTTGGAAATGACCCTTGGGAAGATGGACGTACATTGGAGTGGGCTATTCCACAACCAATTCCATTCTACAACTTTAAACAAACTCCACTTGTTCGTGGATTAGATACTTTCTGGATTGAAAAACAAGAAGGAAACAAAGTAGGTATGACATATGCAGAGCCAATCTCTGATATCCATATGCCAAACAACTCTTTCATTCCTTTCGTAATGACATTAGGTTTATTTATCGCAGCATTCGGTGCACTTTACAACGGAGAAAAAGATTGGGCTGTTCCAGTATTAGTACTTGGTTTAGCAATCACAGTTGCATCTATGGCTGTTCGTTCACTGAAAGACGACCATGGATATCATATCCATAAAGAAGATTTAATGAATGACGAAGGGGGTAAATAAGAATGGACTTGAATAAAAAGTACTCCCCACAAACTTGGCCAGATCATCCGGAACAAGCAACAATGGAAGGTAAGAATAAATTCTTAGGCTTCTGGTTGTTCCTAGCTGGAGAAACTGTACTGTTTTCTAGTTTATTTGCTACTTATTTAGCTCTTAAAAACAAAGGACCAGAAGGTATGGAATTCTCCACTCAAACATTGTTTGAATTACCTCTAGTTTTTGTTATGACCATGATCCTGTTAACATCTTCGTTAACAAGTGTATATGCAATGTACCATTTGAAAAATCATAATTTCCGTGGTACGCAAACATGGATGGCTATTACAGTACTATTAGGTTTTACTTTCTTAGGCCTAGAAATTTATGAGTTTAATCACTATGTACATTTAGGATTCCATTATGGACAAAGTGCTTTCTCAACTGCGTTCTTTACTTTAGTTGGTACTCACGGTCTTCACGTAGTAATTGGTTTAGGCTGGATTACTCTATTACTTTTACGTAATGCTAAACGTGGTTTCAGCTTATATAACGCACCAAAATACTATACTGCTTCACTATACTGGCACTTTATTGACGTTGTGTGGGTATTCATCTTTACAGTAGTATACTTGATGGGAGTTGTTGGTTAATATGTCATCACACGACAATCATGTTTACGTAAGATCTCAAACTGAATTTGAGTACTTGAAGCGAAAAAGAAAAGAGAGTATGCGTACGCAAGTAACTACATTCTCTATTATGATTTTCTTGACATTAATCTCTTTCACAGCAGTGGTTGCAGGTTTCTCAAAATACTACATCATCCCGATTATTTTATTGTTAGCTGCAGTACAAGTAGTTTTACAACTTTACTACTTCATGCATATGAGTGAAAAAAATCATAACATTCCAGCATACTTTATTTACTTTGCGGCAATGGTTGGATTTACTTTCCTACTAACTTTTATAACAATTGTTTGGTGGTAATTACAAAAAGAGAGCTAAGATTTTCTTAGCTCTCTTTTGTTTGTTTTAAACAAAAGACTTTTCTAGAATTATGTTAAGATTGATTGAGTACAAAGCTCGAAAGAATGAGGGAGTCTCCTTAGCGTCCATTAATTTTGTTGGGAATAGTTGTACCCATTAATGAGGGCCTATATTGGATAATAATTTGAAACATTCAACTCATAAGTATATAGTAATAATTGTCATAGTTCGTTCATTTGATGTTACTTGTACTGCCCTATATAATAAAGGTAGCAACTTAAAAAGGAGCGTAATAGAATGTCAATTAGCATATTCGGCTTCCAGGCTTTATGGAGTCCTATTTTATTAGGACTTTTAGTTTGTATAGCTATTCTATATTTTTTGATCACCGTCAAATGGAGAAATGATTTTAAAGTTTCTGAGCCATTAAAAAGAAAAGAAGCGGTATTTTTTGTATCTGGTTTATTGCTTTTATATATTGTAAAAGGTTCTCCGTTAGATTTAATGGCACATATTATGTTTACCTTCCATATGGTGCAAATGGCACTATTGTTATTATTAGTTCCGCCACTACTTATGAAAGGGATTCCATGGTGGGTGTGGAAGGTAGTTATTGAGCTGCCGGTTTTAAGAAAAGTGATTCCTTTCTTGACTAAACCACTATTTTCTTTAGTATTGTTTACCATGACATTCTCGCTCTATCATATTCCATTAGTCTTTGACGCGATTAAGATGAATGAGGTACTCCATGGAACATATACATTATTGTTATTCTTTGCAGCTGTATTTATGTGGTGGTCTATTGTTGACGTAATTGAATCAGAGAAAAAACTACATGGTTTAAAGAAAATTGGTTTTATTGTTGCTAGTGCTATATTAATCACTCCAGCCTGTGCTCTAATCATTTTCTCTAATAGCCCAATGTATGATACTTATACAGATTCAGATGTTTGGCTAAAAAATATGGAACTTTGTGTTCCTTCTGACACTTTAGCTGGTCTAAGTCTATCTGGCCCAGAGTTATTTTCTAACTTGGATCCTCTTGAGGATCAGCAACTAGGTGGAATTGTGATGAAGATTATTCAAGAGCTTATATATGCTGCCTTCTTATTCTCCATATTCTTTGCATGGTATAAAAATGAGCAGGATAATGCAGATGAAATAACTCAAAAAGCATTAGACGACTTAAAGGTACAAGCTAAACTATAATTTTTTATATTAGAGGAGAATGAAGATGAGTGTTCCAGTATTACCTACAATAAGCACGTTTTTTATTGTCTTAAGTGCTGTACTTGTTGCAATTGGTTGGATTTTAGTGAAGCAAAGGAAAATTGAGGCACATAAAAAGACGATGTTTGCTGCAGCAATATCAGCATTAACATTTTTTATCATTTATGTTTCTCGTACATTGTTTATAGGGAATACTGCGTTTGGTGGACCAGACGATATAAAAATTTACTATACGGTTTTCCTAGTTTTTCATATTATCTTAGCTACAACAGGAGCAGTATTTGGGCTAGTTACAATTTATCTAGGCTACAAAAATAATATAAAGAAACACCGTAAACTTGGACCAATTACTAGTGTCATATGGTTCTTTGTTGCAATAACAGGAGTAGCGGTTTATGCGTTACTTTACGTAATTTATGAGGGCGGCGAAACGACTTCCGTTTTTAAAGCAATCCTAGGTGGATAATTAACAACTAAAATACACAAAGGCAATCAAGATTATTAATTCTTGATTGCCTTTGTTTTTGTACTATTATAATCGTATGTAATAGGTGAAACAAATACAAGCGGTCTATTTTCGTAAGCTATTAAACCGATAGCAGGCAAAAAAATAAGGCATTCTGTTAAGAAGAACAGTAAGGCCTTAAATTGCTATTTCGTTAATAATAATGACTTTGTAAATATTCATATTTTAAAGTTTAAGCGGATCATACCTGCTTCTCTTGCTGTAATAAACAATATGACTACTAGTGGTCCGATTAAAAATCCGAGGAAGCCAAACAACTTGGCACCGATGAACATGGCAATAAGGATAGCAAGGGGGGAAATACCCATTTGAGTACCCATTAGTTTAGGTTCCACAGCTCTTCTAATGATTAGTAAAATAAGAGCTAAAACGGTCAATTTCGTGGCAAATACAGTGTCACCAACTAGAAACAAGTAACCTGCCCAAGGAGCGAGTATAGCAATAGAACCAAGAATTGGTATTACATCTATAATCCAAATAACTATGGACATAATAACAGCCACCTTAGGGCTTACTATAAATAACAGCCCTATTAAAGAAGCACCTAATATGATAAAGCTAGCTAATATTTGAGCTTTCATAAAGCCGATTACAACCTTTTTTATGCTCGAAGACATGACACGTACCTTTTCGGCCGTTCCTTCAGAGAGGAAATAAAAGAATTTTGCTCTTATATTTTCTAAGTCCAACATAAACAAAAAAAGGGCAATTATAAACACAATAAAATTAACAAGAAAGTTAGGAATATTTGTTAGCAATGCAGAGATGTTAGAGTAGCTAAGAAGATCAAGGAGGGCATCTCTCATGCTGGTTAATGCAGAGTCAAACTTGTCTTGTATAGATTCTACTACTTCGAGAGGTAAGCCCTCGGTATATTTAAAAATATTATTTTGGACATTGATCCACACACCAGTCAAGCTATTTAGATGAAATGGAATCACTTTGGAAGTATATAAGAGTTGGCTTATCAGCTTCGTTACAGTGAAGTATAAGAGAGCTGAAATAATAGTCATGAAAAAAATAAAATTAGTAATAACTGCAGGTTTTCTCTTCCATTTAAATATCTTTTCAGTAAATTTTACAATTGGTTCAATAATTATAGCGGTTAGTAATGCCAAAATAATTGGAACCGATACAGGAAGGATGAAAATAGAAATTAACAGGAAAAAAAGAAAGAGGATTATATATTTAATATGCTCTTTTTTTAAAGCTTTAAAAGCCATTCCATTTTGCTCCTTTGTAGGTCGTTCTTTTAAGTATAGACAAGAAATACCAGTTTTAACAGCTAAAAAAACGTTAGAGAAATTATCTCTAACGTCTAGAAATTATTTTGATTGGATAGCGAACTCAGTTAGTTCAGCACTCAAAGCTTTTAACGTTTGATCACAAGATTTAACTAAGTGGTTTGGAAATACTTCATTTTCTCCGTACTCTACACCATGTGGATAATAGTGTTTTCCTAAAACCGGTTTTAAAAGAGTAATGTTAGCTTCATGAGCGCCTACATCGCCTTCTTTTGTAAAGCCGAAAATTCGAAGATAAAATGTACCCTCTTTTATTTCAAATTTCTTATCATAAGTCACACGCTCATAATCCCATTGCCCTGCACGAATTAAGCCATGTTTTTTCATAACATCGTCTAATACGTTAAGATCTAAGACTTTGTTTTCTATACCTGTATTTTCAAAATACATCGAATTGTCCTCCTTCACATTGAAGTTATCCTAAGAATCTGTTCTTATTAATATTAATTCAAATTCAAAAATGTTGCAATGACAACATTGTGTATTTGTATATATCCTTGATATACTAGGAATACGAAGTAACTTCGAAGGAGCCAAGATAAAATGAAAACTCTCTTTCATATTTTAGTTGGCATTGCTATTTTGCTATTAATATTTATATATTTTGATACACCAATCCAAGAAAATGATCTAATAACAGGTTCAAATAACTCAGGACAACTAATTCCTGTGGAAAAAGAGGAAATAGTAGAAGCGGTCAATATATTCACTAGACCAAAAGAAGGTATTTCTTCGCTGATCGGTAAAGCAGCTGAAGAAGTGACAGCACTTTATGGTACTCCGACTAGAATCGATCCCTCAACGTTTGGATATGATTGGTGGGTATATAATGACTCGTTCTCTACTTATAAGCTAATAGGAGTAGAAGATAATATAGTTACACAAGCGTATGCTCTAGGAAGAAATGTGGATGCATCTCCATACAAAATTGGTCAATCACTTGAGGATATATATCGATTTACACTTGTTCAATCTGAAATAACTATGACCATTGGTGAAAATACTTATATTTTTTCTTTAAATGAAGAGGACATTAACACAAGGCTGTTAGTCCAGTTCGATGATTTATATGCAATACTCTATATCGATCAACTTGATCAGCAGCTGGAAGCGGTGAGATTTAGTGATTCCAAAACTCTATTGATGCATAAACCCTATGATATTTTATATAGTGGGGACGTTATAGAATCCAAAACACCATCTTCTGTTCTCCAAGCAGCAGCTGACAGAGCAACTGCTAAACAAGTTGTAGAAATAACCAATGTCTTAAGACTTCGCCATGGTCTACGGGTGTTAGAGTCTGATGTAGGATTACAAAATATATCCTACGAGCACAGTGCTGAAATGGCGAAGAATAATATTGTAACTAACGAAAAATTTGAAATACCGAAGTTTAAAGATAAGCTTAAAGAAGCCTCATTAGACTTCTCCAGAGCAGGGGGTAATACTGCAGCGTTTTATTTTGATGCAGGTGAAGCTGTGAATGGATGGTTGAATTCAAAAGAGCATCGAGAAACTTTGCTAGGAAGATCTTATACTCATACAGGAGTTGGAGTATACAGTAATTACTACACGCAAAACTTTATTGAGAAAAAGGATAATCTTGAATGATTATTTATTGATATACAAACGTACCATTCGTTTCTTCATACAAAGAACGAATATGAAGGGGAACGCTATGAAGGGCAGCGAATTTTGCTGCTCTTTTTTGTATGACTTCAACTGGTTCATTTATTTTAAGCTGGAGCTCTTCATAGGTCATATAAGATATTAATTCAACTTGTTTATTTGTAGATGGATCTGATGTCATGACTCCTGGAACATTTTTATAAAATTCTACGACATCTGCCTTTAAATAATGTCCATATACAACAGCTGTTAAATCACTTCCTCCTCTACCTAACGTTGTAAAGTTGTTTGAATATTTGGAGACGCCTTGAAATCCAGGAACAACTACACAATGATAGGTTTCAAAGGCTTTATTAATCTCAGATATATCAACGTATTCAATATTTGCATTACCATATGACTCGTTTGTAATAATTCCAGCATTTTTGCCATATAAAATAGTTGAGTGAAGCCCCTCATTTTTTAGTTCGGCTACTAATACAGAGGCAGATATGAGCTCTCCGCAAGCAGAAAGTAAATCTGTTTCAATGCTATGTGGTGTATTTGGAATAAGATCTAGTAAAGTATCTGTAGCGTAATGTTGACCTCTTCTTCCCATGGCAGATACAACAACCAACACTTTCTTATGGGTAGTGACTGCTTTTTGGATTCTTTCGATGACTAGACGTCTATTCGAAGAATCCTGCATCGCAATACCACCATATTTTTGCACAATCATATTTTCAACCACTCTTCTCGTGACATTTCAAACACTCCGTTCATACGATACAAGGAATTCATTTTACTGTATGCGATGTAACTAGAATGGTGTAGGGAGTTGAGTTACTATTTATTCATTAAAAGAGCTATTAGACGGGTTGGAGTATAAAATTTTTGGTGATTTAAGCGGTTTGACTATTGATCGTTTTATTGATCATTCCAAGCAAATTCAAATAGGGGATGTATTTGTTTCAGAATCGAACAATCGAGCGTATATAGAAGAGGCAATTCAAAATGGGGCAAAAATAGTTATTACAAAATATTATGTATCAGATTGTAGTATTCCCCAAATTGTCCTTCCTTCGGATATGTGCCTTTTGCAAGACAAAATTGCATACTTAACGCACAAAATGTATGGTCAAAAAATAAAAACAGTAGGAATTACTGGAACTAACGGAAAAACAACTGTTGCATCCTTTACTGGGCAACTGTTAATGCAACAAAACAAATCTGTATGTGTTGTTGGTACATTAGGTGTATTCGTAAATGGAAATAAATTAGAGAAACAGTTTAGAAGTAATACAACGCTCCCTTTTTACGATTTTATCCAAGTTGTGAGGTACTGTTATGAACATGATGTTGAATATATAGTTTTAGAGGCCTCATCTCAAGGATTATTGGACAATCGGTTAGGCAGTTACCCAATGGACATAGCAGTATTTTTAAATATAGGTAAGGATCATTTAGAGTTCCACGGGGGCATGGTACCATATAAGAAATCTAAAGAACTGCTAATTCCATTAGCTAAACAATTGGTTATTAATAATAGTGACGAATGGTGTCGCTCAGTTGCTCAAAAGTCATATATCCCTACTATCCGATTTGGAGACCGGGAAGGAAATGATGTGGTTTTCAAGAGAGAGAAGCATTTAGATGAAAACGTTAAATATGAGTATGATGTGAACGGCAGACAAACAGAAGTTACTATGAGAAACAGTGGTTATCACAATGGTATGAATTTAGCAGCAGCAATTGGAGTTTTGTTAGGATTAGGTATTTCCTGTGAATCCATTAAACCTGTAAGCCTCCCAGCTGGAAGATTACAGAGAGTGGAAAACAAAATGGGTATTGAGGTGCTAATAGACTATGCCCATACCCCCGACGCATTAGAAGCCTGCTTAAGCTCTATTTATAGTTATGCGAAGCACAATATTTACGTTGTATTCGGTTGTGGCGGTAATCGAGATAAGCAAAAGAGAAAATCTATGGGAGAAGTTGCGTCAAAGTATGCTACTAAGGCAATTGTTACTTCTGATAACCCACGTAATGAGAAACCAGAAGCAATTATTGCAGATATTGTTCAAGGCATGGTGCCAAGCAAAGTGATTGTGGAGATTAACCGTAGAAAAGCTATTGAATTGGCACTTGCCACCGCAAAAGTGGGAGACGTCGTTCTTGTAGCTGGGAAGGGACACGAAAAAGAACAAATTATCAAAGATGTTGTTTTACCTTTTTCCGATGTGGAAGTTGTCCATTCCTATTTTAAAGAATTGGATGTCGTTGTTATAACAAAAAATGATCCGGTTGCATAAGCAATTTTTTTTCCATCTGGCTGGGTTACCGTACATTCCATAACTAACGTTTGTCGTCCTTTATGTAAGTATGTAGAAGTAGCAATCAGTTGTTTTTCAGATGATGCTTTTATGTAGTGGATTGTCATATTTGTTGTAACTGCACCTTTACCTTCTGCATGGAGATCTTTGTTGACTAAGAATCCCATTGCATTGTCTACTAGCGTTGCAATAACTCCTCCGTGTGGCATATCAAAGCTATTATAGATTAAAGGAGTAACTGGAAGAGTCACGATACAATGGTTATCTTCGTAGCGAGTATCCATCTGAAATGTTGCATTTAAATAAGTAGGAGCAGTGCCTTGTCGTTTATGCTGTAGACCTAGAAGGAAGTCAGTCAGTAACCCTTTTTCTGTATCGGAAGCTTCCTTGGTAACTTGTTCAAAGAGCGTTTGTAATTCATTCATAATATATTCTCCTGACATTTAAGATATTAGTTTAGCAATTGTCTCCATTTTTCTGTTATGATAGACAGGATTGGAGGTTTTATTTATGATTATGACCGATGAATGGGTCGATATTATGGACCACTCAGATTTACTATGTACTATGGTTTTATCCTCTGAACAATTTTACCATTACTTAGATGCACATCGTGCTGTATATACAAAACCTGAACTCGTTCGGGAGATCAACTACTTCACCAGACTGAAGGACCAATATGAAGAGGTTCAGCGCTTTGGAAAATACCATCCAGATTATTCAAGAGTAATGAAGGATATTCGTGTAACTAAACGTAACCTTGATATGGTAGACGAAGTAGCTGCTTTAAGAGTAGCAGAAAACGAATTACAAGACCTTCTAGATGAAGTAAGCTTGATTGTAGGTAAATCTGTATCAGAAGGTGTCAAAGTCCCTGTAAGCAACCCATTTTTCGCTTCTAGTAGCTCAAGCTGTGGAAGCGGATGTGGATCTGGTGGTTCGTGTTCTTGTTCTGCATAAATTAGGAAGGATGTGTGCATTTATTTGCACACATCCTTTTTAATGACAAGAAAGCATATGCTTTTTCAATTCGTGTATAAACTAAAGCAAGCTCCCTTTATTTCAAACAGGAAAAGGGGTGAATTATTTTTTTAAAATTGAAGTTAATTACATACATGCTATCTATTTTTTATTTATTGGTGTAACAGACGGTGACTACCTCGGAAAGCGTCGGCCTAAATTGGAAAGCAAGCTATTTTTTATACCTTAGTCTAACTTTAGTGCGTCAATAGCTAAATCAGGTCTGTCTGTAATAATTCCCTTAGCTCCATTTTGGATGAGCTTTTTCATCACCACAGGATCGTTAATAGACCAATAGTGTACAGGAATATTTAAAGTTGATAAAAATTTTATAAATCCTGGGCTATCTAAAGATACCATTCTAGCTTTTAATGGTAGCTGGAAGACGTCTGATCTAGGGTGATATAAATGTCTAAACTGACTTGTATAAGCGGTATATGCTTTTTTAACCTCTTTTTCCCCGGCTCCTAGGGTAACAGTGTTTTGTGCATAAAGATTGAAACGATCAATTTGCTCATCAAAGAAGCTAGTTACTACCACTCGATCGAAAGCTTGTTTTTCTTCTATCAATCTCCATAGCTTAGAGGGCATTAGACTACCTTCATAGGTTTCGGGGTTGTCCTTAATATCCATGTTAATAAGCATTTGGGGATAGGCATCAAGCAATTCACCTAAAGTCAATACTTGTTCTCCCGTTCCTCTAAATGAATAAGCATCACTTAAATCTTTGAAATAATAACCCAGGTCAGCAGCCTTAAGTTCTGATAATGTGTAATCGGAGACTTTGCCTGTGAAGTCTGTTACTCTTTCTAGTGTTTCATCATGGAAAACGATAATTTCTTCATCTTTTGTTAATCTCAAATCAATCTCGAAGCCATGAACTCCTAATTTTGCAGCGTTTTCGAAGGCAGCCATCGAACCTTCAGGTGCCAGGGCAGCTCCTCCACGGTGTGCAAGAATAATGGGATGATCATACTTTAGTGCTTCTTTTGAAGGACGGCCAGTTGGCTTTGACAAAGCTTTTGTACTTGCCCATGCGGCACCAGCGGCAGCTGCAATGGCGATAGCTACATTAGATTTTTTCCCCATTCTTATCCCCCTTTTTATAAACTAACTAAAATTATAGCAAGATAATATGCTCTCATCTATCTAATTTTAAATGTCTTTTTTCTTTTATTATAGCTAATGTATATTTAACTGTCAGCTAGTTGTTGTTGCTATCAAAATCCTCCATATGTTATTCTTGAAGGAAGAAATGAGGGAAACGTATGACAGAACGACAAGGACTAATTGTCTATGTGCATCATTTAAAACAGGCAAAATCTTTAAGAAAATACGGTCATGTACATTATATTTCTAAAAAGATGAAATATGTAGTTTTGTATTGCGACCAAGACCAAATAGAAGTAGCTAAACAAAAAATGAATAAACTTCCTTTTGTAAAAGAAATTTTAGAATCGTATCGACCATTTTTAAAAACTGAGTTTGAAAATAGTAAACCAGATAAAGCGAAAGAGTACGATTATAAAATTGGGTTATAAAATACCCATTAATGGAATGGTGGTATATAATGGTTTAATCTTAATATGCCAATAATATACTGATAAAATAAATCATTGTCTGCAAAAGTAGACGAATGCTTGATAGAAATCCGAATAGGTTCCACATGTAACTCTTTTAATGTTTCTGTAAATGTACTTAGTCTTTTGGATTCAGGCTGTGTTTGGGGAATCCCTTCACGGCAAATATAAATTGGGAAAAAATTAGTATCATTCACGGGTTTTAGAGCAATTGCTATTGATATAACTTCCTTCCCGTTTTTCGGGGATGTGAAGATAAATGCTCTGTATATACGATCTTTGTTTACTCGTGCGAGTTCACAAAGCTCAAATGAATCTCCGTAACCTTCGCCAAGCTCTATAAAACGTTGGATCAATGAAAACACTTCCTTTCCAATCCATCTTACCACTTTGTTGGAGGACAATTCCATGAAAATTATTGTTGGCTTTTTATCCATGTTTTTAGTTGTTACAAACTGTGTTTTATTATTATTTCAGTATGAGGTTTACTCTTCTAATATAGATGAAGAGGGACAAGCCTTTTTATATGAACAAGAAATTGATATTCAGTTATTAAAGGATAGCGTTCAAGTGAATCAGCACTTTTTCGATCTTCCTTCAGAAAAGCTTTCTATCGCTTGGCCACTATCCAGCGAAAACAGAAGCTGTATTAGCAACAACATAGACAGCTGCGATAGATTAACTGAAGATTTAGCTAGCTTTCAAGAGGGAGAATCTTCTAGTCAAAGTATTTCTTACACTATACCTTTAAAAAAAGGCTTACAGGAAGGAATTATTCTTTCAGATTTTCTAAGTAAGATTGAAAATGGCGGTGTTTCCTATTCTACCCTACATATTACTGATTCTTTAAAAAGGGGAGGAGTTTGGGTAAGTGGTTTGCCCAATGTTGGTAATTCATCGTTAGACTTAATTGACTATTCTCTGTTTTTTGGTGAAGGCCCAGTACAGGATTTATATTGGCAACAAGAGGTTCTACCTATACAATACGAAAATCAGAACTTTACCATTTACTCCAAGGATCCAATCACAACCGGGCTTAAAGAACTATTGGATGAATTGCACTTACCTAATGCTAGTCATTCCTCGGTTTTATTTACACCAAACAAGAATGATGTGAATCCAAGCAGTATTTTATTTGTCCAAACAGATGATTTACCATCTATACAGAGGGAGCTAATTGTTAAAAATGTTCAAATGGGTTATAAGCTTCCTGCCGATAATCTTCTACTTGCAGAAGTGGTAAGCAGCTTTATAATGGAATCCCCTGTTGGAACCGAAAAATCAATTTGGATGTATGAGACACTTATTAATTATCTTACAAGTAGCCAGGCTCTAGAATGGAAGACTAAGTTAGAGGGGCAGAAACAGCTAAGTGCAGAGAAATTAGATAATCTTTTATCATCCATCATTGATTCAAAGACCTCGTTCTTTCATTTAAATGAACAGACTACAGAGAAATTTCCATTGCTGTTTGAGGATTCTCGAGAAGTGTATGTGAATAATAGTCTGCAAAAAGATATACATGTGTTGCTAAAGGATGGAAAGGTTCTATATGCTGCGGAGCCATTGTTAGATGTTCTTGGCTATACTTATGATGACACAGATAAAGGATTATATGTTCAGAATGCAACTAGAGCTTTTAGATTTCCGATTCAAGAGCCATTTTATGTGTATAATCAGAAGAGATATGATGCTATGTCAGAGCCATTTGAAAAAATTGGTTCAAAATTCTATATAGAAGAGACGTGGATGATTCGTTTGTTTTTATTGAACACTGATAAAAATGAAGAACGGATAAACTTGCAGGAAGCTACGTCTAACTAATGCTAGGAGAAATTGTATGAGAGTTATTTCAGGTAGTAGAAGAGGGCTTCCTTTAAAGGCGGTTCCAGGTACTAACACTAGACCAACTACTGATAAAGTAAAGGAATCAATATTTAATATGATCGGTCCATATTTTGACGGTGGGACTGCAGTAGATTTGTTTGCTGGTAGTGGAGGTCTTGGCATTGAATCGTTAAGTAGAGGAATCGATATATGTATTTTTATCGAAAAAGATCAAAAGGCTGTTCAAACCATCAATGAAAATTTGAAAAAATGTCGGTTAGAGGATGCAAGTGAGATTTATAAAATTGATGCTTCTCGTGCTGTAAAGGCTTTTGAAAAAAGATCATTAAAACTCGAATTGTTATTCGTTGATCCACCTTACAGTAAGACCCCTTTTTACAACTTAGTTGGAGAGATAGTCGAGAAGGGTCTTATGTCTGATACAGGTATTATCGTATGTGAGCATGAGAAAATGGTCGATTTGCCAGATTCCTATGGTAATTTTGAGCTTTCACGTAGAGAGAATTATGGAGGAACGGTTATTTCAATTTACCGCCATCAAATAGAAGAGGAGAATTTAGATGAGTAAAATTGCAGTCGTTCCAGGAAGTTTTGATCCCATTACTTACGGACATCTTGATATCATTACTCGAGGTGCTTCTATTTTCTCAGAGGTCTATGTGGTTGTCTTGAATAATTCCTCTAAAAACCCTCTGTTTTCGGTAGAAGAGCGAGTAAAGCTTATTCAAGAAGTAACAGCTCATTTGCCAAACGTGAGAGTGGAAACCTTCTCTGGTCTACTAATGGACTATGCACAAGAAGTAGGGGCAAGTGCTATCATTAGGGGGCTAAGAGCAGTGTCGGACTTTGAATACGAAATGCAGATCACCTCTATGAACCGAGTTTTAAATGATGAAATCGAGACTTTTTTTATCATGACTAAAAATCAATATTCCTTTTTAAGCTCTAGTATAGTAAAAGAAGTTGCCAAGTACGGTGGTAATATAGGAGAACTTGTTCCTTCCCAAGTGGAACAAGCCCTAAAGGAAAAATATAAACATTAAAAACCTTACCTATTGGTGAGGTTTTTTTTACGAACAGAAAATATCTATTTTTTAGATAGATATTAGGGGTTTGTTGCAAAAGTGTTACAGGTGCCTGGCACCTGTAACACTTTTGTTTATATTATTACAAAGATTAGTGGAATGATTAACATATGGAGAATTCGGAATAGGATATACTTTCGAATAGATATCCCTGCTTTTTGGGCAAGTACAATAATTTGCATATGAATACTTAAGCCACTAAATGCAATGATAAGAGCAACAACAAAGGGCAAAGAAGTAGATCCAGAAAGTATATCTCCCGCAAGGCTTATTCCTCCAGTCATTTCAAAAAATGATGATACAAACACTAGAGCAAAGGAGGAAATAGAAGGAATGATTTCTTTTAAGGATTCAAAAACGATATAGCTGACAGTTGTAAAAAATATAACGGTCGTCCCAATAAGCAATAGTATTTGAGAGGTTTCTCTAATACTTTCTTGGAATGGAGATCCACTTATTACTTTTTCATGGTTATTCATTTGAATAGGCTTTGAAAAAATAATGAATACTAGGAGGAACAAAATATTTACCACATGAATGATGATTAACAATTTAAGTCCTGCTATCTCAGCGTTAAATATTTCAATTCCTACAAATCCAATAACAAACATGGGACTCGGTGCATGACAGATAGCCAACAGCCAGCTCGCATTCCTTGCATTTAATGTGCCTATTTCTTTTAAAGAAGAGATAATAGCTGCTCCGCTAGGAAAGCCTCCTAGAGCAGTCAGGAGGTAAATATTAAAATAAAGTTTAAATTTGTTCTCAGTCTTTAAAAATCCTTGTTGGGAGCGAATGAACATCTGAGTAATAACTAAATAAGGCAATAAATAGGGCATGAGAGCAGTAGTAAAGAGGCGCATACCCTCTAAGGCACCCTTATGTGAAACCCCTGGCTGCAAGAATAGGAGAATAATTAGTGCCCAACTGCCAATCGTAACAATAATATGCATTCTAATTCATTCCTTGTCTTCTAAAGAGAAAAATGCCTTTTCTCTCAAGCTTAGTTTTATAGTTGCTCATTTTTTATGAGCTGTGTGTTCATTTTAACTCCCATCATTAGTAAAATTTTCTTGATATGTTTTGTCAGTCAAAAATGTAAGTGATAAACTTATACTTACATTTAATTATTTATGAAAGAGAGGGATAACTTATGAAGAAGATTAAACCAATCATCCTTCTTTTTGTTGTTGTAATCATTTTAGTGCTGGGCTTCTATCCAATGGAATCCTATATCTCTAGACCAGGTGGAGCTTATGAGCTTACGCCATTCGTTGAGGTCGATGGCGGAGATAAAGATGATGAAGGAACTTTTAGTCTTTTGACAATTGCCTTGTCCAAGGCGACACCACTGACGTATGCCTATGCCAAAGTAATGGATAGTCAAAAGATTTATAAAGCCAATCAAATTCGTCAAGAAGATGAGGATGAAGAGGAGTATAATGTCCGTCAATTAAAGCTTATGTCTGATTCTCAATTTAATGCTATTTCGGTAGCCTTCGATCGGGCTAAAAAACCTTTTACGGTTATTAACCATGGTATTTTTATTTTTAATGTTATAGATGGCGGTGGAGCAGACAATATCCTTAAAGCCGGGGATAAAATATTAGAAATGGATGAATTAACTGATTTGACAGGTGAGATCATCGCTGACTATCTGGCAAGTAAAAAAGAGGGCGATAAAATTCGTTTGAAGGTCGAAAGAGATGGAGATGAGCTGACAAAGGAGGTAACCCTTAAGGCGGTGCCAGGAGTGCTTGAAAAGGCAGGGATCGGTATTTCCTATACGGAAAACAAGGTAGTGGAAACTACCCCTGTAGTAGAGATTCATTCTGAAGATATTGGTGGACCATCTGCAGGTCTAATGTTCACTCTTGAAATTCTAAATCAGTTGCTACCAGAAGACATTACAAAAGGCTACAATATTGCTGGAACTGGTGAAATGCTACCAGACGGTACAGTTGGAAGAATTGGTGGAATTGATTTAAAGGTGATTGCGGCAGACAAAAAGGGAGCAGAAATAATGTTTGCTCCTGATGATGAGATTGCAGAGGAAATTCTTGCTAAAAATCCTGATCTAATTTCTAATTATGAAGAGGCTATGAAATCTGCAGAAAAAATAGGCACAAATATGAAAATTGTGCCTGTGAAAACTATTGATGACGCACTAGCTTATTTAGATAAGCTGGAGCCCAAATGATTATTGACGGAAAGGGATTTGACGAAAATCGCTTCCAACCATAGATGCTCCATAATTTGTTTGAAGACCCAAATAATAAAGATTTGCAGCTTTGATATCAAGTTGGAGTAGTATATTTTCCTTGCTTGCAGCCACTCTACTAACTAGAGGGAGCTGCAAGTCTTTTTTTATGGATTGTAGATAGGCTTGACCACTACTACTCATCGCAAGTGGACGAATATATGTCGGATACTCTATCGCTCTTAACTGGTCCCAAGTAAAATCAGTATAGATATGTGTCAGCATTCTTTGAATCCTTGTCCATGTGAAGCGTTTTGACTTAATTTGCTCCATGAAGGGCTGGAAGTGTTCATTCTTGACAGCGGCATTCCAAATTGCATTTTCTATCCCTTCTGTAACCTCAGCATATTTAGCTATGCTTTTTTTATTCTGACGCAAAATAATTAACCTTAGTAACGGATAAAAGCGTTCCCAGCTACCGAAGCTTTCTGCATGCTCTAACCAATGCTCCAGACCAGCAATACTTGTTGATGGTAAAAAAGAATGAACCTTGGACAGTTCTTTCTCTTCAAAAAGCACCTTTCGAATTCCAGTTGCACTTGCAATGGATTCTGTTTCCCTCGCATCATCGTGGTAATTGGCAACTACTCTTTGTATAGTCGCAGGCTGAATTGGTGAATTTAATTGACGCGCTGCTTCAAGGTAGTGAAAGCCTAAAATGTTATTAGGCTTAGAGAGATCTACAAGTGGTTCTTCAGAAAACCGTGAAATACTTTTGTATGCCTCGTTTAAAGCCTTTGGATAACTGATCCCTTGCTTCACAAATTGAGAAATAGCCTCGTTATACTCTAATTTTTTGGAAGAAAGCAAATTATACGTATGTTCAAAGGATGCTATGGATCCCTCCTCACTTCCAAAACAAAAAGTATCACATTTTAGAGCGTCTAATAGGAAAATAGCTCCCTTAGCAAAATCACTTGCTTGAGCAGTGGCAAATGCATACGGTAGCTCTACAATTAAATCTACTCCAGCGTCTAAAGCCATTTTAGCTCTAGTCCATTTGTCCACAAGGGCAGGTTCTCCTCGTTGGAGGAAATTGCCCGACATGACAGCAATTGTTATGTCGCTAGATGTCTGAATTTGAGATTGCTTTAAATGATGTAAATGACCGTTATGAAATGGGTTATATTCAACGACAATTCCAGTAGCCTTCATGATTTCCATTCCCTTCTTTTTTAAAGGTAAAAATATTTAATTTTTTGTTGTCTAGCTTCATTGCTTTGCGCCTCGAGTTCAAATGGGTAAAAAGTTGCGCAAGCAAGTCTAAAACAAGTGCGTTTACTGTTGCTGAGAAAATGCCTACTCACAATTTCTCCTCTACTTGTTGGAGGCATAGAAAGGCGCTGGCGCATTTCTGTTTCTAGCCAGATTTTCATTGGTGGAGCCATCTGAATCTTTAATTCGTCTGTTAAAAATATATGGAATGCATTTACTTTCCTTACTGAAAGTATAATGTTAAAATAAAGTAGTGACAAGAAATTATCTTGACATCTAAAACCAGTCATTATATAATCAACTTTGTTGTCTTGAGGTGATAATCGTATGAAATGGGCAATTCATCAGCTATCCAAATATCGTGAGAACGGTCTAGAATTAGATGAATTCGTGGAACTCGAAAATGTGAAGAAACGAAATCAGGACGTTCGAAAGATTTCACCCGTTCATGTAAAAGGGCACTGCACATTTGGTGCAGCGCAAATGACTTGTCATTTTCAGCTTTCAGGAACTCTAACATTACCATGTGCACGCACTTGGGAAGATGTAGAATATCCATTTGAGATTCAATCTGATGAAGTATTCAGTTGGTCTGATAGTGCACTCGCTTCTGCAAGAGCGTATGATAATTTTCATGTTGTAGAAGGGGATGTCATTAATGTCGACCCTGTTCTAGAAGAACTAGTTCTTTTAGAAATACCATTGCAAGTGTATAAAGAAGGTGCAGACCAATTTAAACACGAGGGTGGTACAGGCTGGAGCTACACAACAGATGAAGATCTGAATGATTTGCAAGAAGATGAACAACCAAAATTGGATCCAAGACTTGCTGAATTAGCTAAGTATTTTGATCAAACAGACGAATAATAGATCTGTAAGGAGGTGCCACCAATGGCAGTACCAGCTAGAAGAACTTCTAAAACTGTAAAAAGAAAACGTCGTACACATTTTAAATTATCCGTACCTGGTATGGTTGCTTGTTCAAATTGTGGTGAAATGAAATTGGCTCACCGAGTTTGTAAATCATGCGGTCAATACAAAGGGAAAGAAGTAGTGAGCAAATAATACAGTATTTGTTCCTTAAAAGGCTACCAAAGAGACCATGGCTCTTCGGTAGCCTTTTTCTCTATATTCATTTTAGGAGGTACGTTTTGTGGCTTATACAATGATAGAAAAAGAAGGCATCCTATTTTTTGAAATTAATCGACCAAATATACATAACGCTATCAACTTTGAAGTAATAGAAGGATTTAGACAGCTTGTTAATAATGTTAGAACAAACAAAACTTCTAAGCTGGTCGTTATTACAGGTGTAGGTGAAAAATCATTTTGCTCAGGCGGAGACTTGTCCGTTTTTCATAAGCTAAAAACTGCTGAGGAATCTTATAGTATGTTAAGTACTGTCGCTGAGGTGCTTTATGATGTGGCTACGCTAGAGGTTCCGACAGTTGCCTTAATCAATGGAACAGCAGTTGGCGGAGGCTGCGAGATAGCTACATTATGTGACTATAGACTTGTTAAAAAAGAAGCGAAATGTGGTTTTATTCAAGGGAAATTAGCGATTACCACTGGATGGGGTGGTGGAACATACCTTTTTGAAAAAGGAATGCGCTATGACAAAGCTTTAAAAATGCTAACTGAAGCAACTCCATATGATTCAAATGAGCTTCTATCAATCGGTTGGGCTACTGATCTCTTTGAGGGGGATAAATTAGATGCACTCAATGAATTTATCGCAAAAATGATTGTTCCTCATTCAACAGTTTTGAAGGCATACAAAAAACAACTCATAAGAAAATGGGAGCAATCTCAATTATTCGAGAGAATAATGGAGGAAGTAAAAGAATGTTCAATTCTTTGGGAGGCAGATGTGCACCATGCGGCAGTAAATTCTTTTTTAACAAAAAAGAAGTAAAATAAGAGTCTATTTATACCCACTTTGCATATATTAATAAAAAAGCAAAGGGTGATTAATGTGAATGTTAAATTGAGAAAAGATAGCTGGACCCTCGAAGAAGACAATCTACTAAAAGAAATAGTATTAAAAAAGATTGAACAAGGCCACACCCAAATCTCCGGATTCCAGGAAGCAAGTGTTTTGTTAGGACGTTCTAAACAGGCTTGTGCATTTAGATGGAACAAAAATCTTCGCCCACAACTTTTCCCAAAAGAAGATTCCCCGAAGGAAGAAAGCTACAAGGAAACAGTAACTGATCCCTCTTCCCTTCAAAACCATTTGCAGCTTGCAATGCAAAGCTATGACCAGATGAAAAATTCCTATGATGAAATATCTACTGCGTATAATTTACTGAAAAGAGATTACGAGGTATTAGTGAACTGGGCCAAACAAGGTGTTCAACATATAGACAGAAATTAGCCAAGAAGTCTCTAAATTATAGAGACTTTTTATTATGGCTTCGACCATATTAGTTTTTGAGGGGAGATGACAATTTTGTTACAGGTGCCTGGCACCTGTAACAAATTCATCATCTAGTAAACAGGAGGAATTTACCCATTTTTAGGATGAAAGTTGAATTCGCTTTCATTTATCGTATAGACTAATAGGGGGGAGAAATTTTTTGACAAAGGGGAGATACATATGAAAAAGCTATTAATAGCAAATAGGGGAGAAATTGCAAGGCGTATTATTAAAACATGCAAACGGTTGAATATTGAGACAGTAGCTATTTATTCGGAGGCAGATGAGCAGTTGCCTTATGTAAAAGAGGCTGATTATTCTTTTCTTATCGGACCAAGCCAGGTACAGCAATCGTATTTAAAAGCAGACGAAATCATTGAACTGGCAAAGAGAGAAGGCGTTGACGCTATTCACCCAGGCTATGGTTTTCTATCAGAAAATGCAGAGTTTGCTAGAAAAGCGGAGGCTGCTGGGATTAAATTCATTGGACCTAAGCCCGAAACAATTGAAAAAATGGGTGATAAGATTGAGTCACGTATAACAATGATTAAAGCAAATGTTCCAGTAGTTCCGGGTACGGAAGAAGGGCTTAACTCTTTAGAGGCTGCACTAGAGGCAGCTAATCAAATTGGCTACCCCATTATGCTGAAGGCAAGTGCAGGTGGCGGTGGAATTGGAATGATTAAATGTGATGATGAGGCGACTCTTAGCAAGCATTTTGATTCCATTAAAACAAGAGCAAAATCCTATTTTGGAAGCGATATAGTATTTTTAGAAAAATTTATAGAGGCTTCAAGGCACATTGAAGTACAAATCTTCGGGGATACAAAAGGAAATATTGTTCATTTGTTCGAGCGTAATTGCTCTGTACAAAGAAGAAATCAAAAAGTATTGGAGGAATCTCCATCTCCTAACTTTCCTGAGGAAGCTCGTTTAAAACTATATGAAGCAGCAGTAAACGCAGCTAAAGCGGTCGATTATGTAAATGCTGGTACTGTTGAATTTATCGTAGATCAAGAGCATCAATTTTATTTTCTAGAAATGAACACGCGCTTACAAGTGGAGCATCCTGTCACAGAAGCAGTAACGGGCTTTGACTTGGTAGAATGGCAGCTAAAGGTTGCTGAGGGAGAGGAGTTGCCTGTTAAGGAACAGCAAAATATTACTTCCAATGGGCACGCGTTTGAATTTAGAATCTATGCTGAAGATCCAAAAACATTTTTCCCTTCTCCGGGAACTATCTCAACTCTTTCATGGGGAGACCTGACTGAGGTGCGAGTAGATGCTGGGTATGAGGAAGGTGATAAAGTAACGCCTTTCTATGATCCGATGATCTCAAAAGTCATTATCCATGCAGATAACAGAAAATTAGCAATTGAGAAAGCACAAAAATTGTTTTCTTCTGCTAAAATAGAAGGAGTAAAAACTAATATTCCACTGTTTAATCAGTTTTTACATGATAGTAACTTTACAAGTGGAATATATTCAACGTCCGTTTTAGGGGAATGGATGGCCAAACAAAGGGAGGAAATTTCAAAATGAAGAATTTAGAATCAACAATGGCAGGGACAGTATTTACAGTAAATGTAGCAGTTGGTGAAGAAGTAGAGGCAGGACAAGTAGTAATGGTTCTTGAATCGATGAAAATGGAAATACCAGTAGAAGCAGACACTTCTGGGAAAGTTTCAGAAATCAAAGCACAAGTTGGAGACTTCGTTAACGAAGGTGACGTATTAGTAACCTTTGAATAAGTTTTTAGTTTGTAATTATTCAAGATAATTAAAACAGAGGATACCACTTACATTGGTGGTGCTCTATTGAATATTATTGGAATTGACGCAACTATGTATAAAATCATTGTTTAGTAGTTTATTCTATCAAGTTTGTATCAGTCGGTGGAATGGCCGGCTGAAACTACTTGAATTGGGGGTTTTGCAAAGTGGGAGAAACAAAAGGGTATAACGACAAATTAGAAGAAAAGCTATCGTCCATATATGCAGGGGGACATTCTAAATATCATGAAAAAATGAAGCAACAGGGCAAGCTATTCGTTCGTGACCGTCTTAAGCTATTATTTGATAATGGAGAATACGTTGAGGATGGTCGCTTTGCAAACGTGGAGGCTAGCGACCTACCAGCGGATGGCGTAGTTACTGCTACTGGTAAAGTGAATGGGCAAACTGTTTGCGTAATGGCAAACGACTCAACAGTAAAAGCGGGGTCATGGGGCTTTAGAACAGTTGAGAAAATAATTCGTATACAAGAAATTGCTGAAAAAAATAGAGTACCTTTGTTATATTTAGTTGATTCTGCTGGTGCTCGTATTACAGACCAGTTGGCTATGTTCCCTAATCGCAGGGGGGCGGGAAGAATCTTCCATAATCAAGTAAGACTTTCTGGGTTTATCCCTCAAATCTGCTTGTTGTTTGGACCTTCTGCTGCTGGAGGAGCATATATTCCAGCATTTTGTGATATTGTATTCATGGTAGAAGGCAATGCCTCTATGTATTTAGGTTCTCCACGTATGGCTGAAAAAGTTATTGGGGAAAAGGTTACATTAGAAGAAATGGGCGGTGCAAGAATGCACTGCACAGTAAGTGGAGTTGGCGATGTCCTTGTATCAACAGAAGAAGAAGCAATTGAAGAGGCGAAAAAGTACTTAAGCTATTTCCCTGCTAACTACACAGAAAAGCCTAAAAAAATAGAACCTAAGGACATTAAAGTTGGCAGAACGCTTGAAGCAATTATTCCAGAAAATCAAAATGCTCCTTTTGATATGTACGAGGCAATTGATGCTCTAATAGATGAGGGTTCGTTCTTTGATGTTAAAAAACTTTTTGCTCCAGAGTTAATTACTGGATTCGCTCGAATTGAAGGACAAGCTGTTGGCATTATAGCTAACCAACCTAAAGCAAAAGGCGGAGTACTATTTGTTGATTCGGCAGACAAGGCAGCTAAATTTATTTCGCTTTGTGACGCTTTCTCTATCCCTTTATTGTTCTTAGCAGATGTGCCAGGATTTATGATTGGAACCAAAGTGGAACGAGCAGGAATTATCCGTCACGGAGCAAAGCTAATTGCAGCGATGAGCTCAGCAACAGTACCTAAAATTTCGGTAATTGTACGTAAAGCATATGGGGCTGGATTATATGCTATGGCAGGTCCTGCATTTGAGCCTGATGTGTGTATTGCTCTTCCAACAGCTCAAATTGCTGTTATGGGACCTGAGGCTGCTGTAAATGCGGTCTATTCAAACAAGATTGAAGCAATTGAGGATCCAAAAGAGAAACTGAAGTTTGTTCAGGAAAAGCATGCAGAATATAAGGAAGAAATTGATATTTATAAACTTGCTTCCGAAATGATTATTGATGAGATTGTTAAGCCAAGTGATCTACGCAATGAATTGGCTAACCGTTTAAGATATTATGAAAATAAAGAAATAACAATTGCACCTCGAAAACATCCAGTACTTCCTGTATAATCTTTTTTAACTAAGGTCTACCCTAGAGGTAGGCCTTTTTCAAAGGATATATATTTTTTTCAAGGTTTATATTTGTCGTTTAACATAGGACTTGTACTTTGCTTAAAGAGTTTCTTAAACAAAATGCAATAAATAATATAGGGAGGAAATGAATTTGCGCATTGGAATTGTAGGGGCGGGAGCAATAGGTATGTTATTTGGTGGCTATTTATCAAAGCATGGACATGACATAACCTTTTTAGTAAGAAATAAAAACATAGAACAACTATACATACAGCAAGAAAATTTGTCTGAGCCAGAGCCGATTAAATGTCAAATAGTCTCTTCAATAGCAACTATGAATCAAATGGAGTTAATTATAGTGGCAGTGAAATACCACCATCTCTCTTCCTTAAAAAAAGATTTAGACTCCTTACCAAGAGAAATTCCTCTAATGTTTATACAAAATGGTTTACTCCATATACAATTTATAGATACTTTAAAACAATCAAACATTATACTTGGGTCTGTGCTTCATGGAGCGACCAAAAGTAACCCCGCTACAGTCCAACATTTAGGAGTCGGTGTGACATCAATAGGGATATATAAAGGGAAATGGACATCTCTAGAGCAATTCCTACATAGTAATATAGAAAATTTCCCTATTCAATATTCTCAAAATATATACCAAATCCTGTTTAAAAAAGCATTGCTTAATAGTTTAATAAATCCACTGACGACAATTGCTCATGTACAAAACGGAGAGCTTATTAAAAATGAATCGTATAAAGAGATATTACGAAGTATTTATGAAGAAATTTTAGAGGCATTCGTTGAGTGCAAGGAACTTTTATCGTGGGAGGAAGTAGTGTCACTCTGCCAAAATACAGAAAAAAACTACTCATCTATGTTAAAGGATTATCAAAGTGGTCGTATCATGGAAGTGGAGACCATAGTGGGAGCGATTTTAAGAGAAGCTGAAAATAGAAATAAAGCCTTACCAATCTTAAATACTTTTTATTTATTGTTAAAAGAAATGAATAAAGCAGGTGAATGACATTATTAATCTAATTTCTGCATTTATTTTAATTCCAGCCATTTTATTTATATTTACTTTCGCAGTTGCTAAGTATGCTCTAAAGAAACGAAAAAAGTCTATTGGAATTGCGGCAGACATTACTACTTTTCTATTATTTTTCTCTGTATCCATCGTTTTCAATATTGTTTTTGATAAGGAGATAGGCTTTTTAATCATAATTATTGCCATCCTGATAGCCACGCTACTTACTATTTTGGAATGGCGTAGCAAAAAAGAAATAGAGGTCCAATCATTACTCCGTAAAATATGGAGGCTATTTTTTATTTTGCTTTGCGTAACTTATGCACTTTTATGGTTAATCGGAGTAATCCGATATGTTTTAAAGTATATAAGCTAATAATTTTTATCTCTTTATCATGAAATGATATACTCTAAAAGGATTATATTAAAGAGGTGGAAAATCGTGCGATTAGAGCAATACACACAACCATTTGTTTCCTCATTCTATCAAACATATTTAGAGGATACTGAAAGCCTATCTTCATTCTTTCACTATAACTGGAACCAAGAGGCTTTAAACAAAAGAATTCAGGAAACTGATTTTACTAATCATAAAAGAACCGAACTGGTAGAAGTAATTACTAGCTATATGAACATGTTTGGAATTTCAGAAAAAAGTAAAAAGCATTTAGAGGAATTGAAAAATAATGGTGTGGTTGTAATTGGCGGACAGCAGGCAGGTTTACTGACAGGCCCTATGTATTCCATCCATAAAGCAATTTCTGTAATTGCTCTTGCAAAGCAACAAAGAGAAATACAAGGAGTACCAGTAATTCCTGTATTTTGGATTGCGGGCGAAGATCATGATATCGATGAAATTAATCATATTTACATAGAGAAAAGTAGAATGCTTCATAAGCTCGTCTTCCCTGAAAAATCAAAGTTAAAGAAAATCGCCTCTGAAACAACATATACGAAAGAAATGATGATTGTATATTTAGAGGAAATTTTCAAAAGCTTACCTGAAACAGCATACACAAAAGATCTATATAATAAATTCGTTATTCTTATAGATGAACATTCAACCTATACATCTTTCTTTACGGCAATAATGAATGAATTGTTTTATGAAGAAGGATTGCTGATGATTGATGCTGCGTATAAGCCACTTCGTGAATTAGAATCAGCTTTTTTTCAAGAAATGATTAACCGCTCGGCTGAACTAGGATCATTAGTTTTTCATCAAGAGCAAAAGCTTGAACGATTAGACTACGGAACACCAATTCAAGCGAAAGAAACTGCAGCAAACCTGTTTTATGTAGAGGATGGCGAACGATTCCTTCTAGAGAGAGAAAACAATCTTTTTATACATGAAGCAAAAGGTATTGCCTTTACAAAAGAGGAACTTCTCCTTATCGCTCAAAATACCCCTGAAAAGCTTAGCAACAACGTAGTTACTCGTCCAATTATGCAGGAAATGGTTTTTCCTGTTTTAAGCTTCATCGGCGGTCCTGGCGAAATTGCGTATTGGGCAACCTTAAAGCCGGCATTTGAATTATTCGATATGAAAATGCCGGTTATAACACCAAGACTTAGCGTAACACTTGTTACACCTAAGGTTCAGACGATTCTTAAGAAACTTGAATTTTCAGTTCCAGATGTATGGAGTGGAGTAGTGGGACAATCTAAGGTACAGTTTATCGAACAAAATAGAAATGAAGATATTCCAAAATACATCCAGTCTATTAAGGATGAGCTGTCCAATAAGTATGAAAAGCTTGAGGAACTACTACTAGAAAACGATCTTAAGTTAACACCTTTAGTAGAAAAAAACTTGAATTTTCATTTCAAACAGCTTACCTTTATCGATCATGCTGTGGAAGATACACTTTTATCTAAATTAGATTCGTCTATTTATCGTTACGACAAATTAATGATGGAGTTAATGCCTAACGATGGTTTACAGGAAAGAGTTTACTGTCCTGTTCAAGTGTTAAATGAAATGGGTCCAACTCTCATCCAGGAATTGTTGCAAATTCCATACAAATTCAATGGTAAGCATCAAGTAGTTTTTCTATAAGGTTTATCAATTCCCCACCTTAACTGGTGGGGGATTTTTTCGTTTTTGTAGCTTTGAGCGTTTACTTTGATATGTACGGTGTTATTTTGGTGAATGGATAGATTTCTCGTCGCCCTCAACTATAGGATTATCTATTATTCTATTATTTTCGCTAATTACAAAAATAGTAAGAATGATAATTTGGTATTTTTTTAGGATTAGAAAAATTGCTTATTTCTCGGTGGTAATTATACATTCAGCTTAACTCAGTGTCATTAAGAAACTTATAAAGACGAGAAGAATGAATATCTTTTTTTGATTTGAAAATTATATTTCAGTTTTCATCTAAATTTATTCTAAATTTAATATAAAACAGGTTTATATTTTATGAATACGGGTATGCTTTTTATCTTATAAAACGCTGTCGTATTCGCTCTAAACTTGTTTCAACAAGTACTTATTACGCATTTTGAAAAATTGTATGCTTATTTAAGAAAAAAATGTGGAGGAAAGTGGAGGGATGTGGTATGTTATTGACATAAAGTGGGGTGAGTAGCATGTTCATGGGCGAATACCAGCATAACGTCGATCCTAAAGGGAGAATAATCATACCTTCTAAATTTAGAGAGCATTTAGAGGAATGTTTTGTTTTAACCCGTGGTCTTGATAATTGCTTATTTGGTTATCCTATGAATGAATGGCGAAAGCTCGAAGAAAAGTTAAAAGAACTACCCGTTACTAAAAAAGATGCACGGGCATTTACTCGTTTTTTCTTTTCTGGTGCCACTGAGGTAGAAATTGATAAGCAAGGCCGCATTAATATACCGAATAATCTTCGGTCTTATGCAAAGATGGACAAGGAGTGTATTATCCTTGGCGTTTCTAATCGTTTAGAGATATGGGCTAAGGAAGCATGGGAAACATACTTTGAAGACTCTGAGGATTCATTTAACGATATTGCAGAAAATATGATCGGCTTTGATATATAAGAAATGGAGGGAAGAGCTTGTTTCATCATACAACAGTATTACTCCACGAGACGGTAGATGGACTAGCTATTCGTCCCGATGGAATCTATGTAGACTGCACGCTAGGCGGAGCAGGTCACAGTGAGTATTTAGTAAAACAGCTTAATGAAAAAGGTAGATTAATCTGTTTTGACCAAGATACCGTAGCAATAGAAAATGCAAAGATTAAGTTAGCGCCATACCTAGAGCAAGTAACGTTTGTTCATGCGAACTTTCGATACTTAAAAGAATCATTATATGATTTAGGAATAGAAAAGGTCGATGGGATTTTATACGACTTAGGAGTTTCTTCTCCTCAGCTAGATACCCCTGAACGAGGCTTTAGCTATAACTACGATGCCCCTCTTGATATGAGAATGGACCAAACAAGCGAACTAACAGCCTATCATGTGATCAATGAATGGCCCTATGAAAAATTAGTTAAAATCTTTTTCCGTTATGGAGAAGAAAAGTTTTCTAAGCAAATTGCTAGGAAAATTGAACAGGCAAGAGAAGTATCACCTGTCGAAACTACCTTCCAGCTAGTAGAGTTGATCAAAGCAGGAATACCAGCTGCAGCTAGGAGAACAGGTGGGCATCCTGCAAAACGAATTTTTCAAGCAGTTAGAATTGCGGTTAACGATGAGCTTGGAGCAGCGGAGGAATCTCTGGAGGACGCAATACAGCTTATTAAAGTAGGTGGAAGAATAAGTGTGATTACCTTCCATTCCTTAGAGGACAGACTTACTAAGACTATTTTTAAAGAAGCTTCATCTTTACCAAACTTACCGCCAAACTTGCCGGTCATACCTGCAGGAATGGAGCCAATGTTAAAGCTAGTTACTAAAAAGCCTATTTTGCCGTCTGAGGCTGAGCTAGAAGTTAATAATCGTTCAAGATCTGCTAAGCTACGAATTGTGGAAAAACTAATCGAAAAGGGAAGTGTTTAAATGGCTTTACGTAATTACCAATCCGAACCATACATAGCTAGGCCTTCTTTTCCGGAGCAACCACCACAACCAAAGAAGCCAGCAATACAGAAAAGTAAAATATTTTCAAAAGGTGAAAAAGTTTTGTTTTTAGGTTTATTAAGCATTGTTACTGTTCTGTCTTTAATGATTGTCCAAACTCAATCAACTGTAAGAGCAACTACAAAGGATATATCCTTACTAGAACAACAAATAGATACTACTTCAAAAGAAAATACAGACTTGTCCATACAAGTGCGTGAATTATCTACCTATGATCGAATTTGGAAAAAGGCGGAGGAACTCGGCTTGAAACTAAATGAGCAAAATGTAAAGGTAGTACCAGGACAATGAATAAGAAATTTCGTTTTCAATGGGGAGCCTTTCTAATGTTTTTACTTTATGGAGGGCTCTTTTTTGTATTACTTAGCCGCTTCGTATTTATTCAAGTGACAGGAACAGCAGAAGGACAGTCTTTGGCAACTAAGGCAGAATCTAAATATAATAGAGTTCAAGAAATTCCAGCGAGCAGAGGAGAAATTCTAGATCGCAATGGGGAAGTCATCGCTGAAGATACACTTAGTTATAAAATGATTGCAGTTACTAGGGAAGATGTATCTAACAACAGTTCTATTCCTCGTCATGTAGTAGATCCAGGGGATACAGCAAACATACTTGCTGAATATATAGACCTCCCACAGGAAGAAATACTAGAAATATTGAACAATGGAATAGAAAAGGACAAGTATCAGGTAGAGTTTGGGAAAGCTGGACGGGATTTAAGTCACCAAAAAATGTTAGAGATTAAGAGTTTAGAATTACCTGGAATTATGTTTATCCAGGATTTAAAAAGATTATATCCTAACGGCACTTTTGCTTCTCATTTAATCGGATTTGCTTTAAAGAAAGAAACAGAGGATGGCAAATCTAAAGCGGTTGGTAAAATGGGACTAGAATATATTTACGACAAAGCACTAACTGGGACACCAGGAAAAGTGGAATATCAAAGCGACACAAAAGGGTTTTTACTTCCTAAGGCAGACAAAATGGTCACAGATGCACAAGACGGCTATAACATTCATTTAACACTAGATAAAACGATAGAAAACTTTCTAGAAGATGCTATGAATAAAGCAGAAGAAAAGTATAAGCCAGAAAAAATGACAGCAGTCGTTGCAAATGCTAAAACTGGAGAGATTTTAGCGATGTCTCAAAGACCAACATTTGAACCTAATACACGCGAAGGACTATCAACTAACTGGTTAAATGAAGCAATAGAGCAAACAATAGAACCAGGTTCCACGATGAAGATTTTTACACTTGCCTCTGCAATAGAGGAGGGTGTCTGGAATCCAAATGAAAAATTTAAATCGGGTACTTATAAAGTGTTTGACCGTACAATTAGAGACCATAACAATGGGTTAGGTTGGGGACCAATTTCATATTTAGAGGGTTTCCAAAGGTCTTCTAACGTTTCTATGGCTTTTTTACTAAATAAGATTGGCGATGAAACCTTTATAGAGTATATTCGTCGTTTTGGTTTTGGGCAGCCCACGGGTATAGACCTTCCAAATGAAGCAGCTGGAATTGTAAATGATAAATATCCTATCAATAGAGTTACCACTACCTATGGGCAGGGAGTAACTGTAACGCCAATTCAAATGGTTCAAGCTATGACAGCTATTGCAAATGAAGGTACTATGATGCAACCATTTGTTATTGATAAAATTGTAAATCCCAATACAGGCGAAATTATCGAAGACAATGAACCAGTTGAAAAGAAATCTCCAATTTCAGCTAGTACTGCAAATCAGGTGAAGGACATTTTAGAAAGTACAGTTACTTCGGATCATGGAACTGCCCAACGATTCAAGCTAGAAGGATATACTTCTGCAGGTAAAACTGGTACAGCTCAAATTCCAAAAGGTGATGGTTCCTATTTATGGGGGAGACAATTATTCCTATACTCATTCTTAGGTATGGCGCCGGTAGAGGACCCACAGTTAATAGTTTATGTAGCAGTTCATAAACCTAAGATTAAAGATACGGAAGTAGGTTCTCAGCCAGTAGCAGAGATATTTAATTCCGTTACAGAAAGTAGCTTAAAGTATTTAAACATAGAACCTGAAAATCTTGAATTGTCTAAGCCTATTACAATGCCAGATTTAGTTGGAAAAAATTTGGTTGATATCCAAATGGATTTAGAAGCACAAGGCTTGAAAACTGTTATAATTGGTCAGGCGGATAAGGTTGTTGAACAATATCCTAAGGCGGGTACTTCAGTTATTTCTAAAGGAACGGTCTTTGTTAAAGGTAGTGGGGAAATACAGCTTCCTAACTTTAATGGTTGGTCTAAAAGAAATCTAATGATTTATAAGTCACTTTCTGGACTACCTATTGAAATAATTGGTGATGGTTATGTTTCTAAGCAAAGTTTAACAGCAGGATCAATTGTTACAAGCGAGACACCGATAGTTGTTCAACTATCTACTCCTCAGGAAGTAGCTGATCCAGTCGTAGAAAAAGAAGAAACAGAAGAAGTCGAAGAAACAGAGCAACTACCACAAGACTAGAAGAGTGATAGAATAGTTACTGACGTTTTTTCATAAGCTATCTAAAACGGGCTAAAGGAGAAAACTTTATATCTAAACTTAAGCAAGTTATTCGATTACGGATGATATGGATTATCACGCTTCTGTTGTTTATAGCGGTAGCAGGAAAGCTTATTCAGCTTCAGTTTGTCCAATTTGAGGAACTAACTACTAAAGCGAAGGAAAGTTGGGACAGAGAATTACCCTATGCTTCCGAGAGGGGTAATATACTCGATAGAAATGGTGAGGTAATTGTTGGGAATAAGCTATCACCAACTCTATTTTATATGCCATCTCAAAACAAAGAGCCTGACAAGGTTGCAGAAGAGATAGCTCCACTATTAGAGGTAGAAGAGCAAAAATTATACGACCAAATTAACAAAAGAGCATATCTTGTTAAAATAGCTCCTGATGGAAAAAATATTACCTCTGATTTGGCTATGCAAATTCAAGATAAAAATATTAAAGGATTGTATGCTGGGATTGACTATGTAAGAGATTACCCGCATGGCAGAATGCTGTCCAGATTACTTGGTTTTACTGGATATGATGCACAGGGACTTGCTGGGATTGAATATCAATACGATTCCGTACTGAAGGGGAAAGAATCAGCCATTCGTATGTTTACGGATGCAAAGGGGATTCCACTTCCCCATGTAGATGACGGCTGGAAAAATGGACAAAATGGCAACCATGTTCAGCTGACTATTGATATGAAGATACAGACTGTTGTAGAAAGAGAACTGTCTCAAGCTATGGACAAATATGAAGCTACTCAAGGTATTGCTATAGTAATGAATCCAAACAACGGGGAAATTCTTGCGCTTGCTTCCGCACCGAACTTTGATCCGTCCTCCTATCAAGAAGTCGATTCTACTGTTTATAATCGTAACTTACCAGTTTGGATGACTTTTGAGCCAGGATCTACATTTAAAATTATTACATTGAGCGCAGCCTTAGAAGAAAATGTGGTGGATTTAGACAATGATCATTTCCATGATGCAGGTTATACGATAGTAGAGGGTGCGAGATTGCGATGTTGGAAGCGTCAAGGACATGGCAGCCAGACATTTTTGGAGGTTGTTGAAAATTCCTGCAACCCAGGCTTCATAGAATTAGGCAGAAGAGTTGGACCTGATAAGCTTTCAGAGTACATTAAAAAATTTGGTTTTGGTCAATCCACTGGTTCTGGAATGGCTGGAGAATCCTCGGGTATTCTATTTAGCAAGGATGCATACGGACCTGTCGAACATGCTACGACTTCTTTTGGTCAAGGTATCTCTGTAACACCAATTCAACAAGTACAGGCGGTTGCTGCTGCTATTAATGGCGGTTATCTATATAAGCCGTATATTGTAAAAAATATATTGGATGGAGAAAAAAAAGAAGTTTTATCGAAAGCTGAACCGGAGATGAAAACTCAAGTAATTTCGGAGGCCACATCTCAAAAGGTTCGTGAGGCTCTTGAACATGTTGTGGCCCATGGATCTGGAAGAAACGCTTATCGAGACCAATTGCGTATCGGTGGAAAAACAGGGACTGCACAAAAGGTTCAAAACGGTCGATATATGGAAGGGGAATATATTGTTTCTTTTATTGGTTTCGCGCCAGCTGATAACCCAGAGCTTATTGTATACGTGGCGATTGATAATCCTAAACATAGCACACAGTTCGGAGGAGTTATAGCAGCGCCAATTGTTGGTCAAATAATTGAAGATTCACTTGAAGTTACTGGCAGTGGTACTCAGCTAGAAAAAGATTACAGATGGGGTGACGTCCAAACTGTTCGAGTTCCTGACTTAGTAGGTACCAAAAGAAAAGAAATTACATCTTATATGTATCCATTTAAAATTGTTTGGCACGGGGATGGGGATGAAATTTTAACCCAATTACCTAAAGAAAACAGTCTTATTCCGTTAGATGGGACGATACATGTTTACACAAAATAAAAATAACTATAGTACATTCGTAAATAGTTGTGCGTATTTAAGGAGATTTTTTTATGACATTGTCTACAACGATTATTACACTTATTGTTAGCTTTCTAGTATCTGTTTTACTTGCCCCGATTATTATTCCTTATCTAAGAAAAATGAAATTTGGGCAGAGTATTAGAGAAGAGGGCCCAGAGTCTCATCAGAAAAAAGCTGGTACACCTACAATGGGAGGATTAATATTTTTAATCTCCATTATTGTGACAACGCTTGCCATTTCCTTTATTTTTGACAAAATTACTACTCAATCCATTGTATTACTATTAATATTAGTTGGATTTGGATTAATAGGTTTCTTGGATGACTTTATAAAAGTAGTTTTAAAACGAAATTTAGGTTTGACTTCATGGCAAAAGCTAATCGGTCAAATCATTGTAGCGATTATCGGCTACTTCTTATTAAAATTAGGACCATTTGATACATCCTTGTCTATACCGTGGACAGATATTAGATTCTCATTAGGTCAATTTTATGTGGCTTTTTTAGTCTTCTGGCTAGTTGGTTTCTCCAACGCAGTAAATCTATCGGATGGACTAGATGGCTTAGTATCTGGTACAGCATCAGTGTCATTCGCTACTTTCGGTGTACTTGCATTAATCTACGAACAAACAGACATAGCAATTTTCACATTTAGTGTAGCAGGTGCATTGCTAGGCTTCCTGTTGTTCAATAAAAACCCAGCAAAGGTTTTTATGGGTGATACTGGTTCTCTTGCTTTAGGTGGAGCATTAGCAATGGTATCTATTCTTGTAAAACAAGAAATTCTTTTACTTATAGTGGGGATTATATTTGTAATAGAAACTTTATCGGTTATTTTACAAGTTATCAGCTTTAAAACAACTGGAAAGCGAATATTTAAGATGAGTCCTATTCATCATCACTTTGAATTGTCTGGCTGGAGTGAGCGTAAAGTTGTAACGACCTTTTGGGCAATTAACTTTATTTCGGCAATGATTGTAGTAATCATGGAGGTAATGTAAATTGAATCAGCTACCATTTGTGTATCATAAAAAAATTCTCGTGCTAGGCTTAGCCAAAAGCGGAACAGCTGCTGCGGAAATCCTACATGACTTAGGAGCATTTGTAACGGTCAATGACTCCAAGCCTTTTGAACAAAATGAAAACGCTCAATATCTCCTATCTAAAGGCTTGACTGTAATTTGTGGGAGCCATCCAGAGGACTTATTGGACGAAGGGTTTAGTTTGATAGTAAAAAATCCAGGAATTCCATATACAAATTCTGTGGTTGCAGAAGCTATTAAAAGAAATATTCCTGTCTGGACAGAGGTAGAGCTTGCTTATCGTATTAGTGAAGCTCCAATAATAGGTATCACAGGATCGAATGGTAAAACTACTACTACAACACTTATTTATGAAATGCTTGCACACGCTCATAAACAGCCATTAATCGCTGGTAATATTGGTACGGTTGCCTCTGGGGTAGCTAAAACGGCGACTAAGGAAAATAACATTGTAATGGAATTATCTTCCTTCCAATTAATGGGAACTGAACTATTGAAACCTAAAATAGCTGTGCTAATGAATTTATATGAGGCGCATTTAGACTATCATAAAACCTATAAGGAATACACCGATGCTAAATTCAATATTACTAAGAAACAAGATGATTCCGATTGGTTTGTTTATAATGGGGAACAAAAAATTGTAAAAGATTATGCAGAAAAAAGCTTAGCACAAAAGGTTCCTTTTTACGTGAGTAAAAAAACAGCCGAAGGAATAAGTGCAGACAATCAATATATTTACTGGAATGGGGTGGAGCTTTTCGAACGCTCTATCATTGCTCTTCGCGGAAAGCATAATTTAGAAAATGTGTTAGCTGCAACTGCAACCGCTATATTGTTAGATTGCTCTTTAGAAAGCATCAAGGCAGTATTGCAATCCTTCCAAGGTGTCAAACATCGTACACAATTTGTTTTAGAATCTAATGGACGTAAATATTACAATGATTCTAAGGCAACAAATACGCTGGCTACTAAAAGTGCTTTAGCAGGCTTTACAGAGCCAGTAGTATGGATTGCTGGTGGGGTAGATAGAGGACATTCCTTTGATGAGCTTATTCCTTACCTTCCAAATGTCCGTGCTTTAGTACACTTTGGTGAAACTAGTGAAAGGCTCCAAAAGTTTGGTGAGGAGAATAACATTCCTTTTGTCAAAAAAGTGTCTAATTTGAAGGACGCTACAAGCTTAGCTGTAGAAGTCTCCCAAAAAGGTGATGTTGTTCTACTTTCGCCAGCTTGTGCAAGCTGGGATCAATATGAAAGCTTTGAACTGCGAGGAGATGAATTCATCGAAATCGTAAAGGCGTTATCGACAAGTTGAAAGGATGAAATAATCGAAAGATAAAAGAAAGTTATTATTCTTATCGTCTGTATTATTTTTATCTATTATCGGTATTTTGTTTGTACACTCTGCTGGCTCTTATTGGAGCGAGGTACATTATCAAGGACAAACACCGTTTGCTTTAAAACAAGGAATGTACCTAATAGTGGGAGTAGCCGGAGCATTTTTTATTCAAAATAAATCATTTTTGCGGCTTACCACATTTTGGCACGTTTTATATATCATATCGGTGGTATTGCTTATAGGGGTACTGATCCCAGGTATCGGTGTTGTACGGAATGGATCGCAAAGTTGGATATCACTTGGTTTCACAAATTTTCAGCCTGCGGAATTATCCAAAATTGCAGTGTTAGGGGTTTTAGCGCTAGCTTTAGCAAAAGAGCCTAAAAACAAAGGCAAACTATATATGAGAAGTGCTTTGTTGCTTTTGCTTCCTATTGGGCTTATTATGGTTCAGCCTGACTTTGGTTCAGCATTTGTATTAGTAGTAGCAGTCTTCATGCTTCTATTCGTTGCAGGACTTCCTTTAAAGTTTTTCTTTGCTATTGGTTTGTCAGGTGTAATCGGTTTAGCTGCCCTAATTATTTCTGCCCCGTATAGGCTAATTCGTATCCAAGCCTTTTTAGACCCTTGGAAAGACCCTCTTGGTTCTGGGTTTCAAGCTATTCAATCTTTACTAGCGATTGGTCCAGCAGGTTTGTTTGGCTTTGGATATGGTAACAGCCGCCAGAAATTCTTATACTTACCAGAGCCACAAAATGATTTCATTTTCTCTATCTTGTTAGAGGAAACAGGGTTTATAGGCGGGTTGATTGTTATTATGGCCTTTGTTGTCTTTTTCACAACCAGCTATACAATGGCGGCGAGAGCAAAGACACGAGAGGCTCAATTAATGATAGTCGCATTAACCTCCTTGCTTGTAGTACAGACATTTTTAAATATGGGCGTTGTGACAGGCTTACTTCCAGTAACAGGGGTAACGTTACCTTTCATCAGTTACGGAGGGTCATCCTTAGTCATGACTTGGGGAATTATAGGAATTATTTTGAATTTGGCAAACACATCTGGTACAGAAGGGAGGCGGTAGAATGGAAAAAATCATCGATATTGAAGATCGTATACCCACTTTAAAAGAAAAAAGAAGACGTAGAACAAATAAAAAATTTTCCATTCTACTTTTTCTCTTTATCTTTACACTGCTCGTTGTTTTGTACTTCCAATCATCCTATAGTCAAATACAACAAATAGATTTGGAAGGATCTAATCTTTTCTCTAAGGAAGAATATATTAAACAGACAGGTCTGACGATTGGGGACTCTATGTGGAGCTTCAAGGAAAAAGATATAGAAGAAGCTTTAGAGAAAAGTGATTGGGTTGAAAATGTACAAGTTAAAAGGAAATGGCTTTCCAGCATACATATCCAGGTAGAAGAATATAAACAGGTTGGATATGTGGAAAGCGAGAATACTCTTCAAATAGTATTGGAGAATGGCAAAACGATAGCTCCAGAAGGACATATTGTTCCTATGGAGGGACCTATTATCACAGGATTCGAAAACGAAAAGATTCGATTACGTCTAATAAAAGAACTTAAAAAAATGAAAAATGAAGTATTATTGACAATTTCTCAAATAAGTTATGTACCGAAAGAGAATGACAAATATTCCATTCAGGTTTACATGAATGACGGGAATGAAGTACAAGCCTTGATTCCATCTTTTTCGGAAAAAATGAATTACTACCCTTCGATAGTTTCGCAACTAAATCCAGATCAAAAGGGCGTAATCGATATGGAGGTAGGTTCATTTTTTGAACCTTATGTAGAGGTTTTTAAGGAGACAACTGAGGAGGAGGCGATTGAAGATGAAGAAGAGGAGACTCCTTAATGTCCCTTTTCGAGGACGAATTCTGATTTCGCTGGTTAGTTTAGTTTTAGGTTTCATTCTAGCTTATTCCTACAGTTTGGCTTCTGCTGATAAAGAAACAGGCGGAAATAGCGATTATTCACTTGAGCTTGAAAAGTATAGAGAAAAGCTGATAGATCAGAAAGAAATGAATAAGGAATTAACAGAAGAAATAAATACAAAACAGCAAGAGATTAGAGAATATGAAAAATCGTTTGTGGAAAGTGAAGAAAGTGTTGAGGAGTTAGTAAAGGAGGCAGAGATGCTTCGTTTGTTAATGGGGGATATGCAGTCGCAAGGAAAAGGATTATCCATTTCGTTGCAGGATGGTGAATATAATCCCTCACAGGAAAATCCAAATGATTATATTGTTCATGAAAGTCACATATTTAAAGTGATAAATGAGTTGAAAATATCCGGCGCCGAGGCCATTTCAATTAATGGACAAAGGCTCCATGCACAATCGTACATAAGCTGTACTGGTCCTGTAATTACCGTGGATGGTAGAGCATTTCCTGCTCCTTTTGTTATAGAGGTAGTTGGAGATCCAAAGGTTTTACTAGCATCTGTAAATTTAGGTGGTGGTGTTGTCGATCAATTAACAAGTGACAATATTGTAGTTACAGTAGAAGAAAAAAGTAAAATAGTCATGCCTGCTTTGCGAGGTGACCAAAATTAACAAAGGTGAAGGAGGCCGAATACATGAAAAAAACCGTCTATATTCGGTTTACTATAATTTTGTTAATCGTTGGTTTTATGATAGCAGTTCAATATAATACAGTAAAAGACCCAGAAACCCGTGATACACGGGATGTATGGGAAATACGACAAGAACTAGCCACGGAAACACAGTTACATTCAGAACTGTTGTCAGAGGTTCGTGTATTAGAGGAAACAGTAGGTAAGTATGAAAATATGGTCAACGCCAGTCCTGAAGTAGCTCTAAATGAAACAATTAAACAGTTAAAGCAAGAAATTGGTTTAGATGAGTTTAAAGGGCCAGGGCTGTCCATTACAATTGAGCCTTCTATAGAGAGTATGATTGTAGGAGAACAAATAGAAGAGATTTCACCAGATTTGTTAATAAGACTCATAAACGAAATTAATCGTTTTAAAGCAGAAGCAGTAGAGGTAGATGGAAAACGAATTATTTATTCCACAGCTATTCGTGATGTAAATGGCAGGACTACTGTGAATAACCTGGCTATCAAAAAGGCCCCCTTCACCATTAAAATTGGGACGCTATCATTTGAAGATGCGAAAAAAATGTATAACCAGCTAGAAGCATCCCCTATTGGCGATGATTTCTATATAGATAATTTGAGACTGACAATAGGTCAACCTGAAAATATCATTACAATACCAGCGTTTGACCAGTCTGTAAATATGCAATTTTTACAAGAAGTTCCAGGGGGAGAGTAGTATTATGTGGTTGCCGTTTTTAGGTTTATTACTTGGGATTTCACTTGGTTTAATGACTGATATTCAAATTCCAGAAATATATGAGAGCTATCTATCCATTGCTGTTTTAGCAGCACTAGATACTTTGTTTGGTGGAATACGCGCACAATTACAGCATGTTTACGATGACAAAGTATTTGTTTCAGGCTTCTTCTTTAATATTGCATTAGCAGCTGCTCTAGCGTTTCTGGGAGTTCATTTAGGAGTAGATTTATATTTAGCGGCAATCTTTGCTTTTGGAGTTCGACTGTTTCAAAATATTGCTGTAATTCGTCGAATTTTATTAACTAAATGGGCAGAAAGAACAAAAAGATAATGATTTAAGTGTCAATTTACTATTTGTTTAGAAAATTTTAGACTTTATATGTTTTTTACAATAGAATAATAAATAAAGAGTTATTAGGAGGTGCCACGGGTGAATCAATCAGAATTGTACGTATCATTGGATATTGGATCGTCTTCCATTAAAGTATTAATAGGCGAAATGAGTGATGACTCGCTGCATGTAATAGGAGTAGGAAATGTTAAATCGAACGGTATACGAAAAGGCACCATTGTTGATATAGATGCAACTGTTCAATCCATTAAAAAGGCCGTTGGTGAGGCTGAGAGAATGATAGGGATGTCCATTCAAGAAATTGTGCTAGGTATACCCGCTAATTTAGCAAATATACAAAATGTCAAAGGTGTAGTAGCTGTCAATCGTGAGGACAGAGAAATAACAGATGCAGATTTAGATCGTGTATTAGAATCTGCACAGGTAATGTCTATCCCACCAGAAAGAGAACTTATTAACATAGCGCCAAAACAATTTATAGTTGATCACTTAGAAGAGATTAAAGACCCTCGAGGCATGATTGGTACTCGTCTTGAATTGGACGGTATAATGATGACTACATCAAAAACAATTTTACATAACGTTCTACGATGTGTGGAAAGAGCTGGTCTTCAAATTAGAGAGATTTACTTACAACCTTTGGCAGCAGGACATTTTGCATTAACAGAAGATGAAAAGAATCACGGAACCGCTTATATTGACATAGGTGGAGGTTCTACAACCATTGCTATTTTCAGAGAAGGGCATTTAGTTAATACTTCTGTTATACCTGTAGGTGGTGACCATATTACTAAAGATTTATCGATTGTCTTGAAAACACCAACTGAACAGGCGGAAATGATAAAATTAAGATATGGACATGCCTTTTACGATGATGCTTCAGATGATGAGTTATTTGAAGTACCAGTTATTGGCGCAGACATGAAAGAACAATATTCCCAACGTTATATTGCCGAAATTATCGGTGTGCGCTTAGAGGAATTGTTCGAGTTAATCTTAGAAGAATTCTACCGCATGGGCTTGCAAGATCTACCGGGTGGAGTAGTTATTACCGGCGGTGTAGCTAAGCTTGAAGGTATTGGTCAATTAGCGAGACATATATTACAATCACGTGTCCGCCTATATACACCAGATTATATCGGCGTTAGGGAACCACAATATACAACAGCTGTTGGCCTTATAAGATATGCCTATAAAGAAGATCTTTTCTATGGTAAAATTGGCAATAGCCATGCATTATCTCAAACGGCACACAATGAAGTAGTAGCAAGTACTAAAAAACAAAAACAACCACAAAAAAATGCAAACAATGAGAACAAAGAGAGTGCAATGAGTAAAGCGAAGAAACTGTTTGACAAGTTCTTTGAATGAAAAAACTTTATCATAGTTGAAAGATATAGGAGGCAATAGCATGTTAGAATTTGAAACAAATGAAGATCAATTAGCAATTATTAAAGTTATTGGAGTAGGTGGCGGCGGTAACAACGCAGTAAATCGAATGATTGAACATGGAGTTCAAGGTGTAGACTTTATTGCGGTTAATACAGATGCTCAAGCTCTTAACATGTCAAAAGCCGAAGTAAAGCTACAAATCGGAGGCAAGCTGACTCGTGGGCTTGGTGCAGGAGCTAACCCAGAAGTAGGAAAAAAAGCAGCAGAAGAAAGCAAAGAGTTAATCGAAGAAGCGCTTAGAGGAGCAGACATGGTTTTCGTTACTGCTGGTATGGGTGGAGGAACCGGTACTGGAGCTGCACCTGTAATCGCTCAAATTGCTCGTGATTTAGGGGCTTTAACTGTCGGAGTAGTAACACGTCCATTTACATTTGAAGGCCGTAAACGCTCTACACAGGCTGTAGGTGGGATTGGTATGATGAAGGAAGCTGTCGATACGTTAATCGTTATTCCTAATGACCGTCTATTAGAAATCGTAGACAAAAATACTCCAATGCTTGAAGCATTTAGAGAAGCTGATAACGTTCTTCGTCAAGGGGTTCAAGGTATCTCTGACTTAATCGCTGTTCCTGGTCTTATAAACCTCGACTTTGCTGACGTTAAAACTATTATGTCCAATAAAGGAGCAGCACTTATGGGTATAGGTATCTCTGCTGGAGAGAACCGTGCTGCAGAGGCTGCTAAAAAAGCAATCTCCAGCCCATTACTTGAAACTTCTATTGACGGAGCTACAGGTGTTTTAATGAATATTACAGGTGGATCTAACCTTTCTCTATTTGAGGTACAAGAGGCTGCGGACATTGTAGCATCTGCGTCTGATGAGGAAGTTAACATGATTTTCGGTTCTGTAATCAATGATAATCTGAAGGATGAAATTGTTGTAACAGTTATTGCTACAGGTTTTAACGAAGAAGTGATTACACAAAAGCAACCAAGAGGGACAGGCTTTGGAGCTGCACGTGCACAACAGGCAGCTACAACTCCACACCGTGAAACTAGAAAAGAAGAACCACAGCCACAACAGCCTTCTTTTCAACAAGAACGTCCAAATCCAACTCATCATCAACAAGACGATGCGTTAGATATTCCGACATTCTTGCGTAATCGTAATCGTAGAAGCTAATCTAAACATTTTATAGATAAAAAGCAATCACCATTAATGGTGGTTGCTTTTTTGTGTTTAATAAAGAATATTAAACACAAAAAATATAGAAAGACGCATTCTTTAATCATTACTAGCTTTTAGGAAGATATTGTATACGTCCTTGGGCCGACATATATGACCGGATAGAAAATTTTATGACCGTTCGGGCGACATATATGACCGGATAGAAAATTTTATGACCATTCGGGAGACATTTATGACCGTTCGGGCGACATATATGACCGGATAGAATTTTTTATGACCGTTCGGGCGACATTTATGACCGTATAGAAAATTTTATGACCATTCGGGAGACATTTATGACCGGATAGAAAATTTTATGAACATTCAAGAGATATTTAAAGTCGAATAACAATTAAATAACCTTTCACTTATTTTTTGCATATTTAGTCTTCTTTCCCCTCTTAAAAGTCTCTTATTTATTAGCTACAATCGTTACTTATTTAATATTTACTTATGGGATTTTGTCGTTTAAAAAATTTACTTTTGGACGTTCCTTTGACAAATTTCTTATAAATTGGGTGTTAAGCTTTTATCAAAAGGAGGAGAGCTATGTACGCAGAAGTTATGATTGCAACAAACACATTTTTCAACTATACCGTTTTAGCGTTTGCAAACAGAATTGGCTGGATTGAAAACCAAAAAAGATACCTGCTTCTGTCGGCCTTTGTTGCGGGAGTGATAACAGTTGTTTTTTCAAATCATTTCAGTACGCTATTTTTAACTTTCTTTCTCATGATAGGAATAGCATTCTGGAAAAAAAGGACACAAATCGTCAAGGCTATTACATTAACTTTACTCGCAAGTATTTTTGCAGGTGGATTACTTACAGCCATTGCCCCAATGTACAGAAACGCTAGCAATTCATTCATGATTCTTAACTATGCAGTTATTGCTACAGGTGGTTTATACCTTCTTACTAAACATGTACTGCACCTTCATATCTCACAAACGGAAAGAGAACTTATTTATCCTTCAAGCATCAAGCTATTCGATCAAACTAAAGAACTCATATTATTTATCGATTCGGGAAACGTATGCACGGAGCCTCTTTCTAATGATCCAGTACATTTTATAGCGGCAGAAGCTCTCAAACCTATCCTTCCAGATACTCTTTACGAAGTGATTAATAGCTGGGATAGTTCGCATTATAAAGGTTTGGATATGCTTCCAAAAGAATATGCCAGCAAAGTACGTTTAATACCGATTGCTACAGTGCAGAAAGAGAAGTCGTGGGTTATAGGTATTAAATATGAAGAATGGATTGTTAACGATCAACCATTACCAAAAGGTTATATTGTTTTAACTAGAGGCAAGGACAAATTTCCTCATGAAGCAGATGGGATATTGCATAGTTCCACTTACTATCATCTTAAAAAAAGGAGTGTTAAATAATGATATTAAATTTGCTACGTCGATTTTACTTTTGGATTCTCTCGTTTAAAAGAAAGGGAGTCCATTATATTGGTGGAAGTGAGTCGCTGCCAAAACCATTGACGAGAGATGAGGAACGTGAAATGTTGTTAGCCTTTATGGATGGAGATGAGCATGCTAGAGACGTATTAATCGAAAGAAATTTACGATTAGTTGTATATATTGCAAGAAGGTTTGATCAAACAAACACTAACATAGAAGATTTGATAAGCATTGGTTCAATTGGTCTTATAAAAGCAGTTGAAACATTTAATTTAGATAAAGGAATTAAACTGGCTACCTATGCTTCTAGATGTATAGAAAACGAAATTCTTATGCATTTAAGAAAAACAAATCGTATGAAATCAGAGGTTTCCTTTGATGAACCATTGAATTCTGATTCGGATGGAAATGAATTATTACTATCTGATATTTTAGGTACAAGCGAGGATTTAATCATCGAGGATGTAGAAAAAAAATTAGAGAGACAGCATGTTTTTGAAGCAATTAACTTATTGGGGAATCGAGAGAAATATATTATGCAATGCAGATTCGGACTCAATGGACAAGAGGAAATGACACAAAAAGAGGTTGCAGATCATCTCGGAATTTCACAGTCATATATATCACGTTTAGAGAAAAAAATCATATTAGATTTAAAAGAAGTGTTGAACGAGCCAATCGCCTAATGGGTGAAATTGGATAGCCGAGCTCGGAATAATCTTTTAACCTCAGGACAAACTGACTAAGAACTATTAAAAAGTCCGGAGGAAGAACTATGACGAGAACAAAAGTAGAATTATGCGGCATTGACACATCAAAGCTTCCTTTACTATCCCATGAAGAAATGAAAGCATTATTTATACGTTTACAGGGTGGAGAAGAATCAGTTAAAGATGAATTAGTTATGGGTAATTTAAGACTAGTTTTAAGTCTAGTTCAACGATTCGCATATAGAGGAGAACAGGCGGACGATTTGTTTCAAGTCGGCTGTATAGGATTAATTAAGTCCATTGAAAATTTTGATTTAAAACATAATGTTCGGTTTTCTACGTATGCGGTGCCTATGATTATAGGGGAGATAAAAAGGCATTTACGTGACCATCATTCTGTACGTGTTTCTCGTTCTTTAAGAGACATCGCTTACAAGGCGATGAAAGCGAAAGAACAATATATTAATGAACATCTGGAAGAACCGACATTAGAAGATTTATCAAAAATATTAGAAATTCCTGTTGAAGATATATTACTTTCTTTAGACGCTATTCAAGACCCTGTTTCCCTACAAGAACCTATTTTTAGTGATGGGGGAGACGCTATCTATATGATGGACCAATTATGCGATAATGATGTATCGGAAGATCAGTGGGTAACATATTTCACCGTAAAGGAAAGCTTTCAGAATTTAGATTCTAGACAACGAAAAATTCTAACGAAGAGAATTTATTTTGGTGCTACCCAAACAGAAATAGCTACAGACTTGGGATTATCCCAGGCTCAAATATCACGTTTAGAAAAAAGTGCGTTATCGACTATTCAAAGCCAGTTAAATCCAAAGTAACTTAAAAAACAAATTGACGCTTTTTCTTCATTCGAAAAAGCGTTTTTTTCTATTTTCATGAATATACTAAGAAAAAGGGAGGGAACTGATGAAATTTTCAGATGCACAGCAAAAAGAAGTCATCGAGGCAAACTCCGGCCAATTGCTAGGGTTTATAGTAGACGCTGAAATAGACAAAGAAACAGGTTTTATAACTTCTTTTATAGTGGAAACTAATGGGGCATACCCCACATTTTTTAATAAAAAAAGAGAAACTAAAAAAATTGACATACAAAATATATCAATAATTGGAAAAGATGTAATAATCGTTTCAAAAAACCGAGAATAGGTACTGTTCTTTATTGATAAAAGGCCATTTCATTGATACAATGAACAAAACAAAAGATGAAGAGTTGGTTTTATATGTCAAATGTGAAAAGTAATTTAATCAGTATCCAAAAGAATATAGAAAAATCTTGCGTACGAGCTAATCGAAATATAAAGGATGTAACTCTGATCGCAGTTACAAAAGAAGTTTCTGTAGAGCGGACAGAGGAAGTTATACAAAATGAAATTTTACATCTTGGAGAGAATCGACCAGAAGGATTAATGAAAAAAATTGAAGCTATTTCAGCTGATGTTAAATGGCACTACATAGGCTCTTTACAAACTAGAAAAGTAAAATCGGTTATTAATGAGATAGATTACTTGCACTCTTTAGACCGGAAAAGCTTAGCTGACGAAATTGAAAAAAGAGCAAGCACAGTGAAAGATTGCTTTGTTCAGGTAAATGTTTCGAAGGAAGAGTCTAAGCATGGCCTTTCTTTAGAAGAAGCCGAGTTATTTATTGATGAACTTAAAGACTATTCTCGAATACGTGTTGTTGGTCTTATGACTATGGCACCTAATACGGATGATGATTCGCTTATAAGACAGGTTTTTCGTGATTTAAAAGAGCTACAAACGAAAATAGCTGCAAAACAACAGCCTCATGCTCCTTGTACAGAATTATCTATGGGTATGTCTGGAGATTATGAAATTGCTATTGAAGAAGGAGCAACATTTGTAAGAATAGGAACTGCATTAGTCGGTAAAGACAAGGAGGATGAATGAGTATGAAAAATTGGGTAAAAAACTTTTTCTATTTAGAAGAGGATGAAGATACATCTGTTCCACAACAACAGCAAAGACCACAGCAGCAGCCTGTAGAACCTCAACAAATAAAACAACAGCCTGCTAAGTCTTACGCTAAGGAACGAAAATTCAATACTGCTCCTAAGGAAACTGCTGCAACCAATCTTGTAAGTATACAAAATATGCAAAAATCCTCTAAGGTAATCTTAATCGAGCCAAGAGTATATGCGGAGGCGCAAGATATTTCTGAGCATTTAAAGAATAAAAAAGCCGTTATAGTTAATTTGCAACGAATCGATAAGGAACAAGGAATCCGAATAATCGACTTTTTAAGTGGAACAGTATATGCTTTAGGTGGAGACATTCAACGAATAGGAACAGATATTTTCCTATGTGCTCCTGATTCCGTAGAAGTTGCAGGTTCGATTTCAGATTATTACTATAACGATCTAGATTAATAGAGGAGTTACTTACAATGGATTTAATATTAGTTTTGTTAGCTCAATTAGTACAAATATACTCATTTGCATTGATTATTTATATCTTTATGTCTTGGGTACCCAATGTACGTGAATCTGCAATAGGGCAGTTTTTAGGGAAAATATGTGAGCCCTATTTAGAGCCATTTCGCAAAATCATTCCACCAATCGGTATGATTGATATTTCTCCGATTGTAGCTATTTTTGTTTTAAATATAGCTATGAGAGGAATTTTATCTTTAGGTCAATTCATTTAACCTCACATTAGTGAGGTTTTTTTGTAGGAGCAAGTGGCTCTTATCGATAAAACCAATGCCAAGCATGTGCTTAAAGCGTAAACAAAGACTTTGATCCATGTCTTATTTTTTGGAAAAGTATCCCTGCAAGGGTGCTAGCGTGTTTTCTTACTATAAATTTCAGCGAGGTCTCAGCAGTATGGAACATCTATTACAGCATTTTAGAAAAGAAGAGCAACCATTTATTGAACAAACCACTAATATGATGCGAGAAGTTGAAGATCGTTATGCTCCAAGGCTAACTGATTTTCTAGATCCTAGGCAGCAGTTTATTTTAAATTCTGTGCGCGGACAATATAGTTCTATTGAGTCAAGTGCAGCAGGAGCATTAGAAGATGCTGAAAGAAAAAGAGTACTTCTATATCCGTCATATTTTGAACCAACAGAAGATGATTATAATATGACTGTAGTTGAAGTAAAATATCCTCAAAAGTTTGTTACCTTAAAGCATAAAGACGTGCTTGGCTCGATGATGTCCCTAGGAATTGACCGGAGTAAATTTGGAGACATTCGAGTGGAGGAAGGCTCGATTCAGTTTGTTGTTGCTACAGAGGTTTTAGATTATGTGAGGGCGAATTTTGTTGGGATTGGGAAAGTGAAGGTTCATATTGAAGTAGTAGATGACTCTTCCAATTATTTCAGACAACACGAGGAATGGGTATCAGAAAATCACACGGTGAGTTCTTTAAGGCTAGATACTGTTATTTCTTCTATTTTCAATATATCTAGACAAAAATCTGCTTCTCTTATTCAAAGTGGTAAAGTAAAGGTCAATTGGACTGAAATAGACCAACCGTCTATGGAATTACAAGAGCTAGATATGATTTCTATTCGTGGATTTGGTCGCATAAAATTATTGATGATAGAGGGAAGAACCAAAAAAGACAAAATAAGACTTCAAATTGGTAGAATAGAGCCAAAAAAATAATTTTCTTAAATTTAATTTGAAATTTAGATGTATTCAACCAGTCTGAAATGTATAATAGAGGGAAGAACATTAGTATGTAAAGGAGATGGATAGGATGCCACTAACACCACTTGATATACATAACAAGGAGTTCAGTAAGGGATTTAGAGGTTACAACGAAGATGAAGTAAATGAATTTCTTGATCAGATTATGAAGGACTTAGAAATACTTATCAAAGAAAAAAAAGAGTTAGAGCTCAAATTAAAGTCCTCCAGTGAAAAGGTTGGTCATTTCACGTCTATAGAAGAAACCTTACATAAGTCCATTGTAGTTGCGCAAGAGGCTGCTGAGGAAGTTAGACGCAACTCACAAAAAGAAGCAAAGCTCATAGTAAAAGAAGCAGAGAAAAATGCAGATCGTATTGTCAACGAAGCTCTTTCCAAAGCTCGAAAAATAGCCTTAGAAATTGAAGAATTGAAGAAACAATCTAAAGTTTTCCGAAATCGCTTTAAAATGCTTGTAGAGGCACAACTAGATCTTATTAATACTGATGACTGGAATCATTTGATGGAGTATGATGTAGATACAACAGCTGTAGATCGTATTTCTGCTACAGAGGAATAAGAGATTTCTTGACTGATGGTCGTACATTTCCTATAATAATTTCATATCATATATATATGCATTGAAAAAGACGTCTAAAAATGATTTCTGTAAAGCGACTTGAGGATGGTGTGAGCTCAAGCAATGAAACGTTTTAGTGGATCACTTTGGAGCAAGGATACTGAATTTTTAAGTGTCTTCGGATTATGTCCCGTTACGACATACTAAGCGGCGGTTACTTTTAGTGATCGCAAGTAGGGTGGTACCGCGAGCATAACTTCTCGTCCCTTTTGGGATGAGGGGTTTTTTTATTTTCCATGAATTATACCAGCACCTGCGAAAAACAAAGGAGGAAGAAAAATGGAGTACAAAGACACACTATTAATGCCAAAAACAGATTTTCCTATGCGTGGAAATCTACCAGTGAAAGAGTTAGATATCCAAGCAAAATGGGAAGAACAGGATATTTATAAAAAAGTTTTAGAAAGAACGGAAGGGCGTCCATTCTTTGTTCTACATGATGGCCCACCGTATGCGAATGGTGATATTCATATTGGGCATGCTTTAAACAAAGTTCTTAAAGACATGATTGTTCGTCACAAATCGATGACAGGCTTCCATGCTCCTTATGTTCCAGGTTGGGATACACATGGACTACCAATTGAACAAGCTCTAACTAACAAAGGTGTTAAACGTAAGGAATTATCACTGGCTGAATTTAGAAAGCTATGTGAGGATTATGCATACCAACAAATTGACAACCAACGATCACAGTTTAAACGTTTAGGCGTTCGTGGAGATTGGGATAATCCTTATGTAACATTAAAGCCTGAATTCGAATCGCGACAAATTGAAGTATTTGGTGCTATGGCTAAGAAAGGTTACATCTACAAAGGATTGAAGCCTGTTTATTGGTCACCTTCAAGTGAATCTGCCCTTGCAGAAGCTGAGATTGAATACCAAGACAAAAAATCTCCTTCTATTTATGTTAGCTTTGCTGTAACAGATGGCAAGGGTGTTTTAGAAGAAGGGACAAAGTTCATTATTTGGACTACTACTCCTTGGACCATTCCTGCAAACTTGGCAATTTCATTACATCCACGAGTAGAATACGCAGTAGTACTAACAAAAGGGAACAAATATGTAATTGCAAAAGACTTAGCAGAATCTGTAGCAGCTGAGCTAGGATGGGAAGAATACTCTATAGAACAAACAATTCTTGGTCAAGAATTGGATCGTCTAGTTGCTAAGCACCCATTATATGACCGTGACTCTTTAATAATCCTTGGAGAGCATGTTACAACAGAATCAGGTACTGGCTGTGTTCATACAGCACCTGGCCACGGGGAAGACGACTTCTACGTAGGAAAAGCTTACGGTCTAGATGTGCTTTGTCCTGTTGACGAGCGTGGGGTACTGACAGCTGAGGCACCAGGCTTCGAAGGACTATTCTATGATACAGCAAACAAAGCAATTACTGAGGCATTAGAGAAAGTAGGAGCATTAGAGAAGCTTACATTCTTTACTCACTCATATCCACATGACTGGCGTACGAAAAAACCTGTTATCTATCGTGCAACTCCTCAATGGTTTGCATCAATTGAGGCTTTCAGAGATGAATTATTGCAGTCTATCCGTAATACTAAATTTACACCAGCATGGGGAGAAACTCGTCTGTATAATATGATTCGTGATCGCGGAGATTGGTGTATCTCTCGTCAGCGTGTATGGGGTGTGCCAATTCCAGTATTTTATGCAGAGGACGGCGAACCAATTTTAACAGAAGAGACTATCTCTCATGTATCAAATCTATTCCGTGAGTATGGTTCAAATATTTGGTTTGAAAGAGAAGCAAAAGAGTTACTTCCTGAAGGGTTCACACATCCACATAGTCCAAATGGAATTTTCACAAAAGAAACAGATATTATGGACGTTTGGTTTGACTCTGGTTCTTCCTACCATGGTGTCTTAGAGGAACGTGATGATTTAGTATTCCCAGCAGATTTATATCTAGAAGGATCTGACCAATATCGCGGATGGTTTAACTCTTCTCTAATTACGAGCACTGCAATGTATGGTCATGCTCCATACAAAGGGTTATTAAGCCACGGCTTCATTTTAGACGGTAATGGCCGAAAAATGAGTAAATCATTAGGGAATGTTGTAGTCCCTGCTAAAGTAATGAATCAATTAGGTGCTGATATTCTACGTTTATGGGTTGCATCTGTAGATTATACAGCGGATGTTCGTGTATCTGATGCAATCATCAAACAAGTTACAGAAGTCTATCGTAAAATCCGTAATACGCTTCGTTTCTTACACGGGAATATTAGCGACTTTAATCCAACAAGTGATCGTGTTGCATTTGAGAACTTACGTGAAGTAGACCAATATATGTATATGAAATTACAAGAGGTTATCAAAACGGTAAGAGCTGCTTATGACCGTTATGATTTTGCTACTGTTTATCACACTGTTAATAACTTTGTTTCTGGTGAATTGAGCTCATTCTATCTTGATATCGCTAAAGACGTTGTGTATATTTACGGAACAGATGACAAAGATCGTCGTGCTATGCAAACTGTAATGTATGATACACTTCTTGCTTTATTAAAATTATTGACGCCAATACTTCCACATACAGCAGATGAGCTTTGGGCTTATTTGGAGCATGAGAAGGAAGAAAGTGTTCAATTAACAGATATGCCAGAAGCTCTTGACTACCCTGCATTTGAAGCACTTGCTCCAAAATGGGAAAAAATCATGGGATTACGTGATGATGTATTAAAAGCATTAGAGGAAGCTCGTAATGCGAAAACAATTGGTAAATCATTAGAAGCAAAAGTAACATTGTATGTTAGTGATGAATATAAAGCGTTGTTCGACACAGACGCAATTGATTTCGCGCAACTGTTTATCGTATCTAAGTTTGTTTTAGGTGGTTCTCAATCTGAAGCACCAGCAAACAGTTTAGTGCTTGAAAATTCATCCGTTGTAGTTGAAAAAGCAGACGGAGAAAAATGTGAGCGTTGCTGGACTATTGCTGAAACAGTAGGAGAAAGTGAAGCTCACCCGACACTTTGCTCTCGCTGTGCAGAAGTAGTAGAAAAACATTACGTATAATATATACAAAGTGGCCCTATGCTAAATAGGGCCACTTTTTTTAAAAAATTAAGACAGAGCATTTGATTAGAAAGATAGATCACATGAATATGAATTACACTAAAAGTTTGAATAATAGATAAAAGAATTAATTTTTTCTTTTGTAAATCATAGATGCTCTTTTACGTAGGATAGGTTTCTATGGTAAACTATTGTAGATTGTTTAATATTATTCAGCAAAAATCTTTTTAAATAATTAGTGGGTGGATATAATATTCACTGCAACAAACGTAGAGAGGTCTTTAAGGCTTATTTGATTATCGGGGGAATTAATGTGTGGAAATTTTATGGACTAGCAGCATTTGTCATTGCATTAGATCAATGGACAAAATGGCTTGTTGTTAAAAATATGACGCTTGGTGAACAAATTATGATTTGGGACCCATACTTTGCACTGCTTTCACATCGTAATCGTGGTGCTGCATGGGGTATGCTACAAGGACAAATAGGTTTTTTTGCAGTTATCACTGTAGTTGTGATTGTTGCGATTATTTATTACTTTCATAAGGAAGCAAAAGGGAAACCTCTTTTTCAAGTAGGATTAATGCTTTTATTAGGAGGAGCAATTGGAAACTTTATAGATCGACTTTGGAAAGGTGAAGTAGTCGATTTTGTAGATGTACTCATTCCGGTTGTTAACTATGATTTTCCGATTTTTAATATTGCAGATGCTGCCCTAACATTAGGAGTTGTAGTTGTAATTATTTTTATACTACGAGAAGAACGAGCTGAAAAGAAAAAGGTGAAATAATGGAAGAATTAACGTTTATTATTGAAAAGGACCAGGAAAAAGAGAGAATTGATAAAGCGATTGCCTCTTTTGAAACAGATTGGTCCCGTACACAAATTCAAAATTTTATAAAAGATGGTAGTGTTTTAGTCAACAATGAGCCCGCAAAAACGAGCTACAAGGTAAAAGAGGGCGATGTAATTGTAGTAACTCCACCAGAAGCGGTTGAGCTAGATATAGTTGCAGAAAACTTGAATCTTGAAATCGTTTATGAAGACGAGGATGTAGTGGTAGTGTACAAGCCACGAGGTATGGTTGTTCATCCTGCTCCTGGCCATCTAAGTGGTACGCTCGTTAATGGTCTAATGCATCAAATTAAGGACCTTTCAGGTATCAATGGAGTTTTACGCCCAGGAATTGTCCATCGTATTGATAAAGATACAACTGGCCTTCTAATGGTTGCTAAAAACGATGTTGCCCATGTTTCGTTAGTTGATCAGCTAGTAAAGAAAACAGTTACTCGTAAATACACTGCACTTGTTCATGGACATATCGCGCATGATAAAGGAACAATTGATGCGCCGATTGCTCGTGATAAAAAAGAGCGTCAAAACATGGCGGTTGTGGATAACGGTAAGCATGCTGTAACACATTTCCGTGTTTTAGAACGTTTTAACAAATTCACTTTAGTGGAATGTCAGTTGGAAACTGGAAGAACGCATCAAATTCGTGTTCATATGAAGTATATCGGTTATCCATTAGCAGGAGATCCTAAATATGGACCGAAGAAGACTATAGATTTTAATGGTCAAGTTCTACATGCAGGAGTTCTCGGTTTCATACAGCCAAGAACAGGGGAGTATTTAGAATTTTCTTATCCGCTACCAGAGGACTTTACAGATTTGTTGCAAGACTTGCGAAAACAATCATTGCCAAAAGAAGAATAGTCCGTTATACTAATTACAATAAATTGAATAGCTTCACCTTTAATAACAGTCCAGAGAGGCTGAGAAGGTACATGTGAAAGTGACTCACTATTATTCTGCGGATTAATAGGTTCACTATATCTTATCGCGCACATACAACCTCTTGAGCTTCTCTAGCTTAAGAGGTTTTTTATATTATGGATAGGAGGATGTAATCGTATGGAAGAAAAGGCAAGCATATTGGATGAGCAAGCTATCAACAGGGCACTCACTAGAATTGCCCATGAAATTATTGAACGTAACAAAGGAATTGAAGAGTGTATATTAGTAGGGATAAAAACTAGAGGTACATTTTTAGCGCAAAGACTTGCAGAAAGAATCGTAAAAATTGAAGGTAAACCAATCAAAACGGGTGAGTTAGATATTACATTGTATAGAGATGATTTATCTTTAAAAAATGCTTCTAACGAGCCACTCGTACAACAAGTTGATATTACACATGATGTTACAAACAAAAAGGTTATTTTAGTAGATGATGTTCTGTTTACTGGGAGAACGGTTCGAGCAGCGATGGACGCAGTAATGGATTTAGGAAGGCCATCCCAAATACAACTTGCCGTGTTGATAGATAGAGGTCACAGAGAGCTACCAATCCGAGCAGATTATGTAGGTAAAAACATTCCTACCTCTAGTAGTGAAAAAATAGTGGTTAAAGTTACAGAGACGGACGAAGTAGATGCTGTAACAATATTTGAATAATCCTAGAAAGGTGGGGACCTTAAATGTCGAAAGCGATATTAGATGTAAATGATAAACCTACAAGCGGACAACTGATCACTCTAAGTTTTCAGCATATGTTTGCGATGTTTGGCTCAACAATATTAGTACCACAGCTTGTAGGGTTAAGTCCCGCAATCGCGTTACTGACTAGTGGTATAGCAACAATCATTTTCTTAATGATAACCCGATTTCAAGTGCCGGCTTATTTAGGTTCCTCATTTGCTTTCATAGCACCAATTTTATTGGCAGTAAATGGACTTGGCGAATCGGGTAAAGCTATTAATCCAGGTAATGCAATGATTGGAGCAGTATTTGTAGGTTTAGTATATGGTATTGTGTCACTGATCATTTGGAAAAGTGGATACAAGTGGATTATGAAGTTATTGCCACCAATCGTTGTTGGTCCGGTAATTATGGTTATTGGTCTGGGATTAGCAGGAGTTGCTGTGGACATGGCGATGAATATCACAAATGTAGACACAGGTTTAAAAGAGTATAGTTTCTTACATTTTTCTGCTGCACTTGTAACATTGTTTACAGCAATCATTTGTACTATCTTTTTTAAAAACATTATTAGTACCATGCCAATTTTGATTGGCTTAGTAGTTGGATATCTCTATTCTATCCTAATTGGAATTGTAGATTTTACTCCTGTTAAAGAGGCAAGCTTCCTAGCGTTACCCGATTTCTTAGTACCAGGAGTTCATTATGATTTTGAAGTTACTTCTAAAATCTTGCTCATTATGGTTCCTATAGTCATTGTTACTATCTCTGAACATATTGGGCATCAATTAGTATTAGGGAAGGTTGTAAATCGAGACTATATTAAAGAGCCTGGTTTACATCGCTCACTTCTTGGAGATGGGTTAGGAACATTCGTAAGTGCTTTAATCGGTGGTCCACCAAAGACTACTTATGGCGAAAATATTGGTGTGTTAGCCATTACACGAGTTTATAGTGTGTACGTAATAATGGGAGCAGCAGTTGTTGCAATCTTGCTATCCTTCTTTGGTAAAGGAATGGCGCTTATCACAACAATACCTACCGCAGTTCTCGGAGGGGTATCTATCCTGCTGTTTGGGATTATTGCTTCTAGTGGGTTGCGCATGCTAGTAGAAGCAAATATTGATTTTGGAAACAGTCGCAACCTAGTTATTGCATCTGTTATCTTAGTAATCGGTATTGGTGGAGCTAAATTTATCGTAACGGAAGCATTAAGTATAGAAGGAATGGCACTAGCTGCCATCGTTGGAGTAGTTTTAAACTGGATTCTTCCTGGAAGAAAAGAAGCTGAATCATCTGGAAATGACACAATAGAATAATGACCTTTTAATAAGTTGAACAGAGAGTCAGCGAAGGGTTCGGACCAAAAAAGAGATTTTTACTTATAGAATCTCTACTTTGGTTATGCTTAACGGACCTTCTCGAATTTTTCGAGGAGGTTTTTTTATAAAAGAAAGGCGGATATTCATGAAAAATTTAGTATCAATGAAAGATTTGTCAGTTGAACAAATACTAGCTATTTTAAAACAAGCACAAGCGTTTCGTGAAGGCGCCGTCTCAACTTTAAAAAACAAATATACAATGGCTAACTTATTCTTCGAACCGAGTACAAGAACGAAAATGAGCTTTGAAATGGCTGAAAGAAAGCTACAGCTGGAGGTGTTACCTTTTGATGCGGGTTTTTCTAGTACATTAAAGGGTGAGACACTATATGACACAGTAAAAGTACTAGAATCTATAGGCTTGGATGCATTAGTTATAAGACATGAACAAAATAACTATTTCAATGAACTGGTAGGGAAAGTGAGACCTGCAATCATCAATGGAGGGGACGGCACTGGAAACCATCCCACTCAAAGCCTTTTAGATATCTTTACTATTTGGCAAGAATTTGGGGGATTGAAGGATAAAATAGTCACAATAGTAGGGGACATAGCGCATAGTAGAGTGGCAAGATCGAATGCAGATGCTTTAACTAGGCTAGGAGCTAAAATTCATTTTGTGTGTCCACGTGAATGGCAAGCAGAATTTGAAACTACTAATAGTTTTGATGATGTAATTGAAGTAAGTGATGTTTTAATGATGCTACGAGTGCAACATGAAAGGCACGATGGTTCGATATCATTTTCAAAGGAAGAATACCATCAATCCTATGGTCTGACTTTGGAGCGAGAAAGCAGGATGAAAGAAGGATCAATTATTATGCACCCTGCTCCGTTTAATCGTGATGTGGAAATTGCAAACGAATTAGTAGAATGTGAGCGTTCTAGAATTTTTAAGCAAATGGAAAATGGTGTTTATATCCGAATGGCTGTTATTGAGATGATCTTGAAAGGGAGAGAATAACATGACAAAAATAATTCAAAACGTTCAACTAGTAAACCAATCAGGTGAATTAGAAACTACTTCTGTTGTAGTTAAAGAAGGGATAATAACAGAAATCCACCCTACTCCAACTTTAGCAGAGGCACAAGTAATCGATGGTAAAGGAATGTTACTCTCATCAGGTTTTATTGACGTACATGTGCATCTACGTGAGCCAGGTGGTGAACAAAAAGAAACGATTGAAACTGGTACAAAAGCTGCTGCAAAGGGTGGATATACAACTATCTGTGCAATGCCTAATACTCGTCCAGTCCCAGATACAGCTGAAAACTTCTCACATGTACTAAACTTAGTAGAAAAAAATGCACTTGTAAGAGTGCTTCCATATGCTTCAATTACAATACGCCAAGCTGGTAAAGAACGCACAGATATTGCTTCACTTAAAGAGCTTGGGGCATTTGCTTTAACCGATGACGGCGTGGGAGTACAGACGGCGGGGACAATGCTAGAAGCAATGCAAGAAGCAGCAAAGTACCATATTCCTGTAGTAGCACACTGTGAGGATAATTCACTTTTATATGGTGGAGTAATGCATAAAGGGAAACGAAATGAAGAGCTTGGATTAAAAGGAATCCACTCTGTTTCAGAATCAGTACATATTGCGAGAGATATATTACTAGGTGAAGCTGCAGGTGCACATTATCACGTATGCCATGTTAGTACTAAGGAATCTGTTCGAGTGATACGAGACGCAAAGAAGGCAGGCATCCATGTAACGGCAGAAGTAAGTCCTCACCATTTAATACTTTGTGAGGAAGATATTCCATCCAATGATGCAACTTGGAAGATGAATCCCCCCTTAAGAGGAAGGGACGATATGATGGCATTGCGTGAGGGACTATTAGATGGAACATTAGATTTTATTGCGACAGATCATGCACCTCACACAGAGGAGGAAAAAGCACTAGGATTTGAAAAGGCTCCATTTGGAATCGTTGGATTAGAAACGGCTTTTCCATTGTTGTATACACATTTTGTGAAAACTGGAGAATGGACGTTAAAGCAACTTTTAGATTTCTTAACAATCAAACCGGCGAACGTATTTGGCTTTGAATTTGGCAAGTTAGAGATTGGAGCTCCAGCAGATCTAGTATTGATAGATTTAAATAAAGAACAAAAAATAGAAAAAGAAGCATTCTTATCTAAAGGGAAGAATACACCATTTGATGGCTGGGTTTGTGCAGGTTGGCCACAAGTTACTATCTTTAACGGAGAAATCGTATGGCAGGAGGAACAAGCATGAAAACTAGATATTTAATATTAGAGGACGGTTCGGTATTTAAGGGGAATGCTTTTGGAAGCGAAAAAGGAACTGTTGGTGAGGTTATTTTCACTACAGCAATGACAGGCTATCAGGAATCTATTTCGGATCCATCCAATTGTAGTCAAATTCTGACTTTCACGTATCCTATGGTTGGTAACTACGGTATAAATCCAGATGATTTTGAAGCTATTGAAATAGGCTTGTCAGGAATCGTTGTTCGTGAATTGGCGGAGCATCCATCTAACTTTCGCAACCAAAGTACATTAGATGAATTTTTAACAGAAAAAAATGTACCAGGAATTGAAGGAATAGATACGCGTAAGCTAACACGCATTATTCGAAAGCATGGTTCACTCAAGGGTAAGATGACAAACGCTGGAGAAGAAGTAAATGTGGGAGAAATTGTAGCAATACTAAAAGCTACTGAAATACCTAAAAACGTAGTCGAGCAGTCATCTATTACTAGACCGTATCCAAGTCCTGGACGTGGAAAACGAGTAGTATTAGTAGATTTTGGCATGAAGCATGGTATTTTAAGAGAGCTAAACAAGCGTGACTGTGACGTGATTGTAGTACCTTTCAACACATCAGCAAAAGAAATTCTAGCAATGCGTCCCGATGGGGTCATGTTATCTAACGGACCTGGGGACCCAACAGATATACCAGAAGCAATTGAGATGGTAAAGGACTTAATCGGTAACGTCCCGATCTTTGGAGTTTGTCTTGGTCATCAGTTAATTTCTCTAGCGAGTGGTGCCACTTCATTTAAATTAAAATTCGGTCATCGAGGTGGGAATCATCCAGTAAAAGACTTAACTACTGGAAGAACTGAGCTAACTTCTCAAAACCATGGCTATGCGATTGATGCAGATTCTATATCCAATACTGACCTTGAAATTACTCATGTAGCTTTAAATGATGGAACAGTTGAAGGTGTAAGACATAAAACATATCCAGTCTTCTGTGTACAGTTCCACCCGGAAGGTTCATGTGGACCAGAGGATTCCACACACTTATTTGATCAATTTATAGAGTTAATGAATAAAGAAAGCAAAAAGGAGACTTCACATGCCTAAACGTAAAGATATAGAAACTATTTTAGTAATCGGATCTGGTCCAATTGTAATCGGTCAAGCTGCAGAGTTTGACTATGCGGGGACACAAGCATGTATTTCCCTAAAAGAAGAAGGCTATAAAGTAATACTAGTTAACTCCAATCCCGCAACTATTATGACAGATACGGAAATTGCGGACAAAGTATATATTGAGCCAATAACTCTTCCATTCGTAAGTAAGATTATCCGTAAAGAGCGCCCAGATGCAATACTTCCGACATTAGGGGGTCAAACTGGCTTAAACATGGCTATTCAGCTAGATGAATCTGGCATATTAGACGAGTTAGGGATAGAAATTCTTGGTACGAAGCTAGAGGCAATTCACAAAGCAGAGGACCGGGATTTGTTCAGAACATTAATGAATGAACTGAACGAGCCAGTACCTGAAAGTGACATTATCCACAATCTTGAGGAAGCAAAAACCTTTGTGGAGCGTATTGGATACCCAGTAATCGTAAGACCAGCATTCACATTAGGTGGAACTGGAGGGGGTATTTGCCATAATGATGCAGACCTAGTCGAAATCGTTACAAGTGGTTTAAAGTATAGTCCCGTGACTCAATGTCTATTGGAGAAATCCATTGCGGGCTATAAAGAAATAGAATATGAGGTAATGAGAGATTCAGCTGACAATGCAATCGTCGTATGTAATATGGAAAACGTAGACCCAGTAGGGATTCATACTGGAGATTCAATTGTAGTGGCTCCGACGCAAACATTATCTGATCGTGAAAACCAAATGCTTCGAAATGTATCCTTAAAGATTATTCGTGCTTTAAAAATAGAAGGTGGATGTAACGTACAACTTGCTTTAGATCCACATAGCTTCAATTACTATATTATTGAGGTTAATCCACGTGTAAGCCGTTCATCTGCGCTTGCTTCAAAGGCGACAGGTTATCCAATTGCAAAGCTCGCAGCAAAAATAGCGGTAGGACTTACATTAGATGAAATGATGAATCCTGTTACGGGAAAAACATACGCTTGCTTCGAGCCAGCTTTAGATTATATTGTAGCGAAAATACCTAGATGGCCTTTTGACAAATTTGAATCAGCTAAACGTAATCTTGGCACCCAAATGAAGGCAACAGGAGAAGTAATGTCCCTTGGACGTACTTTTGAAGAAGCAATTCTAAAATCAGTTCGTTCTTTGGAAACAGGTCACTTTCATCTTGAAATGAAAAATAGCGATTCTATTACAGATGAATGGATTGCTAAGAGAATTCGCCGCGCAGGAGATGAGCGCTTATTCTTTATCGGTGAAGCGTTACGCCGTGGAGTGACAATCGAGCAAATTCATGCGTGGAGTCAAATTGATTTATTTTTCTTAAATAAATTACAAAATATCGTTAAATACGAAAAGGTAATTCAAGATAATCCTTTCAATAAGGAAATTTTATATAAAGCAAAGAGAATGGGCTTTGCAGACAAAACAATCGCAAAATATTGGAATGTGAAAGAGATAGAAGTATATAACTTTAAAAAGGAAAGCGATATTGTCCCAGTTTATAAAATGGTAGATACATGTGCTGGAGAGTTTGAATCAGAAACGCCTTATTTCTATGGAACGTATGAAGAGGAAAATGAATCTATTCGTACGGATAAAGAAAGCGTGATTGTGCTTGGTTCTGGTCCAATTAGAATCGGGCAAGGTGTAGAATTCGACTATGCAACTGTTCACTCTGTATGGGCGATAAAAGAAGCCGGTTATGAAGCAATTATTATCAATAACAATCCAGAGACAGTTTCGACTGATTTCTCTATTTCAGATAAATTATACTTTGAACCGTTAACTGTGGAAGACGTTATGCATATCGTGGATCTTGAGCAGCCAAAAGGTGTAGTTGTACAGTTTGGTGGTCAAACAGCGATAAACCTAGCAGAAGCATTAGAAGAAAGAGGAGTAAAAATATTAGGTACTACTTTAGAGGATATCGATCGAGCAGAAAACCGTAATAAATTTGAATCTGCTCTTCACGAAATTGGAATACCTCAACCACTAGGTAAAACTGCAGTATCTGTAGAAGAAGCAATTGAAATTGCTAATGAAATTGGTTACCCGGTATTAGTGAGACCTTCTTACGTACTTGGTGGACGCGCAATGCAAATCGTTTATAACGAAGATGAGATTAAGCACTATATGGAAAATGCTGTAGAAGCAAGCCCTGAAAAGCCGGTTCTAATCGACCGTTATTTAACAGGAACAGAGGTTGAAGTAGATGCAATCTGTGATGGAGAGAATGTCTTAATACCAGGTATTATGGAGCATATTGAGCGAGCTGGAGTCCATTCAGGCGATTCTATTGCCGTATATCCACCACAAAAGTTATCTCAAAAACATATAGACACCCTGGTTGACTACACAACAAGGCTTGCTAGAGGCTTAAAAATCGTAGGTCTGATGAATATTCAATATGTAATTTCTAAAGATGAGGTTTATGTGATTGAGGTAAACCCACGCTCAAGCCGTACAGTACCATTTTTAAGTAAAATAACCTCTATACCAATGGCAAACATTGCAACAAAAGCGATTCTAGGACACTCTATTGTTGAGCAGGGATACAAAACAGGACTGGCACCAAATAGTCCAGAAGTATTCGTAAAAGTACCAGTTTTCAGTTTTGCTAAGCTTCGTAGAGTTGATATTACACTCGGACCTGAGATGAAATCAACAGGAGAGGTAATGGGGAAAGACATAACACTAGAAAAAGCACTTTATAAAGGCTTAGTGGCAGCAGGTATGGAAATTAAAGATCATGGATCTGTACTAATGACTATTTCTGACAAAGATAAAGAGGAAGCAACAGATATTGCTAAACGTTTTCACGCAATTGGATTCCGTATCATTGCGACAGAAGGGACGGCAAAAGCGATTCTATCTGCAGGTATTCCAGTAGATATAGTAGACAAAATTGGCTCGAAGGGCACTACTTTATTAGATGTGATACAAAAAGGGGAAGCTCAATTTGTTATTAACACTTTGACGAAAGGAATGCAGCCAGAGCGTGATGGCTTCCGTATTCGAAGAGAGTCAGTCGAAAATGGAATACCTTGCTTAACTTCATTAGATACTGCAGAAGCTATGGTTCGAGTAATTGAGTCGATGAGTTTTTCTACAGATACGATGAAATTACAGGAGGTTCGCGCATGATTAGACAAGAGCAAATGTGCGTTGTACATCAGCAAAAGATAGCAACGAACATTTTCGAGCTTACCTTAAAAGGACAGCTCGTGCAGGATATGAAACAGCCAGGCCAATTTGTTCATATACGAGTGTCTAATCAAATGGAACCTTTATTGCGTAGACCAATTAGTATTAGTTCTATAAACAATGAAGCTTTAGAGTTTACAATGATTTATCGTGCAGAGGGAAGTGGAACAGTTCTACTTTCGAAGAAAAAACCAGGGGATATTGTAGATGTGCTTGGTCCCTTAGGTCAAGGTTTTCCTGTAGATAAAATTACAGCTGGAGAGAAAGCTCTGCTAGTAGGTGGGGGTATTGGTGTTCCACCTCTTTATGAACTGTCCAAAAGACTGGTGGAAAGAGGTGTGCAACCCATCCATGTATTGGGCTTTCAATCGCTAGATGTTGTTTTTTATGAGGAGCTGTTTAAACAACTAGGTGAAACTTATATAGTAACAGTAGACGGAAGCTATGGACATAAAGGATTTGTCACAAACGTTTTAGACAAAATTGCTGACGACTTTGTCATGTATTATAGCTGCGGTCCAACTCCTATGCTTGCAGCACTTGAAAAAATGTATCCACATAAAGAAGGCTATCTTTCTTTTGAGCAACGTATGGGCTGCGGTATCGGAGCATGCTTTGCTTGTGTATGCGAAACAACGGAAAAAACGGATGTTGACTATTTGAAGGTTTGTTCTGATGGTCCAGTCTTCCAGTCAGGAGTGATTCGAGTATGAACAGATTAGCGGTAGAGTTACCAGGTCTGTCGTTAAAAAATCCAATAATGCCGGCTTCAGGGTGCTTCGGATTTGGTAAAGAGTATGCACAGCTTTATGATTTGTCTAAATTAGGTGCAATTATGATTAAAGCTACCACACTAGAAACTAGACTAGGAAATCCCACTCCTCGTGTCGCAGAAACTCCTGCGGGAATGCTTAATGCAATTGGATTACAAAACCCTGGTCTTACAAAGGTAATGGCAAATGAGCTTCCTTGGTTAGAGCAATTTGATGTACCCATTATCGCAAATGTTGCTGGTACCTTAACGGAGGATTACGTTGCAGTTGCGGAAGCTATTTCCAAAGCTCCAAATGTGCATGCACTTGAGTTGAATATATCATGTCCAAACGTTAAACAAGGTGGAATAACGTTTGGTACAGACCCTCAAATAGCAGAAGAGCTGACAAAAGCAGTTAAAGCAGTATCTTCTGTAGCTGTGTATGTGAAGCTGTCTCCGAATGTCACAAACGTTGTAGAAATTGCCAAAGCTGTGGAAGCCGGTGGTGCAGATGGTATAACAATGATTAATACTTTACTTGGTTTACGGTTGGATACTCGAACGGGACGTCCTGTTATTGCTAATGTAACAGGCGGTCTCTCTGGCCCTGCTATTAAGCCTGTTGCATTACGCATGGTGTATGACGTTGCTAATCAAGTCTCACTACCTATTATCGGAATGGGAGGGGTATCTAACATAGATGATGTTATTGACTTCTTATCTGCAGGGGCAAGCGCAGTAGCTATTGGAACAGCTAACTTTGTTGATCCATTCATTTGTCCGTCGTTAATCGAGCAGTTACCTGATAAGCTTGACGAGCTAGGGTATGAAACAGTAACCGATTTAGTTGGAAGGAGCCATCGATTATGATAAACAATCCGATTATTGCATTAGACTTTGCTTCTGCTGAGGAAGTGTACAGTTTTTTAACCCCCTTTAACGAACCTCTCTTTGTTAAGGTAGGAATGGAACTTTATATGCAGGAAGGTCCAGCTATAGTTTATAAGCTGAAGGAAATGGGGCATGATGTATTTCTAGATTTGAAGCTACATGATATTCCAAACACAGTTGGCCAAGCTATGAAAGGACTAGCTCGTTTAGGAGTCGATCTTATCAATGTTCATGCTGCTGGAGGAGAGGCAATGATGATTAAAGCTCGTGAAGGACTGGAAGCGGGAACCCTAGCTGGAAAAATGAGACCTGCTATTATCGGCGTTACTCAGTTAACCTCTACATCAGAGCAACAAATGCAGGAGGAGCAGCTTATCCATACTTCTTTGGAGGAATCTGTTCTTCATTATGCTAGGCTTTCAAAAAAAGCGGGATTAGATGGAGTGGTATGCTCTGTGCTCGAGGCAGGAAAAATAGTTGAATCTTGTGGGGAAGGCTTTTTACGAGTGACACCAGGTATACGACTTTCTTCTGGAGAAGCACACGACCAGGTAAGAGTGGCAACTCCCTCTATTGCTAGAAAGCAAGGCTCTTCTCACATTGTAGTTGGACGTGCTATCACAAAGGCAGATAATCCAGTTGAGGCTTACAAAACTATCTTTAATATGTGGGAGGAATACGCATGAAACTTGATCATAAAATTGCAAAGGCACTACTTGAGGTAGGAGCAGTAGAGTTACAGCCAAACAACCTTTTTACTTGGGCTTCAGGCATTAAATCGCCTATCTATTGTGATAATCGTATAACTATGTCTTCTCCAGCCATTCGGAAAGAAATTGCAAATGGCCTTGCAGAAGCCATTAACAACAATTTCCCAGGGACAGAAGCAGTAGCGGGAACTGCCACAGCTGGTATTCCTCATGCTGCATGGGTAAGTGATGTGTTAGACCTTCCTATGCTGTACGTACGGTCGAAGGCAAAGGAACATGGTAGAGGAAACCAAATTGAAGGAAAAGTAGTACCTGGTCAAAGGGTAGTAGTCATTGAGGATTTAATATCCACAGGTGGAAGTAGCTTAACAGCTGTAGAAGCGTTAAGAAAATCAGGATTAGAAGTACTTGGAGTTGTAAGTATTTTTACATATGGACTTCCGAAGGCAGAGGATTCGTTTAATGAAGCAGGTATTAACTTTATTAGCTTGACTAATTATGATGCTTTAGTTGATGCAGCATATGAGGCAGACACAATTACGGAGGCAGATATTCCTATGCTTTCTAAATGGCATAATGATTTAAAGCACGGCTTGTTGAAATAACTTACTTCCCCGGAAATGTTAGAGGTTTGTAAAACATTCCGGGGTTTTAATGTTAAGTATTATTGTTATATTTAAATGGGAAATTAAGTACTAATAAGTTTTAACAAAAAAAACCTCTGTAATTGACCTTCACAAGAAGCGATATCTTTACAATTTTCGCTTCCATATTAAGAAAGCTTTAGATTAACCGCAAGTTTCATCGCTACTCAGATAATTGTTTTATCCACCTTTAAAAATAATTACATTCTTTTACCCAACTTGTTATAAAGACCTTAAGTACTAAAGATGACATATTCCATATTATGGATTAAAATTGGTGAACTTAACTTAAGTTTATTATTATTTAATAGGTAAAAAAACATAAGAAAGCCAAGACATACGAGAAGGAATATGTTATATTTTTAATAATATTAAAAATAATTCAAACAAAGGATGTCGCAATTATGTCAAACACAAAAATATTAAAATGGGTTACAGGAGGATTGGAGGCACTTTTAGGGATACCAGTTCTAGGTGGAATTATAATCATGAGCTTTCTCTGGATACCTTTGGTAATTATGTTGGCTTTGCATATCGTTACCCTTATCATAACGAAAAAAGAGGGAGGGGAAACTACGACTGGGAGTATTCTGGGAATAGTAACCTCTTGTATCGGCTTTATACCTATTGTTGGAATGATAATGCATATTATAACAGCCGTCATATTAATGCTTGAAGCGTCTAAGCCAGATGTTCACAAAGAAAGCATGTTCAACGAAGAGTTTTAAAAATATAAATAAAGACATACACTTAGCTTAGAGAAGGTGTATGTCTTTATTTGTTTATCCTAAACCCTAAAAATCAAGTGGAAAGAGGTGATGAATAGAGAATTTCCTTTCCCGGACTCTTATGGGCATATATATAACCCCTAAAGCTTTTATATGTATTGGAGATATAATTACTTATAAATGTACAAAAATAGGGTTATGTTAGCTGGAGGACTATAAAAAGACGTACTAAAAGTATTCCCCCAAGTTTTGTTTATAGAATTTTTATTGCTTTCTTCTTAAACCAGTAGTATTTATCAAAAAAATAATCCTTAATAAATTGTCCAATTTGTTCTTCATTAAGAAGATAACAGAAGGAGTTTTAGTATGATACGTGGCAGGAAGACTAAATGGGCTATTCCAATTTTAGCGATAATCAGTATTGAAATATTTTACATTATTATTCTCATAACCGGTTCATCAATTAGTAATGTCTTTTGGGAAGGAACCTATATGCCAACATTACTTTCCTTCATTCCCCTTGCATTAATCCTTATTATTTATTTTTCGTGGATGAAAAAATGGAGCTTTTATGGATTTAATCTCCAACTTAAAAGTGAAAGTCTCGTCTTTTTTTTACCACTTATTTTAGTAATCGTTATATTAAGCAATCAAGATTTTTCTAAAGAATCATTTTTAATGACCACTTTCCTTATTGCTTATGCTATATTAATCAGCTTTGTGTTACTAGGCATATTTATTGGGATAGTGGTTACCACTTTATTACCTTTAGGCAACATAGCTGCCATCTTAGCTTCAGGAATATTGTATTCACAAGATGGATGGTTTCTTCTCCTAACAGGCAACAATCTGACTGAGACGAGTGTTCATATTGTTTTATGCTTTTTGTTAGGCATTGTGCTGGCTCAAGTATTTGTAATCACTCGAAATTTATATCCTTTATTTGTATTTCAAAGTTTATTTTCCTTGATTAATACAATGGGTATAGAATCTTTCAATTTGTGGAGAGAGGGACTGGTTATATCATTCCTAGCTGTAACAGTGATTTTTCTATGCTTTTCTATTAGAAAAGATGAGAGTCTTGTAAGTCGATCATTCAATGAATCAACATTATGAATTGTAAAGAGAAAAGAGATGAAAAATCATTTCTTTTCCTTCTCTTATTGGAGGGCAATTTTGTTTTCGATAGCCTTACGATTGTAAGATTAGCGATTTAACATTTAACTATACTATACCTTGCTAATTTGCATTTTATTTAGTACAAAAAAAGAAGGCTCGAGACATTTAGTCCAAGCCCCCATAAGTAAGGAAGTTATTTAGTATAATTATCAAAGTAGCCCTGAATATATATCATTGGAGTACCCTTATCTCCACTACCTGAGGTTAAATCAGAAAGCGATCCAATAAGGTCTGTTAATCTTCTAGGAGTAGTGCCTTGCGCCTCCATTGCACCAACGAGATCATCACCTTTGTTGTTAATATGCTCGGTAATTGCTTTTTTCAGTTCTTCGCCTCTCAAATGTGCAAAATTATTATCGGCAAGATATTTTAATTTTACTTCGTTTGGTGTCCCTTCTAATCCAGCAGTAAAGGCAGGTGAAACTACTGGATCAGCAAGCTCCCAAATATGTCCGACCGGATCTTTAAATGCTCCGTCTCCGTATACCATTACTTCCACATGTTTACCTGTTTTTTCTTTAAGCATATCTTGAATATTATCAACAATTGGTTGGCAATTACGCGGGAATAACTTCACACTATCTTCAGTGGATTTGTTGGACCCAAGTAAACCATATTCTTCATTAAAGCCACTTCCATCTACTGACTCAGAGAGTAGGTTATCCAGGCTATAAATTTTTTCTCCGCCATTGGCTTTAAGGATTTTTTTCGTTCTAAATCTCGAATGAATATCACAAGTTAGTACGTTCTTAGTATAATCCAAAATAGATTTCGGGTTGTTAGAGAATATTACTTCACATTCAACTCCATATTCTTCTATTAGAGCTTTATAGTAAGCGATGTAATCTACTCCAGTAAAAGGATGTAGCTTATAACCAAAGTGGTCACGGAATTGTTTTTCTGTAAGAACATCAGTCCAAGGGTTAACTCCCTTTTCATCTAACTCATCGATATCTACTAGATGATTACCGACTTCATCTGAGGGGTAGCTAAGCATCAAAACAATTTTCCTCGTACCTTTTGCTATACCACGTAGAACGACTGCGAAACGGTTACGACTTAGAATAGGGAAAATAACACCCAGTGTGTCGTCTCCAAATTTTGAATGAACATCTTTTGCAATTTGGTCAATGCTTGCATAATTTCCTTGAGCACGTGCAACGATCGATTCAGTCACTGTCACGATATCTTGATCGTTAATAGAAAAACCTTCCACTTCTGAAGCTTTTAAAACGCTATCTACTACAATCTCTTCAATATTGTCACCTTTATTTATAATAGGGCCACGAAGACCTCTAACAACTGTACCAACTACTCTTTCCAAATTGAACGCTCCTTCAACTGTAATATATATATTATTTCCACTTGTAATATTACTCAATACAATGATATAAGTAAAATTAATATATATAATAATAGATATAAGAGGTGCTTATATGTCAGAGAAACTGGATCTATATAAAATATTTTGTGTGGTTAGTAAAAATAGTAGCTTCTCAAAGGCTGCAAAAGATTTGTTTATGACACAACCAGCAATTAGCCAAGCAATTATGCAACTTGAAAGAGAACTAGACACAAGGTTGTTTTATCGAACAACTAAGGGAGTAACTCTGACAACAGAAGGCTCTGTATTGTTTGAATATGCTAGCTCTGCCTTGAAACTAATTGATACAGGGGAGGAAAAAATACTAGAATTTAAAAATCTAACTGCAGGGGAGCTTAAAATTGGAGTAGGAGATACAATTTCACGATTTTTCTTGCTCCCTTACTTAGAAGAATTTCATAATAAATATCCTAGTATTAAATTTACAATTGTGAATGGTACAACAACAGAGCTTTGCGCCATCTTAAAAGCAGGCGAGGTGGATATTGCTTTTTGCAATTTTCCAGTAGAGGACGATAGTCTTGGACAAAGACCTTGCTTAGAGGTGCAGGACATTTTTGTTTATGGGGAAAAGTTTAATAAAGTCTTGTCAAAGCCAATTAGTTTAAATGAGCTAGTAAAATTACCTTTAATATTTCTCGAGTCAAAATCTATTTCTAGACGATATGTAGAAGATTATATGCTCTCAAAAGGAGTAAAAATTTCTCCCGAGTTTGAATTGGGTTCTCATGATTTATTATTAGAATTTGCTAAAATAAACCTAGGTATTGCTTGTGTGACTAAACAATTTGCTAAAGAATATTTAAATAAGGGAATATTAAAAGAAGTGCAATTAAAAGAGGACATACCTAAAAGAAATATAGGGGTATGCTTTTTAAAAAGAGTACCCCTATCAACAGCTGCCACAAAATTTGTCGACTTAATCGAATAGGATAGATAAAAGAGGCTAGTACAAAACTTGTCTTTTAAATTCAAAACCCCCGGAAATTTTATCATTCGTAAAATTTTCGGGGGTTTTGTTTTTTTATCCACTTCGTAGCAATTTTTGCTCTTTTCACTAGACATCTGATTCATTAAATAAAATTAAATTAGTTTTATCAACAAATAGACGCCTTTAAAAATAGACTGAATGCCTTTAAAGAAACAAAAATAATTTTAAATTTCAGAAAAAAATAGACATGTTAGGTTATCTTACATTATAATAATGTATTATTAAAAAGGAGGAATTGAATGGTTAAATTTACAGCTATGTTATCGATCATCCCAAAAGCCTTGCAAGTTTTTTTAAATCTCTGTTTAGTCCTCTTGGCATTTATATTAGCATTTTTGCTAATGAAGGAACTTACAATTTTTATCCAAATGTTAGTCACCGTAGGTACCAGCGACTATAAAATGTTCCTTGCTAACATCCTCATATTCTTTTTATATTTTGAGTTCATCACCATGATTGTGAAGTATTTCAAAGAAGACTACCACTTTCCTCTCAGGTATTTTTTATACGTAGGTATTACCGCTATGATTCGCCTCATTATTGTAGAACATGATCACCCTATTGATACACTTCTTTACTCGCTAGTTATACTCATTTTAATTGTAGGATATTTTATTATGAATATCACTCCTTTGGAAAGACCGAATAATCCGTGGTTTATAAAAAAAGGAGAAGAAGGGAGAGTTGTTGGGCTAGAGGGTAAAAATGAAGGTGCTTGATAGCAGTCACCTTGAGTCTATTATTTTTTTCATTAAAAAAGACAAAGACAGTTGAACAACAGGGCTTCCTTTTGATCAACTAGCTTTGTCTAAATTTGTAAGGTATTAGGTGTTTGAGTTTTTCTTAAGAATAAATTTAGTAGACTATACCATTGCGTGTATGGGTTTTGTTAAAATCCTCATCAGATGGGTCAAAGTAATCTTCACTAAAGCTTGCTATAAATTTGTTTTCTTTAATATAGCCAGCCCCCCAGGTTGGATCCATAGTTAACCAGCGGTCATCCACCCTTGCCTCAACCCAAGCGTGCCTATCAGTTGTGTATCCTTCTACAAAGCGAGCCTCAATATTGACTGCTCTTAAAAGGGCAATTGTTAAATAGGCATAGTCTTGACAAACTCCAGTTTTTAACTCCAGCGTTTTTAAAGCACTATCATCCCAATTAAAATCTTCATTTTGAAATTTAGTAAAGTCGTAGGAAATATTGTTTGCAACAAAGTCATAGATGGCTTTTGTTTTATCTCTTTCGGAAATTTTGTCTTTTATGAGATTGTTTGCTAGTTCAATAATTTGAGGTGAATCTGATTCTACTCCTCTAGAAGGAAGGATATCTCGTTTATCTTGTTCTATAGTTGAAAGTACTTCAAATTTTGCTACCTCATAGTATCTAAAAAAGTTATTCTTTGTGCTAGTGATTTCAGGAACGCTAATAGAAATCTCATATTTTCCAGGACCAAACCTCAAGTAAAAAGAATGATCAAATGCATAATTACTAATAGGAATTACTTCTAAGGCTAGGTCTTCTCCTTTTTTAGTTTGTACATAGAGGTGAGTTGTTTCCGCTGATAGTAACGCTTCTGGATCGATAAAACCTTTTATATGAAATTTATGCTCGCTAACGCTACTAGCATAGATGGGCTCTAATAGATTAACTCCTCGTTCGGTATATAGGGAGGAGTAATGAATAGGCTCCATTTCTTCAATAGATGTATTTTCTATGAGTAAATCTGTTGCAGTTTTGTAATAGTTTTCTTTATCTGAATCAGGAATCATTACCTCTAGAGTATGTAATCCTTGACCATATAAAAGGGGAATCTTAGTAGTAAAAGTTCCATTTTTAACAGGAATCACTTTGCTCCATATCTGGCCATCCTTAGTCAACCGAACCATAATATCCTGGTAACCTGCGGCTTTCAGGATTTCCCCATTCAATGTAAATACACCATCTTCTTCTACTACATAACTAACCTTGGTATCAAGACCTAGCCCAGCTTCTAAACCAAGTGGTGTATAAGTAACGTCTCTTATCCTTTCTGGGTTGATATTAATAACCTCAAAGTTTGCTGTATCATAATAATAGTTTTCTCGCTCAGTGCTAGGGACTTGAACTTTTATTTTATATGTTCCTTCTCCGTTAAAAAAATGAACTGTTTGATTAAATTCCCCATCATTAATAGGAACGAAATAATTCTGTTCTTTTCCTGCAACTCCTACTTTTTCTGCTTGGATGTTAATCCATATATAGTGTGATTTTAAGTCATCTATTTTATCTATTTTCCCAGCAATGGTGATTTCTCCATTAGCAGAAAATTTCTTGTATTTTGGTTCAGAAAAAGTAATACCAAGCTCGCTTGCATTAGGGGATGTGATATCAAGCGGGAGAAGGTTTATGCTTTTGTTTTTTTCTTCTACTATCGCTTCATAATCATCTTCTTGCATAGCTATAGGCACAATATTGGTCTGCTCTTTTGTTAAGGGTTTTTCAAGGGAGATGGAATCTTTATTGCAAGCTGTTAGAAAACATAGTAGGTAAAGTAGGGAAATTCGCGCTATCCAAGGCTTCATAGACTTCCTCCTTTCATTTTTAGATAACTTCTTCTCATAACCATTCTCTCATAAAAATTGGAAAAAGAGAGGATTATTTTAATCTCATTTATTCAAACACTAATTGAACTTATTTAAAATTATATGCGTGTTAAATGTGCCCGCTTCTTGAGCAGGGAGAAAAATCATACCAACTCATGTGAAGTTCTACAAATTCGTTTAGCTCACTGAGGAAAGACGTATAGATCAATTAGCTAGACACTTAATAATTCAAATTTAATTATTAAGTACTACTTAAGAATTGGGTTAAATGTGAGTATATACCTTTTAAACCATAAAATATTGACAAAAATATGAACAAAAGATTAAAAATTATTTAAAAATTTATGAAATAGATTGGTATATATAAACAAAAAGAAATTGTAGAGGTATACTTATTGTGAATTAATTCACATTGTTTGATGATATATAGTTCTTCCTAGTTTACTAAGTAACCAAGAAAGGTAGAGATAACCTAACTGAAATGCATTTTTAATATCCTTTCGGAAGAAATTTAACAGTTAATAGTGCATATGCAAGGAATGACAATATCTGTTACACCGAGAGAGGCATAGTAGTTTACAGTAAAAAAATTAAGAATTTTATTGCAGCTAATTAGATCTTTGTATGAGTCGGAAAACGACAGTCAAATTTGCTTAGAAAGCATCGTATAAAAATGAATTCTATTAGCAAAATAAGTAACGATAACTAGCATGGATTCTCGAAGGGTCATATTAATGGATTAGGTAAGATGTTTGAAGAATCACAGTAATAGAAAGTGTACTCCTATAGTTTGCAAAATAAAACTATATAAAAAATTTTAAGATATATTCTATTTTACAATAATATTCTATAGAAATAGAGGAGGAATTGTAATGAAAAAGAATAAAACGTTTTTTATTCTCCTAGCTTTTGCAGTATTTTTAATTATTGTATTATTACCCACTCCTGAAGGACTTCCGGTTGCAGGGCAGAGAGCTCTAGCGATTCTTGCATTGGCGGTAATTCTATGGGTAACGGAAGCCGTATCGTTTCCAGTGAGTGCGGCAATAATCATTGTACTTATTTCTGTATTCATCGGTCTAGCACCAACCATCGATGATCCTTCAATAGATTACACAACTTCAGGTGCTTTAAAGTTAGCATTAGGAGGTTTTAGCTCCTCGGCTGTCGGCCTAGTTGCTGGAGCAACATTCATAGCTGCAGCAATGGAGCTTACTGGATTACATAAACGTTTAGCACTGTTCATCATGTCTAAGGTAGGTACAAAAACAAAAAGCCTAGTTTTTGGAACAATAGTTGTAAGTATCGTGCTAGCGTTATTTGTTCCAAGTGCTACAGCTCGGGCAGGTACTATCTTGCCTATTCTATTAGGGGTAGTCGCTGCCTTCAACCTACCTAAAACAAGTAGACTTTCTGCCCTATTAGTAGTCACAGCAGTTCAGTCTATTTCTATCTGGAACATAGGGATTAAAACAGCAGCCGCTCAAAACATGGTCGCTCTAGGATTCATTGAAGAAAACTTTGGTATCAATATTACTTGGGGTCAATGGTTTATATATGCTGGGCCGTGGTCAATTTTAATGTCTTTCGTATTATTCTTCATCATGAACAAGCTTATTAAACCGGAGCTATCTGAATTAGAAAATGGCGATGTAGTCATTAAAAATCAATTAAAAGAATTAGGTCAAATAACTGGTAAAGAAAAACGGTTAATCATTATTTCAATTGCTTTATTAATTCTTTGGGCAACTGAAGGCATACTTCACCCACTAGATTCAACGACTGTTACATTTATAGCTGTAATGGTTATGCTCTTGCCGGGTATTGGAATTTTCACTTGGAAAGAAGTCCAAAATAAGATTCCTTGGGGAACTCTAGTAGTATTCGCAGTTGGAATCTCTATGGGAACAGTACTTTTACAAACAGAAGGTGCATCTTGGTTATCTGAAAATACATTAGAGGCAGTCGGGTTAACAGAAATGCCACTTATTTTCATTATCATGGTTCTCTCACTGTTTAATATATTGATTCACCTAGGTTTTGCAAGCGCAACAAGCTTAGCTTCGGCGTTTATCCCTATCGTTATTGCGTTGGTGGTTTCAATGCAACCTACTTCGTTTAACGGTCCAGGTCTAGTATTGATCCAGCAATTTGTTGTTTGCTTTGGTTTTTTGCTTCCAGTAAGTGCGCCTCAAAACATGCTCGCATATGGTACTGGAGCATTTACAACAAAAGACCTTTTAAAATCTGGGCTACCAATTACTATTATTGGGTACGCATTAATCATTATCTTCAGTATGACTTATTGGCAATGGGTGGGACTACTTTAAGACGAGGTACGTTACGAACTAAAAAGATTAGGATGTGTTAGTAAAATGAAAAGTAATTTATATCCGTGGAATGAATTTCAAGGTCCCAATTTGGCCTACCTTTTAGAACAGTATGATCTATATTTAAATTCTCCTGAAAATGTTTCAGAGGATATAGCGAATCTCTTTAAACAATACGGGGCACCGGTCGATTCTTTAAACAAAAATGAAGCGGTTGTAGGAAGAGGGAGTTCGGAAAACCTAGAAAAGATTCTTCGAGCTATTGAATTAGCAGATTCCATTCGAAGACATGGACACCACAACGCTAATATTTATCCGCTTAATAACGGCATGAAGGACCCTTCTAGAATTGATATGCAAGGATATGGTCTTTCTGAACAGGACCTTATGGAAGTACCAGCTGTACTAATAATATCTAATCCTCCTGGTGACATAGTTAATGGTCTACAAGCTATAAATTATTTAAAGTCTATATACACAGATAATATAGCATTTGAAATTAGGCATATAGTTAACTCTGAGGAACGACAATGGCTTCAAAATAAAATTGAAGGAAATGCTATCAAGGCAAATCTTTCCACTGGGGAAAAGAAAGAACTTTTGAAGCGTTTAACCAAAATTGAGGGCTTTGAAAAATTCATACATCGTACGTTTGTAGGTGCTAAACGGTTCTCTATAGAAGGATTAGATTCCTTGGTGGTCTTAATTGATGAATTAGTATCTCAAGCAAATCTAACCAATACAAAGCAGATTAATATTGGAATGGCACACCGTGGTCGATTAAATGTACTAACACATGTTTTGAAAAAACCTTATGAAATGATGTTCGCTGAATTTGCCCACGTTCCATCTGAATCTTTTTTACCAAAAGATGGTTCATTGGAGATTTCAGAGGGTTGGTATGGAGATGTGAAATATCATAAAGGGGCAACCTATCATTCAGGTGATGGAATGACCATTAAACTTGCCTATAACCCATCCCATCTCGAAGTTGTAAGTCCAGTAGTAACTGGTCAAACACGAGCAGCTCAGGAAGTGAAAAATGTTCCTGGCTATCCAGAGCAAGACAAAAACGCGGCTTTCGCAATTTTAATACATGGAGATGCAGCTTTTCCAGGACAAGGAGTTGTAACTGAGGTACTAAATTATAGTCGTGTGCGCGGTTTTCAAACAGGGGGCTCTATTCATATTATAGCTAATAATATGATTGGATTTACGACAGAGCAATACGATTCACGCTCCACTAACTATTCTTCTGACCCTGCTAAAGGATTTGAAGTTCCGGTTATTCATGTAAATGCGGATAATCCTGAAGCGGTTATAGGAGTAGCTCAACTTGCGTTTGAATATCGTAGACAATTTGGCAAGGATATAGTTATTGACCTCATTGGTTATCGTCGTTATGGGCACAATGAGATGGATGAGCCTTCGGTAACTAATCCAATGATGTACCATATAGTCCATAAGCATCCTACTGCAAGAAAAATTTATGGAGATCAGCTTGTAGAAGAGAAGGTAATTGAATCGACTGAAGTAGATGCACTAGATGAAATGATCTTAGAGGAAATGCAACAGGCATATGATCGTGTCAAAGAGTTACCTCAAACAACTGCACATGAAGTGATTATTCCAGAAGCAGTGTTAACTGGTTATCCCAAATTTACAACAGGAGTAGAGGGTGAAAAGTTAAGAAAGGTTAATGAGGAACTTTTAACTTGGACAAAAGAATTTACTCCATTTAAAAAGCTTGAGAAAATATTGAAACGCCGAGAAGAGCCTTTTACTAGCAATGGTAAAATTGACTGGGGGCATGCGGAAACACTTGCATTTGCCACAATCTTGCAAGAAGGGATTTCCGTGCGTTTATCCGGACAAGACGCTCAACGTGGAACGTTCTCTCATAGACATTTAGTTTTACATGATGAAAAAAATGGTGAAGAATTAATTCCTATGCATTTTATTGACAGTTCAAATGCATCCTTCGTTGTCTATAATAGCCCATTAACCGAATCAGCTATTTTAGGCTATGAGTTTGGATACAGCCTAGAGGACAAAAATACTTTGACAATTTGGGAAGCGCAATACGGGGATTTTGCAAATATGGCCCAAGTAATGTTTGATAACTTTATTAGCTCCGCACGAGCTAAGTGGGGGTTAAAATCAGGGCTTGTTATGTTGCTGCCACACGGTGCTGAAGGGCAAGGAGCAGAGCATACAAGTGCAAGGTTAGAACGTTATTTACAGCTTTCTGCTGAAAATAACTGGACAGTGGCTAATCTTTCGAGTGCAGCAAACTACTTCCATATATTGCGCAGACAAGCGGCATCATTAAATGAAGAGTTTGTTCGTCCGTTATTAATCGTTTCACCAAAATCTCTGTTACGAAATCCTTTAGTAGGTGCTGATGTATCAGATTTGACTGAAGGAAGTTTCCAAGTTGTGATTGAACAGTCTGGTCTTGGTGGACAACCTGAAAAAGTAAAAAAAATCGTCTTTGCAAGTGGTAAATTAGCAATTGATTTAGCGGAAAAAGTAAAGGACAGCTCTGAATTTAATTATTTGCATATTATTCGCGTGGAGCAGTTTTATCCTTTCCCAAAAGAAGAAATTACTGATATTGTGAAACGTTACCCTAATGTAGAACAACTCACTTGGGCACAAGAAGAACCTGAAAACATGGGATCTTGGAATTATGCTCTTCCGTATTTGTTGCATATAGCAGATGGAAGAAACATTGTTTATACAGGACGAGTTCATCGTGCGAGTCCCGCCGAGGGTGATGCAGATACTTATAAAGTAGAACAGGCAAGAATTATAGAAGAAGCATTGAAAGGCTTGTAAGCAACTAAGAGGAGGAAGTTTAAGTGGCTGAAATTATTGTTCCGGAACTAGCAGAGTCTATTACAGAGGGCACTATCGCTCAGTGGTTAAAAAAACCAGGTGATACTGTTGAAAAAGGTGAGTTCATTGTTGAGCTTGAGACAGATAAGGTAAATGTTGAGGTTATTTCGGAGGAAGCAGGAGTAGTTAGTGAGCTATTATTTGGTGAAGGAGATACAGTGCAAGTAGGAGAAGTTATTGCGATTGTTGGTGAAGGATCTGGAGCTCCTGCTTCACAACCTAAAAATGAGGAAGTGAAAGTAGAAGAGAAAGCACCAGAAATACCTAAGGCAGAAAATGCACCGATTACTAATACAGAAGGGACCTCTGATCATCAAGGTCGACCAATTGCTAGTCCTGCTGCACGAAAACTTGCAAGAGAAAAAGGTATTGACTTAAATGATGTATCACCTGTCGATCCAATGGGACGGGTTCGTGTACAAGATGTATCTGCTCATGGTTCAAAACAAACAACAGAGTCGCCTAAATTAGCATCTGCTCCTGTTAATGAAAATGATGGGCGTACCACTCGCGAAAAAATGTCTCGTCGACGCCAAACCATTGCTTCACGTTTGTTAGAAGTTAGACAAAGCACTGCAATGCTAACGACGTTTAATGAAATCGATATGACGAATGTTATGGCTTTACGCTCTCGTAAAAAAGATAAATTCTTTGAGGATAACGATGTTCGTTTAGGATTTATGTCATTTTTCACAAAAGCTGTAGTTGCTGCTCTTAAAAAATATCCTTATGTCAATTCTCAACTCGATGGAGAATATATTGTCAAAAACAACTTCTATGATATCGGTATTGCTGTATCTACAGAGGGAGGTCTTGTAGTACCTATCGTCCGTGATGCAGATCGCAAAAATTTTGCGGAAATTGAAGGAGATATTGCTGGCCTTGCTAAAAAAGCTCGAGATAACAAGCTAGCTCTTTCTGACATGACTGGAGGCTCCTTTACCATAACAAATGGTGGTGTATTTGGTTCACTCATGTCGACGCCAATCTTAAATGGGACTCAGGTTGGTATTTTAGGTATGCATACGATACAAAAACGTCCGGTAGCTGTGGGTCTCGAAATAGAAATTCGTCCAATGATGTATGTGGCTTTGTCTTATGATCATCGCGTAATTGACGGAAAGGATTCCGTGGGGTTTTTAAAAACCGTAAAAGAGCTACTGGAAAACCCGGAGGATTTAATGCTTGAATCCTAACAAATCTAGATGGGACAATAAAAGGAATTATAAAGTTAACTCAGCTAGAAATAATTTGAAAAATAGAATTTAAACATTTTCCAAGGAATGGTATTCAATAAATAACCTTGTTAATTCCTAATGGAAAAGTGATTCAAACAACACAAAAGCTTACTGGATAGATTGTATAATCCAGTAAGCTTTTTTTATTATTAAGAAACCGTAAATCTTATAAAGAAGTAACGAAGCGATAGAGTTATTATTTTCTGGGAAATACTTTTGCGTAACGGATAATTGAAATGATATGAATTACCCTGTATTTAAGTGGTGACACATTAAATTTTATTTCAAGGGACATTTCATGTCTGATGGTAGGGATCTTTTAGATAAAAAGATTTAGGATTAAGGTGGATATGTGAAAGGCACTGAGATACATTTCATATGTCTGTTCTAATTCCAATAAATTTGCATGCACCTCTCAACTATTCTTCTTTAAATTGGAGTTGTTTGTCATGTCATCTTTAAAAAAAGCTTAAAGTAGTTATTAGCCTTGTGTGCAAGGAAAAGGGAAGGATTTATTCATAAATCGTATTCACAAGTCTATGTTACATATATTCACACAAAATAAATTAAATTCAGAAAACTATATTGACATTCGTTATAAAACCAGTAAAATAAAAATATAAATAATTTATGTTATATTTCCTAACATAATTAAGGGAATAAACATAACATGAATAAAAGGGGGAGTTAGAATGGAAGATGTAATGTATTTGATGAACAGCTTATGGACCATGGTTGCTGCAATTTTAGTTATTTTTATGATTGGTGGATTTATACTTTTAGAAGCTGGTTCAACAAGAATGAAGAATGCTGGTCACGTTGCTGGTAAAACAATTTTTACATTCGGCTTGGCTTCATTAATATTTTGGGCCGTCGGATATGGATTTATATTTGGAGGAAATGCTAACTTTTTTGTAGGAATGACTGATTTCTTCTATGGTGGTGGAGTACAGGAGGGAGCGAGCGTTTCTCCGACTGTCTTTTTTGTCTTTCAATTAGCGTTTGCTGGGATTGCAGTTACCATTGCTCTTGGTGGTTTTGCAGAGCGTGCAAAATTATCTGCGTATGTTATTTTTACCATTCTATTTGGCATAATCGTTTATCCGGTAATCGCTCATTGGGTATGGGGAGGCGGATGGCTAGCGGAGCATGGTAAGCAAGATTTTGCTGGATCTACAGTAGTTCATTTAACAGGTGCAGCGGCAGCACTTGCTGCAACAATGATTCTTAAGCCTAGAATTGGAAAATATAATAAAGATGGCTCTGCCAATAATTTAGCGGGTCATAACCAAGTGTATACTGCATTAGGTGTATTGATCCTATGGGTTGGCTGGTTTGGTTTTAATGCAGGCAGTACTGTTTCTGTAGATGCGGCATTCTTTGGGTATGTAGCCTTAAATACAGCACTTGCAGCTGGTGCAGGAGCTGTAGCGGCGACATTTATATCGTGGGTAGCTTTAGGGAAATCGGATATACCGACTATTTTAAACGGTGCTTTAGCTGGGTTGGTTGCTATTACTGCGTCGTGTGCTTTTGTAGATGTATGGGCGTCGGTTGTGATTGGTTTAATCGCTGGCGTTTTAGTATTCTATAGTGCACGATTCTTTGAAAAGAGAAAAATTGACGATCCAATATATGCTCTTTCGGTTCATGGAACTGCTGGTATTTGGGGAACTTTATCAACGGGTTTCTTTGCTACAACAGAACTTGCGACTACTGGTAAACCAGGTTTATTTTATGGAGGTGGGATTGACCAATTATTAGTCCAATTAATGGGAGTAGCGGCGTGTGGAGCATTCGCATTTGCCGTGTCATATGCTATCCTATTTATAATGAAAAAAGTCATGGGTGGTATTCGAGTGACTGAAGAAGAAGAAATTATGGGCTTAGACATGAGCGAGCATGGAAACTATGGTTATCCAGAGCAAATGGTTTTAGAGGAAGCAAAAGGCACTAATTGATTCGAATAAAATAGAAACAAAAGCCTCTGGTTCAGAGGCTTTTTGCTTAAAGGGAGTGTGGTCGTGGAAACATATGAATCCATAAGAGAATGGAAGGACCGGCAAATAATGTCCTATTTGAAAGATACCATTTCTCTCAATGTTTTTCATGATCAAGTAATGCACAAAGTAATGGATGTTGCTAAAACCACGGCAGGAATACCTCCTTGTGATTTTACTTGGTTTATCACGGGTAGTGGTGGGAGAAAAGAGCAAGGCTTGATCAGTGACCAAGACCATGGAATTGTATACGAATGGTCGAGTGAAAAGAATGATGCTTATTTTAAAACACTGGGAGATGAGCTTGCGCTTGGACTGAACGCAGTGGGTTATCCTTATTGTAAAGGGAATGTTATGAGTTCCAATCCTATGTGGTGCAAATCGTTTGAGCAGTGGCAAGAACAATTGGGTGAATGGTTGAGTGATGAAGGATGGGAAGCTATTAGATATCTACAAATATTCTTTGATGCAAGAGCATTGTACGGCAATCAAAGTTATACACAACAATTAAAATCTATTATTTGTGAATTCATACGGCAACATCCATCTACTCTCCCTCGCTTTTCTTCCAATATAAAGTATATAAAAAATGTGATTGGTCCTGTCGGTCAAATATTGGTAGAAAGACATGGACCCTATCAAGGAAATGTGAATTTTAAGTACGCGGCTTTTTTGCCATATGTAAACGCAGTGCGCTTATTGTCGATAAAGGAAGGTGTTTTGGAGACCTCTACTTTAAAAAGGATAAATCAATTGACTAGGTTAAATGATTATAAAAAAATGCTTCAAAATTGTGAAAAAAATTTCATAGAGTTATTAATATACCGGATGATTTTACTCCAAAAAGAAAATTATGAGGATACTCATTACTTAAATATAAACAACTTGAACAAGGAACAACTGCAAAATATGAAAAGAATATTAAAGGATGGAAAAAGGCTACATTCGGAAGTAATTGAACTAACTAGTATAAGTTAAAGAAACAAAGGGTGTTGGCGATGGCTTTTGAACCGTTTATGCAAATATTGAGAGGGCTACAAGGGAAGCGGACAAATGTGGGTATTAGTGACGTACAAAATGCTCAGCAAATGGCATTTTTACGTAATTTGCAAAAGGAAATAACTCAAGATGTGCTGAATATCCCTTTGGAGAATTTAAATGTTGTAGTCTTTGATATTGAAACAACGGGCTTCTTTCCTGAAAAAGGTGATTGCATCATTTCTATAGGAGCTATTAAAATGACAGGGGAAAAGCTTATAGAAGAAGAGTTTTTTTATTCTCTTGTACATGTCAAACGAGAAATTCCTGATGAAATTGTTCAATTAACTGGCATTACAAATGAACAATTAAGGGATGCATTGTCACTTGAGGAGGTATTTATTAAGTTTCTTCAATTTAAACAAAATAGCACCTTGGTTGCTCATCATGCTACTCATGAAAGGAACTTTATGGAACATACCAGTTCAACCTTATTTCGAACACCATTTAAGCATCGGATTGTAGATACATCTTTTCTTTTAAAAGTAATAGAGCCTAATTTGAATATAATAGCATTAGAAGATTTGTGTGATTATAACAATATTCCAGTAATTGGACGTCATCATGCTCTAGGAGATGCTAAAATGACTGCTAAGCTATGGAGTATTTATGTGAATAAAGCAAAAGAGGTTGGCTGCGAGACGTTAAACGATGTCTACCATCGCTTTGCAAGAATATGAGGGAAATAAACGAGATTCAAGTAAGCGGACGGGTCAAAATCCAACATAAAAATTTATACGCCCTAAAAATTTATTGATTAGTAAATTTTTAGGGCTTTTTTCTACTGCATAGCAGTTGTTCTCCGTTGAGGCGGCAGCTTTTCTGGGGGATGGGTCGAGCCTTTAGTCTCTCCCGCGAGCTTGTCCCCTAGGTGTCGCCGTCTTCGCTCCGAACAACTATAATTTTCTTCTATATCAAGTGAAAACTGTACATAATTTCAGGAATAACAGAGGACAACTTCACTTAAATTAATGTTTACGAAACCAGAAAATCACTCAGAATGAATTGTACTTTTGGTAAGAAATTATAACAAGAATCAATTCCCGGCATTTTTATCTAGCATTAAACTACTCATTTTCCAGCCTCTTATTATTATTTTAGAAGAGGGTATCTCTATATTTAAATCGAATATATACAGGAGATGAAGATAGGGAGTGAGTGCTTGAAGGATAAACAGCAATTAATAGATAGAAGAAATATTATTAATTACTATGAAGCTGGTGATAAACGAAATCCTTTAATTATTTGTCTACATGGACTGGCTGGGAACTCTATTTACACATACAGTGAGCTATCTGTTCTATTAGACAAGGATTTTCATCTTATCATGTTGGATCTTCCTGGTCATGGAGGCTCAAGCCCTTTAAAGGGAGAAGACGATTATTTATTTTCTTCATTGGCACAGTGGTTGCAAAAAGTTATTAAACAAATTACTATAAAACCTTTTTATATAATGGGCCACTCCTGGGGAGCTGATTTAGCACTTCATTATACACGGTATCATCCTACGGATCTATTAGGGATTATTTTGTTGGATGGAGGATTTACATTTCCTGTGAATCAACCAGAAATGACATTTGACTTAGCATTAAGTGGATGGGATACATATATGGATAATTCCACATTAGTAGATTGGGATACTATTATAGAGGAATACAAGACTTATACAAAACAATGGAATAATGAAAAGGAGGAGTTTGTAAGTTCGCTTTTTCGAAAAGAAGAGAATCGATATACTTTAATCTCAACTAAATTTACGGTCATATCCATTATAAAAGCTTTCTTCCTAGAGCCTTTTACCGATGCCTATCCATCCATACGTGCACCATTATTGCTTATTCACGCAACCTATCCGAAGTCTTTAGATAAAGCTCGTTTACTAGGTATACATCAGATAGAAACAGCTATCAATGACGTAACCATTATTGCTATGGAACATTCAGGACATATGCTTCAATGGGATGAACCAGAACAAACCGCAATTGAAATTAAAAGATGGATTTTACAGAAAGAATATATAACCAAATAGAAATTATATTGTCGTTTTTATAGGTTAAAGGACTTAATCCGGTTTCACAAAAGGAAACCGGATTTTTGCTTACAAATATAAGGCTGATAGAAAGATTCCTAGTGCGTCCTCATAAATTTCATCAAATTGAGATAGTGGAAGGGGATTGGTACCAATGCCAAGCTCAATAGTGAATCCTGGCCTCCTCCAATCTTGTATGAACCAGTCTTTATAGCCAGCATAGCTATTAGTTGTTTCTACAGGAATATAGCCGCTAGCTTCACCAAATTGAATAGCGAGGACCTCGTTTTCAGGAGGTTGAAGATCTTCAAAACCCCAATATATGACTTGACCTTGTGTGTGAAAAGGGAGTACTCGAGCAAAGTCTCTTTTTCTAGTTAAATCAGCCATTGCGATTGCCTCTGGTTCAGAAAGGGGGCTTTCTCCGCCGTAATCTCTCGGTCCGGGACTTTTAGGGTTTCTATCTCTTTCTAGCTCCCATAGTGCGGGAAACTGATCATTTAAGTCTACACCGTTTATATTGGCCTTCCATCCAGAAAAGTTAGTACTTCCGCTATTCCATTCGATAACGTTGCTTCTATAAGGCTCCTCAGTTGGAGGACCATTAATGACTAAGTTTACACCGTCTGGATTGACCATCGGCACTATAGAAAGGAAGGTTTGCTCATATAATGGTGTTGTAAGAACCCCTCTAATCGAACCTTGACTTGTCAAAGAGAGTAAATAGTCATTTAAAAAAGTCATAATAATTGGTGTGGTGATCCATTCATTTGCGTGGAAGGACCCATCATAATGGACTCGCTTGTTTCCGTTGCCGATTATAATTTCTTGGAGGTCTTTGCCCATAACAGAGCTGCCAATCGAAGAAACTTTAATAAATGGATACACTGTTTGGAGGCGTCTAATATCGATAGACAATGCCTCGTAGTCGTAATTTTGTTTACCATTAACGACTCTCCATGTAATTCTTAGGGGAATTTTAATTGTTTGACCAATCTGCAAAGAGCTTGGATCAATATTGGGGTTAGCTAAAAGAATTTCATCTACTGAAACATTTCGACTTTGAGCAAGCGCCCACAGAGATTCTCCTCGTCTGATTTGGTAATCCAATCCTACGTATCCAGGGACTTGTATACGCTGGCCTAATGAAATTTGTTGTGGGTTTACGCTTTGGTTAGAATCGAGAATTAACTGTAGTGGAATATTAAACAACTGACTATAATAATAAAGGGAATCCCCCTGTCTTACAAAAACATCCATGCCTTTCCTCCACTTCATTCTATACATCTTAAAAGTATATGTATGTAGGGAGTGTAAGATGACTTTTTAAACAATACAAATAAGCGGCCAAAATATATTTCGACCGCTGTTGTTTAGTCAATCAATTTTCTCTTAGAAATAACTAAGCCATCCTCATCGACATAAACATAATCTCCTGGATGCCAATCAACCCCTAAGAAAAACAATGGGATATCTTCTTCACCGGTCCCTTCTTTTTTACTTTTTAAAGGATTGCTTCCAAGTGCTAAAATTCCAATATCTAGCAGAGACAAATCTTTAGAATCTCGAATACAGCCATTTATAATAATTCCGGCTAAATTTCGACTTTCGGCAATTCTTGCTAGCCGATCTCCCAATAGAGCGCACTTTTTAGACCCCCCGCCATCGATTACTAAAACATTGCCTGCTGGAATGCTTTCTAAAGCATGACTTACTAACACATTGTCCTCGAAAACTTTAACGGTACAAATAGGGCCAGAAAAGCTATGGCTTTTACCGTAAGATTTAAATTCTGAACCTATCACCTGTAGCTCATTTGAATTATCATCACATAAATCGGCAGTTTGGAATGTCATAGAATTTGCCTCCTAGGTTATTAAAATTATATTTCTACTAATTTACTATTAATTTATTCTATTATCAAAGGTTATGAGATATAATTCTGAAAATATTTGTGTATTTTACTGATGTATTAGACTAAAAAAACGACTGGCAGGGATAGCCCTACCAATCGTTTCTAAATTATCTTTTCATCTGTCTTATTTTCTCCTCATCTGGAGTAACGAACAGGGTAGTTTGTTCAAAATAAATGACAAATCCAGGTTTTGAGCCATTTGGCTTTTTCACTTGTTTTACAACTGTGTAATCAACTGGTACTGAGGAAGATTCACGTGCTTTACTATAATATGCTGCGAGGTTAGCTGCTTCTGACAATGCAATTTCTGATGGTTTATCAGAATGTATAACTACGTGGGAACCAGGTATATCCTTTGTATGCAGCCATGTGTCTGATTTCTTCGCTAGTTTGAAGGTCACATAGTCGTTTTGTTTATTGTTCTTTCCTACAGAAATTTCTGTGCCATCAGAAGCGATATACTTTTCAGGTGTTGGTTTTACCGGCTTTTTCTTCTTTTTCGAAGCACGCATTTTTAGTAATCCCTGCTCCATCAATTCTTCTCGGATTTCCTCTATATCCGTTGGAGAGGCTTGCATCACTTGCTGAAGTAGCAATTCAAAATAGTCGATATCTTCTTTAGTAATTTCAAATTGCTGTTCAATTTTTAATAAGGCAGTTTTAGCTTTTGTATAGCGGTTATAGTAGCTCTGTGCATTCTGTGTAGCCGTCTTTCTACTATCTAAAGGAATAACTATTGTTCCTTGGGTTTCATCGTAATAGTTAACGAGCTCAACCTCAGACAACCCTTTTTCGATTGCGTAAGCATTCGCCATAAGCAATTCACCGTACAATTGGAATGTATCTAATCTTTCGGCCTGCTCGAAATCCTTCTGGAGTTTTTTCATTTTTAGTTTTAGCTTATTTAGTTCGTTTTGGAGCCATCTTTCTAAGTCTCCTGCCTGCTGCTTCACTCTGTCACGTTCAGCCTTAGCAAAATAAACGCGATCGAGTAAATTACCTAGTGTTTGTTCATTGAATTTATCTCCATCCAAATGAGTAAGTGCGTTCGGAGAGTAATATGTTTTACCATTTACCTCTACAATTTGTTTAGCGATTCCACCTTGTTCAAATTCGTCCATAAATGATTTATATATCATTAGACGATCAGAAACGCCATCCATACGATGAAGTAATTCCTTGGCATGAAGTGGAGAAAAGCCCGAAATTTGCTCAACTATTTCTTTAGAATCCTGAACCGAAAGAATCACATTTTTCAGGTCCTCTGAATATACTAGTGGGTTGAGCTTGTTCTGAGATGGTGGCGAGATATAGGGTTGGCCAGGCAAAATCGTCCGATAGCTGTTCATAGATGGTGATAAGTGCTTAATGCTTTCTAATATAAGATTTCTGCTAGGGTCTATTAATAGTAGATTACTATGACGACCCATAACCTCCATATGAATCTCACGTGTAATTTCATCACCTATCTCATTTTTTCCAAGTATTTCAAGAACGATAATGCGGTCCGTTTCATGCTGGCGTACCGCGGTGATGATTCCTCCTTCTAAATGCTTGCGAAGTACCATGCAAAACATTGGGGGAGAAGATGGGTTATCGATTGTTTCATGTGTAATTTGTATGCGCGAGTATGAAGAATGAACAGAAAACAGTAATTTGAAATTTTTTCCTTGAGCACGGACTTGCATTAATATTTCCTGAGCGTTTGGCTGGTGTATTTTAGAAATACGGCCTGTTACTATTTGTTGTAATTCAGTTGTCATTGAGATAGTAAATAATCCATCAAAAGCCATAATAATTCCTCTTTCAAAAACATTTTTTTATCATTCGAGTGTTAGCTATAATTGTGAGAGATGTATATCTGTCTAATTTGCTAATCTTTAAAGTGATTCATCTAGCTCTACTTTTATACAAAAGACTAGAAAAAAAGTAAAAAGTCATTGTTACATTATAAAAGTAACAAACAAGTCTTTGCTTTTCTTTTAATCTTATCATTTTATAGAGGACTTGTGTTATAATCAGTAAAGTATGTATTAAAGTTAGCAGTCTGAGATAGCATGTAATTGAAGGAGATTTTATGCGAAGAGAAAAAGGTATACTAATCGTATTATCAGGTCCATCCGGAGTAGGTAAAGGGACAGTGAGAAAAGAATTATTCTCGGAACCGGGAACAAACTACGAATATTCCATATCTATGACGACAAGACTTCCGCGCGAAGGTGAAGTAGATGGTGTGGATTATTTCTTTAAAAAGAAAGAAGAATTCGAAGAGTTAATTGAGCAAGGTAAGTTGTTAGAGTATGCCTCTTACGTAGGGAATTACTATGGAACCCCAATCGATTATGTGAATGAAACGCTTGACTCAGGTCGAGATGTCTTTTTAGAAATTGAAGTCCAAGGAGCTGCATTGGTACGTGAAAAAGCACCAGATGCACTTTTTATTTTCCTTGCACCTCCTAGCTTGAGTGAGTTGGAGCAACGTTTAATAGGTAGAGGAACTGAAACAGAAGATGTCATCAATTCACGTATTCTTGCTGCAAGGCAGGAACTAGAGATGATGCATCTGTATGATTATGTCGTGGAAAATGATGAAGTAACAAAAGCTTGTTCAAAAATTAATGCAATTGTTGCTGCAGAGCATTGCCGACGCGAACGTGTAGAAAAAAGATATTTATCCATGTTGGAAGGGGAATTTTAAATGTTATATCCATCAGTAGATTCATTAAAAAATCAAATCGATTCAAAATATTCATTAGTAAGCGTTGCTTCTAAGAGAGCACGTCAATTGCAAGAAGAAGGTGGAGAGCGTCTTGGCATCTACGTTTCTGCAAAACAAGTTGGAAAAGCGTTAGAAGAAGTAGCAGCTGGCGAACTTAAAATCGAATCAGCTAACGAAAACGCTGTATACGAGGACGAAGTATAAAATAACCTTCATTTAGCTTAGATATTGTTAGCTAAAGGAATTGTTAAAAGCCTCGACGGATACCTTAGGAGTAAACCCGCAAGGCCAATCGGATGATGAAGACACCTCCCAAAGAATGTATCTGTTCTTTGGGAGGTTGTTGTTTAGAGAGGGGATTAATAATGTTAACTTCTAAAAGAATTCTTGTTTGTGTTACGGGCGGTATAGCTGTTTATAAAGCGGTTGCTTTAGTAAGCAAGCTTTCACAGGCTGGAGCTGAAGTAAAAGTGATTATGACAGAATCCGCTATGGAATTTGTAAAGCCGTTAAGTTTTCAGGCGATGTCACGAAATGATGTTTACTTTGACACGTTTGATGAAAAAAATTCTAAAGTCATCGCCCATATAGATTTAGCTGACTGGGCTGATTTAGTTATTGTTGCTCCTGCAACAGCTAATACTATCGCAAAGTTAGCAAATGGAATTGCTGATAATATGGTGACCACTACCCTTTTAGCAACTACCGCAGATGTTTGGATCGCACCTGCTATGAATGTACATATGTACGACAATCCTGCAGTAATACGTAATATTGAAAGGCTTTCAAACGACGGATATTCATTTATCGAGCCATCTGAAGGCTTTTTAGCATGTGGTTATATTGGTAAGGGAAGACTAGAGGAGCCGGAAAAAATAGTTAAGCTTGTGGAAGAACATTTTGTACCTTGTGATTTTCCTTTAAAAGGTAAAAAAGTAGTTGTCACCGCTGGTCCAACTAGAGAAAAATTAGATCCAGTCCGCTTTTTGACTAATTTTTCTAGCGGAAAAATGGGTTATGCAATGGCAGAGGCTGCATCTAGGCTAGGTGCAGAGACTATTCTCGTTTCGGGTCCAGTTGCTATAGAAGCACCAAGGAATGTTGAGGTAGTTAATGTTGAAAGTACTGAAGACATGTTTGTTGCAGTACTGGAGCATTTTGATAGTGCATCAATTATAGTCAAAACAGCTGCAGTAGCTGATTATAAAGCGAAAGAAATACACCCTCAAAAGATGAAGAAAAAAGATGGTGAAGTCACTATAGCTCTCGAAAAAACTACGGATATATTGTCAGAGCTTGGGAAACGTAAATCACATCAAATACTAGTTGGTTTTGCAGCTGAAACGAATGATGTAGTCCATTATGCTAAAGGTAAATTAGAGAAGAAGAATGCAGATTATATAATAGCTAATGATGTTACTGAAGAGGGTTCAGGTTTTGGGACAGAAACTAATTCTGTTACGCTGGTTGGAAAGAACGATATAGAAGTTCATTTCCCTCAAAACAGTAAGAAGGAGCTTGCCCTTCAGTTATTTCACACTATTATTGAGCTAGAAAAAGATGAGGCTCTATGATTGTAGAGGTCATAGTTGACGTAGCCGCATATCCTATTGATCGGCCATTTGATTATGTAGTGCCAGGGCATTTAGAGGATTTAGTGGAGCGAGGAAGCCGTGTCCATGTTCCTTTCGGTAATCGAAAAGTGCAAGGATTTATCACGAATATAAAACGAGAAACAGAAGTAGATAGATCGAAGCTAAAGGAAGTTCAATCTATAATAGATGTAGAGCCAGTTATTACAGAGGAATTGCTCAAATTATCCAAGTGGATGACAAAGAAAACTCTCTGCTATGAAATTGATGCTCTTCAAGTAATGCTTCCCGCAGCATTGCGAGCTTCTTATAAAAAAAATATTAAAATTTTAGACCCCACCCAATTGGAAAAAGAGATTCTAGAGCTTTTTGGTAGAAAAGAAGTGCTTCCTTATGAAGCTTTTGAAAAATCGGGAATGCTAAAGATGATGAAAAAGCATTTAATTGAAGGTAGTTTAGAGCTCGAAAATGTTATCAAGCAACAAGCTAGGGTCAAAACCGTTACTAAATATACCCTTGTAGATGATAAGGATTTTGTTGTTGGCCAGCTCAATAAACTCACAAAACAAGCAGTGAAACAAAAAGAGTTAATCGAGTGGCTATTAGCTCAAGAAAAAACCTCATTTACAATGCAGGAATTAATTCAGGCTGCAAATGTTAGTAATGCTACCGTCAATACTCTTATTAATAAAAAAATATTAGTGAAAGAGCAAGAAGAAGTGTATCGAGAGATTACTTCGCTCGATTATCAGGATCGTGACAATCACGTTCAGCTAACAGTCGAACAGGAAACTGCATTATCTCATATAACTAAAGCTCAAAACAACGAAGAGAATACAACTTTCCTACTTCATGGCATTACTGGCAGTGGTAAAACAGAAATCTACTTACATGCAATTGAAAAATCTATAGCAGAAGGAAAACAGGCGATAATGCTAGTACCTGAAATTTCCTTGACACCTCAAATGACACGCCGTTTCAAGCTTCGCTTTGGTGATCAGGTGGCTGTCATGCATAGCGGTTTATCTACCGGAGAGAAATTTGATGAGTGGCGCAAAATTTGGCGTGGTGAAGTTATGGTTGTTGTCGGGGCAAGGTCCGCAGTATTTGCTCCATTTAAGAATTTAGGTGTCATTATTTTAGATGAGGAACATGAGTCCTCTTATAAACAGGAGGACACACCTCGCTATCATGCAAGAGATGTGGCAATTTGGAGAAGTGAGTTTCACAAATGCCCAGTTATTTTAGGTAGTGCCACCCCATCATTAGAATCATATGCTCGTGCATCAAAGGGAGTTTATACACTATTATCGTTAAGCATGAGAGCAAAAGAGCAGGCTCTGCCAACAGTTAATATAGTGGATATGCGCGCGGAACTGAAAAGTGGCAATCGCTCCATGTTTAGTCTACCTTTAGCAGATGCAATTCGAGAAAAATTAGAAATGAAGGAACAAATCGTATTATTTCTTAACAAAAGAGGGTTCTCTTCCTTTGTACTTTGTAGAGATTGTGGGACAGTTGTAGAATGCGACCAATGTGATATTTCCTTAACCTACCATCGAGAAGGCGAACGATTAAAATGTCACTATTGTGGACATGAGGAGCCTGTGCCCCAAGAGTGCCCTGAATGTCAAAGTGAGCACATCCGTTTTTTTGGTACGGGTACACAAAAGGTTGAAGAGGAAATAACTAAATTATTTCCTTATGCCAGAGTATTACGTATGGATGTGGATACTACAAGGACAAAGGGATCCCATGAACGTATACTTAAAAAGTTTGGCGATGGCGAAGCAGATATTTTATTAGGTACACAAATGATAGCCAAGGGATTGGACTTTCCTAATATTACTTTAGTCGGGGTTTTAAATGCAGATACAACTTTGCATATTGCAGATTTTCGTGCTGCTGAAAAGACGTTTCAGCTTATGACGCAGGTTAGTGGTAGAGCAGGAAGGCATGATAAAGAAGGAGTTGTATATATTCAAACGTATACACCAGAGCACTATGCGATAGAGTACTCAAAGGATCAGTTGTACGAGCCTTTTTATCACAATGAAATGATCATGCGTAAGCAATATGAATATCCACCCTTCTATTTCGTAACACTTGTGCAAGTGACTCATGAAAATGTACTCCTTGCAGCTGAATATGCGAAACTTGCTACCGATTGGTTAAGAGATAATTTATCAAGCACGAGTATGGTAATAGGACCAACAGCAAGCGCAATAAGCAAGATACAAAATAGATATCGTTACCAATGTTTGATAAAATACAAAAAAGAACCACTATTAATCGAAAAACTACAGCAACTGATTAAAATTTATCGTACGGAGTGGATAAAAAAAGGTGTCGTGCTTACGGTAGACCTTGACCCATCCACAATTTTATAGGCTGTTTGAAAAGAGGAATAAGAAATGGCAATTAGAAATATTATTACACACCCAAATGATTTATTGACTAAAAAATGTGAAGAGGTTCATGTATTTGATGAGAAGCTTGCAAATTTATTGGATGATATGTATGACACGATGATCGCCTCAGATGGAATTGGTCTTGCTGCGCCACAGGTTGGCGAAACAATTCAAGTGGCTATCGTGGACCTAGGAGAAGGACAAGAGGTGATTGAAATGGTCAATCCAGAAGTCGTCGAAATAGGTGGATCAGAAGTAGAAGTTGAAGGCTGTTTAAGCTTCCCGGATATTTATGGAGAGGTGGAGCGACCTTTTTATGTGAAGGTAGAGGCACAGGATCGTGACGGCGCTTTATATGAGTTAGAGGCAGAGGACTATGAAGCAAGAGCAATCCTTCATGAAATCGATCATCTACACGGGGTTCTATTCACTACTAAAATTACTCGTTATGTTGATGTGGAAGAATTGGAGAATGAACTGGAGGAAGAGTTATGACATCCATTGTATTTATGGGCACACCTGCCTTTTCGGCTCCTATTTTACGCATGCTAGTGGAAGAGGGTTATGAAGTAAGTGCAGTCGTAACTCAACCTGACCGCCCAGTTGGAAGAAAAAAAGTTTTAACGCCGCCACCTGTAAAGGAAGAGGCTTTAGAACTTGGATTACCGATTATTCAACCTAACAAGTTAAAGGGCTCTGAGGAGCTCAATCAAATACTTAACCTTGCTCCAGATTTAATCATAACTGCTGCCTTTGGACAAATATTGCCGAAGGAGCTCTTAGAGGCTCCAAAATACGGTTGTATTAATGTGCACGCTTCCTTGCTTCCTTCCTATCGTGGAGGAGCTCCAATACACCAAGCAATAATAGATGGCCAAGAAAAAACCGGTGTTACCATCATGTATATGGAAGAAAAGCTAGATGCAGGAGATATTATATCGCAACGTGAAATCCCTATTACTCATTTAGATGATACCGGAATTCTTTTTGATAAATTAAGCGAAGTAGGTACACTGCTTTTAAAAGAGACTTTGCCTCTAATCATCACAGGTCGAAACGAACGCATAGTACAAGATGAATCGCTTGTGACCTATGCGAAAAATATTTCTCGTGAGCAGGAAAGAATAGACTGGACTAAATCTGCTTTAGAAATTCACAACCAAATACGTGGTCTTCATCCATGGCCAGTAGCATATACAACATTGGATGGACAAACGGTGAAGCTTTGGAAAGCAGATATAATAGAAGTAAATACAAAAGAACTGCCAGGTACAGTTGTAAAAATAGAATCGGATTACCTTGTTGTCCAAACAGGTGCTGAAGAAGCAATTCGAATTGACGAACTACAGCCAGCTGGAAAGAAAAGAATGTCTGCAAATGACTATTTGCGTGGCGTTGGTTCTAAATTGCGAATAGGAGATAAATTTGAATGACAAAAAAGAACGAAAAAATATGGACTGGTAATGTTAGGGATGCAGCCTTAACTATTTTAATGGCGGTTGAAAAACAACAAGCATATAGTAACCTTTTGCTGCATCAGACAATTGAAAAGTACGATATTGAACCAAAAGATCGAGCGTTGTTAACCGAGTTAACCTATGGAACACTTCAGCATAAAATGACTTTGGATTATTATCTAAAACCATTTATAAAAGGAAAGCTTGACGATTGGGTTAGACAGCTTCTTCGATTATCTCTATATCAAATCCATTATCTATCTAGAATTCCTGATCATGCAGCAGTGAATGAAGCGGTTAATATAGCAAAGAGAAGAGGTCATAAAGGAATTTCAGGAGTAGTGAACGGTATTTTGCGTTCAATTCTTCGAGAAGGGGTTAGTTCGACAGAAAGTATTGTGGACGATGTCGAGCGTCTTTCTATTGAAACAAGTCACCCTCTTTGGATGGTTAAACGATTTATATCAGAATATGGTTTCGAAACAACTAAGAAAATGCTTGAGGAAAACAATGAGCCACCAGTAACAACTTTACGTGTCAATTTGTTTAAAAGAACGGTAGAGCAAGTGATGCATTTGATGACACAAGAAGGATATGTCGTTGCACAAAGCGAAGTTATTCCAGAGTGTATTTATTTGTTTAATGGCCAGGCAGCAAAAACCACCGCTTTCCAAAAAGGATTTGTTACGATTCAAGACGAAAGCTCCATGATTCCAGCGTATGCCCTTCAACCTGAACCGGGCATGATTGTTTTAGATATGTGCTCAGCACCAGGAGGAAAAACAACACATATTGCTGAAAAAATGAAAAACACTGGTAAGCTTGTAGCTATGGATATCCATCAACATAAATTGAAGCTAGTAAAAGAAAATGCGGAAAGGCTGGGCTTTAGTTTCATAGAAACAGTTGAAAAGGATGGACGCAAAGCTTCTGAGTTATTCCCAGAGCAAACATTTGACCGTATTTTAGTGGACGCTCCTTGCAGTGGTTTAGGTGTTATGAAAAGAAAGCCAGATATTAAATACACAAAAAATGAAAAGGATTTTGATTCATTAAAGCCTATTCAGCTCAAATTGTTAGATGAAGCATATAAGCTATTGAAGCCAAATGGATTAATGGTTTATAGTACGTGTACTGTGGATAAGGAAGAAAATGAAGGAACCGCTAAACTATTTTTGGAAAATCACCCAGATATGCAACTAAAATCTTTTCCAGACGTTGTAAAAAATATAAAACAACAAGAAGAGGATGGTATGTTACAGCTGTTTCCTCAAGACTTAAGAAGTGACGGATTTTTTGTAGCAGTTTTTCAAAAACAGAGCTGATTGCAACGAGCTCTATCTATGAAGAGGTGAAGGTATAAATGAGGTTCGTTGTTAAAACTGATGTAGGCATGAAAAGAACGATCAATGAAGATCGTGTGGGTGTATTTCAGCGAGAGGATGGTCGTGTATTAGCGGTTGTTGCAGACGGAATGGGCGGACATAATGCCGGGGATGTAGCAAGTGAAATGGCCATTACAGAATTTGAAAAATATTTTCATGCTTATAATCCTTCTGTTGTTCCAGAAAAAGAATGGTTAATGTACACTTTCCAAACGATAAATCAGCTTATAGCTCAGCATTCTACCTCAAATACAGGCTGTGAAGGAATGGGGACGACATTAATTGCCGGCTTGTTTGAAAACAGTAAAGACAGTAAAGGAATTATTGCGCATATAGGAGATAGCCGTGTTTATCAAATTACAGAAAATTTGGTTCAACAGATTACGAGAGATCACTCTTTTGTAAATGTACTGCTCGATTCAGGAGAAATTAATGAAGAGCAAGCAAAAACCCATCCTATGAAAAATGCAATTATGAAGGCTGTCGGAACAGAAAAAACTATTCATCCAGATTTTTTTGAGGTAGAATTTGTCGCTAATTCTTATTTTCTTTTTTGCACAGACGGATTAAGTAACAAATTAAGTGAATCCTTTATACAAAGCCTGCTTTACTCTAAGAAGTCTCTTCAAGTAATGGGAGATGAATTAGTGGAGGAAGCGAACAAGTCAGGTGGAGAAGATAATATCTCACTGATTTTGTTAACAAACAAGGATGAGGAGGTGTAAGGATGTTAATCGGTAAAAGAGTTAGCGGCAGATATAAATTGCTAGAAATGATTGGTGGAGGCGGCATGTCCAATGTTTATTTGGCACATGACATGATTTTAGACAGAGACGTCGCGATTAAAGTATTGCGATATGATTTTTCTAACGAAGAAGAATTACGTCGTCGCTTTCAACGTGAAGCACTATCTGCAACAAGCCTTACACACCCTAATATAGTCAATATTTATGATGTCGGAGAAGATGAAGATATTCATTATATTGTTATGGAACATGTAAAAGGTGAAACGTTAAAACAATACATACAGAGTAATGCACCGGTTTCACCGATCAAATCAATCACTATTATGAAACAGTTAACTTCTGCTATTTCTAATGCACATAATAATCATATTATTCATCGGGATATTAAACCCCAGAATATTTTATTGGACGAGCAAGAAAATGTGAAAATAACTGATTTTGGAATAGCGATGGCATTGAGTGCGACCTCCCATACGCAGACCAATTCAGTATTAGGTACAGTACATTATTTATCACCAGAACAAGCACGTGGGGGCACAGCAACTAGAGAATCTGATATATATGCATTAGGTATAGTATTATTTGAACTTCTAACAGGACAGCTGCCTTTTTCTGGAGAATCAGCTGTTTCGATTGCCTTAAAGCACTTACAGGCTGAAACTCCTTCAGTTAGAGCTATTAATCCAGCAATCCCACAAAGTCTTGAAAACGTAGTATTAAAAGCAACTGCAAAAGATCCTAGAAATAGATATCGTTCTGCTGAGGAAATGGAAAGAGACTTATCAACTGCCATGTCACCAGAAAGGTCTAATGAACCAAAATTTGTTGTACCGGTAGACGATGGAGCTACCAAGGTGCTTCCTATTATTAAAGAGCCTGTTTCTTTCGAGGATGTAGCAGAAACAAAAAAAATACCTACGGAGGCTCCTTCACCAGTATCAACAAAGAAGCCAAAGAAAAAAATAAAAAAATGGAAAGTTATAACAGGGATAATTGCTGGCTTGATTTTACTTGCATTAATCATTATTATTGCTTTCCCGGGATTGTTTAAACCAGACAAGATAGAGGTTCCACCTATTGCTGGGTTAGAATTAGAGGCTGCCATAAAGCTACTTGAATCAGAAGGCTTCGTCATTGGGGAACAAATATTGGAATTTGACGATGAGATTGAAAAGGATCATGTTATTCGTACAACTCCGGAAGAGGGGAAAATGCGCGATAAAGAAACTGAAGTAGATCTTTACGTATCTCAAGGTAAAAAAACATCAGCAATGAGTAACTATGAAAACCAGGATATTGATCAGGTGAAGGCTTTGTTACAAAAGCAAGGATTTCGTAGTATCGATGATAGTGATAAAATATACTCTTCTGCTTCCGCAGGTACCATCTTAAAGCAAGAACCTGCAGCTGGAGAAGATATTATACCAGAAGAAACTGACATCTATTTCCAAGTTAGTCTTGGACCAGAAATGATTACACTAAGAGACTTAAGGGAATATAATGAAAAAAACCTTAACGAATATGCAACAAGTACAGGTATAAAGGTCGTAAGAACAAAAGAAGTACATCATGATAAGATTCCTAAGGGAGCAGTTGTAGAACAATCCCCTGCACCTAATGTGAAGATAGTTAAAGGGAGTACGGTAGAGGTAGTAATTTCTAAAGGACCTCAGCAAAAGAAGACTCAGACAGTTGTGAAAACCGTAACCATTGAATATATACCTCCAGAAATAGATGGAGAGGACGGAGAAGAGGACGGAGAGATGGAACAGGAAGTGGTTCCACAAATTATTCGTATCTACATCCAAGACAAAAACCATAAATTAACTGATCCCCCTGTGGAAGAATTTGAAATTACTTCAACAATCGATAAAAAGATTTCATTAGAAATTGTAGAAGGCGAGACAGGTGGATACCTTATCAAAAGGGATCAAGAGGTTGTAGCGCAAGATAGCGTATCATATGAATAAATTAGGGAGGCATAGGATGCCAAACGGACAAATAAGAAAAGCACTTAGTGGATTTTACTATGTATATGACAACGGTAACATCATTCAATGCAGAGGGAGAGGCGTCTTTAGAAATAGAGGCGAGTCTCCTCTAGTAGGTGATTTTGTCGACTATACGGTAGAAGGAGAAAATGATGGAACTATCACCGTTCTTCATGAAAGAAAAAACAACCTAGTTCGTCCGCCAATTGCTAATATTGATCAAGCGATTTTGGTTTTTTCTATTAAAGAACCAGATTTTAATACCATTTTATTGGATCGCTTTTTAGTAGTTCTCGAATCGTTTAATATTGAGCCAATCATTTGCTTGACGAAAAGTGATTTAATGGATGAAAAAATGAAAAAAACAATGGCAGTATATATTTCTGACTATGAAAAAATCGGCTATGAAATATTAATGACCTGTAAAGATGATCCGGCTTTTCATGAAAAAATTTCACCGGTTTTAAAAGGAAAAACCACGGTACTAGCTGGTCAGTCTGGAGTAGGGAAATCTACTTTACTGAATACAATTCTACCTTCCCTAGATTTAAAAACAGGTGTAATTTCTGATGCTTTAGGAAGAGGAAAGCATACGACAAGACATGTAGAGTTAATAGAGGTTTGTGATGGTCTTTTAGCGGATACACCTGGTTTTAGTTCCTTTGAATTCGATTTAATGGAAAAAGAAGAACTATCTAGTTGTTTTCCAGACTTTGTAGAACGTCAAGATGGTTGTAAATATCGTGGATGCTTACACGTAAATGAACCTAAATGTGCAGTTAAGCAAGCAGTAGAGCTAGGAGAAATAAAAGATTACAGATATAAACATTATCTACAGTTTTATGAAGAAATCGTAGAAAGAAAGCCGAGGTACTAAAAATGATAAAAATTGCACCTTCCATCTTAGCCGCAAATTTTGCTAAATTAGGAGAAGAAGTTTTAGAGGTTGAAAAGGCTGGAGCTGAACTTATTCATATTGATGTGATGGACGGCCACTTTGTTCCCAATATTACGATGGGTCCAATTGTTGTGGAAGCTCTTCGTCCACTAACAAATCTACCGCTAGATGTACATTTAATGATTGAAAATGCAGACCAGTACATTGAAGCTTTCGCTAAGGCAGGAGCTGATTATATTACAGTACATGTGGAGGCTTGTCCGCATCTGCATAGAACTATTCAACTGATTCGTTCCTTTGGAGTTAAGCCTGGGATCGTATTAAACCCCCATACACCAATAGAAACTATTCAACATGTGTTAGAGGATATAGACATGGTTTTATTTATGACAGTGAATCCAGGATTTGGTGGTCAAAAGTTTATTCATTCTGTTGTACCGAAAGTAAAACAGCTTTCACAGATTATCAAGGAAAGAAATCTTTCTATAGAAATAGAGATTGATGGCGGTATTAACGAAGAAACTATTGTTCCTTGTGTAGAAGCTGGTGCAACTATTCTTGTAGCTGGCTCTGCTATATACAACGCCCCAGATAAAGCTAAAGCTCTTCAAAGAATTAAAGCTGCTGGATTAAGCGCGGTTTCTAGATGAAACGTGTCTTCATTTGTTCTGGAGGCCCTTTAGAGGAAGTTGTTGATCTTAGACAGCTTCCTTTTTTTCAAGAAGAAACTATTTTCATTGGAGCAGATAGAGGTGCCTTTCATTTAATCAATGCTAACATTATTCCAAATGAGATTATTGGTGATTTCGATTCTATTAGCGAGGAAGAGCTGAACGTTTTACGTGAAAAAATAACTCATATATCTATTTTGCCAACGGATAAGGATGAGACAGATACACACTTAGCGTTATTAGAGGCTATGAAATATAATCCAACCGAAGTCATTTTAACTGGTGCAAGTGGCGCACGCTTAGATCACTATCAAGCTGCTTTACATGACGTTTATTACTTTCAAATACGATATCCAAAAGTATCCTTTTATATTCAAAACAATAAAAATAAACTTCAATTTTTACTACCTGGTACTCATTACATCCAAAAACAGGAAGAATACAAATATATTTCCCTCTATCCTTTTGGTGAGAAAATTGAGAACGTGAATCTTGATGGTTTCTTATACAATGTAGAAAATGAAGTAGTTAATTATGGTAATGCAAAGTTTACTAGTAATGAACAAGTAGAACGAACAAGTACTATCTCCTTTGAGTCGGGCATATGTTTAATGATAAGAAGCAGTGACTAAAAGGGAGGAAATATGTGTGAAGGTCTACACTTTTAAATTACCTAAATCTGTTAGTAGTATTATGAAGGTCTGTATTCGTCTGTTTAAAAAGGACGAGGAGAAAAAATAGTTTTAGACAGAAATAATGCCAGGTCGACGAATAGTCAACCTGGCATTAACTATGAGAGCGATTATACGCGCTCAATTTTTCCTGATTTTAAAGCTCTAGCAGAAACCCATACACGTTTAGGTTTACCGTCTACAAGAATACGGACCTTTTGAAGGTTTGCCCCCCATGTACGCTTGTTAGCGTTCATTGCGTGAGAACGAGCATTACCAGAACGAGCTTTACGCCCAGTGATTGCACATACTTTTGGCATTATAATTTCCTCCTTTAAAAAAGAAGCTGAAAGATTTTTCAGTTCGATATTTCACATACTTTAATAATTTACCACAGTCTCTTTTGATAAGCAAGTATATCAAGAAAAAAACCTTTACACTATAAAATAGAAAAGTTGGTTTGGCTTTGACTTGCAGTAATGGTCTTTACATAGTTACTATAGTATCAGGAATTGTATTTTCACGAAATGGCAATCTAATTACACTTTATGCAAAAAGTAGACGAATAGAAACGTGTCTTTTATAATTTTAAAGGGTGTAGTACAATAAGGGATAGTCAAAAAGGACTTGGGAGGTTTCAACATGTCAATAGAATTAACAAATGAATTCGGGCACATTGATATATCACAAGATACAATTGCACAGATTGCTGGCGGAGCCGCGATTGAATGCTATGGTATCGTAGGTATGGCATCAAAGCATCAAATCAGAGATGGTTTAACAGATATATTAAGAAAAGAAAACTTTACTAAAGGTGTTATTGTTAGACAGGAAAAAGTAGATCTACATATCGATATGTATATTATTGTGAGTTACGGAACAAAAATTTCTGAAATCGCTTATCAAGTCCAATCCAAAGTGAAATATACACTGAATAAATCTCTTGGTATGTCGGTGAAATCCGTAAATGTTTACGTACAAGGAGTTCGCGTGGCAAACGTGTGATTAAGGAGAGAAAACAATGAAATCAATCAATGGTAATCAATTTGCAGATATGGTCAAGATGGGAGCACACCATCTTTTTCAAAACGCGGACTATGTCGATGCATTAAACGTATTTCCTGTTCCTGATGGTGACACAGGGACAAATATGAATCTTTCAATGACCTCGGGAGCTAAAGAAACTGCTGCCCACACGAGTGAGCACATCGGTAAAACTGCTCAAGCATTATCCAAGGGGTTATTGATGGGGGCAAGGGGAAACTCAGGAGTTATCTTATCTCAGCTTTTCAGAGGCTTCGGTAAATCTATTGAACAATATGCTACTTTGGATGCGAAGCAATTTGCTCAAGCTCTGCAATACGGCGTGGAAACTGCCTATAAAGCGGTTATGAAGCCGGTCGAAGGTACAATTTTGACTGTTGCTAAAGACTCTGCTAAAAAAGCAGTGGAAGTTAGTGAAACTGTTACAGATATCCCTGAACTAATGGCAGCTGTTGTAGAAGAGGCAAAACAATCACTGAATAGAACTCCAGACCTATTACCTGTTTTAAAAGAAGTTGGGGTAGTAGATAGTGGTGGACAAGGCTTAGTATTTGTATATGAGGGCTTCTTAGCAAGCTTAAAGGGAGAAGAACTTCCTGAGAAAACGGTTAGTAACTCTATGGATGATTTGGTAAGTGCCGAGCATCATAAAAGTGTTCAAGGATTTATGGACACGGCAGACATTGAATTCGGATTTTGTACGGAGTTTATGGTTCGTTTCGAAGAAGGGAAAAAATCCTTTGACGAAAATGATTTCCGCAATGATTTAAGTGCATATGGAGATTCTCTATTAGTAATTTCTGACGATGAGATTGCTAAGATTCATATACACTCTGAAACTCCAGGTGAAGTATTGACCTATGGTCAGCAATATGGAGATCTTATCAAAATTAAAATTGAAAATATGCGTCAGCAACATACGGAAATAGTTGGTGAAGGCCATTCAGCTGAAGCTGCTGTAAAAAAAACTGAAGTGCATCCATATGCAGTGGTTACTGTTGCAATGGGTACCGGAGTTGCAGAATTATTAAGAAGCTTAGGTGCTTCAGCTGTAATAGAAGGTGGACAAACAATGAACCCTTCTACAGAGGATATTGTAAAAGCAATTGAATCGGTAGGAGCAGAGCGTGTATTAATCCTTCCAAATAACAAAAATATTGTAATGGCTGCAGAACAAGCGGCTGAAGTTTTAGGAATAGAAGCAGCTGTTGTGCCAACAAAAACGATTCCTCAAGGTATGGCTGCAATTTTGGCATTCAATGCTCAAGCAAGTGTAGAAGAAAACAAAAAGAATATGACTGCAGCATTTTCTCATGTAAAAACTGGTCAGGTTACCTTTGCTGTTCGTGATACGTCCATTGACGGCGTTGAGATTAAAAAAGATGATTTCATGTCTTTAGCAGAAGGTAAAATTATTCTTTCTCAGCCTTCTAGAGTCGAAGCAGCCACTAAGCTGGCAAATGAATTGATTGATAATGATTCAGAAATAGTAACAGTTATATACGGCGAAGATGTTTCTGAAGAAGAAGCAGGCAAGTTTGCTGCTTATATCGAAGAACAATTTGAGGATGTTGAAGTAGAACTTTATAACGGTAAACAACCGTTATATCCATATATCTTATCGGTCGAATAAAGAAGAGCAACTCCGCGTGGGAGAAATCCCACGCGTTTTTTTAAGATGTGAGGGTGTAATTATTAAAAAAATATTGCTCACATTTACATCAAAGTCTGTAGAAAATCATCCTTTAACAAGCGTGAGTATTGTATCTCTTTCGTACAATACTTTTGTTTAAACATCCCAATAAGTGTAAAATAGAATTATTAAGATGAAAGAGAGGTCTGTCAATTGAAATTCAAGTCTGTTTTTGACATAATTGGACCGGTTATGATTGGACCATCCTCTTCTCATACTGCTGGAGCAGCACGTATAGGGCGGGTGGCAAGAGATTTATTTGGAAAGCAACCTACATGGGCAAAAATCCATCTTTATGGTTCCTTTGCCGAGACATATAAAGGACATGGAACTGATGTCGCAATTATCGGCGGCTTACTTGATTACGACACTTTTGATGAGCGGATTAAAACTGCGTTTAGTGATGCAGAAAAAGTTGGCTTATCTTATGAGTTTATCCCTGAGACAGGACATACCGAGCATCCAAACACAGCAAGGATTGTGTTAGGAGACGACGAGCGAGAAATGTCGATGGTTGGTATTTCTATTGGTGGAGGGAAGACAGAAATAACTGAACTTAATGGTTTTCCATTAAGGTTATCCGGCAACTTAGCTGCTATATTAGTAGTTCATGAAGATCGTTCAGGATGTATTGCAAGCGTTGCCAATTGCTTGGCAAAGTATGATATAAATATCGGTCATATGGAGGTTTCTCGAAAAGAGAAAGGGAATATGGCCTTGATGGTTATTGAAGTAGACCAAAATGTGAACGAGGATATATTAGAAGAACTTAAGACCTTGCCGAATATAACCAAGGTTACAAGGATAGTAGATTAAGGAGGGGTACGATGGAAGTCTTATTTCGGAATGTGCGTGAATTAGTAGATAGAGCTAACAAAGAAAATAAGCTGATATCTGAAATAATGATCGAGCAAGAAATTCTTATGACAGAACGCACCCGTGAAGAAATTTTAACACAAATGGATCGTAATCTAACGGTTATGGAAGAAGCTGTAGAGAAGGGACTTAAGGGAGTTCATTCAACTTCTGGGTTGACTGGAGGAGACGCGGTACTTTTACAAGCTTATATGCAAAAGGGGAACTCTCTTACAGGAGAGTTAATGCTGGATGCTGTAAGTAAAGCAGTGGCAACCAATGAGGTAAACGCGGCAATGGGTACTATCTGTGCAACACCTACAGCTGGATCTGCAGGTGTTGTGCCAGGAACTTTATTTGCAGTCAAAAATAAATTAAATCCAACTCGTGAACAGATGATCCGATATCTTTTTACTGCAGGTGCATTCGGATTTGTCGTAGCTAACAATGCTTCTATATCTGGAGCTGCGGGTGGTTGTCAAGCAGAGGTAGGGTCTGCAGCGGGTATGGCCGCAGCCGCTATTGTAGAGATGGCTGGTGGTACACCGGCACAATGCTCAGAAGCATTTGCTATTACACTAAAAAACATGCTTGGATTAGTTTGTGACCCTGTTGCCGGATTAGTGGAAGTACCTTGTGTGAAGAGAAATGCAATGGGTGCCTCTAATTCTTTAGTGGCAGCAGATATGGCTTTAGCCGGGGTTACTAGTCGAATACCATGCGATGAAGTAATAGATGCTATGTATAAAATAGGTCAAACAATGCCAACAGCATTAAAAGAAACTGCTCAAGGAGGATTAGCTGCTACACCAACAGGAAAATGGTTAGAAGCAAAAATCTTTGGTGGGGCTGTGGTCAGCAGTGGAAAATAAGGTAGACGAATTAGTTACCTCTTTAAAGGGTGTTGGAAGTGGGACTGCTAAGGCGTTAGAAGAGTTAGGGATTATCACATTAGAGAATTTAGTGATGACCTTCCCTTATAGACATGAAGATTTTCGATTAAAAAACTTAGCAGAAACAGCTCATAATGAGAGAGTAACAGTGGAAGGAAGGGTCGAAAGTGAACCTTCTCTTCTTTTTTTAGGAAAAAATAAATCCAGATTGCAGGTTCGTTTGTTGGCTGGACAGCATCTGATTAAGGCAGTATTTTTTAACCAAGCCTATTTGAAATCTAAAATTACACCAGGATCTGTAATCACGGTTACTGGCAAGTGGGACAGAGGGCGTCAGGTTATTAATGTCTCTACCTTTTCTGCAGGGCCGAAAACGGACCAACAGGATTTTGAACCTGTCTATTCGTTAAAAGGGTCCATAAGCCAAAAGATTTTCAGACGATTCATGAGACAAGCTTTAGATGAGTTAAAAGGGTATATTATGGACCCTTTACCGGAATCTATCCGTTCCGCTTATAAACTACCCGAAATAGTAGAAGCTCTCGAGGGGATACATTTTCCTCAGGATGCCAATCATTCAAAAAATGCAAGAAGACGGTTTGTTTATGAGGAATTACTTAACTTTCAACTAAAAATGCAGGCGATTAAGAAAGTCCGAAAAGAGCAAAATGTTGGGAATAGTATTGCTTTTGACAATGACCGATTAAAAATCCTCATTGAATCCTTACCTTATGAGCTAACGGATGCTCAAAAGAGAGTGGTCAATGAGATTTGTCGAGATTTGAAGGAGCCACATCGTATGAATAGACTTTTGCAAGGGGATGTGGGATCTGGAAAAACAGTCGTGGCCGCTATTTGTTTATATGCAATTATTACTGCTGGATATCAAGGAGCTTTGATGGCGCCAACAGAGATTCTTGCAGAGCAGCACGCGGCTTCCTTAGATGCATGGCTCGCTCCGCTTGGAGTTAGAATTGCACTTTTAACGGGATCTACCAAACAAAAAGCAAGAAGAATTGTATTGGAAAATTTAGCAGAAGGTAATATTGATTTGCTCATAGGTACTCATGCATTAATCCAACCTGAAGTTTCTTTTAAAAAGCTTGGTTTGGTTATAACCGATGAGCAGCATCGTTTCGGTGTAGAGCAAAGAAAAGTATTAAAGGAAAAAGGAGAAAATCCTGATGTACTTTTTATGACGGCAACTCCTATTCCACGAACTTTAGCGATAACAGCATTTGGAGAAATGGATGTTTCTATTATCGATCAAATGCCAGCTGGAAGAAAATCAATTGATACACATTGGATGAAGGAGGACCAACTTCCTAAACTAATTAGTCGGTTGAAAAAAGAACTAGCAAATGGTAGACAAGCCTATATTATTTGTCCACTAATTGAGGAGTCTGAAAAACTAGACGTTCAAAATGCTGTCGATGTTTACAATATGATGTCATATGAACTTGGTAAAGATTACACTGTTGGCTTAATGCACGGTCGACTTCACTCCGATGAAAAGGATGAAGTGATGAGAGAATTCACGGATGGAAATATTCATGTGTTAGTTTCTACAACAGTTGTGGAAGTAGGAGTAAATGTTCCTAATGCTTCGTTCATGATTATTTTTGATGCAGAACGCTTTGGACTTGCTCAACTGCACCAACTTCGCGGAAGGGTAGGACGTGGAGAGCATCAATCTTATTGTATACTTCTTGCAGATCCTAAAACAGAAGAAGGAAAGGAACGCATGATGTCTATGACGGAAACTAACGATGGATTCGTTTTGGCAGAAAAAGATTTAGAACTTCGTGGACCTGGGGATTTCTTCGGGAAAAAGCAAAGTGGCTTACCTGAATTCAAAATTGCCGATTTGGTTCATGATTATAGAGCTTTAAATACAGCTAAAATAGATGCAGAACGTCTACTAGAATCTGAGCATTTCTGGAAATCGGATGAAATGGAAGGTCTTCGAAACACTCTGATAAATTCAAAAGCATTGGATGGAGAAAGGATTAACTAAAAAGAATGCATGGATGATGTGAAATCATTCCTTGCATTCTTTTTTTAATGTTTATATACTGATATTAGTACCAAGTGCTAAAATGGCGGTGAATAGCTTGAAATATACGAAAAAAGAAAGACAAAGGCTTTTATTAGAAACTCTAGATAAAAATCCTTTTATAACGGATGAAAATTTAGCATCTACCTTTAAAGTGAGTGTGCAAACTATTCGTTTGGATCGAATGGAGTTGTCCATTCCTGAGTTGCGTGAGAGAATTAAGTCTGTAGCTGCTCATAATTTTGAAGAAGAGGTTAAATCACTCCCAATCGATGAAGTGATTGGAGAAATTATAGATATAGATTTGGATAAGCAAGCAATATCCTTGTTGGATATAACACAAGACCATGTTTTTGCTAGAAATGGTATAGCTAGAGGACATCATCTATTTGCCCAAGCAAATTCATTGGCGGTCGCGGTCATTAACGATGAGCTGGCTTTAACGAGAAAATCCAACATTACATTTGTGCAGCCAGTGAAGGCTGGAGACCGAGTTATAGCAAAAGCTGTAGTTCTTTCCAGTGATCCTGAAAAAAATAGCACACTTATTAAAGTCACAAGCAAGGTAGAAAATGAAACAGTGTTTGTTGGCGAATTTAATATGTATCGAGAAACTATGACTTAAAAAAGGTGATTAAAAATGAAAATATCTATAGATGCAATGGGCGGAGATAACGCCCCTCATGAAATAGTTAAAGGGGTCTATGAAGCTTTAGAGGCTTTCGACGATCTAGAAATTATAATGTTTGGGGACGAGAATAAACTAGAAACGCTTGTAACTAAGCATGAACGCTTGAAGGTTGTCCATACAGATGAAGTGATTGAAGGAACAGATGAGCCAGTGCGTGCCATCCGTAGAAAGAAAAATTCCTCTATGGTCAAAATGGCAGAATCGGTCAAAAACGGTGAAGCGGATGCTTGTGTTTCTGCTGGTAACACAGGGGCACTGATGGCAGCGGGACTATTCATAGTCGGCAGAATTGACCAAGTAGATCGTCCGGCATTGGCTCCTACTCTACCAACTATTGATGGAAAAGGGTTTGTAATGCTTGATCTTGGTGCAAATGCAGATGCAAAGCCCGAACATTTGCAACAATTCGCAGTAATGGGAAGTGTCTATGCGGAGAAGGTTCGTGGGATTTCTAATCCGCGCGTTGGTCTTTTGAATATTGGAACGGAAGATAAAAAGGGAAATGAGCTAACGAAAGCCGCGTTTACACTTTTGAACGAGACCCCTGTTAATTTTATAGGCAATATAGAAGCTAGAGATTTATTGTATGGTGTGGCGGATGTCGTGGTAACAGACGGATTTACAGGCAATATGGTATTAAAAACGATTGAAGGTACAGCAGCAGGGATATTTACTTTATTAAAAGAAGCTTTTAATACTTCGACAAAAACTAAAATCTCAGCATTGCTTGTAAAGGATCAACTAAAAGTATTAAAAAATAAATTGGACTACTCAGAGTATGGTGGAGCAGGGCTTTTTGGCTTAAAGGCTCCTGTTATCAAGGCACATGGTTCTTCTAATGGACGTGCGGTATTCCATGCGATTAGACAAGCGCGAACAATGGTAGAAAATAATGTTTCCGACATTATCTACACAACATTACGAAAGGAATCCTCCAATGACTAAAATAGCTTTTATATTTCCAGGACAAGGTTCCCAGACGGTCGGGATGGGGCAACAGCTAATCGAAAGTAACAGTGAAAGAAAGAAATTTTATGAACTAGCAGATCAAAAGTTAGGGTTCTCCCTATCGGACATCATGTTGAATGGTCCAGCTGAGGAACTTACTAAAACTTATCACGCACAGCCGGCGTTACTAACAACAAGCATAATGATTGCAAAATCTCTGATTGACATAGGTATTACGCCAGATTATACTGCTGGTCATAGCTTAGGTGAATACTCTGCGTTAGTAGCATCTGGAGCACTTAGCTTTGAAGATGCAGTTTCGCTAGTTCACCAGCGTGGTCTTTATATGAATGAAGCTGTTCCGGCTGGAGAAGGGGCCATGGCTGCAATATTAGGCCTCGAAGCTTCTTTGTTAAAAGAGGTCACGCAGGAAGTTTCAAACAATGGAGATATAGTGCAAATTGCAAATCTTAACTGTCCTGGTCAAATTGTTATTTCAGGAACAGCGGCAGGAGTAGAAAAGGCTTCTGCTAAAGCGAAGGAGGTAGGTGCTAAAAGAGCAATCCCCTTAGCTGTAAGCGGGCCATTCCATTCCGAATTAATGAGACCAGCTGCACATAAACTAGATGCAGCAATTGATTCTATTAATCTTTCGGATGCAATACCTCCAGTTATTTCAAATGTTACAGCCTTGCCAGTAGAGAAGGCTGCAGATATGAAGGATCTATTAGTGGAGCAATTGTATTCTCCAGTCCGCTGGGAAGAGTCTATTCGACAAATGCTTGATCTTGGTGTGGATATATTTATCGAATGTGGCCCTGGTAAAGTATTAAGTGGTCTAGTCAAAAAAGTAGATCGCTCTGTTGCTACTTATTGTGTTTATGATGAGGCTTCCATGCAGCAAGCGATTACTGAAATAGGAGAGGTTATCAATGGGTAAATTAGATGGTAAATCCACAATTGTCACAGGTGCATCTCGAGGTATTGGTAAGGATATTGCTCTTTACCTAGCAAGCGAAGGAGCAAAGGTAGCGGTAAATTATAGTGGAAGCAAAGAAAAGGCAGAAGCCGTAGTGAAAGAAATTCAATCGCGCGGTGGTGAAGCCTTTGCTATTCAAGCAAATGTAGATCAAGCTGAGGATGTCCAAAACTTAGTCAATCAAACCATAGAAACCTTCGGCTCCATTGATATTTTAGTTAACAATGCTGGCATTACTCGTGATAATCTACTGATGCGTATGAAGGAGCAAGAGTGGGATGATGTTTTGAATACAAACCTAAAAGGTGTGTTTCTCTGTACGAAGGCTGTTACGAGACAAATGATGAAACAGCGCAAAGGGCGTATTATAAATATAACTTCAATTGTCGGGGTATCTGGAAATGCTGGACAAGCCAATTATGTAGCTGCAAAGGCGGGTGTAATAGGTTTAACAAAATCCTCTGCAAAGGAATTAGCTTCCCGTAATATTACAGTTAACTCAGTTGCTCCTGGTTTTATCACAACTGATATGACTGATGCTTTACCTGAAGATATCAAAAAACAAATGCTTAGCCAAATACCTTTGGCAAAATTCGGTAATCCTGAAGACATTGCTAACGCGGTAGCATTTTTAGCATCAGACGATGCTAGTTATATTACTGGGCAAACTATCCACGTCAATGGCGGCATGTATATGTAATGCCAGACGGAACTTAAGTAAGCACTATCTGATTTAGAATGTATTATATTTCATGTGAAATAGCCTTTCATAGACAAGAAGTTTTTTGTATAATCATTGAGGGGAGGTGACAAATGTGTCAACAGTTTTAGAACGTGTAACTAAAGTTATCGTAGATCGTCTTGGAGTAGACGAAAGCGAAGTAAAATTAGAAGCATCCTTCCGTGATGATTTAGGTGCCGACTCACTAGATGTAGTTGAGTTAGTAATGGAGCTTGAAGATGAGTTCGATATGGAGATTTCGGATGAAGATGCTGAGAATATTTCAACTGTGGGTAGCGCAGTTAGCTATATTGAAAGCAAACAAGGCTAATATTAAATAGTCACATTTTTATATAGTTGCTCTATATACGAAGGTGGATAAAGTTAAATAGCAACAGAGACGTTTTTTATTCTTCCGAATAAAAAGCGTCTCTATTTCTTTTTGCACATTGCTTTATAAACAGGTAAACTTAAACAGATAGATGTTAAGTAAGAAAGGCAGATCAGGATGAAAGTAAATAGAAAAAACAACCACCCTAAAAAAACGGGGTTCCCAGAAAGCGTTAAACAACAGTTCCAAAAATTTCAAAATCATTTTGAAATCCAATTCAATAATCCGACATTATTGTATCAAGCCTTTACCCATTCATCCTATGTGAATGAGCATCGACGTAAGTTTTTCACCGATAACGAACGCTTAGAGTTTCTTGGAGATGCCGTATTAGAATTATCGGTTTCTCAGTACCTATTTCAGCAATATGAGGTAATGAGTGAAGGTCAGCTTACTAAGCTTCGCGCAGCTATTGTATGCGAGCCTTCTTTAGTTGTATTTGCCAATGAATTAGGATTTGGTAAATATGTATTGCTTGGTAAAGGAGAAGAATTAACCGGCGGGCGTGAAAGACCGGCACTTTTAGCAGACGTGTTCGAAGCATTTATCGGTGCATTATATTTAGATCAGGGATTAGAGGTAGTCGTTTCTTTTCTAGAAAAGATTGTCTTTCCTAAAATCGAAGTCGGTGCTTTTTCGCATGTGATGGATTATAAAAGCCAGCTACAAGAAGTAATTCAACAAAAAAACAATGGTACACTTAGCTATGAAATTGTAGAGGAAAAAGGTCCGGCACATAACCGTACCTTTGTTTCACGTGTTATTTTAAATACTAAAGAACTTGGCGTCGGTATAGGACGTTCTAAGAAAGAGGCAGAGCAGCAAGCTGCCAGACTGGCGATACTCGCAATAAAGGATCAAGAACAGGAGGAATAATCGTTGTTCCTTAAGAGATTAGAAATTATTGGATTTAAATCATTTGCTGACAGAATTGGAATAGATTTCGTTCCAGGGGTAACAGCAGTGGTAGGTCCAAATGGTAGTGGGAAAAGTAATGTAACGGATGCTATCAGATGGGTACTAGGGGAACAGTCTGCAAAGTCGCTACGTGGAGCAAAGATGGAAGACGTAATCTTTGCAGGAAGTGATTCTAGAAAGGCATTAAACTTTGCAGAAGTAACCTTAATACTAGATAATTCTGATAATCGCGTCCCTCTTGATTTTGCTGAAATCAGCGTAACAAGAAGAGTTTATCGTTCTGGTGATAGTGAATATCTTCTGAACAAGCAACAGTGTAGATTGAAGGATATAACAGATTTATTTATGGATTCAGGACTTGGAAAAGAAGCGTTCTCTATTATTTCTCAGGGACGAGTGGATGAGATATTAAACAGTCGTCCAGAGGACAGAAGAACGATATTCGAGGAAACAGCAGGTGTTCTAAAATACAAGCAACGCAAGAAAAAAGCAGAATTCAAACTTATCGAAACCGATGACAATTTAAACCGAGTGCTCGATATTCTTCATGAGCTAGATGGACGAATGGAACCTCTGAAAATTCAATCCTCATTGGCTTCTGATTATTTAGAGATGTCTACGGAACTAAAGGATATTGAAATAGCGGTCATTGCTCATGATTTAAATCTTTTTAAGCAGGAAAGTGCAGAGCTACATAATCAACTTCAGCAAATAGACGAACAGAAGAAGCTTCTTCTAACGCAGGTTAGTGAGGCAGAAGCTGATATTCTTACTGTTAGAAGAATTATTGGTACAACTGATGAAAAGCTAGATAAAGATCAAGGGGAATTACTTGAAGTAAGCTCTGAGCTAGAACGTTTAGAGGGAAGAAAACTGCTACTTGCCGAGAAAAAACAGAATGCAAGTCAACAAATATCACAGCTTAAAAGAGCTTTGGAAGAAGAAAAGACCAAGCTGCAAACATTTGAAAAGCAATTGGAAGAAAACGTAGTATCCAGTTCTGAGAAAAAAATATTATTAAAAGAACTAAGAGCAAAGAAACTTCAAATAGACCATGTACTTAGCAAATCGGCCTCCGAAGTAGAAGAAGAAATCGAAAACTTGAAGGGCTCTTACATTGATTTGTTAAACGAAGAAGCAACGATGAAAAATGAAATGAAGCATATGGAACAGCAGCTTCAATTTGAACTAGTTTCTTCAGAAAAAATGGTAGAGGATTACCGTGAGATTAAAGAAGAGCTCGAAAAGCTTACAAATAGAAAAAAAGAGATAGAGAAGCAGCTAGAAAGTTGTCAAAAGAATTTGGCGCAAAAGGTGTTAGACTTTAAAACTAAACGAGAAACCTCTGATAAATTAGAGGCCTCCTATGAAGAACAACAGTCAATGCTTCAAAAAGCCTATCAAATGAAGCATCAAATGCAGGCAAGAAAAGACTCTTTGGAGGAGCTTGAGTCAGAGTTTTCCGGATATTTCCAAGGAGTTAAGGAAGTACTGATGGCTCGCGACAAAAAAGAACTAAAAGGGATTCATGGAGCAGTTGCGGAACTAATTCAGATTCCATCGGATTATATGAATGCAATTGATACGGCCATAGGCCAGCAATCGCAACATATTATTACAGATACAAGTCAAGATGCTCGACTGGCAATTGAGTGGTTGAAAAAGAAAAGGGTGGGAAGAGCTACCTTCCTTCCATTACAGGTTATGAAGTCTCGTAAATTAACGGAGCAAGCATTGGCCCCTATTAAACAGCATCCATCATTTGTAAATACTGCTGATATGCTAGTGAATTATAATCCTGATTATAAAATTATTATCGAAAGCCTGCTAGGAAATATCATTATAGCGACTGATCTAAAGGGTGCTAACGAAATGGCAGCCCGATTACAATATCGATATCGTTTTGTAACGTTAGATGGAGATGTAGTAAATGCTGGCGGTTCCTTGACTGGGGGTTCCGTGAAGCAGCAGTCATCCGTCTTTACTAGAAAAGCTGAGCTAGAACAATTGAATGACAAGCTAGTGGAGCTACAACAATCTGTTCTACAAGCCGAAAAATCCGTTTCCTTTAAAAGGCAACAGGTTCAGCAACTGAAAATAGAGCTAGAGGAAGCTCGTCTATCCGGAGAAGCATTGCGCGAGGAAGAGCATAAGCTTTTATCAGAAGACAGAGAATGTGTGGCAATTATTTCTCGGCTGACCAATCGATTATTAGAGTTTGACGAGGTGCAGACTGAAAAAAATCACCTACATGAGGATTTAGTCCGCAAAAAAGAACAAACAGCTAAACGTAGTGCAGAAATTAATGAATCATTAAATTCCATTCAGCAAACAATTGATCAATTGCAATTATTAAAACAACAGTCGATGCAGGAAAAAGACCAAGTACAAAATGAGCTTGGTGAACTTTTATCCTCTATTGCTGTAGTCAATGAACAAGTAAATCAGCAGGACAAAGAAAAGAAACAACTGGAACAAGAGATTCAAACTTGTTCACAAAAAATCGGTACATTAGAAAAAGAAATTAGCTGGTTTGAAAATGATGATCAGTCTGGACCGTCACCGGAAGAAATCAGTCAAATGATTATAAACTTTAAAGAGAAAAAAGATTATTTAATTGATCAAATCAAAACTGACAAAGAGAAAAGACTAGTACTTTCTCAAAAAGTTAATGATTCCGAAAATCATCTAAAGCAACTTCAGCAGCATGTAAATATATACGCCAATGATGAGCGTACATTAGAATTAAGGCTTGGAAAGCTAGAAGTAGAATCTAACTCGCTTCAAAATCAACTAGAAGAAACATATGAATTAACTTTAGAAGAAGCAAAACGAGATTACCCATTTAATATGGATGAGGAGCTTGCTCGTAAAAAGGTCAAATTGTTAAAGCGTTCTATTGAAGAGTTAGGTCCTATTAACTTAGGGTCTATACAAGAATTTGAACAAGTAAGTGAACGCCATTCTTTCTTGACTGAACAACGGGAAGATTTGCTTTCTGCTCAAGAGACACTTCATGAAGTCATTAAGGAAATGGATGAAGAAATGACCATCCGTTTCGAAACTACCTTTAATGAAATTCAAAGGAATTTTAAAGTGGTATTTAGACAATTATTTGGTGGAGGACAGGCAGACTTAGTGTTAACGGATCCTAGTTCAATGCTTGATACTGGTATAGATATCGTGGCGCAGCCACCAGGCAAAAAGCTCCAAAATCTTTCTCTCTTATCTGGTGGAGAGCGTGCGCTAACAGCTATTGCCTTATTATTTTCTATCCTGCACACACGTCCGGTTCCATTCTGTATTTTGGATGAGGTGGAGGCTGCACTGGATGAAGCTAATGTAACTCGCTATAGTGATTACTTGAAGAAATTTAGTCATGATACGCAGTTTATCGTTATTACTCATCGCAAGGGCACTATGGAGGGAGCGGATGTCCTGTATGGAATCACTATGCAGGAATCAGGAATATCCAAGCTCGTTTCTGTAAAATTAGAAGAAGAATTAGTAACTTAAAAGGAGTTTAACTATGAGCTTTTTTAAAAAAATGAAAGAAAAGATGTTAGGTTCTACACCAGAGGCGGAAGAAACAGTCTCCATTACCAATAAATTTAAAGAAGGTCTATCGAAAACACGAAATCAGTTTACTTCTAAAGTAAATGACTTAGTAGCAAAGTATCGTAAGGTCGATGAGGATTTCTTTGAGGAATTAGAAGAAATTTTACTTCAAGCAGATGTTGGATTTGAAACAGTAGTGGAGTTAATGGACAAACTCCGCTTTGAAGTTCAACGAAAAAACATCAAGGATACAGCTGGTATTCAATCGGTTATTTCAGAAAAATTGGTAGAAATTTATGAAGCTGGAGATAAAGATTTAACAGAGCTTCAGCTAGAAGAAGATGGGTTGACTGTTATTCTTTTTGTAGGAGTAAATGGAGTAGGAAAAACTACGACCATTGGCAAGCTTGCACATCGATTAAATAATGATGGCAAGAAAGTTATGCTTGCTGCTGGAGATACATTCCGTGCGGGCGCAATCGATCAGCTTCAGGTATGGGGAGATCGTGTAGGAGTTGAGGTTATTAAGCAGGCGGAAGGATCGGACCCTGCTGCTGTTATGTATGATGCAATTCGAGCTGCAAAGACAAGAAAGGCGGATGTCTTGATTTGTGACACTGCTGGTCGCCTACAAAATAAGGTCAATTTAATGAATGAATTAGAAAAGATCCATCGTGTCATTTCAAGAGAAGTACCAAATGCCCCTCATGAGGTATTATTAGCTCTAGATGCCACTACAGGTCAAAATGCGCTTGTTCAAGCTCAAACTTTCAAGGAAGCAACAAATGTTACCGGAATTGTTTTAACAAAGCTTGACGGCACGGCTAAGGGCGGTATAGTACTTGCCATTCGTAACAAACTGCATATTCCAGTTAAATTTGTTGGTCTGGGAGAGCAAATGGATGACCTTCAGCCTTTTGATGCAGAGAAATACGTATATGGATTATTTGCAGAAGGCTTAGAGTTAGAAGAAACAACAGAAGACAAGTAATTTTACTTGACAGTTAAAGACTCTGTTTATAAACTATAAGATGAACCATTACACATGGTAAGGAGAGATGGGCATGATTGAAAAAACAACTCGCATGAATTTTCTCTTCGATTTTTACCAGGCTTTATTGACAGATAAACAACGAAGCTATATGCAGCTTTATTATTTAGATGATTTATCACTTGGAGAGATTGCAGAAGAATATAATATCTCTAGACAGGCTGTTTATGATAATATTCGTCGCACTGAAGCAATGTTAGAAGAATATGAAGATAAATTAAATCTTCTATCTAAGTTTGAAAAACGACAAGAAACCATTAAACAGCTTTTACAAATAGCAAAAGATAAATCATCAGTAGAACTGACTCAACTCATTGAGCAATTAAAAGAATGGGATTAGGAGGCGAGCTTGCATGGCATTTGAAGGATTAGCTGAGCGTCTTCAAGGGACGATTCAGAAAATCAAAGGAAAAGGCAAAATTTCTGAGGCTGATGTCAAAGAGATGATGCGTGAGGTTCGCTATGCGTTATTGGAAGCGGACGTTAACTTAAAGGTAGTAAAAGAGTTCGTCAAAAATGTTTCAGAACGAGCTGTTGGTCAAGAGGTTATGAAAAGTCTAACTCCAGGTCAACAGGTCATTAAAATTGTAAAAGACGAATTGACCCAGTTGATGGGTGGAGAACAAAGTCAAATAGCTTTCTCTTCTAGACCACCAACTGTGATTATGATGGTGGGGCTTCAAGGTGCCGGTAAAACAACTACTACAGGTAAGCTAGCCAACGTACTTCGTAAAAAATACAATAAAAAACCTTTATTGATTGCTGCGGATATTTATCGTCCTGCTGCTGTTAAGCAGCTTGAAACAATTGGAAAACAGCTTTCTTTACCTGTTTTTCAACTTGGTACTGATATTTCACCAGTAGAAATAGTTAAAAAGGGTCTGGAGCATGCAAAAGAGGAGCATTATGACGTTGTGATCGTCGATACGGCTGGTCGCCTTCATATTGATGAGACTTTAATGCAAGAGCTTAAAGATATTCGCGCCTTAAAAGAACCAGATGAAGTATTCTTAGTAGTAGATGCAATGACAGGGCAGGATGCAGTCAATGTAGCTAATAATTTCAATGAATCGATTGGAATAACTGGGGTAGTTCTTACAAAGTTAGATGGGGATACTCGAGGCGGAGCAGCTCTTTCCATACGTTCAATCACTCAAAAACCGATTAAATTCGTCGGAATGGGAGAAAAAATGGATGCTCTGGAGCCGTTCCATCCAGAGCGCATGGCTTCTCGGATTTTAGGCATGGGCGATATGATGTCTCTAATTGAAAAAGCACAAGCGAATGTGGATGAAGAAAAGGCGAAGGAATTGGAAGAAAAATTCCGTACGCAGTCTTTTACATTCGATGACTTTTTAGAGCAGCTTAGCCAAGTTAAACAAATGGGTCCACTAGATGAAATTTTAAAAATGCTTCCAGGAGCAAATAAAATTAAAGGGTTGGAAAATGCAAAGGTCGATGAGAAGCAAATGGATCGTGTAGAAGCGATTATATACTCTATGACTACGCAAGAGAAGACGAATCCTGAGATTATTAATGGACCAAGAAAGAAAAGAATTGCTAAAGGGTCTGGAACAACAATTCAAGATATTAACAGACTTTTGAAGCAATTTGAAGACATGAAAAAAATGATGAAGCAAATGACTAATATGCAACAAAAAGGAAAGAAAAAGATGAAAATGCCTGGTTTTGACTCTCTTTTCAAGTAAATTTCCTAGAAAAAAATAAGGTGTTAAGAAAAAACACTTTACAAACAATTAAAACCTTGATAATATACTATCTTGTGTGAAACTATTCGGAGGTGCAATAAAAATGGCAGTTAAAATTCGTTTAAAACGTATGGGAGCAAAAAAATCTCCTTTCTATCGTATTGTAGTAGCAGACTCTCGCTCACCACGTGACGGTCGTCAAATTGAAACAGTAGGTACTTACAACCCACTTACTAAACCAGCAGAAGTTAAAATTAACGAAGAATTAGCGTTAAAATGGCTTCAAGATGGTGCAAAACCATCTGATACAGTACGTAACTTGTTCTCTGAACAAGGTATTATGGAAAAATTCCATAACGCAAAACTCGGCAAATAATCGGAGGGGACATTGTGAAGCAGCTGATCGAAGCAATCGTTAAACCATTAGTTGATTATCCGGACAAAGTTCAGGTGGAAAAGGAAGAAAGTGCAAACCGTATAGTTTACAAACTTTCTGTACATCCTGAAGATATGGGAAAAGTAATTGGCAAACAAGGAAGAGTAGCTAAATCTATTCGTACTATTGTTTACTCAGCAGCAGGCAGTCACCAAAAGAAAACATATGTCGACATATTAGATTAACTTCATTTTATAATGAAGCTAATACCACTAGCGAATATATTTTGCTTTAGGTAAATGTAATATTAAGAAGAGGGAGAACAATTTGTTCTTCCTTTTTTGATAGGAGGAAATATATTATATGGAATGGTACAATGTTGGAAAAATCGTCAATACCCATGGGATTTGGGGAGAGGTACGTGTCATTTCTACTACAGACTTTCCGGACGAGCGTTATCAGGTAGGAAATGAACTTGGACTTTTTAAGACAGATGGCTCTAAGCCGATTATCGTAAAGATTACAAGTCACAGAAAGCATAAAAACTTTGATTTGCTAACTTTTGAAGGTTATACATTGCTTAAGGATGTGGAAGCTTTCCGTGATGCGACATTGAAAGTATCAGAGAAATATCTGACAGAGTTAGACGAAAATGAATATTACTACCACGAAATTATTGACTGTACAGTTATTTCTACTGAAGGAGAAACAATCGGAACAGTTACTGAAATTCTACAAACGGGTGCGAACGACGTTTGGACAGTGCAACCTTCTAAAGGAAAGGCGCACTACATCCCTTACATTGAGGATGTAGTGAAGAAAATAGATGTGGACAAGAAGGAAATCACGATTGAAGTGCTAGAAGGTTTATTATCATGATGAAAATTCATATTCTTTCGCTATTTCCAGAAATGTTTACAGGTGTATTTAACTCATCTATTTTGAAAAAAGCGCAAGAGAAGAATGAAGTATCTATTGATGTAGTAAATTTCAGAGAGTATTCAGGAAACAAACATCATCAGGTGGATGATTATCCTTATGGTGGTGGAGCAGGTATGGTATTAAAGCCAGAGCCTATTTTTAATGCAGTAGAAGCTCTTCCTCCAAGTACTAATGGGAAAAGAAGAATTATATTGCTATGTCCCCAAGGAGAGCGTTTTAACCAGCAAAAAGCAGAGGAATTAGCGAAGGAAGAGGAGCTTGTTTTTATATGCGGTCATTATGAAGGATATGATGAGCGTATCAGAGAGCATTTAGTGACAGACGAAATTTCGATTGGCGATTTTGTTTTGACAGGTGGAGAATTAGCAGCAATGACAGTAGTGGATAGCGTTGTGAGATTACTGCCAAATGTTCTCGGTAAGGCTGCATCTCATGAACAGGACTCTTTCTCGACCGGACTTCTTGAGCATCCTCATTATACACGTCCAGTAGAATATCGTGGATATAAGGTACCTGATGTTTTATTGTCAGGTAATCATGCTGCTATAGATAAATGGAGAAGAGATCAGTCCTTAAAACGGACGTTCGATAGAAGAAATGATCTACTAGAGAATGCTGATTTAACTGAAGCAGAAAAACAAATGCTTCAATCTATCAAAGGGTTATAAATTATGATTGCATATTGCTAGTAGGTATGATATATTTTACTATGTGCTTTTATGTAAAGTACTGATTTTGGGTGTTCCGCTGCAACAGGTAATGTGTGTAAGAGCATTCTATATAAGGAGAGAAAATGATGCAAAACATTATTTCAGAAATCACAAAAGAACAATTACGTACGGATCTTCCAACTTTCCGTCCTGGTGACACAGTACGAGTACACGTTAAGGTTGTTGAGGGAACTCGCGAACGTATCCAAATGTACGAAGGTGTTGTAATCAAACGTCGTGGAGGCGGAATTAGCGAAACTTTTACAGTTCGTAAAATCTCTTCCGGTGTTGGTGTAGAACGTACTTTCCCAGTACACACACCAAAAATTGCAAACTTAGAAGTTATTCGTCGTGGTAAAGTTCGTCGTGCTAAATTGTACTACCTACGTGAACTACGCGGTAAAGCTGCTCGTATTAAAGAGCGTCGCTAATAGTGTAAGTAAGGCAGAAATGCCTAATGTAAATGTTGTAGTGGAAGTGAACTCACTTTTGCTACAACATTTTTTACTTTTAGGAATTTATAGTCTAGGTGTTTTATTAATCTAATATATAATTCTTGCGTTTTAGGGCATATATAATTAAATAGCTTTTAAAACTATGTCAAAAAACGCATTCATTTACCTCTGTTTGTTGTAATTACAATAATGGAGTACATAGTTCTAAATTTAAAATGACTTAAGCATTAAATTTATGAGAATTTATTATTGTCGATGGAAATCTTTTTGCCTCTCTAACATTTTCCTTGTACAATATAAAGAGTATATAAAGGGGGCAAATGAATGAGACAAGCACAAAAAGAAAAGAAGAATGAGTTATGGGAATGGTCAAAAGCACTTTTAATTGCTTTTGGACTAGCGGCAATAATTCGCCTCTTTTTGTTTACCCCTATAATTGTGGACGGAGAATCAATGATGCCGACCTTAGAAAACGGGGATAGTATGCTAGTTAACAAAATTGGTTATATAGTTGGTGAGCCAAAACGATTTGACATTGTTGTATTTCATGCTCCTGAGCAGAAAAATTATATTAAACGTGTAATTGGACTACCTGGTGATCATGTTGAATACAAAAATGACCAACTTTACATTAATGGTAAAGAAGTATCTGAACCCTATTTAGACCAGTATAAGGATGATATAACTGAGGGAACACTAACCGATGACTTTACTCTTGAAAGTATAACTGGGGATAAAGAAATTCCGGAAGGTTATGTTTTCGTAATGGGAGACAACCGCAGATATAGTAAAGATAGTCGAATGATTGGTTTAATTGAAATTGATGAAATTATAGGAAAAACAAACTTTGTTTTTTGGCCAATTGGTGAGGTTGGCTTTGTTAAATAAGCATTTACGAAAGTAAGGAGGTAATTACCTCTTCCGGCTATTTTGACGAATTAGCTGAGTGCTTCAAGAAGGAGGTGCGATATGACGATACAATGGTTTCCAGGTCATATGGCCAAAGCGAGAAGAGAAGTTACCGAAAACCTAAAGCTAGTAGATATTATATTTGAATTAATTGATGCACGTTTGCCTTTGTCTTCAAGAAATCCAATGTTAGACGAGGTAGTCCATCAAAAGACAAGGCTACTTATTTTAAACAAAATGGATATGGCAGACGATACTCAAACAAAAAAATGGATAGCGTATTTTGAATCAAAAGGGCATCCTACAGTAGCGATAAACTCTTTAGAAGGAAAAGGTCTACAAACTGTTTTTAAGGCCTCTAAAGAGCTTTTAAAGCCTAAATGGGACCGTATGAAAGAGCGTGGGATTAAACCGAGAGCTATTAGAGCCATGATAGTGGGTATTCCGAACGTAGGGAAATCCACATTGATTAATCGATTCGCTAAAAAGAACATTGCTAAAACTGGAAATACTCCAGGTGTAACAAAAAGACAGCAATGGATTAAGGTTGAGAAGGAAATAGAGCTGCTGGATACTCCGGGTATTTTATGGCCGAAATTTGAAGACCAAGAAATAGGTTACAAGTTAGCTCTTACTGGCGCTATCAAGGATGCGGTCATAAATATGGAAGACTTGGCGATATATGGACTGCGCTTTTTGGAGAGCCATTATCCGAGAAGAATGGAAGAACGATATAAAGTTACAACAGTGAGTGAAGACCTAGTGGAAACCTTTGATCATATCGGGAAGCTAAGAAGATGCTATGGACCCGGTGGAGAGGTTGACTACGATCAGGTTGCTGAGTTAATTGTTCGTGATATTAGAAATCAGCAATTAGGAAAGCTAACTTTTGACTTTGTAAATGAATATGAGTGAAAAATTTTACCCTTTTTACCTTTTGGTAAAGAGGGTTTTCTCGATTTATAATATTTTTAGCCGATACATATATAAATTGAAAGAAAGATGAAGTGAATAAAATGCTACGTTTACAGGAATTAAAAGAAAAATTAAACTTTGCAGATGGTACAGAATCGTGGATGAAAGAATTAGAACAGGATCCAAGGGCAGGGGCGCAGAAGTTATTAGGAAGCTGGAAAAGAAAACAGCTAATTCAGCAACTAGAAAGAGAAGCGCATATAGAGAAAGTAATGTTTGATAAGAGTTTTGACATTAACCAAAGTGGACTCATTGCAGGAGTAGATGAGGCAGGCAGAGGGCCATTAGCGGGCCCAGTTGTCACTGCCGCTGTGATTTTAAACGACAATACAGATAGCTTAATTGGCCTAAATGACTCTAAGCAGGTTTCTAGGGTTAAAAGAAACGAACTAGCTATGAAGATTAAAGAAAATGCTATAAGCTATTATGTACATTTTCAACCTGTTGAAAAAATTGATGAGTTAAATATTTATGAAGCAACGAAGCAATCGATGGTTGAAGCTGTCTATAACCTAAAAAAACAACCTGCTGTTGTATTAGTAGATGCTATGAAGTTGCCAATAGAAATAGAGAATCATTCCATAATTAAAGGCGATGCACAAAGCTTAGCGATTGCAGCGGCTTCCATTCTTGCCAAGACGGCAAGAGATGAATATATGGACGAACTTCATGAAAAGTTTCCTGTCTATCTATTTAACAAGCATGCTGGTTATGGAACGAAAGAACATATTGAAATGATTATGCAGCATGGTCCAACCGTGCACCACCGTAAAACTTTTGAACCGATTAAAACTTTATTGAGCGAGGTGAAACTATGACTGGATCCTCTTTTTCATCTATTCAAGCGCATATGCCAAACGCCATTTCTTCGAAAATGCCAATGACTATGAAAGATGGACAAGTAGTACATGGTACTATTAAGAAGCTTTTCCCAAATCAAACAGCAGAAGTTCAAATAGGTAATCAAAAGATTATTGCTAAGCTAGAGACTCCTTTGAAGGCAGGAGATGCTCACTTTTTTCAAGTAACTAAATCCGAACCTGAAGTACAGTTGAAAGTAGTCGCAGGTCCCTTAGGCGGAAACACAGCAGTGCAACAGGCACAGCAACTGCTACAGGCGATGAACCTGAACAAGTCTAGTGAACTACAAGCAATTGTTCAGTTTTTTATAAAAGAACAAATTCCTATTTCCAAGGAATTGCTATTACAGGCAGAACAGCTGATCAAGCAACTTCCTGCCAATATTTCTGTAAGAGAAGGATTGGAAGCAATTCAAAAAATGATAGACTTGAAGGTTCCTTTGACATCAAATATGTTTGAAACAATATTGAGTGGGAAATCTACTGATGGTTTTTCTTCCTTAATTGCTAACATGAAAAATGTATTACAACAGGATCAAATACTCTCTCCCTCCTCTAAAACACTTATTCTTCAAAGTCTACAGAAGGTAGGAGAACCTTTTAACATGCCCGTGGCAGGTGCTATTTTAGGTAAACAGCTGGAAATACTTCAAAATTTACAGCTTCCTACAAGCACCCGACTACCAATATTACAACAGTTGAAAAATGCTGCTATTTTACCTTCAGAAGCTACATTAAATAATCCTGTGCCAACTTCAAGCAAGCAGGCACTAACACAAACAGCGGGTGAAATAGTTAGTAAATTAATACAACCTAATATAGAAAATAGAGGTGGGGCTATAGAGCAAGTGCGTCAATGGATTCAAGCTCAGCCTTTGCTTACAGCAACACAAAAGGATCAAATTTTAGCAACCTTGAAAAATGGGGAAGTTAGTCCGAATGTTGTAGCACAATCCTTGGTAAAAGTTTTTTCAGAGCAAAGTCAACAAGCTATTTTTATGAGGGACTTAAATGGGTTTACGCCTAAAGATCACTTAGTTTCTTTGTTAGGAAAAGGTTCTTCAAATGAAATGATTAACCAATCCTTAGACCAAGTAAGCCTATTAAGTAAGGACTTATCCTTTGCTACTCAGAGAAATCATGCAGAGCAAGCAGTGCTAAGTCAATTAGATGGCAAGGCTTTTGAACACGCGATGAAAGAAGTATTAAAATCTCTTGGCTTTAGCTATGAGGGGAGTCTTGGAAGTGAAAAAGAAAATGTTAGACAACTAGCAAACCAGTTAAAGCCACAACTTGTTGAGCTACTGCAAATGTCTAATTTACCTAATGTCATTAGAGAAGGAGCAGAATCAATTCTTGGAAGAATGAATGGCTTGCAGCTCCTTTCTGGAGAAAATGGTCCACAGCATCAGTTACTAATGCAAATTCCGTTAGAATTTTTAGGCAAACGAATGGATGCGACATTAGAATGGAATGGAAGAATGAAGGAAGACGGGAAGATAGATTCAGAATTTGCAAGAATCATGTTCTATCTTCAATTAGACTCTCTAAAGGAAACGGTTGTTGATATGCAAGTTCAAAACAAGATTGTCACTATTAATGTCTTCAATGATGATCAAACGATTGGTATGATTGCTAATCAGTTTAAAGCTTCACTCAAGGATGGTCTCGCTTCCACAGGGTATCAATTATCTGGAGTTTTCGTAAAAACATTTGATGAACAAAAATCTAATGCGCTATGGAAACAAAAAAACACTTCTATAGAGCAAGGAGTGGATATACGAATATGACAGAGGGGAAGTTCGTCAGAAAAGAAGCAGTTGCTTTAACTTATAAACCAGGGAACAATGAAGCTCCAACAGTTGTAGCAAAGGGAAAAGGGAAGATCGCTGAGAACATATTAGAAAAAGCTAAAGAGCACTCAGTACCTATACAGGAGGATGCTAGCCTAGTGGAGCTCCTTGGACAACTAGATATTAATCAATCTATTCCAGAAGAGTTATACCAAGCAGTTGCTGAAGTTTTTGCATTTATATATAAGGTGGATAAAGAAAAGGGCAAAGTATAATATTTTTTCCTTTTTCGACATCTATTTTGAATATTCTATGTTTTTAAGAATCATTAGACTTTTGTGGACAAGTTGTGACAGCTTTATTACAATGATAGAGGTAGCAGATTAGTGACATTAGTTTGAGGGAGGATGTATAAATGAATATCCATGAATATCAAGGTAAACAGCTCCTTAGACAATATGGCGTAGCAGTTTCTAATGGAATCGTTGCTTTCTCACCAGAAGAAGCGGTGAAGGCAGCTAAAGAATTAGGCTCTGACGTTATTGTTGTAAAAGCGCAAATCCACGCAGGTGGACGTGGTAAAGCTGGTGGAGTTAAAATTGCAAAAAATTTGGACGAAGTACGTGAATATGCTAAAGAACTTTTAGGCAAAGTTCTAGTTACTCACCAAACAGGACCAGAAGGTAAAGAGATTAAACGTCTACTTATCGAAGAAGGTAGCAAAATTAAAAAAGAATATTATGTAGGCTTAGTATTAGACCGTGCAACTTCACGTGTAACATTAATGGGCTCTGAAGAGGGCGGTATGGACATCGAGGAAGTAGCAGCAAATTCTCCAGAAAAATTATTTTATGAAGAAATTGATCCTGTTATAGGATTAACTGGATTCCAAGCTCGTCGTATGGCATTCAACATGAATATTCCAGCGAAACTTGTGAACAAAGCAGCTAAATTTATGCTTGGTCTATACCAAGTATACAAAGAAAAAGATGCATCTATCGTTGAGATTAACCCATTAGTAGTAACTGAGGACGACAATGTTTTAGCGTTAGACGCAAAATTTAACTTTGACAGTAATGCATTGTACCGTCATAAAGACATTTTAGAACTTCGTGATTTCGATGAAGAGGATCCAAAAGAAATCGAAGCATCTAAATATGACTTAAGCTATATTTCTTTAGATGGGAATATCGGATGTATGGTTAACGGAGCAGGTTTAGCTATGGCAACTATGGATACAATTAGCTACTATGGCGGCTCACCCGCTAACTTCCTGGACGTTGGGGGCGGTGCTACAGCTGAGAAAGTAACTGAAGCATTCAAAATTATCTTAGCTGATCCAAACGTTAAAGGTATTTTCGTAAATATTTTTGGTGGAATTATGAAATGTGACGTTATTGCTGAGGGTGTTATCATCGCGGCAAAAGAAGTTGGACTTCAAGTACCACTAGTAGTTCGTTTAGAAGGAACTAATGTAGATTTAGGTAAAAAATTATTAAATGAATCAGGCTTAAACATTGTTGCGGCAGATTCAATGGCAGACGGTGCTCAAAAAATCGTTAATCTTGTAGGATAAGAAAGGCAGGGACATAAAATGAGCGTATATATTAATAAAGATACTAAAGTAATTGTTCAAGGAATTACGGGCTCAACTGCTCTTTTCCATACAAAACAAATGCTAGAATATGGTACAAAAATCGTTGCTGGGGTTACTCCTGGTAAAGGTGGAACAGAAGTAGAAGGCGTACCTGTATTCAATACAGTAACTGACGCTGTAAAAGCTACAGGTGCTAATGTATCTGTAATTTATGTACCAGCACCATTTGCTGCTGATGCGATTATGGAAGCTGTTGACGCTGAGCTAGATATGGCTATTTGTATTACAGAACATATTCCAGTTTTAGACATGGTAAATGTGAAGCGCTATATGGAAGGTAAGAAAACACGTTTAGTGGGACCAAACTGCCCAGGTGTTATCACTGCTGATGAGTGTAAAATTGGTATTATGCCAGGATATATTCATACAAAAGGTCATGTAGGAGTTGTTTCACGCTCTGGTACTTTAACATACGAAGCTGTTCATCAACTAACTCAAGAAGGCATTGGTCAAACTACTGCCGTTGGTATTGGTGGAGACCCAGTAAACGGCACAAACTTTATCGATGTATTAAAAGAATTTAATGAAGATGAAGATACTTATGCAGTTGTTATGATCGGAGAAATCGGTGGTACTGCTGAAGAAGAGGCTGCTGAATGGATTAAAGCTAACATGAAAAAACCAGTAGTTGGATTTATCGGTGGACAAACTGCACCTCCAGGTAAACGTATGGGTCATGCTGGAGCAATTATCTCTGGTGGCCAAGGTACAGCAGAAGGTAAGATTAAAGCAATGGAAGCAGCTGGCATGAAAGTAGCGGCTACACCATCTGTAATCGGTGAGACTTTAATCGAAGCTATTAAAGAAGCTGGAATTTACGACGCTTGTAAAACACATTAATAATATTTGTGCGGCTCATCAATGATGGGCCGTGCTTTTTAATAAAAATTAAAACAGCTAGTTATAATCATCCCTAACAATCCAATTATAAAGGAGCAAATAGATGACAGTACCTCGATTTAAAAACCGCATACTTGCCCTCCATTATGTATTCCCAGTCCCTCTTCCCAAAATATACTCACTTCTTAAGCAAGATCCGGATTTATCACAACTTGAAGAAATCCAACCAAGCCTACTAGCAAAATTGTGTAATATTACTATAGAACGAGCTAATCATCTGAAGAATATGTACAAAGAGTTTATTCGTCATCCAATCCTCGAAACATATGAGAAGCACAATATCCTTCCGATTATTTACAATGATGATATTTATCCAGAAAGTCTTCTAAATTTGTACGATCCTCCAGCTATTTTATACGTACAAGGGGATATTCGTTTCCTAGCAAACAAAAGGAAGATTGCTATAATTGGCTCTAGAAAGGCAACCTCTTATTCTGAAACTAGTATTGAGAAGATATTACCTCCTCTAATTGAAAATGATTTTATCATAGTAAGTGGACTAGCTAGCGGTGCAGACACAATAGCTCATCGGAAAACGATTGAAATGGGCGGCAAAACAATAGGAGTGCTAGGCACAGGGCTTTTTAATATGTATCCAAAAGATAATAAGGAACTAGCTAATTTTATGTCGAAGCATCACTTATTAGTAACAGAATACCCTCCATATATTACCCCTAAAAAGTGGAATTTCCCCATGAGGAATCGAATTATTAGCGGTTTGTCGTTAGGTGTCGTTATTACAGAGGCGAAAAAAAAGAGTGGTACAGTTTCTACAATGGAGCATGCCTTAGAAAATGGAAAAGAAATTTTCGCAATCCCGGGTTCAATCGATTCAGGTCTTTCAGAAGGGCCACATCACCTTATTTTAGAAGGCGCAAAGCCAATTTGGAACGGTCATCAAATCATAGAAGAATTGATCAAAATCACCTAAATTTTGCTTTTTAAAAATGAAAAGTCTTGCATTTCTCAGAAAACTGTTATACATTTTGCAACAGGTATTTGTTTTGCAGATTGAAGCGAGTTACCTTCTATAAGGAGGCACATCTATGTCGGATTATTTAGTAATAGTAGAATCGCCAGCGAAAGCAAAAACGATTGAGCGATATCTAGGGAAAAAATATAAAGTAAAAGCATCGATTGGACATGTAAGAGATTTACCTAGAAGTCAAATGGGTGTCGATGTGGAAAATAATTATGAGCCCAAATATATTACAATACGCGGTAAAGGTCCTGTCCTTCAGGATTTAAAAAATGCTGCCAAAAAAGCGAAGAAAGTTTATCTCGCAGCTGACCCCGACAGAGAAGGGGAAGCTATTGCTTGGCATTTAGCTAACTCTCTAAATGTGGATATAGATTCAGACTGTCGAGTTGTATTTAATGAAATAACAAAAGATGCTATACTAGAATCTTTTAAACATCCAAGACCACTTGATTTGGATTTGGTAGATGCACAGCAAGCAAGACGTGTTTTAGACCGTTTAGTTGGATACAATATAAGCCCTATTCTATGGAAGAAAGTAAAAAAGGGTCTTTCGGCGGGAAGAGTTCAATCAGTTGCTCTGCGTCTAATAATTGATCGTGAACAAGAAATAGAACGATTTGTTCCTGAGGAATACTGGTCTATCGAAGCTGAATTTGAAAAGGGTAAAAAAACCTTTGAAGCGCTTTATTTCGGAAAAGAAAAAGAGAAAGCTAAGCTTACTAACGAAGATGAGGTTAATGCAGTATTAAAACTCATGAAGGGCAAAAAGTTTGAAGTCACTAATGTGACGAAAAAAGAAAGAAAACGTAATCCAGCTCCATCATTTACTACTTCTTCCTTACAGCAGGAGGCAGCAAGAAAGTTAAACTTTAGAGCAAGAAAAACAATGATGCTTGCGCAACAACTATATGAAGGAATAGATCTTGGTAAAAAAGAAGGTACCGTCGGTCTAATAACTTATATGAGAACGGATTCTACTAGAATCTCAGATACAGCTAAGACAGACGCTGCTGAATTTATTAAAAATGAATATGGCTCAGAGTTTCTTTCGATTAAGAAAGCTGAAAAACAAGATAAGAAAGCGCAGGATGCACATGAGGCTGTTCGACCTACAAGTGTATTAAGAACACCTGAGTCCTTAAAGGCTATATTATCACGTGATCTTTTCCGCTTATACAAACTGATTTGGGAAAGATTTATAGCAAGCCAAATGGCTCCAGCAACATTAGATACCGTTGCTGTGGACCTTAAAAATGGAGAAGTTATTTTTAGAGCAAATGGTTCCCAAGTGAAGTTTCCTGGTTTTATGAAGGTATATGTAGAAGGCTCGGATGACCAGACGGATGACAAAGATAAATTGTTACCTGTTATGGAAGTTGGAGATAAAGTTAACGCTATAGAAATTGAGCCTAAGCAGCATTTTACTCAGCCTCCACCGCGTTACTCCGAGGCAAGACTTGTTAAAACACTTGAAGAACTGGGCATAGGTAGACCATCTACATATGCTCCAACATTAGATACAATTCAAAAAAGAGGTTATGTGACTCTAGAAACGAAGAGATTTGTTCCTACTGAACTAGGAACAATCATCCATCAACTTGTATTAGAATTCTTCCCAAATATCGTAGATATAAAATTTACTGCCCAAATGGAAAAAGATTTGGATAGTATAGAGGAAGGGCAAGTGGAATGGAAAAAAATAATAGACGAATTCTATGTAGAATTTGAAAAACATTTGAAGCATGCTGAAGCTGAAATGGAAAAAATAGTGATTAAAGATGAGCCTACTGGTGAGGACTGTGAAGAATGCGGTTCTCCTATGGTTTACAAGCTTGGTCGTTATGGTAAATTCATGGCATGTAGTAATTTTCCAGATTGTAGAAATACAAAAGCTATCGTTAAAGAAATTGGAGTTAAGTGCCCAGCGTGTGAAGAAGGACAGATCGTTGAACGAAAAAGTAAAACGAAACGCTTATTCTATGGCTGCGATCAATATCCTACGTGTGATTTCTTATCATGGGATAAGCCGATAAGTAGACAATGTCCAAAATGTAATGAGATGCTGGTAGAGAAGAAGTTGAAAAAAGGAATACAAATACAATGTGTTGCGTGTGATTATAAAGAAGATCCGCAAAGTTAGAAAGAAGGATACGACATGACTGAAATAGTAAACGTTATTGGTGCTGGCTTAGCAGGAAGCGAGGCGGCATGGCAAATAGCTAGTAGAGGTGTGAAGGTACGCCTCTATGAAATGCGACCTGTTAAACAGACACCGGCTCATCATACTGATAAATTTGCTGAATTGGTTTGTTCCAATTCATTAAGAGCAAATAATTTAACTAATGCTGTAGGCGTTATTAAAGAAGAAATGCGTATGCTCAACTCCCTCATCATATCATCGGCAGATAACAGTAGTGTGCCGGCTGGTGGCGCACTTGCGGTAGACAGACATGACTTTGCGGGAAGAGTAACTGATTCAATTAGAAACCATCCGTTAATAGAAATAATAAATGAAGAGGTAACTGAAATACCTGAAGGAATAACAGTTATAGCTACTGGTCCTTTGACATCTCCTGCACTAGCAGAAAAAGTGAGAGAAGTTACTGGACAAGAATATCTTTACTTTTATGATGCTGCTGCGCCAATCGTAGAAAAAGACAGTATTGACATGGATAAGGTATACTTAAAGTCTAGATACGACAAAGGAGAAGCAGCTTACCTAAACTGTCCGATGACTGAGGAGGAGTTTAACCGCTTCTACGACGCATTAATCGAGGCAGAGGTTGTTCCTTTAAAAGAATTTGAAAAAGAAATTTATTTTGAAGGTTGTATGCCAGTAGAGGTAATGGCGGCAAGAGGAAGAAAGACGCTGTTATTTGGGCCAATGAAGCCAGTTGGTCTTGAAGACCCTAAAACCGGTAAACGACCATATGCGGTAGTCCAGCTTAGACAGGACGATGCTGCAGGGACTCTATATAATATTGTAGGGTTTCAAACACATTTAAAATGGGGACCTCAAAAGGAAGTATTAAAGTTAATTCCTGGTCTTGAAAATGTAGAAATCGTTCGTTATGGCGTGATGCATCGAAATACGTTCATTAATTCGCCATATGTTTTAAAGCCGACATACCAACTAAAAGCCAACCAAAATGTGTTCTTTGCTGGACAAATGACAGGTGTCGAAGGCTATGTAGAGTCTGCAGGAAGTGGTTTATTAGCAGGCATAAACGCTGCGAAATTGGCAAAAGGTGAAGACCTAATTGTGTTCCCAGCCGAGACGGCTCTAGGCAGCATGGCGCGTTACATCACTGAGGCAAACCCGAAGAATTTCCAGCCGATGAATGTTAACTTTGGTTTGTTTCCTGAACTACAACCGAAAGTTAGAGACAAAAAAGTTAGAACTGAACAACTTGCAAATAGAGCGTTGACAACAATTCAAAATTTTATGAAAAATACAGCGATATAATTGCTAAAAGCCTCTAAAAAGTTGTATACTTTTAGAGGCTTTTACAATGTATAAATTGGAGTGGTTAGTTGTGATTGGGAAAGATGAACTTCATTCTTTTATTGCACACATACAACTGGAAAAAAATTATTCTAATCTTACAGTCCGAGAGTATGAAAAAGATATTATTCAATTTTTAAAGTTTTTAGAAGCTGAGGGTGTTGAGGAATTAAATGACGTCGAATATATTCATGCGCGATTGTATATTACTAAGCTATATGAAGAAAAATTAGCAAGGACGTCTATTTCTAGGAAAATTTCATCCATAAGATCATATTATAAATTTTTAAACAAGGAATATAGTATTCGAGACGACGCTTTCCAGTCATTGTATCATCCAAAAAAAGAAACAAGATTGCCACAGTTTTTCTATGAAGAAGAAATAGAGAAGTTATTTGAAGAAAATAAAGGGACGGATTTATTGTCTGTTCGAAATATTGCCATACTTGAATTATTATATGCAACTGGAATGCGTGTGAGCGAACTTATTTCGATTGAAAACAGTCATATAGATAGTAGCTATGGAATAGTGCGGGTAATGGGTAAGGGAAGGAAAGAAAGATACATACCTGTTGGAGATTATGCACTTGCTGCGGTAGAAGAATATATGCAAAATAGTCGACCAAAATTGATGAAAAAAACTACTCATCCATACTTATTTGTAAATAGTCGAGGTGAGCATCTTACCACAGATGGTGTACGTTACATTCTTAATAGCATGATTAAAAAAGCTTCTCTGCATACGAAAATATATCCTCATATGCTACGCCATACATTTGCTACTCATCTGCTTAATAATGGAGCAGATTTAAGGAGTGTCCAAGAATTGTTGGGACACACTCATCTTTCCTCGACTCAAGTTTATACACACGTTACGAAAGAGCATCTAAGAAAAACATATATGAATGCCCATCCAAGGGCGTAATTATAGGAGGTCATACAAATGAGTTCAATTCATGCAACTACTATATTTGCGGTAAGTCATAATGGAAGTTGTGCAATGGCAGGCGATGGTCAAGTTACTTTAGGAAATCAAGTGGTAATGAAGCATACTGCTAAAAAAGTTAGAAGACTGTTTAACGGTCAAGTCATAGCAGGTTTTGCGGGATCTGTCGCAGATGCATTTACGCTTTTTGAAATGTTTGAAGGTAAACTGCTAGAGTATAACGGCAATCTTCAAAGAGCAGCGGTTGAGCTAGCCAAACAGTGGCGTGGTGATAAAATGCTCCGTCAGTTAGAAGCAATGCTATTAGTGATGGACAAAAACAATTTATTGCTTGTATCAGGTACAGGAGAGGTTATAGAACCTGATGACGGAATATTAGCCATTGGTTCCGGTGGTAATTATGCACTGGCAGCAGGTAGAGCGTTGAAGCAATTTGCGGGTGATAAATTAACTGCAAAGGAAATAGCAAAGGCCTCTTTAACAACGGCGGCAGACATTTGTGTTTTTACAAACCATCAAATAGTTGTGGAGGTATTAGGTGAACATGAAGGAAACTAACTTAACCCCGAAACAAATAACTGAGCACTTAAATAAGTATATTGTAGGCCAGGAAACGGCTAAAAAAGCAGTGGCAGTTGCTTTACGAAATCGTTATAGAAGACAACTGCTAGACGAGGAATTAAGAGCAGAAGTAATTCCTAAAAATATTTTAATGATTGGTCCTACAGGAGTAGGGAAAACAGAAATAGCTAGAAGAATTGCTAAACTGACTAAAGCTCCTTTTGTAAAGGTTGAAGCGACTAAATTCACAGAAGTAGGGTATGTAGGTAGAGATGTAGAGTCTATGGTTAGAGATCTAGTAGAGGCTGCTATACGTATCGTTAGAGAAGAAAAAATGGAAGAGGTAAAGGATCAGGCTGTTCGATTGGCCAATGATGCCATTGTAAAGCTTCTTGTACCTTCCTTAAAGAAAAAGAATGTTACGCAAAATCCATTTGAGGCTCTGTTCGGTGGAAAACCTGAAGATGATTCATCTGACAATGATGATACAGAAGTAAGTATAAAACGATCCCAAATTGCCGAAGACTTAAGAGATGGCAAGCTGGAAGATGAAATGGTAACAGTTGAAGTGACAGAACAAGCTCCTTCCATATTTGATGCATTGCAAGGCGGCGGTATGGAAAGTATGGGAATGAATATGCAAGATGCTTTTTCTAACTTAATGCCAAAGAAAAAGAAAAAAAGAAAAATGAAAGTAAAAGATGCAAGAAAAGTATTAATTCAAGAAGAAGCGGGTAAATTAATAGATAACGATGAGTTGTCACAAATTGCCATTGAAAAGACTGAACAAACGGGTATTATTTTTATAGACGAGATGGATAAAATCGCTAGCAAAAGTGGTGGAAGCTCTTCTGTTGACGTCTCTCGCGAAGGTGTCCAAAGAGATATTTTACCAATTGTAGAAGGTTCGACGGTGACGACAAAATATGGAGCAGTTAGAACGGACTATATATTATTTATAGCTGCTGGAGCTTTCCATATGTCTAAGCCTTCTGATTTAATTCCAGAGCTTCAAGGACGCTTTCCTATTCGTGTAGAGCTTGAAAAGCTTTCGAAGGAAGACTTTGTCCGAATTCTAAAGGAACCTCATCAATCGCTTATAAAGCAATATGAAGCACTGCTACAAACGGAGGAAGTGAGTATTACTTTTTCTGATGATGCGATTGAAAGAATCGGAGATATAGCATATCAGGTAAACCAAGAAACAGATAACATTGGAGCAAGACGTCTTCATACGATTCTAGAGAAAATATTAGAAGACCTTTCTTACGAGGCTTCGGAGATTTCTCCGGCACAGATTCAAATTACTCCTGCTTATATTGACTCTAAACTTGACAATATTGTGAAAAACAAAGATTTATCACAATTTATATTATAAAAACCGATTCTTATTACTTTCAAAAACAATTAAAAACCTTTAGAATATTAAAATAAATATGAAAACTACAATGGAGGATTTATTCAATGAACTTATTAGACAAAACACGCAAAATTAACTCGATGTTACAAGCATCTGCTGGGAAACCAGTTAACTTTAAAGAGATGGCTGCAACATTAAGTGAAGTTATAGAATGTAATGCATTTATCGTTAGTAGAAAAGGAAAATTATTAGGGCATGAAGTACATCAACAAATCGAAAATGACCGTATTATTAAAATGATGGAAGAGCGTCAATTCCCAGAGGATTACACTAAAAACCTTTTCCATGTTAATGAAACATCTTCTAACCTAGATGTGTACAGCGAACATTCTGTATTCCCAGTTGAAAATAGAGAATTATTTAAAGATGGCTTAACTACTATTGTGCCGATTATCGGTGGTGGTGAGCGTCTTGGTACTTTAATACTTGGACGTTTGAAAAACGAATTCCAAAATGATGATTTAATTCTTGGTGAATACGGTGCTACTGTTGTTGGTATGGAAATCTTACGTGAAAAATCAGAAGAAATCGAAGAGGAAGCAAGAAGCAAGGCTGTCGTTCAAATGGCTATCAACTCATTGTCATACAGTGAATTAGAAGCTATTGAGCATATCTTTGAAGAGTTAGACGGTAACGAAGGCCTGTTAGTAGCTTCTAAAATCGCTGACCGCGTAGGAATCACTCGTTCAGTAATCGTAAATGCACTACGCAAATTAGAAAGTGCAGGAGTTATTGAGTCAAGATCATTAGGTATGAAAGGAACTTATATTAAAGTTCTAAATGATAAATTCTTAGCTGAACTTGCTCAGCTTAAAATGCGATAATTTACTAAAAAATGGAGCCAATTCTAGATTTTTCTAGAATTGGCTCTTTTTATTTATTGAAAAGTAGGGTAGAATTTGTAATTGCATGCTAAATTTCGTCAAGGTTCCCCAAATGTGACAAATGTTTTGACGAACAATAAGAAAAAAAGGAAAAAAGACCTACAAAAATGCAAAAAATAGAATAGACACTGTGCATCTAATTCTTTACAATTAAATTATTGTGATTTTAACAGATTATTACTAAAATTAGGACGTAAGAAAAATAGGGGTGAGTAATTTATGGGTATTTTTGGTGGTACAATTGAGAATTTAGAACGAGGTCTAAATTTCTCAACTATGAAACAAAAGACTATTGCGCAAAATATAGCGAATGTTGACACGCCGAATTACAAGGCAAAAAGCGTAAGTTTCAATGATTATTTAGAAAACGCTAAGAAAACATCAATTTCTGCTTATCGAACAGAAGAGAAACATATTAACTTTCAAGCTAGTTCTAGTTCTTCCGCAGTATTCGATTATTCCAATCTAAGATATAGCAGCAATGGCAATGGAGTAGATATGGATAAGGAGCAGGCGAACCTAGCAACCAATCAACTCTATTACAATGCTTTAGTAGATCGAATGAGCGGAAAGCTGAACACCTTACAAACGGTGATTAAAGGAGGCAGTTGATAATGTCAATATTTCACGGGATGAATACTACAGCATCAGCTCTTACTGCTCAGCGTTTACGTATGGATGTTATCTCATCTAATATGGCTAATGCAGAAACAACTAGAGCAAAAATGGTTGATGGTGAATGGCAAGCATATAGACGGAAAACAGTAACATTGCAACCAAATGAAGGTTCATTTTCAAATTTTTTAAATGTAGCAAGAGGCACATCAGATAAAAATGGTGTTGGTAATGGAGTAAAGGTATCTCAAGTAAAAGAGGATACTGAAACACCATTTAAGCTCGTATATGATCCGAGTCATATGGACGCAAACGAAGAAGGTTATGTTGAAATGCCTAATGTAGATCCTTTAAGAGAAATGGTTGACCTAATTTCAGCTACTCGTTCTTATGAGGCAAACGTCACTGTGTTTAACGCGAATAAAGCAATGCTTTCAAAGGCTCTTGAAATTGGAAAATAGGAAAGAAGGTTTAACTCTTTATGGCTATTGAATCAGTATCAATGTTTAATGTTGCTCAGGTAAATGCACCCATGGCGACTAATAAGGTAAGTTCGTCGCAGGCACAAGAAAACTTTGGAGATTTCCTACAAAGTGCTATTAACTCGGTGAATGAGACACAGAAAGCTTCAGACGTTGCAACAAATAAGCTAATCAATGGTGGAAATATAGAACTTCATGAAGTGATGATTGCTTCACAGAAATCAAGTATTGCTTTAAATGCTACATTAGAAATTCGGAACAAAGTCGTGGAGGCTTATCAAGAAATCATGCGTATGCAAGTTTAGTCCTCGGTTAAAGTTAATATATCGAGCTAAAATATTCACCATAACCGGAGGATAAAAATGAATGAACGTATAAAGAAAATAAAAAATGATATAACAGTCTTTTGGAAAAGTCGTTCTAAAGGCCAAAAAGGAATTATGATAGGCGGTCTTTTAGGAGTAATAGCTCTTGCAGCTGTACTAACTTTTTTCCTGACAAAAACTGAAATGGTTCCTCTATATTCAGAAGTGACCCCTTCGGAAGTAGGGCGCATTAAAGAAAATTTAGATTCAAAAGGCATACCAAATGAAATTGCAGCTGGCGGGACTTCTATATTAGTTCCAAAGGAACAGAAGGATACACTGCTAGTTCAAATGGCGGCCGAAGGATTTCCACAATCGGGAATGATAGATTATAGCTTTTTCTCTCAAAATGCAGGTTTTGGGATGACCGATAACGAGTTTAATGTACTCAAGCTTGCCACTACACAAACAGAGCTAGCGAATTTGATTGGAAGTGTAGAAGGGGTTAAAGAGGCTAAGGTAATGATTACATTGCCTGAAGAAGGGGTATTTTTATCTCAAAGCAATGAATCCGCTAGTGCATCTATAGTACTTAACACAGAACCAGGGTATCAATTTTCAGAAACTCAAATAGCGTCCTTATATAATTTAGTATCTAAATCTATACCTAATTTATCTACTGAAGATATCGTTATTAGAAATCAATTCCTAGAATACTTTGATTTGGAGCAGGCAAACGGTTCTGGCGGGACAAATGTTACAGATCAAATGACATTAAAGAAAACCATTGAGCGTGACCTTCAACGCCAAGTACAAACAATGCTAGGTACTTTGATGGGGCACAATAAAGTTGTTGTATCTGTAACTACAGATATCGACTTTAAACAAGAAAACCGAGAAGAGAATCTAGTGGAACCTGTTGATGTCGAAAATATGGCAGGTATTGAAATTAGTGCTCAACGAATCTCTGAAACTTTTACTGGTAATAATCCATTAACGGGTGGTACTCCTCAATCAGAAGACGCTACTGATAATTTTACTAATTATGTGGAAGGTTCTACAGCAGATGGTGACTATGAGAGAACAGAAGATACGATTAACAATGAAGTAAATCGTATTAGGAAAGAAATAGTCGAGAGCCCATATAAAATAAGAGATATAGGTATTCAAGTAATGGTTGAACCACCTCAAGCTGACGATGTTACTTCTTTACCAGCAGATGTCCAAGGAGATATAGAACAGATTCTTGCAACGATTGTTCGCACATCTATTGATAAGGAAGCTGGCGAACTAACGGAGGAACAGATTGAAGAAAAAGTTGTTGTCTCCGTTCAAGAGCTTAAAGGGAAAAATGAACTCGCTGATGTCCCTTCTTCAACAATTCCTTGGTGGATTTATGTGATTCTTGGAGTATTCCTTGTAGCTATTATTCTCCTTGTAGTATCGTTGCTACGATCTAGACGAAGTGAGGAAGAGGAAGAACTAATTATCCTTGAAGAAGCAAAAGAAATACCAGAAGTTGATGATATTAATAATGAAAAAGAAACAGAATCTACTTTAAGACGTAAGCAACTTGAAAAAATGGCAAAAGATAAGCCTGAAGACTTTGCTAAATTGTTACGTACTTGGATAGCAGAGGATTAAGGGGGGACGGCTATGAACAAAAAAGAAAAAGGACTAACTGGTAAGCAAAAAGCCGCGCTCTTATTAATTTCTCTAGGACCGGAAGTGTCTGCTTCTATTTATAAACATTTAAATGAAGAAGAAATCGAGAGATTAACTCTAGAAATCTCTGGAGTGAAAAGAGTAGAGCCAGAAATAAAAGAAGACATCATAGAAGAGTTTCACAATATTGCCTTAGCGCAGGATTATATTTCACAGGGTGGTATTGGTTACGCTAGAACTGTTCTTGAAAAGGCGCTAGGCAGTGAACATGCACAAGCTATCATTAACCGCTTGACATCTTCACTCCAGGTTCGCCCTTTCGATTTTGCAAGAAGAGCAGAGCCAACCCAATTGTTTAATTTCATTCAAAATGAGCATCCGCAAACTATTGCCCTTATTTTATCGTATCTTGAACCGCAGCAAGCAGGGATTATATTATCGTCCCTGCCACAGGAGGTACAAGCGGATATAGCAAGAAGAATTGCTACGATGGACTCCACTTCTCCTGAAGTGATAAGTGAAATTGAAGCCGTGTTAGAACGTAAGCTTTCATCCACAGTTACACAAGATTATACAGAAACCGGTGGAGTAGATGCGGTAGTAGAAGTCCTTAATGGAGTAGACCGTACTACAGAGAAAACGATTTTGGATGCACTTGAAATTCAAGATCCAGAGCTTGCAGAAGAGATTAAAAAGAGAATGTTCGTATTCGAAGATATTGTTACTTTGGACAATCGTTCTATACAACGAGTTATTCGTGATTGTGAAAACGAGGATCTTATTCTGTCCATGAAGGTGTCGAGTGAGGAAGTTAAAGATATAATCTTCCGCAATATGTCTACACGCATGGCGGAGACATTCAAAGAAGAGATGGAAATCATGGGACCTGTTCGACTACGCGACGTAGAAGAAGCGCAGAGCAGAATTGTGTCAGTAATCAGACGCTTAGAAGACGCTGGTGAAATCATTATTGCCCGTGGTGGAGGAGATGACATTATTGTCTAGAATTTTCCGAAACGTACAAATAAATGAGAACTCTGAAAAAATTCGTCCCATTCACATAAAAAATCTTTATATGGAAGAGGATACAACAGAAGAGTCAGTTGTACATGAAAATTTTTCTGCTGATCGAAACAGAATGTTAGAGGAAGTAGATCAGGAAATAGCTAAAAAACAACAAGAACTTCAACAAGAAATAGAACAAACAAGGAACATTATTCAAAACGAGTTAAATGAGTGGAACGAGCAAAAGCTTAGTTATCAAAAAAGTGCTTATGATGAGGGTTTTGCGCAGGGACTAGAAGAGGGAAGATTAAAGGCTATGGCTGACATGCAAAATAAGCTAGCCGTAGCCAATGAAGCAATGCAAACAGCGTATATGAATGCCGCTGCTTACTTACAGCAACAAGAACAGGTGATTCTTGAGTTAAGTATTCGAAATGCGGAACGTATTTTGGGTGTTAAGTTAGAAGATGAACACGAGTTGTTTTTATCTATTGTTAGAAGAGGATTAAAAGAAGCTAGAGAAATGAAAGAAATTAAAATATATGTTTCTCCAGTATACTTTTCACTAGTCTCTGAGAATCGAGAAGAGCTTGCATCTATTTTTCCGGTAGACGTACCTTTTATGATTTTTGTTGATGAGGAAATGAATGATACCGATTGCTATATTGAGACAAACCATGGTCGGATTGTTGTAAGTATTGATGAACAAGTAAAAGAATTAAGACGTAAGCTAGTCGATATTCTTGAAAGTATGGAGTGAAAGTAAATGAAGGCAATCGATTTAATTCAACACATACCAAACGTATCCACCTTTAAAAAGTATGGTCGCGTAAATCGTGTTGTTGGATTAATGATTGAATCCCAAGGCCCCGAGAGCTCCATTGGTGATGTATGTAAAATTCATATTAATTCCGTTAAAAATGGACCGTCAGTAATACTTGCTGAGGTAGTCGGTTTTAAAGAGGAAATAGTTATTTTAATGCCTTATACAAACATTCGCGAAATTTCAACAGGTTGCTTAGTGGAAGGAACTAATAGTCCTTTAGAGATAAAAGTAGGGCCAGAGCTGATAGGTAAAGTACTAGATTCTATGGGAAACCCGATAGATGGAACAGTATTACCTAAAGGGTTAAGCACGGTTGGTACCGAACAAGATCCGCCAAATCCATTAACGAGACCACCTATCCATGAGCAAATTGAGGTGGGTGTGAAGGCGATTGATGGTATGCTTACAGTCGGAAAGGGACAAAGGGTTGGTATATTTGCTGGTTCGGGTGTAGGTAAAAGTACCTTGTTGGGAATGATAGCAAGGAATACTAACGCTGATTTAAACGTTATAGCACTAATTGGAGAACGTGGAAGAGAGGTTCGAGAGTTTATCGAACGAGATCTAGGCAAAGAGGGACTGGAAAAATCTATAGTTGTTGCAGCTACATCTGATCAACCAGCACTTATGCGTATAAAGGGAGCTTTTACTGCGACTGCTATTGCAGAATATTTCCGTGATAAGGGCTTAAATGTCATGCTGATGATGGATTCTGTTACCCGTGTGGCAATGGCTCAACGTGAAATTGGACTAGCGGTAGGTGAGCCACCAGCAACAAGGGGGTATACACCTTCTGTTTTCTCTATTCTTCCCAAGTTGTTGGAGAGAACAGGTACAAATGAACGAGGAACTATTACTGCTTTCTATACAGTTTTAGTAGATGGTGATGATATGAATGAGCCGATAGCAGATACTGTACGAGGGATATTAGATGGGCATATTGTTCTGGATAGATCTCTTGCTAATAAAGGGCAATTTCCTGCCATCAATGTGTTGAAAAGTATTAGTCGCCTAATGAACCATATTTCAGATGAAGACCATGTAAAAGCAGCAGAAAGACTTAGGGAGCTCTACTTTACTTACAATAAATCAGAGGATTTGATCAATATCGGTGCATATAAACGTGGAACCTCTCGAGAAATCGATGAGGCGATTCAATTTGAACCTTTAATAACCTCCTTTTTAAAGCAAGGATATCTTGATAAGGTTTCTTTGGAAAATAGCGTGAATGAATTAGTGACATTATCAGGTGGTGGAGCTTAAGATGGTTGCATATCAATATAAATTTGCTAAAGTACTTACGGTTCGAGAACAAGAAAAGTCAGAGACAGAAATAGCATATAAGGAATCGGTGAATTCTTTTGAAGAGGTTGCTACTGAGCTATATAATCTTTTGAAAAAAAGAGAAAATACATTAGATGCACAAAATAATCTTTTAGTAAATGGTTTAAGTATAGATGGAATACATCATTACTCCAACTTTTTGGAAGGCTTACAAAAAAGAATTGAAGTAGTGCAGAAGGAAGTAGTTCAAGCTAGAGCAAAGATGAATTGGTATGAAGAAAAGTTATTAGAAAAAAGCTTAGAAGTTCGTAAGTTTGAAAAAATGAAAGAAAAAGATTTTGAAAGCTTTCAACAAGAACAGTTTCGATTAGAGTCAATTGTATTAGATGAGATATCTTCCTTAAAGTTTCAAAACAAAGAGATTAGGTGAGTAAAGGCATGGCTAAACCGAATAACAAAAAGAAAAGCGTACAAACGATGGACAACGAGCCGAAGAAAGCGGGCTTAGGCAAGAAAATACTATATTTGTTTATCATACCGCTTCTCTTTGCTTTGGCTCTCCTTCTAACTTTTGCTCAGATAACACATATAAATGTTTTTGAAAAAGCTAAAGAACTTACTTCTCTTGGTCAGGAAGAGTCCATAGGTGAAAACAAGAAAACGAATCGTTTAGAGGAGAGAGTTGTTTCTCTTCAAGCAGAGATCCAGCAAAAGGAAGTCCAAATCGATAAACTCCAAGCCGAAGTAGATGGTTCAGAGAAATCTCAAGAATCATTGTTATTGGAACAGGAGAGTCTATTACAGCAAATTGAGGAATTAAAGAGACAAAACGAACAATCTAAAAGAGATTATGCAGAAGTAGTTTCTACTTTTGAAAAAATGTCAGCGAAGACAGCAGCACCTGTTATTACGAATATGAGTGATGCTGAGGCATTGAGAATCTTAGCAAGCTTAAAACCAGATACAGTTGCAAAAATTTACGAAAAAATGTCCCCTCAGGATGCAGCAAAATACACCGAGTTAATGACCAAACAATAGAGTATGCTTATTGTATTTGAAGGGAGGTGAAAAAATGAACATAGCGGCGATGGTTAATATGGGAAATTCAGTAGCAGAACAATCCAAACCACAGTTACAAGCAGGTAACGGACAGGCTTTTGGTAATGTATTTGGGCAAATTCTTTCTAGCCAAACTTTGCAACTGCCAAATGTATCGAATGGTGCAGATAAAGAGCTAGATTTTATTCAAGATTTACTTTCCCTTCTAGATGTGCAATCTATTGAAGAAGCACAGGAGTTGCTACAAGCTAATGATTTAACAGTAGATTCAAGTTCACTAAAACAATTGTTAAATAAGCTTCTAGGCGAAACTGATAATTTGTCCGAGCTGGAAGATCAAAAACAGGACATATGGGATATTCTCGCTGTCGTATCGGAACAACCTAATAAGCTTGTTGAATCTATTCTTTTATCTTTGAATGGACAAGCGGGGGCAAACTCGGTAATGGCAAACCAAGTTGAGGCTAAGCAATCAGTCGTAAGCCCTGTTGAAGCAAAACAAGCAGTGGAGCTTTTAAAAATTGCTCAACTTATCGGTAACAAAAGTGATTTAACTTTTAAGCAAGAATCTACGCTGTTTGATTTAAAGCAAACGTTAGAAACATTAAAGGAAAACTTAATGAATGTCTCTCTTAATCAAGGAAAGAGTACAATTCCTATTCCTAAAGCCTTTTTACAGCAAATGGTGATGAATCAAACTGTTGTAAAAGGAGCGAATACAGAAGTAGTGACGGAAAGTAAAGAGATAACTTCTTTGGTTCAAGGTCAAACGACTACTGTACAAACAAAGGTAGAAACTGTAACAATGACTCTTCCTACAGAAAAACCTGCTCAATCAGAGGAGTTTTTGAAAGAGCTTCAAAAGGTTATGAACCGAGTACAATTTGGACAAGCTGGGGGAGCTAATAGATTAGTTATTAAACTATATCCAGAACAGCTTGGGACGATTCGTATCGAGTTGATCCAAAAGGATGGAATCCTTACTGCAAAAATGTTAGCCTCAACTGCTTTAGGGAAAGAAATGCTAGATACCCATTCCGGCCAACTAAGACAAGGATTGGCAAATCAGAACATCCAGGTTGAAAAACTTGAGATTACTCAAGCGTTGCAGGACACTGCTAAGCAACAAAGAAATGAAAGCTTCCAAGACTCTTCCTTTAAGCAGCAACAAGAGCAGGAGCAACAAGATTCTAATCCAGAGAATCAGGATACTCAAACTACGTTCCAAGAATTTTTAAATGAAATTGAGGTATAACTATGGCCGACTTATCACCAATTACGAGTAATATGTATTTATCTTCAAAGAAAACTACTAAAACTACGGGAAATAGTACACTTGGTAAAGATGAATTTTTAAAAATATTAATGGCTCAGCTTCAAAATCAGGATCCTACAAATCCGATGAAGGACAATGAATTCATTGCCCAAATGGCTCAATTTTCCTCCTTAGAGCAAATGACAAACCTTACTAAGGCATTTGAGAAGTATGCAGAGGCACAAGAGCAAACTCAAATGATTGAATATAGCAATTTCGCTGGTAAACAAGTGAAATGGCATGAGCTGACAGATAAGCTAGATGAAGCTGGTAAACCGATCACAACTGAAGGTACAGGTTTAATCACAGGAGTAAAATTCGTGAATGGGAGTGTTGAATTTACGCTTTCGGACGGAAAGAAAATCACACCTGGTAATATATCTGAAGTACTATCAAACAATGCAAACTCTAATAGCTTAGTAGAAGCGAGTATGATGATTGGAAAAACTGTTAGCTACACTGCTGATTCTGCGGAAGCTACAGGTGTTGTTCAATCAGTATCTAAAAAAGAAGGAGTAATTGTTTTTAATCTTGATGGAGGTAAGACGATTACAGCAGAAAAAATAAATTCTATTCAATAATAAATAGAACGGAGACATGCAATGGACCAAGTTACTATTAACCGCGTCACGCTGCAGCCAGGAATCCGTCAACCAATTACATCTAAACAAGTCACATCGTCGAAGCAAGCGTTTTTACAGCATTTACATGAAGCCACGGTTAAAACGGAATTAAAGGTAAGCAAACATGCTAATCAGCGATTAATAGAAAGAAATATTCATATATCAGATGCGCAGTGGCAGCTTGTAAGTGATAAAGTAACAGAAGCGCGCTCAAAGGGTGTCAATGACTCATTAGTATTGATGGATCAAGCAGCTCTAATCGTAAGTGCAAAAAATGCAACGGTTATAACTGCCATGGATCGCACGGAAGCGAAAAACCAATTGTTTACTAATATTGACGGCACAATTGTGCTAGGATAGCAGGACCTTTATAGGATGCTATGTGCAGTGGACTGATTGAAGCTAGCACACAAATCGAAGGGAGAAATTAATCAATGATTCGTTCAATGTACTCAGGTATCTCAGGACTTAAAAACTTTCAAACAAAATTAGATGTAATAGGTAACAATATCTCAAACGTAAATACTTACGGTTTTAAAAAAGGTCGTACCATCTTCAAAGACTTAATCTCACAAACTACCGCTGGTGCTTCTGCAGCTACAGGGACACGTGGGGGAGTAAACCCAAAACAAGTAGGCTTAGGATCTCAATTATCTGCAATTGATACAATTCACTCAGGAGGTTCAATGCAATCTACTGGAAATACATTAGACCTTGCTATTTCTGGAGATGGATTCTTTCAAGTAGCGGACTCAACTAATGCTAATCGAGGTGGATTTGTTAATCCTTTATATACTCGAGCAGGTAATTTCTATATGGACAATGAAGGTTATTTAGTAAATAGTGATGGTAAATTTTTAGTTGGCGGCGTTACTAAAGTTAATCCTGAATTACTAGCAGAAGCTCAAACAGCTGCAAGTGATTTAATAGAACCCGCGAAGGAAGCAGCAGATGCTGCGAAGGAAGCAGCAGAAGCATTAGCTGCTGAATTGAAGACACTGAACCAGAATATAACAGATGCAAAAACTGCACTTGCAGATGCCAAGGTAGCTGATCCAACTGCAGATCACTCGGATCTAGAAAAGGCAGTGGTCGATGCAGAACTAGCTTTAAAGGAAGCTATGGACCATACAAATCCTAATAGTACACTTGCAAAAGATGCTTTTGATAAAAAAGCAGCGGCAACAACTGCGGCAGAAGCTCTAACTGCTGCAAATGCTGCAGTTATAAGTTTGTCATATCCAGATGCATCTAGTGTTGAAAGAAACTGGGAAGCTTCTGGCAACCTTAATACTGGTGGTAGTTATTTACCTGATACACCACTGACTGTAGGTGGGGAGTATCGACCAATAAAGATACCAACAGATGCACAAAGTATGAATATCGGTCAAGATGGAACAGTAACATTTGTTGACAAGGAAGGTACGTTGCGTTGGGCAGGTCAACTTGTTCTTGCAAAATTTCCAAATGCGGGAGGCCTAGAGAAAGTAGGAGCAAACTATTTTAAAGACACTTCCAATTCTGGAGAGCCAATTCTTCAAACTGCTACACAATCAGGTATGGGTACTGTAAACTCTGGCTTCCTAGAAATGTCCAATGTTGACTTATCTGAAGAGTTCACAGATATGATCGTGGCACAACGTGGATTCCAAGCAAATACTCGTATTATTACAACTTCAGATCAAATTCTAGAAGAATTAGTTAACTTAAAACGATAATCTGATAGTTTCAATGTAAGGGAGGGTTGGGCCGTTCCTTGAACGGTCCGGCCCTTAATAAATGATTAGTTTGACTCGTTTAAACGGTAAAGAGTTTTCGTTAAATGCATTATACATAGAGACGGTTGAATCTTTTCCGGATACTACGATAACGCTAACGAATGGTCATAAATATGTGGCGTTAGAATCTCGAGAAGATGTGTATTATAAAATCGCTCAGTTTTACAAGGAAATACATATTTTATCGAATCCTTATTTAAGAGGTGAACAGGATGAAGAGTAACAGCAAGGTATTGACTATTATGTTAATAATTTTAGTTTCACTTACTTTAGTAGGTGTAGTTGCACTTATTGTATTTTTACAATTGAATAACGGGGATGAAAGCAAAGAGCCTACAATAGATGAAATTGTCGAATCCTCTGTAGACATTCAGGAAATCACAACCAATTTAGCTGGCGACAAATTTATCCGAATTTCTATGAAGGTACAAACGGATAGTACTGAGGCAGCTGAGGAGCTTACAAAACGTGATTTTCAAGTGAAAAATATTCTAATCACTGAGCTTTCAGAAATGACGCCAGAGGATTTAGAAGGTAAGCAAGGAAAGTTAACATTGGAATCGTCTTTAAAAACTAAAATAAACGAATTAATGGATGATGGGGAAGTACAGCAAGTATATATTACTTCCTATATTATTCAGTAAAGTACTTTTTTGAATGGAGGTGGGCAGATTGGCAGGAGATATATTATCTCAATCAGAAATAGATGCATTGTTAAGTGCCCTTTCAACCGGTGAAATGACAGCAGATGAAATGAAGAGCGAACAAGAATCAAAAAAAATTCGTTCCTACGATTTTAAAAGAGCTCTGCGTTTCTCGAAAGATCAAATACGCAGTCTTACTCGTATACATGAAAATTTTGCTCGTCTTTTAACCACATTTTTTTCTGCCCAGTTAAGAACATATGTCCAAATATCTGTAGTATCGGTTGACCAAATCCCTTTTGAAGAGTTTATACGTTCTGTACCACATATGACTCTTATAAATGTTTTTGAGGTACCACCATTGGAAGGAAATATTCTAATGGAGATTAACCCAAACATCGCCTATTCTATGCTAGATTTGTTGATGGGTGGGAAGGGACAGGCGCATACAAAGGTAGATAATTTAACAGAGATTGAAACGAAAATAATGACTAATTTATTCGAACGTTCCTTTGATAACCTGAGAGAAGCCTGGGTTAATATAGCAGATATCGATCCTATATTGACGGAGTTAGAGGTAAATCCTCAATTTCTTCAAATGATTTCGCCAAATGAAACAGTGGTTGTCATATCCTTTAATACTGTTATTGGTGAAACTAGCGGAATGATAAATATTTGTATCCCTCATGTAGTATTAGAGCCGATTGTGCCAAACCTTTCTGTACGTTACTGGATGCAGACTAATAAGAAAGAGGTATCCCCAGAGCAATTGGCTGTATTGAAAAAACGAGTTAAATCTGCCGAAATACCAGTCGTAGCTGAGCTTGGTTCCACTGATATATCGATTGAAGATTTATTATATTTACAGCTTGGGGATGTTGTACAGCTAAACGCTAAAATTGAGGACGCTCTTACAATAAAAGTAGGAGACATACCAAAATTTAGAGCGCAACCAGGAAAACTAAAGAAACATATGGCAGTACAAATTATTGAAACTTTGAAAGGAGGAGAGGATGATGATGAGTGATGATATGCTCTCCCAAGAAGAAATTGAAGCCCTCCTACGTGGAACGGTTGACAATGTAAAGGAAAATGATGCAGAAACAAATACAACAAATGTAGAAGACTATTTAGATTCTTTCGCAATAGATACTTTAGGAGAAATTGGTAATATATCCTTTGGAAGCTCAGCGACTGCTTTATCTTCGCTATTGGGTCAAAAAGTGGATATTACAACTCCAAATATAAGCATGATTAATAGAAGTAAATTAGTAGAGGAGTTTCCACATCCGTATGTTGCTGTACAAGTTCAATATACTGCTGGATTAATAGGTATGAATCTATTAGTCATTAAGCAATCAGATGCAGCAATAATTGCAGATTTAATGTTAGGTGGAGATGGAATAGATCCTAGTCCTCAACTAAGTGAAATTCAATTAAGTGCAGTTCAAGAAGCAATGAACCAAATGATGGGTTCGGCTGCTACTTCTATGTCAACTGTATTCAATAAAAAAGTGGACATCTCCCCACCTTCCATAGACATTCTAAATTTATTAGAAGGTGAAGGCGAAGAAGCAATTCCTAATGATGACTTACTAATTAAAGTGTCATTTAGATTACGTGTAGGAAGTTTAATAGACTCCAATATTATGCAGCTAATCCCACTAGAATTTGGTTTGAATCTTGTCAAATCATTGTTGGGAGAGGAAGAAGCAGAACCAGAAGCTGCGGCCACTGTGTACGAAGAAAGAGTTAATAACAATCACGTATCTGCACCGGAACCAGATTATTATGAGGCACCACAGATTCAACAGCCCGTTGCTCCACAGCAACCTCAACAATCTAGACAAAGTAATACACGTCCGGTAGAAGTGCAACAAGCGCAATTTGCAAGCTTTGAAGCATCAAACCTAACTCCTAACGAGTCAAGAAATTTAAATTTACTTCTTGATATACCGCTTCAAGTAACAGTAGAATTAGGACGTACTAGAAGAACGGTAAAGGAAATTCTGGAACTTACTAGTGGTTCAATCATAGAACTGGACAAATTGGCAGGAGAGCCTGTAGATATTCTTGTCAATAATCGTCATATTGCAAAAGGCGAGGTAGTAGTAATTGATGAGAACTTTGGTGTTCGTATTACAGATATTCTAAGCCAAGCAGAACGAATTAATAATTTACGATAAGTACTGGAGGAGACATATTATGTCGAAAAGAATTTTAATAGTGGACGATGCTGCATTTATGCGCATGATGATTAAGGATATTTTATCTAAAAATGGTTTTGAAGTAGTAGGTGAGGCGGCTGACGGGGCACAAGCAGTTGAAAAATACGCTGAACTTAAACCAGATTTAGTGACAATGGATATCACTATGCCAGAAATGGACGGTATTGCTGCATTGAAGAAGATTAAAGAAAAAGATCCTAGCGCAACAATTATCATGTGTTCAGCAATGGGGCAACAAGCAATGGTTATTGATGCCATTCAAGCTGGAGCAAAGGATTTTATCGTTAAACCATTCCAAGCAGATCGAGTAATTGAAGCAATCTCAAAAGCGATAGGGTAATTAATGATGTGGAAGCTTTACCTCAGTATTTGTACCGCATTGTTTTTATTAGTTTTACCTTTTCCAATGGGAGCAGAAGCTTCTGTAGATTCAAATGAAAGCATCAAAGAACATCTGGAACGTGTAAATAACGAATCCGATGCAACTAAAAAGTCAGAAGAAAATATGGAGGAAGATACTGCGTTAGTACCTGAAGAAAATACTTCGCAAGATTCGAAGTCAAGTGGAGTATCTATTACAGCTTGGGATTACATCAAAATGATATTCGCTTTGTTATTTGTGATTGCATTACTTTATGGACTATTACGTTTCCTCAATAAAAGAAATAGAAGCTTCCAACATAACCAACTCATCCATAATCTTGGAGGAGTTGGAATGGGGCAGGGAAAATCAATTCAATTAATGCAAGTGGGCAACTCACTCTATTTAGTTGGAATTGGAGAAAATATTAACTTATTAAAAGAAATCACTGATCCTCAAGAAATAGAAGAGTTAACTAAGATATATGAAGATAAGCTTGGTAGTGGGCCAACACTACCTCATGTAATGGAATTAATGAACAAAGTGATTAAAAACAAGAATAGTTCTACTAAAAATAATGAAAATCCTTCATTCAATGAAACGTTCCAAAAGAAATTAGAAGATATTAAAAGAGACCGTAGTGAAGTATTAAAGGATTGGAAGACAAAGGAGCGCAAAAACAATGAATGATTTCGTCCAATTTTTCTCGGACAGCGATCCGTCAAATGTCTCCACTTCTATCAAATTAATGCTATTACTTACGGTCTTGTCTTTGGCGCCGAGTATATTAATATTAATGACATCTTTTGCAAGAATCATTATAATTTTGTCTTTTGTTCGTACTGCTCTAGCAACACAGCAAATGCCACCAAACCAAGTATTAGTTGGATTGGCACTTTTCCTGACGTTTTTTATCATGGCGCCAACGCTCCAGGAAGTGAATGAAACAGCCTTAACTCCTCTATTTGACGAAGAGATAACTTTGGAAGAGGCATACGAAAATGCTAGTGGACCTTTTAAAGAGTTTATGAGTGAGCATACAAGGCAAAAGGATTTAGAGTTATTCTTAAGATATACCGAGGCAGAAAGACCTGAAACGATTGATGATATTCCATTAACGGTGATGGTTCCAGCTTTTGCTTTAAGTGAGATTAAGACAGCCTTTCAAATAGGCTTTATGATTTTTATCCCTTTCCTAGTGATTGACATGATTGTCGCTAGTGTATTGATGTCTATGGGGATGATGATGTTACCTCCGGTAATGATTTCATTACCATTTAAGATTTTACTATTTGTGTTAGTAGATGGATGGTATTTAGTCATGAAATCCATCTTACAAAGTTTTTAGGAGCTGATTGTATTGAGTAATGAAATGGTAATATCAATTGCAGAAAGAGCCATTTGGGTCATTCTTCTTGCATCAGGTCCTCTTTTGTTGGTTGCTTTAATAACTGGTCTTGCGGTGTCTATCTTTCAGGCTACCACACAGATTCAGGAACAAACTCTTGCATTTGTTCCTAAAATTATTGCAGTATTAGTGGCTATTGTCTTTTTTGGGCCATGGATGCTGTCACAAGTAACCTCCTATGCAGCAGATATTTTTGAAAATTTAGTGAGATATATTGGTTAGTTCAATGGAAGAAATAATACCAAGCCTAACTATATTATTATTGATCATTGCAAGAGTTTCTGCGTTTTTTGTTACTTTACCTTTTTTTTCACATCGTACTATTCCAGCCACGCATCGGATAGGCTTTGCAATTGTTCTTTCATGGATGATGTATTATACGTTGGATGTTACACCATTTGAAATAAATGGAGAGTACATATTACTAATTATAAAGGAAGTTATGGTTGGGTTATTTATAGGGTTACTTGCTTACATAATTCTTTCTGCCATACAAATTGCTGGTGGATTTATCGATTTCCAAATGGGATTTGCGATAGCGAATGTTATAGACCCCCAAACGGGAGCTCAAAGTCCTCTAATCGGTCAATTTCTAAACATTATTGCTCTTCTTCTATTACTAGCATTAAATGGGCATCATTTACTATTAGATGGAATTTTTTATAGCTATCAATTTATTCCTATGGAAACTTCATCGCTAGCATTTGGGCAAGAAAACTATGTGGAGTTCATCATGAAGACATTTGCAGGAGTGTTTGCAGTTGCCTTCCAGATGTCCATTCCTATAGTAGCAACTTTGTTTTTGGTTGATATAGCATTAGGGATAACTGCTCGTACAGTTCCTCAACTGAATATATTTGTAGTGGGTTTCCCTATTAAAATAGGAGTTACATTTATTGTTTTGTTAGTTATGATGGGAGTTTTACTAGCAGTTATGCAGAAAATGTTTGAAATCATGATTATAAGTATGCGAGATTTAATGATTATTTTAGGTGGTGGCTAATATGTTGATGCTCCGATTGGATTTACAGTATTTCGCAGGAGAAAAAACAGAAAAAGCTACTCCTAAAAAACGGCAGGATTCTAGAAAAAAAGGACAAGTGTTAAAGAGCCAGGATGTTACAAGCGCCATTGTGTTGCTTGCAGTATTCCTCTTCATGTTTTTCTTTGCGGGCTTTTTACGCAATGAAATATTTACATTTTTTAATGTTACTTTTACTAAATATATGCTGATGGATACAGTAACTATAGAAATAGCCTTAGAAATTTATAAAGATATGCTGATGGAAATGGCTTTTATCTTGTTACCTATCATGCTGGTAGCTGTGGTTGCAGCTATTGCAGCTAATTTTTTTCAGTTTGGGTTGCTCTTTACGACTGAGCCCTTAAAGTTTGACTTAAAAAAAATAGACCCTATAAAAGGGTTAAAACGAATCTTCTCTATGAAGGCAATAATTGAACTATTAAAGTCCATTCTTAAAATTTCTTTTATTGGATCGGTTACGACTCTTATTATATGGATGAATCTGGAGCAAGTGCTTTCTCTTTCTTTTAAAACTGCTTGGGATACCTTATCTACCATCGGATGGCTTACAGGAATGATGGGAATAGCAGCTTCCTTTGTATTGTTGTTTATATCGATCTTAGATTTCTTCTATCAACGCTTTGATTATGAGAAAAATTTGAAGATGTCTAAGCAGGATATAAAAGACGAGCATAAGAACACAGAGGGAGATCCTATCATTAAATCCCGAATTCGTCAGCGTCAAAGAGAAATGGCCATGCGGAGAATGATGCAGGAAATTCCAACAGCAGATGTTGTTATTACGAACCCTACCCATTTTGCAATTGCTTTAAAGTATGATGATTCCTCTATGGATGCGCCAGTAGTAATAGCTAAGGGAGCAGACTTTGTTGCTCAGAAGATTAAATTGATTGCTAAAGAAAATAATGTAGTCATGGTTGAAAACCGGCCACTTGCTAGAGCAATGTATGATCAAGTAGAAATTGGTCAAAGAATTCCTGATGAATTCTTTAAGGCTGTTGCAGAGGTTCTAGCTTATGTATATCGCATTAAACAAAAAATTTAAAGATTGAGGTGGAAGTATATGCAAGTTCGCGATATATCCGTATTAGCAGCAGTAATTTCTATTGTGGCTATGCTCGTGATACCTCTTCCTCATTGGTTATTGAGTTTTTTAATAATCGTTAATATTACTATAGCTTTATTAATTTTAATGACCGCAATGAATATGCAGGAGGCGCTACAATTTTCCGTCTTTCCTACACTGTTATTACTAGTAACTTTGTTTAGGCTTGCACTTAATGTCTCAACGACACGTGCGATTTTGTCCGAGGGAGATGCAGGGAAGGTAGTTGAAACCTTTGGTACTTTTGTAACCGGGGGGAATATGTTAGTTGGTCTAGTCGTTTTTGCTATTTTAGTAATTATTCAATTCATTGTAATAACAAAAGGTGCTGAGCGTGTATCAGAGGTTGCTGCGCGCTTTACATTAGATGCTATGCCTGGTAAACAGATGAGTATTGATGCGGATCTTAATGCTGGGATGATTTCTGAAAAAGAAGCAAGAGAACGACGTGAAAAAGTCAGCGGAGAAGCAGATTTTTACGGTGCAATGGACGGTGCTACGAAATTCGTAAAAGGTGATGCTATTGCGGGTATTATTATCGTAATTATCAATCTTCTATTTGGTGTCATCATTGGAGTCGTTCAGTTTGGTTTGCCTTTTGGAGAAGCAGCGGTATTATTCTCTACATTGACTGTAGGGGACGGACTTGTGTCACAAATTCCAGCGCTTTTAATCTCTACCGCGACGGGTATAGTTGTTACAAGAGCTGCGTCAAAAGGAAATTTGGGCGGAGATATTACTGGACAGCTATTGAATCAGCCTAAGCTTCTTTATGTAGCTGCGGGGACAATTGCACTTCTAGGGATAGTAACCCCTATTGGACTTCTTTTAACTTTACCTATTTCTCTTATACTTGTCATTGGCGCTTATATGATGAGTAAGGCAGAAAAAGAAGACCCAGAAGAGCTAGAGGAATTTCAAGAGGAAGCAGCCACAGATAATATGAAAAGTCCAGAGAATGTTATTAATCTATTAAACGTAGACCCAATAGAATTTGAGTTCGGCTATGGGTTGATACCACTTGTGGATACTGCACAGGGCGGAGATTTACTTGATCGAGTAGTTATGATAAGAAGACAGCTAGCATTAGAGCTTGGAATAGTTATACCGGTTGTACGGATACGAGACAATATCCAGCTTCAGCCAAATGAGTACCGTATAAAGATTAAAGGGAACGAGATGGCTCGAGGAGAACTATTGCTCGATCATTATTTGGCGATGAGCCCTGGTGATGACGATACAATCGATGGAATAGACACAGTAGAACCATCTTTCGGTCTTCCAGCTAAATGGATAACAGAGGCTGTCAAAGAGGAAGCAGAGATAATGGGCTATACAGTGGTTGACCCACCAAGCGTAGTATCAACGCATATGACGGAAATTATTCGAAATCATGCACATGAATTATTAGGTAGACAGGAAACTAAGCAATTAATCGATCATATTCGCGAGACTTCACCTATATTAGTGGATGAATTAACTCCAACTCCGATGACTATAGGAGAGATTCAAAAGGTTTTAGGTAACCTGCTAAGAGAGCATGTGTCGATAAGAAACTTACCTATTATTTTTGAAACACTAGCTGATTATTCAAAAATGACATCTGATGTCGATATATTAACTGAATATACGAGACAAGCATTAGCGAAGCAAATAACTTCTCAATATGCTGGTAATAGTAATGTGCTGAAAGTTTTAACAGTATCTGGTAGAGTTGAAAAAATTGTCGCGGATTGTATTCAACAAACGGAGCATGGGAATTACCTTTCCATCGATCCGAATGACTCACAGGCTATTTTAGAATCTATGGCTAGAGAAATTGAACGTGCTTCACTGATGGAGCAGTCACCAATTATACTCTGCTCTCCAGCAGTAAGAATGTATTTAAGACAAATGACAGAGAGATATTTCCCTCAAATACCGATTCTTTCCTATAACGAGTTAGAATCATCAATTGAGGTACAAAGCGTCGGGGTGGTGAATGTGGAGTGAAGATGAAAAAATATGTAGCAGCTACAATGCCAGAAGCGATGAAGGCTATTCGAAATGAATTGGGTGAGGAAGCGGTAATCTTAAGCTCTAAAGTAGTATATTCAAAGGGCTTCATTGGAATGTTCAAAAAGAAGTCTATTGAAGTATTAGCTGGCATAGACACAATTGAACCTCCAGTTCATACACCTGATTATCCCGTCTTTAAGCAAGAGCCCGACGTTAACCATGCGTCAGAGATAAAAAAAGAACTAGAAGACTTAAAGAAAATGGTGAAATCTATCCAACGTCCGCAGCTAGAGCAGCAATACCCGGAAGAATTTCAAATACTTATAAATCATCTTAAGCAGCAGGAATTGGCAGAGGAGCTTATCACTAGCATGAGTGATGAGCTTTTTGTGCATGAAATAAATAGAGATTCTATAAATATAGAGGAACAGATTGAGCTTACAAAAGACTATATTTATAACTTGCTTAAGGATCTCCCTTTTGGAGGTATTTCCTATGAAAGAAAATTCATCAATGTGTTAGGTCCAACTGGGGTCGGTAAAACAACGACTATAGCAAAAATGGCTGCTCGTGCTGTATTAGAGAAAAAGAAAAAGGTTGGATTCATCACAACTGACACTTATCGGATTGCTGCTATTGAACAGTTGAAGACTTACGCTGGTCTTCTTCAGGCACCCATTGAAATAGTTTACAGTCCTAAAGATTTTCAGCAAGCTGTTGAGAAGTTTGAATCATTGGACCTTGTATTTATAGACACCGCTGGTCGGAATTACAAGGAAATGAAATTCGTTGAGGATTTACAAAAGCTGATAGATTTTAAGAGTAATACAGAAACGTATCTTGTTCTCTCTTCAACCTCAAAAGAAACAGACATGAGTGTAATTATAGAACAATTTGTAGATTTTCCTATTGAAAAATTAATTTTTACTAAAATAGATGAAACAAATTCTATTGGCTCCATTATTAATTTAATGGTTAAATATAACAAGGGACTTGCGTACTACACAGATGGTCAAGAAGTACCTGAAGATATCGTTGAAGCTAGTCTAGAAGAATTACTCGATTTATTATTAAAGGGGATTCACTATGAGAGATCAAGCTGAGGAATTAAGAATGAAGATGCTTCGAAGCCACAGTAAATTAGGTCGCTCTATAGCTGTTGTAAGCGGTAAAGGGGGAGTAGGTAAAAGTAATTTTTCAACCAACTTTACAACAATGCTTAGTGCCCAAGGGAAAAAAGTAGTACTAATAGATATGGATATCGGTATGGGTAACATCCATATTTTACTAGGTAAAACTGTTCCTACTAATTTAAAGGATTATTTACTTGGAGAAAAATTATTGGAGAGTGTCATGTATGAAGGGCCATGCGGACTTCAATATATCTCAGGAGGATCTGGATTAAATGGTGTTATGGAATGGACCGATACTATGTTTCAACGACTGATTGAAGCCTTTGAATATCTTCAAAAATCCTTCGATTTTATCGTGTTTGATATGGGAGCCGGAGCAACTTCACAGGCATTAGATTTAATTGTTGCAGTGGATGATATTATCGTTATTTCAACTGCTGAGCCTACTTCGATTACAGATGCTTATTCTATGATGAAATATATACATTATAAGGATCCTGAAAAGAACTTTTTTCTTTTGTGTAATCGAGCGTTTTCAGAGGAGGAGGGAAAAGACACTACTGCTAGACTTAAATTGGCAATGTCTAAATTTCTCTCTAAGGAAGTATTAGTCCTTGGTTCCTTGCCAGAAGATCCATATGTTCGCAAAGCTGTCCAACAACAAGAACCATTTTCTGTTTTATATCCACAGGCAGAAATTAGTAAAAAGCTTTACAAGATAGTAAACAAATTTACAGAAGTACAAATAGAGGAGATACCCTCAAAACCTAGTAAATTTATCGATAGACTAAAGAGTATCTTTAAAGGGAGGCCTTAAAGATTTGGCATGATTCCTAAAAAAAAATTACTTATAGTAGATGATTCAGCCTTCATGCGCAAATTGATAGGAGATTTTTTTAAGGAAAGTACCCTAATCGAGGTAGTCGGTATCGCGCGCAATGGAGCCGATGCCATTCGAAAGATTAAATCACTTCGACCAGATGTAGTTACTATGGACGTTGAGATGCCAGAAATGAATGGACTAGAGGCTTTAAAGCAAATCATGTCTGAAACTCCTGTTGCAGTTATCATGCTGTCTAGCAATACTCAACGGGGAACAGAAAGTACATTGCTTGCTATGGAATATGGAGCAGTAGATTTTGTAGCTAAACCAAGCGGTACCATTTCACTAGACTTACATAAGATTAAAGATGAATTGGTTGAAAAGGTAGAGCATGCAGCAACCATTCCTATTACGAAAATAAAAACACGTGCATTACTACCTTCAAACAAGCAAGAGGAAAGAGAAATACAACCAATTAAGTATTCATGGAACAAAAACAAAAAAAAGATGGTTTTGATTGGTACTTCCACTGGAGGTCCGAGAGCATTACAAGAAGTTCTACCTAACTTACCAAAAGATATGAAGGCACCTGTTCTCATCGTTCAACATATGCCTGCAGGGTTTACTAAATCACTAGCGGATAGACTAAATCAACTATCCGAAATTGAGGTGAAAGAGGCCCAGCAAGGGGATATCATTCGAGATGGACATGCTTATATTGCTCCAGGCGGCTTTCATATGAGAGTTCAAAAAACAGGAAGTGTTTATACGATTAAACTAGACGACATAGAACCACCTAGAGGAGGGCATAGGCCATCTGTAGACGTACTCTTAGAGGATAATAGTATGTATAATGATTTCGATAAAATTACAGTCATTATGACAGGAATGGGGTCAGATGGCTCCAATGGCCTCAAGCAATTAAAGAAGATGGGAAATGTAGTTGCTATAGCTGAATCCGCAAGTACGTGCATTGTATATGGAATGCCTAAGGCAGCGGTGGAAACAAAATTAGTAAATGATGTAGTAGATTTAGATAAAATTGCAAACACAATAATACAATACTTGCCTTAAAGGGGTGTTAAGTTCATGGATACAAATCAATATTTAGAGATGTTCATTGAAGAAAGTAAGGAGCATTTACAAGCTTGTAATGATCATTTGCTTGAGCTAGAGAAAAATCCTCAAAATCTATCAATCGTAAATGAGGTATTTCGTTCTGCCCACACATTAAAAGGTATGTCTGCAACGATGGGATACGAGGATATTGCCAATTTAACGCATAAAATGGAGAATGTTCTCGATGAAATTAGAAACAGTCGTTTAGATGTTACACCGGAATTACTTGATGTAGTTTTTGTTGCAGTAGATCAACTGGAAGAAATGGTTTTTAATATTGCGGATGGTGGAGATGGCAAGCTAGACGTTGAAGAAACCGTTCGAAAACTTCATTTAATCGAAAAAGGTGAAATGGAAGTTGCTGCTACTGTTATGAGTAAAGTAGATAACACTGAAAAACACGAGAATTTTTTATCCTATGACGACTATGAAATGACTGTTCTTCAACAATCGGCGGAGCAAAACTATTTTACATATGAAATCTCGGTAAAGCTACGCGAGGATTGCTTGTTAAAAGCTGCACGTGTTTATATGGTGTTTGAGCTCTTAGAAAAAATGGGTGATGTTATCAAATCCTCACCTACAGTTGAAAGATTAGAGGATGAAGACTTCGATGAGCAGTTCTACATTGCAATTGTTACGACTGAAGAGCAAGAAGATGTTCAAAAGAAACTGATGAAAGTATCGGAAGTTACAGAGGTAATAGTAAATCCGGTTAGTATAGAGCAGCTAAAAACTCGTCAAAACGAAGAGTTTGAGAAGCAAGAGAGTAAAAAAGAAGAGATAAAGATTGAGGAAAAACCTTCTTCAGAAGTGAAAAAAGCGGAAGAAAAGCAAGCATCACCTAAAAATGGGCAAACCCATGGTAACAAAACAATCAGAGTAAATATCGAGAGATTAGATATTTTGATGAACTTGTTTGAAGAGCTAGTAATCGATAGAGGTAGACTTCAATCTATCTCAGAAAACCTTCATGATAGTGAATTAGAAGAGACTGTAGAACGAATGGCTAGAATTACAGGAGACTTGCAAAACATCATTCTTAACATGCGTATGGTACCTGTAGATACGGTCTTTAACCGATTCCCTAAAATGGTTAGACAATTAGCTAGAGATTTAAACAAAAAAATCAATCTCCAAGTCATTGGAGCAGAAACAGAACTAGATCGTACAGTTATTGATGAAATCGGCGATCCCCTTGTTCATCTCATTAGAAACTCGTTAGATCATGGTATTGAGAGTCCTGAGATTCGTAAGGCAAATGGAAAGCCTGAGGAAGGTACCGTAGTTCTTCGAGCTTATCACAGCGGAAACCATGTGTTTATAGAAATCGAGGATGATGGAGCAGGTATCAGTCGTGAAAAAGTATTGAAAAAAGCTATAGCTAAAAATATTGTTACGCCAGAAGCTGCTGCTTTATTGTCGGATAAACAGGTAGCAGAGCTAATTTTATCTTCTGGTTTTTCAACTGCGGAAGTCATATCCGATGTATCTGGTCGTGGTGTAGGATTAGACGTAGTGAAAACAACCATTGAATCTTTAGGCGGTTCAATTGAGATTTCGTCAACAGAAGGGAAAGGCTCCTTATTCTCTATTCAATTACCTTTAACATTGTCTATTATATCAGTTATGTTAGTAGAGCTAGGTGAAGAGATTTATGCTGTTCCTCTTTCTTCTATCATTGAAACGGCTATCATTCGATCTTCTGACATTTTGAACGCACACAATCAAAAAGTAATTGATTTCCGTGGGAAGGTCGTTCCACTTGTCTTTTTAGAAGAGGTGTTTGAAGTACCTAGAGCACACAAGGAAGAAGAGTTCCATTCAGTTGTTTTAGTTCGCAAAGGAGATAAAATGGCTGGTCTTGTTGTAGACTCATTCATTGGTCAACAAGAAATTGTTCTAAAATCTCTAGGAACCTATTTGTCTAGTGTATTTGCTATTTCAGGTGCAACTATTTTAGGAAATGGAAAAGTGGCTCTTATAGTAGATTGTAACGCGTTAATTATGTAAGGAGGAGAAACAATGGCAGAAGCTTTAGATTTACAAAACTTAAAAGTAGTTGTTTTTCAGTTAGCTGACAAAGAATATGTTATTCCTGTTAGTCAAGTCCAAGGAATTGAAAAACTAATCCATATAACTAGAGTTCCAAAAACTCCTTCATTTGTAAAAGGAGTTATTAATCTTCGTGGTGTAGTCACACCTATTATTGACTTAAAGAGCAGATTCAATCTAGGAGAGAGCACGTTAGATGAATCTTCTCGAATTATTATTATCTCTTTAGAGGATATGAATGTTGGAGTAATCGTGGACTCTGCAAATGATGTATTAGATATACCGATGGACTCCATAGAGCCTCAGCCAGAAGTTGTAGGAGGATTAGAACAAGATTTTATCGCAGGAGTTACTAAAATTGATAAACGTTTATTGATTTTGCTACATCTTGACTTAGTATTAAATCCTATTAAGGCTGGAGCTTAGTATATGTTTGAAAATAAGATTACGTCTATGCATCTTGATGTATTAAGGGAAATAGGTAACATTGGTGCAGCGCATGCTGCTACTGCATTATCCACCCTGTTGAATAAGAAAATAGACATGAATGTCCCTAAAGTTGAGATGGTAACTTTTGATGAAATGATGGATCTTGCTGGTGGAGCAGAAAGCGTAGTTGCTGGTATCTATCTTCGCATCGATGGAGATGTCAATGGTAGTATGTTTTTTGTTTTACCCGTTGAGCAGGCAAACCAATTCATCAGAAGATTGATCCAAGATGAAAGTTTAGACTTTGAAAAGGGACAGGTTACAGAGATGGGAGCGTCTGCGCTTCAGGAGCTAGGAAATATCTTGTCCGGTTCATATTTGTCTGCGTTGTCCGATTTCACTAAACTTAGTATTTATCCAACAGTTCCAGCACTTTGCGTTGATATGGTGGGAGCTATCATAAGTTTTGGGCTTGTAGAGCTTTCACAAGTAAGTGATTATGTCATTGTGATCGATACCGCTATTCATGAAGATGAAGATGAGAGTGGGAAAATTGTTCATGGTCATTTCTTTTTATTGCCAGAGCCGGATTCATTTCAAGCTATTTTCCGAGCATTAGGAGTAGAATAATATGATTGAACAAAGTCAAATTGGTCACGTAGTAAAAGTCGGGATAGCTGATATGAATATAGCAAAGGCACCGCATACGATAAGGACATCTGGATTGGGCTCATGTGTAGGAGTTGTTCTTTACGATGATAGAAATCAAACAGCCGGCATGGTGCATGTAATGCTTCCGAATTCTAGTTTAGGAAGATCTGAAAAGATTAATATTGCCAAATTTGCTGATACTGGTATACCAGCGCTTATTGAACTATTAAAAATGGAAGGGTTGGTTCCTTCAAGACTCCGCGCTAAAATAGCTGGCGGTGCTCAAATGTTCCAATTCTCTTCCAGTAGAGATACTATGCGAATAGGTCCTAGAAATGTGGAGGCAGTAAAAGAGTATTTACACAAATACTCTATTCCCATTATATCTGAAGATACTGGGGGAAATAGTGGACGTACTATTGAGTTTGATCCATCCACAAAGCTATTGAACGTTAGAACGGTAAATCAGGGAGTGAGAGACATTTAATGGCAGGTTCAATTTTATTTAATTGCTGGGTAGCTCTTCTTGCATTTAGTTGTTACTTTCTTTTTTCATACCCCTTTGTAGAAGGGATTGTTATTTTAATACCATCTCTTATATGTGCACTATTATTTTTTATATTAGCCTTTTTTGGAAGAGCGGCTATATCATATGTTCTAGAAGACAAAACCAAAAAAGTAGAGGAAGAGGTCCTTTTATCTCAAAATACCTCTTCCTCACCAATAGATTCATCAAAAGAATACGCTAACATTATAAAAAACATGCTAAATAATGAATCATAAATGGGGGGCGATATATTTTCGCCTCCCCTTTTTATACGAAATTTTGGTATAATATCCATATATATAATGGAAAAGGTCGAAAGGGGGATTATTGTGTCAAAACTAAATTCGACAGAGGAGCAGCTCCTTTGGAAGAAATGGACAGAAAGCAAGGATCCTCAAGCAGGAGATTTACTTCTAAGAAAATATACTCCTCTTGTAACCTATCATGTGCAGCGTATTGGAGCTGGCATTCCTCAAAATGTTTCAAGAGATGAACTGAAAAGCCTTGGTATGATGGGACTATTTGATGCTTTAAATAAATTTGATCATTCCAGAGATTTAAAGTTCGATACGTACGCATCCTTTCGTGTTAGAGGTGCAATAATAGACGGCTTGAGAAAAGAAGACTGGCTACCAAGGTCCTCACGTGAAAAGGCAAAAAAGCTAGACCAGAAGATTGAAGAGCTAGAACAAAAACTAATGCGTCATGCAACACCTGAGGAAATAGCACAATTTGTAGAGGTTTCGGTTGAAGAAGTTTATCAGACAGTGCAGGAGCATTTCTTCTCTAATGTTCTATCGATCGATGAACAGCTACATGACCAAGATGAAATGGATAATAAGGCATTTGTCATTAGAGATGATACGCAGACTACGCCTGAGCAGCAGCTTGTCAAGGGCGAGTTACTCAATGACCTAGTGAGCCAAATTCAACACTTAAATGAGAACGAACAATTAGTTTTAAGCTTATTTTATACTGAAGAGTTAACCTTGACGGTTATAGGTGAAATGCTAGGCCTATCAACCTCCAGAATTTCTCAAATACATTCCAAAGCTCTTTTTAAGCTTCGGAAGCTTTTGGCAAGTGAAATGATGAATTCATAATATGCGGAGGGAAATTCTATGAGCTTAAAAGTTGTTGAACTACAGATTGCTATACCGAAAACATTTGATGCGGGTAAAATGTCTGAGCAAATGCAGCAACAAAGTGCTATAAACCAAGCGAATGCTCAAGCTGCAACTGAAAGGCAAATTGAGAGAAATAGAGAAACAGTTATTAAATCTAATAATATAGAAGCAGACGCCGAACAAGGCTCAAAGCAACAAACTGAGCAAGAAAATGAAAAAAGAGAAAAAAAAGATCAAGAAAATAAAGAGACAAAGCACCCCTTTAAAGGTAACTTTGTAGACTTTAGCGGATAGGAGTAAAAATGACGACTATAATTTTAACAGTTCTATTTCTACTCCAAATAATTAGTTTTTATTTCATCGCATTGTTGAATATGAAAATTTCTAAGTATAAGGGTATGGAAGACAAGCAAGAGCAGATGATTAAAGAAATAGAAAATTCTTTTAGTGCGTACATTGCAGAAATCAAGGACGAAAATGATCGCCTTTTACATGAGCTCAAAGAACAAAATAATTACTCGTCTGAAAAGAAGGAAGTAATCTCTATTGCTAAAAAAGAGATTTCATCTGCTTCAAACGAGGAAAGCCAATCATTAATAATATCAAGACCACTAGTTTCAAAACAAAAGGCAGCTAGTAGTTATGTTCAATCTTCCAATTTACCAGAAAAAGAGATCCCAATTACTTTAAAGGAAAAAGTATTGTATTATTCGGAAGAAGGTAAAAACCCTACAGAAATAGCTAAGTTGCTCCAAATCGGAAAGACAGAAGTCGAGCTCTTCTTGAAATTTCAGGATTAAAATAGTTGAAAGTTAATTATATCTATGGTATATTACAAGACGGTATGAATATACACGCATTTCTGATGGAATTGGCAGGTGCTCTTACAAAAGAGTAGCCGATGAAAAATGAAGAATGCGGAAGACTAAACCAAACCAGGAGGAAATAAAATGTCAGTAATCTCTATGAAACAATTACTTGAGGCTGGTGTACACTTCGGTCACCAAACTCGCCGTTGGAATCCAAAAATGAAAAAATACATTTTTGTTGAGCGTAACGGAATCTACATCATCGATCTTCAAAAAACGGTGAAAAAATTAGAAGAAGCTTATGACTTCATGCGCCAAGTAGGTCAAGATGGCGGGAAAGTTCTTTTCGTTGGAACTAAAAAGCAAGCTCAAGAAGCTATTAAAGAAGAAGCAGAACGTTCAGGAAACTACTATATTAACCAACGTTGGTTAGGTGGTACTTTAACTAACTTCGGTACAATTCAAAAACGTGTATCACGCTTAAAAGCAATTGAAAAAATGGAAGAAGACGGAACTTTCTCTGTACTTCCTAAAAAAGAAGTAGTTCAACTTAAAAAAGAACACGAACGTCTAGTTAAATTCTTAGGCGGTATCCGTGACATGAAAGCTATCCCGGATGTAATGTTCGTAGTTGACCCACGTAAAGAGCGTATTGCAGTTGCAGAAGCTCGTAAATTGAACATTCCATTAGTAGGAATCGTTGATACAAACTGTGATCCAGATGAAATCGACTATGTAATTCCTGCAAATGACGATGCAATTCGCGCAGTGAAATTATTAACTGCTAAAATGGCGGATGCATTACTAGAAGCAAGACAAGGTGAAGATGCAGAAGTAGCTTCAGCTGAAGTTGCTGCTGAGTAAGACACATGTAAGTAACAGGTGATAAGCGGCCAAACCACTTATCACCTTTTTTTGAGAAAATGACATTTAATTGTACTAGGAGGAATTTATAATGGCAGTTACAGCACAAATGGTAAAAGAATTGCGTGAAAAAACTGGCGCAGGTATGATGGATTGTAAGAAAGCTCTAGTTGAAACAGATGGCAACTTAGAAGCAGCAATTGACTTCTTACGTGAAAAAGGTCTTTCTTCTGCAGCTAAAAAAGCTGATCGTATCGCAGCTGAAGGTACAACTTTCATCGAAATCGATGGCAATAAAGCTGTATTATTAGAAATGAACGCAGAAACTGACTTCGTTGCCAAAAATGAAGGCTTCCAACAATTAGTTAAACAAGTAGCTTCTCATTTATTAACTACTGAACCAGCTTCAGTTGAAGAAGCATTAGCTTCTAACATTGAAGAAGGCGTTACAGTTGAAAATGCTATTTCTAACGCAGTAGCTAAAATTGGAGAAAAAATTACTCTTCGTCGCTTTGTTATTGAAACAAAAACAGATGCGGATGCATTTGGTCCATACCTTCACATGGGAGGTCGTATCGGAGTTCTTACAGTTCTTGAAGGTTCTACTGATGAGCAAGCGGCAAAAGACGTTGCAATGCACATTGCTGCTTTAAACCCATCATACATTTCTCGTGATGAAGTATCTGCTGAGGAAGTAGAGCACGAGCGTAAAGTATTAACAGAACAAGCATTAAACGAAGGTAAGCCAGAAAATATTGTAGCTAAAATGGTAGAAGGCCGTCTTGGTAAATATTTTGAAGAAGTGTGCTTATTAGACCAATCTTTCGTTAAAAATCCAGATCAAAAAGTTCGTACATTTGTGGAATCAACTGGTGGTAAACTAGTTTCATTCACACGCTACGCTGTTGGTGAAGGAATTGAGAAACGTGAAGATAACTTTGCTGAAGAAGTAATGAGCCAAGTTAAAGGTAAATAATAAAAAATAAATAGTAAGAACGTATGTTGTTCTTATTTTATAGAAAAACTCTAGGGAGCACGTAATTTGTGTTCCCTATTTTTCAAGAAAAGAGATGGAGGATATCTATGAGCACACCACAATATAAAAGAATTGTTTTAAAACTAAGTGGCGAAGCATTGGCTGGAGAAAAAGGTTTTGGATTGTCTCCTGAGATTATTAAATCAGTAGCGGAACAAGTGAAGGAAGTTGTTGATCTTGGAGTTGAAGTTGCTGTTGTAGTTGGAGGAGGCAATATTTGGAGAGGTAAAATAGGCAGCGAAATGGGAATGGACCGTGCTAATGCCGATTATATGGGCATGTTGGCTACGGTTATGAATTCATTGGCACTGCAAGATTCTCTAGAACAATGTGGAGTTGAGACGCGTGTACAGTCTTCCATTGAAATGCGTCAAGTGGCAGAACCGTACATAAGAAGAAGAGCGATTCGTCATTTAGAAAAAAAACGTGTAGTAATATTTGCAGCGGGAACGGGTAATCCATACTTCTCGACTGATACTACAGCAGCTTTAAGAGCAGCTGAAATAGAAGCTGATGTTATCTTAATGGCTAAAAACAATGTAGATGGTGTGTATTCAGCTGATCCAAAAATGGATAAAACAGCAGTGAAATATGATGAATTGTCTTTCTTGGAAGTAATTCAGCAAGGCCTACAGGTGATGGATTCAACGGCTTCCACTTTATGTATGGACAATGATATTGCACTTATTGTATTCTCAATTATGGAAAATGGAAATATTAAACGGGCTGTCCTAGGTGACTCTATTGGAACAGTCGTTAGGAGGAATTCATAATGCCGAAACAAGTAATAGAGCAAACAAAAGACAAAATGGCTAAAACAATTCAAGTGTATACAAGAGAGCTAGCTTCTATCCGTGCTGGTCGTGCAAGCGCATCTTTACTTGATAAAATTACTGTGGACTACTATGGTGCGCCAACACCGATTAACCAAATGGCTGGTATATCGATACCAGAAGCGCGCTTACTAACAATTCAACCTTATGATAAATCCATTCTGGGAGATATCGAAAAAGCAATTATGAAATCAGACTTAGGAATCACTCCTACAAACGATGGTAATCTTATTCGTATTGCTATTCCTGCACTGACAGAAGAGCGCCGTAAAGAATTAGTAAAACAAGTTAAAAAAGAAGCTGAAGAAGCTAAAGTGAATATCCGTAATGTACGTCGTGATGGGAACGACGACCTGAAAAAAATGGAGAAAGCTGGAGAAATCACAGAAGATGATTTAAGAAGCTACACAGAAGAAATCCAAAAAATTACGGATGCAAATATTGATAAAATCGATGCAATCACTAAAGATAAAGAAAAAGAAATTCTAGAGGTTTAAGATACTCTTCTAGCAAGTAGTACAGTTGAACCTTTATCCGAAGAAGGCGTCCTTTTAGAAGGACGTCTTTTTATATTCGTTTTTATTTGTTATGATAAGACTATATGCTTCGATAAGGTTTAAAGTGGAGGTTAATGCATGCTAAAAAAACTTATTCGTAAAAATGATAAAGCGATAAGTATCTATTTAAATGAACGAGTGGAAAATGCACAAAAAGAACAGTTGCCAGACCATATCGCCATTATTATGGATGGTAATGGCAGATGGGCTAAAAAGAGAGCCTTGCCAAGAGTAGCTGGACATCATGAAGGAATGCAAACTGTAAGGAAAATAACTAGATTTGCCAATGAAGTGGGTATAAAAACGCTCACATTATATGCATTTTCAACAGAGAACTGGAAAAGGCCTAAAATTGAAGTTGAATTTTTAATGCGTTTACCTGAAGAATTTTTAAACTCCTATCTACCTGAGTTAATGGAACAAAATATTCAGGTAAGAATGATGGGTAATATTGAACTTTTGCCAGAGCATACTAAGAAGGCTGTTACAAAAGCAATGGAGCAAACTGCCGAAAATAACGGTCTCATATTAAACTTTGCTCTAAACTATGGAAGCAGAGATGAAATTGTTCAAGCGGTAAAAAAAATTGCTCTAGATATTCAAGAAGGTAATATGGAGATAAATGATATTACAGAAAATAATATTAATAGTTATTTAATGACGAAAGATTTAAGTGAACCAGATTTACTGATTAGAACTAGTGGGGAAGTACGTTTAAGTAACTTCATGCTTTGGCAACTCGCATATACAGAATTCTGGTTTACAGACACATTGTGGCCAGATTTCGATCAGGAATGTTTGATAGAAGCTATTGAAACCTTTCAAAAGCGAAATAGAAGATATGGTGGAATTAAGGAGGAAGAAACAAATTGAAAACAAGAATTATCACGGGTGCCGTCGCTTTAGCACTCTTTCTTCCAATAGTTCTGCTAGGAGGACCTGTATTTACTGTTCTTATATACGCAATTGCTACAGTAGGATTATATGAAATACTAAAAATGAAGGGTTTAAGTCTCTTTTCTTTTTCAGGTATCATATCGCTACTTCTTTTGTTTTTACTATTATTCCCTTCAGCTTATACAGAAAATATAGTTAACCTTACAGGTCATACAAAGCTCGAATGGATATTCGTAGCTGTTTTTCTCTTGCTTATTTTCACTGTGCTAACGAAAAACAGTTTTACATTTGAGGATGCCTCCTTCGTGCTTGTGAGTACTTTATATGTAGGGATAGGTTTTTATTATTTTATTGAAACTCGAGAAAGTGGATTGGCATATCTCATATTTGCGTTACTGATTGTATGGACTACTGATTCAGGTGCTTATTTTACAGGTAGAAAAATTGGGAAACGAAAACTATGGCCAGAGATTTCTCCAAACAAAACAGTAGAAGGATTTGTAGGAGGGATACTATGGGCAATAATCACTGCTCTAATTATCCAATGGATTAATCCACTTACTTCCTCATACATTGTCCTAATCGGGATTACTATTATAGCCTCCATTTTTGGACAACTGGGGGATTTGGTTGAATCGGGTATTAAAAGACACTTTAATGTAAAAGATTCAGGTAAACTACTACCTGGACACGGTGGAATATTAGATCGCTTTGACAGTCTTCTTTTTGTCTTGCCATTATTGCACTTTTTACATTTTATATAAGGGAGACGACATTATTTCATGGGTAAAAGAATAAGTTTATTAGGTGCAACTGGTTCTATTGGGCTCCAAACTTTGGATATAATAAGAGAGCACCCAAATAAGTTTCAATTAGTTGCATTTTCGGTAGGTAAAAATATAGAAGAAACAAGAAAGATACTAAATGAGTTTCATGTAGAAGTTGTATCTGTACAAAAAGAAGAAGATGCACTTTTACTGCAACAAGAATATCCAAAAATAGAAGTAGTTTTTGGAGATGCCGGCTTGATACAAGTTGCAGCTCATACGAACGCGGATGTTCTAGTAAATGCGGTTTTAGGGAGTGTAGGTTTAAGACCAACATTAGAAGCTATTAAAAAGGGAATTACCATTGCTATTGCAAACAAAGAGACATTGGTTACGGCTGGTCATTTAGTTATGCAAGCTGCCCAACAATATAATGTGCCAATCCTGCCTGTTGACAGTGAACATTCTGCGCTATTCCAAGCGATGAATGGAGAAAAGAAAAGCGAGGTTTCCAAGCTTATTATTACTGCATCTGGAGGTAGCTTCAGAGATCGAACACGTGAAGAATTAAAAAGTGTCACTGTAAAAGAAGCGTTAAACCATCCTAACTGGTCAATGGGTTCAAAAATTACGATTGACTCAGCTACGATGATGAACAAAGGGTTGGAAGTAATTGAAGCTCATGTCCTGTTTGATATTTCCTATGATGACATTGAAGTGTTATTACATCGTGAAAGTATTATCCACTCCATGATTGAATTTAAAGATACTAGTGTTATAGCCCAATTAGGGACGCCGGATATGAGGGTGCCTATTCAATATGCGTTGTCCTATCCAGATCGTCTAGAACGATCAAATGCACACCGATTAAACTTAGCGGAAATTGGCAAGCTTCATTTTCAAGAGATGGACTACAAGAGATATCATGCATTAAAGCTGGCGATTGACGCAGGACGAGCAGGCGGAACAATGACAACTGTATTAAATGCGGCTAATGAAGCAGCAGTTAGTCTATTTTTAAAAGAAAAGATTACATTCTTAGAAATTGATGAATTAATTGAGCGAGCAATGGACGAGCATTCGAATGTTTCTTCACCAGATTTAGATACTATATTATTTGTTGATAGCCAAACGAGAAAAAGTGTACAAAACATGGTAAAATGATGTATTGAGGAAAGACAAGCAGGAGAAAAAGGTGGGGTATAATGGAAACAGCCATTGCGTTTATAATCATATTTGGAAGTATTGTTTTTTTTCATGAACTAGGGCATTTTATTTTTGCAAAAAAAGCTGGAATAATGGTTAGAGAATTTGCCATTGGTTTTGGACCTAAAATTTTTGGTATGACAAAAGGGGAAACACTGTATACAATCCGTTTATTACCTTTGGGTGGTTATGTACGGATGGCTGGAGAAGATTTAGATTCTATTGAATTACAGCCTGGATATCGTCTAGGTGTTCGCTTAAATGAGAACAATGAAATAGATCAAATTGTACTCAACCAGAACAAACAATTCCCTGATATGCTCTTTCTAGAAGTAGAAAGATCTGATTTGATGAAAGAAATGTATATCGAAGGCTACGATGAAGAAGAGCGTTTAGTTCGTTATCAAGTTGCAAGAAAAGCTGTTATTATTGAAAATAATACCGAAACCTTTATCGCCCCTTATGATCGACAATTCGGTTCCAAAACAGTTGGACAACGTTCTATGGCGATTTTCGCAGGACCTTTGTTTAACTTTATATTAGCATTCTTTATATTCCTAGCTTTAGGATTACTTCAGGGAATTCCAACTAACGAGCCTATTATTACAACAGTTGCAGATAATAGTCCAGCAGCGTTAGCAGGAATGAAAGATGGAGATTTAGTTAAAGAGATTGACGGAATGCCAATTACCGAATGGGAAGAACTATCGCTAGCCGTTAGAGATAGCGCTAACGAACCGATGACCTTCGTGATAGATCGAGATGGTACTAAGGAAGAATTAATTGTAACTCCGAAGGAAGTAGCTACCGAAGCGGGTAAGGTTGCCCAAATTGGTGTTCAATATAAGAGTCCTTTAGAAAAAAATCCAATTGGGGCAATTGTCTTTGGGGCTGAACAAACCTATGAATGGACTAAAAGAATATTTACTATCTTAGGTACATTAGTTACTGGCTCCTTTTCTATTGATGACTTGTCTGGTCCAGTGGGAATATATAAAGCGACGGAAACAGTCGCGCAATTAGGCGTATATAACCTAATGCAGTGGGCAGCTATTTTAAGCATAAATCTTGGGATTATGAATTTGTTACCATTACCAGCCCTCGATGGAGGAAGATTGTTGTTCTTCCTTTTTGAAGCAATTAGAGGAAAACCAGTCGACAAACAAAAAGAAGGAATGGTTCATTTTGTAGGAATCATGCTTCTTATGGTATTGATGGTTGTAGTCACTTGGAATGATATTCAAAGATTCTTCTTTTAAAATAATTTTGTGAGAAAATGGAAGAACTATTTATTTGTGGTTTTGATAAAATTACGTTAGGGAGGAAGTTCGAGTAGCTGAACTTCCTTTCTTTTTCTGTAAATTGTTCTTTCATATTATAAAGGAATCAATTTTTTGAAATCTATATGCATTTCAAATAAAGTAGAATTAAATTTCGCTTTCGGAGGACGCTTTCCGTGGGGTGAGCGATAAGCTATTACCCGTCGCTTATGTGCGCAGTTTTTATGTCTTATTTGTTACTCATCCCACAGAAGTCGCCGCCTAACCCTACAATCATACAGAAAAGAAATAAAATAAATAGAAAATAACTTTTAAAAGAAGGGGGAATAGCTAAGATGCAAGATGGCAAAATGAGAATGCATTTATTGCTGCAACAACTAGAGCTGACTGAAGATGCTTTTGTACAGCATTTTGAGAATGCTTCTATTACCAGATTTACGGTCCATAAAAAGCAAAGACAATGGCATTTTCAAATCAATTTAGCAAACATTCTTCCGATTGAGGTTTATACTAAATTCCAAACAAGACTACAAGAAAAATTTCAGGGTATAGCAACTGTTTATTTAAATATAAAAAGCGAAAATCCAGAAGTCTCTGAACCGCTAGTAAAAGCGTACTGGACAAGTGTCTTAAAAGAAATGAGCGATATGGCTCCTCCGTTAAAAGATTGCTTGCTAGGTCAGGAGCCAGAGTGGAATGGACAGATGATACAGCTTACTTGTGGACAGGATTTACAGCTCCGTACATTCAAAAAAAAATATATCGAACACATTTCAAATGTGTATGAAAGCTTTGGATTTCCTAAACTCGCAATAGATTTTAAATTGGTTGAGGATACCGAAGCACTAGCAGAAGCCCAAGTTGCCTTCTTAGAACAAAGAAGAATGGAAGAAGAAGAGCTAGGGAAAAAAGCTTTAGTTGATTTACAAAAGAGAGAATCTCAACGTCAGGATAGTGGAGATGCGGGAGAAGATGGACCATTCCAGCTAGGTACTCCTTTGAAAAAAGAAGAGGCGAGCGTGGAAATACGTTCTATTCAGGACGAGGAGCGTAGAGTTACGATTGAAGGCTTTGTTTTTGACGTGGAGGTTAAAGAGCTTAGAAGTGGAAGATCTCTATTAACTGCAAAAGTGACGGATTACACAGATTCAATCCTAGTTAAAATGTTCTCAAGAGACAAAGAAGACGCTGGAATGATGGCACGTCTTAAAAAGGGAATGTGGATAAAAGTAAGAGGCTCCGTGCAAAATGATACATTTGTGCGCGATTTAATCGTAATGGCTCAAGATATGTGTGAGATTAATCCAGTACTAAGATATGATACTTCAAAAGAAAAACGAGTGGAGTTACATATGCATACCCCGATGAGTCAAATGGATGCTGTTTCTTCTGTTTCAGCTCTAGTTTCTCAAGCAGCCAAATGGGGGCACAAAGCAGTAGCGATTACTGATCATGCCAATGTACAATCATTCCCAGAGGCGTATGCAGCTGGTAAGAAGAATGGTATAAAAATTTTATACGGCTTAGAGGCAAATCTAATTCACGATGGAGTGCCAATAGCTTATGACGAACAACATATTGCACTGGAAGATGCTACGTATATTGTCTTTGACGTAGAAACGACAGGGTTATCTGCTACTTATGATAAGATCATTGAGCTTGCAGCAGTAAAAATGCACAACGGTACTATTATTGACAAATTTGAAAGATTTGTTAATCCGCATCATGCTTTGTCCGCAACAACAATTGAGCTAACTGGTATCACGGATGATATGGTTCGTAATGCTCCAGAGATAGAGGATGTTATTAGAGATTTTCATGAATTTATCGGTGACGGGATTATTGTTGCGCATAATGCGTCGTTTGATATGGGCTTCTTGTATGAGGGTTATCGAAAATGCGATATTAACCATTTTGACCATCCAGTTATCGATACATTAGAACTAGCTCGTTTTTTACATCCGGAAATGAAAACACATAAACTAGGTACACTAACGAAAAAATTTAATATCGAATTAACCCAAGCCCATAGAGCGATCTTTGACTGTGAGGCAACGGGTTATCTTTTATTGTATTTATTAAAAGAAGCTGAAGCACAAGACATTCATTATCTTGATGACTTCAATAAGCATATTGGGCAAGGTGATTCCTACAAACGAGCAAGACCATCACACTGTACTATTTTAGCGGTTAACGATGAGGGTCTAAAGAATCTATTTAAATTAGTTTCCCTTTCCCATACAACTACCTTCTATCGCGTGCCACGTATTAAACGTTCGGTGCTTCAAAAGCATAGAGCAGGGTTAATAATTGGCTCTGGTTGTGATCGTGGAGAGGTTTTCGAAGGGCTTATGCAAAAGCCTTTGGAGCAAGTTGAAGAAATTGCCAAGTTCTATGATTATTTAGAGGTACATCCTAAAGAAGTGTACGCTCATTTAATTGAAATGGAACTAGTAAGAGATGAATGGAACTTAGAAGACATTATTCGCAAGCTGATTAAAGTAGGGAAAAAGTTAGGGAAACCAGTTGTTGCTACTGGAAATGTACATTATTTACATGAGACGGATGCAATGTTCCGCAAAATTTTGGTGAATTCTCAAGGGGGAGCAAATCCTTTAAATCGTCATGAGCTACCAAAGGTTCACTTTAGAACTACCAATGAAATGCTAGATTCCTTCTCGTTTTTAGGAGAAGAGCTGGCAAAAGAAATAGTCATTACGAATCCTAACAATATTGCAGATTCGATCGAAGACATTAAGCCAATCAAAGACGATCTTTATACTCCAAAAATTGAAGGAGCAGATGACGAAGTTAGAGAGTTAACCTATACGAAAGCTAAGGAAATTTATGGTAAGGAATTGCCAGAGATAGTTGAGGCACGTATTGAAAAAGAGCTTACGTCTATTATTGGACATGGATTTGCTGTTATTTATTTAATCTCTCACAAACTAGTGAAGAAATCTTTAGATGATGGTTATTTGGTTGGATCCCGTGGATCTGTAGGCTCATCACTTGTCGCAACCTTGATGGAGATAACTGAAGTAAATCCTATGCCTCCTCATTATATTTGTCCTAGCTGTAAACATTCTGTATTTTTCCAAGATGGTTCTGTAGGATCTGGATTTGACCTTCCCAATGCCAACTGTGAAAAATGTGATACTCCTTACGTTAAGGAAGGACAAGATATTCCTTTCGAAACATTCTTAGGGTTTAAAGGAGATAAGGTTCCTGATATTGACTTAAACTTTAGTGGAGAATATCAACCAACAGCACATAACTATACAAAAGAGCTGTTTGGGGAAGAGTATGTATTCCGAGCAGGTACTATAGGAACAGTAGCGGAAAAGACAGCGTATGGATATGTTCGAGGTTATATGAATGATAATAATATATCATTACGTGGAGCAGAAATAGACCGCTTAGTACAAGGATGTACAGGTGTAAAACGTACAACTGGACAGCATCCAGGAGGTATTATTGTTGTACCTGACTATATGGATATATTTGATTTTTCACCAATTCAGTTTCCGGCAGATGCACAGGATTCAGAGTGGAAAACGACGCATTTTGACTTCCATTCCATCCATGATAATCTACTGAAATTAGATATTCTTGGACACGATGATCCGACCGTTATACGGATGCTGCAAGACCTTTCTGGAATTGATCCGAAAACGATACCGACGGATGATCCGGAAGTTATGAAGATCTTTAGTGGACCAGAAACTCTTGGAGTAACAGAAGAACAAATTGATTGTAAAACGGGGACGCTAGGTATTCCGGAGTTCGGTACTCGATTCGTAAGACAAATGCTCGAGGAAACAAAACCATCAACCTTCTCAGAACTTGTTCAAATATCAGGTCTTTCTCATGGGACGGATGTTTGGTTGGGCAATGCACAAGAACTTATACAAGCAGGAACATGTCAGCTTTCAGATGTAATTGGCTGTCGTGATGATATTATGGTTTATCTAATCTATCAAGGCTTAGATCCTTCACTTGCATTTAAAATAATGGAGTCTGTGCGGAAAGGGAAAGGACTAACACCAGAATTTGAAGCAGAAATGAAATCAAAAGGTGTAGCTAACTGGTATATTGAATCATGTAAAAAGATAAAATATATGTTCCCTAAAGCTCATGCTGCTGCCTACGTTTTAATGGCCGTTCGTATTGCATATTTTAAAGTTCACTTCCCAATACTATACTATGCAGCATATTTTACAGTACGAGCATCCGATTTTGATTTAATCTCTATTGTAAATGGCTCACATACAATTCGAGCTAAGTTAGATGAAATTAATGCAAAGGGATTAGAAGCATCTAACAAAGAAAAAAGCTTGGCGACTGTATTAGAGCTTTCTCTGGAAATGTCTGAGCGAGGAATTAGAATGCAAAAGATTGATCTTTATAAATCTAAGGCACATGAATTTACTATTGAAGGGAATACTTTAATACCTCCATTTGATGCCGTTCCAGGCTTAGGTACGAACGTTGCTGTTCAAATAGTAAATGCTCGACAAAATGGAGAGTTCTTATCTAAAGAGGATTTGCAGCAAAGAGGTAAAGTTTCCAAAACGATTATTGAGTATCTGGACTCGATGGGTTGCCTAGAAGGGCTACCTGACGCGAATCAGCTATCTCTGTTTTAGTCACTAATTTGCAAACAAACCTATGGTATGGTAAGATAAAACTACCAATGTTTCATAGTTCTGTGACGAAAGAGTGGGATTTCCCGCTCTTTTCTGTTGTTATATAGAAAATCATGGTTGTGTAGGGAGGCCTTTATGAGTAATATAACTAGTAAAATTGAAGAGCTTGTTTTACCTATTTTGCAAGAGATGACCTTAGAGCTCGTTGATGTTGAATATGTTAAAGAAGGTCGCGATTGGTTTTTACGTGTATATATTGATACACCTTCTGGTGGCATTGATATTGAGCAATGTGCCCAAGTAAGTAATAAGCTAAGTGAAAAATTGGATGAAGAAGATCCTATTAAGGAAAATTATTTTTTAGAAGTTTCCTCGCCTGGGGCAGAGCGTCCTTTAAAGAAAGAAGCTGATTTTATCTCAGCTATAGGGAAATATGTTTTCATTAAAACTTATGAGCAAATTAACGGGGCTAAAGAGTTTGAAGGAACATTACTTTCTTATTCTGCTGAAGAAGGCGCTTTAATAGAAGTTCGCATCAAAACAAGAAGAGTTAAAATTCAAATTGAAAAAGAGAAAATTGCGCTTGCTCGTTTAGCAATCGATTTCTCTGCATAATGTATATTGAGGAGTGACAGCTGTGAGTAGTGAGTTATTAGATGCGTTAACTGCGCTAGAGAAGCAAAAAGGAATTTCAAGAGATGTCTTAATGGAGGCGATTGAGGCTGCATTAGTTACGGCATACAAAAGAAACTTCAATCAAGCTCAAAATGTTCGAGTGGATATCAATTTAGCTAACGGTTCTATGTTAGTTTATTCTAGAAAAGATGTAGTAGAGGAAGTTAGTGATAGCAGACTGGAGATTTCTCTTGAGGATGCACAAGCTATTAACCCACATTATGCTCTTGGAGATGTAGTAGAGGAAGAAGTTACTCCACGTAACTTTGGACGTATTGCAGCACAAACAGCAAAACAAGTGGTGACTCAGCGAGTACGTGAGGCAGAGCGTGGGTTAATATATGAAGAGTATGTTGATCGTGAAGATGATATAGTAAACGGTATTGTTGAACGACTTGATGCTCGCAATATTTATGTAGGATTAGGGAAAGTGGAAGCTGTTTTACCAGTAAACGAACAAATTCCGACTGAAACTTATCGTCCTCATGACCGTATCAAAGTTTATATTACAAAGGTTGAACGTACAACTCGTGGACCACAAGTGTTTGTTTCTAGAACACATCCAGGATTACTTCGTCGCTTATTTGAGATGGAAGTGCCTGAAATTTTCGAAGGTATTGTAGAGATTAAATCTATCGCTCGTGAAGCTGGAGATCGTTCGAAAATATCTGTATTCGCTCATAACGATGAAATTGATCCAGTTGGTTCATGTGTAGGTGCGAAAGGTGCTCGTGTTCAAACGATTGTCAACGAACTAAGCGGAGAAAAAATTGACATTGTGGAATGGTCAGAAGATCCGGTAGTTTTCGTGGCAAATGCACTTAGTCCTTCGAAAGTTTTAGACGTTCAAGTAAATGAAGAGGAAAAATCCACTACAGTAGTAGTCCCGGATTATCAGCTATCTCTCGCTATTGGTAAAAGAGGTCAAAATGCAAGACTTGCAGCTAAGCTAACAGGTTGGAAAATTGACATTAAAAGTGAGACGGATGCTAGAGAACTAGGAATTTATCCTAACGAGAATTCTCCGCAACTAATTGTAGAAGAATTAGAAAACGATATGGATGATTTTGATTTTTACAAAGACGAAGAGTAAGAATAGGAGGCTGATTTAGTATGGCCACTCAAAAAAAAATCCCATTACGAAAATGTGTTGCTACTGGAGACATGTTTCCTAAAAAAGAAATGATTCGAGTAGTTCGTTCGAAAGAAGGCGAGGTTAGCGTGGATCCGACTGGAAAGAAATCTGGTCGCGGCGCGTATGTCTCTAAAACTGTAGAAGCAGTTAACCAAGCAAAGAAGAAGAATTCTTTAGGAAATCATTTAGAAGCAAGCATACCAAATGAAATCTATGACGAGTTAATAGTCATGATCGAAAGAGAAAAATTGAAATGAATTTAGAACAACAAATTACTCAATTATTAGGACTTGCAACTAGAGCTAGAAAAACTATATCTGGTGAAGAGTTAGTCGTAAAAGAAATTAGAAGTAAAAAAGCAAAGTTAGTTATATTAGCTAATGATGCTTCACAAAATACGGCAAAAAAATTGAATGATAAATGTGCATCTTTTAACGTTGAGCTGCATGTCTTTGGAGACCGGCACGATCTCGGACATGCGACGGGAAAAGAGGCCAGGGTGGCAATAGCCATTATGGATGACGGTTTCGCTAAAAAACTGTCCGGCCTTCTCAACGAATATAACCGGGGGTGAGCTAATGACTAAAATCAGAGTTCATGAATACGCGAAACAAATTAATAAATCAAGTAAAGAAGTTATTGAGCAACTAGGAAAAATGAATATTACAGTTACGAATCATATGTCTACGCTTGAAGGTGATGCTGTAAGTAAATTAGACGGCGTTTATAAAAAAGGTGGCGCTGGAAATAATTCAGCTTCACAACAGACTAAACCTTCTAATCAAGGGCAACAAAGACCAAGTAACCAGAACCAATCTAGACCGTCTTCACAAGGACAACAGAGACCAAACAACCAGAACCAATCTAGACCGTCTTCACAAGGGCAACAAAGACCAAATAACCAAAATCAATCTAGACCATCTTCAGGGGGACAATCACGTCCTTCAACCAATGGTCAATCACAACAAAGACCTGCAAATACGTCGAATAATCAAGGATCTAATTCTCAAGGTTCAAATAATCAACCAAAAGAGAAAAAAGTCTTTAATAATAATAACCGACCTGGAGGACAAAATCGTCCGGGTGGTCAAAATAGACCAGGGGGACAAAATCGTCCAGGCCAACGTCCAAACAAGCGTAGAAAAGGACCGACAACTCCTGTTCAACCACCAGTGCCAAGAAAAGAAAGAGAACTTCCAGAAAGAATTACTTTTACGGAATCTCTTACTGTAACAGAACTTGCGAAAAAATTAGGTCGTGAACCTGCAGAAATTATCAAAAAATTGTTCTTACTTGGTGTAATGGCAACAATTAACCAAGAGCTAGATAAGGATGCAATTGAACTTATTTGTGCAGACTACGGTGTAGAAGTGGAAGAAGAAATCAAAATCGATATTACTGATTTAGAAGTTCATTTCGAAGCTCCTGTGGAAGAAGATTCTACACACACAGTAGAGCGTCCACCAGTAGTAACAATCATGGGACACGTTGACCATGGTAAAACTACTCTGTTAGACTCTATCAGACACACTAAGGTGACAGCTGGAGAAGCGGGTGGTATCACTCAGCATATTGGTGCATACCAAGTAGTGGATAACGGTAAGAAGATTACTTTCTTAGATACTCCCGGGCATGCTGCGTTTACAACGATGCGAGCGCGCGGAGCAAAAGTAACTGATTTGACCATTTTAGTAGTTGCAGCAGATGATGGAGTAATGCCTCAAACGGTTGAAGCTATTAACCATGCGAAAGCTGCAGAAGTTCCAATTATCGTTGCAGTTAACAAAATGGATAAACCAGGAGCAAATCCTGATCGTGTAATGCAAGAACTTACAGAGCATGGTTTAGTGCCAGAAGCTTGGGGTGGAGAAACAATTTTCGTACCAATCTCTGCGTTAAAAGGCGATGGTATTGATAACCTGCTTGAAATGGTTCTACTTGTTTCAGAGGTTGCTGAGCTAAAAGCTAACCCTAAACGTCTTGCTTTAGGAACAGTAATTGAAGCACAGTTAGACAAAGGTAGAGGTTCTGTTGCTACGTTATTAGTTCAAGATGGAACTTTAAAAGTTGGAGATCCAATTGTAGTAGGTCATGCCTTCGGCCGTGTCCGTGCAATGGTTAATGACCTTGGCCGCCGTGTGAAAGAAGCTGGTCCTTCAACTCCGGTTGAAATTACTGGATTAAACGAAGTTCCACAAGCAGGAGATCGTTTCGTAGTATTTGAAGATGAGAAAACTGCTCGTCAAGTTGGTGAAACACGTGCATCTCAAGCACAAGTGAGCCAACGTTCTGAAAAAGCACGTGTTACTTTAGACAACTTGTTTGATCAAATGAAACAAGGGGAAATGAAAGAACTAAACCTAATTGTGAAAGCAGACGTTCAAGGTACTGTAGAAGCAATGGCTGCTTCATTGATGAAAATTGAAGTTGAAGGTGTAAATGTTCGAATTATCCATACTGGAGCTGGAGCAATCACTGAGTCAGATATTAGCCTTGCAGCTGCTTCCAATGCAATTGTAATTGGATTTAACGTACGTCCAGATACAAATGCGAAACGTGCCGCTGAACAAGAGGGCGTAGATATTCGACTTCACCGTATTATTTATAAAGTAATTGAGGAAATCGAAGCAGCTATGACTGGACTACTTGATCCAGAATTCCAAGAGAAAATCATTGGTCAAGCTGAGGTTCGTGAAACATTCAAAGTATCTAAAGTGGGAACTATTGCTGGTTCGTATGTAATCGATGGCAAAATCACTCGTGATAGTGGTGTTCGCGTAATCCGTGATGGAATTGTTATTTTCGAAGGTGAGCTAGATACGCTTAAACGCTTCAAAGATGATGCTAAAGAAGTTGCAAAAGGTTATGAATGTGGTATAACGATTAAAAACTTCAATGATGTCAAAGAAAGCGATATAATCGAAGCTTACATTATGGAAGAAATTAAACGATAATGATTGTGTATGCAGAGTGTGAATTTCTCATCCCTACTGCACATTCATTGAAAGAAAAAAGAGCAGTATTACAGCGTATGCTCACTAGAACAAAACAAAAATTCAATGTTTCAATATCTGAGTTAGATCACCAAGACGTTTGGCAGCGTACTAAAATCGGAATAGTTGCCATTGCCTCTGACAAGCGAGCAGTGGAACGCGAGTTAACACTTGCCATTCGTTTTTTGGAATCTAACCCAGAATGGGAATGTATTGATATCAACAAAGAATATTTATGATAGAAGATGAGGTGTAGCAATTATGTCAATGCGTGCTAACCGAGTTGCCGAGCAAATGAAAAAAGAGTTAGGCGAAATCATAGGACGAAAATTAAAAGATCCTCGTATCGGTTTTGTCACAGTAACCGATGTAGCAGTTACAGGCGACTTACAACAAGCGACGATTTATATTACAGTGTTAAATGGTAACCGTAACGATACATTAAAGGCTTTAGAAAAAGCAAAAGGCTTTATCCGTTCAGAAATTGGGCAGCGTATCCGTTTACGAGTTACTCCTGAGTTATTGTTTGAATATGATGAATCTGCTGCTTATGGCAATCATATTGACGATTTACTAAGACAGATTAACAAATCTTCTGAGGAATAAAACACAAAAAAGAAGTCTGCTTATCCAATGAGCAGACTTCTTTCTTGTATTTTGAATATGGGGTGAATAATATGTACGAAGGCATACTTCCTCTATGGAAGGAAAAAGGGATGACCTCACATGATTGTGTCTTTAAATTACGGAAAATCTTGAAGATGAAACGAATAGGTCATACTGGAACACTAGATCCAAGTGTTGAAGGTGTGTTACCAATTTGTCTTGGTCAGGCAACTAAGGTGTCTGAATATATAATGAATGAGGGAAAAACTTACGTGGCTACTGTTGCTATTGGAATTTCAACTACAACAGAGGATGCTGATGGAGATATAGTTTTAGAGGATAACTCGGAAAAGAAATTTTCTCGTGAGCAAATATTAAATGTACTGCAGCAACTTACGGGAGTCATTACACAAACACCTCCGATGTATTCTGCAGTTAAAGTAAATGGGAAAAAATTATACGAGTATGCAAGGGAAGGAAAAGAAGTGGATCGTCCCAGCAGACAAGTAACTATTAATGATTTAAAATTACTTGATGATGATTCCGTATTTTCTGGCCAACAAGTATTATTCTCTATTGAGATTAACTGTAGTAAAGGCACCTACATCCGTACACTTGCCGTTCAAATAGGCGAGCTACTTGGATATCCGGCCCATATGTCATCGCTAGTGCGCACTGCTTCTGGAAATTTTACAAAATTGCAGTGTCTAACTCTTTCAGAAGTACAACAATCTTTGGAAAAAGATGCTCTGGAACAAAGTATTTTACCGTTTAAACACGCATTATCCAAATGGCCATTCGAGGAACTAGATAATTCATTGAAAAAATGGATTACAAATGGCTCTGTATTGGAAATACATCCACTGCTGAATACAAATGACAAAATGGTCTTCACAGACAATGGGGAGCCAATTGCGGTATATATTAAACATCCAACAAAAAGTGGTATGATGAAACCAGAGAAAATGTTTTCATCAGATAAAGGAGAATAATATGAACGTATATCACTTATCTTATCCCAATCATTTATATAATGTTACTAACAATGAAGCTTATTCCCTAGCAATAGGATTTTTTGATGGTGTCCACACCGGACACCGTGCAGTTATCCAAGAGGCTTTAAATAAAGGTAAAGAAAAGAGTATCAAGACAGCTGTTATGACGTTTGATCCTCATCCTTCTCTTGTTCTAGGTGGGAGAAAAGAGCAAGTATTCTATATTACACCTTTGGAACAGAAAATCGAGATACTGGAACAAATGAATGTAGATGCTTTATTTGTCGTAAGGTTTACTTCAGACTTTGCGAAGCTCTCGCCTGCTCAATTTATTGACTCATTTATTAAGCATGCAAATGTTAAACATGTGACTGCAGGGTTCGATTTTACTTTTGGATCTTTTGGTAAAGGTACGATGCAGGATATGGAGGAGCTTTCTAACGGAGAATATTCCGTTTCTATAGTTGGCAAGCAAGAGCTTGCTGGCGATAAAATAAGTTCTACTAGAATACGTGAGGCACTAAAAGAGGGCAAAGTGGAAGTGGCAAAAGAGCTTTTAGGTCGTCCTTTTATGCTATCTGGTGTAGTTGTCCATGGTGATAAACGAGGTAGAACAATAGATTTTCCTACTGCTAATATCCAACCAAAGGAAGGACAATTTACTCCGGCTATTGGTGTATATGCAGTGAAGATACAGGTCCAGGAAATCTGGTATGAGGGAGTATGTAACGTTGGGTATAAGCCAACATTTAATAACCCGGAAGAAAAGAAATTATCGATTGAAGTACATATTATAAATTTCGACCAATCTATTTATGGAGAAGAAGTATCCGTGCATTGGTACAAGCGTATACGGGCCGAACAAAAGTTCAATGGGATTGACGAACTTAAAAAACAAATCGGGAAAGACAAAAATTACGCTATGGAATACTTTAAAATGTAAGCTTTTTATAATTTCTAATATCCAGAAGATAAATTTTTATGGTTATTAACCCTCTCGCTATTATTTTAAAGTAACAAATGGAATACCTTTCATAAAAGTTGCTTCGTATAAGAGATTATGCTATTCTTTATAAGTACAAAAATGTACTTAACCTTTCCTTGGCTTTCTCGATTCTCCAACGGCTGCTCAGGAACAGGGGATATTAAGATTTTTAGGAGGAAACCTATAATGGCAATTACACAAGAACGCAAAAACGAACTAATCGCTGAGTTCAGAACTCATGAAAGCGATACAGGATCTGCAGATATCCAAATCGCAATCCTTACTGAAGAGATTAACTCTTTAAACGAACATTTACGTACACATAAGAAAGATCATCACTCACGTCGTGGTCTATTCAAAATGGTTGGACGTCGTCGTAACTTATTAAAATACTTACGTGAAAACGAAGTACAACGCTACCGTGAACTAATCGCAAAACTTGGTTTACGTCGATAAGATACACCTAGGAAAGCGGGATTTATCCCGCTTTTTCTATTGGTATAAAATTTATTTCTAAGGGAAATTGTTATATATTAGTATTAGCGAGTAATTTTTGTTTTTTTTAGTAAAATATTTCGCATAGTTTCGATATTTTTGATACACTACTTATGATACATATAACCATTAGAACGTCCTTTTTTAAAGGCCGTGTTATATTTCAATTTGTACAGAAATAGCAGATAGTGAGCAAAAGAGCTTACATATACCTTTGGATATGAAAGATTTTGCGAAAATCATAGTAGAAAATAATCATCGCCTTATTTAAGGAGTTTTTTGAAGTCGAGAGGAGTCCAGAGCAATGAGTGAAAAGAAAGTATTTACACACGAATGGGCAGGCCGTCCATTGCAAGTAGAAATTGGACAACTTGCAAAACAAGCTAATGGAGCAGTATTAGTAAGATATGGAGATACAAGCGTATTATCTGTAGCTACTGCTTCTAAACAACCAAAAAATCTTGATTTCTTTCCATTAACAGTGAATTATGAAGAGAAGTTATATGCGGTTGGTAAAATTCCTGGTGGATTTATTAAACGTGAAGGACGCCCTTCAGAAAGAGCTATTTTAACAAGTCGCTTAATCGACCGTCCAATTCGTCCATTGTTCCCAGATGGTTTCCGTAATGAAGTTCAAGTAATTTCTATTGTTATGTCAGTAGACCAAAACTGTTCCTCTGAAATGGCAGCGATGCTTGGCTCTTCCTTAGCACTAAGTGTATCGGATATTCCATTTGATGGACCGATTGCAGGTGTACAAGTTGGCTTAATTGGGGACGAGTTTATCATTAACCCAACAGTTGAACAAATGGAAAAAAGCATGCTAGATCTAACTGTAGCTGGGACAAAAGATGCGATTAACATGGTAGAGGCAGGAGCTAAAGAAGTTTCTGAGGAAGTCGTTCTAGAAGCAATTATGTTCGGGCACAGTGAAATCGTTAAGCTAATTGAATTCCAAGAAAAAGTGGTTGCAGAAATCGGGAAAGAGAAAAAAGAAATTCCTTTATTTGAATTAGATAAGGAGCTTTTTACGGAAGTAAAAGGGCTTTGCGAAGCTAAGCTAGTTCAAGCTATTCAAGTACAAGAGAAACATGCCCGTGAAGATGCTATATCTGAAGTGAAAACTGAAGTATTAGAACAATATACTGAAAAAGAAGCAACCGATGAAACTTTGAAGCAAGTGCGTGAAATTTTAGATGCTATGGTCAAAGAAGAAGTTCGTCGTTTGATCACAGAAGAAAAAGTACGTCCAGATGGTCGTGGCGTAGCTGAAATTCGTCCATTGTCTTCTGAAGTTGGTGTTTTACCTCGTACACATGGTTCTGGTCTATTTACGCGTGGACAAACTCAAGCTTTGAGTATTTGTACATTAGGGCCACTAGGTGATGTTCAAATTATTGATGGTATCGGCTTAGAGGAATCTAAACGTTTTATGCATCATTATAACTTCCCTCAATTTAGTGTAGGGGAAACGGGCCCAATTCGTGCTCCTGGTCGTCGTGAAATCGGTCACGGTGCTTTAGGTGAACGTGCATTAGAAGCAGTTATTCCAGATGAGAATGATTTCCCGTATACTCTACGTTTAGTTGCTGAAGTACTGGAATCTAATGGTTCTACTTCGCAAGCAAGTATTTGTGCTTCTACACTTGCTATGATGGATGCAGGCGTTCCACTTAAAGCTCCAGTTGCTGGTATTGCTATGGGACTTGTAAAAAAAGGTGAACATTATACAATCTTAACAGACATTCAAGGAATGGAAGACCATCTTGGAGATATGGACTTTAAAGTAGCTGGTACTTCTAAAGGTATAACAGCACTTCAAATGGACATTAAAATCGATGGATTGTCTAAAACGATTTTAGAGGAAGCTCTTGAGCAAGCTAAAATTGGACGTATGCAGATTCTTGAAAGTATGCTTGCTACTATTAGTGAGCCACGTGGAAAATTATCTAAATACGCACCAAAAATTACTGTTATCAAAATCAATCCTGATAAAATTCGTGATGTTATCGGACCTGGTGGTAAACAAATCAACAAAATCATTGATGAAACTGGCGTAAAAATTGATACTGAGCAAGATGGTACAATTTATATCGCTTCACCAGATGAAGAGATGATTGCTCGTGCAAAACAAATCATTGAAGACATTGTTCGCGTAGCTAAGGTTGGCGAATATTACCTAGGAAAAGTAAAACGTATTGAAAAATTCGGTGCTTTCGTAGAAATCTTTAATGGAAAAGATGGTTTGCTTCATATATCAGAAATCCAAGAAGAACGTACGAAAAACGTGGAAGACGTTCTTAAAATTGGGGACGAGTTATTAGTGAAAGTGATCGAAATTGACAATCAAGGCCGTGTTAACTTATCTCGTAAAGTAGTATTAAAAGAAGAAAAAGAACGTGCTGAACAAAAAGAAGATTAATTAATAAAATATAATTACGTACAAGGTTGACCGTAGATCCAATCTACGGCAACTTTTTTTAAATAGTAAGAAAAGCGCAGGCACCTATGTTTGCCCCGACAAGCAAATGGGGAAAGTGAGGAGGCAGTTCCCCAGCCACCGGAGCTTTTTCCATTTGACCTCGAGGGGCAAGGTGCTGGAGCTAGACATTGACAAGAAACAAAAAAGTATATGCATAAGTCGAAGAATAGATAGAGGTGTTATATTGATTAAGAAAACAACTTGTAAAAACGGATTACGTATTGTGTATGAACATATCCCACATGTGCGCTCAGTTGCAGTAGGGATTTGGGTGCAGGCAGGATCTCGCTATGAGCTGCCAGAGGAAAACGGGTTGACTCATTTCATCGAGCATATGTTATTTAAAGGAACTGCTACTCGTTCCGCAAGACAGATTGCTGAAGAATTTGATCGTATTGGTGGAAATATTAATGCCTTTACTTCCAAAGAAAATACTTGTTATTACGCGAAAGTACTAGATCACCATGCAAAATATGCTGTAGAAATTCTTGCAGATATGTTCTTTAACTCCACATTTGACCCAATTGAAATAGATAAAGAACGCCAAGTAGTTCTTGAGGAAATCAAAATGGTAGAGGATACGCCGGATGATATTGTCCATGAATATTTATGGCAGGCTATGCTTCCTAATGATCCATTAGGTGCACCTATACTAGGAACGGAAGAAACATTAAATACATTTACTAGAGAATCCATTATTTCTTATATGGAAAAACACTACACGCCAAAAAATGTAGTGATTTCTGTAGCTGGTAATATTTCAGAGGATTTATTGAATCATATTGAAGCGTTATTTGGCGACTTTAAACAACCGTTAACAGAAGTGACACAGTTCAGTACTCCTACTATAAAACCTGTATATACAGAAAGTCATAAGGACACAGAACAAGCTCACTTATGTCTAGCATATCCAGGACTTAGTGTGAAGGCTGATAACATATACAGTCTGGTTGTGTTGAATAACATACTTGGAGGTAGTATGTCCTCAAGACTATTCCAAGAAATTAGAGAAGAAAAAGGGCTTGCCTATTCCATTTATTCCTATCATTCATCTTACGAGGACACAGGAGTAGTAGCTATATATGGTGGAACATCTTGCAATCAATTAGAAGAATTAAAGAGTTCAATCAATGAAACAATTCAAACTGTCATGGAGCAAGGTTTTACCGAAACAGAAATTTCGAATGCAAAAGAGCAACTTAAAGGAAACCTGCTATTAGGGTTGGAAAGCTCTAATTCTAGAATGAACCGTAACGGTAAAAACGAATTGTTATATGGCAAGCATCGTTCCCTAGATGAAGTAAGTGACACAATCGATGAAGTTACTCTTGAATCGGTAATGGAACTAACAAAAGAAATATTCTCTCATGAACCAGCGGTATCGGTAATCATGCCTAAAGACGTCGAGTGCTAATCGGCGTCTTTTTTTCGTTCTTAAAAAAGCATATACTTTTTTCAAGTGATTAAAGGGAATGATATAGGAGCTTTGTTGACTCAAAAGACTAAAAGAAAGCTAGCTCAAATACATACATTTTTTCGATTACGTCATCAAATATCTTCTGAAAGTTACAAAGCTTGCTTAGAATAGTTTGAGATGCTCCCGTAACCTTTATATTCTTTGTAATATTTACCTATACCACTTTTTCACACACGGAAAGCGACCACCTAAAGTAAAAATTAGCAAATTATAATTCATGCTTTTCACCTATGTTTATAGGATGTATATATAGGACTACATAATTTAAATGAAGCCTATGGGAAGTGTTCTATGCAACAGCCTTTTATTTTAATGGGATTTTAATTCACTTTGTTTTGAAAATGGCATATACATAAGTAGAGATGAACAAGGAGGGGACAGATTGTTACTTTCAGAACTTGCAGAAAAAGAGCTTATTCAAGTGAAGGATGGTACCAGATATGGGAGGCTTGCAGATACTGAATTACTTTTTAATCCACAAACCGGTAAGATACAAGGTTTTGAATTATTTCAAAAATCTTCGTCTTTCTTTCAATCCAATAAAACACCTAGAAAAAAAGAGTTTATATCGTGGGAAGAAATTATTCTCATTGGAAAAGATCGTATCCTTTTTAACGAAACAGACTCATCTATCGAAACCAGTGTATACCCATGAATAAAAAAATTGCGATAATTGGAACTGACCCACGCTTGCACTACTTGCAGCAATCTGTATCAGATTATTTAGACACCCAGCTCTATCCAACGATGACATGGGATAAAGAACTAAGGGAAACCGTCTTTTCATATGAACCAGATATAGTTTTTTTGCCAATCCAACCGATTCATACTGAAGGCCCTTTTGAATTACCTATAAGCTGTCAAACTGTTTTTATAGGGAAATCTACTGAAAGCATAGAGAAGGCAGTAAAAAAGGATAATATACAGACCTTTTATTATCTAGAAGATGAAGAATGGATATGGGACAATGCAAATTTGACTGCTGAGGGATTCATTAATTACTTCTACTCGCAAGAGAAACAAGTAATCTATAACAAAGAATTCATAATTACAGGTTATGGCCGGGTAGGTAAAAGGCTAGCTTTAGCACTGCACCATCTTGGAGCGAAGGTTATTATCTCGGTTCGATCCGAACATCAGCTCTATGAAGCGAAAAGCTATGGTTATCAAATATCTACATTAGATAACTTATTTGAAGAACAGATGAGACCTTCAGTTTACATGATAAATACCATTCCGTCCAAATGGCTAAAAAATGAAAATGCTGTTTATTTTAAAAGAGTTTTTGACCTTGCATCAAACCCAGGGTGTCTCATAGATGTAGAAAACACCCCTCTTAATTATAGTCTCTCTACAAGCTTACCAGGCATGTATTTTCCACAAGATGCAGGGCAATTACTTGCCAGAGCTGTTTTAAAGCATCTGGCTTTCTTAGAGGAGGAAAAATAGTGTTAGAAGGTCTTCGAATTGGTCTTGGGATTACCGCTTCTCACTGTACTTATGAGGAAGTAATTCCAATGATCAAGCAATTTACGGATGTTGGTGCCACTGTAGTGCCCATCATCACGTATTCTGTTTTAACAGCAGCCACTCGATTCGGTACTGGAGAAGAGTGGGTAGAAAAAATAGAAGCTGCAAGTGGCAATAAAGTAGTTTCAAAAATAGTGGAGGCAGAGCCTTTTGGACCTACTAATCCCCTAGACTGTATGGTGATAGCACCAATGACGGGTAATTCAATAAGTAAGCTAGCTAATGCGCAAACGGACTCTCCAGTATTAATGGCTGCTAAGGCTACGCTGCGTAACGGTAAACCTGTCGTTCTAGGGATATCAACTAATGATGCTCTTGGTCTTAATGGCATGAATATTATGAAGCTACTCTCAACTAAAAATATTTACTTTATCCCCTTTGGTCAAGACAGTCCTCACAAAAAACCTAATTCCTTAATAGCTGATTTTAAACAGATTGTGCCCACGGTTGAACATGCAATTGCCTCCAAACAAATACAGCCTTTACTCATAAATTATGAATTATAAATATTAATAATAGTGTATTTTTATAGTATGTATGATACAATATCGCCAATATGTTTTGATTTTTGAAAGGAGAGCTTTACATGTCACAAAAATTTACAACAGCAATTGTAGGGGCTACAGGTGCTGTCGGCCAAAAAATTATTGAAAAATTAGTTGAGAGAAGCTTTCCATTTGCGGACTTAAAATTGTTAGCTTCTAAGAAATCAGCAGGTAAACAAATTGAAGTAAACGGAAAAAACTATACAATCGAAGAAGCCACACCAGAGGCTTTTGAAGGTGTTGACATAGCATTTTTTTCTGCAGGAGGTTCGATTTCGAAAGCATTAGCTAAGGAGGCTAGTAAGAGAGGCGCCATAGTCGTGGATAATACAAGTGCATTTCGAATGGATCCAGATGTTCCATTAGTAGTACCAGAGGTAAATAAGCAAGCCTTGCACGAACAACAAGGAATCATTGCTAACCCTAATTGCTCTACTATTCAGATGGTCGTAGCTTTAGAGCCAATCCGAAAGCAATATGGATTATCAAAAGTTATTGTCTCAACTTATCAGGCAGTATCAGGAGCAGGAGCGGCAGCTATTCATGAATTGACATCTCAGAGTGAGAGAATAGCAGAAAAGCAACCCACTTCTGAAATTTTACCTGTTAAAAGTGAAGAGAAGCACTTTCCGATTGCAGGAAATGTTATCCCACAAATCGATGTGTTCAATGAGGATGGATTTACATTCGAAGAACATAAAATGATGAATGAAACGAAAAAAATTATGTCTCTTCCAGATCTCTCTATTGCTGCTACTTGTGTGAGAGTGCCAGTAGTAACTGGTCATTCTGAATCGGTGTACATTGAGGTAGAAAAGGAAAATGTAACAGTAGCAGATATTAAGCAGCTCTTGGCAAGTGCAGAAGGTGTTACTCTGCAGGATGATCCTAGTGAGCAACTGTATCCTATGCCTTACTTTTCCGAGGATGAAGATGCTGTTTTCATCGGACGTATTAGGAAGGATCCTTCTAGTGAGTATGGCTTCCATATGTGGATCGTTGCTGACAATCTCTTAAAAGGTGCGGCTCTTAATTCAATTCAAATTGCTGAAGCTCTCATCGATGAAAAAATCTTATAATTAATATTATATATACGTTGGATAGGTTAGATAAAACTAACGACATATAAGAATAGTAATGTAAGGAGAAAGATTAACTTTCTCCTTTTCTAACGAAGAAGATAGTCTGTGCTTTTTTAATTGTCAAGCTCCAGCGCAAAGCTCGTCTCAAGTAAGAGCGTTTGCGGTGGCTTAAGAACTGCCTCCTAGCTTTACCATTTGCTAGTCAGGGCAGAATTAGCGCTTGTGCTTTTATTAAAAGGCGAATTTGATAAGAGGTGTAATTCAATGAATATCGGAAATATTTCTACAGCAATGGTGACTCCGTTTCACTCAGACGGTACTATTGACTTTCGCGCAACCGAAGCACTTTTAGAACACTTGCTTTCAAACGGAACAGATTCCCTAGTAGTAAGTGGTACAACAGGTGAATCTCCAACATTATCGACAGATGAAAAACTAAAGCTTATACAATTTGTAGTAGAAAAAGTAAACAATAGAGTACCAGTTATCGCTGGAACAGGTAGCAATAATACAGCTGCATCTATAGAACTTTCTCAAAAGGCAGAAGCTCTTGGAGTTGATGCTTTAATGATTGTTACTCCTTACTACAACAAGCCGAATCAGCGTGGAATGATTGCCCATTTTGAGGCAATTGCATCTGCGACTTCAATTCCCATTGTAGTATATAATATTCCAGGGCGTTCCGTTGTTAATCTGGAGCCTGAGTCGATTGTGGCTCTAAGTAAAATTCCATCCATCCAAATTGTAAAAGAAGCTAGTGGTAGCTTAGATCAAATGACAAAAATTTTAGCGGATACGGATGATGATTTCCTTGTATATAGTGGTGATGACGGATTGACTTTACCATTGCTCGCAATAGGGGGATCTGGAATTATATCGGTTGCTTCCCATGTAATAGGGAAAGAAATGCAAGAAATGATACAACTGTTCCGTCAAGGCGAGCATTTGAAGGCTGCTAAAATACATCAACAAACACTACCTGTGGTTAAAGCGTTGTTCCAACATCCGAATCCCGTAGTAGTGAAATATGCACTTTCTAAAATTGGAGTAGAAACCGGATCTTTAAGACTTCCATTAGTAGAAATGACAAAGGAAGAAAAGCTGGAATTTGATAATGTTTGGGAGAAATATTTAGAAGCCAAGTAATTACGTGAAAAGCTGAAGAATTCAACCTTCAGCTTTTTTTATTTGTGTGAAACGGTGACGTCCGATATAATAAAAAATAGTGGATGTTGGTCGGGTTAACAATTAGGAGGAAAAGAATTGGTAAAAGTTAAAAATGAACTTATTCGTATTATACCGCTCGGTGGAGTTGGCGAAATCGGTAAAGCGATGTACGTAGTAGAAATAGACGATGAAATCTTTGTAGTAGATAGCGGTCTTATGTTCCCGGAAAACGAAATGTTGGGTATTGATATCGTCATTCCTGATATTACGTATTTAGAGGAAAACAAAGATCGGGTTAAAGGAATCTTTTTAACGCATGGACATGAAGACGCAATTGGCTCTATTGCTTATTTACTGCAAAAGATTCAAGCGCCTGTATATGGCTCCAAGCTAACTATTGCTTTAGCAAAAACTCATGTAAAGGCAATGCCAGCAAAGCAACAAGTAAAGTATTTTGAAGTAACAAATAAAAGTCGAATGAACTTCCAAAACACACACGTAACATTTTTTCACACAACACATAGTATCCCGGATTCTTTAGGTATCGTATTCCATACTTCTGAAGGTGCTATTGTGCATACAGGAGAATTTAAGTTTGATCAATCTGCTAGAGGGAAATACCGCCCAGATATAGCAAAAATGGCAGGACTAGGAGAAGAAGGCGTGTTTATCCTCATGTCTGATTCAACAGAAGCAGAAAGACCCGGATATACAACATCAGAAGCAGTTATTGAAAACCAATTATCAGAAACATTCCACGCTGCTAAAGGTCGTATTCTTGTATCTCTTTATGCATCCAATTTTATAAGAATTCAACAGGTATTTGACAAAGCTGCTGAGACTGGCAAAAAAGTTGCTATTGCAGGAAAAAGCTTAGAGAATATCTTTGCTATAGGTTTAGACTTAGGTTATTTTACTGTCCAAGAAGAAACTATGATTCCGATAAAAGAAATCTCTAAATATAACGATGAAGATATTGTAATTATCGTTTCTGGTAATCAAGGAGAACCTTTAGAGGCTTTAGAGAAAATGGTTCGCAAGCATCATAAGGATATTAAGATTAAAGATACGGATACTGTACTTATAACATTTACACCTTCTCCAGGAATGGAAGTTGGAGTATTTAATACGATGAATCTTATCGCAAAAGCTGGAGCAAAAGTTTTGACCTCTAGTAAAAATGTCCACGTATCAGGACATGGTAGTCAAGAGGATTTAAAAATGATGTTAAACCTCACAAAGCCTAAATACTTTATTCCTATTCAAGGGGAGTATCGTATGCTGATAGCTCATTCTAAATTGGCTCAGGACTTGGGGATGGCAAAGTCAGAAATATTTATAGCTGATAAAGGTGATATTGTAGAATACAAAAATGGAAAAATTAGAATGAGTGGAAGAGTACAAGCTGGCAACGTTCTAATAGATGGGATTGGCGTTGGAGATGTAGGTAACATTGTCTTAAGAGACCGTAAACTATTATCTCAGGACGGAATCTTTATCGTAGTAATTACTCTTAACCGTGCTCAAAAGAAAATAGCTTCAGGACCTGAGATTCTATCAAGAGGTTTTGTATACGTAAGAGAATCAGAAGAGTTAATGGATGAATCCGCTAAATTAGTAAGAACAATTGTTGAAAAATATGTGAATAAAGAAACGTTTGAATGGACAAACATTAAACAAGAAATCCGTGATACGCTAAATTCATATTTATTCCAACAAACGAAGAGACGTCCGATGATTATTCCAATTATAATGGAATATTGATATCTTAAATCAGGATTTCCTTTCCCATTGTGGAAGGAAATCTTTTTTATCTTCTGAAGCTGTTATATTTTACCTGTTAAGTGCATGCTATTGGAAAAGATTATTTTTAAACAAAGTAGGTGACATTCGTGGCAAAGAAGAAAACTAAAAAGAAAGTCAAAAAAAATAAGAAAAAATCACTTCATCCATTAATGTTTGAAATTATAGGACTTCTCATATTGGGAATCGCTGTAATTTCTTTCTTTGAATATGGCCTAGTTGGCGAAGTTTTCGCGTATATAGGCTATTTCTTATTTGGTAACTGGCATATTGCAATACCGTTTATGTTCGTTATTTATGCTTTTATAATTATGATAAAACAAACGTTTCCACCATGGAATCATCGTTTGCTGTTAAGCGGTGCATTTATTTTGAGCAGTTTATTAATATTTAGCCATTTAGCACTCTTTGAGCAATTGTTTGAAGGAAAGGCATTAATGTCAAACTCTGTATTAAGGGAAAGTTATAGAGTATTAGTTGAAAGTGGAGGAATTTCAAACAGAAGTAGCTCACTTGGCGGAGGTATGATTGGTGCTATATTGTTTGCATCATTTCATGTGTTGTTTGACTCTGCAGGTGCTAAAGTTATTAGCTGGCTCTTACTTTTAATTGGTATCGTTTTATTAACTGGAAAAGCATTAGTTCCCTACTTAGTAGAGATATCACCTAAGATGGCAGAAAGCTTTAAGAAAAGAGCGAAAAAGGAAAAGCAAAAACCAGCAACAGAGACCAAAAGAGTTTCTCGCAGATCTCGTAAGGATGCAGTAGAGGAAGAGGCTGAGCAAGCTGTTACTATACATGACATGAATCCTGGGCAACAGGAAGAGCCAGAAGTAGCATCCGCTCCTATTATCTCTGCATTCACTGAAAGAATTACGAGAAGAGAAGATCCTGCTGAACAAACAGAACCAACTGAACCTATAGAGATTAACATGGATGCTGATGAACTTGAAAATGAAGATTATCAGCTGCCTAGCATTAATCTGTTGGATTCTCCAGAGCATAATGACCAAAGTGGAGAGTTAAATGCTATACAAGCTAATGCTAAAAAATTGGAGCAAACTTTCTTAAGCTTTGGTGTAAAAGCTAAGGTTATGCAGGTCCACCTAGGTCCAGCGGTTACTAAATATGAAGTTCTACCTGACGTAGGTGTCAAAGTTAGTAGAATTGTGAGCCTTCATGATGATTTAGCACTGGCGTTAGCAGCTAGAGATATTCGAATTGAAGCACCAATTCCTGGAAAATCTGCTGTAGGGATAGAAGTACCTAACAAAGAGGTGGCAATAGTCAGCCTGCGAGAGGTATTGGAAGCAAAAGAGAACAATAAGCCGAGCCAAAAGCTATTGATAGGTTTTGGCCGAGATGTAACAGGACAGGCGGTATTAGCCGAGTTAAACAAAATGCCCCATCTACTTGTGGCAGGTTCTACTGGAAGCGGGAAGAGTGTATGTATTAATGGGATTATTACAAGTATCATGATGCGAGCAAAACCGCATGAAGTGAAAATGATGATGATTGACCCTAAAATGGTTGAGCTAAATGTCTATAATGGCATTCCACATTTATTGGCACCTGTAGTAACCGATCCGCGAAAAGCATCACAGGCACTAAAGAAAATCGTTTCTGAGATGGAAAGAAGATATGACCTGTTCTCTCATACAGGAACTCGTAATATCCAAGGCTATAATGATCATATTGAAAAATGGAATGAGGAAAATGAAGAGAAGCATCCAAAGCTCCCGTTTATTGTAGTAATTGTAGATGAGCTGGCTGACTTGATGATGGTAGCTTCAAGTGATGTAGAAGATTCTATTACCCGAATTGCACAAATGGCTCGTGCGGCAGGAATCCATTTAATAATAGCAACACAAAGACCAAGTGTTGACGTTATTACAGGTATTATCAAAGCTAATATACCTTCAAGAATTGCATTTGCAGTATCTTCATCCGTAGATTCTCGAACTATTCTAGATATGGGTGGCGCAGAAAAACTGCTTGGTAGAGGGGATATGTTATTTCTGCCAGCAGGAAGCTCTAAGCCGGTTCGAGTACAGGGAGCTTACTTATCAGATGCCGAGGTGGAAAGAATTGTCGACTTTGTAATTGAACAACAAAAGGCCAATTACCAAGAAGAAATGATTCCAGATGAAGTGGAAGAATCACAAGAGCAGCTGGATCGTGATGATTTATACGATGATGCTGCGCAGTTGGTTATGGAAATGCAAACGGCATCTGTTTCCTTAATACAAAGACGTTTCCGTGTAGGTTATTCTAGAGCAGCTCGAATAATTGATCAGCTTGAGCTGGGTGGAATCGTAGGACCTTATGAAGGAAGTAAGCCAAGACAAGTGTTAATATCGAAACAAGAGTATGACCAAGATACTCTGTGAGAAATTAATGCGTATAGAAGACTTATTTTAATGCTCGATTTTTATAATACGAAGCAAATTTTATTAGAAAACTAAAGAAAGATAATCGAGAGGCATTTTCTCGGTTATCTTTTTTATTTATGTTTTATATATAAGCACTATAGAAAAAATATGAAATTACTGAATCTATATTTCGATAAAAGTATACCTGTGATATTACTAACATCCAATTGAATTATAATTCTCTATCCAAAAAAACTTTTTTAGACTAAAATAAAGTAAAGAATACAAATATCGAAGAATTCAGTGTTTATAAGCTTTTTGGCAATTAGTATCACACATTAATCCATATATTATGACAAAATGATTACATTTATATAATATTAGTATAAATTCTTTTCTAATATTCGAAAATAAAGTATTTATTTAAAGGATTAAAAATGTTATAGTATGTACTGATTAGTAGGAAAGTTTTACATCAGAGGTCTGATCTCTTCATAATGGTGGTGTTTTAAATGACAATAAAAATGGATCAAAGGCATTTGTACCTACAAGTGATCGATCGTCTTAAACAAGACATTGAAAAGGGGATATTCAAAGAAAAGGAGAAATTACCTTCTGAATTTGAATTAGCCAAGCTCCTTGGGGTTAGTCGAGCGACTTTACGTGAAGCTCTACGTGTGCTGGAGGAAGAAAATATTATCGTAAGAAGACATGGCGTAGGAACCTTTGTTAACTCAAAGCCAGTTTTTACATCGGGGATTGAACAGCTCTCCAGTGTTTCGACGATGATTCGAAACGCAGGCATGGAGCCTGGTACTATTTACCTTAGTTCTATGGAATCAGCTGCTTCGGAGGATGATAGCAAACGTTTCCAATGTGTGGAGGATGCAACTATCGTCACGATGGAACGTGTCCGAACTGCAGACGATGAGCCAGTAGTGTATTGTGTCGATAAAGTTCCACAAGATTATTTGCCGACGGATTTTCTAATTAGAAAAGAAGGATCCATTTTTACTGCTTTGGAGGAAACAGGGGACATTCGTATTTCGCACGCAGTCGCTTACATTGATCCAGTGGGATATCATGAAGTAGCTACGCCGACTTTAAATTGTGAACCAGAGACTTCATTGCTAGTTTTAAAACAACTTCATTATGATGAGAATGATCGTGTAGTTTTATATTCGAAAAATTATTTTCGAGCTGATAAATTTAGCTTTCATGTAGTTCGGAAAAGGGTGTAGAAATAGTTCCTGCTAAGAAGAAAAATAATGGGGGTTTTCAAGTTGACAAAACGTAAATTTGGTTTAGGCTTATCACTTGTATTAGCTGCTGGTACTATTCTTGGAGCTTGTGGTTCTAAAGATGAAGAGAAGACTGACGAAGGTTCAAACACTGGCAGTGGAACAGAAGAAAAAGTAGATTTCTCTTTAGCAATGGTTACTGACGTTGGTGGAGTAGATGACAAATCATTTAACCAACTAGCTTGGGAAGGTATTGAAGCATTTGGTAAAGAGCATGGCCTTAAAAAAGGTGATGGCGGTTATGATTATCTTCAATCTCAATCTGATGCAGATTACATCAATAACATTACTAACCTAGTTCGTCGTGATTTTGACGTAGTTTATGGTATCGGTTTCTTGATGGAAAAGCCAATTGGAACTATTGCTAGTCAACAACCAGATGCTCAATTAGCTATTATTGACTCTATAGTTGATGCTCCAAACGTAGCTTCTGTAATGTTTAAAGAACAAGAAGGATCGTTCCTTGCAGGAGTTGCTGCAGCATTAATGTCTGAATCAAAACAAATTGGTTTTGTTGGTGGAATGGAGATTCCTGTTATTGAACGCTTCGAAGCAGGATTCCTTGAAGGTGTTAAAGCAGTTGATCCATCTATTAAAGTAGACGTTCAATATACTGGTAAGTTTGATGATGCAGCTCTTGGTAAAACAACAGCTAATCGTATGTACTCTTCAGGCGTAGATATTATTTTCCACGCAGCTGGTGGTACTGGTAATGGTGTATTTGCTGAAGCAAAAGAACGTAAAACTAAAGATGCTAATGCTAACGTATGGGTAATCGGAGTTGACTCTGACCAATACGAAGAGGGTGCAGTTGGAGATACTAACGTAACACTTACTTCTATGCAAAAACGTGTAGATGTTGCAGTACAAAACATTGCAAAAGAAGCAATGGATGGTAAATTCCCTGGTGGAAAAACAGTTACTTACGGTTTAGCTGAAGAAGGCGTTCAACTTGCTGATTCTCGCGGAGCTATTCCGGATGATGTTTTAGCAAAAATTGATGAGTATTCTAAAAAGATTGCTGCTGGTGAAATCGTAGTTCCTGAAACTGTAGAATAATTTGACTTAACATCATAAAGACCGACTTGCTCGGTCTTTATGATATTTTAAATTAGTAGAAGAAAGATTTTAAATATTTAAAGTCTTTCCTGTATTAATTTAGTACTAGTATTCAAGTAGGGAGTGAATTCATTGGATTATGTAATAGAGATGCTAGGCATTCGGAAAGAGTTTGGATCGTTTGTAGCAAATGATAATATAACCCTTCAATTGAAGAAGGGAGAAATACATGCTCTTTTAGGTGAAAATGGAGCAGGAAAATCCACTCTAATGAATGTTTTATTTGGTCTATATCAGCCTGAAGGCGGAGAGATAAAAGTTAGAGGTAATTCTGTAAAAATTACCGATCCAAATGTTGCTAATGATCTTGGAATTGGCATGGTTCATCAGCATTTCATGTTAGTAGAAAATTTTACAGTTACTGAAAATATTATTTTAGGTAACGAGCCGACAAGTGGCGGAGTAGTTAATATTAAAGATGCTGCACGTAAAATTGAACAGCTATCAGAAACTTATGGATTAAACGTAGATCCATATGCAAAGATTGAAGATATTTCAGTTGGAATGCAGCAAAGGGTGGAAATTTTGAAAACGCTTTATCGTGGAGCGGAGATCCTTATTTTTGACGAGCCAACTGCTTCACTAACTCCACAAGAGATTAATGAGCTTATACAAATTATGAAGCGCCTTATTAAAGAAGGTAAATCTATTATTCTAATAACTCACAAACTAAAGGAAATTATGGATGTTTCTGATAGAGTGACAGTTATTCGTAAAGGTAAAGGGATTGGGACTGTAATAACAGCAGAAACAAATCCAAATGAATTGGCATCTCTAATGGTCGGTCGTCAGGTCGAATTTAAAACAGTTAAGGGAGAAGCTACTCCTAAGGAAGAAGCGTTAATTATTAAGGAGTTAGTGGTAACTGATTACCGTGGGATTGAAAAGGTAAAAGGATTAAACTTAACTGTTCGTAAGGGTGAAATTCTAGGACTTGCAGGAATTGATGGGAACGGTCAAAGTGAGTTAATTGAAGCCATTACTGGTCTTCGTAAATCTAAAAGCGGATCTATCTTTGTAAATGGACAAGATGTCACAAACAAAAAGCCTCGTAAAGTAACTGAGGCGGGAGTAGGACACATACCACAGGATAGACATAAGCATGGTTTAGTTTTAGATTTTCCAATCGGTCATAATATTGCACTACAAACCTATTATTTAGAGCCTATTTCTAAAAGAGGAATCATTAATTATAAAAAAGTTTCTAATTTAGCTCAAAAAATTATTAAAGAATATGATGTTCGTACACAAGGAGAGCACACATTAGCTCGATCCTTATCTGGAGGTAATCAACAGAAGGCTATTATTGGTCGTGAGGTTGTCCGTGATCCTGAGCTTTTAATTGCAGCACTTCCTACTCGTGGTCTTGACGTAGGAGCTATTGAATTTATTCATCAGCGTTTAATAGAGCAAAGAGATAAAGGAAAAGCAGTTTTACTTCTTTCGTTTGAATTAGATGAGGTAATGAATGTATCTGACCGTATTGCCGTTATTTATGATGGGCAAATTGTAGATACACTTTCTCCTAAAGAAACTACTGAGCAAGAGCTTGGTCTATTAATGGCTGGACAAACTAGAAACAAAGACAACAAACAGGGGGATGTAGAGCATGTCGAATAGAGTAGTAAATATACTTGTCCCTGTTATTTCTGTAATACTAGGGTTAATCGTCGGCGCGATTGTCATGCTAGTAAGTGGATATGATCCTATACTAGGATATTCAGCGTTATGGGAAGGTATATTTGGTGACGCTTATAGAATGGGTGAAACAGTACGCCAAATTACACCTTACCTATTATCAGGGCTTGCGGTAGCATTTGCATTCCGAACAGGTTTGTTTAATATCGGTGTAGAAGGTCAATTACTAGTAGGGTGGTTTGCAGCTACTTATGTTGGAATTGCATTTGACCTACCGATGTATATTCATCTTCCTTTAGCCGTTCTTGCAGCAGCAGTTGCAGGTGGGTTATGGGCTTTCCTTCCGGGGTTATTAAAAGCAAAGCTACAAGTTCATGAAGTAATTGTAACGATTATGATGAACTATATTGCACTCCATACAACTAATGCACTTATTAAAATTGTTGCGGATGGCGGAGACAGTACCGAAGCGATTAAACCAACAGCTTCACTTACATCCGCTTTCTTCCAAAGCATTACTGATTACTCTCGTTTACACTACGGAATTTTCATTGCGCTAGCAATGGTTTTAGTTATGTGGTTTATTTTAGAAAAAACAACTACTGGTTATGAACTGAAATCAGTAGGTTTCAACAAACATGCTTCAGAGTATGCTGGGATGAATGTTTCTAAGAATATTATTCTATCAATGGTTATCTCAGGTGCTTTTGCTGGTCTAGCTGGGGCTATGGAGGCATTGGGTACATTTGGTTACGCAAGCTCAAAGGGTGCCTTTACTGGTATCGGATTTGATGGAATCGCCGTAGCTTTACTTGGGGCGAATACACCTCTAGGAGTAATTTTTGGTGCTACATTATTTGGCTCGCTTAAATATGGAGCAACCAATATGCCGAACGCAGCGGGAGTACCAATAGAAATCGTATCAATCGTTATTGCGATTATTATTTTCTTCGTTGCATGTGGATATGTCATTCGCTATTTCCTTGAAAAGATTAGTAAGAAAAAGGAGGCGAACTAAATGAGCTTTTTAGACGTATTATATTTCATTATTCCATCAGCAATTTTCTATGCAGCCCCTTTGGTTTTCACAGCTATTGGAGGAGTTTTCTCTGAAAGATCAGGTGTGATTAACATCGGACTTGAAGGTATGATGGTTATGGGTGCCTTTATCGGGATTATTTTTAACTTAACGTTTGTAGATACTTTTGGTTCTATGACTCCGTGGGTTGCTGTAATTGCAGCAATGCTTGTTTCTGGTCTATTTGCATTACTTCATGCGGTGGCTTCTATTTCATTTAGAGCTGACCAAACGATTTCAGGGGTAGCAATTAACATGCTAGGTATTGCGATTGCCTTGTTTTCTGTAAAAATGATTTATGACAAAGGACAAACAGATTATATTGAAGAACGCTTTATCCGTTTTGATATCCCTGGTTTAAGTGAAATACCTATAATCGGTCCAATGTTATTTAAGGATGTTTACTCTACTTCTATATTAGCTGTTGCAGTAGCAATTCTTGCTTGGTTTGTTATTTATAAAACTCCATTTGGACTTCGTCTTCGTGCTGTAGGTGAACATCCGATGGCTGCAGATACAATGGGAGTTAATGTTAAGAAAATGCGTTATATTGCCGTAGTACTATCTGGTATGTTAGCAGGTATTGGTGGAGCTGTTTATTCTCAATCAATTTCTGGGGAATTCAGTCATACAACAATTAACGGTCAAGGATTCATGGCACTAGCAGCTATGATTTTTGGTAAATGGCATCCGCTTGGTGCACTAGGAGCAGCATTATTCTTCGGGTTTGCACAAGCATTAAGTATTGTAGGAGGTCAAATTCCTTACATTGATCAAATTCCAAGCTTTTATTTACACATTTTACCGTATGTATTAACTATTCTTGCTGTAGCTGGATTCATAGGAAAAGCTAATGCACCTAAAGCAAGTGGAATTCCATACATTAAAGGGAATAGATAAAAATATATTAATTGAGTTATTTTCATATAATAATGACTTTTGAAATTGATTCAACTAGTAAGTTTTTGGGCAATAAATGGGACAACTAATAAAATAATCTTATTTATGTAAAAGGGACCAATCATTTGGTCCCTTTTGTTTGTATTGATATAATTAGAAGATGTATAGTGAAAAGGTATATGAGCAACACTAGAAAGAAAAAGGGGGAATTATTTTCATGTTTCAACATTTTGAATTAGCCAAAGGTGTTCAGCTTTATATAAGACCTACTGAGCAATTTAAGACCATTAATATTTCTTTTAAATGGAAAAAACCATTAACTGTAGAAACAGCAGCTATTCGTGCTGTCTTAGCAAATGTGCTGCAGTATAGTAATGCAGAATATCCTACCTACGCTTCTTTTAGAAAGCGATTAGATGAATTATTTGGAGCTATTTTATATTTTGATACATCTAAAAAGGGTTTAAACCATATTTTTTCTTTAAATGCTGAAACGGTAAACGACGCATATTTGTCCAATGAAACTGTAGTTGATGAGGTACTTTCATTACTGCAGACAGTTCTTTTTAAACCGAACTTGGACAACGGGAAATTTGTAGAGTCAGTAGTAAAAAGAGAGAAAGAGCAAGTTATAGAGCGTATCCAGTCAATGTATGATGACAAAACCCGCTTTGCACAACAAAGATTACTTGAGAATATTTTACCCAACCATCCTGCCTCTATTAGTGCAAATGGTAATGTGGAAACAGTAAAACAAGTGACTAATGAGCAGCTGGTAGAAATGCATCAAACTTTGCTGACAAAAGAACCACTGTCAATTTATATTGTAGGAGATGTAAATGTAGAAGAAATGAAAGCTAAAATTGGAGAGTATTTCCCATTTGAAGGCCGTTCTGCAGACATCCCTAAAGAAACCGAAAGTGCTGTTTCAACTATCAACACAGATTTTGTCCATGAAAAACAAGACATGAAGCAGGGGAAATTACATATTTCTTACCGTACTCCAGTCACGTTTTACTCTAAAGAGTTTCCAATCATGCAAATTACTAATGGTATTTTGGGAGGCTTTGCACATTCAAAAATATTTATGAATGTGCGTGAAAAGGAAAGTATGGCATATTATGCTTCTAGTAGCTTTTCTTCTCTTTATGGCCGTATTTTTGTTCTTGCAGGGATTGATCCTACAGTAGAGGAAAAAGCTGTAGCATTGATAGACGAACAGTTAAAAGAGATGCAAAATGGAGAAATAACAGATTTAGAAATCAATCAAACAAAATCAATGCTTAAAAACCAACTAAAAGAATCCCTTGACTCTGCTAGGGCACAAATAGAAATCTATGATCAATATAAAGAACTTGATGAATCCTTCACAGTGGAGAACTGGACAGCTAAGTGGGAAAAAGTAACGAAGGAGCAAATTCAAGAGATGGCAACAAACATCCAAAAAGAATTTGTCTATTTCTTATCTGGTAAGGACGGTGCAGACAATGAATAAAACTCACTTTGAACAATTAGAAGAAACGCTCTACCATGAAGAACTTTCCAATGGATTAAATGTTTATATTTTGCCAAAGAAAGGCTTCTCTAAAACTTATGTAACCTTTACAACAAAATACGGTTCAATTGACCGAGAATTTATCCCACTTGGAAAAAAAGATCCTGTCATAGTGCCTGACGGAATAGCCCACTTTTTAGAACATAAAATGTTTGAAAAAGAAGAAGGGGATGTTTTTCAAAAATTTAGTGAAAACGGGGCTTCTGCTAATGCATTTACTTCCTTTACTAGAACCTCCTATCTGTTTTCTTCTACTGACAATATTTTAGAAAACACAAAAACTCTTCTTGATTTTGTACAGGAGCCATATTTTACTGAGCAAACGGTGGAAAAGGAAAAGGGTATAATCGGCCAAGAGATTACAATGTACGATGATCAGCCGGACTGGCGTTTATACTTTGGAACGATTGAAAATATGTATAAGGAGCATCCGGTGAAAATTGACATAGCAGGAACAATCGAGTCAATTAGCCATATTACAGCGGAACATTTATACGAGTGCTACAATACTTTCTATCACCCATCTAATATGGTGCTGTTCGTAGTGGGAGCAGTAGATCCTAAAGAGATGATGGAATTTGTAAAAGATAATCAAGCGAAGAAGGATTTTAAAGCTCCGGAGGAAATTGTTCGTTTTTATCCAGAGGAGCAAACGCAGGTGGATAAAAAAGAGCGTACATTAAAAATGGATGTCCAAAAATCCAAGCTTCTATACGGTGTCAAATCGAGTAATGTTAATATTACTGGGGAAGAGATGCTAAACTATGAGTTGGCAATGCAAGTTGCTGTTGAACTTATATTCGGTAGAACCTCCGCCTTTTTCCAAGATGTTTATGAAAAAGGACTAATCGATGAATCCTACAGCGCAGACTTCTCGATGGAAGAAGGGTATGGTTTTGCGATGATTGGTTCAGATACTGCTAACGTGGATGAACTTAGTCAGAGTATAAAAGAAACTATTAACAAGTTCGCAACAAATTGGACATTTGAAGAGAAAGACTTAAAACAAATTACAAGAAAAAAAATCGGGCATTTCTTGAGAGCGCTCAATTCTATTGAATATATTGCAAACCAATTTACGCGCTATAAATTTAATGATATGAATTTATTCGACGTAGTGCCTGCTTTAGAAAATCTGAAAATGGAGCAGGTTAAAACAGCTTTTGAAGCGTTTAAGGACGAAAATACACATACCGTATTTAAGATTATTCCTTCGAAAGAAACAAATAATGGATAAAAGATTTGCGTTAGTAGTAGGAGCATCTGGAGAGATAGGGATTGCAGTCAGCCATAGCCTGGCAGAGTCGGGATGGTCCTTATACCTTCATTTTGCTAGCAACAAAGAAAAAATGGATGAACTATTAACTACTTTGAATCTTGCTTATCCTGAACAGGAATTTATATCTATTCAAGCTGACCTCTCAGACTCTAATGCAATAGAAATAATGGCAAATTCTATATTCTCATTGCAATCTGTAGTATTTGCCCAAGGGCATAGCTTGTATAAAGGACTGGAGGAAACTGCTTTAAATGAGATTCAGAAGCTTTTCCAAGTTCATATTGAGCATCCAATGTTTTTAGTTGGGAAGTTATCTCCGAAGCTACGTAAACATGAACATAGCTCAATCATCTTTGTCGGCTCTATTTGGGGTGAGACAGGTGCTTCCTATGAAGTTGCCTATTCTGCTGCCAAGGGTGCTCAGCATGCTTTCGTTAAGGCTTATGCGAAAGAGGTTGCCATGCAGAAAACAACGGTGAATGTGGTCGCTCCAGGTTTCATTGATACGAAAATGAATGCTCATCTAGACGAAGAATCACGAAATCTTATATTAGAAGAAATTCCTTCAGGTGTATTCGGTAACCCACAGGACGTAGCGAATGTCATCGCCTTTTTGGCTAGTGAAAAAGCATATTATATTACCGGCCAAATTATCCGAGTAAATGGTGGATGGTATATTTAAGTAAAAGAAAAGAGAGAATTGCCTCTCTTTTCTTTTTTCCTTTTATTCAGGTATAAAATCATATATGATAGAACTATTAATGAAGTGAAAACGTCATTCTAAACAGGGAGGAATACATGATGGCAAGTGAGTGGTTTTTTGAATATGAAATTCAAGTAAATCGTCCCGGACTTTTAGGAGACATTTCTTCTCTATTAGGTATGTTACGAGTAAATATAGTTACAATTAATGGAGTGGACGAGGGTAGACGTGGTATGCTCATTAAGGCAGAGAAAAAAGAAAATATTGAACGCTTTGAGCACATCATTTCCACAATGGAAACGATTCATTTGACTAAATTCCGTGAGCCTAAGTTAAGAGACCGTTTAGCTGTTCGTCATGGAAGGTACATACAAAGAGATGCGGATGATAGAAAGACTTTTCGTTTTGTAAGAGACGAGCTTGGACTTCTTGTTGATTTTATGGCTGAAATTTTTAAACAGGAAGGACACAAGCTGATAGGTATAAGAGGGATGCCACGAGTTGGAAAAACAGAGTCTGTAGTGGCGGCTAGTGTATGTGCGAACAAAAAGTGGATTTTCTTATCGTCTACCATGATTAAGCAAACTATTAGAAATCAGCTCGCAGGAGATGAATTCAGTGATCGTAATATTTTTATACTGGATGGTATTGTTACCCGAAAATCAAACGATGAAAAACATCTTCAGCTAGTAAGGGAAATGATGAGGATGCCTACTATTAAAGTAGTTGAGCATCCAGATATGTTCATCCAGCATTCAGAATATTCCATTGAAGATTTTGATTATATAATTGAGCTTCGCCATAGTCCTGATGAGGAAATAACGTATGAAATGATGGAGAAGAATCACGGTATGTCCGACAAGGGAATGGGTGGCTTTGGCGGATTTGGCGGATTTAATTTTTAACGGGTAGGTGTTTTATATGACTGAACTTGGAACTCGCTTAAAAGAAGCGAGAATAGCAAAAGGCTATAGTATTGAGGATTTACAAGAAATAACTAAAATACAAAAAAGATATTTGGCGAATATTGAAGAAGGAAACTATTCAACAATGCCAGGAGCCTTTTATGTAAGAGCTTTTATTAAGCAATATGCAGAAGCTGTCGGCTTAAATGGCGATGAACTTTTAGAAACTTACAAAGCAGAAATTCCAAGCCCTGCAAATGAGGAAGTTGCTAAAAGCATACCAACTACACCATCAAGAAGAACCTTAGGTGGGCGATCTTCGAATAAGTTTATGGAGATAGTGCCGATGATTATAGTTGCATTGTTTATTGTAGCGATTATTGTGATTGTATGGGTATTAAGACAGAATTCGCCTGAAGCAGACGATTCAAGTGAATTGAAAACTGAAGAAAATGTAACACTAGAAACAAACCGTCCTTCAACTGATCAAACAGCAGTAGATAACGAAGAGGAAGAAAAGGAAAAAGAGGCAGTAGTGGAGGAAGAGGAAGAGGCAGAGAAACCTACACCTGAGCAAGTGGTTACCTTAGTGGGAACCGAGGGAGAAACTACTACTTATACTGTCAGCGGTTCAGAGACTTTTAAGCTTAAAGTTGTGGCTAATAGTGCTAAAACTTGGTTAAACTTAAAAGATCAGGATAGTAATAAATTATATGATAGCTGGGTCAATTCAGGGACTCCATACGAATTGGATGTAACAGATAAGTCCCAAATCCGTGTTCGTGTTGGGGATGTTCCAATCAGCGAGGTATATATTAATGACCAGTTAGTAGAATTTCCAACGGATAAAAGCCCACAAAATTTAGTTATACAGTTCAACAAATAGTCATCGATGAGATGGCTATTTTGTTTGAAAGATGAAAGGAGTTTTTCAAAATGAATATACCAAATAGAATTTCTATGTTTCGAATTTTTTTAATCCCAATTTTTATGATTTTTATGCTAGTAGACTTTAACTGGGGAGAAGTTAGCTTTTTAGGTGCAACAATCCCAACAAACCATCTAATAGGTGCAATTATTTTTATTATCGCCTCTATTACTGACTTTATCGATGGCTATTACGCTCGAAAATATAATTTAGTAACGAATATGGGTAAATTTTTGGACCCATTAGCAGATAAATTGCTTGTGTCAGCGGCATTAATAATTCTCGTGCAGTTTGGAGTTGCGCCAGCTTGGGTAGTTATATTAATTATCAGCCGCGAATTTGCCGTGACTGGACTACGATTAATTTTAGCTAATACTGGAGAGGTAGTGGCGGCAAACCAGCTTGGCAAGATAAAAATGTGGACACAAATAATTGCGATTTCATCCTTACTATTAGGAAATGTATTCTTTGAAATGTTCAACTTCCCATTCGATATGATTATGCTGTATGTTTGTCTATTCTTCACAGTATGGTCGGGATTTGATTATTTCTATTTGAATCGCAAAGTGTTACTTGACTCAAAGTAGGAAGGAAGTTTAGGAATGAAAGCAGAGATTATTGCGGTAGGTTCAGAGCTATTATTAGGTCAAATTTCTAATACAAATGCCCGATTCATATCTTCCCAGCTTGCGGAGTTAGGGATAGACGTATATTATCATACGGTAGTTGGAGATAATCCCAATCGGTTATTAGACTCCATCAAAATCGCAGAAGAACGAGCAGACCTAATTATTTTTTCAGGAGGTTTAGGGCCTACTAAGGACGACCTAACAAAAGAAACAATTGCTAAACACCTTAACAAAAATCTTGTACTTGATGATCACGCGATTATGTATATAGAAGATTTCTTTAAAAGATCAGGAAGAATGATGACTGAGAATAACAAAAAACAAGCGCTGGTTTTAGAAGGCTGTACAGTCTTAGAAAACAAACATGGGATGGCTCCAGGAATGCTACTTTCAACAGAGAACCATGCATATATGTTATTACCTGGGCCTCCTAAGGAATTGGAGCCAATGTTCCAATTTGAGGCTAAGCCACTACTACCTAAGTTATTGTATAAAGAAAACGTTATTATGTCTCATGTAATACGCTTTTATGGAATAGGAGAAGCAGAGTTAGAGACTCAGGTCCAAGACTTGTTAGACAATCAAACAAATCCAACTTTAGCTCCTTTGGCTTCTGATGGAGAGGTAACGTTAAGACTTACTGCGAAAGCAGACACTGAGGAAGAAGCATGGAAAAGCATTGAAATACTACAGGCTGAAATTTTAAATCGTGTCGGTAAATATGTGTATGGTTATAATAACGAATCCCTTGCCTCGAAGTTAAGAGATATTCTAATTGACAATGAACTAACAATATCTGCTGCAGAAAGTATGACAGCAGGTCTTTTCCAATCAGAGTTGGCAGCTGTCCCGGGAATGGGGGTTGCGCTTGTAGGTGGTGTTATCACTTACACTGAAGAGGTAAAAATCAATCAACTAGGTGTTAAGAAGGAAACCATTGATGAACACAGTGTGGTCTCTAGTCAGGTTGCTGAGGAGATGGCAATCCGTGTTAAAGAAAAATTTAATACTACAATTGGTGTAGGTATCACTGGAGCTGCTGGTCCAGACGGACATGGCGACCAACCGGCCGGTACGGTTTGGATCGGAATTGCATATGGGGACGTTGCACCAATATCCTACAAATTGAATCTTTCAGGCATGAGAAACACGAACAGATTAAGAACTGTGAAATTTGCAATCCATTATCTTATTCGTTTACTCAGAGAAGAGGGACTTTCAAAAATTTAATTTTGACTATAAAAAACGGCCCAAAATACTATTTTGAGCTGTTTTTTCCTATCAAATTATGATAGTCTTAACAAATAAACGAATAGATGTTCGCTTTTTTCTTGTAAATTTCTCAAAGACCGAGTATACTAAAGATAGTAAAAAAAATGATAGTTTCTAGGAGGAAATACATTTGGCTAATGATCGTAAAGCAGCGTTAGAAATGGCTTTAAAACAAATAGAGAAGCAATTTGGGAAAGGTTCTGTTATGAAGCTAGGAGAGAAAACAGACCGTGAAATCTCCACTTCTTCAAGTGGTTCCCTAGCTTTGGATGCAGCTCTTGGAATAGGCGGATATCCACGTGGCCGTATTATTGAAATCTATGGACCTGAAAGCTCAGGTAAAACAACAGTAGCTCTTCACGCAATTGCAGAAATTCAAAAAACTGGTGGCCAAGCAGCATTTATTGATGCTGAGCATGCATTGGACCCTGTCTATGCACAAAAACTAGGCGTTAATATCGATGAATTATTATTATCTCAACCTGACACTGGAGAGCAAGCCCTTGAAATCGCAGAAGCTCTAGTTCGCAGTGGTGCGGTTGAAATCATAGTTATTGATTCCGTAGCAGCTTTAGTACCAAAAGCAGAGATAGAAGGAGAAATGGGAGATTCTCATATCGGTCTTCAAGCTCGCTTAATGTCTCAAGCTTTACGTAAGCTTTCTGGTGTTATTAACAAATCTAACACGATAGCTATTTTCATCAACCAAATTCGTGAAAAAGTAGGCGTAATGTTTGGTAACCCAGAGGTAACACCAGGTGGTCGTGCGCTTAAATTCTATAGTTCCGTTCGCTTGGAAGTAAGACGTGCAGAAGCTATTAAACAAGGTACTGACATTATGGGTAACAAAACAAAAATTAAAGTAGTAAAAAATAAAGTAGCTCCACCATTTAAAACAGCAGAAGTAGATATTATGTATGGAGAAGGGATTTCTCAAGAAGGAGAAATCGTCGACATAGGTTCTGAATACGATATTATCCAAAAAAGCGGTTCTTGGTATGCATACAATGAAGAACGCATAGGTCAAGGGCGAGAAAACGCTAAACAATTCTTGAAGGAAAATCCAGCTATTAAAGACGAAATCGCATCAAAAATTCGTCAATCTTTAGGAATGACTTCAAACTCATTTGTTATTGCGGCACATGAACAAGAGGAAGAAGACGGCGAATTCGAGCTACTTTTAGATGATGAAAAATAAAAAGTTAAGCTTCTTCTTTTAGTGGAGAATTATAAAAGGTATTAAGAGTCTATCTCTTGATACCTTTTTTAAAAATAAAGTTTATAGCTGAGAACCCCGGGATGGCAAATCATTCCCATGGTGGAAAGTGTACATTCATCTATTATTCCTTTTTTCAAGGAAAATATTATTTGATAGCTTTATATAATGAGTAAGTTTGATCCAAACGACTTTTTAGGCGAAGACTCTTGGTTGTTGTTGGTGAGAAAGATAAGCCATCATACAACGGCAATAATCGAAGGAGAAGAGTTATGCTTCCTTGTGAAAAGCGTCCATCTAAAGTGAAAATTAACCATATCTATCACATATCAAAATATCAATAAATAAGTATTTACCTAAAATCATCCTATACTTTTCTTTTGCTCTTCATAATTTGATGACCCCCCTCCCCTAAAACTAATAATATTCTCCCGTTTCCTTGACAGAGTATTTCTACATCTATACAATTAAAATTGTATAATTTCTTTATTAAATGATAAAAAGGCTGTACAAATATGCACTAATTATTGCATATTTGTGCCAACTGAAACTTAAAAGTATAGCAATAGGGGGTGTTCGAAATGATGGAAATTATCATCTCCGCTTTGCTTGGTCTACTTGTTGGTGGCGCTGTTGGTTACACTTATCTGAAAAAAGTGAATGATTCAAAAGTGACTGGTGCAAAACAATCTTCTGCGCTCATTTTAGAGGAAGCAAAGCGAGAAGCAGAAGCATTAAAGAAAGAAGCACTATTAGAAGCCAAAGATGAAACTCACCAATTACGAAATGAAGCTGAATCTGACATCCGAGAACGCCGCATGGAACTGCAAAAACAGGAAAATCGGTTATTACAAAGAGAAGAGAACCTAGATCGTAAAGATGATGCTCTAAACAAGAGAGAAGTAAGTCTTGAGCGTAAAGAAGATGCTCTAACACAAAGACAACAGCATATCGAACAGAAGGAAAGTGAAGTGGATGAATTAGTTGATAAGCAACAAAGCGAGCTTCAACGTATTTCTACGTTAACACGAGAAGAAGCAAAAACAATTATTCTTCAAGAGGTAGAAAACGAACTAGCAACCGATATTGCTGTGATGACTAAAGAGTCAGAAACAAGAGCCAAAGAAGAGGCTGACAAAAAATCTAGAGAAATACTTTCACTTGCTTTGCAAAGATTTGCGGCAGATCATGTTGCTGAAACAACTGTGTCAGTTGTAAATTTACCAAACGATGAGATGAAAGGGCGAATTATCGGACGCGAAGGACGAAACATTCGTACGTTAGAAACATTAACAGGTATTGATTTGATTATTGATGATACGCCAGAAGCTGTTATTCTTTCTGGATTCGATCCTATTAGAAGAGAGACTGCTCGACTTGCTCTAGAAAAATTAGTACAAGACGGACGTATCCATCCAGCTCGAATCGAAGAAATGGTAGAGAAATCTAGAAGAGAAGTAGATGAACAAATTCGTGAAATTGGTGAACAGACTACATTTGACGTAGGTGTTCATAATTTACACCCAGATTTGATGAAAATTTTAGGTCGTTTAAGATACCGTACAAGTTACGGACAAAACGTACTAAAACATTCCACAGAGGTTGCATATTTAGCTGGGCTATTAGCTGCTGAACTAGGGGAAGACGTTACATTAGCTAGACGTGCTGGCTTACTACATGACATTGGTAAAGCTATTGACCATGAAGTAGAAGGTAGTCACGTAGAAATTGGTGTAGAACTTGCTAGAAAGTATAAAGAACATCCAGTAGTGATTAACAGTATCGCTTCCCACCATGGTGATACAGAGGCTACATCTGTTATTGCGGTATTAGTAGCTGCTGCAGATGCATTATCCGCAGCAAGGCCAGGTGCAAGAAGTGAAACATTGGAAAACTATATTCGCCGTCTAGAAAAGTTAGAAGAGATTTCAGAATCATATGATGGTGTTGAAAAATCTTTTGCAATTCAAGCGGGTAGAGAGATTCGCATAATGGTACGTCCAGACCAAATCGATGACATTACAGCACATCGCTTGGCTAGAGATATCCGTAAGCGAATCGAAGAAGAGCTCGATTATCCTGGTCACATTAAAGTAACAGTAATCAGAGAAACAAGAGCTGTCGAGTATGCAAAATAAGTAAAGAAAAAATGAAATTGAAATCAAAAGGCTTCGAAATGAAGCCTTTTTTTCGTGAAGGGAAGTTATTAAAATAATGAAAATTTTATTTATTGGTGACATTGTTGGATCTATTGGTAGAGATACGTTAGAAAGCTACTTGCCAAGATTGAAAAGAAAATATAATCCAGATGTAGTAATTGCAAATGGAGAGAATGCAGCAGCGGGTAGAGGCATTACAAAAAATATTTTTAACTCCCTTTTACATATGGGGGTTGATGTAGTAACTATGGGAAATCATACATGGGACCAAAAAGAAATTATGGATTTCATTGATGATACTGATTATTTAATTCGCCCAGCTAATTTTTCAGAAGAGGCACCTGGAAAAGGAATGACCTCCGTTACGAAAAACGGTCATACTATTTCAGTTATCAATATGCACGGCAGAACCTTCTTGCCGCCACATGAAGATCCATTTAAGATGGCAACTGAAATGGTAGAGGAAGCAAAAAAGCTATCGCCAATCGTATTTGTAGACTTTCATGCAGAAGCGACAAGTGAAAAGATTGCTTTTGGCTGGCATTTAGACGGAAAGGCATCTGTCGTTGTTGGTACTCATACACATGTACAAACAGCAGATTCTCGTATTCTGCCTGGTGGTACTGCTTATATTACAGATGTTGGGATGACAGGACCTTATGACGAAGTATTAGGTATGAAAAAAGAAGATGTCCTGTACCGTTTTCAAACAAATATGCCAACTCGCTTTGAAGTGCCAAAGAGTGGGCGTTCGGTACTGAGTGGATTTTTCGTAGAGGTAGATAACAAAACAGGTAAAGCGATACATCAGGAGAGAATTTATATTAACGAAGATTATCCATTTGAGGCTTAAAAAAGTCTAAATAATTTCTTCCGAGCATAAGTTAGTTTATGAACGAAAGCAAGTTCATAAATATAGCGATAAAAGGAGAAATGATAGTGGATTCTTTAAAAGTATCTTCTCGTTCAAACCCAAATTCAGTGGCTGGTGCATTAGTTGCAGTTATAAGAGAACAAGGTTATGCAGAAATGCAAGCAGTAGGCGCAGGAGCATTAAACCAAGCGATAAAAGCTATTGCTATAGCAAGAGGATTTGTTGCTCCAAGTGGCACCGACCTAACTTGCTCCCCGGCTTTCACAGATATTGTTATCTCTGGTGAAGACCGAACTGCTTTGAAATTACTGGTGGAAAAGAAAACAAAATAATATATTGTTGCAAATCGTTCTCCATAAGGAGACTTTGCACTCTATATAAAGTTATGCAAAAAGTCGCTACTTATTATAAGTAGCGGCTTAAATTTTGGGTAAAGTACATACAGTACTAATTTTTTGAATAATTGGTGACGAAGCATTTCCGTCAAAGGTCTGAAATTCTATAAAAATACAGGGAATACATAGTGAATATCCCTACTTCGTGATAAACTAATGAAGGAAAAAAGCATTTAAAGAGAATAGTAAGGAGATGTTTATATGTTGCAACAGCTTTCTTGGAAAGTAGGAGGGCAGCAAGGAGAAGGTATTGAGAGTACGGGCGAGATTTTCTCTATGGCTATGAATCGCCTAGGATACTACTTATATGGATACCGTCATTTCTCTTCTCGAATTAAAGGTGGACATACTAACAATAAAATTTGTGTACGTCCTACTCAAGTACGTACCATTCCAGATAACTTAGATATTTTAGTGGCGTTCGATCAGGAAACCATTGATGTAAATTATAAAGAGCTTACAGAACAGAGTGTAATACTAGCAGATGCTAAATTTTCACCTGAGGCACCAGAGGACTGTCTAGCACCAATGTATATCGTACCTTTTACAGAGATTGCTTCTGAGCTTGGAACTTCTCTTATGAAGAATATGGTGGCAATTGGAGCAACGTCTGCTTTATTAAACTTAGACAAAGCAGTATTCCAGAGCGTTGTCGATGAAATTTTTGGTAAAAAAGGGCAAGAAGTTGTAGAAAAAAATATGCAAGCTATTCAACAAGGCTATGACACTATGGCACAGCAGCTTGGCGACCGTTTAGGAGAATGGGAGGTAGCTCCTGCTGATGGCAACCGTCGTCTATTCATGATTGGAAACGATGCAATCGCTATGGGAGCATTAGCCGCTGGAGTACGCTTTATGGCAGCGTATCCAATCACACCAGCCTCTGAAATAATGGAATACATGATTAAAAAGCTACCACTTTTCGGTGGAGCAGTTATTCAAACAGAGGATGAAATTGCTGCAGCAACAATGGCAATTGGTTCTAACTATGGTGGTGTACGTGCATTCACGGCATCTGCAGGTCCTGGTTTGTCTCTAATGATGGAGGCAATCGGATTATCAGGTATGACCGAACAACCATTAGTGGTGGTGGATACTCAACGTGGTGGCCCATCTACTGGATTACCAACAAAACAAGAACAGTCCGATTTGATGCAAATGATCTACGGCACACATGGTGAAATTCCAAAGGTTGTTATTGCACCAAGTACTGGTGAGGAAGCGTTCTACGATACGATTCAAGCGTTTAACATTGCAGAAGAGCTACAACTACCTGTAATTATTCTTTCGGACTTACAATTATCGCTTGGTAAGCAAACAGTAGAGCCTTTTGATTATTCTAAAATTGAAATTCGTCGCGGTCGCTTAATGATTGATGAAGAGCTTCCAGAAACTGAAGATAAGGCTTACTTTAAGCGCTATGAAGTAACAGAGGATGGTATTTCTCCTCGTGTATTACCTGGCATGAAACATGCTATCCACCACGTAACAGGGGTAGAGCATGACGAAACTGGTAAGCCTTCAGAGGCAGCCTTAAATCGTAAGGTCCAAATGGATAAGCGTATGAAAAAGCTGAACTACGTTAACTTCGACCAACCGGTGTATGTCAACGCGCCTCATGAAGAAGCAGATATTTTATTTGTAGGCTTTAATTCTACTCGTGGGGTATTAGAGGAATTACAACAAACGTTAAACGAAAACGGAGTTAAAGTGAACCATGCACATATTCGCTTGATACACCCTTTCCCAACAGCAGAAATGCAGCCTTTAGTATCAAAGGCTAAAAAAGTAGTAGTTGTGGAAAATAATGCAACAGGACAATTGGCGAACATTATTAAAATGAATGTTGGCGGTCATGACAAAATAGTGAGTGTCTTAAAATACGACGGCACCCCATTCTTGCCATTAAGCCTTGCAAAACAAGTAAAGGAGATGCTAACAGATGGTAACATTTAAAGATTTTCGTAACAATGTAAAACCAAACTGGTGCCCGGGATGTGGTGACTTTTCTGTACAAGCGGCTATACAACGCGCAGCAGCAAATGTCGGCATCCAACCGCATGATTTAGCAGTAATCTCTGGAATTGGATGTTCAGGACGTATCTCAGGATATATCCATTCATACGGCTTCCATGGTATTCACGGAAGAGCTCTACCAATCGCCCAAGGGTTAAAAATGGCCAATAAGGATTTACACGTTATCGCATCTGGTGGTGACGGAGATGGATTTGCCATCGGTATGGGGCACACAATTCACTCGATTCGACGTAATATTGATTTAACATACGTAGTAATGGACAATCAAATTTATGGGTTAACAAAGGGACAAACGTCTCCTCGTTCAGCAGAAGGATTTAAAACGAAGTCAACACCGGGCGGAGCAATAGAACCTTCCGTTAAGCCGCTTGAGCTGGCACTTACATCTGGAGCTACATTTGTTGCACAGGGATTCTCATCAGATATAAAAGAGCTGACAGCTATCATCGAAGCTGGTATTCAGCATAAAGGATTCTCCTTTATCAACGTTTTCAGCCCATGTGTTACTTATAACAAAGTAAACACATACGACTGGTTCAAAGAACATTTAACGAAGCTATCCAACGTGGAAGGATACGATTCAACTAATCGTGAAGAAGCACTACGAGTAGTTATGGAAAACGAAGGGTTAGTAACAGGTATTATCTATCAGGACGAAAACGCACCATCCTACCAAGAACAAGTACCAGGATATGCACCAACCCCACTTGTTGATCAAAACTTGAAGATGAGTGAAAAAGAATTTAGCACATTGTTAAAAGACTTTATGTAACAACAGAGGGCTCATGGACTTTTAATGTCTATGAGCCTTTTATTTGTGGTTTATCAATCATGCTTGAATAGTTTCGGTTTCTATCTAGAAAGTTCACCGTTAAAGTTGTATTGCACCCGTGAAGTATGATAATGAAGACCTATATAGATGAAAAGCGGCGGCACTAAGGTAGGAGAAAGTGTCTCGTAAAAGGAAGGAAAGTGCTCCTAAACCAGAGGAACGCCCCTAAAAAGTAGAAAAGTGCTCCTAAATAGCAGAAACCCGCCCCTAAAGTAGGAGAAAGTGTCTCGTAAATAGAAGCAAAGCGCTCCTAAACCAGGGGAACGTCCCTAAAGAGTAGAAAAGCGCTCCTAAGTAGCTGGAAACAGCCCCTAAAATAGGCGAAAGTGTCTCGTAAATGGAAGCAAAGTGCTCCTAAATCAGGGGAACGCCCCTAAAAAGTAGAAAAGCGCCCCTAAATGGCAGAAACCCGCCCCTAAATAGGCGAAAGTGTCTCGTAAATGGAAGTAAAGTGCTCCTAAATCAGTGGAACGCCCCTAAAAAGAAGAAAAGCGCTCCTAAATAGCTGAAACCCACTCCTAAGATAGGTGAAAGTGTCTCGTAAATAGAAGCAAAGTGCTCTTAAGCCTATCTAATTCTATGTAAAACATCACATAAACCTCAAAAACCTTATATATTTTGTCTAAATAAGAACTTTTGAGCTTAATACCTTGTAGCAATGGAGCACTATTCAGTATAATAGGATGGATATACGGATTTTGGCGAATGAAAGAAAGGGGAGTTCTTATGAACGAGGAATCACGTTTACAAAGTACTCAAATTAAAGAAACTACTTCTCCAGAAAAAAAAATGGAGAAAGATTATAGTAAATATTTTCAAGCAGTTTACACTCCCCCGTCCTTAAAAGATGCAAAAAAACGTGGGAAAGAAGAAGTGGCTTACCACAACGACTTTTCAATTGCAGATGAATTCAAAGGGATGGGACAAAATCGTAAATTTTATATACGTACCTACGGATGTCAAATGAATGAGCACGATACAGAAGTAATGGCTGGTATTTTCATGCAATTGGGATATGAGCCGACGAACACAGTGGAAGATGCCAACGTCATTCTACTAAATACATGTGCAATTCGTGAAAATGCGGAAAACAAAGTATTTGGTGAGCTTGGGCATTTAAAGCATTTAAGAAGAAGCAATCCTGATTTACTTATTGGTGTTTGTGGCTGTATGTCACAGGAAGAATCAGTTGTGAAGAAAATATTAAAAACCTACGATCAAGTAGATATGATTTTCGGTACACATAATATTCATCGTCTACCTAATATTCTAAACGAAGCATACCTATCAAAAGAAATGGTAATTGAAGTTTGGTCTAAAGAAGGAGATGTAATCGAGAACCTTCCACGTGTGCGTAAGGGATCTATTAAAGCATGGGTAAACATCATGTATGGTTGTGATAAGTTTTGTACATATTGCATCGTACCGTATACACGAGGTAAGGAACGTAGCCGTCGACCAGAGGATATCATTCAAGAAATCCGTCATCTGGCAGCTCAAGGATATAAAGAAATTACCCTTCTAGGTCAAAATGTAAACGCCTATGGTAAAGATTTTACTGACTTAGACTATCGTTTTGGAGATCTGATGGATGATTTAAGAAAAATTGATGTAGCAAGAATTCGCTTCATGACTAGTCACCCGAGAGACTTTGATGATCATTTAATCGAAGTGTTAGCAAAGGGAGGGAATTTGGTAGAGCATATTCATTTACCAGTTCAATCAGGTTCAACCGATATTCTTAAAATCATGGCTCGAAAATATACAAGAGAACACTACCTAGAGCTTGTAAGAAAAATCAAGGCAGCTATTCCAAATGCTTCATTGTCTACTGATATTATTGTTGGTTTCCCTAATGAAACTGATGAGCAGTTTGAGGAAACGCTTTCTCTTTATAAAGAAGTAGGATTTGAAATTGCTTACACTTATATTTATTCTCCACGAGAAGGCACACCTGCAGCTAAAATGATTGATAATGTGCCTATGGAAGTTAAAAAAGAACGACTTCAACGCTTAAATGCTTTAGTAAACGAAATGTCTGCCACTGCTATGAAAAAGCATGAAGGGGATATTGTAGAGGTATTAGTAGAAGGGGAAAGTAAAAACAACCCTGATGTACTTGCTGGATATACTCGAAAAAGCAAGCTAGTAAATTTCGTTGGACCGAAGGATATAATTGGTCAGCTTGTTAAAGTCAGAATTACAGATGCTAAAACATGGTCACTGACAGGTGAACTAGTAGAAGCGACAATTGAAGAAAAGGTGGGTATATAATGGCTACTAAATACACTAGAGACGATATTATTGAAAAGGCTAGAGAAATTGCTACAATGATTGCAAACACGGAAGAGGTTGACTTCTTTAAACGTGCAGAAGCACAAATTAATGAAAATCAATCCGTTCGTGAAAAAATTGCTAGCTTAAAGAGCCTACAAAAACAAGCAGTTAACTTCCAGCATCTTGGTAAAGAAAAAGCACTAAAGATGATTGAAGGTAAGATTGCTGCAATAGAAGAAGAAATCGACAATATTCCGATTGTACAAGAGTTTAAGCAATCCCAAGGCGATGTGAATAGTTTGTTACAGTTAGTTGCTAATTCAATTTCTAACAATGTTACTAACCAAATTATTGAGTCGACCGAAGGAGATTTACTTAGAGGTGAAACTGGCTCTAAAGTAAAAAATACTACTTACGATAGCTGTTCATAATTATTAACGACAAAACATACATTGTATCGACAAGATACAATGTATGTTTTTTGTTTGGTATCATTTTACAATCATATGAGAAAAATTTAGCTTACGTTAAGGTTATTTCGTATTATCTTATGTTGAATTGACGGAATTTATGCAATTGATTGACAAAGTGATGAGAAATTGTGATAGAATTATAGAGAACATTGGGGTATTTTTATATAAAAAGGGAGGAATTGTAAAATATGAAAAAGAGACAAATGAAATGGTTAGCTGTCTTAAGTATTTTTCTAATACTTTTTTTAGCAGCATGCGGAACAGATGAATCAGGTAGTGGTTCAGGTGACGACTCAGGAAAATCAAAAGACCCAAAATTTTTAAGTATTCTAACTGGAGGGACCCAAGGAACGTATTATCCACTTGGTGGTACTTTTGCTGAATTAGTTTCTGAAGAGACAGGTATAAAAACTACTGCAGAAGTATCTCAGGCATCTGCTGCGAATATGACAGCTTTACAGGAAGAAGAAGGAGATATTGCCTTCGTACAAACTGACATAGCTTATTATGGAACTGAAGGCACAGAAATGTTCGAAGGAAACAAGTTAGATACAGTAGTGGCTCTTGGCGCTCTTTACCCAGAAACTGTACAATTAGTTACCTTAGCAGACTCAGGCATTAATTCTTTTGAGGATTTAAAAGGTAAGAAGGTTTCTGTAGGGGCTCCTGGTTCAGGGACTTACGCAAACGCTGAGCAGCTTTTAGAAATTCATGGTCTATCAATAGAAGATGACATTCAAGCTCAAAACTTGGACTTTGGAGAATCTACCGATGGTTTATCGACTGGTCAAATTCAAGCAGCCTTTATTACAGCTGGTTATCCAACATCAGCAGTTGAGGCTTTAAATGCTACAAACAAAGTTAACATTATCCCAGTAAGTGAAGACAAAGCAAAAGAACTTATCGAAAAATATCCATATTATGCAGTAGATGCAGTGCCTAAAGGAACTTATGGTCTTGCAGATGAGGTGCCAGCAGTATCCGTATTAGCGATGCTAGCAGTTAAAAAAGATCTTTCGGAAGATTTAGTATACAAAATTACAAAAGGCATTTATGGAAATACAGATAAAATAAGTCATGCAAAAGGTGAGTTTATCAAAGCGGAAACTGCATTAGATGGTATTGGTATAGATGTTCATCCAGGTGCACAAAAATACTTTGATGAAGTAAACAAGTAACGTTTAGTGAAAAGAGGCTCTGATGCGTACAGCTTCGAGTCTCTTTTCTAGTTAAGTGAGGTTTCAAACTTTGTGAAAAATAAAGTAATATTTGTCTTTATACTGATAGCGGTCATATTTATTTTTATACCGTTCATACCTGCATTTTCATTTACAGAAACTCGTACAGATTCGCCAGTTTCATATTATCTCTTGATAAACGAAGAAAACAACTTTCAGATTGTATTTACTCACACTATACATAAAACAGATGTGATTGAAAACTATCAAATAATGGACAGTGAGATTCTATTACAGTCAATGGAGTATAGTGATGTAGCAATTGGGATGCCAAGTTATGCAGAAAAAGGGCAAACTCTGATTTATAAAGAAGGTACATATACTTTGTCAAATGATGAACCAGTTGTTTTGCCTCATTTTACTTTGTTTATCGGAGATGTGAAGGATAAATTGTATTTTAAATATGGATTAAAAAAATATGATTTAAAAGAAAAATTAGAAAAAGGGAAATCTTATAAAGTCGAAGTGAAAAAGCTATCCTTAGTAGAAGTAATGAAAGGAGTTAACCTGAATGAAAGAAAACCATGATGACAAAACGAAGCAAAACACTGAGTCCAGTAATTTTCAGGAGCTATCAATAGAGGAGCAACAAGCTCTTTTAGAAAAATATGATCCAGAATCCAATACGCGTAGTATAGGTGGCAACTTGAAATACCTTATTTATATAGGCTTGTTGGCATTTTCATTATTTCAGCTTTACACTGCTATATTTGGGCAATTTCCTGCACAAATTCAGCGTACTGTCCATTTAGGATTTGGTTTATTATTTGTATTTCTTTTATTTCCTGCACGAAAGAAACTATCTAAAACGAAAATTCCCTTTTATGACTTCATATTAGGGGCGGGAGCGATTTTTGTTGGGAGCTATTGGGTTATAAACTATGAAAGACTTGTCCAAAGCCTAGGAAGTTTGGGTACGTTAGATTTTATAGTAGGTTTAATTGCTATAATATTAGTTTTAGAGGCTGCACGTCGAGCAGTAGGTTTACCAATAACTATTATAGCAGCATTATTTTTACTTTATGCATATCTGGGGGAGTACTTCCCAGCCTTTATGGCTCATCGAGGTCAAAGTTTGGATAATATCGTTAATTTAATGTTTTTCTCTACAGATGGTATTTTAGGAACACCTTTAGCGGTTTCCTCTACTTATATTTTTGCGTTCCTGTTATTTGGAGCCTTTTTAGTTAAAACTGGGGTTGGACAATATTTTAATGATCTGTCAGTTGCAGTAGCCGGAAAACTCATTGGTGGTCCAGCAAAAGTAGCGATTTTCTCATCTGCACTACAAGGGACTATTTCAGGAAGCTCCGTTGCAAACGTAGTTACATCAGGGGCGTATACGATTCCGATGATGAAATCTCTAGGATACAAGAAAGAATTTGCTGGAGCAGTTGAGGCCTCCTCTTCAACTGGTGGACAATTAATGCCACCAATCATGGGGGCTGCTGCTTTCTTGATGGTTGAATTCATCGGACGTGGAGTGACATACTGGGATATTGCCAAAGCAGCAGCTATACCAGCACTTCTATACTTTACCGGGATTTGGATTATGACTCACTTTGAAGCAAAGCGTTTAGGTTTGCGCGGGTTGACAGATGAACAGATGCCGGATCGTAAAGAGATTTTTAAGAAAATTTATTTAATCTTGCCTATTTTCTTAATCATAATTTTAATGATGGTTGGAGTTCCAGTAATTCATTCAGCATTATATGGTATTCTGGCATGTATCGTAGTCGGCTGGATTAATAAGGACACGCGCCTTGGTCCTAAAGAAATAATGGATGCATTAGTGGATGGAGCTCGTACAGCACTTAGTGTAGTTGCGGCTACGGCTTGTGCAGGTATTATTGTAGGAGTTGTTGTAAAGACAGGTCTTGGTCTAAGTCTGGCAACTAGTCTTGTTAAACTTGCAGGTGGTAGTATTATTCTTACATTATTCTTTGTAATGATTGCCTCCCTGATTCTAGGGATGGGAGCTCCAACAACTGCCAACTATGTTATCACATCGACTATTGCAGCGCCTGCAATCATTGCGTTACTAGCACCAGATACAGCGCAAAATGCAATTCCGATTGTTGTTTTACTATCTGCACATTTCTTCGTATTTTATTTTGGGATAGTCGCAGATATAACACCGCCGGTTGCCTTAGCCGCCTTTGCTGCATCAGGAATATCGGGTGGTGACCCAATTAAAACGGGGATTCAATCCTCCAAGCTGGCAATTGCCGCATTTATCATTCCATATATGATTGTATTCTCGCCAACCCTGTTGATGATAGATACAACATTATGGCAAGTGTTATGGGTGACCTTTACTGCCATCATTGGAATGCTAGCGATTAGTGCTGGTATGATTGGTTATTGGTACCGTAAAGTGAATCCTGTTGAAAGGTTGTTTGCAATTCTCGCAGGACTATTGCTTATTTACCCAGAAGGCTATTCAGATATGGCTGGCTTAGCTTTATTCGGTATTCTGTTAGCAATTCAACTTGCTACACGAGAAAAAGACAATAAAAAGGTAGTTACACTATAAGGAAAACCATGGGCCTAAAACGGCTCATGGTTTTTGTTTGTATATAGAAAAACATGAATATATTGGTATAATATAGTTATTAGAATACATAGAATAGAGGATTTATTAATGACTTTGAAATTTATACAAGCAGAAAAACATACAAATGATATGGTGCTCTTTCCTGAATTCAATTTAGACATAATACAAGGAGAGGTTACCGCCATTGTTTCTACTGTTAATGTGAAGGAGCAGCTGTTAAATACTTTGTTAGGAAAAACAAGATTATCTAATGGAAAAATTGATTATATTCCTGAAAACAAAATTGGGTTTTTCTTTTTGCATGAGGGAGGATATGAACGACTGACGGTCTTGGAAAACTTAAAATTTTATAAAAAACTATATAACTCTCCTGAACAAATAGACAAAATCATGCACTCCGTACAACTTGGTGCCCAAAAAAATAAAAAAATATTGAATTTAACGTATTCTGAAAGAAAACGCGTTCAGCTAGCATGGTTACTTATTCACAGTCCAGACATTTACATAATGGAAGAGCCTGATCAAAATTTAGATATTGAATCGAAACGTATTCTTTTATCCATTTTAAGAGAGCTTCGTCTAGCGCAAAAAATTATATTAGTATTAACAGGTCAAGTGGAGAGTGGGGTTGCTTGCTCGGATAACGTTTACCGATTAAATGAAAAAGGACTTCATCCAATTCACACAAAGGAAGAAGAAAGTGAGGAAGTGAAAGAAATAGAGTCACCTACCGCTAAGATTACAACAACCGATGAATCAGTGGAAGAGAAATTAATTCAGCCTATTCGTTTTGAAAAAATACCAACTAAAGTAAATGAAAAAATTGTATTGTTTGATCCTCCAGAGATAGATTACATTGAAAGCACAGAAGGACAAACTTATTTACATATAAAAGGAGAAAGCTTTGCTTGTTCCTTTACATTAAATGATCTAGAAGAAAGATTATTAGCCTTTGGTTTCTTCCGATGCCATCGTTCATATATCGTGAATTTACAAAAAGTGAGGGAAGTTATTACGTGGACACGAAATAGCTACAGCTTGGTACTAGATGATACAGAAAAATCATCTGTTCCACTTTCTAAGACTAAAATGGCGGATTTAAAGGGAATGTTAGGACTTAAATAAGCTCCATTCAACTAAAATAAGAGTCCACTCACCCTAAATTTGACTCCTTTCACCGGAAATATAATGTTTTCCATTTAAATATCTCATAATCTTAGGTTGTAGATACGAAATGTTCAACCAAACAATTAGGAGGTTTTCAAATGGAAAATGTAATTGAAGTAAAAGGTCTAGCCAAATATTTTTCAAATTTTAAGGCAGTAGAGGATGTTAACTTTCAAGTAAGAAAAGGTGAGATTTTTGGATTTCTTGGCCCAAGTGGTTCAGGGAAAACAACTACTATTAAAATACTAACGGGTCAGTTAGACCCAACAGAGGGGGAAGCGCTTGTTTTTGGTGAAAAAGTATCCAACTTCAAGAACCCTAATGAAAGAAAGCGGTTCGGTGTCCTTACTGATAATAGTGGACTATATAGTAGATTGTCTATTTTCGAAAATTTAAAGCTATATTGCGAGCTATATGATTTGCCAATTTCCAAGGTAGATGAGGCACTAAATTTTGTAAACCTAACGGAGGCACGCAAGAAAAAAATATCTGAACTATCTAAAGGGATGATTCAGCGAGTAGTACTTGCGAGAGCCATTCTTCATGAACCGGAGCTATTGTTCTTAGATGAACCAACCTCTGCTCTAGACCCAGTAAACACATTGCATATTTATAACGGATTACGTGCTTTGAATGAAAAAGGAACAACCATCTTCTTAACAACCCATGATATGCAAGAAGCAGATACGCTTTGTGACCGAGTTGCTTTTTTAAATGAAGGGAAAATTCAATTACTGGATAAACCTAGTGAGCTGAAGAAACAGTTTTCGGATGGAACGATGACAATAGAGCTAACTAATAATGAAACGGTAATACTCAAAAGAGATGAAGCTGGAGCAGATAAGATGTTCCAATTGATGAAGGAGAATCGTATTTCAACTGTACATTCCAATGAACCATCATTAGGTGATATTTTTGTTAAAGTGACTGGAGGAGAATTAATATGACATTTTCATGGAAACGCGTAAACGCAATCTTTCAAAAGGATTTTAAAGAATTTACTAGAAACATAGCAGTCTCAATGGTTATATACTTACCTGTTTTAATGGCCGCTATTTTTAGCAGAATGGGAATGGATCCAATAGTCAATAGTAATTTCACAATAGGCTTTGCTTTTACTATGGTAGGCTCGTACGTTCAATGTTGTTTAATCGCAGAAGAAAAAGAAAAAAATACACTGCGTGGATTAATGCTATCTCCTGCAAATACCTATGAAATTCTTGGTGGAAAAAGTGCATTATCATTCGTTTTAACAATGGTTGTAGCTGTGGCTAGTGTTATGCTTGCTGGGTATACTCCAGCCAACATACCCGTTTTGGGATTAGGATTAGCCCTATGTGCAATATTCTTTATAGGCTTAGGAACGTTATTAGGGCTAATAGCTAAATCCGTAATGGAATCATCAGTAATTGTATTACCAGTTATCTTTTTGTTCTCCACGGGATCAGGAATCCTTAGCTTTAGCGAAAAGTATCCGATTTTTAGTGTAATCGAATATATACCAAACCTTCAGCTGCTTGAAATGGCAACGAAAGTAGATGCTGGAGCTGGATTTGGAGAAATATGGAGTCATTTAGGTATAATCGCTTTATGGTCAGTAGTAATCTATATTATTACAGCTGTCGTTTATAAAAAACAAATGGTAGATTGACGATGATTCATTTTCGCTCTACTCGGTTGCTTTATAGCCTATGATCGATAAAGCCATCACAGTCGAATTCATCCGATTGTGATGGCTTATCTAACTTCAATCTAGCTTTTACGCGTCCTGCTTAAATTTACAGAATAATTGATGTTTTTATTTTAAAGGTAAAGTGTTAATATGAAATTAACTCAATCAATTTAAAATAGTGCTCAATGAAAGGAAAAGTTTGTAATCCCCCAGAACTTCTCCGATCAGCACATCAAAAGGAGGCTACAATTTATGTCTTGTCCAATTTAATCCATAACCTTATTAAATAGAACGAAATTTAATATGGGGGATTGAAATGAAAAAAAATAAAAATTTTCTATTGTTACTGACTGGTCAATCGTTCGCGAATCTAGGGGACGTATTTTATATAGTTAGTGTAATTAGTGTCTTATATAGTTTAACTGGCTCTGCAACAATCTCATCAATTGTGCCTTTTACTATTACTTCAGCAATGTTTGTATCGAGTTTATTTACACCTTTATTTCTTGGGAAATACAAATTGAAGACATTGCTCGTTTGGTCACAAATGGGAAAAACTGTACTATTAATAATACTAGGGATTTTTCTGTTTATGTTTATGCAATCAACCAATTATTGGATTATTTTTGTGCTCATCGCAGGAATAGCACTTCTTGATGGATGTGCTAATCCTATAATGCGGGCTTTTCTACCTCATTATGTTGCAGATGATAAGCTTGTAAAAGCTAATAGCACTGTGGAAACGGTTAACCAGATAATACAAATTGGTGCTTGGTTGTTTGGAGGATTGTTACTTCTTTTATTTAATCCTTTTTGGTTGATCATAATAGTAAGTGGCTTGTTTTTAGTTTCAAGTATTTTGACTTACCTTTTAGACCATGTGAATCACGTAGAAAAAAAGGAAGAGTCTCTTTTCACCCAGCTATCAGTAGGCTGGATAAGTATAATGGATACACCAGTTCTTAGAAAAATTATACTAATTGATATTTTGGAGACAATCGCTGGGACTGTGTGGATAGCAGCTATTCTCTATATATATGTGGAGCAGGCACTGAAAGAAGGAGAGCATTGGTGGGGGTTTATCAATGGAGCGTTTTTTGTAGGATTACTTTTAGGTAGCATTATTTGTATTAAATATTCTCACTTAGCAGATACCTATAAGCACTATTTTATCGGTTTTGGTGCTCTGTTGAGCGGTGTGCTTACTATTTTATTCGGCTCTATAAGCTATCCTTTACTTGCTCTTGTCCTATCAATAGGAATCGGTCTGTTTGGTCAATTAAAAAACATACCACAGCAAACTGTTATTCAAAGAAGTGTGCCCTTAGAAAAATTAGTAACTGTTTATACATCTCTTGGGACGGTGGGTACTGGATTGTTTGGTATATCTTCCTTAGCAGTAGGTGTTGCTGTTGATTTGGTCGGTGTAAGAGTCGTGTTTATTATTTCAGGTGCACTATTACTACTAGTAAGCTTAATAGTTTTGCGGCACAAACGATTGTTTATTTAAGAACGAGTAAAAAGAGCATTAATTTTTCGTTTAAGAAGCTCAGTTATCCGACTGAGCTTTTGGTATTTTATTTAGTATATTTCAGTTATAATTAGTGTAAAATTACACGAGGTGAGCCCATGGATCGTGATTTCTTAATACATATAACTTCTCAAAGTCTTAAGCTTATTAGAGTAGAAAATGACTATACACAAGATAAAATGGCCGAACTCTTAGGCATCTCAAAGAAAACTTTGGTTCAGATAGAAAAGGAAAGGACTTTTGCAAATTGGACGACTACTATCGCAATATGCGCTTTGTTCCGTGATAGTCCTACGCTACAAAATCAAATTGGGGGAGATCCAATGGAGGTCATTGAGCTCACTGCCCATGATGTAATTATAAGACCAAAGGATAAAACGCTTGGCGGCTATATATGGTGGAAAAATGTAGAGGAGAAAAATGGTTTTCGTCTTCAACAAAATGTGCTCAGCAAGCACTTTCGAATAGTGGATGAAGAAAATTACCGTATACTTAGCACCTTTGATGAATTGGTAGCTAGAGAAAAATGGAGTATTATTAGTCAAAAAATATAATGTTGTTCAAACCTCCCTTTTAGTGTAATATTACACTAAAAGGGAGGTTTAGTTATGAGGGAAATAAAAAAATATATCCTGATACTTTTGTATTTAGTTGCGTTGGTGTTTAATTTCATGCCTGCTATTAAATTTCCAGATGGCAATTTAAACTTTTATCATTTAGTTATTTCTATATGTCTTTTGGTAGGGTTATTAATTTACACTGGCAAAAAGATGTTGAGGATTTGGATATTAATAGCTTTTGGAGCATCATTGACTGTATTCGGTATAAATAGTTTGGAAAATCAATTTTTGCATTTTTCCTTTTTAGACGTAATTGCGAATATACAATATCCACTGTATATGTTTTTCGTTATTCCGTTGTTTGGACTAAACAAATTATTGAATTTGAGCTATGGGAGTTTTTCGTTGATCGTTTCTCTAATATATTTAGTCATTCTGGCAAGTAACTATGCCCAATATAAGTGGAAAAAACAAAACGTAGCTTTTATTATTTTAGTTCTTATGTTTTATTGTTTCCCATTTGGATATTATGCAATGTATTTAGACTTTACGAAAGGAACGATGATTGGATACCTAATTATGATTATAGGGACAATAGTTCTTGCCTACATATGTAAGTCGTTTCTCTTTATTTCGGTCCTGCTAATAGGGAATATATTGTCAATTATCAGTTCTTTATATTTTATTCATATGATGAATACGACTGTAGACTGGGGATATTATTTTAAACCATTCCGTCCCTATACTGTATTTTTTATAAGCTTCCTCTTAAACTGTATTCCTCAATGGATTATCAGTAAATCAGTTAAAAGGAGGTCTAAATAAAGACAAAAAAAGGCTGACTTTCTTTAGAGCTATTGGAATCCATGTATTACTAATACAAATTTGAAGTGTCAAATTCTGTTTGATAATAAAATGAATTAATAATTTACAATTTCACCTAGTGATCCATTGCATGTCCACCGCTTTTTTCTTTGCTAGTTGTAAAATTTGAAGTCTAGGGGCATATTTGTTTTCAAGTTGTGTGATAAGCAGCTCGAAAGTTAAGAAATTACTTATAAGATAACCACGTTTTTTCGTTTTGAAAGTCATATTTTCCAAGTGTTTTTACTTTAGAAAGGTACCAAACTGTATATGTATCTGTAGAAGACCAGTACCAGGATGCAAATGGTATCTTTTCCTCCATTAATGTAATACCTACTTCCTCCATTACTTCTCGAACCAAAGCTTCCTCTAAGGTCTCGCTATTTTCAACTCGACCACCAATAGTGGTGATTAGCTGTTCATCTTTGTCCCAAGCAAGCATAATCATACCTTGCTCATTTATGGGGATACAATGAACCCCAGCAATTTGTTTATCGGTTGGTAGAGTATCGATAAAATTTAGCATGAAATTTCCTCCTTCGTTTTTAAAAGTATTCGATAATAATTGTAAAATACCTCTTAAAATAAAATACAGAATAATTAAAAATCTATTATTATATTTACAAATTTTGGTGTATAATTTAGTAGAAAGCCTATTTACAGTTCTCATAAAAGGGGGTCTAAGGTTGAAAAATTTATACGTAATAGTTGCTACTTTACTTGTGGAAACTGCATTAATCTGGGGTGTTTCTATCTTATTAAATTGGAAGATGGTTGATATAATCTTCCTTGGAGGATTAGCTTTATTTGGACTGATTTGGTTTTTTCAACTTAATTCAAATAGACAAAGCAATGCTGAAAATGCACATCTGAAAGGCTGGAATGGGCAGAACGGGGGAGCGATTACTCCGTTTCAGTTTAAGAGTTCTCCAGTAATTATTGGTCTATTACTTTTTATTGTAGTGAGCTTTTGTGTCACAGCATTTACTTATTATCCTTACTTTATTGATTAAACGAGACGGGGTCTAATAATGCGGAGGTTAGTTACTGAACCAGAAGATTTATATCTATTGTTAGATAGTCTATTAAGAGAGCCAAAATTATTTTGGAATGGGTTTTATAGTGATCGAAAAAAAGATATTCCTTTCTTTAGTAACGTACCCGATGAAAATTTAGTCGATTATATAGATTGCGGTATATTTAAGCCGGGGAGAGTATTAGAGCTAGGCTGTGGCCCGGGGCGAAATGCTATTTATCTTGCCAAAAAAGGATATGTAGTAGATGCCGTTGATCTTTCGAGGGAAACTATAAACTGGGCTATCGAGCGAGCTAAAATAGAACAAGTAGATATCAATTTTAATTGTCAAAATATTTTTGAACTGAATTTTCAGGAAGGAAGCTATGATATCGTGTATGATTCTGGCTGTTTTCACCATATTGCACCCCATCGACGAATAAGTTATATCCAATTAGTAAAGAAAGCTTTAAAAACAGGTGGTTATTTTGCTATCACATGCTTTGCACCAAATAGTGAGTATGGCGGGTCTACAATTTCAGACATAGAAGTTTATCGAACTCAAAGTTTAAAGGGAGGGCTTGGCTATGATGAAGAGAAATTAAGAGCTATCTTTAAAGACTTTGAGGAAATAGAGATAAGACAAATGAAAGAAAGTGATCAGTCAGTACTAGGCCTGGCTGGTTTTATGACGGCAATTTTTCAAAAGAGATAGTTGGTAAGTAAATTTTTGAGCATTAAAGTGATATAGAGTAAGGAGAGTTTCAATGTCTAAATGGTTAAGACAAATGGTAACAACTAGTCGAGGGGTTTTTGAAGTGTTTATTAAAGGAGAAGGGGAACCAGTTTGCGTTACCCATCTTTACTCAGAGTTCAATGATAGTGGTGACTATTTTGCAGATGTTTTCACAAATACAAACAAAGTATTTCTTGTGAACCTGAGAGATGTGGGTAGCTCGGACAAGCCTAAATTTCCACACGAATTAAGCATGATAGATGCAGTTCTTGATTTAGAAGCAATCCGTCAGGCATTTGGATATGACAAGTGGACCTTTGCAGGACATTCAACAGGAGGGATGCTGGGTTTAATATATGGCATTCATTTTTCCTACTATTTGAAATCTCTTGTAGTAGTTGGATCCTCTGCAAGGGAGTATAGCTCCACCTCTCCTAAATGTATCTATAATGAGGAACACCCAAATTATAAAAGAATGCAAGCCTTAATGGAGCTGTTAAAAAAACCTGATCTTACTAAAGAAGTAAGACTTCAACTCTCAAAAGAGAGGACACAATTTTCTTTGTACCACCCCGAAAGCTATGATGAATTGTTTTCATGTAATATACATAAGAAAATATCTGCAAACAGATTAAACTTCTTTGGAAGAGAGGTTTTAATCTATGATGTGACTCGCCAGCTTTATAAAGTTGAAACTCCTGTACATATTCTTTGTGGACGACATGATGTTCAATGTCCTGTAGAACTTTCTATAGAGATGAAAGAGCTATTGCCGCACGCATCCCTCCATATATTTGAACAGAGTAATCACTATCCATATTTAGAAGAAAAAGAGTTATTTATTCAAACTATTAATGAAGTTTTATAAACGAAAGAAATTTAGTTTAGTATCAATCGTTAAATGATTTATTTTCAATGAAGGAAGGGCATGAGTATATGAGAAGCTATGGAAATGATTTGTTTTCAGGAACAGCTAGATATTATTCACTTTATCGACCACTTTACCCTGATATTCTTATCAGATTTTTAATACATAAATTTGCTTTAGATGGTACAGGACAGATGTTGGATTTAGGGTGCGGTGATGGAAGATTGGCATTAAGATTTGTCGATTGGTTTGAAACGATAGTAGGGGTAGATCAAGAACCAGAGATGATTGAAGAAGCTAGATATCTACAGAAAGAATCTAGACATGACAATATTGAATGGTTTACAGGTAATCTTGAAAAATTTAACGCTCAGCAAAAAAAGACGTTTAAGATGATAACTATTGCAAAAGCTTTTCACTGGATGGAACGAGAAAAAACGCTTGAAATGTTATTTGACATGTCTTCACTAGGGGGAGGGATTGCAATTATCGACCCATGTTCTAAAAAAAATGAACGTTCTTTATGGCAAAACAAAGTGGATGAGGTTATCAAGCATTGGTATGGTTCAGAGCGAAGGGCAGGAAATACAATTTACCAATCCCCTAGTGAGAATTATGAGCAGCTAATTGAACGTTCTAAATTTAAATTGGACAAAGTGGAGCTTCCACCCTATGAACAAAGGTGGAGCATAGATTCTATTATTGGCAATATATATTCTACATCCTATGGAGCAAAACACTTTTTAGGTGACAATGTTCATTTATTTGAAGAACATTTAAAGAAGGAGTTATTGGCAATAGAACCAACTAATACTTTTAAGGAAAATATACATCTATCAGTCATTCTAGCACTTAAACAAGGAGAGTAGGTTGAAAAATGAATATAACTATAGTGGAATTGCCTAATTATGAAGTAGCATATATAAGACGTTTTGGCAGTTATCTTGAACCTAATACACACTGGGGAAGACTAATGGAATGGTCGTTCTCCGAAGGTCTTTTTCCGCCTGCGCAAGATTTCATAGGAATCTCATTAGACAACCCCAGCCTAGTAACCCCAGACAATTGCAGACATGATGCTTGCGTAACTTTACCTAGCAATTTTAAAAAAGGAGAACATAAGGAAATAAAGTACCAAACGTTAGAAGGTGGATTATTTGCCTTATGTTCCTACTACGGAGAACCTCAAAATCTACATATTGCTTATGATCAAGTATACGGTCAGTGGCTTCCAGCAAGTGATTTCGAACCAGATTTTAACCGATCCAATTTGGAATTTAGCCGAAATAACCCTGCAGAAGACTCAAAAAGCTATGCTAACGTAGATCTTTATGTACCTATTAAGGAAAAGTAACTGAACTTCAATGTATACGGTGATTATGATCAATAAGAATCTAATACAGCTTCCTGTTGAACATCTGCTGCATACAATTTTATAGATGTTTAAACAAAACATATAAGTAAGAGGATTTTATAGGAGGGTTAAATGTATGGAAAAACAGATTAAATCATATGAAGAAGCTGTTCTGATAATAGAAGAAATAGGGTTATTACCCCTTGCCCCCTTAATACCCGATTATCCTTCACTTAGTAGTGTAACACCTAAAGATAGCTGGCATTCTGATACGGCATTCGATCCATGGATATGGCGAACAAAATTTTCAACGGATGGAGTAGCAGGATACGGAAAGTTTATTAAGAAAAAATCTGTGCTAATTTCTCGTGAGCTTCTCCCATATTTTAAAAAGGTACTAGGAGAGGTAGCATCAATTGAAAAACGTTTTGCAGATGGAAAATTATCAAGAGAGGCATTAGCAATCTTTCAGTTAATTGAAGACGAACAGGGTATAGATACTAGAGTTTTAAGGAAAAGGGCGGGACTTTCACATAAGGATCAGAAGAAAATATTTGAGAATGCTTTATTAGAACTCCAAGGAACGATGGATATAGTTATAGCAGGAATTCAAGAAAAAAAAGATGAGCATGGAGAGAAAAATGGGTGGAATAGTACTGCATTTGAAACCTATGAAGCATGGACAGAAAGAAACAGTATAAAGAATCTAGAACTTAGTAAAAGGGAAGCTATAGAGTTTTTGATTGCTCATTTTGAAAACAAATGCAATGAGAATGCGATGAAGAAGCTAATGAAAATATTGACATGAGTTTGTCTAGAGCAATATCCATGGGATTTTATAGTACTTAAATCTGAAGAGCAATTGGATTGAAAAATCGATAAAACAATAGAAAGTGGGTAAAAGATGGGTAAAGTTGTAGGCTTTGAGATGAACAGTCAGGAACCAGAAAAGGCTTCGAAATTTTACGCAGAAGTATTTGGATGGAAGGTACATGAACCAAGCTGGGATTATTGGCCGGTCACTACAGATGAAAACACTGAAAGTAATCATCTGCAAGGTGGTATCAGTAAAGGACCTCATGATTATCCACATGGCACTAGAGTTTAAATTGAAGTAAATTCGATAGATCACTCTTTATCCAAAGCTGTTGCAAATGGAGCTATGGTACTGAGAGAAAAAATGGAATTTGATGATTTCTATCTTGCTTATCTTGTTGACCCAACAGGAATCGGTATTTGTTTAATAGAGAATAAATGAAAAATAACAAGAAGGAGCGGCGTGTGCCAGCTCCTTTTTATAATTCATGCTCAACTCCCCTATTCCATACGATTTACTACACCCTCCTTTATTTTTACTACAATCAACGCGTCGTTGACGACAAGAATTTCAAATTTTACGACAATCCGAAATCTGAACTATCCATTAAAATAGTTTGGTCTTTATAACTAATTAGGGATCATTTGTCACTCGGAGCTCCAGCGATTTGGCCTTCCTTATTGCTCACATTGCTAAAAAATGTCTATCTATAACTGAATTGAATTTTGCTTCATACTCTTTTCTGTTCTTCATATAAATTATACATATGTAAAACACCGATCAAATAAAGGTAAGTCATTAACTAGCGTATTACCCTACAATGAAGGGTATAATGAGAACAATAAGTAGAAGATAACTATTAAATGCTAGAGAGGAAAGGAAGATAGGATGTCAGAACAGAGAAAACGAGCTGGATGGAATTTAGACAACAGTTATGCAAGTCTTCCACCAATATTTTATACAATAATAGAACCTAATCCTGTTAGGTCACCAAAGCTAGCTATCTTGAATGAATCGCTTGTAGCTGAGTTAGGATTAGATGCAAATCTTATGAAAAGTGAACAAAGTTTACAAATCCTTGCAGGTAACAAAGCACCTAAAGGTAGCGAGCCTCTTGCTCAGGCATACGCAGGACACCAATTCGGCAATTTTACTATGCTAGGTGATGGACGTGCATTATTGTATGGGGAACAGATAACTCCAAACGGAGTGCGTTTAGATATTCAGCTAAAAGGTTCAGGGAGAACACCTTATTCCCGTGGAGGAGATGGAAGAGCGGGACTAGGCCCAATGCTAAGAGAATATATTATTAGTGAAGCAATGCATGGTCTTGGTATACCGACAACGCGCAGCCTATCTGTTGTAACTACTGGTGAAGCTATTGTTAGAGAGACTAAACAGCCAGGGGCAGTTATGGCGAGAATTGCCAGCAGTCATATTCGAGTTGGTACTTTCCAATTTGCTGCAAATATGGGAGAGTATGAGGATTTGCAGGCATTAGCTGACTACACGATTAACAGGCATTATCCTGAATTGAAGGATAAAGAAAATAAATATTTATTGCTACTTGAGGAGGTAGTAAAACGTCAAGCAACCCTTATTTCTCAATGGCAGCTAGTTGGTTTTATACACGGCGTGATGAATACAGATAATATGAGCATCAGCGGGGAAACAATAGACTACGGACCATGTGCTTTCATGGATACGTATGATATGAAAACAGTTTTTAGCTCGATTGATACTCAAGGTCGCTACGCATACGGAAACCAACCAGGTATTGGTGGTTGGAACTTGGCTAGACTTGCTGAAAGCTTATTGCCCCTTTTACACGAGGAGCAGGAGGAAGCTATTAGGCAAGCACAGGAAGTACTATCCGCATATCCAGAGTATTTCCAAGCAAATTATTTAAATGGTATGAGAGTAAAATTAGGATTATTTAATAAAAAAGAAGAGGATTTATCTCTTATTCATGAGCTTTTAGAACTAATAGAGAAATATAATGCAGACTATACGAACACCTTCCGTGCTCTTACTATGGAGAAACTAGAGGAAAATGAACTTTTCAAATCCGATAAATTTGCTCAGTGGCAAACGAAGTGGTCAGAAAGATTAGAAAAACAACAGGAATCGAAGCATGAATCTATAGAACTGATGAAACAGCATAATCCAACAATAATTCCAAGAAATCATCGCGTAGAGGAGGCCCTAGATGCAGCAGTTGAAAAAGGAGACTATCATGTGATGGAAAAGCTACTAGCAGCGCTTAAAAATCCTTACGATTATTCAGCTGATAACCTGGAATATACAGAACTACCTCCGAAAACTAGCGGCGGATACCAAACCTACTGTGGTACATGATAATAAAAGACTGTATTTCCTTCCTTTAAGCAAATGCCTAAGATGAGAAAGCAGCATTAGTCACCTAGTAATTCTAAATTAATTTCTTATTAAAGCCTACAAACAAGTATTTTGTTTGTAGGTTTTTGGTTTGGTATGCAGTAATTACTTCGTTTATATTTTAGAAAAGGATTTTATTAGTAAATTGAAGGTCTTTAGTATTATTTGTTTCTGATAGGTATTATATATCAACTAACATAGCGACATTTTTAAGACATATCTATCCTATCAAAAACTAATATACTGATAATTGTAATTCTAACGATAAATGAAGGTTTTTAAAAAAGGAGGAAGTGAATGTTCACTTTCCTCCTTTCACTATTTATCTCTTTTTCTTTTTTCCGAGCTCTAAGGCAGCTTTATTTTTCTCGACTATTTTTTCGAACTCTACTTGAACATGCACATGATTATTGTCATTATAAGTGACATCTAGAACCTTACACTTTCGTCCTTTGATTTTTAAATCTTCGTCCACTGCAGGAATAGTTCTTAAGGCTTGAGTTAATACGATTGTGTTATTTTCATGAAAATGTACCGCGAACATGTGCTTTTCCCCTTTTTCCAATAAATTAATTCCAATAGTAGAATCTCTATATTTTATGAAAAAGATAGGAATATAGAACAATAGAAACGGCAAACTTAAACTTGAAGAGAATAGAGTAATAATGATGGAATCGACCGATTAACTCTTTGAGCAAATAATTCCCCGTAACAGTTTAAATATGTCTAACTGTTACGGGGAAGGACACTTTGTGAGGCATCTTTCTTTTAAACCGAATCACTTTTTATATCCTGTAGCTTTTCATAAATTCTTCTTTTTCTGTAAAGCATAGTTCCAGTCTCTGCGATGTCTTGGATCATTCCTTTGTTTGCAAATGCTCCGAAGATGATTCCAGCGATTGGCACCATTTGTAAGAGCTTTTTCCATCCGAATTGATCACGATAAGTGAAAAATACCTCCTGCCATCCTTTTAACTGAGACAACATATTTTCAGATGATTGCTTGTTTTGATGTAGAGCAGATAATTCATTTAAAATGGATTCCTTTCCCACAATATCAGCCGAAGCAAACTGTAGGCACTTAACGATAAAAACACGCTCTTGCTTATCATTTGGATCATAACCATGAATAATCGCAATTTCTTGCAAAGTTTTAAGTGCTGTACCCAGGATCAAAGGAATATCAATCGCTAAAGTAAAAATACCCCCGATCCCAGTTGTTGCACCTTGCAGTGTGGCAAATTTCACTCGTTCCTTTTGGAGATTTTCACTTAATATAATCATATCTTCTAAAGGGATGTTCCTAATATCCTCAATAGATTCTATAGGTTCATATTTAGTGGAAGATTGTATTTTTTTAATCATTGCTTGTTCATTGATTAAGTATTTTCCACCCGTTTGAATATAATTACCTATTTCAGAAACAAGTACGCCAATTTTCTCCTGGATGAAAGCGGGAGTTAACTTGTCAAGAACCTTAAAAGGAAGGCGCCCTATCTTCTCCCAAAACCATAAACCCTTTTGGTCTTTCTCCCAATCTTCAATTTCCTGTATTCGAGAATATAAATATTCTTTCGTTTCCATCTATCACTTCTCCTTTTAATGAATTCCTACTATAACTATAATCTATTGTAACTTTCTTTTCTTAATAAGACGCCCACATTTCTTGAACAGTTACCTGAAAGCAAGATTATTACAGCTTCCAAGAATTGTTACAGGTGCCTGGCACCTGTAACAATTAGCAAATATTATCTTGCAATAATTGTTTACCAATTCTTAATCTTCGTGTTAAACTATCATTTATACTTAGATAACACAAAAATTTGATGTAATGAAGAGTCATTACATCTTAGATTATGCTATTATGTTAAATATCGGGGGGAAAAACATGAAAAATCTTATACATAAGTGGAACCAAGTAAGCCTAGTTAAACAAATTTTACTAGGGATTGTAATAGGCGTGGTTCTAGCTGTCACTATACCTGACGCTGCAAACTGGGTAACTATTTTCGGAACTTTATTTGTAGGTGCTTTGAAGGCTGTTGCACCAATATTAGTTTTATTCTTAGTTATGCATGCTATCTCTTCTCACAAAAGTGGCCAGCAGACTAATATGAAGTCAATTCTTATACTTTATGGAATTGGAACTTTCCTTGCAGCACTAGTTGGTGTAGTTGCTAGCTTTATATTTCCGGTTACTTTAACCCTCACCACAGGAGTTGAGGATGTAACTCCTCCTAGTGATATTGTAGAGGTATTGAAAACTCTATTGTTCAACGTTGTTGATAATCCAGTAAATGCAATTTTAAATGCCAATTATATCGGAATTTTGACTTGGGCTATCTTACTAGGTCTAACTTTAAAGAATGCTGCAGAAACAACAAAGAATGCCATTGCAAACTTTTCTGATGCTATCTCTCAATTAGTTAAATGGGTTATTAAATTAGCTCCACTCGGTATTTTAGGACTTGTTTTTGAGGCAATAGCTACAAATGGTCTTTCTGCTCTAAAGGAATATGGCCAATTAATTATCATATTATTAGGATGTATGTTATTTGTGGCGTTGGTTATTAATCCGCTCATTGTATACATATATGTACGCAAAAATCCTTATCCATTAGTATTCCGAACGTTAAGAGAAAGTGGTATAACTGCTTTCTTCACACGTAGCTCGGCTGCTAATATCCCAGTAAATATGGGGCTTTGTGAAAAGCTAGAATTGGACAAGGATACTTACTCTGTTTCAATTCCATTAGGTGCTACTATTAATATGGCTGGAGCAGCAGTAACTATTTCTGTATTGACACTTGCTGCCGTTCACACTTTAGATATAGAAGTAGATATAGCTACTGCAATAATCCTAAGTGTACTAGCTGCCGTTTCAGCTGCAGGTGCTTCAGGAGTAGCTGGCGGATCTCTTTTACTTATTCCATTAGCTTGTAGTCTATTTGGGATTCCTAACGAAATAGCAATGCAGGTTGTTGGTGTCGGATTCATCATTGGAGTTATTCAAGATTCATGTGAAACAGCGCTAAACTCTTCTTCTGATGTATTGTTCACAGCAACGGCAGAATATGCGAAAGATCGTAAAGAAGGAAAAGAAGTAATTATTCACTCCTAATAAAATAGCACCCCTTCATAAAGAGAAACTTTGTGAAGGGGTGCTTTTTACATATTTCTCAACAAATGAAGGATACTAAAGCAAAAAGGAGATTCCTAAATGTCCGAGTGTCCTCTATGTAACGCATTTAATCATTTAGAGCAATACTGTCCAAAGTGTACCAATCCTTTAGAAGATGCTGGTAAGGAAAGTGATTTTTTTGATCCCTATGCTCATTATAACGATTTAAATACTATAAAGATGGGAGACGGTTATCCAGACACATATAAAGATGACACCTGTCCACATCTTATTATGTGTAATAACTGCGGTTACGATGAGGTAAAATTTGTACAAGGAATATAATAAAGAAGCAGCTGATTTTGAATTTGAAAACAGCTGTTTTATTTTGTTCTATAAAGTACAATATATGTAATAATGAAAAAATTCGTAAGCGAGGTGGAGTTTTGAGTATTGAATCAGAATATTTATTGGCAGTTAAAAAAAGATTTGAAAGTATGAAAGCACTAGGGGACAAAACCTTTAATCAATTATCAGAAGAGGATATACATTGGACTTTAAATGAAGAGTCAAACAGTATTGCAATTATAGGGAAGCATATGAGCGGTAATATGATATCAAGATGGACTGACTTTTTAACCTCTGACGGTGAAAAGCTGAATCGAAATCGAGATAGTGAATTTGAAGATAATAACATAACCAAAAGGAATCTCCAGTCTATGTGGGAGAATGGATGGCATGTATTAATGAAGGCACTAAATGAACTAAAAGAGGAGGATTTATTGAAAATAGTTTATATTCGTGGTGAAGATCACTCCGTTATCGAGGCGATTGAAAGACAGTTAGCACACCAATCCTATCATGTCGGTCAAATAGTCTATATTGGTAAGCTTATTAAAAATAAGGAATGGAAAAACTTAAGTATACCAAAAGGTAAATCAGATGATTACTTACGCCAAATGCTAGAACAAAATGCTAATGAAAAGAGGAGTTATCATTAAAAAAAAGATTCATCACCCATTCATTTATTTTTTCTTCGAGCCGAATACAGTCATTGTTTATAAAATAGAAACTCAAATATATTTAACTGTTTATGATTTAAGAAAGCATGATTGCGATATTTATAAAATTAATGCAGCAATTGACTTTGAATATTTCCATCATGAAAATTATGAACCAGCTATTTCTTATAGCTACTTCATCAATGTGGATCTAATGGTTGAAATAGTAGAAGAGATCAACCTAGTAATACAAGATTATCTTCGCAAGAATTTCCAAAAACCTGAGGGCCCTTATCATATAGTTTGCTTTGAATCTACTGCCGGTTCGCTTAATGTGGGACTTCCAAGGCCAAAGACGGTAATCGCAATTCCGGATAACTTATCGTATGGTCCTTTAGGGAAATTAGATAAAAAAGAAGACAGAAAAATACGTGAAGAATGGCTATATGAAAATATAAATGACGAGCTTGAAGAAGGAATTTATACATGTAAATTCAGTAATTCATTACGCCAAATCGAGGATATTTCAGAGTCAGTACCTATTTATTTATGGTGTGGGAACAATGCAGCTGAACAAATAGGACTTCGATTTATGATGTATTTATTGAGAAAAAAGAAAAATACTATCTATCTATTAGGAGATCAGATAGAAGAGAAAAAAGCTGATATTTCTTTTACGAGTCAAATGGATTCAAAACAAATAAAATCCTTATTTGAGCGAAATAAAGAAAGCCGCCAACTATCCCTAGAAGAACGTTCTTATTACTCGGAGGAATGGTTAAAATTAATCGAAAGAATGGAAGTATTGCGCATTTGGAATGATGGGGAAATATTAGGCGTCCCAGAGAGCTTTTTTGATTCTCTCATCCTGGAAACACTAGAAGGACTACATGCCAAGCAAACGGAAAAAGATTTCATCCCTGTTGGAGAAGTGATTAGAGAGATGTTAATTTCTTCAGAAGCTAAAATCAATTTGTTCTTTTTAGAATATAGAATAAGACAGTTAATTTATAATGGCTCTTTATATATAAAAGGAATTCCTAAATCTATTGACCGATACAAAGTAAAACTTCATTAATGACTTTCAAACAACATTGGCTTTTAAGTCAGGGACTTTTATAAAGGTTTCTAAATATTTGGAAGGGAGTCTTGAAAATGAGAAAGTTCTTTGAGTACAATTGGCACGTAAGAGATGATTGGTTTGAATGGTGTAAGCAATTATCAAAAGAGGAGTTAAATAAGAAACGATGCGGTGGAGTAGAAAGTATTTTACATACCCTTTTTCATATTACAGAAGTAGAATACAGCTGGTTGCGAGGGATTCAGGGAAAAGAAGATATCCAATTTGAATTTTGTAATTACGCAACCTTGGAAAAAGTACAACTAATCTCAGATGAACTGAGAGATGAAAATGCAAAATTTTTATACTCAAACTTTGATATGAATAAGATGGTGAGTGTACCTTGGGATAAAGCAAAGTATACAATTGATGAAATTTTACACCATATTGTCGCACACGAAATACATCATATAGGACAACTTTCAGTTTGGGCAAGAGAACTAAATTTAGCGCCTATTCAAGCTCACTTCATTGGAAGAAGGATCGATATTTTAAGCGAAAATAAATGAAAGTAAATTAAAACAAAATTTACTATATACAATGGAGGAAAAGTAAATGAAGGAACTTTATATAAAGCAAAAGGTATTGAGTCTAAGTGGCAAGTTTACTGTAAAGAATCAGCAGGAGAACGATGTTTACTTCGTGGAGGGCAGCTTTATGCAGATTCCAAAAACTTTCTCCATTATGAATACATCAAGAGATGAAGTCGCGCTCATTACAAAGAAAATGTTCAGCTTCTTACCAAAGTTTTTTGTAGAGGTGAATGGTAGAGAGGTGTTAACGATTAAGAAAGAATGGTCCTTCTTGAAAGCGCGCTATTCTATTGACGCGGCAGGCATTGAGGTACATGGCAACTGGTGGGATATGAACTTTCAGGTGTTAGAGCATGGGGAAGTGGTAGGTAATGTGAACAAGGAGTGGTTCACTTGGGGAGATAGCTACAAGGTTCAAATTCTAAAAGAAGAAATGGAAACTATTATTATTTCGCTTGTTATCGCAATTGATTGTGTGAAGGCTGACGAAGCTGCATCCTCATCAGCCTCCGTTTAAAAATAAGAAGTTATGAATATTAACTAAGATGTATTTTCAGATAATACTAAAAAGAGATTCTTAAAATAATGTAGCTACTCTAAAAAGTACAAAAAAGGCAACAGAGTCTTTACATCAAAAAAAACGTCACAAAACACGATTTTTGCAAATTCACAAGAATCGTATTTTGAGAATTCAACCGGAACTATAATATTGCTTCAATATCCTTTTCCATATCTACTGTATCAGTAGTAGGTTCAAAGCGATGAAGAACATTGCCATTACGGTCTAATAAAAACTTGGTAAAGTTCCATTTAATAGAGTTACCGTGCATATAATGTGGAACCTTTTCATTAATGAGCGAACTTAAGATTCGCGATGATGGATGAAAATTGTTGAATCCTTTAAAGGGCTTAACCGCAGTTAGATAGTTGAAAAGAGGTTCAGCTCCCTCGTCTCTTACTTTTACCTTAGAAAACATAGGGAATTGAACACCATAATTTAACTTACAAAATTGGTTTATATCTTCATTCGTCCCAGGCTCCTGGTTATCAAAGTGATTAGTGGGGAATCCTAATACAACAAATCCTTTATTCTTATATCGATCGTATAATTTCTGAAGATCCTCATATTGATATGTAAAGCCACACTTACTAGCAGTATTGACAATTAATACTACATTCCCTTTAAATTTCTCTAACGAAACTAAGTTACCGCTGATGTCTGGCACTTTAAAATCAAAATCATAGATACTCATCTTTATTCTCTCCCATCTTCTAATAAAATAATGTAATAAGAGTCTTATGAACTAAGTCTTAAGTCTTATATTTTGATTATAGTATACTTTTAACTCTTTTACCAAATAACTGCTTAGTAAATTAATAAATGGTAACTAAATAATAGTTTGAATGAGCTATGCCTAAAGGTATTTGTAAATTTAACAAACTGAGACCATTAATAAATCCAAAAGTGGCGATCACTAAAGAAGGAAATGAAGAACTTTTGGCGTATTTATATAAATTGAGATTTTTTTGCATTAAGTTTTTATTACCATATGGGGTTGGGGTTCGAGAGGGTCTGGATGCGATAGTCTAATGAGTTCCGAGGTTTTGAAAAGAGGTAATTCTTAGTATTTATGCATGATACATACTCAAATACTAGAGGGATATACATTTCTAGTATTTGAGAGGCTGAATTTATAAGTTTTCGTTTTGTTGTTTTATTTCATCGCCAGTCAGAATTATATTGGCTTCCTCAAGCGCCTTATGTTCATCAACAGAGTTCCCAGGCACATTTTTGCCATTGGGAAAGGCAAGTGTTAACTTCTGTTTTTTATGAGAATTTTTTAGATAGTTCTCTTGCTATTTCAATTTGTATCACTCCTTTTTAAAAGGTTTTACAAGAGCATTTAAACTTATACAAATATATAAATTAATAGGTATTACAAGCTAAATAATGGGTTTTAAAATGAAAAATTTATTTGGTGTGTCTATCGTTCGGCGTATTTATGGTGTATCAATTTTTCCCACGTTATAAGATGCCTAAGGAATAAAATGGAGGAGGAAAGTCAATGAATCGAATTAATATTATTACACTAGGTACAAGGGATATAGTCAGTGCTCACCATTTTTATAAACAGCTTGGATTTGCCACATCTATTAGAGGAACAGAATCAAATCCGCATATTATTTTCTTTAAAAATGAAGGAACGAAAATAGCATTGTATCCAATAGTGGAGCTTGCAAAGGATACAAATAAAGAGAATCCCCCAGTCTTATCAAGTGGATTCCCAGGAATTACATTAGCTTACAACGCAAAAACCAAAGAAGAAGTAGATGAGTTAATGGAAAAGGCTAATTTAGCAGGAGCAACTATACAGAAAGCACCGAAAGCAACTGATTGGGGAGGCTATGGAGGCTACTTTACTGACCTAGATGGCTACTATTGGGAAATAGCTTATGCTGAAGACTGGGAGTTTGATGAAAACAATATGTTAGTGATAGAGGATCAATAAAGCTTGTTTTTAAGATAACGGAGGAAAATGAAAATGGAGAAGTTTGTGTTTATATTTGGTCCTCAAGCAGTTGGTAAGATGTCAGTTGGACAGGAGCTCGCAAAATTGACCGGTCTAAAGCTATTTCATAATCATATGACAATTGATCTACTAGAGCCGCTCTTTGGCTTTAGTGATGAAATGTGGCGGCTCACTCATCAATTTCGAAAGGAAATATTTCAATCATTTACTCAAAGTAATCATTACGGAATGATTTTTACAAAGGTTTGGTATTTTGATAAACAAGAGGATTGGGATGATATTGAAAGTATATGTCAGTTGATGTCTTGTAAAGGTGTCTCTGTTTACTTTGTTGAGTTAGAAGCTCATGTAGAGGAAAGATTAAGGAGAAATAAAGATCCACACCGTTTGGAATGTAAACCTACAAAAAGAAACGTGGAGCAATCAGAACAGCATTTACTAAGTACATTGCAAAGCAATAGGTTGAATTCGTTTCCTGGGGAAATAAAACGGGAAAACTATTTGAGAATAGATAATACTTTTTTAAGTCCATACGAGGTAGCAAAAATTATTAAATCTGAGTTTCATTTATAAAATTATAGAATATGAGGGAACAATATGTCTGCAAATTCATCGTTAGAAATAATTAGTGAATTAACTACAAAGGATCAGTGGATAGAAGCTTATCCTATAATGAAGCAGCTGAGAACTGATATGACCTTGGAAGCGTACATAGATTTATTACAAGAAATGCAGAAGGATGGTTACAAGCTTTACGCCTTATACTTTCAAGGGAAAATAGCTTCATTAGTCGGTTTTAGCTGGAGAACAAATTTTTACAGTAAGCGTCATATATTTGTCTACGATTTAGTAACCGATGCCTCCCGACGTTCAGGTGGTTACGGCAAGAAATTATTAAAATACATACAGGATTATGCTAAAGAAAACGGTGCAGAATATGTAGCACTAGAATCAGGTATTCAACGAATAGATGCACATCGGTTTTATGAAGAAAAATTAGAATATGACAAATGGTGCTATTCCTTTAGAAAAACTTTAATTTAATTTAGAAAACATTAAACGTCTTCAAAGTATTTATTGAAGACGTTTTTCTTATACGAATAGAGATTTATAATACGGAGGAAAGCATAATTAGATATGCGTTCAATTAGACAACTAGAGTGAAGCACAGTATTTATTACATTTAAGTATCAGAAAATTCACTTTTAACACATTTACCATTTATTAGTGTGTTATCATAAAGATAAAGCCTATTCTTGTAGTCTAGGTATAACATTATATAATATTATTTTTTGCTAGGTGGGGTTTAATGGATAACATAATAGAAAAATTAAAGGAAATTAAGCAGGGGGAAATTGGAATCACGCTTTACTCACCGACAGAAGACAAGATTTTACTTTCTTTAAATAAGGATTTAATAGTGCCTTTAGCTTCTGCAGCAAAGATAGCAATTGCTTTTTGCGTTGTAAAATTGGTGGAAGAGCAGAAATATAAGTGGACGGATAAAATACAAAATATAAAATTTAACCCTGATGAGGATAGCGATGTCCTTTATCCTCATTATCAAAATAGGTCCAGCCTGATGCTTTGTGAAGCGGTAGAGGTGATGATTGCCTGCCATGATAGTCATGTAGCAAATAGCGTAGTTCAATTTTGTGGAACCTGGGACTATTTTAATCAAAAGATTCGAACCTATTTTAAGAAAATTAATATAAAGCAAAATCCAAAGGATTTAAGTAGCGAGGGCGAGTTAGCTCAAATCTTAGAACTTTTAAAATGTAGTATTCAAGGCTATGATTCAGAGCCAGAAGTATGGGCTCCTCTTGTCAATGGTCTAGTTAGGCAAAGAGGAGAAATCAAAGGAATTCCAAGCCACTTAGTAAATCATATGACAGGTGGATTAGATAATGTAGTAATAGATATTGGGATAATCGGTGAATTTTCGAAAGCTCCAATTTTATTCGTTTTAGGAGCCAAAAATTTGCCGAATCGAAATATTAATCAATTGGCGGATGAGAAAATAGCAGAAGCTTTGAAATTAATTTACGAAACATATTGTAATAGTAACATTGTTCAGGACTGTAAAATTTGATAAAAGGGAATGGACTAAACTTAAAGAAGAATGGAAGAAATTCAATACAAGAATCTATAGAAAACCTTATAATAACCAAATCTAAAAACAAAGGAAAGACATGATGAAAATACTTATATTAGGTGCTACGGGATTTTTGGGCTCTACTCTATATCGAAGGGCTTTAGAAGATGACTCGCTAACCGTTGTAGGAACCTCTCGATCACTGAAAAATGAAATAAATTTAATGCATGTAAATGTAACAGACAAACCTTCCATTGTACAAGCTATTAAGAAGAGTATGCCGGATGTAGTAATATGGTGTCTTATGAGTATGGAGGCAGAGGATCAACTAATTCACGTGGGATTGAAAAATGTCCTAGAAGAATTAGAAAGTACCACCAAGCTAATCTTCGTATCTACCGATGCAGTATTTGTGGAAGGGAAAGGCAGCTATAAGGAATTAGATCCTACCGGTTTGTTGCCTAAAGAAGCCCGGCTAGTAGTATATGTGAATGCTAAACATGCGGGAGAAAGCTATGTTATGAATACTCATCCAAATCATGTAATAATTCGAACAGGTCCTTTGTATGGCGATATGAATAAATTAGACAATCGAACAGACCAAATAATAAAGAACATTAAAGATGATAAACCATTCCATGCGTGGGCAAATGTTTATAGATCCTTTGTGAATGTGGATGACTTATCTAATGCTATTTTAGAGCTAGCTAAAAATGATGTGACGGGAATATTACATGCTGGGCCGTTAAAGAAGGATAGCTATTATTCCTTTTACAAAAAACGTTTAGAGCAGCTGGGCTTGGATAGCCCACTTTTTCTTCCGAAAATGGTCTCACAGGAGGAATCTCCTTATCTTTCCTTTGATACATCATTAAACACCGAAAAGATTCATCAACTGCTTTCAACTAATTTTCGAATCATTTAATTACATTAAGCTGAACGGTCATAAATAAATTTATGCGGTCATAAAACTTACTTAAACGGTCATAAATAAATTTATGCGGTCATAAAACTTACTTGAACGGTCATAAAAAATTCTATCCGGTCATAAAACTTACTTGAACGGTCATAAAAAATTTTATACGGTCATAACAAAATGAATTACTAAAAATCTACTTCTTTATTATGCAGCAAACGTAACTACTTCTATTAAAAAGTGAAAAAATCACCACTAATACAAAAGACGCGTTATTCAGAAAGTGTATATAGGCTTATCGAATGAGTGAGGCTACATTAAACTCAATCGAAAAGCCTGTTTTTTATTCCATTGAAGGAAATTTTTTCTTTATGAGGAATATGACCCTTATCTATCAATGAAAATTAGAAGAGGGGGAAGGTTATGAGGAAAAAGTGGACAAGCCTATTGATGGCTTGGGTATTATTTGTAAGTTTACTTGGAATGGGACAGGTTGCTCAAGCAGAAGAACCGCTCGTTTTGACTTTGGATGAGTCAATTTCAAAAATTATTGATGAAAAACTGACGGGTGGAGAGGTGAGTATCGCGGTTATCGATCGGGTGACTGGTGAGGCTGTGTATGACTATAATGGTCAAACTCCTGTCAAACCAGCTTCGAATATGAAACTGATCACCACTGCAGCAGCACTAGACATTCTTGGAGAAGATTATCGTTTTAAAACAAGTTTATATACTAGTGGTAAGCTATCTAACGGAGTTCTCAAAGGGGATGTATATCTTCAGGGGCAAGGAGATCCTACTCTTATGGAGGAAGACTTAAGACAATTTGCGCAAGCTTTAAAAGCAAAAGGTATTCAAACTATTGATGGAAGAATTGTTGGTGATGACAAGTGGTTCGATGATGATTTGTTAACTCCAGGTATATGGGAAGGTGATGAATCGTATTACTATGCAGCTCCAATTTCTGCATTGACTACATCACCAAATGCTGACTACGATTCTGGAACAATTATCATAGATGTAAGTGGTTCGGCTATCGGAAATGCTCCTTTAGTAAAAGCAACTCCTTATCTTGGAGATTTAGAAATAGTCAATCAAGCTCAAACCGTTGCGGCGGGTCAAAGCAACACCATCACAATTGAGAGATCTTATAGAACAAATCAAATCGTCATAAATGGTAACCTACCGATTGATAAAACCAAAAGAGAATGGGTAACGATGCTTCACCCTACTACTCATACGCTCACAATGTTTCAAGCAATACTAGAAGAAGAAGGTATAGAGTACAAAAAAGACAAACTTTTTAGAGCAGCAACTCCTAAAAGTGCTACTCTCATCTCGGTGAAAGAATCTATGCCATTGAAGGAATTACTTATTCCATTTATGAAGCTAAGTAATAATGGAATTGCAGACATTTTAGTAAAAACGATGGGTAAAGTAGAGGGACATCATGGAAGCACGAAGGCAGGTTTAAAGGTAATTGAGCAATACGGCAAGTCCATCCAATTAAATATGAATGACTGGAAGTTTGAGGACGGGTCCGGAATGTCTCATGCAAACTCGGTCTCTAGCTTTGCTATTAGTGACTTGCTATATAAAGTGCAAGGGGAAGATTGGTTCAATACTTATTTTAATAGTCTTCCTATAGCTGCACATCCTGAAAGAATGGTAGGAGGTACATTAAGAAATCGATTGAAGGATTCGCTCACTTCAGGTAAGGTTTTTGCCAAAACTGGATCTTTAACTGGAGTTAGTACACTTAGTGGTTATTTAGAAGGCAGTAGCGGTCAACAATATATTTTCAGCGTATTAGTACAAAACAAATCCGGTGCAGTGACTGCAATAGATGAAATTGTAAAGGAAATGGCTAGGGAATTATAAATTATAACGGTGAAATTGAGAAGCTAGTAAACGAATGTTTGCTAGCTTCTTCTTTACTAAGGAATTAAGCTGAAAGAATGAGTGAAATCTAAAAAAGCATTGATTTTTTAGAATTTTTAAAATATATTAATATAGTTACAGTACAAAAGGGGGAAAATTATGTGAGGAAGATTAATAGAAAGTTATTATGTGTGTTTTTACTTGTCTTAAGTATTTTGTTAGTTGCTTGCAATCAAGAAGAAAAAACAGAAAGTAGTACACCAAAAGAGCCTGAAACTACTGAGGGAAAGGATTCTGGTGAGCTTGATGAGGCACAAGAGTTAAATTTAGTTGCAGGTGCTGAAATTCCATCGATGGATTCTGTTTTAGCGGACGATGCAGTTTCATTCAATTACTTAAACAATGTTATGGAAGGTCTTTACCGATTAAATCAAGAGAACATTGCAGTGCCTGCAATGGCTGAGGGAGAACCAGAAGTTTCAGAGGATGGATTGACCTATACGTTTAAATTACGAGATGCAAAATGGTCAAATGGTACTTCAGTTACTGCAAATGATTTTGTGTTTGCCTGGAGAAGAGCGATTGACCCTGACACAGGTAGCTCATATGGACCTTATATGATGCAGGGATTAATAAAAAATGCAACGCAAATTTCAATGGGTGAGATGAGCAAGGATGAATTAGGTGTAGAAGCAATAGATGAGAAAACATTGAAGGTTACTCTAGAAAGACCAGTGCCTTATTTTAGTTCCTTAATGGCATTTGGAACTTTTTATCCTCAAAATGAAGAATATGTAACAGAGATGGGAAGTTCCTATTCTTCTAATTCTGATAGTCTTATATACAACGGTCCATTCGTATTGACTGAATGGGATGGGACAGGCTTATCTTGGTCACTGGAGAAAAATCCGAATTATTGGGATGCGGAAGTTGTTCAGTTAGACAAAATTAACGTGGACGTAATTAAAGAAACTGCTACATCTGTTAACCTATACGAGAATGGTGAAAAAGATCGTGTTGGTTTATCCGGTGAGTTTGCTCTTCAATATGCCGATCATGAAGAGGTGCTACAAGAGCTAAAACCGACAATATTCTATTTGAAGCTGAACCAAGAGCGTGATGGACAAAAGACTGCTCTTTCAAATGTGAAAATCCGTAAAGCAATCGCAATGTCCTTCAATAAAGAGGATTTGGCATCTGTGATATTAGCTAACGGCTCTATTCCAGGAGATTTCCTAGTTCCTAAAGGATTAACTTTTGATGAAAATCAACAGGATTTCCGTGAAATTAACGGTGACATGGCTAAGTACAATCCAGAAGAAGCTACTAAACTATTTGCAGAGGGAATGGCCGAGGAAGGATTGACGGAATTAGAATTAGAATTGGTTGGTAATGATGGTGAGCTAGCTCAAAATATGGATGAATATTTAAAAGCTCAGATGGAAGGTAATCTTAAAGGATTGACTGTCAAGCTTATACCAGTCACTTTCAATGTAAAATTAGATAAAGACGCAGCACAGGATTACGATATTCAAAGTACAGGCTGGGCACCTGACTTCCAGGATCCAATTACCTTCCTAGAATTGTTTGTCACGGGCTCACCACAAAACAATATGTCCTATTCAAACCCCGAGCTGGATAAGCTCATTGACCAAGCAAAAAATGAACTTGCATTGGAGCCAGAGGCACGTTGGGAAGCACTAGCTAAAGCAGAGAAAATTATAATGGAAGAAGATGCTCCAATTGCATCCATGTATCAATCAGGGCTAATGTCTCTACAAAAACCATATGTGCACGGAATCATTTCTCATCCGTTTACAGGTGACTATAGCTATAAATGGGCTTATATTTCAGGAAAAGAATAAAAAACTAAGAGTGTCTATCCGTCCCAAGGATATTCACTCTTTTTTTAAGGATTAAAACCTTAGTTTTCTACATAGACTGCATATTTGCAAATTGGGAGGAGAATATAATAAAATGGACTATTTATTTTAACAAATTAGGCAAATAATAAGAAGGTGCCAAAAAGGGTGATCCAACTACATTTACGGCCTACGGTGACACTACCGTATAGTCAGAAAATCTTATAAATGGAGACTTTAATATGCTTCTGCAATCATTGCTAAAAGCCCAGAAGATGAAGAATATATGGAAAAGAGAAATAAGTAATGCAAATAAATTCTGCTTCAAAATTTGGCGGATAACTTTTATACTTATAAAAGCGATTTAATGGAGATTTTATTGTTAAAGTAGTAGGATTTAATAGATAAGTTAAGGAGGCAATATAATGGACAAACTTAAAGATAAGGTAATTATTGTTACTGGTGGCGCTGGAGGTATTGGACTTGGTATGTCCAAGGCGATGGCTAGAGAAGGAGCAATATTAGCAATCGTGGATGTTAACGAAGAAGCTGGACAAGCAGGTTTAAAAATACTTCAAGAAATCTCGCCTAAATCTATGTTTTTAAAAGCGAACTTAATGGATAGAGAAAATCTTCCATCTATAGTTACAGCTGTAGCAGAAAAATATGGAAGAATTGATGTTTTAGTAAATAATGCACATGCATCTAAACAGGTGACAATTGAAGAAACGACACAAGCCGATCTTGACCTGTCATTTGGAACAGGATTTTACCCGACCTTCTATCTAATGCAGGCAGCATTGCCTTACTTAAAGGAATCTAAAGGAAATGTTATTAACTTTGCTTCTGGAGCAGGTTTAAATGGACACGAAACACAAGGTGCTTACGCTGCTGCCAAAGAAGCAATTCGTGGAATTTCCAGAGTAGCTGCCAATGAATGGGGTCGCTTCGGTATTAATGTAAACCTTATTTCTCCTATTGCAAACTCAGAAGGCGTACAAGCATGGGCGAAAGCACAACCAGAATATTATGAAGCGGTTCGCAGCAAAATTCCCCTTGGTCGCTTTGGTGATGTTGAGGAAGATATCGGTCGTGTAGCAGTATTTTTAGCAAGTGAGGATTCTCAATATATCACTGGCCAAACAATTATGGTTGATGGCGGATCTATAATGCTTCACTAAATAAATAAAGAAAGTCAGGGTGATAATTACGTCGCTCTGGCTTTTTTTGTTTATTAACAAGTGAATGGAAGCTCCGCAAGGTTCTCTTTCGTTTCTGCAAGGTTTACTCCACTCTTTATTCTATCCATTATAAAGAACAAGGAAATAGGAACAATTTGTAGAATTATACTAGGTGGCTAACAAAAATGCATAAAGGAGTAGACAAAATTGGAACTAAACGAAAATATACATAATTATAGATTTGATGAAAATGAATATGAATGTTTAAATGTGGAGCTATTTACTAATTCAAACGGTTTTCTATTAGATGTAAAAGAATGGACTATAAAAAATGATTGGTCTTTATCAACATTAGATAATGATTTCAAAGAAAACTTTCTAGCTAGCTTAGAAAAGTTCCAACCATACTTAGTTATTGCTGAAAATAGTAATACCGGAAATTTAATTACAATCTCCCAGACTACAGGTGAAATATATGAGCTTGAGCACGAGATCACGGAAAGAGTAGAAAAATATTTTGTAAATTCCTCATTAGATAGCTTGTTTTCCTGTTTGAAATATTTTAAAGAGTATTGGCTTTTAATAATAGAAATAGAAAACGAAGAAAAGTTAATATGCATCTTTAATGAACTAAAGCATAAACTAATGAATTTAGATGAAAGAGTACAGATAAATGAGGATAATTATAATAGACAATTTTGGAACTCCTTGTATCACGATAATTTAAATTTTTTCATTGAGAGACTTAGAGAAAAATAGATTATCTCGATAATATTTACTAATAAAGGAGGGAAATAATAAATGGAAAATCGATTATCTTTATTAGATCAAATTCGATCAATAGCTCAGCATGGTCTTCATTATGCTAATGATCCGTATGATAGAGATAGATATGAAATGCTACTCACCCTAGCAAGCAAAGAATATTCGGAAATTGTTGAAATTAAAGAAAGCATTATTAAAGATAAATTTTTAAAAGAGCTTGGACATGTAACGCCCAAGGTCGGAGTAAATGGTGTGATTTTTTCAGAAGATAGAAAAATTCTTTTAGAGTGTCGAGCAGATGATGGAACATGGGGCATTATTGGTGGTTGGTGCGAAGCTGGCGAAAGTCCTCAAGAATCTTTAAAAAGAGAATTTTTAGAGGAAACGGGTTTAACTGTAAAGGTTAATGAACTTATTGATATATTTACAAGAAAGCCTGGAGACCTTGGACAGCCACATACTTCCTATCACCCGCTTTTTGCTTGTGAAATTATGGAGGGCAAAATGCAAAAATCATTTGAGAGCTTAGAGCTGAAGTTTTTTCACTTAAATGAGGTGAAAAATTGGCACGGTGACCATTATGAAATGGCGAAGAGGGCATATGAATCGAGTATTATTAATGGGGAAATTATTTAATTGCAACGAATAACTAAACCAGCCTCATAAACAAGAGCGGTGAATGGATTGTAGTAAAATATCGGGGGATTGTCGTAAAGTAGAGCCTCATTGTAGTAAACGAGCGTTAGATTGTCGTAAATCTGCCTCACAATCAAGAGATGGAAATGGATTGTAGTAAAATATCGGTGGATTGTCGTAAAGTAGAGCCTCATTGTAGTAAACGAGCACTAGATTGTCGTAAATCAGCCTCACAATCAAGAGGTGTAAATGGATTGTAGTAAAATAATGAGGGATTGTCGTAAAGTAGAGCTCGATTGTAGTAAACGAGCGTTAGATTGTCGTAAACCAGCCTCACAAACAAGAGCGAGAAATGGATTGTAGTAAAATATTGAGAAATTGACGTAAAGTAGCGCCCCATTGTAGTAAACAAGCGTTAGATTGTCTTAATAGTCTTTAGGATTTGGATTCCAGTAATACTCACATGTATTAGATAGTGAGGAATAGGTGAAAATTCACATAGATAAGCTTTAATTTCCCTATCAGAGGAAATGGCAAAGAACCAAAGAAAAAGAAGACTGAAGAACAGTCTTCTTTTGGAATTTATTTTAGGAAATTTGGGTCTTCATATTTTGGGTGTGGATAATCATAGAATCCTTTACCTGTTTGTATGCCAAGTCTGCCTTTATCGATTAGCTCTGTTTTAAAGTATTCTGCTATTTTAGCCTTTTGCTCATTACCTGATTTGGCTTTTTCAACTGCTATATTATAAGGTGTGTTAAGCCCAATAATATCTAGAACGCCGAAGGGACCTCTCGATACTCCCATGCCAGCCATCCATGTCTTATCAACTGTTTCAGGGTCTGCAATACCATTAGCTACTAAATTTTGAGCAGCGTCTAAAAATGGTACTAATAAGGAATTTAAAATATATCCAGGTTGTTCTTTGTAAATAGGAAGAGCAATCATATTTATAGCTTTAGCAAATTCAATAATTTCTTCAAATACGCTAGCATCTGTTCTATCATGCTTCATAATTTCGGCTGTGTTGTTTACCCAAATTCTATTAGCGAAGTGCAAGTGAAGGAATTTTTCAGGGCGACCTGTAAATTCAACAAGCTGACTAGGAATCATTGTGGAAGAGTTAGATGCGAAAATTGTTTTTTCAGGTGCAATCTTTGCCAATTTTTCATATAATGCTTTTTTGATGTCTAAAACCTCAGGGACTGCTTCAATTACTAAATCAGCATCCTTAACTGCTTCAGCCAAATCAGTAAACAAAGTTAAACGTTCATAAGCAGCATCAACTGCCTCTTGGGTTGTCCCTAAGTCTTCTTTATAATCCGCTTTCAATCCAGTAAGTCTTTCCTTGGCTCTCTCTAAAGCCTCATCATTAATATCGTAAACGGAAACATTAAATCCGTTAAAAGCAGTTTGAAATGCTATTTGACTTCCTAAAACTCCACTTCCAGCAACCATAACTTGTTTAATATTCAATTTATTCTCTCCTTCATACAGTCTAATAACTAATAGTTATTTTCTAAATTCTACTTAATATACATCCCAAAATCATACAATCAACTTACTCAATTTTGCTTATCTAAAATATACTCTCTAATTAATTGGAAAATTGAAAGAATAAAGTATTTATCATTCTGTAGTCATGTTAAAATTAGATAAGAATTAATTTACCAATTTTAGGATTTATCGACTTTATTAAAGAAGAGGTGAGAACATATGGAATTACGAATGATAAGAGAAGATAATAATGAATCTAAAAAAAATATTAATGAACGATTGTATTATTTTAATCTTGCACACTTTCCGGAGGATTTAAGAGGTAGGTATGAAGAGGTTAACATTTTTTTAAAGGATGAAAATGATAATGTACTTGGAGGGATTTTGGGAGAAATCTGCTGGAATTGGCTAGAAATTCATGTTTTGATAATGGATGATTCGCTACGCAATAAAGGATTTGGTACAAAGTTGTTAATGGAAGCAGAGGAAATTGCTAAGGAACAAAAATGTGACTTTATCAAATTGGATACTTTAAGCTTTCAGGCGTTAGACTTTTATAAGAAACATGGGTATGAAGTATATGGAACTCTTCCTAACGTAGGTAGGGATTTTAACCATTATTACTTGAAAAAAGATTTATTGAATTAAAAGAGATAGGAGTAATTTAATGACCATGCAGAATATACATGCACTAGACATTTCATATTGTGAAACATTTTCGAGAAAAATAGATAAGCCTTGGGGAATACTATTTTATAATGAAAATCAGCCTAATTACTATGACGCCAATCATGCAAGGATAATGAATGCTTGTGAGGACCCTCAAAAAGTAGTTGAAGAGACAACAATATTCTATCAATCAAAAAATATTGTTCCTAGATTTTATATATATGATTTAGTAAATCAGCAAAATCTACTTTCCGAATTAAAATTGAGAAATTTTAAATATGAAGAAATGATTAGCCCAGTTCAATTATGGAATAACAGAGATATTAATATTCCACCTAATCCTATGGTGACGATTGAAATAGTTACAGATGAAAACTATCAAGAAGCACTAGAGATAGAAGGTAGCATTAAAGAGTTCGGTGGCATTGAAGTAATGGAAAAAGTTTTTGAGGAGCAGTTTAATCATCCAGCTTTCACTCATTATCTTCTCCGTTACGATGGTATGGCCTGCTCCACTGCTTGTATTTTTGAAGATGGCAATCAAGCTAGAATGGAAAGTGTTGCTACATTAGAAGCCTTTAGAGGTAAAGGATTAATCGGTCAAATTATTGATTATATTCAGCAAGAGACAAAGAAAAAAGGGATAGAAATGCTATGGGTTTTGCCGATAAATGAAGCTATCGAAAAGGTCTACCAAAAATATGGATTCGAAACAGTCGAAAAATACATATCAGGTCACGCGTTTTTAAGTGGGAAAAGCATTAAAGAAATTCAAGGATAAACCTAGGTAAATAAATAGGAAATATAAGATTATTGGCTTGGTTCATTTTAATGAGCTAAGCTTTTTGGACGGATTTTAAGCTTTCTGCAAAGTTTATGCTTTTTCCCGCAAGGTTTGGTTTCATCTCTGCAAGGTTCTCCTCGGTCTCTGCATGTTCTGTTTGTCTCCCACAATCCTTAGTGGGCAATTCGTATACAAGAATTGGTCACTAAAAATTTTCCAAGCTGTTTCTTTTGTTTGACTTTTCAGTTGACTTTTTTAATTCCAGATATTACAATACAATAAAGATTAACAAATCGTTAATCAAAAAATGAATTAAATCGTCTTCGAAAGGAGTGGAAGTTATGTCTAACGAAGAAGCGTTAAAGCAATATAATATTAGTAAATATAAAACCCCTGATGGCTATACATCAGACATTGCGGTTTTCACCATCATTCCAGAAAACAAGGAAGAGCACAAGCCACCAAAAATGTCACTAAAACTTATGCTAATTCAGAGAGCGTTACTCAATGCAGAGGGAGATCCAAATATAGAAGCGGGAAAATGGGCGCTTCCTGGAGGGTTTGTCCAAGAGGATGAAACAGCTTTGGAAGCTGCTAAAAGAGAGTTAGAGGAAGAAACCGGTGTAGTTGATGTACTGATTAAACATTTCGGGGTGTACGACAAACCTGGTAGAGACCCACGCGGTTGGATTATTACGAACGCACACTATGCAATTGTACCCATGGATTACCTTTCTAAAAGAAAAGCGGCAGACGACGCGGCAGAAGTTGAGTTATATTCCATTGATGAAGTATTAAACCTTAAGTTAGCTTTCGATCACCAGAATATTATTACAGATGCTATTCGAATAATCACTAATGATTTGCTGCAAACGACGGTGGCAAAAAACTTCTTGCCGAAAAATTTCACTTATTCAGAACTGCAAGCGGTACTAGCAACGGTAACTGATGAACCAAGTATACTGAGCGAACAATCATTTGCTCGCAAGATTAAGACCCTTCCTTTCATTCAAAAAGTACCAGGCAAAAAGACACAAAGGACTTCTAAGTCACCAGCGGCCCTATACGAATTTTTGGAGATGGATATTATTAAATCAATCTATACGGCTAGATATTAATTTTTTTAATAATTATGATTAACATTTTGTTTGTCAATAACATAATTAGGAGGAAGTTAAAATGAAAGCACTTATTAACATTGATTACACAAATGACTTTGTTGCAACAGATGGAGCTTTGACATGTGGTAAACCAGGGCAAGAAATTGAGCAAGAAATTATACGTATAACAGAATCTTTTTTACAGGAAAATCATTACGTAGTGTTTGCGATTGATCTACACAAGCAGGGAGATCCCTATCACCCCGAAACCAAATTATTTCCTGCCCACAATTTAGAAGGAACAGAAGGTCGTAAATTATACGGTGGACTGCAAGAGGTATATGAAAAGCATAAAAGTAGTAACCAAGTGTATTGGATGGACAAAACAAGATACTCTGCTTTCGCTGGGACAGATTTAGAAATAAAACTACGTGAAAGAGGGATTACTGAAGTTCATTTAGTAGGAGTATGTACCGATATTTGTGTGCTTCATACTGCTATGGACGCTTACAACAAAGGCTTTAAGATTGTCATCCACAAGGAGGCAGTTGCTAGCTTCAACCAAGTGGGACATGACTGGGCATTAGGGCATTTCCAAGGCTCTTTAGGAGCGGAAATTATTTAATCGAATTTAAAAATAGGAGGTTTTGTTAAATGGAAAGGTTATATAACGACGATAGCTTGGCACTTCATACGGACCTTTATCAAATAAATATGGCACAAACGTATTGGAAAGATGGATTTCACAATCAAAAATCTGTGTTCGAAGTTTATTTTCGAAAGCTTCCCTTTGGTAACGGCTATGCTATTTTTGCCGGTCTAGAGCGAGTAATCCAATATATAAACAACTTCCATTTTTCTGATACTGATATCGATTATTTAAGAGAACAGGGCTATGAAGAGGAATACTTGAATTACTTAAAAGGTCTTCGATTCACTGGTACTTTGAGAAGTCTAAAAGAAGGAGAGCTGGTTTTTCCGAATGAACCAATTTTGCGCATAGAGGCTCCACTGGCAGAAGCTCAGCTGATTGAAACTCCTATTTTAAACATCATCAATTTTCAAACGCTTATTGCAACTAAGGCAGCACGAATCAAACAAGTAGTTGGAGATGATACAACTTTAGAATTTGGTACACGTCGTGCTCAAGAGATGGATGCGGCTATCTGGGGCACAAGAGCTGCTTATATTGCAGGTTTCAATGGGACATCTAATGTCAGAGCTGGAAAACTGTTTGGGATCCCTATTGCCGGTACCCACGCTCATTCATTGGTTCAGGCTTATATTGATGAATATTTAGCGTTCACCAAGTATGCCGAGAGTCATAAGGACTGTGTATTTTTAGTCGATACGTACGATACATTGAAGTCGGGTGTGCCGAATGCTATCCGAGTAGCAAAAGAGCAGGGGGACAAGATTAATTTTAAGGGTATTCGGTTAGACAGTGGCGACTTGGCCTATTTATCAAAAGAAGCAAGGAAGATGCTGGACGAAGCTGGGTTCAAAAACACAAAGATATCTGCCTCTAATGATTTAGACGAGGAAACCATTATGAACCTCAAAGCACAAGGTGCAAAAATAGATACATGGGGAATTGGAACAAAGCTAATCACTGCTTTCGACCAGCCTGCATTAGGGGCTGTTTATAAGCTTGTTTCTATAGAAGGAAAAGATGGGGAGATGGTGGACACTATCAAAATTAGTGCGAACCCAGAAAAGGTTTCGACCCCTGGCCTCAAAAAGGTTTACCGAATCATTAATCGAAACAATGGAAAATCAGAAGGTGACTATATCGCATTGGAAACAGAGGAACCTCAAAACGAGGAAAGATTAAAGATGTTCCATCCGGTCCATACATTTATCAGCAAATTTGTTACCAATTTCGAAGCAAGGGAATTGCATCATACGATCTTTCAAAATGGAATTCTTGTTTACGATCTTCCTTCCATTCAAGAAATTCGAGAAAATGTTATCGAAAACTTGGAGCTGCTTTGGGATGAATATAAGCGCCCACTTAACCCGGAAGAATATCCAGTTGATTTGAGTCAAAAATGTTGGGATAACAAAATGACTCGAATTGCGGAGATTAAAGAGAAGACTCATAAAATGATGAAACAAAAAAAATAGATTTACAGGAGGAAACAATATGGCTAGGATTGGAATCTATGGTTCATCCTTTGATCCCATCACGAATGTTCATTTATGGACGGCGAGTACAGTGGGACGCAGGTGTCGTTTGGATAAAGTAGTCTTTTTACCTTGCTCGCATAAGAGAAGGGACAAAGAGATGAATGTTGCAGATAGTCATCGTTGGAATATGATATTACTTGCTATCGAAAATAACGAAAATTTTGAAGCGGATGACTATGAGATGAACCAGGAAGCTTGGAATGCAAATACTTATGAAACGATGAAGCATTTCAAAGAAAAGTATCCAAATGATGAAGTGTTCTTCATAATGGGAGCTGATTTACTGGTAGACATAGGCGCTGGTAAATGGCAAAGAGGTGAAGATCTAGTGAAGGAAAACAAATTTATCGTAATGGCAAGAGATGGAATCGATATGCTAAAGGTAATCAGCAAATCACCTATCTTAAGAAACAACGATGAAGGCTTTCATCTCATAGACAAAGGCCTAGCAATGGAAATCAGCTCTTCCTATATAAGAGATGAGTTTGCAATGGGTGGGGAGCCAAGATATCTTCTTCCAGATAATTGTTACCAGTACATTATAGATAATTTACTTTATCAAAGAGAATAGATCGAAGACGCCTGTATTATTGTAACAGGCGTCTTTTTAAGTTTATGCAATAAGAGATTGAATAGAAAGTAATTAAAGATTGGAGAGGTTTAATGACTACCTATCAGCTTTGCCAAAAAATTAATGTAAATGAAGTGGAGTTTTATTGTGAATCTATCAAAGGTTCTAATGATAATCTCACGATTGTATTCGAGTCTGGGTATGGATGGGATAGTAATAATTGGCTTCCGATAAAGCATAAAGTCTCTAAGTTTGCTAACGTTTTTATGTATGACAGAGATGGCATAGGCAAAAGTGAGAAAAGTAATAAACCCAAACACAGTTTTCAAATTATAGAAAATTTAAGATGTCTTCTTCGTAAGTTAGATATTAAACCACCATATATAATGGTTGGTCATTCATTCGGAGGAATTAATGTAAGATTATATGCAAGTAAATATCCCCAAGAAGTAGTTGGAATAATACTTTTAGATTCTGTACACGAGGATCAAAACCAGAGAATGATACCCTTATTCACAAAGGAGGTCCAAGAAGAATACTTAGGGCAATTTGTGGTAGAAGCTTCCCTTGATGAATTTGAAGAAAGTCTGGAACAAGTAAGAGGAACGAACCTTAACAATATTCCCCTCATTGTTATGACTGGTAGTAATCAGCCACAACATACTTAAGAATCCATGGAGGTTTGGATGAAGTTTCAAAAAGAACTAGCTAACCTTTCGTCTGTAAGTAAACATCTTATCGTTAAAGAAGCAGGACATGCAATTCATATCGACCAAACTCAAGCAGTGATAGAAGCTATTGGTAGCATGTTAAGAATGGTACAGAATCTTCATTGAAAATAAAGGTAATAGTAGTTTACAGATTTCTTTCAAAGTAATTGTTTATGGTAAAATAAAAAAATAACATTTAAACCTTATAATGGATTTTCAGAACTGGGAGATATGACCTCATGATAAGAATGCACAATTTACCGGAGAATATTAAGGATGCATTGAAGCCTTACTATAATGAAAATGAAAAACCAGACGTTTTTCCGGCTAAATTTTTATTTAAGGGAGAGCTTTATTACTATTTTACATTTGCTCCAGCAGCAGAACAGTTGATTTTACGTAATGATGGCAGCACTCCTTTCTTCGGGGAAATAAAGGAAGAAGCATTATTAGCAAACAATTTTAATGTTTGTATAGAGAAATTTGTGCATATTGGTGCTAAATGGGCTACTGCAAATAGGTTAGGAAACTATGAAAATTACAAAAATATTCTTGGTCAAATTGAAAGGAAATTAGGTCCTTTACCAGAGCATATACAAAAGGCTTACGATGTCGTTAAGGATGTTCCCGATATTATTATTGAAAATCAACACCAAATAGTAGATGCAGTCAAAAAGGCAGATGATTTGTGGAAAGTAGCAAGTGACAAAGAGTTAGTCACCGATTTAGATGAAGAGAAAATGGAGTCGTATTTAGTTGAAATGATTCAGGCACAGGTTAGACAAAATGATATCCAAATCAAAACGGAAAACGAAAGAAAATTAATTAGTGAATTTGTTTCCTCTAAAAAGAAAAGGTTTAATTTAAACGCTTGTATATTATCAATAAGGCTAAAACCCTTTGATAAAAATATGTTTAGCAGTAGTCATGAACATGCAGGAGAATGGGATGAGTTTAGAGATATGGCGTTATATAGTAATCGTAAAGCAGAAGAAGTAAAGGATCATTATTTGGTTTTCGATAGTCTGCGAAATCCCAAAGAATAAGGGTATTTATATGTTTATATGAAAAAGCAAGAAATCAAGAAATAGTATTTTCTAGAGTTAAATAATTTGATTTTTTTGTTTTAATTCGATAATCGAAACTATAAATCTAATTCTGGAAGTGAAATTAACATGAAAAGAATATATTGGATCATTTTATCCAGCCTGATGATTGTAATTATGTTAATAGTTTTCTTTTTTTACAGAGCAGATTATCACGGAGTAATAAGAGGTTTAGAAGGTAATCAATTTACCTTATACCCTCTTAAAGTTAACCCTGAATACGAACATTATACTCCTGTAATATTTTTTTCTAAGGATACTTATGTGATAGGGGAAACTAATAGTATCACCGATTTAAAACCTGGACAAGAAGTGGAATTGTGGGTAGAAGAAATCGATGAAAAGAAAATCGCAAAAAAAATTAAGGTAATAAATGAATAATAAACTAAAGTAACTTCCAACGTCTCGGGGACCGCTATCAAACCAAATCATCCCCGATATGATTAACTTGTTGGCATAGTCATACTAAAGATTTGCTTTCTCGGAAAACAAAACACCCCACATAGGGGGTGTTTGTTCAATCCTCTTTCGGTATATACAGCTTCACGTTGTAATAGCCTTCTAGGAAGTGAAGCGTCCCTTCAGGCGCAATGGCTTCCTCTAGGTACTGATAAGTTATATACGGTTCGGTCAATCCTTCGACACGCACACGCTCCACATTAAGACGAAGCTTTTCCCCATCTGGAATGTCCCCACCGCTCAGCTGATAGGAATACAGCTTGCGCGGAGGGTCGGTGAAGGATACCATCTCAGCACGCATGGAATTAATTTCCTTGTACTCATCAATCTTTAGGGTCACCAGTGGCAATGTAAGGATATAGTACTCTTCTACCTGTTCCTCCCACTCTGTGATATGTTCCTCCTCATAGGAGTCCACGATGACCCATAGGTAGAATCCGCCAAAAACGGTAGCAAGAAGGGTTATAAAGAACACCCCGATGAAGGCAAACAGACTGATGTTCCGAAACAAGAACCACATCAATATTAATGCTAGTACGATAAATGCTCCCCCGATGATTAACCAGCGCTCCGTAGAAGACAGGATAAGCGCCTCCTCGTAGGTACGTAACACATCTGCTTTTGTAATATCTTTTCCCCCTTTTTTTGTCCGTAGAAGAGTAGCAACGTTTCTCCATCCTTCTCTATAAAGGATACCACGGGAAGAGGGTGAAAAATCTATAAAAGTTAAAATGGTGGTTTTATGTTATATTTTTACAAAATTAGTCACCAGGAACCTTAGCACTTACTTTCAATAATGCTCAAATGGGCGAAGGGACAGCCGATGCTCTGCTATCCCACTGTCGCCTGCATTTTCCTGAGCTTCCCTTGAAGCATGTGCAATCCCTCATGCAGGTATCGCTTAAATCTAAAGCTTAGGAATTATGTTAACTGCAACGGTTTTATTGTTTGTTTTCTCGTTTGAGTTGCTCATTTTATAATATTTTATCATTAGATTGTTTAGTTCATTTTGGAAAAGCGTAAATTGCTCATCAGATAAGGCCAATTCTATTAATGAGAATGTTGCTGTATCTTCAACGTTTTCCTTATCCTCTAGTAAAGTTAAATAATTTTGATATTGGGATAGTAAAACCAATTGATAGTTGGAAATATAATTTAATTTTTGTTCCTTTGTAAGGCTCTTCCAATCCTCGTCATTTATACCTGCTGCCTCCTCTTCATTAAGAGCATAAAATTTTTCAATGACGGATCTTACCTTCCTTTCCTTGACGATTTTTATGATACTTTCATCCAATAAAATTTGAATATGGCGATATAAGGTTGCTTGTGGCACATCTTTAATAATGGCAATCATTTCTAATGTACTTACGCCTTCTTCTTTATTTTTCATTAGAGCTTGTAATATTTTCATTCTCACGGGGTGCATTATTACCTCTACTTTGTTACGCATAATTAGTTCCTCCTACAAGATAGATGTGATGTTATCAATATTTAAAGAGTTTCATTCCTATAACAGAGAACATTATCAAAAAATATATAACAAAAATTTAGAAATGTACAGTGAAAAAAGTTATTGAGTTTGGTTAATTCTTCTGTTATCGTTATCGATAATGATAACAGAATGGAGTGAAAAAATCATGCAATTACACTTTGGAGTAAATGAAATTTCAGAAATTGATTGGGGATTCTTTTTGCCAATTATAATTCCTTTTTTTCTTGTAACACTTTTATTAATAATGATTGCCTTAATTGATTTATATCGTCATAGATCCACGAGACAAAATGTGTTTCTTTGGACATTGTTAATAATCTTCTTTAATACTATTGGACCTATTTTATATTTTGTGATTGGCAGAAGGGACGTAAATGAACATGCGATTAGAAATAAATAATATTACTAAAAGGTTTAAACATAAAACAGCTGTTCATCATTTTTCAATGGAGATGTATTCAAACGAATGTGTAGGTCTAATCGGTCCAAACGGTGCTGGTAAATCTACCCTAATACAAATCATTGCAGATATTCTAAATGCTGATGAAGGTAATATTTTGCTAGATGGAAAAAAAATCTCTACGAAAAAAAATCAGATCGGTTATTTACCGCAGTATCCTAATTTTTTCTCATGGATGACTGCTTATGAAACCTTACTATTTATGGGGACATTATCAGGTATTGCTAAAAATATATTGCAACAAGATATACCTCTTATTTTAGAGAAGGTAGGACTAGCAAATGAGTCTCAAACTAAGGTAGGGATATTTTCAGGTGGAATGAAGCAGCGGTTAGGTATTGCACAAGCCCTCCTACATAAGCCAACAATAATAATCATGGACGAACCTGTATCTGCACTTGACCCAATAGGGAGAAGAGAAGTTTTGAATTTGATGAAAGAAATAAAAAAGGATACGACAATATTATTATCCACACATATCCTGGGAGATGCAGAAGAAATCTGTGAACGATTTGTTGTCATAAAAAACGGTCAGAAAATTGAAGATGCAACAAAATCAGATTTACTAAATCGAAATCAGGAAAGCGCTATATACATAGCTATTCCAAAAGAAAATTTTAAATGGTTACAAAAAGTTGACCAGTTTCCTTATGTTAAGAAGATAGTCAGCTATGAAGACGGGTTTAAAATATTCGTAAATGAACCAGAAGTAAATGCGTCTCAATTATTACAATTTGGTTTGGATGAAAAAGTTTGTTTTACAAAATTTGAGATAGGGATTAAAGAGAGTCTTGAAGAAATATTTTTATCATTGGTGGTGGATGTATGAATACGTTTATAGCATTAAGTAAAAAGGAAATCAATCAAATGATTAGCGAATATAAAATTATATGGCTACCAATAGTTTTTGTCCTGTTAGGGCTTACTCAACCGATTATGATGTATTATTTGCCACTTATTTTAGAAACCCTTGGTGGAGTGGAGGGCATTATTATTGACCCTACAATGACAAAACCTATGGGTAGTGAAGTACTTGCTTCGACTCTTAACTCACAGTTTGATCAGTTAGGGATTATTGTTCTGGTAGTTGCTGTAATGAGTGTGATTCAATCTGAGAAAGCAAATGGAATGCTGGCATTTATTTTGACGAGACCAGTTTCTATCTCCTCTTATATAGGAAGTAAAATATTCACCCATTATTTGTTGGCAGTTCTTTGTATTGCAATTGGTTACACCGTGTCCTACGGTTATACTGTTTACTTATTTACGCCGATTCCTATTTCGCAAACGATTTTAGCGTTTGTTCTATATAGTATTTGGGTGTTATTTGTCATTACATTTGTAGCCATGATGAGTACATTTTTTACTAGCCCTGCGTTTATCGCATTGATAAGTATTGTTTTTCTTTTAATAAGCCGTTTATGTGCAGGTTTAAACCCAATAATAGATACTTTTAATCCGGCAAGTATGAGTCTTCGAGCTACAAGCATTCTTATAACAGGTGATCTGGGTGCTAGTTGGACAATTGATATTATAGCAACACTCCTCATCATTTTTGTAATGATGTCTATAATGCGTTACTGGATTGCCAAAAAGAAGTTTTAATAAATTCGGGAGAGTACAACAGTGAAGGAAGGTAGGCGTAAGTGCTAACTATTCTAAATTTAACCAAAAAGTTTGGTAAACAGGAAGTTTTAAAAGGCGTAGATTTACAAGTGAAAAAAGGAGAAATTTTAGGATTTGTTGGTGCTAATGGTGCTGGGAAGACAACCACATTACATTGTATCACGGGGTTGGAAGAGCAAGACGGTGGAAATATAGTGATAAATAATATACCGAAAACTCATGAAACAATATTTAAAAAGCAGTTTTATTTTATTCCGGATACATTTCATGTCTTTAAAAATATTTCTGCATACGATTGGATACATTTTGTTTTAAAGCTATATGAAAAATTAGATGAAGAAAAGTTAGATTACTATATAAAGGCATTTGAAATGCAAAAGAGTATTTATAAACCAATGGGAACTTATTCCTATGGAATGCTCCACAAAATGGCTTTGATAGCAGCTTTCACGATTAGTCCACCTATTATCATAATGGATGAACCATTAAATGGTTTAGATCCTTTTGCTGTGCTTGTCTTTAAAAATTGCTTGAAGGATTATGTGGAGAATGGAGGAACCGTGATATTTTCTACTCATTTACTGGATGTTGTAGAGAAAATCTGCGAATCCATAGCATTTTTAAAAGAGGGTAGGATCGTATTGCATGAGTCTGTAGAGAGTTTGCTACTAGAAGGAAATTTAGAAACTACTTTTATGGAGATACAAGCAAATGAAGTTTAATTTTCAACTAGTGAGATTTTTTATTGCTTCGAGCTATTCAAAGCCCCAGCAGCTACCTATATATATTATGTTAATCATAGCTATATTTTATTTAGCTTCACAGTACCTAGGGGTTAATATAATGATTTACTTTTTAGGAACTTCTAAAGAATATTTGTTTTTCAATCTATTTATTTCCATGGCATTAACTTATCTATTGACAGCTTATTTTGCCGTTTCAGTTGTATTTAATCAGCGTGATTTTAATATCTTATCTAGTCTTCCTATTTCACCAAAACAAATAGTTAAAGCAAAAATTATAAGTGGGCTTGCTTTTCCTATAATTATAGTTGGAACGTTACAAATACCAATTTATTTTTTTTTGTTTTATAAATATGAGATATGGGAAATTGTTCGAGCGGTGATTATTTTAACTCTTATAAATGTAATGACAGCATTATTTCTTTTATTTATATTGTCTTTTTCTAACCGTTTTAGAAGACTATACTCAAGTTCCTTATTGTACTTCGTGACAAATACATTATTAGTCGTACTAATTGGAGTAAGCCCAATTATGTATTTCTTTGAAATAATAAATACTGATATAATGAGTCTTCAATTCTCATCTATGTCCGACATAATCACTACTTTATCAAGTTCGCTTAAAATGTACTATAGTTTTTCAATTCAAGAGCCACTTATAAAAGTTATAGTAACTCCACTCTTATTCAAAGTTAGCATGATAGATTTTCTCGTTATAGTCAGTAGTCTAATGGTAATCTGCGTGCTCTTTTTCATCTCTACAGTAAAGAATACAGCTGTTAACTATTACAAAAATGGGTTGCTAGAAAATAGTGTAGAAAATAGTGTAGAAAATATGCCTAAGGTTAAGATATACAAAACGGAAAATATTTGGTCATATTACTTACAAAGAGAGTGGTGGATTATTCAATCAGAGCCATATTTTAAATTGCAAGTGATTTTAAGTTTGTTTTTAGCTCCACTATTCACCTTTATCTTTCTCATTGTAGCTCAGATGGATTTATTGAAGACGGGGTGGCTAATCGACAAAGAACTTTATATATTTGGATATATGATTTTGTTTGTAAGCTGTGTGAACAATATTAGTGGTACGCCATATTCGAGAGAGGGAAAGAATTATGCTTTTAGTATTGTACTTCCTTTAGATCGCCGAATGGTTTTTCTTTCAAAAGTTGCAACTTCCTCGTTTATTAGTATCGCTTCCGTTGTAATCAGCTATATTATTTACCTGTTGTTTGGAAGAACCGATATTCTCAGCCTGTTGCTATTATTTATTACATTAGTCTTAATCATTTGTTATAACTTACTGTCTCCTATTCATGATATGCGACATCCATTAGTAAACTGGAAAACACCATCAGAAGCTGTAAAATCGAATCCTAATGTTTTAATCAGCCTAGTATCTGGTTCTCCAATATTAATTTTTATTGCCATCTGTCATGTCTGGCTACTCGTGTTAAATGTTTCTCAATGGATAGTGGCGATTATCATTGCACTCTTAACAGTAGCAATTACAATGTTCACATTTATAAAGGTAATGCGCTCTATTTAAATATGAAAGGAAGGAGAGAAATGAATGTAACTTTAGACCCGACCAGCAAGATTCCTCTTTATCAACAGCTTGCTCAGCGACTCATATTAGAAATGGCTAAAGGGAATTTGAAAAATGGCAATCGATTACCATCTATTAGAGACTTGGCAATACAAGCAAATATTAATCTACATACCGTTCATAAAAGCTACAAAGAACTTCAGAATAAAGGTTTGATAGAAGTGAAGCCTAAATCTAAAGCTTTTGTTTTCACTGGAAAATCAAGTCCTCCAAAAGAAAGTAAACTGTATCATATCACTTCTAATCTGGAATTTCTTTTAGCAGAAGCATGTGTAATAGGATAGATAAAGAAGAGTTACAACAATTATTCAATCAAATCATTCAAAAATATTCTATTTCATAACATATTTTTTCGTAAGTTTTATAGCAGAAAATAATCCCTATCCTTCTTATCGTTTTTATGCGTTAAGACAGATAGGGATTTATTAATGAGTAAAGAGCTCATCTCAATGAATAAAAAAGTGGTTTCCCCTTTACATTGGTGGCAAAAAATAGCAAAACAGTCTCTAGTCATTGGACGATAATCTACTATATAATATATGTACAAAAGATAAATTGGAACGGAGAAAATTTCTTGACACATATTCTGGTAGTAATAATGGCAGGGGCAATAAGTTTGTTTCTTAGCTTATATATACGAGTCAAAGCTAAGGATGCTCCAGGAGTAAAGCCGTATATTTTAGTTACATTACTGTCATCGATTTTCACTTTTGCTTATGCCTTTGAATTAGCAAGTACCTCTTTAAAGGAAATGAAGTTTTGGCTTGGTGTAGAATATCTTGCCATGCCTTTCATACCTGTATATGTTCTTTTTATGTGTTTAGAGTATGTAGGACGCAAAATAAAAACATGGAACTATGCTCTTTTCATCATTCCCATCACTACTATATTTATGATGCAAACGAATGACCTTCATCATCTTTATTATAAATCTATGAACATTAATAATGAAGGACCATTCCCATTGTTAAAGCTAGAATGGGGGCCTTGGTTTTATATTCACGCCGTTTTCCTATTTGTATGCTTAACTCTATCTGTCTTCGTATTGCTACGAGAATACCGTAAATCTTTATTTTTGTTTCGTATGCAAATATTATTGATGGTTGCAGGTTTTATTTCCCCAATAATAGCGAATTATTTTTATTTAAACGACTGGAGCAAAGGTATTGATCTTGGTCCTATTTCTTTGAGTATCGCTTTTATTTTTCATGGCGTGGCTCTTATATCCTTACAAATGTTCAATGTCGCTCCGATTGCTAGGGAGAGTGTATTTGAAAGTTTAAAGGAAGGAGTAATTGTTTTAAATCAAAATAAGGTGATAGTTGACTACAATAAGGCTGCATTATTTTTAATCCCTCAGTTGAGTAACCATCATATCGGTAAATCGATAGCAGATGTCATCGATGACCCTATACTGAAAGGAAAATTAGATGAGGAATTAGAGTTCGATTATACTAGCTTACTAGAGGATCGAGCTATTCACTTTCGGATTAATTTTACAGAAGTGAAGAATAAAAATGGAGTACAGGTTGGTAAGATTATTACCTTTATGAATGTTACGGAAAAAGTGCAAATGGAAGCGAAACTAAAACAATTAGCAAGCCTAGATGGCCTAACACAGGTGTTGAATCGAACATTTTTTATGAAAAAATCTGAAATGCTATTTGATGATTTAATGTTGGATGGAGGGAATATATCTATTGTAATGTTTGACATTGATTATTTTAAAAGGGTAAATGACACATATGGACACGAGGCTGGAGATATAGTCTTGACTAGAGTCACAAGTATAGTAAAGGAAAAATTACGTTCTGTAGACTATATGGGTCGTTATGGTGGAGAGGAGTTCATTATTTGTATGCCTGAAACTACATTAATGGAGGCCACTAATAGAGCGAATATAATTCGACAAGCAGTTGCAGAAAGTTTAACGACTTTTAATAAAGTGGAAATTCAAGTGACATCAAGTTTTGGGGTATCCCATGCACTTTTGGAAGTAGGAGAGGAAAGTTACTCCATTCAACAATTAATAAGAGAAGCCGATCAAGCGTTATATGCTGCCAAGCATAAAGGTAGAAACTGTGTAGAGTATTACAGTACAGATGAACTTTTGCTGCAAATTTAATGAATATAACTTTTTAAAATTGAGTGCAAGTGAGTAAACAGATGGTCTGTTTGCTCTTTTTTTCTTTGTAAAGAACCAAGCGCATATGTATTTATTTAAGCTATCGGAATAGATTTTTATACAAAAAATAAGGAAAAAGTCTTGTGTGTGATTAATACAAAAGATTTAAATGTACAGAAAACTAATGCTCCTTCTGAATTATTTTAAGAGAAAAGGCAATTTAACTCTTTACGTTTCTTTGTAATAAATGGAATATTATACCTAACGAAAGGTTACTAGAGGAGGAGAAAGTATGTCTAGTAGTAGGGGAATATTGTATAATAAAGAAAACAGGCAATCCTTCCTTGTGCCCAGTATGTGGAGTGGTTGCCTATGAAAATATTAGACGTAGACTTACTTCAAGTTGGGCTAAAACGAAATATGGCTATGCTGGAGCGCCTGAAAACCGAGATAGAGAATATAGAAAGAACAGTAAGCGGCTTAGTTGAAATGGACGAACTGTTAAAGGGAGAGGGAGGCTATGCTATACGCGACTTCTATGCAGAATGTCACCTGCCCTTTCTACAATTCTTCCAGCTGTTTTCAGACACCTATGGGCAGACACTTCAACAAATAGAGTCTGCACTACAATCACTGGAGCCAGATTCGGCTGGATACATAATGCAAGAATTTCTAGAGGGAGAGCTGGAACAGGGTCTAACACTTATCGGTAACCTGACAGAAGCCCTCACGAATGAGGCTAACAGTATCATGGATAGTGTCAGTGATATCGTGTCCTTGCCGCATCTCGATGACAGTGCTGTCCAAGAGGGTGTTATTACTTCCAAAAAGAAGCGGGATGACACCGTTCAACAGTTGAATGAGTTCGATTACTCTCAGACAGTATCATTAAATCCTGTGGAGCAAGATATCCAGACGATGGACATATGGCTAACGGATATAGAAGGAATGTTTCAAAGCGGTCTAACCGATGTCCATTTTCAGTCGCCTCAGTGGAGGGTGAACCCATCAAGGAAAAGACTGGTATGGGAACTTGCAACTCGAGAGTCTGTTCTTCCAAAGCTAAAAAAATACGCTTTAACCGAGGAACTTTCCAGTATGCTTCAAACTTATCTCGAAGGGGTTTCTCCCATATCGTTTGGACTTGGTGGGCAGATTTCCAGTCCAAATGTCTTTATAGGTCCTGCCCTGAATAGGATGAGTACCGGGAATCAATTTAATTTAAGTCATTTGAAGAATATCTTAATTCCTTCCGTGGAACAGTTGGTTAGTGCTACAGAGGCCGAAACACTCATCAGTAAAGCAGTCGATGAAAAACAAGTCTTTGACGATTACGTTAGCTTCCCAGAAGTGAGCACCATCCAAGGGAAATACTATACATCACCGGATGGCAGAATCTTGCGTCAATACTATGGGAAGACAGGAGCCTACGAGTATAAATATGTCAACAGCATTCCGGAAGATCAGCTCGGCGATTCCAAAACGTTAGAAGATATATTCCCCGCAATAACAGTGATGGATGAATTTTTAGTAGGAGACATCATCACCATGGTAGAGAACCCTTCACCTGGACCCATTGCGGAGGCAGCATTATTTACAGTTGTCAAACCACTTAAAATAATAGATAAGATTAATGATGGCTTCAAAGATGGGAAAAAGATAGAAAAGATTGATGGTAAGGGTACGGGTAAAGAAACTTATCAACATCTAAAGGACTATAAGAATAATAAATATTTTACTCGAAGTGTAGAGTATAATGCAGGTAAGGATGGCACAGGATTTACTTATAAAGTATATCAAAGAGGAGATATTGATTGGGATATGGTCCGAACAAAAGGGGCTAAAAAAGGTCGCGGGTTAACAAATGCTGAAGCATCTGCGAAACACGGTCTTGCTCCTATTCTTGATGATGCAGGTAGTGTTGCAACATTGCATCATTCACAACAAAAAGGTGTTGGACCTTTATATGAAGCTTCAACTAGGTACCATAATATCAGTAATGCTAAAAGAGCTCCACTACATCCTTATAAAGGAAAGTTAAATCCGTTTTATCCAATGGATGAAACAAATAGAGGAGCATTTCAAAAAGTAGATTCTATTAATTATTGGAAAACACGAGGAGAAGAAGCTTTAGGAGGAAAATAATATGAGTATTTTGCCTGGTAGACTAGATGAAGTTCTTGGAGAAGAAATATATAAACGTGATGATAGAAATCTAGTGAAGGATGCTTTAATAAGGCTAGGTGTAGACGTATCAGTTACTTTCCAAGAATTTTATAATCAGTATGCAGGACCTTTTTGGGAAGAGCATGTACCCTTTGAATTACTAGATATATCAGATGAAGAAAATAATATTGAATCATACACACTTATTTCTAGAAAAGAACATGGTTTTCCGAAGCAGTATCTGGTTTTAAGTGAAATGTCAGCTAATGCTGTATTAGTTCTGGAGACTGTAACTGATAAAGTTTATATAGTTAATTTTGAGGGTGGAGATGAAATGCTTTTAAAAGGGGAGTTAAAGGAAACTTGGTCATCGTTTTTTGAGTTCTTGAAGGCTTATTTTAATTGTTAATCATCGTTCAATAAAACATAATTCATATATACTTAAAACCTTGATTGGTAATACGCTTTCAAGGTTTTTTGTAAACAAACATAGTAAGAATAGTTAAATTGACATTTAGATAAAACTACCAAACATAATACTCGCTCTATATTTTCGCATGTGATGACAAAGCTCGATTTGATAAAGGAGGGTACATAAGTGAGTGGAATAATGATTATTGAGTGGGACTAAACGGAAATAGTAGGTTTCAGAATCGAGAGCTCCTGAAGGCTGTACCATTAGTTACTTTAATACGGGGATAACTAGAAAAGTACGAAAATTGGGCGAGATGACATTTTAAGTAGTAAGGGTTGTATAACATGGAATAACTAATAAACTACGAGAATGACAAAGTTCGTGGATATAAACAAGGATATAATAGTTTTTAAATTGTATACAGTTAAAGATATCCTTGAATTTGAAATAATAACTCTTGAAGGCTAGACCATCAAGGAGTGCTATTTTAACAATAAAGCAATAAAGCAATAAAAGCGAGAATAGGCGAGATGACAAATTTATTTACAAGGACCACTTTTGGATGGCATAAGCAACAAACACACGAGATTAAACAAGCTAACGGGTTTAAACGTTACACTTGCTAAGTGTTATAAAGATGTCATACTGTCAATATAAAAATAACTTATAAAACTTGCACATATTAATAAACTTAAAAAATCTATAATCTTAAAGCACTTGATTGTCTATAACAGGCGACAAGTGCTTTTTGGCATGTTTAAATACGTAAATTGAAAAGATTACAATTATTTAATTAGTGTTCTAAGTGTTAAATTTTATATAAGTACTAGCATACAAGGGGAAGAAAAAGGATATAGTTTAGCGTATCAAGTAGAAGAAATTGAAAGGTATTGTGACGAAAATAAGCTCCAAATACTTCACATATATGAAGATAGAGGGTTCAGCGGAGCGACAGTTGATGAGGATAGATTAACAATTGAGCGAGAAGGCTTGCAAAAGCTATTAGCAGATATAGAATACCATCAAGTGAGCCAAGTAATTGTACTGAATACGTCGCGCTTGTGGCGCTCAGATATGGCAAAAGTATTGATACAACGAGAGTTGAAAAAATATAACGTAGATGTTAAAGCGATTGAGCAGCCAAATTACAGCATATACACACATGAACCAAATAATTTTTTAGTGAATGGCATGTTAGAGCTGTTAGATCAGTATCAAAGGCTCGAAATTGCATTAAAGTTGAGTAGAGGTAGAAAGAAAAAAGCTGAACAAGGTGGATATGCAGGTGGCGGTGTCATGTTTGGTTATACAGTACAGAAAAGCAAAAAGTATTAGAAGTGAATACAGAGAAAGCAATAGTTGTACGGAGGCTTTTTGACTTTCTCTGTTCGATGACCTTCCAAGTTGAGCTGTTCCGCCAATTGAGACAGTGACCAATGCTTAAAAAAATGTCTTAATTAGATGAAATAAAGTTTGAAAATAAACCTTCTGCTTTTTCAACGATTTTACTAGATATTTATAACATATTAAAAATGGGTTGAAACCAATTTTTGGTTTAGAAGATGTTGGGGGCTATGGAAGGGCATTGTCACAGTTTTTAACCGACCATGGACAGGTTGTAAAAGAAGTAAATCCAGCACTTTCATATGCTGAACGAAAAAGTCATATGACGACACAAAAAAGTGACAGTTGGGATGCAGAATGTGTAGCCAGAATTTTGGTGAACAAACTAGACCAGTTACCAGACGCTAAACCGCAGGATTTGTTTTGGTCGATACAACAACTGGTCACTAGAAGAAATGCATTAGTAAAGGCACAAGGTACTTTAAAAAACCAACTACATATTCAATTAAGCCACCACTATCCAAGCTATAAGAAGTTTTTCTCAGAGGTTGATGGAAAAACAGCATTGGCATTTTGGGAACGATATCCGTCTCCACCTTGTTTAGAGGGTGCAAGTGTTAAGCAATTGACCACTTTTTTATTAGAAGCCAGTCACAATACATGTTCGGTGAAAAAAGCGAGTGAAATTTTAAAGCTGTTTAAAGAGGATGGAAACACAATAAAAGAACACCAAGAAATACGAGATTTTCTAGTGAGAAGCATTGTTCGAGACATTTTTTTAAAAAGCAGGAAATACGCTATGCAGAACGAGAATTAAAAGGGTTAATGAATTTACTAGACTTTCAACTTGACTCTATCCCAGGAATTGAACTCGTAACGGCTTCTGCATTAATTGCAGAAATAGGTGATGTACGCCGTTTTCCGAAGGCCAACAAATTAGCACGATTTGCGGCATTGCGCCGGTTTACTTTGGTTCTGGTGGGAAAGGAAGGGAACAAAAAAGCAAGCAGGGAAATCGGGCGCTACACGCTTTATTTTACAACTTAGCCGTACAGCAAGTACAAGTGGCAAAAGGAAGTAAGCTACCAAGGAATCCAGTATTCCATGAATACTATCAACGGAAGCTAAAAGAAGGCAAAACAAAGGGACAAGCATTGGTTTGTATCATGAGAAGGCTTGTAAACATTATATACGGCATGATGAAGCACAAAACAGCCTATGAATTGCCGATAATAAAAGAGGAAGAAGTAGTTTAATAAGGTTTAAGAGAGATTGTTTTTTTATTAGCGGATTTTAAGATTACAACATAGGGTACGGGTGAACTTAATAAGGATTTAGCAAAAGCTTATCTTAGGGATATAGAGGGTAAAACTGGACGAAAGGTTAATAAAGAGCAGATTCATCTTATAAAAGAAGCCTTGAGAACCAAAAACTATGAAAAATTGACACCAAAAGAGACAGCTAAGCATAGAAGCAAATTTACTTCGAGCTTGAAAGATAAATTGATTGCAGAATGGGAAGAAAAAACCAAACAAAAATGGCCAAGATATACAGAAGAAGTGCTTGATAAGAATGGAGAGGTTGCTCGGAGTATCGGTCAACCGTATGATGCCCATCATATCATAGAGAACAACTTTGGTGGCCCTCATGAGTGGTGGAATATTCATCCAGCAAAATATCCTAACGAACACCAAGCAGGGATACATGGAAAGGGAGCTCCATCAGGTAAACTATTTCCAAGGAGGTTAAATAGCAAATGGCTGATTTTGAATTTATTAATGAGCTAGAAAATAAAATTTATAAGGTACCTGAAGATGATATTTTAAAAGCTGAACAAAGAATGGATATCAGTTTTCCAAATGATTTAAAACAGTTATATTTAGAAGTTGGTTATGGTTTTATTAAAGGTCAAAGTGCTAATGCAATAAATAGAATATTGGGACCAGGGGCTGTAGCAGATATTAGATTAAGAGAAGGTATTTTTGAATTTGACCCAGATTTAGATGAAATTTTTAATGATGAAGATAAACTTGTTTTCTTTGAAGTAAACGAGAGTGTTTATATTTCAATAGATTTACAATTAGTTAATAATCCAATATATTATTTCGATATTCAAATAGCTGAATCGTTAGAGGATTTTTTTAAAAAGTTCCTCAATAATAATGAATATTATATAGATTTAATTGAGGATTAGGCGTAATTGGAAGAAGAAGTAAAAACCAATTGACCTTGATTGGCTATGAAATGCCTTTCAAGGTTTTTTACTTTATTTGAATCAACTACTCTTAAGTAGAGAAAAAGAAAATGATTTAATTGAAAATCGAAAGCTCATGATGGTTGTACCTTCAAGGAGTATCGTTATGATACTTGGCAGAACTAAATAAGTAAGAGAAATGGGCGAGATGACATTTTATATAGGAGGGGTAGTTATGATATGGAATGAGCTGATAAACTAACGAGATTGACAAAGCTCGTGGCGATAAACAATAAGTAACGTGAAAGAGCGTTCTTTTACTGACTTTGGCTCATTAATTTTGGGTTGTATTTTTACTAGAGACGGTCTTATAATACTCGCTATTCGTTAAAAAGCGTTACATAAATTGTGATTTTTGTAACGGGAGGGTGAAAAATTGAAGGTTGTCGGGTATATAAGAGTCTCAACTCAAGGGCAAGCTAGAGCTAGAGAAGATAATAGAATTGTGGACAGAGGAGATAAATAGCACTGTTGAGTAAATGGTTAAAACCTTGAATGGCATTATGCTTTCAATGTTTCTTTTTTTTATGGGGCTAGCTACCCAGTGCCGAATAACTCCGATTTATTCAGAGGAAAAGTGATAATACTTGTAAGCCATTTATAATGTTTTAACAATTTATAAAGTACGTACTACACTTATAAACCGTATAACCTATTTAATGTATTATACCTATTTACAAAATTATTCAGGTTCAGCATCAGGTTCAAGATGGACTGCACAGATAAAAATCGGAAATAAACAGTTAAAATCAGACGAAACATGGACAAAAAATCAGTCTTTAAATGAGGTTCATATTCCAGTGAAAGGTAAATAAAATATGGATATAAATGAATTTATGAATCTACCTGATAGAATTCCAACTGGAATACTAATATCAATGTTTCAAAACGCATTATATCAATTTAGAAATAATGAAATTGAAAAGGATAGTTTTTTATTAATCCTTAGTCAACTAACAGACAGGCAAGTTATGACATACGAGTTATTAATAAGTGATATACGAAATGATATTGATAGAACACTCTCTAGATTATGGAATACAGATTCCTATGATGATGTAGATATTATTCTTTCTATTGTAGTAAATCTTGGTCTAGAAATTTGCTTTAATAAAATAAAAGAGTCCTTGGAACAGTATAAGAGTTGATTCTAGTTATACAATCAATGATATCAAGAGTGATACAAACTCAAAATTTGATGATTTAGATTTGAATCATGCTTCAAATAAACAAAAGGGCAATTATGGGGAATACAAAGCATATGATAATCTTATAAATAATGAGAGCTTGAAAAAAGCCGGTTACGATTTGGAGCGTATAGGAAATGTAGCACCAACTTCACCGAATGATAGAATTATTAAAGGAATTGATGGATAAAAATAATAATACTAAAAGTGTTGTAAAGTATGTTATTGACGAAGCAAAATTTGGTACTTCACAATTAGGAACAACCAAACTAGAGGGTCACCAGATGTTGAATGATTGGTTGTTAGGTATTGGTTCGGGAAAAAGCAGAATATCAAAAGCGGTTAATGGAGATGATAAATTAGCTACAGAAATTTCGAATGCATTAGAAAATGGTCAAATTGAAAGAGTTTTATCCAAAGTTAATTCAAAAGGAGAGACAATTACATTTCGTTTGGATTCAGAAGGAAAAATTGTAGGAACTTGGCCATAATTGAAAACACAATACGAGGTGGAATTTAATGAGGGATTTGCTATGTAATTTAGAATATTTAAAGGAAACAATTGACTTTAAAGAGAAAGTAATTAAAGAAAAAAATATCAAAATAGAAGAATTAAAACAAGATATACAAAAAAATATTCAAAAATACCCATTGGATAACGAACAAATTATATTTAATACAAGATCTTCATTGTTTCAGATATATACTGAATTGATACGGGCCAAGTACTCATTAGGAAGAGCATGTGCTGATTTAGAAGAAGAGTATCTAGAATCACTCATACTGCTAGAGTATATTGGATATAAAAAAGTGCGTTATATTAATTTTATTTGGATGGTTGCTTTAGGAATACTCCTGGAAACTGACAAAGAAAACATAGATAGGTTAGCAAAGATTGCAGATGGTGAACAGGTAGACGATGTTCTATTGGATTTCTTGTTATATTCATATAAAATTGAGCGAAAGATAAAATCTACACAATTTGAATTGAAAAACCCTTATGCTAAGTCATTAGAAATTATTGAGCTAGGTTTCAGAAATAAAGTAGTAGCATCTACGAGACTAGAAAAATATATCGAAAAAGAATGGTTTCAAGGACACTATAGTTATGGTTGGAAGAACTCGCATAAAGAGCCAGGTTATCTTGGCTTTTGGAGTTTTGAAACTGCAGCCCTAGCGAAAATTCTGGAGTTAGATGACAGTCCACTAAAAGCAAATAACCATTATCCGTACGACTTAGCCCATTACAAAAAGGACATTGTATTTAATATTGGACCGTTAAAACAGGTAGGAAAAGATGAATAGTCACTAATAGAAGAAGATTATCCTTTCAAGATTGAAGCTAATCGTAATTTAGAACAAATTATACCTAAAAACTATCATCAAATTGTCAAACAAATAATCAATGACTATAACAATATTTCCTCTGCAGAATTTTGGATTAAATATAATCTGAAAGATATTTGGTTTGAGGAAGAAGAATTTGTTCGGGATAATAACAAAAAAGATTTACTTGGTACATTAATCGTTTTTGCCCTCGTGAATCAAGGATACATTTTACAGCTTGATTATAAAGAAGAAGTAGAAGATTATTTAGATGAAATACCTAATGACTGACACAGACAGGATGTGAAATTAGTAAGATTAGAAATGGATAAGGATCAAGATTACTATATGTATGTTCCAGTAACAGTTCAATTGAAACATCTCTTTGAAGTAAAAATAATTAATGAAATATAGTAATCTTAACATGGGAGTGTTGAAAACGATTTTTCTTAAGCGTTTTCTAACACTCCTTCTTTCTTAAATGCACTTTTCCAAGTTCCCTTCAATCTGAAGAAGATATATTCCCCGCAATAAAAGTGATGGATGAATTTTTAGTAGGAGACATCATCACCATGGTAGAGGACCCTTCACCAGGGCCCATTGCGGAGGCAGCGTTATTTACAGTTGTCAAACCACTTAAAATAATAGATAAGATTAATGATGGCTTCAAAGATGGGAAAAAGATAGAAAAGATTGATGGTAAGGGTACGGATAATGCTAAAAGGCCAGGGGGATATCTAAAGGGAGATGTTGATGAACATGGCTATTTAAGTCCTGGGGTTAATCGCGCAACAGGAAATAAAAATATTGCTTCAGATAATCGAATACAGTCTCACCATCCAATACAAAATGAATGGGCGAATAGATGGGCTAGAGAGGGAGGATTTGATTATAACGAAAAGAAAGCTTCCGCAATACTTCTCCCTTCAAGCTCGGGCCAATCCCATGCTAATTTCTTCTATGCAGAGGAAACGGAGAAAAACTGAGGGCTTTAATACAGATTTACGTTATGAATTTAATGAGAGCTATAGGGAAATGATTGAGGCAGGAGTTGATCCAAAAACTGCCCGTAAAGCAATGGGAGATGCATACAAATATTTTGATAGTTTAGGAGGATTTGTCAAATGATTAATTTATCCAAGGTTTCAGACTTGGCAAAAAATACAGCAGCAAGTGATATTGAAATACAAGAAGTAGAAAATCTATTAAAATTAGAATTACCGAATGTATACAAGGATTTATTAAGATATACAAATGGGTTTTCAATAGGAGGTGGGTTGGTTATTTATGGTACGGAAGATATAGTGGAAAGAAATGAAACTTGGGAAGTAGATGAGTATGCAAGTGGGTTTATTGCAATCGGTGACGATGGTGGAGGAAATGTTTTTCTAATGCTTCAAGATGCGGATGAAAAAGAGGTATTAGTTATTGATTCTGGGGATATGAACCCAAGCCATGCTAATTTAGTTACCTCGGATTTTAACAAATGGGTGAATAGTGGGTGTTTAAATGAAATAGTACAGAAAACAAGTATTGAGATTCCTAATACTTGTAATATTTTGTTAGTAAAACCTCCAAATGAAGGCTTAAAAGATTTAATAAAAATAAAGAACGTATTAGGAATTGAGATTTCAACAGGAGATTTGCTTAAGGGCTCAAAAAATCCTCCATTTATATTAGTAGAAAGATTTCCATATGGTAAGGCGAAAAAACTAATGGAAAAATTAGGGTCAACTAGTACGGTGCTGAGTATAGAACCTATTCGACACTGACTATCCTTTTCGGGGCCGTAATAAAACATAAAACACTCTATTATGCAGCCAATTGACGGTATTGAACCGGCGATTGGCTGTTTAGTTTCGTATGTATTATGGATTATAAGAGTAATAATGGCTTCAAAGATGGGAAAAAGATAGAAAAGATTGATGGTAAGGGTACGGATAAATATCAAGTTGGAGCATATAAAGATATTAAAGGAGTAGAAGGACTTGATGCCCATCATGCAGGACAGAAGGCAGCAATGAAGAAATTAGTAGATAATTATGATTTAAATGCTGGACCTGCAATTAATGTTCCAAAGGTGGGGCACACCATTAAAGGGCCTAATGGAATAGTTTCAAGAAGTACAAAAGGAATAGATAATCCCAGACAGTTATTGGTAAAGATATTAGCGAACTTAGAAGAGTATATGATGACATACCGAATTCTGCTTTAAAAGAACTTATTGAATTAAACAAAAAAATGTATCCGGAAATGAGGAAATAAAATGAATGATATTTTTGTTAAATCACTTTATGAGTCTATCGTTAATGAGAACCTTCAACTATACAAAGACTTGTATGAAACAACGATTGTTACTTCTAAAACAGATGATTATTGGAAAAGAGCTATTGGTTTTTACGATAGTTTAACTGACGAAAATAAAGATATATTAATGAATATAATTGAGCAAACTATGATTGATACTATTTCAAACATGCTAGGAGTAATTGATGGAAGCTCAACTTTAAACAATTGTTCGTTAGAACCTAAATTATTGCTTGACTCTATTGATACAGAGGGAGAATTGCAAGATTTATTTTTAGAATTAAGAAAGAGATAGTAACAACTAAATGAAATTTATATAACAAAAGATTGCTTGAAGAGAAAAATTTAAATAACTTAAATGAATTCACAACTTTGATTGGCTCAAAGCTTTTCAAGGTTTTTTATTTTAATTTATTAACTCAGCTGATATTTGAGTGAGTAAATAAGAGAATGATATGATTGAGAATCAGAGCTCACGAATGTTGTAACATCATGAAGTTTGGTTTTAATACTAGGATAGTGTGACAAGTAAGATAATTAGATTTCACATCCATACACTCCACCCCCAATTATTAAATAATTCAGGATATAATTCTCTATTCTTTCTAATCGTATTTAAAAGCCCGCTCTTATTTCAGGAGTGTAGACACCATCCTTCATGTATATCCTTCTTGCGTCTAATGTATCATGAGTAAGGGCATCACGGTAACTTAGGTTTAAAGTTTATCGCCACGAGCTTTGTCATTCTCTAGTTTTTTAGCCATTCCATGTCATAACTAACCCTGTCATGTAAAATATCATCTCGTCAATTAAAGATAGTCTACACAAATAGACTTTTACAATCTCCAAAAGAAGTATCCTCATTTGAAGAAGCATTAGGTAATCTCATTGGTTTAGGAGATATATCAGTTATTACAGGATTATGTATGGGATTTGATGATGATACCGAACAATATGAAATAATGTTCGGATTAGTACATGGCATAGAGCATCTCTATAGAGAAAATATTGAAGAAGGATTATATTTAATCGCTTTAGCTGTCCCTAGTGTTATTGATAGGGCAAGAGAATGGATGGAAGTTTTACATTACAGAATTTGGCGATAATAAGACTGCACAAGAATTACTTGATAAGTTTGCAGGGAAAGGAACCACTGTCACCAAAAATAAAGAGAGAGTGGACTTTGGTAAGCCAATAGGTAAATACTATGACACTGTGACTGGACAATATATAGAGACTAATAGAGAATGATACACCATAGAAAGGATGGTGCTCATATAGTACCAGCAAAACCATCAGAATAAAATAAGAAAGAGGATGTCTATGGAAGCAGATTCTTTATTTAAAACATTAATAGAGTATGAAGGTGTAGAGATCATAATAGAGTGGAACAGTGGATTAAGAATTGAAGGCAAAACAGACACATTTTTTGAGACAGACAATGGATTAGATGAGGATGATTCCGAGTACGCAGAATATTATGCAACTGCATTTCAAGTAAATCATATTTTATCCCATCCTTCTACTAACGAAGGCAGTGTATATAATTGATTGAAACAAGAAAAAAGTTCATTGGCACATGGTGACCTTTTTCGAGTTCTCCTCTTCTAACCAACGCTTGATAGTCTAATCTTGCTTCCTTTAGTTCTTTTCCCTTTACTATCGTAGATTCATCAGGGTTAGGATACCAATCTGGCTTAGTTTCGTGTAATTTTTACTTCACAGAGATGTTTCAATTGAACTGTTACTGGAACATACATATAGTAATCTTGATCGTTATCCATTTCTAATCTTACTAATTTCAGATCCTGTCTGTGCCAGTCATTAGGTATTTCATATAATAATCATTTTCAATTTGCTTCTCACAAATATCAGCTATATTAATGTAAATTAAAGAAACAACCTTGAAAGGCATTTAACCAATCAAGGTAAAAGTAAGGTTTATCTTTTGGTGGAGAGAATGTAAGTTTAAATATTAAAAAGACAGGAGAATTGACTATTCGTCGAGAACAAATTGATGATTTAAATTTGGATTTTTATTATGAAATGGGTTATGGTAAAGAAAATGCTAAAATACTGAAAATGCATGAGAATGAGAAGGGGATTATTGTATTTGGTAATAATCCTCAACATACTGAAGTTACTGTTTTTCAAAATAAAGTTTTGAAATGGCAAAAAGAAAATGGCAAGAGATAATTCAATGAAAGGAGGTGCATCTATGGGAGTAACGGGAAATCTTATGAATAGTATATGGTTTGGAGAAAAAACAACTTTAGTCAAATCAGAAATTAAAGAAAAAATTTTAAATTCTATAACAGAAAAGGAAGTTTTATTTAATTTAATTGAATTATTTAAAACAGGTGATTTTACTCAAAAACCATTATTGTTCCAATTAATGAATCAGACTAGAGATGAATCGGTTTTGAATTTATGTATTAGGATGTTCTTAGCTGTTGGGTCACATGATGATTTAAGGGATTCAAATAATCTACGTTTTCTTAGTGAGGTAACCGAAGAAACAGTAAACACTTTTGCATCAGCAGCCACAACATCACTTTCTCTTGATATAATTCCATATTTATTGGCTTTACTTGAAGAATGGGCTGAAATCAGTGATACAGCTATTATTATAAGGGATTCTATTGATTTTTTTATTAATTTTGAGGAAGAAATTGGTGAAGATGCAACTATAGATGAAGTTGGAAATTTTTATTTTAATTATTGTGAGGAAATGGATACAGAGAGTTATTATTTCCAACAAAAATTAGCTTTTCCTGGCGACTTAGCTAAAAAGTTGATAGAGCGGGTTATGATTGCTGCGAATAATGAGGAGCCATTAAAAATGGAGTTAATACCTTCTTTATTATCAATTTGGTCTGGTGAAAAAGTACCTGGAGACTACAATACTGTCATTAATGCGAGCAATTATAAAGAATTTATTGGCTATATAGACAGACTTTCAAGTGAAAACTGGGAAAAAGGACAAAAATATTTTTATGGATATAAGCTTTAAGTATAACATGTAAAAATAAAGTATATGTGAAGTGAATAGGAAAATGATAGGGTGATTGGAAATACGTACTTCACGATGGTTGTATCAACCCGGAGTATCCCGGGAAATAATAAACTTGAAAAAGAAGTACGAGCTTAGGCGAGATGACATTTTATATGGCAGCGGGACTTATAACAGGGAATTGACTGTAAAGTAACGAGATTGTACCTGCTCGTGGAAATAAACATTTGGTTATGATATGAAACCTCAAGATTATCTTTTATACAGAAAAAGATATCATTGATTTTGAATTAAAATTCATGAAGGTTATACCATTATTTTAATATTACGGCAATTAGAGCGAGAATAGGCGAGATGACATTTTGCTTACAAGGACTACTTTATGTTGTCATAAGATACAAACAAACAAACGAGATTAAACAAGCTAACGGGTTTAAACGTTACACTTGCCAAATGGTAAAAAAGACGTCATACCGTCAATATAAAAATAATTTTAAAAGCTTGCAAATATTAATAAACATAGAAAATATATAAACTCAAAGCACTTGATAGCTTATAACAGGCGACAAGTGCTTTTTCGTATTTTCATATCCCGTACAATACTTCTCACAAAAAAGTCCTCTATTTCCATCGTCTATTCTTCCCTTTGTATATTAGTCCATGTATAAAATTTAACATATAGTAAACTAATTAAATAACTATAATCTTCTCAATTTATGGTATTTCTTTTAAAAAACAGGAAATGATCTATGTGGAAAGGGAATTAAAAGAGTTAATGCCCCTTGCTAGACATTCAACTAAATTCCATGCATGGCATTAACCACGTAACAGCTTCTGCTTTAATTGCAGAGATTGGGGGTTAGACGTTTTCTAAATACAAATAAATTAGCACGATTTGCGGGGATTGCGGCTGTTTACTTTGGGTCTGGCGGAAAGGTAAGGAACATAATAAAAGCAAGCAGGGAAATCGGGTGCTGCACGTTTTATTTTACAACTTGGCAGTACAACAAGTACAAGTAGCCAAAGGAAGCAAACTTCCAAGGAATTCAGTTTTCTATGCTTATTACCAAAGAAAACAGCATTCCAGAAGATCAGCTCGGCGATTCCAAAACGTTAGAAGATATATTCCCCGCAATAACAGTGATGGATGAATTTTTAGTAGGAGACATCATCACCATGGTAGAGAACCCTTCACCTGGACCCATTGCGGAGGCAGCGTTATTTACAGTTGTCAGACCAATTAAAATAATAGATAAGATTAATGATGGCTTCAAAGATAGGAAAAAGATAGAAAAGAATGATGGTAAGAGTATAGGAAAGGAGAACAAGCTAGAAACAAGGCACTAGAATTAGTTGGAGATTTAGGGCCAAACTCACAGCCATATACAAGTACGATAAAATCAAGTGATGCATATGGTCAAGTTGTTGGTAGGCAGTCTGCTGACGGAAAAGTAAGGTGGAGATTAGATTATGACCCTAATAAGGGGACGCATATAAATATTGAGGAATGAGATTGTACGTAAATTACCTGCCAATGATGTTGAAATTGAAGTAACAATTCAATTAATTTCAAACATATATTCGCTCAGGTAAATCAGAATTTAACTTAATTGGTCTAGATGCTAGTGAATATCCCAACAAAAGCGGATGACACAGTACAACAGTTGATTGAGTTCGATTAGGTGAATTTATTCAAGCGGCAAGTACGCTAAAGATTAATGGTCAGGGACAGGTTAGAAGTATATCTAACTTATCCAGGCATTTTACTGCTAACATTTTGCAAACAAAATTATTTCCTAAAGTTCTTGAAAATTCAGGAGTAAAAACTAAAAATGTTTGGCTTGAAAAATATGCCATAGAAATGACTCCCTTGGGATACATTAATACTATCCAACTAATTACAACTTCCTTATGATAAAATTGAACCAGGTAATTTCATGCATTGCAGGGTTTATTGTCCTAGTAAGGCTTTTTTATAATATGTTTATAATTTTGGTCGATATTGTCTTGATACTTCAGGATTAGCCAAAAATGAATGTCCCGTTATTAACTGGTAGCAAGATGATGAGGATGGGACAAATGAATATGAAAATTTCTGTACACTTTTATTAGAAAAGTTCTCCAAATAAAATTCTAAACTTTGACTGGGTGCTTGTTTCACTTGAGCCAGATCTAGCTGGATACATAAAGTAAGAGTTTCTAGAAGGATGCTGGAGCAGTACCTAACACTGATCGGCAACCTGACAGAAGCTCTCACGAGTGAGGTTAACAATATGATGGACAATATCAGTGATATCGTTGACTTGCCACATTGTGATGATAGTGCTAAAAATCATGTTTTTAATAACTCACATATAAAGGATGGCGGAGTTGGAAGATCTAATCCGGACTTCGAACTAGCTCAAGTATGGCAAAGATTGATATATGGGAAACAAGTAGATTCTGATATACAATTATTACATGACGAAATTTTCGAATCAAAATTTGAGAGTATATTCCAGATAATGATAGAACAGCTCAGGACAAACAATAAAATCTGGAAGGCCATAGAATTGGGAGAAAAACAATGAGGAGTGAAGATTCATGGCAGTTTTTATTTTAATGTTGAAGGAGTTTGAGGATGAAGAGAGGGTAGTATATCAATATGGACCGAATGAAGATTTAATGGGTCGAATTGAATATGATAAAAAAAATGAAGTAATCAACCAACTATCGCAAATTGATTCACAAGAGTTCGTTGATGAATTCTTCTTTAAGAGAGCAGGAAGACGTCTTTCAAGAATGATTATTAAAGAGAATCAAAATTTTGTTGATCGAACAACTATTGAATCTTGATACTTGCTTATGATTTTAGAAATTTTAGCAAGAAATATAGCACAGAGAAAGAAACTTGATTGGCTTTTGCCTTTTAAGGTTTTTACTTTTAGATATTTGGGATTAAAAGTAAAATGAGTTTTGAATCAAAAACGAAAGGTATTTTTATTTTTCTCATTTTTTTAGGTCAGTTCAATTGGCTAAAAACCTTTTAAGGTGGTTTATGATCTACTCCAGGTACCTAATAAATTGCTTATCTATACGAGGCTAATAGAACTCTTATAATCCCTATATATTGTATTATCAAATTATTTAGTACGTAAAACTTTAAAACGTATGACTATAAAGTATTCTAATCTCATAAATTAATTTTCATTCAGTTGTTCCGTCAGTTGAAGTCAAATACTCTTTGTACGGTCTGAAGGACATCAAACGAAACTTAAAAAAAGGTAGATTAGGGAGATGCTACGATAGCTTCTTGGATCGTCATGGTCTTGTGGGGGAGTCGCAAATAATTGCAACTTCCTTTACAGATTTACTTGAACGATTAATTAGTAATCAAGGTAAATATTGGTATTAGCTAAGAAATGATTTCGTTTATCTAGATGATGCTTGTGAGAACGTTGAGTAAACAATAATTACTATACAAAATAATTAGAACCCTGTTTAGCAAAAAGTACGTCAAGGTTACTTTTTGTGAGAGGCTCCCCAGTGCTGTATATCCTGCTCACAAATGCTAAATTAGATTTTATTTTTGTAATGCTACAAGATGTATTATCAAATAATAAAGTACGTACATTTCTTTCCTGGAGTAGACGGGAAAACGGAATTTGGAGGAAGTATGAAAAGAACATATTCTAATTTAGATCTACGAAAACTTGATGATAGGTTTGAAAATGAATTTTCTTTAACTTTTGAAATTGATACACTTCCTAAACAAGTAGAAGAAATGTGTTTAAAGGATTTTAATAGATTCGAAGAATTAATATACAGCAATAATTACAAATTAATAATATCTATTCCATGTATACCGGTTTTAAAGATATTGAAAAACTTGGAAATTATTGAAGAAAACAATTCTTTTAAACTAGTAAAAGTTACAAAACAAAATTTTAATATTGAAATTAAACAATTCCTCATTGAGAACGAATTTTCAGTTACATTTTTTTTACTGAAAGAGATGAATAAAATAAGTTTTGTTTTACCTAAAACAAGTGGGGAAAGAATCAAGTTACACGATATAAATAGAAATGTTATATATTATTTTCAGTTTGAATTTGAAGTATGTACTATAATTACATGGGAATAAGGGCTATTAAAGGAAGATGCATTGGTTGAAAGGTCTTATCATGGCCTTATAAACTTTTTATTTTGAAGAGAGATAAATATCCTTTTGTATTTTGTCATGAGAATCTTTGTGGTTGGAACAACATTTTTAAAGACAAGGAAAGGTAGAGAGGATTTTCGTTATATGAGAGATAAACAATTAAAAAAGCTGAGATACCTAAGTGGGGGAAATATTTACGGGGGAAATGGGTTGAATGTTTTGCAAACCACCTTTCAATAGAAGAACAAAAAGACATCTGGCTGGATAATTTTCTTTGGCATTTATGTAGTTGGGAAAAGGTTAAACATCTCGAAAAGGAAGAAGATTGGAATGGTGAATGGACTTTTATCATGACACATGAACCCGAATGAGGTCCCTACTTTATAAGTAAGAATTGAAGGTTATTTACACATAAACAGTTCAATGGTTTGTATACAAAAAATAAAAAATATAACTTTTATTAACCATGTCAACCCAAAAGTTAAAGAATACTATATGTAAAATATTTTTAATTCATATAATTTCATAATTTCAACTAGACAAGTTAGTTGAATAAAAAAACTACAGCTACCCCAAGCTTTAAGGGTTTGCTGTAGTTTTTATTTTTCCCCCAAAATTAGTCAATTGCTATTAAATCAAGATATTTCCAATTACCATCTGAATCTTTTTCCAGCAAATAAGTAAAACTATATGCAATGCTTTCCTCTTGGTATGTTTCAACTTCATCATGAGTGACAAGTGCTATACCATCAATTATAAAATGAGTTTCAATACCTAGCGTCTCATACCGTAAGTCAAAGTCAATGAATGTACTTTCTATTTCTTTTTTGAGATTCAAGTAATCAGGATAATCTTTGCTATATAGACCAAATAGCAGCTCAACATTTTCTGCATTTGTATATTCTGTAGATGTTTTAAAAAACTCTGTTATTTCTTTTTCTTGTGATAAGAAGTTTGAGTCCTTTCTAATTATTTCATAATAAATTGTATAAAGGTCCCCAGCAATTTCTTCATTTTTTATCATATCCTGCAGGCTGAAAAATGTAGCAACATTTGACTCTATTTTATATTGAGGAGCTTTATTAGCAATCAAGCTCTCTAAATTATTTAAATGAATCTTTGTAGAAATTACATATTTCGATGTTTGAAGAGCTTTTACACCTGGCTGTTTATATTTTGTAAGTATCGCCTCTCGTGTTGATTTTCCGTAAACATGATAAAGAATCTGAGCTTGTTTACGAATTTCCGTTGATAAATCATGGTATTTTTGTACAGTTACGTTAGATGTCGGGTCTGAAGAATATAGGTTGTTGTATTGATCTGTTAACCGCTCTATTTTCTTTCCAGAAGTAATGGCATCAATATATGAAGTAGCTCGGGAAAAGTGAATACCAGTATTATTGTGTAAGCGATTTTCAAATTTCTCTTTGTCTTTTCCATTATACTTCTCAATTTCAAAATAAGCTTTCCAGTAAGCATTTTTCGTTAAGTTAAAAACTTTCATATCTGGATTTTTAATTTCCTTCGTAAATTCATATGAAGTTTGCCACTTTAATTCACCTGCATGTTTCTCTGCAGTCTTCAACAAAGATTCAATTTTAGATACTGAAGTAGCTTCCGCATTGGCAAAAGGTACTTGTGTACTAGCGAAAATAATAATTGCTACTACAATAGATAATAATTTTTTCATAATATTCTCCAATTTTGATAAATAGTCTTATATTATATGTATAAGCTTTATAAAGTATATTATATAAAAATAATATTTACTATATTTACAATAAATATAATTTTTTAAGTATAAAGTATCCTGGTGATATAACCAGGAAATAATACCTAAATTTATAAGTGTATTTAGAAAAACCTTAGCTTAAAGAGAAAGAATATACACTATTAATCCAGGGATTAATTTAATAAAATCTATTCGTAGAGTTTGGAAAATAGCTATTGAGCAGAGGTTTAAGTTATTTTTAAAAAGGGTTTTTATATAAAAGCTAGTATTTCAAATGTTTTTTTAGGGTATGATGGAGGATATAAATGAATTCTACAAAGAATGAAAGTTCCATAAAATGAAAGTTTATAGAAAGTGTTATATATTATTTTTTGAATAACATTTATTTTGTTTAGATGGTTTTTTTAATCATGCAATAATAGAGGAATACCGGGACTTAGGTATACTTGGGTTTATTTCATGTTTATATGCGTTTCCTTTATTTCTACAAATATTAAAATGTCGTATGAATCTGTTTATCCACCTAATCAGTTGGATAATAAGTTTGTTAGTTTTGGTACTTATTTTTTATATAGTTACGTGAAATATAACCTTTAATGAGGAATGGAGAATTTTATAATATAAACAAGGGGTATCAAAGAAGAGTATTTCGTATATCTTAAATCAGCTTCAAACATGTTAATACGAGTAAGATAAGTATAGAGATAGGGGATCAATATGTACACCGATTCAGAAATAAAACGATTATTTACAACAGGAGAATTCGCAAAACTTTGTCATGTGAAGAAACAGACGTTATTTCATTATGATGACATTGGGTTACTTTCTCCTGAGGTGAAATTGAATAACGGTTATCGTTACTATTCATATGATCAATTTGAGTTATTTCATATAATTAATTTATTTAAGGAATTAGATATTCCACTTAGTGAAATTAAAACGCTTGTACATCAAAAAAATCCTAAAGAAACTGTTAATGTCTTAAAAAATAAATCAATAGAGATTGAGGACAAAATAAAACAACTAACATACTTACAAAAGATACTTGAAGTGAAAATCAATCTTGCAGAGCAGGCGCTTGAAAAAGATTTAGTCAGTATCACTATTCAATACCTTGATGAAGAGCGCTATATGTTAAGTGAAAATATACTGAATTTAAGTGAACGTAAATTCATTGCGAAATTATCGGAATTTATCCATCACATACAATCCAAGCATTTAGATTTGGGCTACCCTCTAGGCGCAATTTTGCAAAAGCAACAGATTTTAGAGAAAGATTTTTATCATTATAGTCATGTCTATATGAAAGTGAGTGAATATACAAAAGAGGACAATATTCATAAACGGCCAGGTGGCTATTATGTGATTGGATATCAGATTGGTGATACAGCTGAAGAAACTTATGCAGGCTTAAAAGAAGCTGCTGAGCAAAATGGCTATGATATAGGGTCTAATGCATATGAGGAATACGTATTTGATGGCATATTTTTCGGTGAGAAAAAAGTGCAGGTGACTAAAATATGTTTACAATTAATAGAAAAACAAAAACAAAATTAGCAGGTGTCTTGTTGTGAATTCAACAGGACACCTTTTGTTTAAGTGGAAAATATAAGAGTTTCCTTGACTATACGGTTACCGAATAGTTTAAGTTTAAGGGGAAGGCAATATAAAAGAAGGGTTTTGACATTATGTTCACAGAAATTCGTGACATTACAGATTCAAATAAGCAAGAAATTTTAGGTTTACACATAGCAGATGAACAGGAAGGATTTATTGAAACGGTAGTTCAATGCTTAAATGAAGCAAAAGAGGATCCGAGGTTTGTTCCAGTCGGTTTATATAAAGAAAATGTCCCAATAGGATTTGCGATGTATGGTCCATTTCAATACCCAGATGGTATGAGAGTATGGCTAGACCGCTTTTTTATCGATGAACATTATCAAGGAAAGGGCTATGGCCGCTATTACTTCAAGTTACTCATTTCATTTCTAGCCGATAAATATTCATGTGAGCGAATTTATTTAAGTGTTTATGAAAATAACCTTGTAGCAATTAAAATGTATGAAAAGTTTGGTTTTAAATTTAATGGAGAACTTGATGTACAAGGAGAAAAAGTAATGGTATTGAATTTGAAAAATATGCAATGGTAATTCCTCGATTCACTTCTCTAAGAAGAATTACTTTAGAAAATGCTCACCAGTCACAGTTATGACTGTTGAGCATTTTTGGATCGTGTTTGTGACATATCCCTCTTTTCTTCGTAATATAAGTAAATGAAAAATAATACGGAGGGTTTTAATGATGAAGAAGGTACTAATATTTACTGATATGGGAATCGATGATTCTATTGCATTATATTACGCTCATTTAAATAAGGATATTGAAATTATTGGTGTAGTTGTAGATTATGGTAATGTATCCAGACAAAAAGCGTTAATAAACAGTCAGTATTTATTTCAAGTTTTTAATCTTTCCAAGGATATCCCTATCATTCGTGGAGCGGAATTCCCTTTGACCGGGGAACAGCCATCTTACTATCCTGAAATACACGGTCCGCATGGTCTTGGTCCCATAACGCCAAATCAAGTTCAAGGAATTTCTGTAGGTCAATTTTTAGAAATAGAGCAGTTGATAGAAAAATATGAAAATGAGTTAATAATCGTTAATATGGGACGCCTTACTTCACTTGCTACGTTGTTTATTCTTAACAATTGCCTAATGAAGAAAGTGAAGGAATACTATATAATGGGTGGCGCATTTTATGTTCCGGGTAATGTAACATCTTACGCAGAGGCTAATTTTCATGCTGATCCTTTAGCTGTAGAAATCGTTCTTTCTAATGCTCAAAACACTACGGTGCTCCCATTAAACGCAACTAGTAAAGCTATCATAACGCCACAAATGATTAATTATATAGACTACTTTGATAAAAGCAGAGTTCTCAAACCACTTTTGAAGTTCTATAACAGGGTTTATATGACGCGAGATCCTCATCTTAAAGGAAGTCCCGTACATGACGTATTGACCCTTATGGCATTCACACACCCAGAATTTTTTTCGTTTTTCTCGTATTCAATACAAATTGAAAAACGTTTAGAAATTGCTTCAAGAGGACAAAGTATATTGGATACAAGCTTTAGTGACAAAAGAAAACATCGCGTAGCACTAGATTTAAACTATCGAAACTTTTTTAATCACTTTCTCTTAATCATGTCAGGTAAACAAGAAGAGTATAATACAATTTGAATTAAATTGTTCATTTATTCGAATACGCCATTTCTCACTAGTTTAAAATCAACTTTTACATTTACTTTCATAGTTTTAAACAACTCATGCCACTTTTCAGGGGTAAGCTTGGAATTTCTTACTGAGCTTCTATACGATTCACCAAATCCAAAAACATCGGATTCATATTTTTGTCCGATAGAAATTACTCTTGATATTTCTTTTTTTAGGTTCTTACTAATACCTTTTTCAAGCTCTTCTACTATTTTGGGGTTGCCTACATCGATGTCTGATCGAAGCTCCAATAACCTTCCCTTAATGGTAATGTTTAAGTCGAATTCAGGAGTTGTCGAATTGACTAATTTCAATTTTCTGTCGGTCTTTACGGTATCAAATGCTAAAGGAATCTCATCAAAAGAATTTTTCATTAATGAAGGGGAGATATCTTCTTCTTTTAGCTTGGTTTGAAAGTTTCCATGCTTATAATTATCTCTGATTATTTTTACAAAAAAACTATCTTCAGCGGAAAGCCTGCCTGACATATTACCATCTTTGAAAAAGGCAATGCCAGATATTTCAACAAATTCTTCATCTCTTTTAATAATTGGCATAACAATGTTTCTGCCAGCCGAGTAATAATCACGCGCTACTACATGAAGGGTTGATGAAATCATGTATTCAGATTCAATGTTTTGTTCTAATAACCTGTATATATGTTGTCCAATATCTTCAATGTTTTCATATTTATATTCAAGTAAGGATGACATTGGCCCTTCAACAACTGCCATGTAGACCCCATTGCTAACACTAGCGTTTTCTAAATGGGCATCAATAAAGTAATGAATATCATCCTTAGCTATCTCTTCGCTGAAAAGAATAACTCTCATCTGTCCTACCATAATTTTTTTAGAGAGCTTTCGATTTGTTTTTACACGAGCGCCTTTACTTGTTGCTTCCTCTGCCGTGACAACCTCCACATTACTTTGAAATTCTGGACTCACTTCACGAATAACTGCTGTAGTTTTAATATTTTCTTCTTCACTACCGATATCATAGCCAACTAAAGTGGTTAATCCGATTCTATCAAGAATATTTGTCTCTGCACACCCGGCCAAAATAATGCATAGAAAAAGTGTTATTAAATAGAAGCTCAACTTTTTCATTCTTCCTGCTCCTTTTTAGTTGTGAATTTCTTTTTCACCACAGCGATTAAGTATAAGAAAATAGGATAGACAAAGACAATATAAAAAGCATATTTGGCAAATTCGTTGTTAAAGGTATTGATTTGAGTTCTGCTTTGAACAACTAAAGTACCTATTAAAGCAACAAAAGAGAATAGCCATACGAATTTATTCCCGCTAATTTTTACTATTCGTGTTGTCGCTCTATAAGCTGCCCAAACGTAAAAACATAGGTTTGGTATAATAATCAGCATCCAGTAACAAACAGCAACATACTCAAACCTTTCAACAAACGGAAAACTTATGAAGCTAAATAAGGTTAAAGTCGCCCAAACTGTTTTAAGTAACTTTCCTTCACTATAATAAGTAATCGAAATCAACATAATAGAAAGATACACCAATGTAGTAGCTAATAAAGCCAGGTGGGCATGCTTCTTCACCTTTTCTTTTTCCTTTATGTAAGGGTAAATACTATAAAGAATTTCGAAGCCAATAATAGTGAAAGTCATAGAATGAGCTCCTTTTAAAATAGAGCTTATTTTAGTTTCTAAAATAGGCAAGAGGTTAGCAGCTGTTGAATATTCAAGAGGAATTGTTAAAATTGGAAGTAGCCACAAAGACAATATAACGCTAAAAAAAGAAACCCCCACAATTACACGGAGCCCACCTGTAAAAGCATAAATCACGATTAACAACAATGAAGAAGAAATAAACCATGTACTTAAACCGGGGAATATCCATGTTTGGATTACTTCAATGTAGTTGCGTAATATAGAAAAGAAGGCAAAGCTACAATATATAAGATAGGTAGCATTCAATAAACTTCCTATCAATTTTCCATACACATCTTGATGGATACCATATAGGTCATCGGAACCGTATAACTCTAAAGTTTTTATCATAAAAAAAACAACAATATGTGTGGCAAGTCCTGCAATAATTATTGAGATCCAAGCGTCATGTTTAGCATCTTGATACACAACACGCTGAAATCCTTGTACCCCAACACCTATTTGAGCACTATGAATCACAAAGAAAAGTAAAAAAGCATTAAGCATTTCATTTTGGCTAATTTTTATGGAACTTTTCATTATTTCACCTTTTTTCAGGTTTTATAGGCTCTGTATCATATTTTTTCTTATTTTTTGCTTTAGTACTGGTAGGTCTTTTGCTTGTTAATGGTAAAGGCATTCTGATAATACTATTACTCCAGTCTTTTAGACGAGGAGGATAAAATGGAGCGGTATAAGGAGTCCCCATACTGGATTGTCTTAAAAGATGAATAAGGATAAAACAAAAAGCAAGCATAACGCCAAAAAATCCCCAGAATCCTGCTAAAATTATGATTGGAAATCTAAGGACTCTAATTACATTTCCCATCATGTAACTAGGAGTTGTAAAAGAGGCTAATGCACTTAAAGCAATAATAATTATTAATATATTGCTGGTAATTCCCGCTTGCACAGCTGCAGTTCCAATTACAATACCTCCAACGATACCAATAGTTTGGCCGATCTTTGTCGGCAATCGACCGCCGGCCTCTCGTAATAATTCAATAATGATTTCTAACAATAATGCTTCAAATACTGGGGGGAAGGGCACCAAAGCCCTTGATTCACTAAGTGGTACTAAAAATGCTTGCGGTATAACTTCATAATGAAAAGTCAATGCAGCAACGTATATGGGTGTCAAAAAAATAGATAATACAACAGCACTAAACCTTAATAATCGAAGAAAGGTTGCTATTTGCCATCTAAGATTTTGATCCTCTCTACTTTGAAAAAATTCTATAAACGATTGGGGACAAATGATTGCCATGGAACTACCATCAACAATTACTCCCACTTTTCCGTTTAATAGGGAATCGCAAAACCTATCAGGTCTCTCAGTAAGAAGAAACTGAGGAAAGATTGACATAGAGTTATCATCAATCATTTGTGTAAGAGCGGCACTATCTATCAATGCATCAAGTTTGAGGCTCGTAATTCTCTGTCTTAACGAGCTGACTATTTCTTCTGAGGCGATTCCGTTCATGTACAATAAAGTAACTGATGTGTTTGTTAGTTTGCCAACTTTGAATTTTTCTAAACTTAGATCGGGACTTATTATGTATCTACGTACAAGAGAAATATTTGTTGAAATGCTCTCATTGAACCCAACCTGAGAGCCAATTACTTGAGATTCGTTTTCCGGTGCCGACAAACTACGCGACTCATTTTTAGAGATGCTTGCTAGAACAACTTGAGAGTTCCCTTCCACATGAATCAATACTGTTCCATTTACCATTGATTGAATTGCTTCATCTAGGAGATCTGACAAGTCTATTTCAGGTATGGATAGATTAGCTTTAATGCACTCTGGAGAATCATAACTTTTTTGTTGCAACTCTCGCAGGATATGCTCATTTAAGGTCTGTCCATCCACAAGATTATCAATATAAATAATAACGAGATTAGGAGTAATGTCTCTTACAATCAAATCTGATGGATTGTTTGTTAACTCCCTTATTTCTTTTATAAATAAACTGTTTGAGGCAGAAATAGTTTTTTGCGTGGATTCTGTTTCTTTCCCTTTTTTGACTGAAGGAAGATTTTTAAAGAAAGACAGTTTAAATTTCATATCGTGTATTGTCCTCCTCCTATTCTAGACTTCATATTTAGAATAGGTTATAGAGGTATTATTTATACTTATGTGGTAATTTTCTTTAACTTTTAACTAAGTATTTATCTACTATCAAACCAAGATGTTATTTAAATTAGATAAAAGCCCACTTTCTCAATGTGAATTGAAGTTTAGTGGGGTAGGTTATCTATCTCCAGGCTATAGGAACGAGATTTGGGTATTTGGTAGTATTTGATGGTTGATATCGGAAGTCGGGAGTATAGATAAACTTGGACTAATGGGGTTAGAAGTGCAATGAATGGGGTTGAAGCTAATGGATAATTATGATAATCCGGTTAATAATATAATAAGTTATGAAAAACTCTTAGCTTTTTTAGAAGAGGGTAGAGAAATCGAATTTATTTACAAAGATAAAGAGTATTTTATTTCTCATTCTGCTAAAGAAGGTCGAGCGTTATGGTGTGGTAAAACAAGATTAAGTGAGTATTTTGCTATAAAAGATGTAAGTAAGTTGGAGGATATAAAAATAAAAGGTGAAAGTATAGCTGATTTACTTAAAAATAAAAGAGAAGAAATTAAGATTCAAACGATACTTTAATTAAAAAAATTAAAACCTTTGCGGATGTAGTGAGCCCATAATTTGGTTATGTGACATCTAAATCTAACTTGGGGTTTTTTTGCATTAAGAGTAAGTTAACCGAGGCATCAGAAATGATGCTTTTTTTATTTGCATGAAAGGTAGTATTAATAATTTGATCATATTACTACTCTTTTTAGAGACAAGGAGGGAATACAATGATAAATATGGAAAAGTATAGAAGTAGAATGTTAGTGGAAATCGCTGAGCTTCAGAAAATTATACATGAAGTCATTGATAGTATAGAAGTCGTCAAAATTTCTAGGCGGTTAGCTCATAAAATACTAAAACTACTTTAGAAATCATAAATATTATTAAGTAATTGGACTACTTGCGACAGTTTAACGAATATGATTTTCATATCTAATGAAAAAAAAGGGGGATTGATTTGAAAAGGTTGAAGAGTTTATCATATTGAATTTTAAAGTATAATATTTATTTTTAGTTCTGCATTTGGTTGGCAAGAAGATATTATTAGGAGGAAAGATGTGCAATGGATAATAAGTTAAGTTTTTCTAAAAAACACCCTATAAAAAGTATCATTCTGATTGAGGTCAGTTTTTTACTAGTGGTTTTTATAGCGGGTGCAATCGCAACAATAAAGCAATTAAGTTACAATTCTCCGATATTAATATCGTTTATACCAACAGCACTAGTGTTAATTATTTATTTTACATGGAAGAGAAAGTGGACTTATTTTGGTTTCAAACGAGAACTGACAAGAACAAATTGGATACCCTATTTACCACTACTTGTTATTTTGATCGTATTATGTTTACAAGGCTTTAGTTCTCAACCTCTTAAAACAATTATTTTCTATGTTGGCTTTGCTATTTTAGTTGGCTTTGTGGAAGAAAGTATTTACAGAGGAATAATGATTAAAATATTACTACCACTTGGTATCCTTCCAGCTATTCTGACTTCGAGTATCTTATTTTCTGTCACACACATGCTTAACTTGTTATCTGGACAGAGTATGGGGCAAACTGGACTTCAATTGGTATATTCTTTATTAATAGGTATTGTGCTAGCGCAATTATTTATTAGAACAAGAAATATTTATCCGTTAATTCTGTTTCATAGCCTTCATAATCTAATTCAATTTCTAGGTAGCGGAGGATCCAGTGCAATTCTTGATACGACAGTAATTATTATTTTAGTTGTAACTGCTATTTCGTTAGCATTATCTATGCGTAAAAAATTAGAAACAAAATTTGCCCTCATTAGTGAATGAATTATAAATAATATTTAGCACATACACTAATCTCTAAACTGAACCTCAAATAGTGGACACATGAAAAGTGGACCTTTCGGGGTTTTTGTGGTGTTTAGAAGGCAAATCTCGTTATACTATCATTAATAATTATGCGGTAACAGTATCTCAGGGTGGGCACTGCAAATACGCATTAAGTCCTAAACGACTTACACCTGGGTGATGAGGAGTACAATTTAGGACAATGCTAAAGAGAGAACAGTAGAAAACTTTGGAGCAATAACTTAGATTAAGGATAAAATACTATCTTCAAAAACTAAAGTAATAGAAATAACTGAAAAGACTGCCCCACGTCCAGTAAAACAATGAGACTTGATAATATTCAATATCATTATAAATAAAAATTCGTAGGCGAGCTTCTCTTATTTACTCAGATAACAAATGCTAGTGTTTAGGATTTAATATTGCATACATTTGATGGTCTTCCCAGCTTCCGTTTATTTCAACACTTTTTTTTGCTAATCCTTCATTGTGGAAACCAGCTTTTTCTAAAACACGAATAGAACCAATGTTGTCCGGCATTACACCAGCTTCTATTCGATGTAAGTTTAGTTTTTCAAAAGCGTATTCTATAACCAGATTAGTAGCTTCTGTAGTGTAACCTCTACCATTATGTTCTTGGTCTAAGGAATAGCCCAAAAGTGCGCTCTGACGTGGCCCACGGAAAACTTGAAATAATGAGATAGATCCAATAAGAACATCACCGTCGATTTTAAATATACCAAATTGATATCCGATATCCTTTTTTATATTTTCTGCCCATTTTTCAATTAATTCTTTTTGAGTTTCTATAGTCCAGTAATTTTCTGGAAGTGATACAGAATAGTTTTGTTGAAAAGCTCGATTTCTCTTTTCTAAATTTAGTAATTCTTCAGCATCTGAGAGTATAAATGGACGTATATATACATTTAAAGGTTTTGACATCTAATCTTCCTTTCTGTAAGAAATAAACAAAATAAATTATACCATAATGGAAAAAGAAGTAAGACTAATTAATTGATAAGCTTTTTTAGTTGTTATGAATTAGTCACTTAAATGTTTGGTTTAGTTGATTTATTTATAGGAGAATTAAAATCTTTAGCTGCTATAACAAAGCTAGAAAATGCGAATGAAGTAATTCAAAGACAGACTACGAGTATTTAAAGAGAGTCGCGATCCACCAATCTTATTAAATAAAGTAAATAAATTAGTTTATTTGTGCATGGAGTTAGTATGTAAAATATTTACTTACTTATATAAACTAATAATATAATGTGTTTAATAGAAGAGGTGTTTTTTTGAAATCCCACAAATTAATAATACTAATAATGTCTGTAATATCTATATTTTTAATATCTATATTTTTAATGTTTATATATTTATTATTCTTTTATGATGATTCACCAGACGAGTATAAAAAATATGATAGAGGAGTTACTATAGAGGTAAATAATATGAGTAATCAGACTTTGCCTGAACTTAATTTTTTATATACTGACGATATTGAAGTAGGAACAATAAAGGACTTAAAACCAGGGGAAACTATAAAATTGAGTGGGAGTAGTAAGGAGATAAAATTTAGTGATGTAAGTTTATATTTGAATTATTGTATTAATAATGGTGAAAAAAAAGTAGATAGTTTAGCATATATGTATTATAAAAAACCTTACAAAGTTGTTGTTATTATAAATGTTATTGGCATAGACAAAAATGGATTGTTAGAGTATGAGTGGAAAGGTTATAACGATTGGTCCAAATTCGGCCCGGAAATAATGAAGTAGAATGATAGTAACAAATAGTCCTGCTCACTTGAAACGTGGGTGGGGCTTTTTTTATATACTTTTTCATGTACAATAATATAAATGGTATAATTTTCTATTTAAAATAATGTGTCGTGTTTGCTGAAGAAGGTAAAATGTTTTTCTACAATGAAAATAAATAATTAGGAGAATTCAAATGAGAAGATTTTTTCTGTTATTGTTAGCGTCGGTAGTTCTTATGGGATGTACTCAAAATGCGGTAGATGAAGCAAGTTCAAGGTATTTAGAAGGAATAATAATATTTGATGATAAACACTATAATTTGATACATGGATACTATAATTACAAGGATGAAGAGGTAGAAATAAATAAATTGGACCCTTTTTCTCCAATGGAGGCAGCAGATCAATTTGATACTTTAGCTGTCGCTAAGGAGAGTAAAATAGAGATCTTACTTGAAGATAAAGCATCTCATATCACCGTTCATCAGTGGAATGAAAATGGGCTTATTGAGGAAGTCAAATTAAACGAGAATATATTGATGGTTCCAACAGAGGAAGGCTACTATATATATGAAGTAGTAGGAAAATGGAAAAATGGTGAAACTACTTTAGTTTTTGATATCGATGTTAAATAAAAAGTTGTGAAGTTTCTTAAAATCGATGTGCTTTTGTTAAGTATGACCAGCATTAATATTAAAATGCTTTAGTGCCTTAAGAAAATGGAAGGGAATGAACGTTGTGATTCACTTTGCAGAATTAGGAATTTTTTTAATCCAATACTCGCGATAATAATATGTGTATTCAAACCTTGCGGAGACGAGGATAAACATTGCAAAGATGGTTCTAACCTTGCGCAAAAGGAATCCAATGTTGCAGAGAATCCGTAGAAACTTGCAGACCTTGCGGAGACGAGCGTAAACCTTGCGGAGATTAGTTCAAACCTTGCACAAAAGGATTCCAAAGTTGCAGAGATTCGGCAGAACCTTGCCCAATCGTTTGGGATGAATTTGTATATCCACAATGCTAAATCCTTTATAAGATATTATGTTTCAAAAAGCTTTTATCTTTATTTTCGACAATGAATTACAAAGTCCAAGCAGTGCTATTTTTAATTTTAAAAGTTGGTGTACTTTATTCATTTAGTGAGTTGTGTACTAGTAGGAAGTCTTATAGTTTTGTTTAAAATAAGTTGTATTTCGTAAAATTTATGAAATCATTAAGTAAATTCATTTGATGTGTCAACATTATAGGAGGGATATTTAAATGAAAAAATTGTGCTTACTATTTATTAAATTATTAGTAGTTGGAGGATACTCAGATAAAGAGGAAATAGGTCAATTAACTAATAAATATGAGAACAGCTTGATGAGAATCAAAAGGTAATACAAGAGCAACAAAAAGCAATTAAGGATTTGAAAGACGAGATTTAGACATATAAACTAGTTCCACCCACTGACTATAGAACGACCTTACAGGAAACTGATCGTGAGGCTAGGAATATAATACGACTTATCTCAGAAGGCAAATTTGAAGAATTGAAGAGGGAATATAGTGTTGAATTTGAAATTAAAGATGATGCAATAGATTTTGGTGTTCCACAAAACAATCAACCATTTCCAATTGAATTGGCTTCAAATTACATGTATATTGCGAATTTTATTATAGGTACAGATGGAATGGATATAAGCTATTTTTATTTCTAGTCCATACAGTGATAGATACGTATTAATTCATATGTCATTTGAGAAAGACATGAAATTTAAATATATATTTGTAGGAGATGCCTAAATAATCTCACAGAGTTAGTAAATGAAACAGATAAATTGGGATTAACTGAAATAATCTCCTTAACTTCAATTGAAAAATTAAGATAGACTGGACATGATAGCTCTTATCTAGATGTATAACCACTTCGCGAAGTGTGGAATTTTTAAATTATAACTGCTCATATTAAACAATCATACCCAAGTACAGAACATCCACTAAACACCCATTCCTTCAAAATGGGTTTCCTCACCATTTTTAAAAACTTTCAGGTACTCATAGTCCCCTTTGAAATTCAATTTGTAAAACTTATATGTGCCTGCTTCCTCTTCAGAAATAGAACTGTCGTTCAGGTAAATGTTTATCGAATTTTCGTCCGTTTTGATATCTATATCTCCAAAACCTTTTCCATCATCCAAGAAATCTTGATTAAGATACAAAAAGCGTTTATTTTTAGAATCGTTGTATATATAAATACCAGTTCCTGTACCTTTTTCATCATAATCTACAATCTCAATAAAGTTTTTCACATTGTCATTAGTGTTTTCTAAATTAATTTCTGAAATAGTTACTTTATTCTCCCCGCATCCAGTTAAAATGCAGCAAACCATTAAAATTAGTAATAATATTCGCTTCAAACATCTCCAACTCCTTTAATTTTTTTACCGCAACCTTTTCAAAATCTTTTGAAAAACACCAACCAGTGATGGAAAGTGGTTATATTATTTTTATTAATCCTTCAATGTTTCATTCTGTTCATACCTGCTTGCAATTGTTTCTAAATCCAAGGTTTTATAATTTTCCCAATCAACCTCTGCGAAAGTATCAGCTTCAAATCTTATTGCTAATATTTGTTCAAAAGGTTTACTGCCGGATTGGTCATTAAAGGGTCGGGCATACCATTTAATTTCTACAGTATTCACTTCATCTAATTTGGATAATCCTGCTAACATTTCCCCAGTATCCTTTAATAAAGCGTTTTTCGAACCTTCATCAGCATCTTTGTCGTATATTTTAATTAAGTAAATACCCTCATCTTCATATATCTTAAATTCCTCTTTGGTAATGGATATAATAGTAGATTCAATAGCAGTAGGTTCATCACTTCCTTTACCACAAGCAGCTAAAAATAATATTGTTAATAAAACTAATAACTTTTTCAAACAAAAACCTCCTTGTATATATTAACCATAATGGTAATACACGGAAGAAGGGTTGTATAGTCATCTTTTTAATGCATGGGAATTATTGCTTCTGTAACAGTGGGATTTTGGGGGGAGCAAAGTACTGACTAGATGCAGAAATGGCTAAAGGATCTTCTTTTAGAAGTTCTAAAGAGTTGGGAGGCTAGTAGAAATAGCCTAATCTTACTTAAAGAAGAACATTTAAAGACATTAATGACCGCTGAAGGGTTAACTCACATATAAATCCCAGTCTATTAATCTGCTTCAAAGGTTTATGTTCGCTACAAGAAACTAGAGTTTTTAGCTGATTAAGCAAAAAAAGACAAATTCGTTTTCTTTTGAAATTACAAAATCTGCACTCTAAACTAGAAGAAGGGCCGGCTAGGATGACCAGCAGGTGAAACAGTTTCGTTTATCTCTTACGATTATTTATAGGAGGACTTTTCCTTTTATTGACGAATATTGTCATAGGAGGTGTAAAATGGTTGTTTCGGAAACAACATTAAATCCATTAAAAGAGATGATGGATCAAGTGGCCACGCAATTAATTTCTTTTATAATTGTTATGGCAATAGCTTACTTTATTCCTTTATTAATAATTAGGTTAATAAAAGTTCCCTGGTTTTTGGCACATATTATATCAGTTATCATTATGTGTATAGTTACATATTTTGCATTTATGAATATTTTTTTAATGAAATAAATATTAAATGGGTATTGGCGTGAATTGTAGGGGCTTTTTTTATTAATATAGGAATATATCTTTCAATAATGAATGCATAAAGCAAGGAGGAGAGGTTAAAAATGTTATTAGATTACTTACCTGCATTATTAGGAGCATTTGTAAATGCTCTGATTGTTATTTTAATTTTGGATATTTTCCTTAAACTATTGCTTAAGAAAGATAAAAAGACCACATTTTTTTATTCTTATTTGCTTTATATTATTTTAATTAGTCTAATGTCTAATACCGTGCTTTATATTAGTCCTTGGCCATATATAATATCTAGTACAGTTTTCTTTATAATATATATAACGTTTCAAAATTATAAAATGAAAAAGGAACCAAAAGAATTAAAAACTAAAATAAACAATTAATAGGCAAGGCATCCTTAAAACTAAGACAGAAGTTGAGAGTTTAGTTTATTTACCATCTAATAAACAAAGACGGTAGCACTTATTAGATGTGTTAAAGGTAATGGTTGTTTTAAAATACACATTAGGAACCAGTGCTAGCGCCTCTAATTGTATAGTGTTTTTCTTTTTTGAGATAGCTTAAGTACAAATTCATTCCTACCATCTATTCGGTAATGTTGTTTTGGCGTTGAAATTAATTTTGGTTATAATACAGTTAGTTAGAATTAAAAGGTGGTGCTTATAGTTGGAGAATCTAAAACGATTGTCTGATGCTTCATATACTCATGCAAAGCCAGTAGTTGGAAAGGCGATACTTTGCGTGGGGCGAGAAATTTCATCTTATCGCTAAGTTTTTCTAATCAATTGGCTTTGCCCCTTATTCCAATTTATAATAAGGAGCGAGCAAAATTGAAGTATGTAAATGCACAACAGGTCTTACCTGAAAAACTAATTGTAGAAATTCAAAAATATGTGCAGGGGGAGACATTGTATATCCCCAAGATGGAAAATGATTATCAAAAATGGGGAACAATTAGCGGCAGCAGGCAGCGTTTGGATAGCCGAAATACAGCAATTCGAAATGCTTTTGCTAGTGGTATTCGAATCGAGCAATTAGCTCAGGAATATCATCTTTCCGATGAAACGATAAAAAAAATTGTTTACTCACATAAGAAATAAAGTATACCCCATGTAGCTATTACATGGGGTGTTTGTATGTATAAAACGTTTCTAACCGATTCTTGGTCTATTAGTGAAGTCTTTTTTCTTTTAAAATAGATATAATCAACTGTGTAGGAGCGATTTAATATGATAGAAAAATTTATAAAAAATGAGCAGTTCAATTTTATTCGAAAGCAAGTAGCCTGGATTAAGGATAGTACGAAGCAACATTTACCACCGGGGGTACTAGCCTCTGTTTACGAGTTATCCAATGAAAAAATCTCTAACTGTGTGACAGCTTTGACGCCAGAGCAAAAAGAGCTAATGGATTTTTCAAGTTTTAAAACAGTAGAAGCATATGAGCAGGCACTGGAGCAATTACCTAATTATTTATTGGCATTCCCAACAATTAGCGAGCAACAATTGAAAAAGCTATTTCCGAAAAGTAAAAAATTAAAGCTCCCGGATCTTTCGAATATAGATTTACATCGCTTAACGTATTTAAGCTGGAACGATAGTCGGTCAAATAAAAAATATATATTGTATAAGCTAGATAGCCAATTGGTTGGAATCGAATGTTCATTTTCACCATCTACAAAGAAAAACATTTGCTCGATTTGTCATTGTCATGGGGAAGTCACACATTTTTCTACGATCACAAAAGCAAAAAAGGTCAACAATCCAGATTATTATAAGTCTATTGGTAATTTAATTTGTGTGAATAGTACCGAATGTAATAAAAATATTACGGATGTTAGTTATTTGGAAGAGTTTTTGCGAGAGTCATTGAAAAAATAAATAGTTTGTAAAGCTAAAAAGAGTTATACAAAGGGGGTTTTTATCATTTCTAACAAAGATAAACCTACGATTATGATATTAGGAACGTTTCATATGAGATATACACCAGATTTATATCGTATGGAGTTTGATGATTAATTTTCGAGCCGAGACTTTTTAAATCTATAGATGAAAAATATCGTTCCAATAATCTTACCAATATTGGAGATAAAAGTATTTATGAAGTCATTAAAGAATTAAACCAAAACCATAATGTAGAGAAACAGCAAGAAATGTATATGGCAGTTGCTAGGATTGGTAAGGGTGAGGAATATATAGGCATAGATTGGATCAGATGGTGGTATCAAAGGAATTTAATTATTTATTATAATTTAACGAAAATTACAAAGTTACCTTCGGATAAAACTCTGTTAGTCATTGGTTCTGCTCATGTTCATTTGATATCTCAATTTTTAAAAGAGAGTCGTTTGTACGAAGTACAAAATGTTAGTGATTATCTTTTATGAATTATAATTTGTAATTTCATGGTCTATTTATTTTAGAATAGTAAATCACTTACATTAATAAATTTTTATTAAATAGATTTACTTGCATATTATATTGTTTTACTTTAAAGGGGTATGCTTTTTCTAATTGAACTACAGAAGTAGTTTATTTAAAGAAGGTATCCCTTTTTTTGCACGTTGCTAAAACATGGAGAATCAAATAGCTAAATCATTACGGGATCCATTTTTACTAATATTATTTATATAACTTTGAATTTGATTTAAAAATTTTACTTTATACATACTATTTTTATTAATTTTGTTATCTTGCTATTACATTCTAAACATCTTATTTTTTCTATTTATGAGGTTAGAGTGTTTAAATTCAAAATGAATTAGAGAAGCGAGGATTTGCAAAGCTTCCAGCAATATTAACAAAAGAGGAATGCGACTTCATCATAAAACTTTATAGTGAAGAGAAGTCATACAGGACAACAATCAATATGACAAGATATCGTTTTGGGAAGGGGGAATACTACAAACATACCAGTCTGAGTATACTATGCTGAAGAATTGTAGTTTGATGTGGTTGTATCTTTCAACGAAGCAGCCTTAGATACGGTTGGCATAATTGCAAATATTTTTAATGTTAAAGACTTTTCTTTCAAAGCTAATATGATAACCGACAATAAAGACATGATGCATGATATTATAGTAGGCAGAGACTTTTCGATAGATTCGAAAGTTTGTAACAACATAAAAGATATCGAAATTTGGAGCTAAAGAGGTGGAGTCACGCATGAAATTAAATAATCAAATTAATACTTTGAAGTTAAATCGTTTTATGAAAACTGAAAATGAAATTCTGTTATTTGAAGAAGCATTAGAAGAAATAGGAAAAACAGATGATTATCATATAATTGCAAAGTTGATTGAAGTATTAGAGGATGACACAGAACATGAAGAAGTAATGTGGGGGCTTGTACACACAATAGAATATTTAAGTGAATTTTCTCCAAAAGAAGGTTTAAAATCACTAATAAATGCCATTCCAGATAACATTGAAAAATGTAGAGGGTGGTTAGAAATATTGCATTTTAGGATTTTAAACCATGATGAATATAGGAAACTATATGGACAAGCATTAAAAGAGATTGATGCTCAAAATCAGAAGATTGTATTGAACTTATTAAATGATATCAAGAACGAAGCCCCTGATAAATTTGGAGTCAAAGTTGAAGAGATAAAAATAATCTTGTTGTACTAACACTGCCCTTGATTTTAAAAGAATACTGCCCTGTTTGTTGAACTTATTAAACTAACTGGTGCTTTAGCTAAATATCTATTGTCTAGAACATCAAGAAAAGACATGCATTCATTTAAATCCTCTACTTTTTATTGATCTTTCGTTAAGTTATAAAATATTGTAATACTTATTATTCCCATGATACCCATCATTAAAGTTAAAACTATAGCAGGCAACCAACTACTAATAATCATAAAGATTCCAGCTGTACTAATCCCGATAATGGAGGATATTTCATAAAATGCTAGATAAGTACTACGTGATTCGTTTGGTACAAGATTAGCTAATAGAGTTTGTTTAATCGGCATATACATTATTTCACCAATGGAAGCAAGTAGCATTGCTAATATTAGTATAAATGGAGTTGTGTTAAAGCTAATCACAACATATCCTACAAAAAAGAAAAGAAGACCTATGAGGAGAATACTTCGATCCTTGAACTTTTGCATGACTTTACCGATAATAACTGTCAAAAATACAACAAGAAGGGTGTTTTCTGCTTTTAATAATCCTAAAAGATTCGCTCCATCAATTTCCCATGAAAAGTTAATAAAAAAAGGGACTGGATTCTTAATTTCTTTGGTAAGTCGAACGCCTATATAATTTGTCAATTGCTCTTCCACGGAGATTATAAAAAGGCTAGCGATGGAAAAAATGGTGAAGGCCCGTTGAGAAAATATAATTCTATAGGAATGAATAATTCTTTTAACACTAGAATTAGTTTTCTCATGGTTCGCTTCTATGTTAGGGGTATAAGTTTCCTGTATAAAGAAAAAGGTGATGAATACAGAGATTAAAGTACATAGTGCTACTCCCAAAAATAAATAAAATGGATAATCAAAAAATAAAAATGCGCCTATTAAACTACCAATAGCAATAGCAGTATTACGAATCCAATATGAATAAGTATAAACAGTTCTTCGATCTTCAGGAGAGGTTATATCGATGATTAAAGCTTGATATACTGGCAAAGATGATCCAGAGCTAAATTGAATAAATAGAAAAAACACAAAGGTGACGTAGGGTGATAAATACCAAGGTGAATTGGCAAATGCAACACCTATAAATCCTAAAAAAATTATAAGTTCAGCATAAAGAATAACTTTTTTTCGACCAATTCTGTCGGAAATGAATCCACCCAACAGTGAACCAATTACATTAGCAAACATAACAAATAAAAATAATATACCAGTAACCAAGGTACCTACCTGATGAGAAAGATAAATTATCAAATAAGGTATCACAGCCATGGTAGCTAAAGATGTAATAAATAATAGAAGCAAACGAATGCGAATTGTCAGATGAAATTTATTGAAGCTCATTTTTTTATCTCCTTTATTGTTGATTGATTAATCAATCGTTAATATGTTAAAAAGAATCTATTTGGAATTAACTCCAAATAGATGAATTGTTGAGGGTATAAAGCGATCCCACATAATGCTAGATACATTGTCTGTTGTATTTAAGCGAATACCGATTAAAAGACTAGTGTAAAGAGTAGCGACTATATAAGGATCTTGTTGTATAAATAGATTATTCTTTTGCCCGTTTTTGATTAATAGAATGACTTTTGCTTTAAATTCATCATGAAAGGCATCTAGTTTCTCAAATACTCTAGGGAATCGCTGATGCTGACCAACAACCTGAACAACCAATCCAAGATAGTTATTGATACCTGCATAGAGTCTAATATGAGTTTTTATCATATTTTCTAACTCATTTAAAAGGTCTTTTGCATCTGGATTAAATGCTAATACCTGGTTTGATAATTCCTCGAGTGGTTCTACAACAACAGTATAAAAGAGTTCTTCCTTATCTTTAAAATAAGTAAACACACTGCCAAAGCTAACCTTTGCAGCTTCAGCAACTTTTTTTATAGTTGTTCCCTCATATCCTTCCGTTGCAAAAAGGTAAGTAGCGGAATCTAATATTATTTGTCTTCTAGTCTGCATATTCAGTATTTGTTTTTCAGATAAAGGCATTATACTCCTCCTTAATGAATGATTAATCAATCGTCTGTTGTTAATATTATCTCTCTTTTTAATAGATGTAAAGTATTTTATTGCAAATTTTAACAAAGGTATTTGGATTGGAATATTTCTTAGTACCCATTTTCTTACTGAACGGACGGAACAGTTTAGTTCAACAAGAAGGTTGTGAATTTGAAAGGACATCGAAGTAGTTATAAGAAAAGTATTCAAGTAATGGGTTAATTGAATAAAAAGTTAAGGTCACCATCAAGTAAATCACTAGAGTGGAGTGTGGTTAATTGATTCTTGTGGTACCAACTTTAAGTGGAAAGTGATTTATTAATAGACTTAGGGTATGGTGAAAGAAACAGAATGATTTCTATTCACTCTGATTTTTATTAAAATGATGAAATGTTGCATTCTTTGGCAACACACTTTTAATCATTTTAATTTCATTTTCATTAGGATTCTCTATATTAATTTCAGAACCCCAATGTGAAGATTCAAAGAATAAATTGCCCTTAAATTTTAAAAGGATCGAAAACCATTTTACTTCTCCGTGATTATTTAAACTATCTTTTAAAATATAGTTAATTAGGTTATGATTTATATCCCCAACAAAACTAACCATTTTTAAACGGTCTAAACAAATTTTTTTTAGATCCGTTTTCAAACTTAATTCTTTAATAGTTTCAACTTCTTCGTTCCATAAATGAAATTCTATAGAGTCTGCAGATTTTATAAAATATTTAATGAAAGAAAACCAATATTTATAATCTTGCGTGCCATTTTCTTCTGAAAAATTTACATAGATAAAAAAATTATTCTCCATCTAATCCCACCTCATATTTTTAAGTTACTTAATGTACCATTCAATATCCTCTAGTTCCCTTTAGAGGTTGCTCCATAATCTGGCCATTAGTTTAATAATAAAGGCTCTAATTCTTCCATAGATTTATTTAAGTCAGCCAAGTTAATAATTGTTATCCAAGAGCATTAAAAATTTGGAACAATATCAATGGCAGTTAATTTCTTAACAAAAATATGACAATTTAACATAGCCAAATATTAAAAAAAAGTAAGATACAGCTTGCCCTGCCACTAAATGTAGTGGGCTTTTTTTATTTTCTAATTCATGTACAAAAATAATAAATGGTATAATTTACTATTATAGGAAACTAAAAGTTATAATTGAACATAATATAAAAAAAGCATTAAAAATTATTTGCACTTCTACCGATTTTTAATCTAAATGAAAGAGGATTGGTTTAATGCCTTTAGATGATAAAAAACTAAGACAGAAAATAATTCAAAGAAATTACAGAAAGGTTCTAAACCATAAAAGAAAGGTTAATCACAATAATAAAGGAGAAATACTAATTGTTTCAATCATTCTCTTCTTATACGTATTATATAACGTTGTAACAGGTCCCGGCTTATGAGTGATTGTTTAATACTGATATTGAATTTTATTTAAAGATGATGTAGACCTTTATGGGAAATATTTGTTTAATGAAAGGAGAAGATGAGTTACAGAAAAAAAAAGTTAAGCATGCCATCTCATTTAATAGACAACTCAAAGCGCTTTTAAAGTTAAATGCATGTAGGGAGGATATAATGAATAAGAATAATTTTCTAGAGATGATTGAACAATCAAATATTAATAATCATAAAAAGTATTTATCTCAAGTGTTGAGGCCAGCCTTTGATATAGTTAGGAATACAGATACTGAACTTCGAATGGGCGGCAGTCGTTTTGGAGGAGCACCTGATTTACCAATTGGTAGCGAATGGCCGATGTATGAGAAGAAACCGTATCGCTTCCTTGGCCAAATCAATTTTACAGAAATCACTTCAACTGAAAGAGGTCTGCCATCGAAAGGATTACTAAGTCTTTTTGTAGCAAATGACAATTATGAGGATGTTTATCTAGAAGCCTTTGAGGACGGATATATTCATGGTATCTATATTCCAGAAACAAACAATCTAGAGACGTTAATGCCTCCTCATTCAGATACTGGAAAGACCACAGTGATTGAGTTTTTTCCGACTATTGATATTCCTTATGATGAATACCAGATGAAGGACTGGCCTTTCGATGAAGTTGAGAGCGACATATACACTGAAATCCGGGATTCACTACATAAAAGTTCGGACTATCTTCTAGGTTACCCTTCTCATTATACACTAGCATATGATCCAACACCTGGGTCAGAATGGATCCCACTATTAACAGTTGATTCAGATGAAAGTCTTGAGTGGTGTTGGCATGACGGCGATAAATTAATGATATTTATTGAAAAAGAACGACTAAATAATTTAGACTTTAGTAGGCTAAAGTCAGATGCAGGCTAAAGAGAAATATATATGTAGATCTAGTGTCTTCTAATACTTTTGCTCTTTTTATAATATTTTTACACCTGTTGCTAAAAAATTATTCCAATTTATACTATTGACGGTTTAAATTAAACTTGTTATCATTCTCCTAATGTTTTTAAAAGAATAGATATACCTTGTATAATTTCAAGAATACGGCTTGAAAGTTTCTACCAGCTACCAATAAATAGCTTGTCTACAAGGAATGGGAAATTAATGATGTTTTTTATTCCATTTTTTGTAGAAAAGCTTTGGCCAATTAGTGGTCAAAGCTTTTTTTATATTAAGAGGATAATAAAATGATTTGGTTGGAAAACTAAATTCGAAGTCATTCCCTTTCAATTCTTAATTATAGGAAATAGGAGATTACAACAACATGAGAAACTTTTTTAAATTTACAGAACGGAACACTTCCTATAAGCAGGAATCACTCGCAGGGATAACGACCTTCCTATCTATCGCTTATATATTAGTCGTAAATCCTATTATTCTAAGCCAATCTGGGATGGATAGTGGAGCTGTATTCACGGCAACTGCTCTTACTGCAATCATCGGAACACTACTTATGGGTTTACTTGCTAACTATCCAATCGCAATTGCACCTAGTATGGGATTGAATTCATTTTTCACTTTTTCTGTCTGTATTGGGATGGGAATAGAATGGCAAGTCGCTTTGACTGGTGTTTTTGTTGCGGGAATCATTTTTATGCTATTGAGTTTAATGAAAATCCGTGAGAAAATCATCAATATCATTCCACTGGATTTAAAATATGCAATAGCTTCTGGAATTGGTTTCTTCATCACATTTATTGGGCTAAAAAATGGAGGAATTATTACTGGCAATCCAGATACATTTGTTTCCATCGGAGATTTAACTTCACCTATGACCCTACTAGCAATTATTAGTCTTATCCTTACTATTGTTATGTTAGTTCGTGGAATAAGGGGCGGAATTTTCTACGGGATGGTCATTACAACGATTATTGGTATGATTTTTGGATTAATTGATGTTCCTTCATCCATCGTTGGAAGTATACCGAGCATTAAACCGACATTTGGGGTTGTATTTTATCATTTAGATGAGATTTTTACACCAGAAATACTGACAGTTATTTTCACTTTTTTAATCGTTGCCTTTTTTGATACAGCTGGCGCATTAATTGCACTTACTAGTCAAGCAGGAATGATGAAAGGTAACACGATTCCAAATATCGGAAAAGGTCTACTTGCTGATTCTTCTGCTGGTGCAATTGGCGCTATTTTAGGTACATCGACACCTGCTACGAGTGTTGAATCTTCCGCTGGTATTGCTGTCGGAGGAAGAACAGGCTTTACGTCTGTCGTGATTGCAGCTTGTTTTGTAATTGCTTTATTCTTTTCACCACTAGTTGCAGTTATTTCAGTCGAGGTTACAGCAGCTGCATTAATTATTGTAGGCGCATTAATGGCAATGGAGATCAGTAAAATAAACTGGACTAAATTAGAAGTTGTCATTCCATCATTTTTAACAATTATTATGATGCCTCTTACTTCTAGTGTGGCAATTGGAATCGGATTGGGTTTTGTTCTTTATCCAATTTGTTTAGTAGCACAAAAGCGTTATAAAGAAGTTCATCCAATTATGTATATACTTTGTTTATTATTCATTTTATACTTTGCTTTTATCGTATAGGAAGAGAATTAGAGGACTGTGAGAATACAGTATCTGGGTAATTAAATTAAAAGAGACATAGATTAGTTCAGCTAATTTATGTCTTTTTTATCTCATAAAATACTTAGGTACCTTACTATATGAACATAGCGTCCATATTTTGCTCACACACTACTTTCGATACATCACGAACTCTAGTCACACTTAAACCTTGTATTTAGTAGAATAGATGTTATTGTATTATAAATACTAAAACTAATGCCTCGATAAATATTTACAATTTAAAGATTAAGGAGAATCACATGAGCTGGAGCAAATTGAAGAAAAAATTGGAGAGTTATCTCTGTCCTGCATTATATGGAAGGGTTGAATACAGTGCAAGCAGCTACCGTTATTTACCTGATAAATCCGGACTTTGTTATATTACGGTAGATAGAAAGAATGTACTGAATATGAGTGATAAAACTAACATAATCAAATGGTATCTGAATGAGCAGGAAATTAAAAATGATTCAACTATCCAAATACCTATCAACATTGAGGAAATTGAAACGGTAAAAAAAGAAAGCAATGGTATAATTCCGGAAGATCGTTTACAAGTAATTGCAAGGGGTAGAAAATTATCAGAATATGCAAAGGAGCTTTTGTCAGCGCAGTCATCATTAAGCAAATCAAATTTTGTAATTGTAGCTAATAAGTTTTTATCCACTTCTATAGAGGAAAGCATAGAGAGTAATGATATATTATTGAATGTTCTTGCTTTGGTAGACAGACGGCTTGGCAAAAAACGAATTTTAAACATGTCGGAGAAGATGAAGTTAAAACACCCAATTGTGCAGTATTTTTATGAATTACGGCTCAGTACGTTATAGATAAATAACGTGAAAGTATGCCACAATCAAATGGAATAAACCAAAACCAAGAAAAATATGCTTACATTAAAGAGTTTCTTACCTTATTGAGTAAGAAACTCTTTAATGTTTTTGCGTCGTACTATGGTTTAAGCTCCGAATACCCACTACGAACTTAGTAAAACCTTATTTCACTTATGGGCTTCTGCACATTTCAGACAAACTACCTGCTGAAATACAGTAAATCTTAAAATTTACTATTATCAATAGGCTAACAATAATGTTAGTCTATACTAGTTCCGAAATTTTTAGAATGAACAATATGAAACTATAATAGGAGAGTCCTAAAGTGAAAAAGAAAATGAAATATTTAATTATACTTTTAACGGCCATCTTAATGGTTGGTTGTACAAACGTAGAAGACGCAGCCATTTCAGATGTAACAATTCCTCAAGACATACCCACAGAATCAAATATAAATAGTGAAAAAGAAGAAACTACCCCTACTGTTGTGGAACCAGTAATTGAAGAAATATCAACACAACCAAAAGAGAATCTTTTTTCAGGATACAAACTTATCGAAGTTGATGGGGGGGATTTGTCCGGACATCGTGAATCTTACGTGGTCGTTGACATTGGTTACGGGGAACGTGAATATTGGGCATTTACGAATGAACACGGGCAGCTAGTACGTGTCATTGCTGAAGAAATCACTCTACAAGATGACAGTATCGAGCCTGTATTATCGTCTGGCAGATACTACTCTGATGAGGCTAAGGTGCCGGGTGTAGAAAGTGACTTTTTAGATGAAGGACATATCATTGCTGATTCTCTCGGAGGGGTATCTAATGCTTATAATATTACCCCACAAGAAAGTACACTTAACCGACATGGTGATCAAGCGTATATGGAAGATGCAATTCGTAAAGCGGGTGGAGCTACTAATTTTGTAGCAATTATCACATATCCTAATACAGAAACGCAGATTCCCTCAAGCTATCAGTATACCTATACGATAATGGGTAACGAGATCGTTGATACATTTGACAATGTGAACCCTGATGAAGTAAATGCATCCCTTGGTTTAACAGAGAGTGAACCTTCCAGTTCAACCAGTTCCAACACAAACGAAGATATTACCAGTGTGGATACAAACGGTAATGGACAGGTAACCATTAAAGAAGCAAAAGCAGCAGGGTTTAGTATGCCAATCACCAGTGATCATTGGTTATACCCATATATGCATGATAATGATAAGGACGGTATGGTAGGTGAGTAAGTTCTTAGAGCTAAAATAGTGACTCATGTGTTTTAATGTAAAAATATAAAAGAGCACTATATTTTTATAAGTGCCCTAAGTGTTAAATTTTATAGAAATGGCTTTCTTTATTGAACACAGAAGATTTAAGCAAAAGCGCAGGTATTTTTCTACTTCTGTTTTTGGATAGAAACTTCGCATAGAAATTATTAAGCGAATGAAGTGCTTTATATATTCAATAAAGATTAGATACTGTTCCATTGTTCACTCTAAATTAGCAATTAACATTCGACTTTGTGAAAAAAAATTATAAAGTAATGGGTACTCTAGCAAAGCATGGCCATCTTTCAATGTCAAAAATGCTTAGATGCAGAGGGTTTTATTAAAATGAAATCATAACTTATAATCATTTATGGAGCTCTAAACTTAAGAAACTTTAACTAAGTTTAAAACATGGGGAAATTTCTCATGGTTTTTATAATAGGAGTGTCGACTAAACACCTACATATTGGATCAAGTAGAGTTACTATTGACATTGAGTGGTTATATATTTTCAAGTTTTTTTCTTAAAATCTTTTGAACCAAATTAATAGGGATTTAGAATGTGGGTCGGAAATCATCTGGAGAGGGTAAAGCATGAAACCTGATATAAAAGAAATTACCATTCAATTAGAATGGCACCAAATTTGGATTGAAACTCTTGGGGAACTAGGAGAGAAACTGGGTATAGATGAGGTTGATTTACGGAGTATGAATTTGTCCCATTACCCGCTAGACCAAGCAAATATAACAGATTGTATCTTTGATGGCATAGATTTAAATAACAAGGATCTCTCATCATCTTCACTATGTTCATCAACTTTTATATCTACAAATTTAGAGGGAGCAGATTTTGGTAAATCTAATGTCTCGTATGCAGACTTCACAAATGCCAATATTAAAGCTGCTAGACTTGCTGATAGTGAATGTATTAAAACAGTGTTTATTAAAGCAGATCTGTCAGACGCTAATTTAGTAGCAGGGCTTTTTGACGAAACGGATTTTCGTAATGCAGTTTTATTAAATGCGGATATACGATTAGCAACGTTTGAAAGCGTATTGCTAAACGGAGCTATATTAACTGGAATTCGTGGAATAGAAGAGGCTTTTATAAAAAGTATCAATATAGGAAGCCCAGAACATCCAATAATTCTAACGGATGAAAAAGCTAGGATATGGTTGCGAAATAAAAGTATGAACAATGAGTAAAATTTAAGGAAAGCAATATGTGCGGAGCAGGAATTGACACTTATTGTCCAACTTACCGCTAGTCTAACAGACGTAGCAAATAGTATCATGGATAGGTGATTGACATTGTAGCTCTGCACCATCTAGCCGATAACTAAACACAAGACAAAGTTATTGTAAATCAAGAAGGCGATGTGATCACTGTTATACCCAAATAATTAATAAAAGGGTGAATACAAATGTTTATAAAGTATGATGAATATGATCTAGTAGAGCTTTTTCAAAGTGAGCCAGTCAGTATAACGGGCAATATAGATGATGGAGAATTAATTTATACTTACAGGGATGAACAAAATTTCAAGTTAATTTTAACTTTAGATGTATATAAACAAACGAGTAGTTTAAGCATTACATTTAATGATTCTATAGTATTTACAGGTGATTTTAATAATGTAACAAGTATTAAAAAAGATGATAAAGCTTTTGTAATGTATGGAGGTGAAGAAGAGAGAATAAAAGTTAAATTACATAAACAAATTGGAGTAGAATTACTTTAATATAGGCTTATTTTGATATTTTACCGATAATCAGTAGCATCAATGATTAGAAAAAAAGAACATTACATATTAGTTAAGTAAAATATGTAAAGCCCTAATACATTCATTAGACTCCAACATTTTATAAATAGAAAGTACCCTCAATCAAAGACGATTTAGTAATGATATTAGTAATGAAATTTTATATTCGTCTCTAGCTATTTAACCGTTGTTTTATTTCGTCAGTAGTGAAAGAGTATCAGGATATTTTATGTATACTAATACGTAAGGTTTAATTTCGCGATTATTTTAACTTATCCCTTTACCTCTTCGTGCGAAAATGGAATATTATAACTATTGATAGTTTGCTAGAGGGGGAGAAGAATGTTCACCTATGGGGCATTATTGTATACTAAAGGATATAATGAAATGAGTTTTTCTAAACATGTGATGAGGACAAACCTATGAAGGTATTGGATGTAGACTTATTACAAGATGGGCTACAGCGAAACATTACAATGCTAGAAAGATTAAATACTGAAATAAAAACAATCCAACGTGGAGTCGAAGGACTAGTTCAGATGAAGGAACAATTAAAAGGAGAAGGAGCAGGTGCCATTCGCTCCTTTTATGAGGAATGTCATTTACCATTTCTTCAGTTTTTTCAATTGTTTTCCTTCGATGCTCAACAAGTGCTTTATCAAATTGGCAAAGCTCTTAACTCTCTTGAACCAGACCTATCAGGTTACATATTAGAAGAATTTTTAGAGGGAGAACTGGAGCAGGGATTGACACTTATTGGCCAACTTACCGCTAGTCTAACAGACGAAACAAATAGCATCATGGATCAGGTGAGTGACATTGTAGCACTACCCCATCTAGATGATAGTGCAGTGCAGGAGGGAGTTATTAGTTCTAAGAGAAAACGTGATGATACCCTCTCGCAACTGTATGAATTTGATGCAACACAGACGACTGCTTTAAACACCATGGAACAGGATATTCGGACAATGGGAATATGGCTCTCTGATATAGAAGGAATGTTTAAAAGTGGCCTAACGGATGTTCATTTCCAAGCAGATAACTGGGGAACATTGACTGCTAAAAATAATTTGAAGACAGAATTGGCTTATCGTACATCTCCAATTTCTCAACTTTCCTCCATGTTAAATAGAGAAAATCAGTTGACCACTATGCTCCAGGCATTTATAGCTGGTAATGGTCCCATACGATTTGGCTATGGTGGTTTAATTAACATCCACCATCCTTTTGTGGCAACTGATATGATTGCCTTATCATGTGCTAGACCAGAGGGCAATGGGACGGAACAAGAAAATATTGATCAAAATCTATTCGTAAAATCCTTCCACAGTTTCAAGGGCATTGCTGAAGACTTTTGGAATGGGGTAGGTATAAGACGTGATAAGGCGCTAGATTCTCCATATGATTTTGTAAACTTTTGGACTTTTGGGGTTTCAGATGGAATTTTGTCAGGAGCGAATGAAAGAAGTGCCAAGATGTTCGACTCGAAACTTGATTTATTAAATTATGCTACATTTGGTTTTAGTGGAATGGTAAAAGAAGCAATTTTTCCAGATGAACCTTTGTCCAAAGAACATTGGCAAAATAGCTTTGGATTTGTAGGAAGCTTACTTGGACTCAAATGGGCAACATCCACGGCGTCCCCTGTTAAGACACCTGGGAATGCTACAGTGAATGGTAAGGTAAGAGATGAAGGTAAAAACTTATCTGAAAATGCAATTGTAGGTGAGACTAATAAGTTTAATTTTGTTGACAATGCAAAGAATCATCTAAAAAATGTTGAAAATGTGAATACAAAAAAAGGTGTTGTTGGTGGCCATAATATGGATGAATTTAATAAAGCTTTGAAAAATCAAGGTTTTAAACCAGATGATTTAATTGTATCTAAAAAAGCACATCCAACAATTGAAGGTATTTTTGAGGTTGAGTATAAAATACCTAGAAAAGATATTTCGGGTAATATTGCCGAACCAGTATCGTATAAAAATATTAAGGAACCTAAAACAGTCTATGACCCCTCTAAGATTAGTGATGAGAAAATTTATCAATGGGGCCAGGAAGCGATGCAGAACGGACAAGTAAATGGGAGACTTGTGGAGGGAACTGCTTCAAACGGTTTAAAATATAGAGGGTATCTTAATGAGGCTGGTGAAATAACAAACTTTTTCCCCGTTATTGATTAACTAAAAATATTATTTGATTGGAGTACGAAAATGTGTAGAGAAAATCATGTAAATGAAAGTAAAGCTGAAATTGATAAATTAATGTTAACATATTTTGATTTCATAAATGGAAAGTATCTAGAAAAGGCATTAGAAAGCTTTGCCGAAAGAGAAGGTTATGGACAAGAGATAGTATTTGCTTTTTTTCAATCTGATTTAGATGAATATGATATTGCACAACTACCTAGACCTTTAGACGAAAAACATGTTTTGATAGAAATAGGTTATCCAGCGGTTGAAATTGAACAAATGGCTTATTTAGATTTTAAAACGTTTTATTATTATTTGGAAGAAAATGTAAAAAAAGAAGTGGGAAAAAATCCAGCAAATACTCAGTTAACAGATTTATTGGTTAAAGTGAAACATAGTTTGAATATATAATACTGTATAATAATGTTAAAAATCATCTTACCTCTTAGAGACTATATTAGGTAAGATGATTTTTTATCTAATTTTATTTTCTTCAGTCCAGGGGCAAATTATAAATCTTTGTCTTCAGTCTTACGTTAGTATTTATTTGTATAACACCATACATTAGATATAAATAGAAATTTGGTTTCAGTTAATATTATTTCCAAAATGTAAAACTATCTAGGCTTTCGGGGTAAAAATGCTTGGAAAAATAGTTGATTGAATTAACCTAGGATTTCTAAAGAACATTTGATACTACTTAAAAGTAATTTTGTGTTGGAAAGTAAAATCTGAATCAACTATTCATATAAATAAATAGAAGATATTGATCAAAATCTATTCGTAAAATCCTACCACAGTTTGAAAAAAGGCATTGCTGAAGGCTTTTGGGATGGTGTACGTATACGACGTGAAAAAGCACTAGACTCTCCATATAATTTGTACAAGCAATACTGGTTAAGGCTTCTCCAAGGGTACGAGTAAAATTCCTTGAGGAGTTGCCGCCACAAAATCTTGGAAAGTACCTGGCTCATTTGCGGTTACAGGTACAAAAAATTTCGAAATGCCACATCCTAATCCAAATATCAAGAAACAATAAGCCTGGAATGAATCCTTTGAAACACTTCGATTTTTATAAAGATTTATTATAGAGAGCAATCTTTTCGATATCTACTCCATAGTGGTCAAGTCCCAAGGTCGTTGAGTAAATCATTTCAGCAAAATAAAAACGGTACGGAAAATTAATTATGCGGACAAAAGAGTAAACAGGTGGTCTGTATTACTCTTTTAATGAAAGAGGCTACTACAGGTTCGGTAATGACTAATCGTTAAAATGATTTAATTGTTACACAGTTAGAATGTGTTATCTTATAAAATACTCTCTAAGTATATAACAACATACATTCATTAGAATCGACATTCTATAAATATAAAGTACTTTATTAAAAGTAAATTTATTAATGACAATAGTAATGAAAATTTATATACATCGCAAACTCTTTAATTACTATTTTCTTTAGTTAATGGTGAAAGAGTATCAGGATTTTGTAGGTATACTAATACTTAAGGATTATTTTCGCGATTGTTTTAACTTCTACCTTTACCTTTTTGCTAGAAAATGGAATATTATAACTATTGATAGTTTGCGAGGGGGAGAAGAATGTTCACTTGTGAGGTATTATTGTATAATAAAGAATATTGTAAAGTGGCTATTTGTAGATGCTCAATGAGGCAAAATCTATGAAAGTATTGGATGTAGATTTATTTCGAGAAGGGTTGCAGAGCAACATTATTATGTTAGACAGGCTGAGCAGTGAAATGGAAGCTATCAACGATGCAGTGAAGGGTCTAGTTCAGATGGAGGAACAATTAAAGGGAGCAGGGGGTAATGCCATACGCTCTTTTTATCAGGAATGCCATTTACCACTTCTGTATTTTTTCCAGTCGTTTTCTGAACAGTTTAAACAAGTCCTTAGCCAGATGGAGGCAGCACTTCATTCACTGGAACCTGATTCCTCTGGTTACATACTCGAAAATTTCCTAGAGGAGAGCTAGAACAGGGAGTTACGCTTATTAGCAAACTCACTGCTAGATTAACAGATGAGGCAAATAGTATCATGGATCAAGTGAGTGATATTGTTGCCCTGCCTCATTTAGACGATAGCGGAGTGCAAGAGGGAGTGATTAGTTCTAAGAGAAAACGTGATGATACTTTAAACCAACTTTATGAATTCGATGCTACCCAGACATACGCACTGAATCCAATTGAACAAGATTTGCAGATGATGGACACGTGGTTGACAGAAATCTCTGGTCTATTCCAAGCAGGGGTCAAGGATATAAACTTCTTGCCAAGTCAATGGAATGTAATTACGTTTAGAAGTGAGATAAGAACAGCATTGTTCCCAAAAGTATATTTAAATCCAAATGACTTATGGATAAAAGAACAGGAACAGCTGATTGGTACAGAAATTACCCCGGGAACTTTTCGTGCACTCGAGGGTAAAAAGACCAAAACAATCAAGAGAGATGCCTATGGAAGCTTTACCCTATTAAGTTTCCATCTGTACGAAAATGGTCTAATAGTAAAAGAATACCAGCTCGGGACAATAAATCCAATTCAATATGAAGTGGTCGACAAAGTAGATGAGGAATTCGATGATGGTGGTTTTCGCGAGCTCGATGGGTACTTTGAGGGTACAAAACTTGCATTTGTTGATTATCTAAGACCGCACGCGATTGTCAAAAAAGGGGTCAAGCTAGCTTTTTCCTCGGGGTCCAAACTATTTAAAAACAAGTCTAAGGATAGTGTGAAGGGTAGCAAAGAGGCTGGAAATCCTAAAGATGTTCCTTCAGGAGGTGCATATAAGGATGTTCCAAGTAATGGTGGAGAAGTCCATCATATGCCAGCTAATTCTGTTAGTCCGATAAGTAGAGGTAATGGTCCTGGTGTAAGAATGGAAACCATAGACCATAGACAAACAGCGAGTTGGGGTAACTCAAGAGAAGCAAGAGCATATAGAGCACAGCAAAAATCTTTAATAGAACAAGGGAAATTAAATGAGGCTCAAAATATGGACATTAATGATTTAAGAAATAAGTTTGGAAATAAATATGATGAAGGTATTAGACAAATGTTAGAATATACTAAAAGATTAAACAAATCTAGGGGTGGGGTAAAAAATGAATGAACTTATAATAACTCCTAATAAGGGAGTAGGTCCAATTAGTTTTGGCATGACAAGAGATGAGGTTAGAAATGTTTTAGGAGGAAATGTAGTAGAATTTAAAAAAACGCCTATGTCTGATACTTTTACAGATGCATTTAATGACCATGGAATACACATATATTACGATAGTAACGATACGTGTGAAGCAATTGAAATGGCACTACCAGCAGACCCTAAATTTACACATAAACACATGATTGGAAGACCTTTTAGAGAACTGAAGTCAACTATTGTTTCACAAGATAGTGATATTGAATTGGATGAAACAGGCTTATTATCTTTCACACTAGGTATTGGACTTTTTGTTCCTGAACTTGAGGATTCTGAAGATAGTCTTGTTGAAAGTGTAATTGTTTTTAGAGAGGGCTATTACGATTAATAGTGGAGGACAGTAGATTTAAACCTGCTGTCCTTTTTATATGTTTATATTTAACTTTAAGGTCAAATGACTTACTAACCCTTATGATTTTGAGGGAGAGTGCCTAATTCGCAAAACAAAAAGCGAATCTTTAACGCTGACTAGGAGGTGCCGAATAAGAAAACGGAAGAGAAAGAGTGAATCGACTCCCTTATCGAATTACACTACGTAGGCTACTGATTCGCTACAATATCGGCAAGTTTAGAGCTATAAGTGAACAAAGACATTTTAATACAAAGAAGATAAATGTAGTGCTTTATGAAAGTGGTTACGCATTTACAAAGCAGTAGGAGATCGGCTACCGAGTGCCTGCACGTTGGCTTACTGAAGAAGAAGTAGAAGAATATCTGAGAGGTACGGCTAAATAACGTGAATATCAAATATCATTAATGTTGGACTATTTTTTCTGATATTTAGTATAACTACTGCTATAATTATATTTAAAAATAATGTTGAGGGCGTGCTTACACTTATGGCAGGATGGAGAAGTACTAGAAATGTGTCAAAAGATGAGCAAAAAATGTGGGGTTTTATTATTCTCTTTGCTATTATCTTTATATTTTTTTCAACCGTGGGAAACGGATTTTTTATTACTCTGATAGTTTCATTAGTGATGTTCTTGTTTGTTATTATGATTATCATGAAATTGATAAAATGGGCTGAAAAAGAAAATAGGAAAACATAAGATTTGTTGAATAAATAAAACTTGCCTAATAAATAAAAGAGAGCACACCCAAAATAACGTATTTAAGAACGCCCATGACGGACGTTCTTTTTTATTTCCAAAACTAACTATAGAGGGGATTATGAAATGACAAACTTACAAACATTCGAGGAATAAATTTACGGAGACATTCAACGCTATAGAACAGCGGCAAACTTCGCTACTGGTACAGACGAGGAAAAACGGCAAAACAAAGGGAAGCATTTGAGGTATTAGAAAGCAAAGTAACCGCTACAGACGAGGATTACGAGCAATATCGTACTGGTGCTGGGTATTCATACGAAGCGGGCAACCGCATTGATGAAATTATCGAGAAAACATTTGATGTATTAAATGAATGCGTTAGTAACTGTGAATCATATTGTTATAAATGTTTAAGAAACTAACAAAACCAGATGAAACATAAGCATTTACATCGTTTTTTGATTGGTTAAAAACTAAACAAAAAAATTAAATATTTGTGGTGAAGAATCCTTATAAAAATAGAAGAAAGTGAACAAGTTGGTATTAGACCACTTGTTTACTTTTTATTGTGCAAAATTGATTTGGAGGTAAGTAATAATTGGCGCACATTAGAAAAAGAGGCAAAACCTATTCTTATGCTATTGATATAGGTAGTGACCCCTTAACAGGGAAGCGTAAACAGATAAGTAAAGGCGGATTTATTAAAAAGAAAGATGCTGAGGCAGCTGCAAGGAAAATTGAATTATCGTTAGATGAAAATCGATATATAGAGCTTAGTAAAGAAATCTTTTCAGATTATATTTTAAAATGGTTCAACGACCATTACAGTAATAGAATTAAACAAACATCCGCGATGAACAGTAGGTACATTTTAGAGAAACACCTCTTAAAAAAGAATTTGTTTGCAAATAAAGAAATAGCTAAAGTTACTACATCGGATATTGATTTGTTTTATAATCAAAAGTTACAAGAAAACTATAGTACGAGTTACATTCGGAAAATGCATCAACTATTATATCAAGCGTTCAGCCAAGCAGTTAAATGGAAGAAAATAATATTCAATCCAGTGGGGGATGCAGATCCGCCATCAGTGAAATACGAAGAAATGTCTATATGGTCACTTAAAGATATACAGGAGTTTCTTGGTCAGTGTAAAGAAGAGCGACACTATTTAACTTTTTTACTTGCCATCTATACTGGCATGCGGAGAGGAGAGATATTAGGGCTGTATTGGAGTGATATAGACTTGGAACAAAAAGTAATTCATGTGAAAAGATCATTAGCACATGTCCCTAAAAAGGGTTATGTTTTCACCTCATTGAAAACGAAAAATTCCAAGAGACAAATCCCTATTCCAGAGTTTATTGTCAATGAATTATTTTTGCAAAAAAAACGAATAGAAGAATGGAAGGAAAAGGTGGGAACTTTATTTGCAGATAAAGACCTAGTCATTTGCACAAGTACAGGGAGCCCACAAGATCCGCGCAATGTTGTTCGAGTAATGAAACGTATTGTCAAGACCGCCAAGGTACCAAACATTCGTTTCCACGATATTCGACACACACATGCATCCATTCTTATTTCTACCGGTATAGATATCGTTAAAATTTCTAAGCGATTGGGTCATGCAAATCCGAAGATAACATTAGAATTCTATGCACATTTATTACCAAATACTGACAATGACATTGCTGATACGTTTCATCAGACTATTCAAAGTCAAACAAACTAATACAGTAAAATCCTGCGGACAAATTGCGGACAAACTTTAAAATTTGAGGCATATGTATAGGAAATCTGAACAAAGAAAAAGCCTATAAACATTGATAAATCAACGTTAATTAGGCTTTTGAATAGGATGGTCCCGACTGGTCTCGAACCAGCGACCCCCACCTTGTCGAAGTGGATTAATAGTAAAGGAATGTTGTAAGAGAGGCTTTTATTGTGGTGTTAATTATCATCATTTATATTAATTATCATTGTTTAATCCCAATTTTAACCCCAATTTAACCCCAATCATTTATTAATGGATTTAGGTTGAAAAAGACTTTCAAAGGTATCTGCGGCAGCTTGATCGGCAGAACGTAAAGCATGGCCGTATGTGTCCATGGTGATTTTAATATTAGCATGTCCAAGTCGTTCTGATATTATTTTAGCATGTACACCTTGTGCAATTAAAAGACTGGCTGAAGTATGACGGAGATCATGCAGGCGAATATAACGTATGCTCAATTTTTTAGCGAATTTGTTCCACCAGTGAGTTGCAGAAGAAGGATGCACATAAGTTCCGTTTCGTTGATGGAATAACCATTCACGTTCTGTTTCCGTCCAATTTTTTGCTTTTAACTTTTCTTGTGCCCAATAAACACGATATTTTCTCAGCTCTTCTACAACAGATGTTGGGAGCGATACAAGACGATTAGAAGAATCAGTTTTAGTGTCTTTTATTTCTGTTTTTCCATCGGCTGATACTATACTTTGATGTATATCTATTCGACTATTCTCGAAATCAATATCTGACCATTCAAGCGCTAAGTTTTCTCCACGTCTAATACCGGCAGTAATCGCAAGCATAGCAAATATCCGCCACTTAAAAAGTTCGTCATTCAAAGCCTTAAATATAACCGCAACTTCTTCTTCGTCATATGCACTAACTTCTTTTTTGTTTCTATTCTTAGGTTTGGTAACTCCTTCTAAAGGATTTTTCACAAGGACCTTCCATTGGACTGCATATTTAAAAATACTTCGTAATGTTCTATAGACATCAAACTTCGTGTAAAAAGAGAGTTCTACGGCACTACCATCTTTTCTTCTCAATCCATCCATAAGTGATTGCAACATCATTGTGTTGATTTCATCCATTCGCACATGACCAATTACAGGTAAGATGTTAGTCATTAACTTTGATTCATAATTAACAAAAGTCGTGCTGGAAAGTTCTTTCCTTGCAAATTTTTCTAGCCACTCATTAGCAAATGCTGAAAATAACATTTTTTCTGGTAATACATAGCTCCCAGATAGCACTTCATCTTTGAATTTTAGATATTCACGATCTAAATACTCCTTTAGTTGCTTGGGCGTGTATTTTCCTTCCACAGTAATTGCCTTTCTTTTTTTCGGATACTTTCCATCGGCATTTTTTGGCAAGTACACTGTAAAACGATATGAATTTTCTCCACGCTTTTCAATATTAGCCATGGTATTTCTCCTTTCGATGGTATAAGAAAAGAGCAGCAAATGAGCTACTCTTATACTGTTAAATTGCTAACGTTAGAAATTTATTATGCTGTTACTATATATACTACAACCTTGCCTACAATCTGAACCAAATCCTTTTGCTCTTCTTCAATTACAATGTCTGTAAATGTTTCATCATTTGATTCCGGTCTGAAGATCAATTTGTTTGCTCTTTCATTTTTCATAAATCTTTTTACGGAATACTCATTGTCGTAATTAAAGACAACAATGTCTTTGTCATTCAACTCAGACAAGGAAATCATTTTAATACCAATTAAAGCATCGTTCGGAAAGATCTTATTCATAGAATCACCGTTAACCTTTAGGAAGAATACATCCTTATTTCTAGCCCATTTCCCCATCACATTATCCGGTAACGCAATTCTTTCACATTCATAATCCGCTACAGTATCGACTGTTATAGGTAATCCAGCAGAGATTGAACTAGGAATATACTTATAGTTAAACAAAGGTATTACATTCTCATCCTTTAAGCCAAGTAAATAATCTGCTGAGATATTAAACAAAGTACAAAGCATCTTAATTTCTTTTCCTCTAGGATGATTTTCATTGACTTCCCATTTTGAAACAGTGGTGTATGATTTTAAATCTAGTAATTCAGCGAGCCGTTGTTTGGATAAACCGTGTGCTTCTCTTAGCTCTTTAATGATTTCACCTGTCGTTCTCATGATTTTTACCTCCTTTCTTGTATTAATTATATTTAATATGTGATTTAAAATCAATAATATTCTATAGTAACTTAATATTATTTTATAAAAATAAGATTATAAATCATATAAAACTCTTGATATATGATTTAAAATCTTGTATAGTTTATTACATAAAGTGACAAAGGAGGTGATTATTATGTTGAATATTGCCGAATTGCGAGCGCGTCATGGAAAAATGACACAAAAGCAACTCGCTGAAAAAATCGGCTCGTCTCAAACTAGTATTAGTTTATGGGAAAAAGATATTAATACTATTTCTATGCCTTATTTAATTAAGCTTTGTAAGTATTTCGGTGTAAGTGCAGATGATATTCTAGGATTACGTGACATTTCATAGTCTCACCATGATTTTAAATCATAACTAGGAGGTGTTAGATTGGAAAAAATCACATTAACAGTGAACGAGGTTGCAGAATTAATTGGTGTTTCTACTGGAACTATCTACACAATGGCTCGTTTAGGAGAAATTCCACATAAAAAGATTCGTGGACGTGTTTTATTCCATAGAGAAACTATTGAAAAATGGTTTGTTGGTAATAATTCCTAACTCAAAACTAGCAATCTATCTTTGAAGGGAGAAAACAATGAAAATCAAACCAATTGAATGGTTAGCAATGCCAATCGAACAACGTCTTGTGTTGATTAGTAATGCAATAAAGAAATCGAAAGGAGTAAACCAATGAGTACTATTAAGGGGTTAAGTGAAAAGAATCGTAATTTGCTATTTGAATTAGTTAAGGAAATTAAAGCAGAAGGATATGCTGAAGGTTTTGAAGCGGGGAAGTCCTCATTAGGAAGAGTGGAAGAAAAATCCCCACAAGTTGCTGGAACAACGAGTGGGGAACAACAAAAAAAAGTATTAAATACCTTAGCAGATTGGATAATACGAACCGTAAATAAAAATGACTTAGCAACTCCCGAAGAGATTGAGGCTCTTCCGAAAGTTGCCGAAGTGTACTTTAGAAATTATTCTTCAGTTTCTTTTTCACCAGTAAGACGAAGATAGACTTCTTCAATAAAATAATTGACGTTTTCTGGGTGAACCCATTCTTTAGTAGATTCTAAGTTAACCTTAGCTAGTTCGACAGCTGTCTTCATTGCATATTCTTTATTTGCTTTAAACATATGTATCACCTACCTTTCTAAAAATATTTTAACAGAAAAAATTGTAATTGATTGGTAAATAATAAAATTTTGAAAGGAGCAAGGCATGAAAGAATATATTTGGGAAGTGACATCATCCATGGGTCAAAAATGGAGAATAGCCACTGAAGGATTTATGGTTGATGAAGCACTAACGGAATTTCGAAGAGCACATGGATATGAACCAGTTATTTATTCCATTGTCTACTTTATAAAGGTTGGTGAAATGAATGGACCATCCACAGATTGAAAGAACAATGCTTACAGGATACCCGACAAAGGAACATTTGGACTTTGAAAAAGAAGACCATCCCATTGAGGATTTCTCAGGTACCGAACTTCAAACTGGTGACCGTTATTTTCAAATAGATGATGACATTATCTATGAAGAGAATGTGGAAGATTACTTGATTGAGAGATTAGGTGCTCGAGCTTACGTAGCAAAATAACGAAGGGAGGCGAGTAAGTGAAAACAACAGCTAAAGAATGGTTGTCTAGACCATCTATTGAACGTTTCATGTTAATACATCAAGCATTTGTCAAAACACAAACGAAAGGTAAGTGAAATCATGGATATAAATATTCCAACACCACAGTTTCTAGCGGAAATATCCGAAAAGGGGACTAGAGATTTTGAACAAGAGATTCTTAACGGACCGATATTAAAAAGGTTTATTCGATCAATTGAAGATTCTGCATTGGAAGGTTACACGGGATATCGACACAAGGTATATCCAGGGGAGGACATTAGGGCCTTGAAAGTTGTACGAAAAGCTTTGAAAGCAGCTGGTTACAGTTGTGAGTTTGAGGAGGTTGAGAAAAAGGGTTTAATTACTAATTACTTCGAACGTTATCTAGTTATTAACTGGGACAAATAAAAAAGACCCCTTTGCCGAGAGGTCCTTATCTTTACTATATTCGAGAACATTATATCACAGGAGGAAAACCATGCCTACTCTTTATGAATTACAAGGATCGTATGCACAGATACAGCAAATGATTGTGGATGGTGCCGGTGGACTGGAGGAAACTCTAGAATCTATCGAAGGTGCTATCGAAGAAAAGCTTGAAGCTTATGTAATGGTTATTCGAAATCTTGAAGCTGATGTGATTGCTTATGATACAGAAGAAAAACGTTTTAAAGAACGCAAAGCTATTGCTAAAAAAGGTATTAATCGCATGAAGCAAGCGATAGAAGAAACCATGAAATTAAGTAATCGGGATGAAGTCAAAACAGAAAAATTTAATATTAAATTCCGTAATAACGCTCCATCTGTCCACATTCTAGATGAATCATTAATTCCAAAGGAATTCATTAAGATTGAACGTACCATCAGTAAAGCTGAACTAGCGAAACGATTAAAAGAATCTGAAATTCCAGGCGTAAAATTGGTTGTAAATAAATCATTACAAATTAAATAAAAGGGGATATTCAAATGTCAAAAGTTCAACTAAACCAAAAGGAACAACATTACGCTGATACTCGTGAGCAAGCAGAGGAGATTGTATCAGCTGCTAAAGAAAATGAAAACCTTCAAATGCACAAAATCACTGAGAAATATAACAAGTATGGTCAGTATTTCTTAATCGATTTAACATACGCTTATCAAACTCCAAAAGAAGTAATGGAGAGCCGTCCACAAGATGATGCTGCAGAAGGTCAATTGACAATTGATGAAGTGGAATCAAATGAGAGTGTGGAAGAACAAACTGATGATGGGGCACCATTTTAATAGAAAAGAGGAGAAGGCATGAACATTTCAAATGCAAAAGATATTAAAACAGATTCATCAACTTTTCTTATATACAGTCCACCTGGTATGGGGAAAACTAGCACCATCAAGTATTTAGAAGGTAAAACATTGTATATCCCTTTAGATAAAACACACAGTGTATTAAAAGGTCAGGAGAACATAGATATTGTGGAATTCAACTCCCACCAGGCTTGGGAAGAGTGGAATGCATTAATGAGAGATTTAGGACGAGCTGATTTATCTAAATATGACAATCTCGTATTCGATAATATTTCAGAGCTTACTAGATCCATGCTTGCCAATTTAGGACGCGACGGGAAAAATAACCGTGTTCCTTCAATGGCAAACTATCAACAAATTGATTTTTTCATTATCGATAGCGTTCGTTTTATTCAAACGTTAGGAAAGCGTGTTGTATTTACTGCTTGGGAAACAACAGATAAATGGGAGCTACCATCTGGACAAGCTGTAAACAGAGCTTACCCAGACATGCGTGATAAAATCCTAAATAATTTTATGGGTTTATGTCATGTAGTTGGTAAGTTGGTCATTAATCCGGAAACGCAAAAAAGGGGTTTCTTGTTAGAGCCAACTGATTATTTATTTGCTAAAAATCAATTAGATAGTCGCAAAGCATGTGCTCAAGAAGATATTTTCAAGGTTGGTCATGTGCCTTCCACAATTAAAGAAGAAAAAGGAGAGAAAAAATAATGTCGTTTTTTAAAATGGATGAAGTTGAAGAAGTAAAAGGATTTAGTCCAATTGAGAAAGGTGAATATGAAGTAACTGTTTTAAATGCAATTGGAAGTGTTGCAAAAAGTAGTGGTAAACCAAAATTGGAAGTTGATTTTGAAATCCGTTCAGATGTGCCACAGAATCATCAAGGAGCAAAAATTCAATACAATACATTTACTTTTGAACACCCAACTGCAAAAGGAATCGCTAAATCATTTTTCAAAGCATGCGGAATGCCTGACAATTATGCACCTGCAAGTGTTGAGCAAATGGCTAAAGATGTTATAGGGAAAACTTTAGTTATCTATGTAACACAAAAGAAACAAGATGATGGTCGTGAATTTCCTAAAGCATCCAGTTACAAGGCTTCTAATGTGAATCCACCACAACAAACACATGCCCCTGTTACTGTAGGTGACGATCAGCTACCATTCTAATGAAAATTTAATAGAGAGGTCCTTTTCTGGACTTCTCTTTTTTATACCCAAAATGAGGTGAAAAACCATGAGTGCAATAGAAATTTGCCATAACTGTGGCTCAAATAAGGTGAAGAAAGAAAGCAATTCTATCATATATGGTCGTGAATATGGTAATGGCAAATGTTATTACTGTCACGATTGTAAAGCGAATGTTGGTACACATGACAGCGGTAAACCACTTGGAACACTAGCGACAAAAGATGTTCAAATATTACGTAAAGCCTGCCATGACATATTCGATAAATTATGGAGATATGAAAAGGTCAAAAGCCGCGGTGGTTTATATCAATCATTAGCACAACAAATGGATATACCACAAAGCGAATGCCATTTTGGTATGTTTCAGCGTGAACGCTGCTTACAAGCACTCAAAATTATTACTCAAGAAAGATGGTGGTCGAATAATGCTTAATTGTAATTCTAAAACAAATGAAGTTTTCTTAGTGGCCAATGTAAATAGTGAAGGTGAAGTCATTAATTTCCCAATGGGAGGAGGAAGTAGTACACGTCCTTCAATTAAAGCTCATGATAATTTAACAAGTGCTAAACGTGCTCAAAGATTCTTTAAAAATTCTGTTGTAGTTAAGGCAATTGCTTTTGAAGTAGTAGAGAAGTAGGTGAGTAACATGAAAGAAAATCCATACAATTTTAATGAAATACCATCCGAACTTAGGTTATTACCCCAATGGATATTGTGGAAGGCGGAAGAAAAAGGCGGACGTTATACAAAAATTCCATATCAAATAGATGGGAATGAAGCACGTTCAAACGATCGTCGGACATGGTCGACATTTGCAACTGCAGCTAAGTTTTACACAGAATCAGATGCTGATGGCATAGGCTTTGTATTCAGTAGACAAGACAATTTTATCGGTATTGATATTGATCAATGTGTTTCATACAGCGCTGATGAAACTGAAAAGGTTAATCCTATAATTAATACTTTTGCCCAGGGAATTATAGATACATTAGACAGTTATACAGAATTTAGTGTCAGCGGAACAGGCATTCACATCATTATCAAGGGCAACCTTCCACAATCAGTAGTGGGAACTGGACGTAAAAGTGCAAAACATGGTTTAGAAATTTATCAATACGGACGTTACTTCACGATGACAGGAAACCGTGAAAATGCCAATGGGATTTACGACAGAACAGAAGAGCTAGCCGAGGTATTTGAAAAATATTTTGATGACAGCGATGTGCAAGGAAGAGTTAATCTAGCAGACTTTGAAAAGGATGAAATCAAAATTTCGAACGATGCTCTGTGGGAGCGAATGTTCCGTAGCAAAAATGGTGATGAAATCCGTTCATTGTATAACGGTAATTTACTAAAAGACGACCATTCAGGGAGTGATTTAGCATTAGCAAATCATCTTGCTTTTTGGACAGGTAAAAGTGCATCACGAATGGATAGCATGTTTCGTGAAACGTCTCTTATGCGTGATAAATGGGACAGAATCCATTTTAGTGATACAGGTGAAACATACGGTGAAAGAACAATTGCAACGGCTATTTCATCAACCACAACAACTATTTTGGACCGCAAACACGAGAAAGAATATGCAGAATTTGATGTGGCTTCAAACGTTGAAGCTGTAGCGGTTGATGAAGGGGAAAAGCCAAAAAAGAAATTCCGTCTTAATGAATTAGGTAATGCAGAACGGATCGCTTATGAGTATGGCCATGCGATTCGATACGTTTCTGAAATGGGTTGGATGCTATGGGACGGCAAACGGTGGAAGGTTGATAATAAGCTTCAAATTGAACGTATTGCAAATAAGGTTTTGCGTGAATTAGAAAAATCAGAGGATGAAATAGAACGTTCGTGGGCTCGTAAATGTGGCAAACGAAATATACGTATGAATAGTATCAAGGATTTAATGCCATTAGTTCCAGCTGAACGTGAAGAATTTGACCGCCATAAATTTTTATTCAACTGTGCCAATGGTGTTCTGAATTTAAAAGATGGAAAGTTGCAGCCACATGACAGAGATTTGCGATTATCAAAATTATCAAATGTAGAATTTAATGAAAATGCAAAATGCCCTGTTTGGTTAAATTTCCTTCAACAAATTTTTAAAGGTGACAATGATCTTATTGATTACATGCAGCGTTTAGTTGGCTACAGCATGACTGGTGATATCAGTGAGCAAGGTATGTATTTCCTTGTAGGTGGTGGTAGTAATGGTAAATCGACATTTATTAATATCATCAAAGCGCTCATGGGTGATTATGGACTTCAAACTAAGTCAGATACTTTTATCAAAAAGAAGAACGAAGGAGCAAATAATGACATTGCAAGACTAGCCAGTGCAAGATTTGTGTCAGCAGTCGAGTCAGAAGAAGGAGAAAAATTACAGGAGTCTCTTGTTAAAACTATTACAGGTGGAGAGCCACTTTTAGCACGTTTCTTACGACAAGAATATTTTGAGTTTATTCCAGAGTTTAAAGTATTTTTCACAACTAATCATAAACCAGTAATTGGCGGTGTAGATGATGGTATTTGGAGACGAGTAAAAATTATTCCATTCACATTAAGTCTGAAACCACATCAACGAGATAAGAAACTCGAAGAAAAGTTGTCATTGGAAATGTCAGGGATATTGAATTGGGCGGTTGAAGGTTGTTTAAAGTGGCAGCGATCGGGATTAAAAGAACCGAGAATAGTGGTGGATGCAACTGGTCAATACAAGGAGGACATGGATATTTTAGCTCCTTTCTTGAATGAAGCTTGCTATATTGATGAGCCCAAAAATGAAGCTATCAAAATCGAAGCGAAAGAATTATATAACATATATGACAGTTGGTGCTATAAATCGGGTGAACGTGTTTTAGGAAACCGATCGTTTTATCGAATGTTGGAAACGAAAGGTTTTGGGAAAGTAAAAGGCGCTGGAAATAAAGCTTTTTTAACAGGTATTACCATAAAAGAACGTGCGCCAGTTACTAAAGGGGTTATCGAAAATGAATCAGAGGGCTTTTTTAAGCTCACTCAGTAACTAAAAATTCGTTCAGTAACTTTCGATAACTTTTGAAGAAGTCAGTATTACCAAGACTTCTATATACTATATATTTATTTTTGTTATTTAAGTTATCAATAAAAACAATAAGTAATAAAACTAACTTCTAATAATAGCTCCCTTAAGAGCCTAAAACGATTTTTCCGATAACGATAATAACAAAAATGCGTCAAACGATTGTGACTGTAAGGTTTAGTCGTGTTTCCGTTTAATAACTTTCGTTAACTATGAGTGTTTTAGTTAACTGTTCGATAACTATTTAATAACGAGGTGAAAAAAGTGGATGAATTTATAAGAACTTGCATTGTAAAAGAAGAGGATTCGAAAGTATCGCAAAAAGTGATGTATGAAAATTATTTAATATACTGCCAAAAAGTAAATGAAAAACCGCGGTCTAAAATTTGGTTCGGAAGAGAAATGAAAATGTTTGGGTATGGATCCACGTTAAACAGTAAAGGTGAATTAGAACATTTGGGGATGCGATTAATATGCAAGTATTAAAAATTCTATCAGACATTTGGAAAAGTGGCGCTGAAATGAAAGTAGACTCAGCAGGACAAATTGAATTGAAAAAACATCAATTGGTGCCAGCTGAAACAATGAAGGCTGCTGAAAGTATTTTCCTAGAAATCGAAAAATGGTTTCAATCATGGAAATCTGAAAGCAATGAAAATATAACACTCATGAAGATGGTCCATCATATCTGTGGATGGCAGCATAACGAAAAACTGAATGAATGGTTATGTGCTGATATTGATTCGCTCATGATGTTTGATGAATGGATGACTTCGCTAGCTAAAGATGGTTGGAATGATATTTATGAGGATTTTCGACAATATGCGAATGCTGAATCTATAAAATTGGGACAAGAATTATATAAGCGTGCGGTGATGTATGCGAAGAAAAGGGGCATGAAATGATTTCCTATCATTACACAGATACCGAGTTAAATAAAATACTTAAAACACTCACGATTGTTGTAGATACTCGTGAGAATGTAAATGGTCATATCCTTGATTATTTGCACCAAAAAGAAATACCGGTAAAAATTCAAAAATTAGTTACTGGCGATTATGGTTGCATGATTCCTAGAAATGAAGAATTAGGACTATCACGAGACATTTATTTAAGTAGTCGAGTGGAACGTAAAGCACATATGGACGAAATCACAGGCAACTTACAAAAGGATACGCAAACAGCATTTGAAAATGAATTGATTCGTTCTAAAGATATTCCTTTTACTTTGATTGTGGAGGACCTGAACGGATATGAAAAAATGCTAAAAGGTGAATATCGTTCGAAGTACAATCCATTAGCTTTGCTCGGGCGATTAAATACATTTAAAGCAAAATACAATTTTGAAATCGTTTATCTTGATAAAAAATTCACGGGCAACTGGATTTATCATCATTTTTATTATCAGGCAAAGCATTATTTAAAATCCGGTGCCTTCTAAGGAGTGGTCTAAGTGCAACAGATATTCAGAAATCGAAAAATAGAAAAGGCACATACTCGCAGGGAGTTAGAAAAAACAATTGCAGAAAATGAAAAACGCGGCTGGAAGCAAATAAGTGAAATCAGAGAGGACTATGGAAATTACCAAGTGTTGATGAAGTTTACTAATATTCGGTAAGACACACTAGAACAATAAAGTGACGCAAGGAGGAAATCAAAGTTGGCGAAAATTGAAATTGAAGTAAAAAAAGTAGGTTCAGAAATCACTTGGAAGGAAGAATACGTTATTGATGGTGTTAATCCTTTTGATTGGGCAAAAGCCACTATTGATAATTTTAACGCGACTCTAAGAGCTGATGAATCTCCAAGAGAACTCGTAGGAGTTACGGTACTAGACGAATCCGAGAAAAACACTCAACACAAGTGGACTAAAACAAATCTACTTACTATAGTCCGTGGTTCAAGTGTATATGACACGATGAAGTGTGAAAAGTGCGGGATTACAGGCAAAAGACATGGACTGGACAATAGAATAATGATTGATTCTAAATACAAAGCGAAAAAGTAGGCCACATGCAACAACTGAATAATAGACATTACGACCACAAAGTGAAGGACAGAAACCAAATTGCTAAAAGAAAAAAGAAAGAGTTGTTACCCTTCCTTTTTAATATTCGCTAGTACGTCCAGTTTATTTGAAATTTCTTTAAGTAAGACATTGCGTTCTTTTTGAGATTGAATTATCCATATAACTAACCAAATTATAAATGCAAAAACGGCCAAGTAAACAACAAATGTAAGCATAGGTAAAATGTAAAATAAATCCACTATGAAACTCTCCTTTCTAAGAAGAGCATAACACAAATGGAAAGTATTATATTTGTTGTGTGGGTCACAGTTCTAGATAGTACGTCGCAATAGAAAAAGGACCTTCTTAAGAAGATCCTTAAAACAACTGGGATTCAGAAATGGAGTTGTAAGCAAACAAATATCCCAGCTGTAACTATAGTATTTACAAATTGAAAATTATTATGTATTAAATATGATTTTAGTGAAATAAAAAGGACCCTTGGATCAGAGGACCTTTTTACTGAGAATCAAGGTAAGAAAAATTTAATCAGTATCACTGATCTCTTATAACATATGTATAGTGAAAATAAGTGACAGGGCAGATGACAGTATCAACCTCTTAATTGCGATATTCCTTTACAAATAAATAATAAATAAAGGTGCTGTATAAAAGAGTAATTGCAGCTATTATTAAAAATACTTTCATGAGTTCAACCTCGTTTTAAATAAAAAAACAAATGACTATTTAAGAGCCTAGATCGGCATAATCAACAGGCTTCCTAGGACTGCTTTTCGGCTCTGGTTACATTCTAAACAAAAATAAATAATTTCATACATTTTTATAAGTAAAACGTCAAAAAGGTAGGTGTAACATATGTATGAATGGTTAAATGACTTTCGGAAACTTGAAGATGAAATTGCTTATTTAGAATTTAATCTTGAACGTTCTGAAAATGAGTTAAAACGATGGACAAGTGGCGACTTATTAGGAGTTAAATTAACTGCTGATTCTAATGGTGCGAAATTAGAAGAATCTATTGAAGCAATCAAAACAGAGCTTGAATACAAAAGAATTGATTTAGAAAGACTTGTAAAACTAATTGGCACATTCAGAGGTTTAGAAAACAATATTCTTTATAAAAAGTATGTGGAAGGCAAAACATTAGTTTCTATTGCAGACGAATTAGATAAAAGCCCAAACTATATCTACAACAAGCATGCTCAAATGATGAGGATGATAGAGTATGCACATGAAGTAAGGTTAACTTAATGTCAAGTTGTGTAGAAGCAATATGAACCCTTGTAAAAACCAATTATAGTAAGAGTATAAAGAACCGTGATTTAAGTTCTTGAATAGTTTTCTCCCTTTGAAAATGCATCTAGATTTAATTGTCTAGGTGCTTTTGTGATTTAAATAAAAATTCTAAAAATTTAGAAGGAATTTACCGAATAAAGTAGAATATAACAGATGTAACACAAATTATGTAATATATGGAGGATGGAGATTATGAAAAAGAAAAAGACAATATTGTCAGTTGCTGCTGGAGTTCTTATGCTTTTAACTTTATCTTTTGGTTCAGGAGCTAGTGCGATGAATGATCCTGGTCCAGGTGGCGGTACGGTTAAACCACCAACATGCACTAAGTATCCTTGTCCTATAAGACCGTAAATCCAAATAAAATATAACGAATAAAATTATCGAAAAGCTTTGAACTCACTCAAAGAATAATGTAAAAAGGTCACATCCAAAAGGACGTGGCTTTTTTCTTTTGTAAAACTGACTTTTAGATGGAGTATAAAGAACCCTGATAAAGTTCTTTTAAAATTTTCTCCCATAGGCAAAACACTTAGGTAATTGGTCTATGTGTTTTTTTAATTAACTTAGTGACAATCCTTTCCAGTTAATTTATGATAATAGACATAAGGGGGTTGTTTTTATGGAATACAATGAATTGGAAACAGCAAAAAAATTGGTGGAAGTTTTAGGGAATGAAAGAATTCAAAGCTTAATTTCACATTTTGAAAAGATGAAAAATCCTGATTACCTCAAAGATTACTTGAAGAAATTATCTGAAACAGAGAAGATTAATTCTTTTTTAAATAAATTTCATGAATTCTTATTGCTTACTGAGGATTATATTTCTACACAATTAGATTCAATAAATGAAGAGTATGAAATTTTTACTAGCACTAAGGAAGATTCACAGAGATTAACTTTAAGAGATATAGAATATATTGGCGAAAAAAATAAATTACAAGATGATTTCCCGAAAATTTTAAGAACATCTTTGGTTATTTCACTTTGTTCATACATCGAAGATATAGTTAAAAATAAAGGAATACAAAGTCAAAATCCCAACTTTATATTCAAACAAATTCCTAAAATGAGTATTTTTGAATCTTCAAGGGAAATTTTGAGGGATGAAATGGGTGTTAAGAATATTGAAAATTTAAATTGGGATTATTTTATTAATCTATTCAAAATTCGTAATGATCTTGTCCATTATGGTGGTAAAGTAAATAAGAGTAAAAATGTTGATTTAAAAACTTACAAAATATTTGAAGATAAGAATGAGTATTTAGTTTTAAGTAAAGAGTCATTAGAATCTATATTTCAGGAAGCTAAAGAGTTTGTTAGAAAATTTACCGATTCAGTAATAAGGAATTCATAACGGTCACATCCATTCGGGTGTGACTTTTAAGAAGGATAAGAATGGAGGTAACTAATTGAACAAAAATAATAAAGATAAACGAGATTGGATAGAAAAAAAGGATCTATTCTATTGGATATTAATAATACTCTTACTATGGCTATTGTCTTCAGACTATGGCAAAAATAATCCGTTAGTACTCGATAATTGGACCTTTACAGGCACAATTGTTTCAATAATTCTAGCTATCCTAGCAATTGTCTATACATATGCACAAAATTCTACTACTCTTATGACGACAAATAAATTGAGTGAATCAGCTGAAAAAATTGAAGAGGTTACAAAGAAAATAGAGGATACTTCGATCGATGTTTTATTTACACAGTTAGAATCTAAAGTTAATGAAATCATTAGTGTAATTGATACTTCATTAAAAGAAGAAATGGGTAAACATAAAGATTTTTTAAATGAATTCATGAAATCCCAAAATTTTAAAAGCCCTTTCGAAGATTCATTTGAGATTATGTCTGAAGAGCATTGGAATAAATATATTCAAGAAATTGATAAAAATAATTCTTTAATAAGTGAACTGCTATATCATATTTATATAAAATATAAAAAAAATTTATCTTATAATTATTATCACTATGCTAATTGGATTGTTAATAATACTGAAGGGGTAAATGATAAGGAGGGATTTTCTTCATTTATTGCTACTCTTTTAGAGGGAGCTCAATATGTATTGGAATCATTAAATGTTTTTTCTACCGAAGATTTAGATGGTAAATTAACTGTAAAAGAAGTATCTCCTGCTCTCATGAGTTCTATAGAAAATAATTTAGATAAGTTTGGCTGTAAAACAAAGATCGATCGTTTCATAGAAGATTTATATAGGTAATAAATTGTTTAGTTTAATTCAATGACTTACAATTTATGAACTTAATTATTTAAGGTCACGTTCAAAATGGACGTGGCTTTTTATTATACATAAAAGGTGGTGATTTAATATCTTCGAGCTATCGGTTAAATAGTGAATATGATTGTGGAGGGATGATTCATTGGATATATTACAAGAGCGTTTACAAGAGCTCATAGCTATCATCAATACAGGTAATCATCTAGCATTCTATTCCACAAAAGAATGGAAGCATATTCGAAGTGAAGTACGCAAACGAGACAACAATGAATGTCAGGGATGTAAACGACAAGGGAAGGTATTCACAAATAAATCTGAGCCAGACAAACGAAAGAGATTAGATGTGGATCACATTAAAGAGCTGGAAGATTATCCGGAACTTTGTCTATCAATAGATAACCTTGAGACACTTTGCTTACGTTGTCACAATATAAAACACAATCGTTATGTGAAGAAAGAAAACAAATGGAATGATGAACAATGGTAGAGTACCCCCACCCTAAAAGGTTTCAGGATTGTCGGGGGAACTGTCAACGGTAAGGGGTATCTACTGTCCAAAAAAATTAAAAAATCCATCGTTATATTAGGGGGTTGAAAAATAGAGGGGGGTGTTTGAGTGAGTGGGATGGTAAAAGTCACAGATTTAGAAAAGCAAATGTTGGGGAGAGTAGATCCATTTGATATGTTGGAAATAAGTAAGGTTAAGCGTTACATCTCTATCGAAAAGCAAATTAGAAAGTTGCAACAATCCATAAATAAAGATGGTGTGATGGTAACAACAGTTAACGCTTCCCAAGAATTTATCAAAGCAAATCCTGCTTTAAATGAGCTAAATAAGCTCACAAAAACACTAATCGCTCTAGAAAATTCTATTAAATTCACTGGTCTTCCCGAACCGCTCAAGAAGGAAAATGATTTAGACTCGAAGGATAATGACGAACCAAAAGTCAGTGATCTATATTGATTCATCAAAAATACGTTGATCTTTATATTAATTCATGGAGGAAAGGATTATTTATTTTCAACCAGGAGCGTATTGACCTGGTTAGACAATTAGAAAGTGAAGTCCTGATTCGT
>NZ_JACSQO010000019.1 GCF_014836595.1 Psychrobacillus faecigallinarum | reverse complement strand
CAATACAACCGAAGTTGTTTGATGCTATATGTCTTAACGTTTTGCATGTTCAGTTTTCAATGTTCATCGTGTCAGCCGAACTTGTTTACCTCTTGGCGACTTCTACTATATTACTCTCGTTTTAAATATAAGTCAACACTTTTTGATAACTTTTTTATATTTTTTTATAGCAGTATAGAAATAGTCACTACAGAGGCTACTCCTGGTACTCCCAACACTGCTACTACAGCTCCTGTGAAGAGGTTTATAGGAACCACATATCCTGCCATTCCAAGTAATAAATGAACTCCAAACAATAATAATATAGAAAACCCTAAACGAAATAAAAATATACTTAGACTTTCAAATAAATTAGAGAAAGAGCTTTTGAATACTAAAAACAACAATAATACTAGCGAACACACAATAATGGTTAACTTCATGTACAATCCCTCCATAAAATCAATATCCTTATTGTATGAAGCTAGTACTACTAATATTCTATTTTATAATCACATTCCTAATCTTTGCTTCTTTATATAGATAGAAATGTATACTCTCTGCTATTTTTCTTTTGGCTACCGCATTTAGATCATAGTCATTCAAATAATCTTCTATTAGCTGTGCTTGCTGCCAATCTTCTTTGGTGGCTTTAATGAGGGTTACAAATTGTTGATCAAATTCTTTTTTTAATTTTCCCTTTTTAAAAAACATGTACCCCTACACTCTCCTTATAATTCCCGGCGTCCTTCTAGAGCTTTAGACAGAGTAACTTCATCTGCATACTCTAAATCTCCTCCTACAGGTAACCCGTGTGCAATTCTCGTTGTTTTGATACCAGAAGGTTTTACAAGACGAGATATATACATAGCTGTGGCTTCTCCTTCTATTGTAGGGTTGGTTGCTAGAATCAGTTCTTCTACTTGTGTGTCCTGTAATCTTTTTAATAAAGACGGAACATTAATATCCTCTGGACCTATTCCATCCATAGGAGAGATAGCTCCATGAAGTACATGGTATAAACCATTATAATCTCTCATTTTTTCCATTGCTATTACGTCTTTAGTATCTTGTACTACACAAATCATTGATACATCACGTTGTTTGTCTTGGCATATATGACAAGGGTCTATGTCCGTGATATGTCCACAAATAGAGCAATAGCTTAAGTTTCTTTTGGCATCTACTAGTGCTTTTGCAAAGTCTAGTACTGTATCTTCCTTCATAGTTAACACAAAAAATGCCAGACGGGCCGCAGTTTTCGGCCCGATTCCTGGCAATTTCATAAAGCTTTCTATTAGCTTTGATATCGGTTCAGGATAATGCATTATTTTCCTCCTAGAACATGCCAGGAAGGTTCAACCCTTTCGTGAATTGACCCATAGTGGCATTAGCTGTTTCTTCCGCTTTTTTCATTGCTTCATTTGTAGCAATTACGATTAAATCTTGTAGCATTTCCACATCATCAGGGTCTACTACTGCTGAATCTAGAGCTACCTCTAATACTTCTTTTTGTCCTGAGACGATAACCTTTACCATTCCTCCGCCAGCAACTGCTTCAAAGCGTTGGGTTGCCAGTTCCTCTTGAGCCTCAGCCATTTTCTTTTGCATTTTTTGCATTTGTTTCATCATACCTTGCATATTTCCCATTCCGCGCATAATTATTTTCCTCCTTAGTCATCATGTACTTCTACAAATTCTTTTCCAAATAGTTTTTCTGCTTCCACGATTAAAGGATCTTCCGTGATTTCTTCCATTCCTTGTAACAGTTCCATCACTTCAGATGATTCAGAAGAAGCTTCCTGCGTAGACTCTATAGAGTCCTTTTTTAATCCATTTTGCCGAATAAATTCTTCTCTAATCTTTAACCAACTTTCTTCCGGTACATATACAACCTCATACATCGTTCCGGTTAAGCTTGAAATAAGTTGTGGAAAAGAGGTAGAGAAAGTTTTATTCTCCATTGCCATTTGACAATGTATATCATATTTAAATTTTAACACAAATGCACTGGAAGATGCTGCAACTGGTTCTGCATCATTTAACAAAGCAGCATGTGATTTTTGAAGCTGTTGTAATATATTCGCCCATTGTGATTTAATAGTTTGAATATCTGACTTTGTTGCTGTTTTTAAAATCTCTTGTATTCGACCACTTGACACCTTCACGCCAGAGGCTTTTTGTCTTGTTCTCTTTGGTTGCTCCTGCTGTGTCCCTTGATTGGTTCCAAGTGCAAACGTACCTTGGCTCAGTTGTTGCTGCAACTGCTGAAGCTGCCCTTCTAGTAACTGAACTTTCTTTTCCAACTCAGCGCTATTTGCATTCCCCACAGCAGCCTCTTGTGGCACCTGCGCTAAACGGATAACTGCCGTTTCTAAATACACTTTTGCATGATTGGAAAATCGCATTTCTTGTTGAGTGTTTGTGAGAATAGAAATACTCTTATATAGTGTCTCCACAGGAAATTTAGTAGCCAGCTCTCTAAACCGCTCATCGCCCGTAGCAATTTCTAATAGTTCCGCTTGGTCTGGAGCAACCTGAAGTACCAACAAATCTCTATAGAATGTGATAAAATCCTCCGTTAATCGAACAGGATCTTTTCCATCCTCTACAAGCTTTTCGATACTACTTAAAGCCTGTGCTACATCTCTCTCACTTAGAGCATCAGCCAACTGATAAAAAACATCCTGGCCAATAGAACCCGTTACAAGCAAGGCATCTTCTATTGTCATCATTTTTCCACTGAAAGATACTACTTGATCTAGCATACTGAGTGCATCACGCATACCGCCAGCTGCCACTTGTGCGATAATTTTCAGTACATTCACATCATATTCTATCCCTGCATCGGTCAGCACTTCTACCATCCTGGAAACGATATCAGCAGATGTAATCCTTTTAAAATCAAATCTTTGACATCTTGAAATAATGGTGAGTGGTATTTTATGTGGTTCTGTTGTTGCAAGTATAAAAACAACATGAGCTGGTGGCTCTTCTAATGTTTTTAACAAAGCATTAAAGGCACTCGTAGAGAGCATATGCACTTCATCAATAATATAAACTTTGTAGCGCGCATTAGAAGGAGCAAAACGTACTTTTTCAATAATGTCACGTATTTCTTCCACACGAGAGTTGGAAGCAGCATCAAACTCAATTACATCTGTATTGGAACCCTCTGTGATACTTTTGCAAGTTGCACATTTATTGCATGGTTCCTTGTCAGGCCCATTCTCACAGTTCAACGCTTTAGCAAAAATTTTCGCAGCACTTGTTTTACCTGTACCTCTTGGTCCTGAAAATAAATATGCATGAGTAGTTTTATTGTAAATGAGGGCATTTTGAAGGGTTTGTTTGATATGAGTTTGACCGGACATTTCCGCAAACGACTGAGGTCGATATGCGCGGTAGAAAGCTTGATACGACAACAAGTTCCCCTCCCTCTTCTTTTTAGATAAAGTATGTAAATATTATAACATAAAGAAAACTTGACTTCGCCTTACAAGTACATATAAGTATAAATAAAAAAACTCATTCCTCCGAGGATGAATGAGTTTGATAATAATTAAATTAAAGCCGTGCACCTTCCTTCGATTGATACACATAAGCGGCACCTTTGTCGTTAACTCGGCCTAGGCAACCCCGCGGCACATGAGAATGCACCACTTAATGCTGCTTCCTTCCGGACCTGACATGGTTCATGGGCTCCCATTGCGCAGGACCCAGACGTCAACATCACGTGCAAATACCAGACCTAACATGTAAACAACCTCGAGAAGGAGTTCAGTCTCGCTAGAGCGGATTGCGAGTTACAAGACACCGCTACCTTCCCACCTAGCACGGCAATAACTAGTATACGCATTTTAAACTTAAAAATCAATGGTTACGATCTGATTTCTTTCTTTATACTTTCTATACTAAAAAAATATTATTAAATTTTTTTCAAATATGTTGACTTTGATTTTTATCCGTGATAAATTAATTCTTGTACTTCGGAGGAATACCCAAGTCTGGCTGAAGGGATCGGTCTTGAAAACCGACAGGCGGGTCATACCGCGCGGGGGTTCGAATCCCTCTTCCTCCTCCATTTTTTAACAACACACACGCATAAATTTGAGATTGAATTCGTTGCTCTTGTAACGAATTTTTCTTAGCCATATGTGTTCAGAATATTAAGAAGTTGACTATAAAAGTCAATTTCTTTTTTTATTTTACAAATTGACTCATAATAATGTCGTCTACATATTCATTTGGTCCAAATTTTACGTGTTTATGCCTTCTTCCCTCCTCTTTAAAGCCTAGCTTTGTGTATAAATGAATTGCTCTTTCATTATTAGAAAACACCTCTAACGATATCTTCTCTATATGTTCCTGTTTCCTAGCCCATTCTAACAATTTTTTAATTAGACAAGTGCCTATTCCTTTATTGGCAAAGGTTTCTTGAATACTTATTCCAAAAAGACCCTGATGACTGAATCTTTTACGTGAGGATAGATGAAAATCAAGGATTCCAATTATTTGATTCTCCTGTTCTGCTACTAGCATTAAGCCTCTCTCACTACAATTCACAATTTTTTCTCTCTGCTCCACCACCGACACCGTAAATTCTTCAGGTGTGGTAGCCATGAAACTAGGGTTTTCCTTTAATATTCTTTTGATATGTTCTATTATTTGTTCTGCATCATTAACCATCGCTTTTCTAATATTTATTTCTATGCTCATTTTATATTCCCCCTTTCTAATCTATTCTCTCTCCTATTTAAAATCCCTTTTAGAAAGCAAAAAGCTTCTGCAATAAATGCAGAAGCTTTTCTATTATTTACGTAAAGTAATCGTCTGTGTTTGCTCCATGAAATGGCCAATTCTTTCAAGAATTAGTTCAACATCTTGTGGATTCTCTACGATATCATAGTCATTGATGTTGAGACGAAGTACTGGACAGCCATTAAATCCATCAATCCACTTTTCGTATCTGCCATGCATCTCTTCCCAATAAGCGATTGGAGTTTGTTGTTCCATTGAGCGACCTCTTTCATGAATACGGTCTATAATATCATCCAAAGATCCTTCTAAATAGATGAGAAGGTTCGGATGTGGAAAGTATGGCGTCATAACCATCGCTTCAAAAAGGCTTGTATATGTCTCATGGTCTACCGGGTCCATTGTTCCTTTTTCTTTATGCATTTGTGCAAAAATCCCTGTGTCTTCATAAATGGAACGATCCTGAATAAAACCTCCGCCATACTCAAACATTCTCTTTTGCTCCTTAAAACGCTCTGCTAGGAAATAGATTTGTAAATGAAAGCTCCATTTAGAGAAATCCTCATAGAAACGATCTAGATAAGGGTTAGTGTCTACTTTTTCAAAAGAGGTTTTAAAGTGTAGTGCTTCAGCAAGCATCTTAGTCATAGTAGATTTACCTACTCCTACAGTTCCTGCTATTGTTATTACAGCATTGGAAGGTATGCCATACTTTTCTCTTAAATTCATGTTATAAACTCCTTCTATGTAGTGTTTCATCTACTTTTTCTAAAATTATCTGTAAATCTTGGTTATTTTGAACAAAGTCCATTTCATCTCCATTGAAGCGGATAACCGGTATTTCTGGATGCTTTAATTCAAAATCATCTATAAACATTCGGTAATCGGAAGAAAGCTGCTCCAGATAGGTTGTACTAATTTTCTTTTCAAACTCTCTCCCACGCAAATCAATACGGTCTACTAACACATCTATGCTAGCATCCAGATAAATAACTAAATTAGGAACTGGCATATCCTTCGTTAAAATATGATAAATTGCCTCATATTTTTCATACTCCTCCTTACTTAGGGAGCGTTTAGCAAAGATAAGATTTTTAAAAATATGATAATCCGCTACAACAGCGGTGTCTTTCGATAAGTATTTTTTTTCAATATCGCTTAATTGCTTATAGCGATTGCATAGAAAGAACATCTCTGTTTGAAAGCTCCACTCTGCTATATCTTCATAGAATTTATTTAAAAAGGGGTTTTCATCCACGATCTCTTTTAACAATTCAAATTGATAAGTATTACCAATTGCTTTAGCCAGTGAGGTCTTACCAACACCTATTGGACCCTCTACCGTTATAAATGGAATAGACATATCTCTAACCTCACTCTAAATTTTCAAGTCGTACCCTCTATTTTAGCATAGGGATATAACGAAAAATAGAGGATATTTGTCTTTCCAGAGAAAGACAAATATCCCCTATTTTTTCTTGATACGAAATGTAGCATTTAGAAGATACCAGTTTTGAGGGAAGTCAAAGCCACTATGCCAATAGGAAATCCCCAATAAATTTAATTCCTTTAACAGATTAAATTTTGCTTGAATAGATCTTGCATCCTCGAACCACACTTCATGCTCTTTCCCGTCTCTCCAGTAATTAAAAAAAGGTGCCTGTGCCTCTTCATCATATTCAATAGCAGCATTTCGATCTCTGGCTAATTGAATAGCCTGTTGTGGACTTATCGCCCTAGCAAAAGGATTACCTGGTTTATAAGGCAAAGTCCAATCATAGCCATATAAATTTTGACCCATCATTACCTTTTGAGAAGGTATCTCTGTAATTGCATATTCTAATACATCTCTTACAGGACCTATTGGAGAAACTGCCATTGGAGGGCCACCGCTATATCCCCACTCATAGGTCATAATAACAACAAAATCTAAAACCTCGCCAAGGGCTTTATAGTCATGCCCCTCATACCATTTACCAGGTTGATTGGCACTAGTTTTCGGAGCAAGGCTAGCAGAAAAAATAAAACTAGGGGCAAACTCACGGAATTCTTTTAAGAATTGTACATACTTCTCACGATCATCGGGATTTATATATTCAAAATCAGTGTGTAGATGCTTTGTACCCCTTTTATTTGCCTCCTTCACGGATTCTTCAAATACCTTTTGTTTAACTTCTTCATTTGTAAAAATTGTATTGGCAAGCGTGTCACTAAATGCTCCTTCTTCAATGTTGGTCAATACAATAACCGTCTCAACATTGTTTTCTTCTGCTATCTCCGACAAGCTTCCCCAATTCATTGGAGTTAACGATCCGTCTCTTTTAATGTCAAAAGCAAAGGGCATCATATAAGTTAGTTCTGCAGCTACATTTCTTACTTTTTCAATCACTGTTTCCGAGGGGACATCGGTATACCATTCAACATATAAATTAGATTCAATAGAGGGTCTGTTTGGATCTGGCGTGGAGGGTAGAACAATCGCCTGACCTACAACCAATACATCTTGATCCGGTAAACCATTAATAGAGGCAAGAGTAGCCGCACTCGTTCCAAAACGCTTGGCAATAGAGTATAAACTATCACCAGTTTTCACTACATAATTCATACCATCACTCCTTCAAACTAAATTATGCAAGGGACATACAAAACATGCTAAAATACGCGTAAGGAGTTGACTCCAAATGGACGAGTATTATATGAATTTAGCAATTGAAGAAGCTAAGAAAGCAGCCACAATAGGAGAAGTTCCTATAGGTGCGATTATCGTACATAAAAATGAAGTAATTGCGAGAGGCTACAATTTACGAGAGACAACACAGAATGCGACAACCCATGCTGAGCTACTGGCTATTCAAGAAGCTTGTGCCAAAATCGGGAGTTGGAGACTAGAGGAAACTACTCTTTATGTAACTCTAGAACCTTGTCCTATGTGTGCAGGAGCAATATTACAGTCGCGTATCCCACGAGTCGTTTATGGTGCTCGAGACCTTAAAGCGGGTTGTGTAGACTCATTATATACGCTATTAAATGACAATAGATTTAACCATGTCTGTGAGGTAACAGAGGGAGTTCTTGCTGAGACTTGCGGTAATTTACTAACCACTTTTTTTCGAGAGCTACGAATGAAAAAAAAGAACCAAAAACGCCAGGAGCTCTGAGCATTTTGGTTCTAAACAGAAGTTTTTTAAATTGTTTGCCTCTCTTTCCCCTTTTCTTGTCGGGGCAGACATAGGCGCTTGCGCTTTTCTTTTTGTCTAACTCCACCGCCTTGCCCCTCGAGGTCAAATGGGATAAAGCTGTGGGGGCTGAGGAACTGCCTCCTCGCTTTCCCCATTTGCTTGTCGGGGCAGACATAGGCGCTTGCGCTTTTCTTAGTTTATTGGATAACTTTTTTGCCACCCATGTAAGGTTGTAGTACCTCTGGGATTTTAACAGAACCATCTGGTTGCTGATAATTTTCTAGGATAGCGGCAACTGTGCGCCCAATTGCTAGTCCACTTCCGTTTAATGTGTGTACAAACTCTGGTTTAGCGCCCGTTTCTCTTCTAAAACGGATTCCTGCACGACGAGCTTGGAAGTCTTCAAAGTTACTGCAAGAAGAAATCTCTTTATACTCCCCATAGCTTGGTAACCATACTTCAATATCATATTTTTTAGCAGCAGTGAAACCAAGGTCGGCAGTGCACATACGTAGTACGCGATATGGAAGACCCAAAAGTTGTAGCACTTTTTCTGCATGTCCTGTTAGAAGTTCCAACTGTTCGTATGAATCCTCTGGTTTTACAAAACGTACAAGCTCTACTTTATTGAATTGATGCTGACGGATTAGTCCGCGTGTATCTCTACCTGCAGAACCTGCCTCCGAACGGAAACAAGCACTAAATGCAGTAAACGCTTGTGGAAGTTCTGCCCCATCTAGAATCTCATCGCGGTAGAAGTTGGTTACTGGAACCTCAGCAGTTGGGATTAAGAAATAATCCTCCTCGTTAACTAGAAAAGCATCCTCTTCAAACTTTGGAAGCTGACCAGTGCCTGTTAAACTCATACGGTTCGCCATATAAGGTGGAAGCATTTCCTCGTAGCCATGCTCTTCTGAATGAAGATCCATCATGAAATTCCATAGCGCGCGCTCCAATCTTGCACCTAGACCACGGTAAAAGGCAAAACGGCTTCCAGTTACTTTTGCAGCACGCTCAAAATCCACTATTTTTAAATCTGTGGCGATATCCCAGTGAGCTTTTGTATCAAAATCAAATGAAGGGACATCTCCCCACTTACGGATTTCCACATTATCATCCTCGGAGTCACCAACCGGAACGTCATCATGTGGAATATTTGGAATACGCATCATCATGTAGTCAAACTTCTCTTCTACTTGACGTAGCTCTTCATCCAACGCTTTAATCTCATCGCCAACCTCACGCATACGCACAATTAAATCATCAGCATTCTCTTTGTTTCGTTTCATTTGAGAGATTTTTTGAGAAACCTCGTTTCTTTCTGCCTTTAATACTTCTGTTTTTGCTATTAATTCTCTACGCTTTTGGTCTAAAGGAAGAAATTGATCGAACTCAGAGATATCTTCTCCACGCTTCGCAAGTTTAGCTTTCACTTCTTCATAATTATCACGTACAAATTTTACATCTAACATATGAATTCCTCCTCTTAATATTTTGACACTTTTAACCAACCATTAATTAAATAACGACAAAAAAGCCCCCATCCCTAAAAAAGGGACGAGAGCTACCCGCGTTGCCACCCTGATTGAACTGACACATGATCAGATCCACTTGTCTAATAACGGCTTTTCAACCGGCCACAGCTTACCTATTTTTCAGCTGCGCAACTCAAAGGACGGATTCACAAGGGTCTTTATCAGCTCCCACCAACCGCTGACTCTCTAAAAAAAACTTACTTGTTACTACTTCCTATCATCGTTTTTTAATTCATGAAATTAATCATACTTTACTATAGGTTGACCTGTTTGGCAAGTGATTCCTGAACCATTTGTATAAAATAGGCAGTTATACGATGATCGTTCGTTAATTCAGGATGGAAGGAACATCCTAATATATTGTCCTGTCTAGCCATTACAATTCTATTTTCATGAGTTGCAAGTATTTCTACGCTTTTCCCTACCTCCACAATATGGGGAGCTCTTATAAAAACAGCAGGAAAGTCAGCTGCTACTCCTTGGATTTCTAAAATAGTTTCAAAGCTATTCACTTGACGGCCAAAAGAATTTCTTTCGACAGTAGCTTCTAATACACCAATATGCTGGGAATCCTGATCTTGGATATTCCTTGCTAATAATATAAGGCCCGCACATGTACCAAACATTGGCTTGCCTGATTCTGCAAATTGTTTTAAAGGAATTAGCAAATCAAAGCGATCTATAAGCTTGCGCATTGTGGTACTTTCGCCACCTGGAAAGATTAAACCATCTATATTTTGAAGATCACTTTTTGTTTTGACCAATACTGCCTCTACGCCGCATTCTTCTAACGAACGAATATGTTCCATGACAGCTCCTTGAAGAGCCATTACTCCAATTTTCACCATCTTACCAACCTCGATCTTGCATACGTTCTGCATCTGTTAATCGAGAGATTTCAATTCCCTTCATAGGGATTCCTAAATCCTTTGAAATATCCACTAATAATTTATAATCGCGATAATGAGTAGTTGCTTCCACAATAGCACGAGCAAATTTCTCTGGATTATCAGATTTGAATATTCCAGATCCGACAAACACTCCATCTGCTCCAAGTTCCATCATAAGCGCAGCATCTGCTGGAGTAGCAACTCCTCCTGCTGCGAAGTTTACTACTGGTAATTTTCCTTTTTGTTTGATTTGCAATAAAATCTCATATGGCGCTCCTAAGATTTTCGCTTCTGTCATTAGTTCATCCTCGTTCATATGCACAATTTTTCTAACCTGTGCATTAACCTTTCGTAAATGGCGAACAGCTTCTACAATGTTACCTGTCCCAGGTTCACCTTTCGTCCGAAGCATTGATGCCCCTTCACCTATACGTCGAGCTGCCTCTCCCAAATCCTTACACCCACAAACAAATGGCACTGTGAACTCACTTTTACGCAAATGAAATTCTTCATCGGCTGGTGTCAGCACCTCTGATTCGTCAATATAGTCCACACCCATTGCCTCTAAAATTCTTGCCTCCGTTATATGTCCAATGCGAGCTTTTGCCATGACTGGTATCGTTACAGCACCCATTACCTCTTCCATTATGCGTGGATCGGCCATGCGAGCAACTCCCCCTGCTGCACGGATATCAGAGGGTACACGTTCTAATGCCATTACAGCCACAGCACCGGCTGCCTCCGCAATTCGTGCTTGCTCTGCGTTAATAACATCCATTATAACTCCACCTTTTTGCATCTCTGCCATACCTCTTTTTACTATCTCAGTACCTGTCATATGCATTTTCATCTTGAATACCTCCTAACTGTTATAAAATTTAGTATAATGATATATGACCATATGAAAAGCGCCAGAAACACTAAAATGAAAGTGGTCAGATTGGATGATACTATGGATTTCCTCATGTTTCCTTTAGAAAAAAATTCAAACAGCCCATTATATGAACAACTATATAAATTTATAAAAGATGCCATAGTACAAGGCAATATTAAGGAAGGAGATAAGCTTCCCTCTAAAAGAAAGCTTGCTGACTATCTTGATCTTAGCCAAACTACAATTGAGCTTTCTTATAGTCAGCTGCTAGCAGAAGGTTACATAAATTCAGAACCTAGAAGGGGATATTTTGTTCAAAATATTGAGGAGCTTGCTTTGATCGAAATAGAAGATTCTCAAATTGTTAAAGAAGAAAAAACTCCATCCTACCATTTGGATTTTTCTCCGGGAAGGATAGATGAGGATTCCTTTCCTTTTACACTGTGGAGAAAATATGCAAGGGATTTGGTTCATGAAGAAAATAAAGAGCTTCTTCAGCTTGGACATCCTCAGGGAGACTATATACTAAGACAGCAAATATCTTCATACCTTTATCAATCTCGTGGTGTAAAAAGTACACCCGAACAAATTATTTTAGGCTCAGGAACAGAACAGATTATGCCACTACTCATACGCCTCCTTGGAAATGAGGCAGTCTATGGCTATGAAAACCCTGGTTATCCACTCTCTCATCATCTTTTTTTAGAGCATGAGGAAAAATCGGTGCCTGTCCGGGTAGATGATGAGGGATTAGTCGTTCAGGAGTTAGAAAACACTAATGCAACTGTTATGTATGTCACTCCGTCTCATCAATTTCCCACTGGTTCTGTTATGTCAGCTTCACGAAGAAGTCAGCTGCTAGCCTGGGCTTATCAACATGAGAAACGTTATATTATTGAAGATGATTATGACAGTGAATTCAGATATACTGGTAAACCAATTCCTTCTTTACAAGGAATGGACCAAAACGACCGTGTAATTTATTTAAGCACGTTTTCTAAGTCTCTGATGCCTTCCTTAAGGATCGCCTATGCGGTACTTCCAAAACCACTTATAAAGCAATACAAGGCGAAATATTACTATTATTCAGCTACTGTCCCACGAATGGACCAATATATACTTGCAAAGTTTATGGAGGACGGTCACTTCGGGAAGCATCTAAATAAAATGAGAAAAATTTATAAAAGAAAGCTAGAAATTATTACGAAGTCTCTTTTAGAATATGAGCCAGCTGTTACCCTTTCTGGAGAACAGGCAGGAATGCATCTTTTATTGACCATTCATACACAAAAGAAGGAAGAGGAACTGGTTGCCCTTGCCCAACAAGCAAATATTCAAATCTATGGTCTGAATAAGTATATAACCTTTCCCATAGAAGAAACTCTCCCAAAATTAGTATTAGGATTCGGTGGATTAGAGTTTTCAAATATTTCGACAACCATACATGAGCTAATGAAGGCAATAAAAATCAAGCATTCTTAATTTCTTTTCTATACAAAAAAGCACTGACAACTCTAATTGAGTTTCAGTGCTTAAGTATAGTAAGAAGGTGGTGCAAGTGTCTAAGTCTAGGTTAACTAGTAACACTTTGCACATGCTTTCTTATTTATTAAAATAATCCGCCTACAAAGTCGGTCGTACTATCCCACAAGCCGCTAAAGAATTTGCCAATACCTTGGAACATTAAACTGAACCAACCAGCTCTTTCTACAGCTTCTGTTGTTACAACATCGACACTTGCTTGGTCACCAATAATATAACCGTAATCAGTGCCTTCTGTTTTTTCAAGGTGTACTGTTCCTACAACTGTATCCTTTTTAACTTCAGCTTCTAACTTGTCTTTTGTTGGAGTAAATACAGGCTTGTACAGATCTTTATCGCTAGATTTAATCATCATAGAAATAGGTTCTTTGACTGCAATTGCAACTTTGTCTTCTTTTCCTTTATTTACTTCTAGAGTTTCATGGTCAGGAATTTTATATCCTGCTGGTATTAGCTCTACTTTAGTAAATTGAGCAAATCCAAAATCAAACAAAGCTCTAGTTGCATCAAATCTAGCCTTATAACTTCCCTTTCCATTAGCATCTACTGCTTTCATCACTACAGCGATTACTCTCATACCATTTCTTTCAGCAGTTCCAGTGAAGGAGTGACCAGCAAAATCTGTTGTTCCTGTTTTCAAACCATCTACGCCTTGATATTTATAAACTAATCCTGGTAGCATCCAGTTCCAGTTACTCATTTCAATAGCATCCGGTGTACCCTCACGGAAGATTTTTTTAGGTATTTTAGTTGTTTCTAAAACTTCTGGGTAGTCTTTCATAAGAAGGTAAGCCAATTTTGCTACTGAGCTAGCAGGCATCACATTCTCGTCTGTTGCCCCTGTACTCTTTGGATGCATCCCTTGTAAATCAGCATTATTTAAACCAGTAGAGTTAACAAACTTATAATTTTCTAAGCCCATTTCTCCAGCTTTTTCATTCATTAGTTTTATAAAATTTTCTTCTGTTCCAGCAATAGTTTCTGCAATAGCAATAGTTGCTGCATTTGCAGAATAGATAGCCATTGCTTCATATAATTCACGAATTGAATAAGTACCGTCCTCACGTAGAGGTACATTACTTAAACGACGATCTTGAGAAATTTTATATGTATATTCATTTACTGAATATTGTTGGTCCCATGAGATTTTACCTTCTTCAATTGCTTCGAAAAGAAGATACTCCGTCATCATTTTTGTCATACTCGCAATACCTAAAGCTGCATCTGCATTTTGTTCATAAAGAATTTTTCCGGAATCCGCATCTACTAAGATTGCAGCGTCCACATTTAAATTCAAACTTTCCTCTGCTTTTGTGGTAGCTGGTATTACACCTACTAAAGACACAAGCAACATCGGAAGTACTAGCCACTTTACCATTGTTGTTTTCCAAAATTTCTTCACTACTGTACCTCCACTTTTTCTATTATCACTGCTCATTTTATCATACTTTTTGAACTAGGTGCATAACACTTTAAAAAAGCACCCATTCGGCCTATATATAGACGGTGAATGGGTGCGAAAGTTTCTTTATTAAGAGATAGAATAGTTTGGTGCCTCTTTTGTAATTTGTACATCATGAGGATGACTTTCACGTAGGCCAGCGCCAGTCATGCGTATAAATTGGGCCTTTTCACGTAAGTCCTCTAGAGTGCCTGTACCACAATACCCCATACCTGCACGAACCCCACCAAGAAGTTGGTGAATCGTATCAGATAGTGGCCCTTTGTATGGCAAACGCCCTTCAATTCCTTCTGGTACTAATTTCTTTGCATCCTCTTGGAAGTAACGGTCCTTAGAACCTTTTTCCATAGCACCGATAGAACCCATACCTCGGTATACTTTAAAACGTCTACCTTGGAAGATTTCTGTTTCTCCTGGACTTTCTGTAGTTCCTGCAAGTAAACTACCAAGCATTACTACATGTCCACCAGCAGCTAATGCTTTCACGATATCTCCGGAAAATTTAATACCACCATCTGCAATGATCGTTTTTCCAGACTTTCTAGCTTCGTTAGCACAGTCATAGATTGCAGTAATTTGTGGTACTCCCACACCTGCCACCACACGAGTTGTACAAATAGAACCTGGACCAATTCCTACTTTTACTACATCTGCCCCTGCTTCAAATAGTGCCTTTGTTGCCTCACCAGTTGCAACATTTCCAGCAACGATATCTAAATCTGGATAAGTTGCTCTTATTTCTTTCACTACTTCAATAACACCTTTAGAATGTCCATGAGCAGTATCAATTACGATTGCATCTACCTGTGCTTCTACTAATTTCTGCACTCGAATCATCGTATCCTTCGTTACTCCAACCGCAGCCCCTACTAGCAAACGACCATGATGGTCTTTTGCTGCATTTGGAAACTCAATTACTTTTTCAATATCTTTAATAGTAATTAGACCTTTTAGAATGCCATTGTCATCCACTATCGGTAATTTTTCAATTTTGTATTGTTGAAGAATCTTTTCAGCCTGCTCTAACGTAGTACCAACAGCAGCAGTTACTAATTTTTCTTTAGTCATTACATCGGATATTTGTAAAGAGTAGTCTTGGATAAAGCGTAAATCACGATTTGTAATAATCCCTACAAGTCTCAATTCTTCTTCATTGTTTACAATTGGCACACCAGAGATTCTGTATTTACCCATCAAATGCTCTGCATCATAAACTTGGTGAGTTGGTGTAAGGTAGAAAGGATCGGTTATAACTCCATTTTCTGAACGTTTAACTGTTTCCACTTGTTCTGCTTGTTCCTCAATGCTCATGTTTTTGTGAATAATGCCCAGTCCACCTTGACGAGCCATAGCAATAGCCATCTTCGCTTCTGTAACTGTATCCATACCAGCACTTACTACAGGAATATTTAGCTTAATTTTTGAAGTTAATTGTACTGATAAGTTAATATCCTTTGGTAGAACCTCTGATTGAGCTGGAACTAATAAAACATCGTCAAACGTTAAACCTTCTTTTTGAAATTTTGATTCCCACATTACGCTGACTTCCTCCTCTGTTTAAATATTATTACAAGGTTATCAGCGGTCACAGGCCATGTCAAGAATCGACAAATAATATATATATTCTGACTTTTATGGCGAGTTGTATATTTATTATATTTACGAGAAATATCTTATTTTTCTTTTACTTCGAAGAAATGGAATGTCCTCTGGCTTTAAAATTAATCGAATTTGAAAGGGTATTCTAAATTATACTTCAGGTTTCTCGAACACTTGCTTAGTTAGAAATGGTTAGTCCTTCGTCACTTTTAATTTCTTTATACAAACAAAAAAGCCGTCACCGATTTCTCGGTAACGACTTTTTCCAGTGCCCAGCGACGTCCTACTCTTGCAGGGGG
>NZ_JACSQO010000018.1 GCF_014836595.1 Psychrobacillus faecigallinarum | reverse complement strand
AAAGCAGAGGGGCAAAGAGTTCGAGGAAGCAAGGAAGAGAGGCTCGGAGCGTATAGCATACGCGAGAACCGATCGACGTAGCTGACGAAGAAATCTGCCGTCCATCTGGTTTCGCAGCCTGCGCCGATGGTAGTTGGGGGTTCCCCTGCAAGAGTAGGACGTCGCTGGGCACTATAGGAAGTCGTTACCGATTAATCGGTAGCGGCTTTTTGTTTGGCATTTTTTAAAATGAATATAAATAAATTAAGTCTAAAGTAAAATACATAATTAGACGTTTCATATATCTAAATGGCACTTCACATTATTTTAAACGAGACAATATTAATGTTACTCTTATAATAGAGAAACTAAGCAAGGGGGGAACTCCATGTTCTTGGAGGAGCTAAAGAAAGAATTACACCATAGACAGCCACTATTTATTGGGGAGGAAACAGCTCTGCGCTCGGCAATCATGCTTCCACTTGTGGAAGTGGAAGGAGAATGGCATATTTTGTTTGAAGTGCGCTCCTTAACGATGAGAAAGCAGCCTGGAGATATTAGTTTTCCAGGTGGTCGTATTGATGCTACAGATGCATCTCCAATGGAAGCTGCTATACGAGAAACCCATGAAGAGTTGGGTGTAGCCCCGACATCTATAAAAATTTTAGGACAAATGAGTCCTTATATCACTTCTTCATCTTTCGTAGTTTATCCATTTGTAGCGACTATTGATCATCATCAAATCGAAAATTTTAACAAACAAGAGGTTGAAGAAGTATTTACAGTGCCAATCAACTGGCTCTTAAACTATGAGCCTTATATGCACACTGTCTCTGTTCAACCTATGCCTCCGATGGACTTTCCATTTGAAAAAATTTTTAATGGAGACAAATACCAATGGAGACCCCGTGATGTTGAAGAATGGTTTTATGATTATAAAAACTATACAATTTGGGGATTAACAGCACGGGTATTAAAACATTTTGTGGAAACAATAAGAAATGTTAATAGATAATAATAAGAAATAATCTAAAAAGGGGGAGAAATATGTACCATGATACTTTCATAATACTAAGGAGATAAATTTAACACAAAGCTCTTAGCATTGTATAAAAGTATTAGAGTATTAAATTTATAGTAGTTTTAAAAGGCTTTCTATTGATAGGGAGTCTTATTAATTTGTATAGGAAGAGTATCAAAATTAGAATTAAATAATAATAATTAGCACTTTATAAATGCGCCTATGCTCCTATAAGTCATTCCTTCTAAATAACCAGTTTCCTAAAAAAAGACAATTCTTCTGAATCATTTTAATATGAAATGACAGTCTTCACTTTACCTTTCTATATAAAAAATGGAATATTATAGGTAATGTAAGTTTGCTAGAGGAGGAGATTTTATGTCTATCTGGTGGGGAATATTGTATAATAGAGAAAATTGGAAATGCTTCATTGTACCTGATTCGATGAGGACATGCCTATGAAAATCCTAGATGTAGACTTACTTCAAGATGGGCTGCAACGTAACATAGCTATGCTTGAACGACTGCAAAACGAAGTAGGAAATATTCAAGACACAGTTAAAGAATTAGTAGCAATGGAAGAGGTATTGAAGGGGGCGGGAGGTAGTGCAATCCGAGGCTTCTATTCGGATGTTCATTTGCCATTCCTTCATTTTTTTCTTGTCTTCTCAGACAGCTTCAAGCAAAAGCTCCAACAAGTTGAAGCTGCCCTCATATCATTAGAACCGGATGCAGCTGGCTATATTCTCGAACAGTTTTTAGAGGGAGAGCTGGAACAGGGACTTACGCTAATTGCTAATATAACGGAAAGACTTACGAACGAGGCAAACAGTATCATGGACTCGGTAAGTGATATAGTTGCTTTACCTCACTTGAATGACAGTGAGGTGCAAGAAGGGGTACAAAACTCCAAAAAGAAACGTGATGACACAGTTTTACAGCTACATGAATTTGATGCCTCTCAAACGACTTCGCTAAACCCGGTGGAACAGAATATTCAAACGATGGGCTCTTGGCTTGCAGATATGGAGGGAATGTTCAAAGCAGGAGTGAAGGACATTCATTTCCAACCGAGTCAATGGAATGCACTTACGTTTGGAAGTGGAATTAGAACAGAACTATTTCCTAAAGTATACTTAGATCCTAATAGTTTATGGGTAGAAGAACATGAAAAAATGATCGGTACGATGATTAGTACCCAAACTTTTCAAGCCCTAGATTTGAAAAGAATGAATACAATTGAAGAAAACGTCGGAGAGAATGTAAAATACCATCAGTATGCAAATGGTCTCCTGATAAAAGAGTACTCGGAAAACGGGACAGTATACTACGAAATCGTTTCTAAAGTAGAATACAAGGAAGAAGTAGTCCAAGTTGAGCCACCAAAAGAAAATAAACTGTTGGATGGAATACAGTTTGGATTAGATTTAGTAGGGCTAATACCCGGAATCGGAGAAATAGCGGATGGGGCAAATGGGATTATTTATACAGCTAGAGGAGATAAGTTGAACGCAACACTCTCGTTTGGTGCGATGATTCCATTTGCAGGCTGGGGAAGTACCGGAGCAAAATTTGTAAATAAAGGTAGCAAGTTTTTTCAGCCCAAAAATGTCTTAAGTGATGAGGCTGTAGAATCTGTCTATACTTCAGTTTACCGGGATGTGGTCAATAGTCCACTGGGTGGAACACAGACAAAATTAAATCTGTTTACTAGCTTACAGAATGGGACACCGAACGCTCTAGCATTCAACCATTTGAATAGTCCATCAATGTTTAATATGCCAACAGCGAAAATGGATATACCTACAACCTCCAAAAGTACAAAGGCAATTAGCACGCCGTCTACAAAAGTGGATACTGCCCCAACAAATAAAAGTATCTATGATAATGTTAATAAAGATATAATGAATGTGGATGTAGATACTAAGGGTATAGATAATGCTAAAGATATAACAAAATTAACTGTTGAAGATATACCAACTGCAAAGAGTGGGCATTTTAATAAATTTTTCAATTCCCTCACAAGTAGTGAACTAGACGAACTTTGGAAAGATAAAAAGATTAGAAAGAAAATTGAACGTCAACTAAGAGAACCAGGAGGATTACATGAGTGGCACTTAGTTTCAAGAGCTCCTCAATTTAAGTATTGGAATATTGGTGCTGAGGAGATTAAAGATTTAAGAACAGCTATATCCGATGTCAAATTTGTCAATCCAAACGGTGTTCATGGAGGGTTAGGCTCAACTAAGGCACATAATGAATTGTTAGCAATAATAGATACTTCTAGCGACTATAATACATTTGTTAGACGACTTAATAACTGGGCTAATTATAGATTAGAGGGTGGAGTTTCGTCTTTACCACAAGGTCTAAGATTAAAGTAGGAGGGTACTATAATGGAAAAACAAGGATGGGTTTCAATTTGGTTAGGGAATATTAACGATGAGGACTCAATAGGAGAGTATGTTGATTTAACGTATGATGAGGATGGAGAGTCTGTCCCATCCCAATTTTTTATCGATTTTAATATTGATATGGATGAAACAGATGAGGATACTATAGAAAAAGCGGTCTATAAGAATAGTAGTAGTGATATTTCAGTATTATTAAATGGGTGTTCGTATGAAGAAATTGTCATCCCAAAAATCCAGAAAAGTATAGACCTAAAGAAATCATATAATGCAGTAATTTTAATATATAATTTTGAATATAAAAATGAAATTATTTCAAAAGGTGCTATTGATTTTATTGCTGCTACAAATTATGAGTAAGAGAAATCTTAAGGTATGGAGAAATGATTTAGTTGATGGTTAACTCAGAAATTACTTATCTGGTGGGGTTGCTTTATAATACAGATAAAAATATTTTAATCAGCCAGTTAAAAAAAGTAGATAATTCACTAATACTTCATTACTTTGCTGCAAATTATAATTGGAATAGTGGGTTTGATGTACCAACAGTCATCTTAGATAATGAGGCTTGTGATTTAGGGACAGGTTTACTAATGTTCCATTATGCAGATGGCTATCGTTTGTTAGAGAGTTCAGATGAAGTTTCAAGTTCTTCATTAGAGGAATGGAAAGTTTTTTTGAGAAAGATTTATAATAAACTATTAAGCTTAGACTTTAAATCACAAGACATTTCCTTTGACCCTGAATTAACAAAAATTCAAAAGTATAAGTTGAAAAAGAATAATCCAGACCTTCCTGATGTTTTAATTAGTAAGTCTCCAGGCAAAGAGATTGATATACCTAAAATATGATGTGATTTATTAGAAACCTTGATTGGCAAAAAAATTTCAAGGTTTCTTTTTTGTGGGGGCTACCTAGTGCCGAATGAACGACTTATTATTTTCAGAGTGGAGATAAGCCTTGTAAGCCCTATATAATGTTTTAACAAATTATAAAGTGCGTACAACACCTTTAAAACGTATAACCAATTTAATGTATTCTACCTCTTAAAAGTAGTCACAAAATCATCAGTTACCACCATCTATATTCTCAAATACTATACCTTTGCTTTCCCATGCTTTTTAAAATTTTTCGCAACTATGACGTACATAGAACGATTACTAGAGTGAGGACTACTCCACCTCGATTAATTCCTGAATGTCGATGTCTAACACTTTGCATACTGTTTCTAATGTCGATAAATAAACCCTGTCCACGTTGTCTGAACAAAGATGGCTTATTGTATTAGGGCGAAGCCCTGTCATTCGTGCCAATTCACGTTGTGAAAGGTCACGTTCTTTAAGGATTTCCTTTAGCTTGATTGTAATAGGCATGGTACTTCCCTTCCTCTTATTCATGTTACCTTTTACGATACATCACAAACTTGTATCGGTAAAGGGGTTGATTGTATCGTTAAAGCCGCATACAATGAATTTATGTTAATTATAGCGGCTAAGCGTTACGTTAATCCTAATTAGCGTAACGGAGGGGGAAAATACCATGAAAGTTATCGGATATATTCGAGTATCTACACAAGGACAAGCAAGGGATGGATACAGTCTTGCTTACCAAGAAGATGAAATTAAGGCATATTGTCAGGCTCAAGGATATACACTTTTACGCTTATTTAAAGATGAGGGTATCAGTGGGGCTAAAGTAGATGAAGAAGCGTTAGAAGTGGACAGAATGGGCTTTCAGGAGATGTTGGAGTATCTCACCCTCCATGAGGTGGATTATGTTGTCACACTGAATACAAGCCGTTTATGGCGGTCAGACATTGTGAAAGTGTTAGTCCATCGAGAATTGAAAAAGTATGGATTAGACATTCGGAGTATTGAACAACCACAATACAGTATCTATAAGAAAGACCCTAGCGACTTTTTAATTAATGGTTTAATGGAGTTATTAGACCAATATCAACGATTAGAAATCTCTTTAAAGCTAGGGAGAGGACGAAATAAGAAAGCCCAACAGGGCGGCTATGCAGGAGGAAATGTGGCTTTAGGCTACAAAGTGAAGAAAGGTCAGAAAAGCCTTGTAGTAGATGACAGACAGGCTCAGACCGTACAAAGAGTGTTTGACTTAAAGGAACAGTTTCCTTCATGGTCTTTAACTCAACTAGCAGAACAACTGAATGAAGAAGGACATCGAACAAAACAAGGAAAATGGTTTACGAAAGTCCAGATCAAACGGATTTTAGATAGAAAAGCGTTTTATAGTGGTTTATACCACTATGGAGAAATAACAGCAAATGGCAAACACGAAGCCATTTTATAACGGTTAACAGATAGAGAATGGATAGGCTTTCGTACCCTTGCGAGTCCAAGTGACTAACGCTCGACCTAAGGTTGCCGACATTCTCTGTCTTGCTTTATCCGTTTAATCTAATGTAGGGGTGAGGATTTCTGATGAAAAGAGATAAGTATATTTATATAGGACTAGATTTACATAAGTTTCAACATACAGCGGTGATAGTGGATTGTTGGTTTGAGAAGTTGGGTGAGATGACTTTTCAAAATAAACCATCTATTTTTCCTAGTTTATTAGAATATGTGAATAGATTTCTAACAGAAGGGTTGACCCCTGTATTTGGATTAGAAGATGTGGGCGGTTACGGAAGAGATTTAGCGTTATACCTTTTAGAGCAAGGGTATATTGTGAAGTTTGTTAATTCCTCTTTATCCAATGCAGAACGAAACAGCTATGCGATGACACAAAAACATGATAGTTGGGACGCTCAATGTGTGGCAAGGGTTTTAATACGTGACCTACCTTATTTGCCTGAAGCTACACCATCCGATATTCATTGGATAATCTCTCAATTGGTTGGAAGAAGAAATACGATAGTGAAAGCACAAACAGCCTTGAAAAACCAACTGCATATGCAATTAAACTATCATTTTCCAAGCTACAAGGAGTTCTTTTCAGAAGTGGATGGCAAAACTGCATTAGCTTTTTGGGAGAGTTACCCTTCACCTTCTCATTTGGATGGGAAAACAGTAGAGGACTTACGAAAGTTTCTATTAGAAGCGAGTAGCAAAGCTTGTTCAACTAAAAAAGCAGAACTAATATTATCTTTAGTCCAAGATGATGGAGAAGTAAAACGAGAATATCAGACATCTAGAGATTTTATCATTCAAAGCATGGTCAGAGATATAAGCCCTTCTTTGCATTATGAGAAGATTAGTCAGAATAATCTATGGTATGATGAAAAATAAAACGGCTTACATCATGCCAGAGCAACTTGTAACAATAGCTAGTTAATCAATTTGGGTGGTGGTTGAATAGACTGCCACCTTTCATAAAGTATATTTTTCGATATTCCTAAGGGTACGGGTAAGCCTAAAAAAGAAAAACCAAAACAAGTTCATCACTATGCGACAAATAAAAGTAAAACGTATACTCACCAGTTAGAAAATGTGAAAAAAAAGTATGGTTTGGAATTAGATGACGCTTGGAATAAAGAATTATTGCCACCTCAAGGTAGAGATCCGAACGCATATCATGAATATGTGTTAGACAGGATAAATGAATATGATGCTATTGCGCGTGGGAATAAAGAAATTTTTTTAGAGCTATTTGAAGGTTTAAAGAAAGAAGTCAGGGAAAATCCAGATATGCTTTACAAAGAGTATTGGTTAAATTAAAAATAGGTAGGGAATACAGATGAAATTTTATAAGCTAAGCATAGAAGTTTCAGGTGAAAATGATATAGTTTGTCATTATAAGGATGATTTAAGTATTCAACAATATGAATTTAAAACTGGACAGACTTTTAATAGATGGGATGGAAGTTTTAAATTTTACTATGATAAAAGTGAGGGAGAAGTGCCTACAGACTATCTTGCAAATGATATGGGATGGTCTGTGGTATCTAGAAGATTGAAAACTATTATGGAGACCTTAAATACAAAAATTGAGTACTTTCCAGTTGACATTGTTGAGTTGAAAAGTGGAGATAGTTTAGAAGGGTATTATATTGCTAATATTCTTAAAGTGGTCGATGCAATTTGTTTAGAAGAATCAGACTACCATGAAATACAGACTAAAAGTGTTGGGACAATATATAATGTACGAAAATATGCAATTTATGAGAGTAAAGTAGAAAATAGTGATATTTTTAAATTGGGAAATAGACAGGAAATTCCTATTTTTGTTTCAGAAATATTTAAAAAAGAAATTGAAAATAATGAATTTACGGGTATGGAATTTTACGAAATTAAAGCTATCTAAATTTTAGAATAAGAATTTTTTACTAGAATATATTCGAAAATAAAGACTCCATGAAGGTAATACCATCATGGAGTTTTATTTATATAGGAATGATAAGAGAAAAGTACAAGAAATGGTCGATTTGACATTTCACATGTTGGTGGTAACGATACGGATACATAAAGATAGTGAATAATAGCATTATGAGCTTTGTCATTGCCTTAAGTTTGTAGGTTTTGCAAGTAAGATTTTTGAGTGAGACAATAAGAATTTGTTTTGTTTGAGAATCGAAAGCTCATGATGGTTATACCATCAAGGAGTTTTATTTTAATACTGGCTAGGAAGAAAAGTATGAGTTGGGCGAGACGACATTTTACATGGCGGGGGTAGCTATGACATGTAATGGCTAAAAAACTAACGAGAATGACAAATCTCGTGGCGATAACAATAAGATTACGTGAAAGAGAGTTCTTATATTGCTTGGGCTTAAAATTTTGGGGTTGTATTTTTACTAGAGACGGTCGTGCTAAAAAGTTGATATTATCAAATATTTTAAAAGCGGTGAAATAAAATTAAAGCACTTGATTGTCTACTATTGGGCTTTCTTGTTTCGCACTCTCCCTAACTTTAATGCAATTTCTAATCTTTGATATTGGTCTAATAACATTTTCCTATTCTAGAAGGAGACATTTACCCAAGGAATAAATAATATTTAGAAGGTGATTATTATATGTGGAGAGAGCAAGTTAGTCAGATTTCCAAAATGAGAGAGAAACGAAATCGAGAACTCAATTTACCTGCCAATGAAAACGAGTTATCAGAATTTCGTAAATCTGTAGTAGAAAAATTTGGTGAAGAAGTACTGCCTCAGGAATACTATGAATTTTTACAAAGAGTGAGTGGAATTGAATTTAATGGACTTAAAATCTATGGGATTGACCAAAAGTTTGAATCTGCTTTTTCTGAAGCACTTAGTTAAAATATACAATCCGGCGGCAGCATTTAACAACAGCACCTTTGACAAAAAATCAAACAAAAGGTTTCCCAGAATTACAGGTGAGGGAAATGTAGTAGGTAAAGGTAAAGGAAGGTTTGAAGGTGGTACACAAATACCTCCTACAAAAGTAGAGATTATTAGACCAGAATAGCGAGGCGAGAGATATGTCAATATTAGAAACTGATAAAATTGATGCTATGGGTATAAGCAAGGATGGGAAAGGCTTGAGATTAATGCTTTCAGACCATTTAGATTGGGAAAATGAAGCAGAGCATTTAAACTTATTGCAAGATAAAATTAATGCGTATCTAAGTTTTATAGAATCAAATCAGTACGCACAGACCTACCTAGATGAATCGTTTGAATATTACATTATTGATGTAGGGTTTAAATATGAAGCAAGTGAGAACTGTTTAAAATTTGTTCAAGTTATTAATAAACAATTGAGAGAATACAATATCCAAGTGGTTATAAGTAAGAATTGAATCGGAAAGAGATTGATAGAATATGAGCAAAAATCAAAAAGACCGAGAAATAGAAAAAATGATAATGACCAACATAAAGCAAGAGGCGAAAAAACAAAAATTCAAGGTGATATCCAACTGTATTTATAAGGTTGTGGGTGAATATTTTGTTAATGCTGTATTCTGGCCTCAATGCAACGAAGACAAATGGACTTTATTTCTCAGAATGAATATTAAATCTTATAACTATGACAATTTATTTTGGGAAATCTTTGAAATGCCTGAGAACATAAATGCAAAAGAAAGTTTGAGAGCAAATGGGGCATTTGCATGTCCTTCATATCAATGGATTGAAAAAACATATGAAATAAGTACATTAGAATCGATGCAGATAGATATTGTAAATGCAATTTAATGATTTTCAGTATGAAGTAAATAAATTAATTGAATTGATTAAATTGGAGTTTGGTGATTTCAATTCCACTATATTATTTCAGAAAAATATTATTGATGAGAATTTATTAAAAATGATAGCAAGTATATCTAAAGATGATTAATCTGTTGTAAAGGAGAACTATGCAGCTTTTGATACCAAGGAGAAATTTAATGAGATGGATGATAAGGGAGATCCTATAAAGTTGAGCAACTAAACGCTTGCATTCAAAAATACAAAGCTGCAAAAGTGGATACTATAATGCTCCATTACCAGGTGGTTTTAGTAAATAGAGGAGGAAAGTGAATGTATGAAAAAGTAGATGCAGTATTATCTGAAAATAGCGCAGATAATTATTTTTATGACGATGAATTTATGTATGTGCAAGAATTGATGAGTGAGTTTACTAATATTGATTGGGAGAATTTAATTCGAGGATTAAAAGATAAAGATGATAAATATAAAATTAGATTGGCCTACTGTATAGATGAAGATAACGGAGTATATGGATTTAATTTATTATTAGACTTACTTAATGAGAGTGATGAAGTGGCTGAATATGCAATAGATTCTTTACGTTCTTTTGATGGAGAAGAGTATAAAAAAATAATTGCTTCTAATAAGCAAATAAAGGACAAAGTAGAGAAATTATTAAAAACTGCTAGTTTACCTATTGAAAGGATTTTAGAAGCATTTTCACAACAAAACAAATTATAAAAAAATCTTGTGAAAGCTAAAATATTGAAAAATTAGATGATTATTTAGTGAAATTAATTGATAAGCATTATGAAAAAATAGACTTAGGTGACTAGTATATGAGTCAATAAATCTTAAGACTATTCTTAAATATAATGTATGTGGATGTAGATACTAAGGGTACGGAAAAAGTTGTAAAAGAGTATGATGTAATTTCTTATCGTTCTGCAAATGGAAAGCACGGTCTCGAAAATCATCATGGAGTAATGAATGAGTGGGCAAAGCAAAATATTCCAGGATATAAAGAAAAAGTTGGTAAGTCACCTACAGTTGCTCTCACAGATAGGAATAATGGTGGGATGCACGAAGCAACTAAAAAGGTCTATAGAAAATGGCTACGGGAGAGAACAGGTGTAGACCTCTAGGAGCGAAAGTTGATTGGAAAAATGTTAGTCCTAAAGAGATACAAAAATTATCAGAAGATATGTTTGATGCTGCAAAGGTTCCGGAATTAACTAGGAGAGAATATTACAGACAAATAAATAAATATTTATATACACTAGACTAATAATAAGGAGGCTATTATGAGCATAAAAGAGATTCTTCAAAAAATAAATGAAACAGAATACTGTAAAGTTTACCCACCTCAAGGACTTCCAGAAAATATTTAACAGGGTGACGTTCTTCCGAAAGATTTACTTGAATTTTATACGATTTGTGGAGGAGTGGAGTTGTTTACTAATGTAGATTTTGGCGTTTCTATCGTTCCTTCTGATAAATTCGTGCTGGCAAACCCTATAATTGTGGGGGAAAAATGCGAATATGATATTTCCTCACATTGGTATATTTTCGGTGACCTAGGTAGTGGTAATTATTTATCGATTGATTTACATCCTGACAGGTTAGGAAAATGCTATGATAGTCACTGGGATTCCCATGGTGTAGTAGGTAGTAGTACAGTTGTAGCAATTTCATTTACTGATTTATTAAATAGAATATTAGTAAGTAAAGGCGAAGGTGAGAGTTGGTATTGGTATAGTGATGATTTTGAATCACTAGGAGATGCTTATGACGGAATTGAAATAGAGTAGAAATTTTACTTGTTACCTTGTTTGGCTCAAAGCTTTTCAAGGTTTTTTATTTTAAATTATATTAAATCAGCTGATATTGCTTCTAGGAAATAGAGGCTAAAGGAGAAATTAAGATGGATAAGAAACAACTTGCTAAAGATATTAGAAGTGCCATAAAAAGTGGTAAATTGGATACTTTGAGAGATTTACTTGAGAAAGAACCAGAAATGTTAACATGGATGACACCTTTTGGTACATGGTTACATGTAGCGGCAGCACATGGGCATTTAGAAATAGTAGGATATCTTATTAATGCTGGAATAGATATTAATGCAAAAGGTGGAACTTTTTCTACAAATGCTCTTGAAAGAGCTACTGCTAAAGGACATTTAGATATTGCTGATTATCTAATTAGAGAGAATGTGGAGATTGATATTAGTGAACCCGATAGAAATCCTCTGTTTGCTGCAATATATGGAGGACATATGGATATTGTTAAATTATTAGTTGAGAATAATATAAATATATTTATAAAATACACTGGAGAAACCATGAAAGATATGGATGCCTATGCATTTGCCGTAGAAAGAGGACAAAAAGAAATTGCTGATTATCTAAAGCAGAAGATGACAGAAAAAGAATAAAAAATTTATATAGACGGGTAGCCTTAGAATTTTGAGATTAATAGGCTCAGTAGTATAGAGATGATATTAAAAATTTAATCATAAATAAAGCACTTGATTGCCTTATAGGTAACAGGTGTTTTTTTTATGAAACAATTATACTTTGTATAACATGAATATAGTCTAAGTAACGACAAGAAGAAAATAATTGTTTGAGAATCCAGAGATCATGGTGGTTGTACCATCATGGAGTATCGTTTTAATACTAATGGCAGTATTAATCAAGATATTCAGAACGCGCATGCTACAATAAGGAAAAATGAGATGGATGATCCTAGAAAGCAGCAACCAAACGTTTCGATCCAAAAATTCAAAGACAATTAACACGCCGTCTGCAAAAGTGGATACTGCCCCAACAAACAAAGGTATCGATGGTAATGTTAATGAAGATATAATGAATCCCAGTCGCCACCTTGTTTGTACTTAATGTAGAGAAAGATTTTTAATTAGATGTAATTATCCACAGCTTACGCATCCTCAACCTCTATCAAATAGACTCCATCATTGAAGCCCCCTCGCTTTTCTTTTTTAGCTATCCGAATTTGTTCAAGCTCTTCATACGTAGCTTCAAAAATAGGAAGTGCTGCGTGTATTAATTCTAGAATGTCAGCAAGCTCCTCGAGGGCATCCTTTCTATTATCCGTAGCTTCAAATTCTTTCATTTCTTCATAAAATTTATTTTTAACTTCGGTTAGATGCTCTGATTTGTCTAAAATACGAGTGGAAAACCTACTTCCAGAGTTCTCAATTACTTGCGGAATTAGGTCTCGTACTAGCTTATTGTAAACTGGCATTTAAATTCCTCCTGTCATTATTCCTTTCATTAAAGCGGCTAAGAGTTAGGATAACTTATATTAGTTTTATGTGTCCTGACAATACAGGAAATTGTTAAGTTGTCTCTGTTTACTTCCATTTATTCAACTTAAATGTTCAGTTTGTTGGTTGATGGTCCTTGCCCCTTCTTTTAGGGCTGGCAGATAGACGTCAGCAATTTGTTGTTCAGAGCTTCGTAATAAGTTGGTAGAGATGTTGATGGCTGCTATTGGTAATCCCCTGCGATTGAAAATGGGCATTGCTATGGAACGTAGTCCAACCTCTAGTTCGCCATTGCCTTCAGCATAGCCCTGGGAACGGCAAATGGCCAAATGGGCTTCAAATTCTTTATAGGATGTTATGGTTTTTTCCGTAAAGGCCTCTATCGTTGCAGAGTCCCATGTTTTTTTCCTTTCGCTCTCTGGAAGCCAAGCAACAAGTGCTTTTCCTAGGGAGCTTGCAAAATAGGGAAGTCTAGATCCAATGCGCAAATTTGATCCAATGATTCGTTCGGCGGCATTGACACGTAGTACATAGACAACCTCTGGTCCATCAAGCACTGCCATATTGGTTGACTCCTTCACATTTTTAGCAATGTCCTGAAGGATTGGTAGTGATAGGTCAGGCAGGCTTAGAGTCTCTAAGTAATTGGATCCTAGATCTAATACTTTAGGGCTTAACTGAAATTTATTCTCTGGTAATAATCGAAGATAGCCCAAATCGACTAAAGTGAGGGCAAACCTTCTGACTGTAGCCTTGTTGATACCTGTTTTTTCTTCCAAATCACGAAGGGACATTGTACTAGCATTGGAGGTAAAGGCATTTAACACCTCAAACCCTTTGGCAACGGAATTTACAAAGTAACCATTATTATTTTTTTCCAAAAAAATCTTCTCCTCTATATATGAAACCTTACGATTATTTTACAATATTATCCTTAAATATTCTAAATATTTTATATTATTCTTGAAAAATAAAAAATTAATATATATAATTATAGAACACATAACGTATTACTGTACGGATAGTGTACAACTTAATGAGAAGTATGGCAATGATGTCTATATTTTTTATACATAAATGTAAGGGTTTTCAGGGTTTCTACAAAGGAGGATTTATCAACATGAATAAGATTGTGACTGCTGAGAAAGCAATCTCTTCTATTAAAAATGGGGATATCGTTGCAGTGGGAGGCTTTGGCTTAATAGGCTGTCCGCTTCAGCTTGTGGATACACTAGCTGAGCATGAGGTTTCTGATTTAACAATTATTAGCAATAATTTGGGAGAACCAGGTGGTAAGGGCTTAGGCAAAATATTAATGCAAAACAAAATAAAAAAAGCAATCGGCTCTTATTTTACAAGCAATAGGGATGCTGTCCAATATGCAAAGGATGGAAAACTTGAAGTAGAGCTTGTACCTCAGGGGACGCTTGGAGAGAGGCTTAGAGCTGCTGGAGCAGGGCTTGGTGGTTTTTACACTCGTACATCAGCTGGTACATTGCTCGCAGAGAACAAGGAATCACGAGTAATAGATGGTAAGGAATATGTATTGGAGTTTCCTCTTCAGGCGGATGTGGCCCTTATTAAAGCTAAAAAGGCCGATAAGCTAGGCAATTTAGTTTTTTCAAAGACTGCTAGAAACTTTAATCCTGATATGGCGATGGCTGCCAAAATCACTATTGTGCAAGTAGAAGAGTTAGTGGAGGTAGGGCAACTAGATCCTGAGCATATCATCACTCCACATTTATTTGTCAATTATATTGTGGAGGAGGGGAAGTGAAAAAATGGAAACTATAAGTAGTAAAGCAAAAATCGCGAAAAGAGCCGCGGAAGAAATAAAAAACGGTTCCATTGTGAATCTTGGAATAGGTATCCCGACGTTAGTAGCGGATTATTTAGACACAGGCAAAGAAGTTTATTTACATACGGAAAATGGATTGCTAGGCGTTGGTCCATCTCCGAGCGAGAAACAGTTAGATCTCGAAATTATTAATGCGGGTAAGCTACCAGTTACCGCTCAACTAGGCGCTTCCTATTTTTCTTCCTCCGAATCCTTTGCCATGATTCGTGGAGGGCATGTGAATACGGTCATTCTAGGAGCATTGCAGATTAGTGAAACAGGGAATTTAGCAAACTGGGCAGTTCCTGGAAAGGATATTTTAGGAGTAGGTGGGGCTATGGATTTAGTAGCTGGTGCAAAGGAAGTCATTATAACGACTCAGCATTGCTCCAAGGATGGCGAGCCGAAAATCGTTAGTGAATGTACCTACCCAGTAACAGCAAAGAATATCGTAAGTACACTTATTTCGGAGTATGCCGTGTTTCGTTTTGTAGAAAACAAAATGGTTCTGGAGGAACTAGCAGACGGTTGGACAGTAGAGAAGCTAAAAGAAATTACACCTGCGAAATTTATTGTGTCTCCAACATTATCAATTTATTAGATAGAAGAAACTACAAGGGGGATTAGAATATGGAGCATGAATTTGTGATTGTTAGTGCCAATCGAACAGCGGTAGGCAGATTTGGTGGGCAGCTAAGAAACGTTCCAGCTGCTGATCTTGCTGCTACCGTGATGAAAGAAGCAATTACCCAAGCAGGATTGACAGTCGAACAAGTTAATGAAGTAGTGTTCGGTGAAGTAAGGCAATCGACGGAAGCCTCCAATTTGGCTAGAGTCGCGGCTCTGAAAGCAGGAATTCCAATCGAGTCATCTGGTTATACAGTAAATCGCCTTTGTGCATCAGGTATGCAATCGGTTATATCCGGTGTTCAGCATCTCGCTTTCCATTCTCAAGATATTGTTCTAGCAGGTGGAGCAGAGAATATGAGTAGAGCACCTTTGTATTTACGAAATTCTCGTTTTGGAGAAGGAAATCCATATATCGTAGATTCCAATTTAGAAAATGGTCAACAACCGATGGAGATGTATGGTAAGGATTTAGGAATGGGTATGACAGCAGAAAATGTAGCTGAAAAATATGACATATCTCGCGAAGATCAGGATGCATTTGCTTTGGAAAGTCAAAAACGAGCGAAGCAAGCCTGGGAGGAAGGCCGTTTTGACTCTCAAATCGTTCCAATTGAAATAAAGTCTAAAAAAGAAACTAGTGTGTTTGCAAGAGATGAGCATATGCGTGACACCTCATTAGAAAAATTAGCAAGTTTAAAGCCGGTGTTTAAAAAGGACGGAACAGTAACTGCTGGAAACGCATGCGGAAGAAATGATGGGGCAAGTGCGATTATCCTTATGACTGCAGAGAAAGCAAACATACTAGGCTTAAAACCGTTGGCGAAAGTAAAAAGTTGGTCCACAACTGGAGTAGACCCCCGTTATATGGGGATTGGTCCAGTCCCAGCAATTGAAAAACTTCTAAAACAAACAGACTTGAAGGTACAGGATATTGGACTATGGGAGCTAAATGAAGCATTTGCCTCTCAATCACTTGCAGTTATCAGACAAGTGGGGATTCCAATAAGTAAGGTAAATGTTAATGGAGGGGCTATTGCTTTAGGACACCCCCTAGGTGCTACGGGTGCAATTATTCTTACGAAGCTATTACATGAAATGAAGCATAGAAATGAACAATTTGGAATCTCAACGCTATGCGTTGGAGGTGGCCAGGGGATGGCTGTACTTCTGGAGAATATGTAAAAATACATAATACAAAGGATGATATGATGAGTAAAGAGGTAAATCAATATTTAATTCCACCTGCTACATTTGGCGAGAAGCTGAAGCAGGTTGGTCCAGGAATCGTCGTGGCGGCAACCGGTGCTGGAACGGCCGACTTAATAACATCGCTTGTAATAGGTACATCTTTTGGAATGACTTTTGTATGGGCAGTAATTGTTGGTGCCATTTTAAAATACTTCTTGAACGAGGGAGTAGGGAGACTGTATTTAGAAACCGGTCAAACGATTGTGGATGGCTGGCATTCTCTCGGTAAATGGGCAACTGGTTACTTTGGTGTTTATGCAATTATATGGGGCTTTGTATATGGTGCAGCAGCTGCTTCCACATCAGGGATGGCGATGCATGCCATGTTCCCAATTATGCCAATTTGGGCTTGGGCTATCATCCACTCAATCGTAGGTTTTATATTAATATGGGTTGGTCGCTATCTTCTGTTTGAAAAAGTAATGACTGTTTTAGTTGGAGTCATGTTTATCACGATTATCGGTACAGCAGTAATGTTCTTACCAAGCTTTGGTGATTTCGCGTTTGGATTTGTACCCCGTATTCCAGAAGGTTCATTTATTCTTATGCTTGGTTTAATCGGTGGAGTAGGTGGGACAATAACAATGGCCTCCTACGGATATTGGTTGACTGAGAAAGGGTGGAAGGGTAAGGAATGGGTTAGTGCCATGCGTCTGGATGCCAAAGTCGCATATACTCTAACAGCTCTTTTTACACTAGCTGGTTTAGTCATAGGGGCACAGTTCCTAGCAGGTACGGGAGTGAGTATTCGAGATGATGAAGGACTGGTTAAGCTAGCTGACATGCTAGGAGCTGAATTCGGAACACCTATGCGCTGGATGTTCTTAGTGGCCTTCTGGTCTGCAGCATACACTTCTCTACTAGGTGTTTGGAATGGCGTTCCTTATCTGTTCGCAGATTTCATGAAAACCATTCGTAAAAAGAAAGGCCCTGGAAAAGAGAAGGTTTCTACAAAGGAACCAGCTTATCGCTTCTATTTAGCATGGCTGACATTCCCTCCAATGGTTCTGTTTTATTTCGGAAAACCAGTAGAACTAATCATTATTTATGGAGCGTTAGGATCTCTATTCATGCCATTTTTAGCCCTTTCTTTAGTATTGCTTCTTAATGCCAAGAATTTAGAATCACGTAACAAATTAGTGTCCAATGCCGTACTAATAGGATGTCTCATTATGTTTGGTTATTTGGGAATAAGTGAATTGGTTAAAATATTGTTTGGTTAATATAGGAGCCATCACGTTTGTTAACGTGATGGTTTTATTTTTTATACGATTTTTATTGTTATAGCTATAGCAACAGGCGACTACTTCAACGGAAAACAGCTATTTTAAAAATGACACTTAAAGGGTACCTGCGCCTTTCGCTATAGATAAAGTTGCATGTTGCCTATACAAAAGTGGGCTTTCTCCATACTTCCCCTTAAACAGTTTTGAAAAGTAGTTGGCGTCATTAAAGCCGGTCTTTGATGCAATTTCATGGATGGTTAGATTGGTTTCCTGAAGCAGCTGCTTTGCATGAGTAAGACGTTTTTGGTTAAGGTATTGCTTGAATGTCATCTCTTTTGTTTGTGAAAAGAGCATGCTTAAATAGCTTTGGCTGATCCCTATAAAACTAGCTAGTACCTCTAAATTTAACTTAGGATCCGTATAGGAATAATCGATAAAGTCTAGGGCGGCATTTACATAGTCGAACTGGCCTTTTTCTTTTTGTTTTATCGATTGGTTCATGGTGTCCTGACAGAATAGGACGAATTCCTGAATAATCGTGTAAAGGACCGGATGATTCAGGATGATATCGAAGAGTCGGTTGTATCGCAATTCTAAATCTAATCGCTTTTCCATTTGGTATTTCAGCATGAACCTCCTTACCTGAGCAAGTATGCTAGTAAGCTGAATGCGGATGGTGTCCGGCTGATAGTAGATCTCATTGGCTGTGATGCTATATAAAAACCTCTTGATAGTTTGAACATCGTTTTGTTCAAGACTTGTTATCCACAGTCGTTGTTGCTCTATAGTCAAAAAAGGATCTAAACTATGAAATTTAGGAAGCTTGCTGACAAGAAAAACTTGTCCGAAGCCATGCTGAAAACGTAGCTTTAGAGTTTCTTTTATAGCTTGATACATTTCCTTAATGGATTTTCTCGGTAAATCATAGATCGCGATATTTAAGTTTGCGTTATGTGTGCTTGTCCATTCTCTAATAATTGCTTTTGCTCTTTTAGTAAGCCCCTCCAGGGAATCATCCGTTGAAAATGCCACAATGCGCTTAGAAAGGGGTAAAAGAGTCAGATGATTTAAAGATTCTAGCCAATGAAATAGCTGCTCGTTTTGCTCCAAAAACTCTGTTTCTAACATGAGACAGAATGTAAATTCATTATTTACTACCTGATGCTTCTCTAAAAATAAAGAAGGATAAATAGAATGATCGCCAACTAAGGGGAGAACCTCTCTTTGAACATTTATTTTCTGTCTTATTGCATGAGTTATATATTGCTTTAGCATGTTTAAATCGAGGGGTTTAACGAGTAGGGTGAGTGCTCGTAGAGATAGAGCATTTAATGCGTGCTTAAAAAGAGGCTCTGCCGTCATACCAATGATGTGCTGAGAATTTAGCGATAAAGCCTTTCTCAATCGATTTGACTCCTCCTGAGTAAGCAGTTCCATCTCCAATAAAATAACCTCTGGGTTCTCTGCTTCAAGCTGTTGAACCGCCTCATTAATATTTCCCGCCTCTAAAATAGTCGTAATATTTAACTGATATCGCTTGATATACCACTGAATTCCATTTCTTTCTGTTTGATCTCGGTCAATTATTAAGAGCTTCACTCAATTACACCTCATTTTTTACGATAGTTATCTAGCTTTAAATCTTTATCCCCTTAGGAATTTCTTATGATTTTATTCATTCTGTCAAAAAATCATAAATTATTCCTTCTCTTTCTTAATAAAATTCCATCTTATCTAAAGAAATTCCTTTATTTTATAACAACATTACATATATTTAATCTTTTCTGAATTTTATAATTGATTGAAAAAGGAGTGGTGGGTTTGGTAAATATCCCGAATAAAGGGCTCATTCAAGAGGGTAAGACCGAGATGCTTTCTGTCTTCAAGTTTGTTATTTGCAGTTTAATAGGAATCTTTAGCTTCTTTGTTACCTTTACGTATAACGAGAAATCTTCTATTCTACTTGATCATATTGTAACGTGGCTATCAGTGAATGCACCTACTTTTGTAACAATCTATATAGTAATCATGCTTGTATGTGGAGCTGTATATCCATTTGTCACTAAAACATGGAATAAGGATAAGGTCAGTATTATTATGTCCTTATTTAAATTGGTTGGTCTGGGAGTAGGGATATTGTTGTTGGTAGGTGTCGGACCTGCTTGGCTATTTGACCCAAATGTCGGACCATTTTTAATGGATAAGCTGATTAAGCCAGTTGGTGTTTTGATTCCGATAGGAGCTATCTTCTTAGCATTGCTAGTCAGCTATGGCTTACTTGAATTTATAGGTGTGTTCATGCAACCAATTATGCGACCGGTTTTTAGAACTCCCGGACGTTCTGCAGTAGATGCAGTTGCTTCCTTTGTAGGAAGTTATTCTGTTGGTTTATTGCTGACTAATCGCGTGTTTAACCAAGGGAAGTACACAATCAGAGAAGCTGCAATTATTGCAACAGGCTTCTCCACTGTTTCTGTTACATTTATGGTCGTAATTGCAAATACATTGGACTTAATGGCTTATTGGAGCTGGTTCTTCTGGGTTTCACTAGTCGTAACATTTTTAGTGACAGCTATTACGGCACGTATTTGGCCTTTAGCAAAACTGAAGGATGAGTACATCGTAGAGGAAGGAGACCCTGAGGTTGTTGTTAACGAAAATCGACTGCAGATAGCTTGGTCAGAGGCGATGCAGGCAGTGCGAACAAATCCGCCGTTGTGGAAAAACCTTTTGCAGCATTTAAAGGAAGGCTTAATAATGACGATGGGTGTTCTACCATCCATTCTTTCTATTGGACTTTTAGGGTTGCTGCTTGCTATGTATACCCCGGTGTTTGATTGGATTGCGTATATTTTCCTTCCATTTACTTGGGCTTTGCAAATTCCAGATCCATTACTTACTGCAAAAGCATTATCTGTATCTATTGCAGAGATATTCCTTCCTGCCTTATTAGTGACCTCTGCTACTACTTTGACGAAATTTATCGTAGCTGTCGTATCGGTATCGGCGATTTTATTTTTCTCGGCTGTTATTCCAGTCATTCTCTCTACCGACATTCCGCTAACAATTCGTCAGATGGTCGTTATTTGGTTCCAACGGGTTGTACTTACTTTAATCATTGTTACACCAATCGCATTTATATTATTTTAAAGGGAGTGTTATTTTATGAAAAATGTATTACAAAATATAAAGGCACCAACAGGAAGTCAGCTATCATGCAAAGGATGGACACAAGAGGCTGCTATGAGGATGCTCATGAATAATTTGGATCCAGAGGTGGCAGAAAATCCAGATGAGCTAGTTGTGTATGGAGGAATTGGTAAGGCAGCACGAAACTGGGCGAGCTATGAACAAATAATTGAATCCTTGAAAAAGCTAGAAAACGATGAAACCCTACTCATTCAATCTGGTAAGCCAGTAGCAGTGTTTCGTACCTATGAGCATTCTCCACGTGTACTAATTGCAAACTCTAATTTGGTGCCAGCTTGGGCAAACTGGGAGCATTTTTACGAGCTAGAGGATAAGGATTTGATGATGTATGGTCAGATGACTGCAGGGAGCTGGATTTATATCGGTGCTCAAGGAATTTTACAGGGAACATATTTGAGCTTCGTGGAGGCCGGTAAAAAGGTGTTTGGCAGTTCAGATCTCCGTGGAAAATTAATCCTAACAGGTGGTATGGGAGGTATGAGTGGTGCTCAGCCACTTGCTGGTAAGATGGCAGGTGCAGTCATTCTTGTAGTAGAAGTAGACAAGAAAAGAATTGAACGAAAAATAAAAGAAGGCTATTGCGATTACTTAGTAGAAGATTTAGATGATGCCCTGAGAATGGCGAAGGAATTACAGGAAAAGAAAGAGGCAGCATCCATCGGGCTAGTAGGAAATTGTGCAGATGTATACAGAGAAATCTATGAACGTGGTATTGTTCCTGATCTAGTTACAGACCAAACAAGCGCACATGATCCGTTAAACGGATATATTCCAAACCATATGTCATTAGAGGAGGCACTAAAGCTTCGCAAGGTTGATCCAAAAGCATATGAACAAAAGGCGAAAAAGGCAATGGCTGAACATGTGCAGGCAATGCTGGATTTTCAAACAGCGGGGTCTGAGGTGTTTGATTATGGCAACAACATAAGAAAGTACGCACAGGAAATGGGAGTGGCGAATGCCTTTGACTTCCCAGGATTTGTACCAGCTTATATTAGACCATTGTTTTGTGAAGGAAAAGGTCCGTTCCGCTGGGCAGCTTTATCAGGGGATCCAGAGGATATCCTTAAGACAGATGCACTGGCAAAGGAAATGTTTGCAAACGATGAGGCGCTCGTGAACTGGATCGATATGGCTCAGAAGATGGTGAAGTGGCAGGGACTTCCTGCTCGAATCTGTTGGCTAGGCTATGGAGATCGTCACCGCTTTGCGCTTAAGGTCAATGAAATGGTCGCTTCAGGTGAACTTAAGGCTCCGATCGTTTTTGGACGTGACCACTTAGATTCAGGCTCTGTGGCATCCCCTAATCGGGAGACAGAGGGAATGAAGGACGGTTCTGATGCAGTGTCCGATTGGCCAATCTTAAATGCATTAGTGAATGTTGCTGGTGGAGCAAGCTGGGTAAGTGTACATCACGGTGGTGGCGTAGGAATGGGGTATTCACAGCATGCTGGTCAGGTGCTCGTAGCAGACGGCACGGATATGGCAGCAGAGAAGATTAGCCGTGTGCTAATATCTGATCCTGGTATGGGGGTTGCTCGCCATGCAGATGCAGGTTATGAGATTGCCATTAAAACTGCCCAGGAGAAGAATGTTCATATACCAATGCTAAACACAAAAGGATGAGAATACATGACACTACTAATTACAAATGCAAATCAATTAATTACTCTAGCGTCGGCTAGTAAGAAAGCGCGTACGGGAAAAGAAATGACTGAGCTTAACATTATAGAAAATGGAAGTCTATTAATAGAAGAAGACCGCATTGTAGCGGTTGGTACTAAGGAAGAACTTCAGGAGCAGCATCCAGAGTTAATGGAGAAGGCAGAGATATTAGATGCCACTGGCAGTGTAGTTATGCCGGGACTTGTTGACGCACATACGCATCTAGTATTCGGGGGAACTCGTGAAAATGAATTCCAAATGCGTTTAAATGGAGCTACCTACATGGAAATCATGAATGCAGGCGGAGGAATTCATGCTACCACGAAGAAAACGAGAGAGTCATCCTTTGACCATTTATATGAGAAAACATATGCACACCTAAATGATTTTCTTCGTCATGGGATAACAACAGTAGAAGCAAAAAGTGGCTATGGCTTAGATTGGGAAACAGAGGAGAAACAGCTACAGGTTGCAAAGAAGCTTCAGGAGAATCATACAATCGATGTAGTAAGAACGTTCATGGGGGCCCATGCGGTACCTGCTGAGTATAAGGAAAATCCTGATGCGTTTGTAGACTTGATTGTCAATGAGATGATTCCGAAAGTAGCAGAGTTAGGTCTAGCGGAGTTCAATGACGTTTTCTGTGAAAAGGGTGTCTTTACTCCAGAGCAGTCTCGTAGAATTTTATTGGCTGGTAAAGAACACGGGCTCATCCCTAAAATCCATGCAGATGAAATCGAGCCATATGAGGGAGCAGAGCTAGCAGCGGAGGTAGGAGCTATTTCAGCGGAGCATTTATTGGTAGCCTCGGATAAAGGAATCCAAGCAATGGCGCAGGCTGGAACAGTGGCTGTTTTGTTGCCAGGGACAGCTTTTTTCTTAAAGGCAGCTTCTGCGCGAGGGCGATTGATGGTGGATGAAGGTGTGCCGGTTGCCATTTCAACTGACTTTAACCCGGGTTCTTCTCCAACGATTTCGCTGCCTTTCATCATGAATTTAGCCTGTATGAATATGGGCATGACGATGGAGGAGGTTCTGACAGCGACCACCATTAACGCCTCATATGCGATTAACAGAGGAAATGAGATAGGTTCTTTAGAATCTGGTAAGAAGGCGGACGTGCTTATTTTAAATGTCGAAAACTATCAGCAACTTCAATATTTTTACGGAATGAACCATACGAAGACCGTTGTAAAAAATGGAAAAGTAGTTGTGGATAATGGGGTGATCATAGATGGACTACAAAAAAGCACCAATTGAGCCTGCTCCATTTAACTGGCAGAGAATAGAGCATCAAGATATGAAGGTCAAGGACTGGATTGTTCCCCAGTGGCGAAGTGAGAAAAAGGACTGGGAGGTAGTGCTTCTTGGGGCACCGCTTTCTAGGTCTTCTATTAGTGTTTCAGGAGCATCTGAGTTTCCAAATGCCTTTCGTCAGTCATGGGAAAAATTCTCGACATACTATATTGATGAAGGTATAGACATTCGTGAGTTGAAGGTGGCGGATATCGGAAATGTAAAGATGCATTTCACGGACATATTGCGTAGCCATCAACACATCGAGGACGCTATGGAGAATGTGGCAGGAGAATATCCAAACGCATTGAAGGTAACAATTGGCGGAGATCATTCAGTAACGGCTGCAACTATTCGTGGATTAAAGAAGGTTATGCCAGAAAAGAAGATTGGTATTTTACAGTTAGATACACATTTAGATTTGCGCTCCACAGATGAACACGGTCCGACAAACGGAACCCCCATTCGCCAATTAATAGAAGGTAGAGTGATCGAGGGGAAGCATGTCTACAATATTGGATTGCATGGTTTTTATAATGCACCTTCTCTAATAGAGGCTGCAAACGATTATGAGGTTCACCGGATACGATTGAAGGAGCTGCGACAAAAAGGCATCGAGCAAACGATACAGGACGTACTATCTGTATTGATGGAGCAAGTAGACTTTATTTATGTCACCGTAGACATGGATGTCCTAGATATAGCCTATGCGCCCGGTGTTCCAGCATCCACACCCGGTGGCATGCGTTCGGATGAGCTATTTGATATTTTATATGAAGTAGGGAAATGTGAAGGGATAGGAGCCATTGACTTTGTATGTATTGATCCAACGAAGGATAACCTAGTACAAGCTACTGTCAAGACGACCACTTACGCATTTTTAACGTTTTTAGCGTCCTTTTATCAGCACCAGGTGAAGAAACGCGAGGCATTATGAGGTTTATGACCGGATGGGGAAATTTATGACCGTTCGGGAGAGGTTTATGACCGGATAGAAATTTTTATGACCGTTCGCGCGAGATTTATGACCGGATAAAAATTTTTATGACCGTTCATATAAAAAGAGCGTGAGGCTAAATATAGCTTCACGCTCTTTCAAGTAAAATTCAGAAAAATAAATCTTTTCCACCTGTTTTAGCGTATAATAGTAGTAAATGGGACAGGGGAGGAATTGTATGATAGAAAGGATATCCACTACGTTTATCCAATATATTAATAATATTTCAAAGTTTGTAGTGTCCATGTTTCTTTCAGATGGAAGGACAAAGGAAGTAACCACGGAAGAGAGTCGAAGGGCCGTCCGACATATGCGAAGGATGTACCAATATGATTGGTATGTAGAGCTGAAGAATCGATTCGAACAAAATTGGGATCATCATCCCGAGGTTTTACACTTCATGAGTCAGGTAGATGTTAAATCGTTAAATAGCGAGGAGAGCAAGGAGAACTTTTTAAAAAATTTTCATCAACTATTGGAGAACCTAAAATGGATATAAAAGTCTGATCCAGAAAGAAACGAGCTTATCGCTTTCTTCTCTGGATTTTTGTTTGCTTAAAATTCTAATTAATAATTGATAGTGAAATTAATAAATGATGAGAAATTTGTCTCCAAGCTCGCAGCCGTAATGGATTCTGAAGTGTCTCCTAAATATGTAAAAGTCGCTCCTACATTGAAGAAACCCGCTCCTAAACTAAGTTTGCGCCCCTAAAATGAAGAAAAGCGCCCGTACGGAAGCCAGAAGTGTCTCCTAACCATGTAAAAGCCGCTCCTAAATCGAAGAAAACCGCTCCTAAACTAAGTTTGCGCCCCTAAAATGAAGAAAAGCGCCCATATCATAGTCAGAAGTGTCTCCTAAATATGTAAAAGTCGCTCCTAAATCGAAGAATATAGCTCCAAAACTAAGTTTGCGCCCCTAAAATGGAGAAAAGCGCCCGTACGGAAGTCAGAAGTGTCTCCTAAATATATAAAAGTTGCTCCTAAATCGAAAAATATAGCTCCTAAACTAAGCTTGCGCCCGTTAAGTTTTAAAAATTGCCCACTTAAAAGTGTGAATATTCGATTATTTTTAAATGAAAATACAATTTTGTAGATGTTGAAAAGGGGTTGTTTTATTTAGAAAAAAATGGGTATTTTTATTTAATACAATGACTCTTTATGATATTTTTATAATGTGGAATTAATAGGAATTTGATGAATTTAATCTCAATCTATTATGATATAAAGTCCTTTGTTTCTCTAAAAACTTTAGTTGTTTCGAACGAAACCTTCTATTTTTTTATTTAGAGGGTTTGTTTTTTAAAGTTTTGGGGCAATACTCTAGAGAGTTTACGAAAAGAGGTACAAAGGAGGAACTTTATGTTCAAGGTTAGGACTATTTTATTCGTTGCGCTAATTACTTTAACTACAAACTCAGTAGCGCACGCATCGAATGTTTTATCCCCTACGGATCAAAGGGATGAAATGATTCTTCTTACCGACGCTTCAGACCAAAGGAATTTAGTAGACGAAGAAACTGACTTAGAAACTGAGATGGACGATTTTAATATACATTTTGATGACTTATATGCAATGAAATTGCTTATGAAAATTCGTTCTGAGCCAGTAATTTACACGGTTACCGAGGGGGACAATCTCTATAGGATTGCTCTAGCAAATGATTTGTCACTCAGCGAACTTATGAATATGAATAATATAACAGGAGATTTAATTTTTCCAGGTGATGAATTAATAGTGAAGCAAGGAACTGGGAAATCGGAGGATTCACCGAAGAGACAGGTGATGGGGGTTACTGCTCCACCAAATGAGCCAGTAGCTCCAAGCGCAGCATCGACAAAGATTGAAGTATCTGCACCAGTTGTAGCAGAAGCACCAAAAACAGATGGTTCCATTGAGATGACGATGGAAGCAACAGCCTATACAGCCTATTGTACAGGATGCTCGGGTACAACTGCCTACGGTATTGATTTAAGAGCCAATCCCGAAGAAAAAGTAATTGCCGTTGATCCACGTATAATTCCACTTGGGACAAGAGTATGGGTAGAAGGTTATGGAGAGGCAATTGCAGGTGATACTGGTGGGGCTATTAAAGGTAATAAAATTGATGTATTTATGCCATCCTATGAAAATGCAATGCAATGGGGTAGAAAGCAAGTTAAATTAATCATTTTAGATTAAGTTAGAAGCCTATGTAAATAGGCACTGACTAACGTTTTTGAGACAGGAATAAAACACCCTATTATGCAGCCGATTGACGGTATTGAACCGGCGATTG
>NZ_JACSQO010000017.1 GCF_014836595.1 Psychrobacillus faecigallinarum | reverse complement strand
AACGTACCTTCTTTAAGTTATCTGAACAAAATGTTCATAAAATTAGCTCTGATTTCGATGACTTTTAAGAAAGTCAATGGAGTAATTGTTTTGTATTAAAGTGCTGCATTTCTTAGTGCACAGTTAATCGATTTAAATTTACGATATAGAATATTAATAGGTTTATTAAACAAGTCAATATTGAAATAGAGAATATATTAGTAGGAACGTTCCAATATGGAGCGTTCTTTTTTAATAGAAAATATGTGTTCAAGGGGGCAGTACATGGACAAGGAGATGGAGAACATGGATGTGTGGAAGGAAAAAGTCCAGCAAGACATTGCAGACATAAAAAATGGACAAACCGTACTAAAAAGTGAGCAAGACAGAATGAAGCAAGACATCCACAAACTAGAGTTATCAGATCAACTGCAGAATCAAGAAATCAATACATTAAAAACTACTTTAAATGAAATCAAAGAAGATACTAATTGGATTAGACGTAAGATAACCGGTGCTTTAATTACAGCAATAATTACCGCGCTTGTAGGTGGAATTGTTGGTATTGCAATAGCAAATATATTTTAGGAGGAATAACACATGAAAATAAATTGGAAAGTACGTTTCAAACACAAACCATTTTTAGTATCTCTATTCGCATTAGTGATGTTACTTGCCCAGCAGGTAGCATCTTTTTTTGGACTCGATACAACGATTTACAATGAGCAAGCAACAGATTTGTTTAATACAGTCTTAGCGATTCTAGTGTTACTAGGAATTGTTTCTGACCCAACCACAGACGGACTTTCAGATAGTAAGCAAGCCATGTTTTACAAAAAACCACGTGAAGAGGTGAAATAAATGGTTGTAGCACTTGAGGAATTAATCAGACGATCCGTTAATCGAATTGGTGCTGTGCATCCTTCTTTAAAGGAATATACCATTGAATTGATTAAGCGTTGTTACAACGAAGGTATTTACATTCAAATATCATCAGGGTTTCGCTCCAATGAAGACCAAGCCTATATATATGGTCAAGGAAGACCAAACTATATTTGGAATGGTAAAAAGTATGGTTCAAAAGGAAGTATTGTATCTAATGCTCAACCAGGAACGTCCATCCACAATTATGGACTAGCTATTGATTACTTTTTAGTATCAAATGATGGAAGTAAATCATTATGGGTGGTCAATGAAAAGTGGAGACGTGTTGCAGCAATTGCTAAATCAATGGGATTTGAATGGGGTGGAGATTGGAAGAGCTTTAAAGACTATCCTCATTTACAATACAACAAAGGTTTGAGCATTGCCCAATTGAAGGCTGGGCATCGACCTGTTTTTCCACCATTGAAAGCGGTAGATGGAATAACTAACACTGATAAAATTATGTGGGGTAAGACCGAACTTAAAAAAGGTCAAATAGGCAAAGTTACTATTCTGAAACGAATTAACCTATGGCAAGATGGTCTTAACGGTAAACTTCAAATGGTTCGTGTGCTGAATCCTGGTGAAGAGTATCGTGTCTATCGGGACCGTGTAGATCATGGCGGTCAATATAATGTTGGTGTTGGTATGTGGATTACCAAGATGGATGGATTTATTAAATATGAAACACCATCTAAAGCGATGTTAGCGAAATTAAATAGTAAATAATAATATAGCCCTGCTCATTGATTTGAGTGGGGCTATTTTTTAAAAAAAGAAGGATTATATAAAATAATGTAGAAATATAGTAAAATAATAAAAATTTAATAAAAATTAAAAAGGGGGTATGGAATTGCCGATAAAAAGATCTCTTTATGATGAATTGCCATTAGAAATGTTGGCAGGTTTTTATTATTTTATAAGTTTAAATATAGATAAAGGTATTTTATCGGATGCTATGCATTTTGAAATTAAACTAATTGAAGATATCGCTAAAACGAGAGGAATTCCGTTAGATGAACTTTATGAACTAGGTTCATCCCTAGTTAAAAAAGAGAATGAAAAACAGGGATAAGGATAAGCAATGAAATAACGTATCAAAGTAGAATAATATAACATAGGTGAATAAAGTTTAAAAACATTCGAATTGTATTTACTTCGGAACAATTTGAAAAATTTTAAGAGGGAGCCCAGCGGTGATTCTAATATATATGTTTTCCACCCAAGAGGTCTAGAAGATTCTAGGAAATTTTAAACACAGAGATAAAGGATAAATGCGAGGAATTACTATTTATTGCATTAAAGGATATAAAAACCACCAACCAGTGATGGAAGGTGGTCTTATTGTTTCCTTAACCTAAAGACTTAATTTTTTAACGATTCATTTTGTCTATAATTGTCCGCAATTTGTTCAATATCTAATTTTTCGTAGTTATCCCAGTTAACTTTTTTAAAAGTATCCTCATGAAATGAAATACCTAGAACCTCCCCTATTTCTTCGTTTCCATAAGAATCAATTAGTGTGGTATTCCACTGAATAGATGGAGAATTAACCTCATCTATTTTTGACAAGCCAGCAAATATTTCCGCCGCTTGATCTAATAAAATTGGTTTGTATCCTTCATGAATATTTGTGTTTTCTATTATTATCGTTACAATTCCATCATTCGATTTTACTTCATATTTACTTTTAGTGACAGACTTAATCACATCATCTATTGTATTCTTTTCTTCGTTTCCTCCACAAGAAGCGATTAATAATATAACCCCAATGCATATAATCGTTAAATTTATAACACCAATAACAATTCTTTTCTTGCTCAATTACCATCATCCCCTTGATATATTTACCAATATCATAAACTCATAAAAGAGGATTGTATAGTCGTCTAACACAATTAAATCTTCGTTCCATCTTCCATTAAAAAGTAGGTTTCAAAAACTACGTCCAACGCTTCAGCTATATCCCTTAATTCACTCATCTTAAAATCATTACGTTTCAACTTATTAGATAAATTCTGTGTAGAAGTATTAATCAATTTTGCTAAATCAGTAATAGTCATGCCTTTTTTTATCAATAAAATTTTGATTTGTTCAGCCATTCTTCAACCTCCGTTTCATTAATTAATTTCATTATACACTAATAAGTTTAAAAATAAACATAAAAATGTTTATATGTAAATTAATTTATGTATAATTAAACTATATAGTTTAAAAATTATTGTTATAAGTGTAATTTTAAACAAAATGAATAAGAGTGAGGTGAGAACGATGGCATTTGAGTATCTAAAGCAATACTCTACATTTGAAAGTGTGGAGGAAATGGACAACCATGTAGAACAACATATCCAGCAACACTATTTTAATTTAACGGAATCAGAGCGTGCCATCGTTTTTACAATTGCTTCACGTTCGTTAATATACCCAGGATCATCACACTTGAAAGCTTCTACAATTGCAGATGCAGTAGAAGTATCTACAAAAACTGTTTATCGTTCTATTAAGAGGTTAGTAGAGTTAGGGATTATTGAAAAAGTAGCTCAAACTAAGTTAAATGGAATCAAAGGAGCAAGTATATATAAAATTTTACCTTACGATGTCCTATCGGAAATGTCCGAACGAGTGATAGAGGATGAAGCTAGTAACGACACGGTTTGTCCTCCACAATCTGAAAACCAATCATTAGATTCTTTTAATCTTTTAAAATCTTTTAAAACAAGCACTTTACAAGAAATATATAATACAGCTCATGCTGAAAAAGAAGCAGCTAAAGAATACATCAATGAGTACCAAGTGATGCTATTCGATTTTATGCACAGTTTACCACTGGTAGATGGCTTTAAAGATGAATTGCATAAGTTGGTCTTAGCTAGTGAAATAGACAGTGTACAAGCCTTCCACAAGGCAAAAGATGTAATGGTTAATTTAGCTAGTGATATTGCTGATGGAACGCTTACTATAACTAAGACTATTAGAAGTGCATTTGTAGGAGCTTATAATATGGCTATAGAACGTTCTAATAAAAACAAAAGTATTTCTTCATCTGTGGAAGAAGAACCTTATATAAGCAATCCTGTAACTTTTTATGACTGGTTAAATGATAAACCATTGGATTGGCAACCAGTGAAAAGTAAGCCTGTGTATTTAGAAAATTGGTTGGAGTGGTAAGTGTTTTTTCGTAAGGTGATATTGTTTGTGAAATGTTACACTTAAACTAACGCAGCAGTTTAGTTGAATAAAAAAAAGGGGGATTTAAATGGTTTTTGGAATATTGATGATAATTTTTGGGTTTAGCCATCTAATGAAGAGTGACTATTTATTATCCAAAAAAACAAGAATTCTTTTAGGTGAGGAAAAGTTTCAATCTTATCAGAAAGGGTTAGTTTTTCCTAACTTATTTACAGGAATATTAATAATTTGTATGACAATAGTTGAAAAATTAGAAGTTCTACAAACATCAACATTTGTCGCTTTATATATTATCTTAGCCATTATTCCCATTATATTATTAATAGCAAACAATAAAATAAACACTGGTCGATATTGGTTTTGGGTAAATGACTTTAAGTAAAGTGTTAACTTAAAATATCCCATCTTCTTCCACTAACGGGAGCTTTACTTCAATAAGGAAATTAAAGGAGTGTTTTTTTGGAAAACCAATATGTATGTCGTTTTGATATAGATTTTAGACTTGGCGATATTGAAATTAAATTAAATGGGGATGGTCAAGAAGTCCGTTTTAAATTTATGATTGCATTCTGTTCATTTCCTTCATTATTATTTTTTCTGTTACAGCTATGGAATGGAAAAATGAACAAAGCTGAAATATGCAGTTTCGGTTTTTCGGATGAATATTATCTTACTGTAGAGGATGAAGATTTACTTATTGAACATTCAACTTGGCATGAACTTGTTGAACATGAAACTTACTATGAAGGCGAATACATTACTAGCAATTATAAATTTAGTTTTGAGAATTTTGTTAAAGCAATAGATAGAGGTTTTTCAGAATACCTTCAAGAACAACGCAGTAAAGGAGTTCCTATAGGAGTAGAAGAATTCTCTCACCCCTTATCGGAGGATGTAATTAAAGAATATGAAGAATTCTCGACCATCATCAATGAGAAGAAAGGTAAATACTTCAACTAACGGGTGCTTTACTTCAAGAAGGAGTAACTCCTTTTTTCTTATTGATCTAAATGGGCAGCTTAGTTGAACAAAGATAAACAACTACAAAGGAGTGAAAATATATGATTACTTCCTCTATACTCATAGGATTGTTTTTAATGCCTATCTTGTGTGCTATATTTTGTTTAAATTTGGTTTCTATACTGAAAAAGGTAAAACACGAAGAAAAAACTACAGTCAATACTTTTTGGCTTACGATATCGTTTACTCTGATTATGTGGAGCATTGCAATATTAGCTGCAGCAGGCAAGTAAAAAAGATACCAATATAAAATGAGCTTGGAGATACATTTTCCAGCTCATTTTTAATGTGCATTTTAAATTATTAATTTCCTTTAAAAACAAATATTTTAAAGGGGGATATAAATATTTCCTCTGTATTAATAAGATTTATCGTTAATTTATTTAGATTTTAACCCCATTTTAACCCCAACTACAATAAGTGAAATATTCTTCGTGTAAATAAAAAAACCACAAACCCTTTGATAGCAAGGGTTGTGGCTACTATTAATATATGGTCCCGACTGGTCTCGAACCAGCGACCCCCACCTTGTCGAGGTGGTGCTCTCCCAACTGAGCTACAAGACCGGAATATATAAAGTTAAATTGATTTTACCATATTCGAGAGTTGGCGGTATATAGTTTTTTTTCTGGTTCTTTTGAATGGGTGTCATAAAATCCTCACATATAAACCAAATGGGGTACTTGTTTGTGGCTGCTGACTTCCACTAAGATGGAAGAGATAGTGGGAGGGAATAAGATCATGTTAAATGAAGCGCAGGATTTTATGAGACTTTATTATTCAGAAACAGGTAAAGAGGAACAAGAGTTGGTTGCTCGCCTGAAAGAAATAGAAGAAGAGATTAATCGTGATGGTACTTACGTACATACAGCGGAAGAGTTGAATTTCGGTGCTAAAGTAGCTTGGCGCAATAGTAATAAATGTATAGGTCGTTTGTTTTGGCAAAGTCTAACGGTCATAGATAAGCGAGAGTTACATAAAGAAGAAGATATTTTAAAGAGCCTACTTGACCATATTCAATACGCTACAAACGAGGGAAGAATCAGGCCGACAATTTCGATTTTTTCTCCTAGTGATGTCCGTATTTGGAATCATCAGCTGATACGTTATGCAGGATATGAAACGGAGGTAGGGGTCATTGGAGACCCTGACTCTCTATCTTTTACGAAAGTATGTGAGGAGCTTGGGTGGAAAGGGAAGGGCACGAAATTTGATGTACTTCCACTAGTGATTCAAGTGAAGGATCAGCCTGCTAGATTTTTTGACATTCCTGAATCGTATATATTAGAGGTTTCCATTCGCCATCCAGAAATGGAGTGGTTTCAAGACCTACTGCTAAAATGGTATGCCGTTCCGATGATTTCCAACATGAAGCTAGAGATTGGTGGAATTAACTACTTAGCTGCTCCATTTAACGGCTGGTATATGGGTACAGAAATAGGAGCACGGAATCTTGCGGATGATTATCGTTATAACATGTTACCTAAGATAGCTGAGAAAATGGGACTGAACACTAAGTCAAACGCTTCACTTTGGAAGGATCGCGCATTAGTTGAGTTGAATGCTGCCGTTTTATATTCCTTTAAGGAGGATGGGGTCAGTATTGTTGATCATCATACTGCGGCACATCAGTTTAAAAAGTTCGAGGAAATAGAAAGAGATGCAGGTAGAGATGTCAGCGGAAACTGGACTTGGCTTATCCCACCTATGTCACCTGCTACTACACATATTTTCCATAAGCCCTATAACAATGAAAAGTTAACACCGAATTATTCCTATCAGCCAAATCCGTATTAATCATGGATTATTCAGGAATGGAAAGACCATCAATGATAAGATTGATGGTCTTTTGTTATTGGAGAAATTAGGGGGCATTTTGTTGTGTCAACAAATAAAGAAGAGGGTTATGAGATACAACTGTTGAATAAGTAGTTATAGGTAAGTTAATTTCATAAATAGCACTTTGCCAATTAAAAACGAACGTTTCTTACTTGTTCCTTATAGCGGAGGGTTGTAATAATGCATCAGAATGCTCGCGAAAACGACGGTGATCGTTTTCCGCTCACCTCACGGAATGCTTCAGCCTATAGCGGAAAATTATATTATTAGAAAAGAATAAATTTATTTATAGATTGTTCGATTTCAAATCAATAGGAATTATGAAAAGTACCATAAACAAAATTTTACTTTATGATGGGTTCATTAAAATTATTCATGAAGGAATGTGAAACAGATTTTCAGAGCAATGTTGAATTTGTAGAAAAGTATTTGAAAGCTAATATTGTAAGGCAGATCGTGAATAACAAAGTCTTCAAAATTAGCTACGACAATTCTAAAAGATAGATAGGAGTAGTAATATGACTAAAGATAAAATGAAGGGCTTTGTTAGTCTAGGGGCCTTATTAAGTATTTTCGGGTTAATAATGATATTTTCCAGTGTGCATTTTGGTACTTCCTTCGCGGATCATTGGCTTTCAAAAGAGGGAGGGGCAGATACAGAGATATACTTAATGAGAATCTCGGGCTATACAAATAATTTTTTAGCTACTGGGAGTATACTTTTGGGTATTGGCCTTGTCACAATTATGTATTTTTATTATAAAATAATAAATTATAATGAAAAAAACAATGAATAATTTTCTATGTAACGTCTTGGTTTAACGAATAAATATAGCGATATATCGAGGTTTTCTTTATAAGTTACCCAAGTATTTTTAACTTTCTTCATTAAAAAATTTGAAGGGCATCATTCCATTAAGAAATGATGCCCTTCAATATACTCGTTTGTTAAGCCTCTGATACAAATCGATTTCTACCAGCATGCATTCCGGCAGAAAATAGGAGAATAGCAGTCACGATGAATAAAATCATAGGAGTATTCCAGCTTCCTGTCGTATCGTGAACAAAGCCAAAGAAGACAGGACCAATAGCAGCGAGTAAATATCCAATTGACTGGGCAACACCGGATAAGTCAGCAGCCTCCATTGGTGTTCTAGATCGAAGAGAGAAGAACATCATAACTAGCCCGAAGGATGCCCCGCCACCTAATCCTAGGAATACCATCCAGAGTATTGCAAGTGATAGACTTCCGTATAATAACCCTGTGAAACCAATTAAATAGCAAACTGTATACACTGCTACTAGAATTCGCTGATCCTTCATTCTACCTGCGAGTATCGGAATTAGAAAGGTCATTGGAAGCTGTGAGAATTGCATGATAGATAGCATCCAGCCTGACTTCTCTGCTTCCATTCCTTGTGTCTGCAATATTTCAGGAATCCATGCAGCGGTTGTGTAAAAAATAAGCGATTGGAAACCCATACATAAGGTAATTGACCAGGTTAGTGGAGATTTTAAGATAGATTTAGCCTTCACTGGATTGGTGTCCGGTCCTTCTGTGATAAGCTGTTGCTTTTTCTTAATTTGTGGTATCCAAACTAAACAGGCAACGATAGCTAAAATAGACCAAAAACCAAGGGCTCCCTGCCATCCAAACGAAGTTCCTTCTGCGATAGGATAGCTAATGCCGGCACCGATGCCAGCTGATAGATTCATAGAAACCGTGAAGATACCTGTGAGTAACCCAATCTGTAATGGGAATTTTAGCTTGATGAAGCTAGGAATCAATACATTTGCAAATGCAATTGCTACTCCTACCAAGGCAGTTCCGAATAATAAGAAAAATGGAGTGCCGATGGAGCGAATTGCAATTCCTACCGCCAGTAGCAATATGGCAAGAAACAATGTCATTTCCATTCCTAACCGACGTGCTACTCTAGGAGCAAATGGGGAGATGATGGCAAAGGCAAGCAATGGGATAGTAGTGATAAACCCTGCTAATACATTAGAAATGTCCAAGCCTTCCCTAATATAAGAAATGATTGGACCAACTGCAGTAAGTGGGGCCCGCAGTGTTGAGGAAATAAAAATTATCCCTATGATTAATAACGTGATTGTTTTTTTATTGGATTCTGGAGTAGTCAACAATTCGAATTCTCTCCTTATACCTTCTGTACTTTCATTCTAGCAAATCCTACACTCTTTAACTGAAAAATTCAACAGTAATACAAATTAAATATTAGTAAGAAAATTGGATGTCAAACACTATTATCTATATGTTACACTATAAATGTAAATATTTTGAATAATTACATCCTATTATACTAGGAAACACTGAAATAGATAGATACAGAAGATAGTTCTTTTCATCACGTAACTACTATAGATATATAAATAAAGGGGGAGTTAGATGGAACCACAAAAAATTTTATCATTAGTAAATGTTTCCAAAAGCTTTGGGAACAAGCAGGTTCTAAGCGGGATAAACTTAGATGTCTACGAGGGACAGATCATCGGATATATTGGACCGAATGGAGCAGGTAAAAGTACTACAGTGAAGCTAATACTTGGTTTAATTGAAGGTTATTCAGGGATGATTGAGATTTTTGGGGAAAATATACAAAAAAGTGATTATACATATAAAAAACGGATTGGCTATGTCCCAGAAACTGCGGAGCTTTATGAAAACCTGACAGCCTTTGAGTTTCTAATTTTTACTGGTGAAATGTATGGACTAACGAGCGAGAAAGCCGAGGAAAAAGCCTTTTCTCTCATGAAAGAATTTGGTCTAGAAGGTGCTTTTCATCAAAGGCTTTCCTCTTTTTCAAAAGGGATGAAGCAGAAGGTATTAATCATTTCTAGCCTGTTGCATGACCCTGATCTTTTGTTTTACGATGAGCCACTTAGTGGCTTAGATGCCAACAGTGTCATGGTTATTAAAGAGATTCTTGCAAAACTTGCTGAGCAAGGCAAAACAATTTTCTATTCCTCTCATATTATGGACGTCGTAGAAAAAATCAGTAATCGAATCGTGCTATTGGTGAACGGGGAGGTAGTAGCAGATGGAAGCTTTGAAGAGCTAAAACAGCAAAGTCAGGAGGGCTCACTGGAGGGGATTTTTAATCAATTGACTGGGTTTACTGAGCATGAAGAGATAGCAGAACGTTTTGTACAAACAGTAAGCGAGGGGAAAAGGCTATGAAGGATTTTCCATCGCTAAGAGTGCTAGATCGCTTTAGGACAGTTTTTCTCAAGTTGGATATTGATTATGACATGATGAGAAGGATCTTGCAGCTTAAGCTGACGATGGATAGTCGTAGAATGCCACCTATTTTCAATGGCTCTAAAGTAAAAAAAGATGGAAATCAATTTCTAAAATCTTTATGGATTTATGGACTTTTTGGACTTATCCTGTTGACCCCATTTCTTTTTTTAGGAAATAGCTTTCTTTTTTCTTTTACTATTATGTTCAGCACGCTGTTTCTTATCTTAATGACTTCTATGATTTCCGACTTTTCTGCAGTACTTTTAGATATCCGAGATAAGAATATCTTACAGCCGAAGCCAATTAGCAATAGAACGATCAATGCTGCTAAGACCATGCATATTTTGATTTATATTGTTTTGTTGACCGGCTCCTTTGTTGCTATTCCATTGGTAGTTAGTATATTTAAGTTTGGTATACTGTTTGCACTTTTATTTTTGCTTGAAATTATTTTAATAAGTTGTTTGACGGTCATTTTTACAGCTTTTGTTTATCTATTTATCCTACGCTTCTTTAGTGGAGAAATCCTAAAGGATGTTATTAATTACGTTCAAATTTTCCTAGCGATTGGTATGACTGTCAGCTATCAGTTAATAGCACGCATATTTGACATCGTAAATTTAGATATTGGCTATAGCTTCGCATGGTGGCATTTGTTCCTCCCACCTTTTTGGTATGCTGCACCTTTGGAGCTGTTTTTTAATGGCAATGATGCTTTTTATACGATTGTTTTCAGCGTGCTTGCAATTATCATACCTATTTTTGCTGTTTTACTGTACGTGCGACTCATGCCTGCCTTTGAAAACTACCTAGCCAAATTACAGAGCGATTCAAATAGAAGAAAGAAAAAGGCTCGAAGATTGACTACCTTTTGGTCTAAGGTATTGTGCAGAACGAGTGAAGAGAAGGTTTTTTATAGATTTTCCTCCATTATGTTAAAGGAAGAAAGGGAATTGAAGCTAAAAATTTATCCAATGCTAGGTTTTGCAGTTGTTTTCCCATTTATTATGCTTTTCAATAACTTGAGGTTTAGCAGTTATGAGGAAGTAGCGAGTGGAAATTCGTTTATGGTGATCTATTTTGCGCTAATCTTTGTTCCTTCGGTAATTCCAATGCTTGAGTTTTCTAACTACTATAAGGCCCATTGGATTTTTTACGTAGCACCGATTCCTACTAGAGCTACTGTATATAGTGCAACCTTGAAGGCTACTATTATTAACTATTTTATGCCTATATTAATTCCTTTAAGTATAGTTTTCCTTTGGATTTTTTCCTTTCGAATATGGTTGGACATAATCATAGCTTTGCTAGTTGCAGTAGGACTAACAATAGTTTCCTACTGGATATTCATCAAAGATCCTTTTCCATTTTCCAATACACCGAAGCAAGCTCAGGATAATTCGATGATTAAAGTGTTTGGGTCAATGTTTTTAGTTGGTGTCATGGCATTTGTTCATATGATAGTTACTATAGTTAGCCTCGAGTGGTTATACATTTTAGTGCTTATAATTAGTATTTCCATAGGATGGAAGCTGACATTTTATAGTAGAAAACAGAAAGTAGATGCATAGAATGGATATTCATACAGAGCAACAAATTACAGCTTTAATCGAGGCTGATGCTTGGATGATGAATTTATTGAGAGTTGTACAGAATTTGAAGCTTCCGGATTGGTGGATATGTGCTGGATTTGTACGCTCCAAAATATGGGATACATTGCATAATTATGAGGCAAGAACTCCACTAGCAGATATTGATGTTATTTATTTTGACCCTAGTTGTCTAGATGAGGAAATGGAGAAAAGGATAGAGCAGAAGTTATTCGCTATCAGGCCAGACATCCCTTGGTCAGTGAAAAATCAGGCGAGAATGCATGAAGTTAATAATCTCCCTCCCTATAAGTCTGCGACAGACGGGATAGCCAATTTTCCAGAAACGGTGACGGCTCTGGGCGTAAAACTAGAGGGGGATAAGTTAATTTTAACTGCTCCCCATGGAGTGGATGATGTCCTCCAGATGCATGTAAGACCAATTCCTAGATTTAATGCAAGCAGCGACCTTAAAGCGATTTATGAAAGACGTATGATGAATAAAAACTGGAAAGCTATTTGGCCAAAGGTCGATGTATAACTAAGGTCGAATACTCATGAGAAATGAAAAAATTTGTAGTTCTTTCCCTTTTTGTCTACACAACATCTTAAAACTGATGAACCGATTGGGCAAACGGTGCATATGATGTTATGACTTGAATACAAGGAGGAAGAACATGAAATATTTGCGACATATCGTGACGAAGGCAGTTGTTGCTAAAGGTAAGAAGAGAACGGAATCTTGTGAAACGCTTCGACCACCAAACACACCTTCTAGCATTTTAGGATGCTGGGTTATCAATCATACTTATCAATCCAAAAAACATGGGAAATTTGTAGAAGTAACAGGAAAATTTGATATCAATGTGTGGTATGCCCACCACGATCACTCCAAAACATCGGTATTTACTGAGACAGTGAACTATAAAGACCGCATCAAACTAAGCTTCAGAGATAAAGACTCTACTGGTGAAGAAGTGCATGTACGTGTTATCCAGCAACCAAACTGCACAGAGGCTATCATTGTCAATGGTCAATTCCAAGTAACTGTAGAGAGAGAATTGCTTGCTGAGGTCGTTGGAGAAACAACTGTTTGTATACAAGTGTATGATGAAGACTTCGAGGAAGAATGGTCCTATGAAGATGAAAGCTCATCTAGTTCTTCCAGCTCTTCTTCCAGCTCATCTGAAGACTTCCACGATTCGTCCTCTCTTTAATAAGCCGGCGCAGTCCGGCTTTTTTTTATGGGTTAAAATAGTATATGTTTTTTCCTAATTGGTTATAGAGACACATACGGAGATATGAAAGTGTAAGCTTTTGTCTAGCTCTGGCTTTCTACTCAAGGTCATTTTGAATGAGGGGAATCCAACTGTAATAGCAAAGGTTAATACTTTTTAGGAGCGTAATAGCGGGAATGTGTATCCGAACTTAAGGGAGGTCAATGAAAGAGGATGACAGATGCGCCTCTTTAGTAATGTGTTTTTTCCAACATAAAACAAATAAAAGAGCTCGCATTATGTCTGCTTCATTTATTTAATTTGTTATAATAGGTGTAGTAACAATGAGAAGAGGTTAACAATGACTACAATAACTCCAATGATGCAACAATACTTAAAGATTAAAGAAGACTACATAGATGCTTTTTTGTTTTTTCGTCTCGGCGATTTTTATGAACTCTTTCATGATGATGCGATTAAAGCAGCATCTATTTTGGAAATTACTTTAACAAGCAGGAAGGACGGCATTCCGATGTGTGGGGTGCCACACCATGCAGCTCAGAGTTATATTGAAACCTTGATCACAAAAGGGTATAAGGTGGCAATCTGTGAGCAGGTGGAGGATCCGAAAGTAGCAAAAGGGGTGGTAAAACGAGAGGTTGTACAACTCGTGACTCCAGGCACTCTAATGGAAGGAAAGTCGCTACAAAATAAAACGAATTATTTTATTGCATCTGCTGATTTACTGTCTACAGATGAAATCGTCTTCTCTTATCTAGACGTATCTACTGGTGATGGGTTTACTACTATTATAAAAGGCGACGAAAAGGAAGTAGTTCAGCAGCTATTAGCATTGCAAGCAAAGGAACTGATTGTAAGCGAGCAAATGTATTTAGTAATCAATGAATTATCCTCGATTCACAATTTTGTACTGTCTATCGAGCAGGAGGAGCTGACAGATGAAGAAGCAGAAAAGTATGTCAAGGATCATCCGGTTACTACACATCGTACCGTCAAAAGATTACTAAAATACATACAAAAAACACAAAAGAGATCGCTTTTACACATTCAGCCCTTAACTTTCCAAGAAAGAGAAGCATTCCTAGCAATGGATTACCATTCCAAACGCAATCTAGAACTTGTATCTTCTATCCGGAATGGAGATCAAAAGGGAACATTATTATGGTTGCTCGATGAGACAGTTACAGCAATGGGTGGAAGAAAATTAAAACAATGGATTCATCAGCCACTTGCCACTAAGCAGGCGATTGAATCTCGACTTGATATCGTCACGAGCTTCTTAGATGATTTCATGCTTAGAGAGGAAATTAAAGAACTGTTTAAAGAGGTATACGACTTAGAGCGTTTGGTCGGAAGAATAGGATTTGGAAGTGCAGGAGGTAGAGATCTTGCCCAGCTAAGACAGTCTCTTTCTAAAATCCCGCAGATTAAACAGCTGTTATCGGAAACGCAGGACGAAACGTTACAGCGTTTGGGAGAAGCAATTGAGGATTGTCAGGATATATGGAGAAAACTTGCAGATGCAATTAGTGATCAACCACCGATTTCCGTGAAAGACGGAGGGGTTATTAAAAACGGCTATAACGAACGTTTAGACCAGCTTCGAGATGCTTCTGTTAACGGGAAAAAGTGGATAGCAGAGCTCGAGCAAAGAGAGCGTGAAATCACGGGAGCAAAAAATTTAAAAATAGGCTATAACAGAGTGTTTGGATATTATATCGAGCTGACCAAATCGAATATCCATTATGCAGATGAATCTAGATATGTCCGGAAACAGACACTGGCAAATGCGGAACGGTACATAACGGACGAGCTGAAAGAGAAGGAATCTCTTATTCTATCTGCGGAGGACGAAAGCTTAGTGCTTGAATACGAACTTTTCACCGAGCTCCGAGAGGAAATTAAACATTATATTCCGCTTGTTCAAAAGCTGGCCAAACAAATTAGTGAGCTAGATGTGTATATTTCCTTTGCAGAAGTTGCTGAAAAACATCGTCTGACGAGACCTGTCTTTCATAATTCGAAAGCTATGATTATCAAAGAGGGCAGACATCCAGTTGTAGAGAAAATGATGAACAACCAATTATATGTCCCTAATGACTGTGTGCTCACTGAAGAAGAAAATATGATGCTAATTACTGGACCTAATATGTCTGGTAAGAGTACCTTTATGAGACAGGTGGCAATAACTGTCATTATGGCACAAATCGGTTGCTATGTACCAGCTAAATCAGCAGAATTGCCGATAGTAGATAAAATATTTACACGAATCGGAGCTGCAGATGACCTTGCTGGTGGTCAAAGTACTTTTATGATTGAAATGATGGAATCGCAACATGCCATTGTCAATGCAACAAGCAATAGTCTTCTTCTATTTGATGAAATTGGTCGAGGAACGTCCACATATGACGGCATGAGCCTTGCACAGGCGATGATGGAGTATATTCATAATCATATTGGGGCAAATACGTTATTTTCTACCCATTACCATGAGCTGACGGAACTTGAGCAAACATTGTCCCATCTTCGAAATGTTCATGTAGCTGCTACGGAGAAGGATGGTAAGGTCGTATTTCTTCATAAGCTACAGGATGGGCCAGCAGATAAAAGCTATGGTATTCATGTGGCAGAGCTTGCGATGCTTCCGGAAGGAATTATCTCCAGAGCTCGGGAAATTCTTGATACCTTCGAGCAGCAGGACAAAAAGGAATCAAAAAAGGAGAATGAGTCAAATACTCAGCTATCATTTTTTGATGAGTTGCCTACTCCATCAACTACTCCTAAAATAGTGCAAACGAAAACTTCAGACAACGAAACAACCGAAAAAATAGTAAAAAGGCTTAAGAAGGTTAACATTTCGGGTACTACACCTTTAGAGGCTCTTCAATTATTATATGAACTGCAAAATGAGCTAGATTAAAACATAATAGGTGGTGAGCAACAATGGGGAAGATCGTCGTAATGGAAGAGCTTTTATCCAATAAAATAGCGGCGGGGGAAGTAGTGGAGCGTCCTGCCTCCGTCGTGAAGGAATTAGTGGAGAATGCCATTGATGCAGAAAGCACCTCCATTGAAATCATGCTACAAGAAGCAGGACTAGCAGAAATACAAGTAACCGACAACGGAAAAGGTATGGATGAAGAGGATGCTCTTCGTTCCTTTTCCAGACATGCCACTTCTAAAATAATGACTGAGCATGATTTGTTTCGTATTCGCACCCTAGGTTTTCGTGGGGAGGCACTTGCTAGTATTGCCTCTGTATCTAAAATCCTTCTCTGGACATCCAATGGGGAAAACATCGGTACAAAGGTGGAATTAGAAGGCGGGAAGATTCAATCTTGTACCCCGGCTCCCATTCGCCGAGGGACTGATATCGTTGTGAAGCAGTTGTTCTTTAACACACCAGCACGACTTAAATATTTGAAAACTATTCAAACGGAGCTAGGTCATACTATCGATCTTATTAATAGGCTAGCACTTAGTTTTCCTAAAATAGCTTTTAAGCTTTCACACAACGACCAAACAATCCTACAAACTAGTGGCCGCGGAGATTTGAGACAGGTTCTTGCCTCTATCTACGGAGTGTCCAATGCTAGAAAAATGATTAAATTTGAGGCAGAGTCCTCTGATTTTAAAATTTACGGATATGGTACGCTTCCAGAGATTACGAGAGCATCTAAAAACTATATGACGATTCTTGTCAATGGCCGTTGGGTAAAGCATTACGGGCTGAACAATGCAATTGTAGAGGCGTATCATACCTTACTCCCAATAGGTCGTTATCCGATTGTCGTATTGAACATAGAAACAGACCCAATGCTAACGGATGTTAATGTTCATCCCGCGAAGCATCAAGTCCGGCTGAGTAAGGAAAAGGAACTGATGGAGCTTGTGAAGAAGACCATCCGTTCTGTTATGCATCGCTCTCAGCAGCCGCCGGAGATTAAAGAAAAACCCGTAAGGCCAAAGCCACAGCCTAGCTACCAGTTTGACTTTTTTAAACAAACATACGAGTCGGTAAAGCCTCCTCAGAATGAGGAGCAAGATACTACGACTCCTATAGCTACTTCTACTCCATTAGGCCCTGAAGACACCAATTGGGGAGGAACCCCTAAGGTCTATGAGGAATCGTCTCCTCTTACGGAAGAAGTATACCCAGAAGAAATCATAGAACAAAAAGAGCCGTTTCCAGATCTTCATGTGGTTGGTCAAATCCATGGTACATATATTGTGGCGCAAAGTGAGGATGGGTTTTACTTGATTGACCAGCATGCGGCTCAAGAACGCGTCAAATACGAGTATTATAAAGAAAAGGTAGGAGAGGTTGATGCAACTGAGCGCCAAGCGCTTTTATTGCCACTCACATTCCACTACTCTTTAGATGAATCCTATCGTATTAAGGAATCTTTGGAGGAGCTACACAAAGTAGGGATATTCTTAGAGGAATTTGGTTCTTCCAGCTTTGTTGTCAGAGACCATCCAGCTTGGTTTCCTAAGGGGCATGAAACGAAAATTATCGAAGGACTGATCGAGCAAGTATTGACGAACCGAAAAACAGATATTAAAAAGCTTCGGGAAGAAGCTGCGATCATGATGAGCTGTAAGCTCTCGATTAAAGCAAACCATTATTTAACTTTACATGACATGGAGCAGTTGCTAGTCAGCCTTAAAAATGCAAAGCATCCACTGACTTGTCCGCACGGTAGACCAGTCATTGTCCATTTTTCTACGTATGAAATTGAAAAAATGTTCAAAAGAGTAATGTAGGAGGGGTTATATGGGGAAGTATATTTTATCAATTGATCAAGGAACCACTAGTTCAAGGGCTATTCTGTTTGATAAGGAAGGTAACATCGTTCATTCTTCTCAAAAGGAATTCAAGCAGCATTTTCCGAAATCAGGCTGGGTAGAGCATGACGCAAAAGAAATTTGGGGAACTGTGCTCTCGGTATTGGCGGCCGTATTAACGGAGAGTGGAAGTCAGCCGGGAGATGTCCATGCAATAGGGATAACCAATCAGCGGGAAACGACAGTTGTCTGGAACAAGCATACAGGCAAACCTGTATATAATGCGATTGTATGGCAATCAAGACAGACTCAGTCTATTATCGATGACCTTAAGAAGGATGATCTAGAATCCTTCTTTCAAGAAAAAACTGGCTTAAGGCTGGATCCTTACTTTTCGGCAACTAAGGTCAAATGGATTTTAGATAATGTCGAGGGGGCAAGAGAGCAGGCAGAGGCTGGAGAACTGCTGTTTGGGACCATTGATACATGGTTAATCTGGAAGCTTTCAGATGGAAAAGCACATGTCACAGATTATTCAAATGCCTCTCGAACGATGATGTATAATATTTTCGAGCAAGAGTGGGATCAAGAGATTTGCGAGAAGTTAAATATACCGATGAACATGCTACCTACAGTTGCTTCCTCCTCAGAAGTTTATGCAAAGACAGATCCGTCTGTTTTCTTTGGCAAGGAGGTAGACATAGCTGGTGCCGCAGGAGATCAACAGGCTGCCTTGTTCGGTCAATGCTGCTTTGAAAAGGGCATGGCGAAAAATACCTACGGTACAGGTTGCTTCATGCTATTAAATACCGGGGAGGAAGCCGTAACATCTGACTCTGGTCTACTAACGACAATTGCTTGGGGCTTGGATGGTAAAGTCACATACGCATTAGAGGGAAGTGTATTTGTGGCTGGTTCAGCCATACAATGGCTACGAGATGGACTCCGTATGCTAAAACATGCAAGTGAATCTGAGAACTACGCAAAACGAGTCGACTCTACAGAAGGTGTCTATGTCGTACCTGCCTTTGTTGGCTTAGGAACCCCATATTGGGATTCTGATGCAAGAGGTTCAATTTTTGGGCTCACACGAGGCACAACCAAGGAGCACTTTATACGTGCGACACTGGAATCACTTGCCTATCAATCAAAGGATGTTTTAGATACGATGATGAAGGATTCTGGTGTGGAGGTAGAAGTTCTCCGAGTAGACGGTGGGGCAGTAAGTAACGAATTTCTCATGCAGTTCCAAAGTGATTTGTTAAATTTACCTGTAGAGCTAGCGAAGCTCAATGAGACAACAGCACTGGGTGCTGCATTCCTAGCAGGATTGGCAACGGGATTTTGGAAGGATGAGCAAGAGCTTTCGAACATGAGAGAAAGCCAGCGCTTGTATGAGCCGGAAATGGATGAGGAAAAACGTAAGAGATTATATAAGGGCTGGAAACTAGCCGTAGAAGCAACAAGACTATTCAAAATATCAGAACAAGGAGTGGACTAAGTGAAATCTTCAGTAGAACGTGAGCAAATACTAAACACACTAAACTTTTACGAATTTGACGTATTAGTAATCGGAGGCGGGATTACTGGTGCAGGTATTGCACTAGATGCAGTAACAAGAGGTATGTCTGTAGCCTTGATAGAAATGCAAGACTTTGCAGCAGGGACATCTAGTAGATCTACAAAGCTGATCCATGGTGGTTTGCGTTACCTTAAGCAAATGGAAATAAAAATGGTTGCGGAGGTCGGAAAAGAACGAGAAATCGTATATGAAAATGCGGTTCATGTTTCTAAGCCTACCGGTATGCTTCTACCGTTCCATAAGCAAGGGACATTCGGACCTTTAAGCACTTCTGCTGGCCTTAAGCTTTATGATTATCTGGCAGGAGTCAAAAAGGAAGAGCGTCGTTTGATGCTTTCTGCAAAGGAAACATTAGAAAGAGAACCTTTAGTAAAAAGTAAAGACCTTCTTGGTGGAGGATATTATGTAGAGTACGTGACAGACGACGCAAGGCTAACGATTGAAGTTGTAAAGAAAGCGATTGAAAAGGGTGCTGTTTGCTTAAACTATGCTAAAGCTAGATCATTCCTTTATAACGACGAAAACAAAGTGGTCGGTGCTGAAATTGTTGACATGGTAACGAACAAAAGAATAGCAATCCATGCTAAAAAAGTAGTTAATGCGACTGGACCATGGGTTGATGGTGTGAGAGCACTTGATGCAATCGAAAACAAAAAAAAGCTGCGACTAACTAAAGGTATTCATGTAGTAATTGACCAATCTATTTTCCCTCTCCGTCAGGCAATATATTTTGATACACCTGATAAGCGAATGGTATTTGCTATACCTAGAGATGGAAAAACATATGTTGGAACGACAGACACCTTCTTTGAAGGCAAAATTCAAAATCCAGTAGCTACGCTAGAGGATGTGGAATACTTAATAGATGCGATTCACTATATGTTCCCTGATGTAAGAGTTGGAGTAGAGCATGTAGAATCCACATGGGCTGGTGTACGACCTTTAATATACGAAGATGGTAAAGACCCTTCTGAAATTTCCCGGAAGGATGAGATTTGGCAATCGGAGGCTGGCCTTCTAACAATAGCGGGTGGTAAGCTGACAGGCTATCGCAAAATGGCAGAGACGATTGTAGATAAAATTTCCAAGCAGCTTGGGGACGAAAAGTATGGTCCTTGTGTAACGAAACATTTAAATTTATCCGGTGGAGAAACTGGGGGCTCTGAGCAATTTGAAGGTTTTGTTACAGTAAAAGAACAAATTGCTCCTTCTTATGGTTTGTCACGTGAGGAAGGTAGAAGATTAGCTAAACTCTATGGCTCTAATGTAGATAAAGTATTTCAATACGCTCATATTCTATCTACCGTTCCTTCAAATTTACCGCTAGGTCTGCTTGCACAGGTGTATTATGCAGTTCATGAGGAAATGGCATATTCTCCTGTGGATTTCTTAGTTAGAAGAACTGGTATGCTCTATTTCCATATCGATCAGTATAAAATGTATAAGGATGAAGTATTAAATGTTATGAAGCAATTGCTCCAATATTCTAAGGAAGAGACCGAAAGTTATTCGCAACAATTGGAAGAAGCATTACTAGATGCTATGTTTTCGGAAGGTAGTGTTGTCGAGTGAAGGAAATTTTAGAAGCGAAGATGTCAGATGGTCATCTCATTTATGTAATGAAAAATGTACCAAATGATACACCAATCGGCCATGTACACCTTTTACATGGCTTGGCTGAACATATCGATCGTTATGATGCGTTTGTGCATTTCCTTGTCGATAAAGGTTTTATCGTCAGTGGACATGATCATCGGGGACATGGTAAGACTGCTGGAAAAAATGGTAAGCTAGGTTATTTTGCAGACCATTCAGGCTTCGAGAGAATAACAGAGGATGTACGAGAAGTATTGATAACCGTCCGAGAAGGAATAGGCGAAATTCCTGTTATTTTATTTGGTCATAGCATGGGCTCGTTTGTCGCCCGTCGATATATGCAAAAATATAGTGACTCCCTGTCAAAAGTTATTCTAAGTGGTACAGCATTTGATCCTGGAATAATGGGAGACATGGGAAGGTTAATTGGTAAAATAGCTTCTAGGATAAAATCACCGCAAGCGGAAAGCCCATTGCTTAACTCGCTTGCCTTCGGTGGATTCAACAAGCAAATCGATCAACCAGAGACTCAGTTTGACTGGTTAAGCACTGACAAGGTAGAGGTAAATAAATATATTGAAGATCCACTTTGTGGATTTATCCCATCTAACCAGCTGTACGTGGATATGTTCGGTGGGATGAGATCCATTCATAAGGAATCGGAAATCATGAAAATTCGCAAAGATTTGCCAGTGCTGCTCATTAGCGGTGGGAAGGATCCTGTCGGAAAAGACGGCAAGGACATTTTTAAAGTAGCGGAAGGTATGAAAAAAGCAGGTATGTGGGATATAACCGTGCAAGTGGTGGAAGGTGCAAGACATGAACTCTTAAAGGAAAAGGGAAAAGATAAAACAATGGACTACATTTACAAATGGATGATAAAGGATGAATAAAAAACCAGCTGTTATTGCAATTGTAGGGCCAACCGCAGTAGGCAAAACGGCGTTAAGCATTGGGCTAGCAAAGGCTTACAATGGGGAAATCATCAATGGTGACTCCATGCAGGTTTACCGAGAGTTAAACATTGGTACCGCGAAAATTACAGAAGATGAAATGGCAGGAGTTCCACACCATCTGTTGGACATCAAGGATCCGACAGATGGCTTCTCTGTAGCAGAATACCAAAAACTTGTACGAGACAAAATAGAAGAAATTGCTTCTAGAGGTAAAGTGCCCATTATTGTTGGGGGAACTGGTCTTTATGTGCAATCGGTACTATATGACTTCCGCTTTACGGAACAGCCCAAACTAGATAGAACAAGGATACAGGAGCTTGAAGGCCTTAAATCGGAAGAATTATATGCAAGACTTCTAAAAAAAGATCCGGAGGCTGCTAAGGATATCCATCCGAACAACGTCCAAAGAGTAATCCGTGCAATTGAGAGGCTAGAGCTAACTGGAATGCAGCGAGATGAAATTGAACAAAAACAAGGACATGAAAAGGTTTATCCCCATTATATTATTGGTCTTAATATCGACCGCGAAGTGCTCTATGAGCGCATTAACAAACGAGTAGATATCATGGTGGAGCAGGGGCTGTTGAAGGAAGTGAAGGGACTTTATGACAAAGGTATTAGGAACTCGCAATCCATCCAAGCGATTGGATACAAAGAAATTTATGAATATTTGGATGGGAAGAAAACGCTTGAAGAAGCGCTTGAGCGATTGAAGCAAAACTCTAGAAGGTATGCCAAGCGTCAGCTAACCTATTTCCGTAACAAAATGGATATTCATTGGTTTAATCCGTTTGAAGACAATAAAAGAATTTTAGAAGAAATTAATAGCTTTTTGCAGGAGAATAAATAATTAAGGCGAATAGTTAAAGTGTTAGGGTATTTTAGCGTAAAATGCAAACGGGGGTATTAAGATGAAACCGATGAATATTCAAGACAATTATTTAAATCAGTTAAGAAAGAACGAGATTTTTGTAACAGTATTTCTTTTAAATGGATTCCAATTAAAAGGAACAGTTAAATCATATGACAATTTCACAGTATTGTTTGAATCAGATGGGAAGCAACAGTTAATTTATAAGCATGCGATTTCTACGTTTGCTCCATCTAAACCTGTTAAATTATCAGAAGAGTAAAATCGAATCCATTGACAGTTCCACTTGCTCCTATTATTATTTGATAGAATCTTTAAATGAAGTGGAGAGGTTAAATATGAAGACTATTACGACAGATGAGCTTCTAAAAAAAATAGATGCAGGCGAGCAAGTAAATATTATTGATGTACGTGAACAAGAGGAAGTGGATGCAGGTATTATTCCTGGAGCAAAGCATATCGCATTAGGGCAAGTGGAAACAAGCTTGGATCAAATCGACCCGTCCGTTCCTCATTACATAATTTGCAAGGCTGGTGGCCGCAGTGCAATGGCTTGCGAAATTCTAGAAGAGAATGGTTACGACGTGACTAATGTGACAGGCGGAATGATGGCCTGGGACGGCGAAGTACAATTCTAATAACTACTATACAAAGGGGCTAATTTCATTTTTTGAAATTAGTCTTTTCTCTTTTATCAAAAGGAAGTATTGCTTTCATAAATGAGAGTATATTTTTATCCAACAAAACACAAAGTACAACGAATAGAATTAGGAGATGCATCATGGAATTTATAACTACTTTATCAAAGAATGTAACAGAATTGGCTGAATCAGCTGAATCTAAGATTGTCGAACAACATAAAGAAGTGGAAGGAATTGCTTTTCACAATCAACAAAAAGTGCTGCATGCATTTAAGGAGCATCACGTAAGTGACCATCATTTTAACCCTTCAACTGGATATGGGTACGATGATGAAGGACGTGATACATTAGAAAAAGTGTATGCAACGACTTTTGGAGCAGAGGCGGCGCTCGTTCGACCGCAAATCATCAGTGGTACGCATGCGATTTCTATCAGCCTATTTGGAGTTTTACGCCCAGACGATGAATTATTATATATAACTGGGAAACCCTATGATACATTGCAATCGATTGTCAGTGGTGGAGAAGAGGACACTGGATCTCTAAAAGACTTTGGTATTAACTATCAGCACATTGACCTGTTAGAAGATGGTGCTGTGGACTGGGAAGCAGTAAAAAATGCAATACATGACAAAACCAAGGTAGTGGCGATTCAACGGTCTAAGGGTTATGCAGTCCGTCCTTCCTTCACAATGACTCAAATTAAGGATATGGTCGAAAAAATTAGAGGGATCAAAAAGGATGTCATTATCTTTGTGGACAACTGCTATGGAGAGTTCGTTGAAACCCTTGAGCCAACTAACGTCGGAGTTGATTTGATGGCTGGTTCTCTTATTAAAAACCCAGGTGGCGGTATCGCTAAAACTGGTGGTTATATTGCAGGAAAAAAAGAATTTGTTACAAAATGCGCTTATAGAATGACTTCACCGGGTATAGGTTCAGAGGCGGGTGCTTCACTGAATACATTATTAGATATGTATCAGGGATTTTTCCTAGCTCCCCATGTCGTTTCGCAAGCGGTAAAAGGCGCTATCTTTACTTCAGCAGTTTTAGAGGAAGTAGGCATGACAACCGAGCCTCATTATTCACAAAAGCGTACGGATTTAATACAATCCGTCTCCTTTCAGACTCCAGAGCAAATGATTCAATTCTGCAAGGCAATCCAAGCACATTCACCTATTAATGCACAGTTTGCGCCAGAACCAGCTTACATGCCAGGCTATGAGGATGATGTAATAATGGCTGCTGGAACCTTTATACAAGGCTCAAGCATGGAACTAACTGCAGATGGGCCGATTCGTCCTCCTTATACTGCTTTTATCCAAGGTGGATTGACATATGAACATGTGAAATATGCGATTTTGGGGGCAGTTCAGTCTTTATATAAATAACAAAAAAATACCACTTTCTAAAAATAGAGAGTGGTTTAATTTTTTTGAAAATTTTATGTAAGAATTGTTGACATGATGTTGACATGTTAGCTAACATCACATATACTATGTTTATAACCTACATAGGAGGTGCAGCGATGGAAAAGGAATGGAGACGTTCCATGCCACTGCTATCGATGAATATTGTCATGCAGCTAACAGGATTAACAGCAAGACAAATTCGATATTATGAAGAGCAAGAATTAGTTCAGCCTGCACGAACGGAAGGTAAGCAACGCATGTTCTCATTAGACGATATCGATGTCCTGCTAGAGATTAAAGACTTATTGAAATCTGGTGTGAACATAGCCGGTATTAAACAAATTTTTGAGATGAAGAAAAATCCTGCAACCTCCAAGGACGTCCGGCAAGTAATCTCTGATCAGGAGTTACGCGAAATTGTTAAGGAAGAAATGCGATTGGCACAAAGACAGCAGCGAGCTTCTTTGAGGCAGGGGGACTTATCTCGCTTTTTTCGTTAAGTGAGTTTTAAAAAATATCAAATATTTAGGAGAGTGGAAAAATGAGTAAGTATACAAAAGAAGACATCAAAAAGTTCGTTCAAGAGAATGAGGTGAATTTTATTCGTCTTCAGTTTACAGACATACTAGGTACGATTAAAAACGTGGAAATTCCAGTGAGTCAGCTCGACAAAGCTCTTGATAATAAAATGATGTTTGACGGATCTTCTATCGAAGGATTTGTTCGTATTGAAGAATCTGATATGTACTTAGTTCCAGATTTAAATTCGTGGGTAGTATTCCCTTGGATTACAGGAAAAGGGAAAGTAGCTCGTCTAATCTGTGATGTAAATAAAGCAGACGGAACTCCATTTGCTGGGGATCCTCGTAGTAACTTAAAAAGAATTTTAAAAGAAATGGAAGAACTAGGATTCACTAGCTTTAACTTAGGGCCAGAGCCGGAATTTTTCCTATTCAAATTAGATGCTCAAGGTGAGCCGACGTTAGACTTAAATGACCATGGTGGTTATTTCGATTTAGCTCCAGTAGATCTTGGAGAAAACTGCCGTCGTGATATCGTACTTGAGCTAGAGGAAATGGGCTTTGAAATTGAAGCATCTCACCATGAAGTAGCTCCAGGGCAACATGAAATTGACTTCAAATATGCGGATGCTATCACTGCTTGTGACAACATTCAAACATTTAAGCTAGTAGTTAAAACGATTGCACGTAAACACGGATTGCATGCAACATTCATGCCAAAACCATTATTCGGTGTTAACGGTTCAGGAATGCACTTTAACGTATCATTATTTAAAGGTAAAGAAAATGCATTCTTCGATGAGTCAGCAGACATGAAAATGAGCGAAACATCTATGCAATTCATGGCCGGTGTATTAAAACACGTCCAAAGCTTCACTGCAATTACAAACCCGACTGTAAACTCATATAAACGGCTAGTCCCTGGTTACGAAGCGCCTTGCTACGTTGCATGGTCTGGTCAAAACCGTAGTCCACTGATTCGAATTCCTTCTTCTAGAGGATTAAGTACTCGTATCGAGGTTCGCTCAGTAGACCCAGCTGCAAACCCATACTTAGCTATGGCTGTAATTCTTCAAGCTGGATTAGATGGTATCAAAAACAAATTAACACCACCGCCAGCTGTTGACCGTAACATTTATGTTATGACAGAAGAAGAGCGTATTGAAAACGGTATTCATAACTTACCACCATCACTACACGCAGCTATACAAGAACTTGGTAAAAATGAAGTTATCCGCGGAGCTCTAGGCGAACACATCTACGCTAACTTCGTAGAAGCAAAAGAAATCGAATGGGATATGTTCCGTACAACTGTACATCCATGGGAACGTGAGCAATACTTGAAGATGTATTAAGCTTGTAGTATAGGGTTTTAGAGGCTTTTGATATGGGGTATTTTTATAAAATGGTTCAGCGAAATACATTGCACCCCATATTCACCCCATTATTTTTATAAAAAAATATCATTTACTTATTCCTTTAAAAACATCGTTCAGTCTTTCATTGACTTGTTCGGTGTTTTTCTTATTCATTTTTTTAGATAAATGAGCGTACACATCAGAAGTGATTTGTTGGCTGCCGTGCCCTAGTTGTTTTTGAATGTATTTGATATCTGCGCCAGCTTCTAAAAGGATAACTACATACGTATGACGTAGAGAATGAATTGGATAAGAGTTTAATCCAGCTCTTTTTAATATCCTTCCAAAAGCATTAAAAAGGCTTGTTTTAGGCAGGGGTGTACCGTCTTTTCTACAAAACACTAAGTTTAAATCATGATGGTAGATATCATTCAATAGTAGCTTATTTTGATTTTGTAAATTGAGATGTGTTTTTAAAGCATTCACAGTAGTATCAGCTATATCAATGACTCTATTTTTTCTGTTTTTTGTATCTCCAAATATATCCCCATCGTTACCAGGTTGAAAATCCAAGCTTTTATTAATAGTAATAGTCTTTTCCTTCAAATTAATGTCCGTCCATTGCAAAGCTGCAGCTTCACCCTTTCGCATTCCTGTTTCAATTAATACCTTGAAGAATATCCAATAGATATAACCGTACTTGTATGCATGATTCAAGAGTTCCGGGATATTATCTGAGTCAATAAATTTTAAGGATTCATTTTCTTGTTCACGTTGACCAGGTATCACTACATCTTCACAAGGATTATCAGAAATCCGTTTGTTTTTCTTCGCTTGTTTCATGCAGTTGTAAATAGCGTTGTGTATTTTTAAAACAGTGTTGCGAGCCAGCTTCTTCTCTCTAAATAGATGATTGATGAATTTTTGGTTTGTTTCAGGACTGATTGACTTCAAAGAAATACTTTTGAAATAAGGTTTGAGATGGTTTTCTATACTGTTAGTTAAAGAAGAGTGATAGTTCTTACTGATATTTCCCTCTTTATAGTCTTTCATCCACAAGTCTAGATAAGCGCTTAATGTAATATCCGATTGATCATAACCTTCTTGTATTTTGCCTTGTACTTTTTCTGCTTCGCGTTTAGCTTCAGGTTTTGTTCGGAATCCGCGCTTCGACTTTTCTTTTAGTTTATTGGATATAGGATCTATATAACGTATTCTGTATTCCCATTTATTATCATGTTTACGATAGGTGATGTTTGCATTTATGTTCAATTTATTCACCTCCTTTCAAATAGGCACAAATGTTCTTTTTTTAGTTAAATTTTTTACCCGCTATGTATTTTAAAGCTAATAGTTCCTTGGGAATTCCTTTTTCTTTGATAGTATCATCGATGTTAAAACAAGAATCATCATTATTCACAAATAATTCATCGGGTAATAATAGCTCGACAGCAAAGATATTAGCTTCTATTTCAAGATTTTCTGTAGAAAATAGAGTATGTTTTTTTAGAAAAGAAGTACTTATATCCTTAGCACATAAATTAAATGATCTTCATGAGTTAAAAAAACTCATTGGTACATTTGATGGTTTAGAATACAAAATACTCTACAAGAAGCATGTGGAAGGCATGACGCTAGAGGAAATTGCAAACAAACTAAACTACAACACAAATTACATTCAAATAAAACACGCAAATATCATGCGAATGATGCGCTATGCAGAAAAAGTTACATCGAAAAAAGTAACATAAAAGTAACTTACTAATTAGAAATAGATTCCATTGATTTTTCCATTTAATATAAGAGTATAAAGAACCGCGAATAAGTTCTTTAATAGTTTTCTCCCTTTGAAAAAGCATCTGGACTTAATTGTCTCGGTGCTTTTATGAGTTTGTATAAAATTCAAAAAAATTAGAAGGATTTTGCCGAATGAAGTAGAATATAACAGATGTAACACAAAATATGTAATATATGGAGGATGGCGATTATGAAAAAGAAAAAGACAATATTGTCAGTTGCTGCTGGAGTTCTTATGCTTTTAACTTTATCTTTTGGTACAGGAGCAAGTGCGTTGAATGATCCTGGTCATGGTGGTGGCGGTACGGTTAAACCACCAACGTGCACTAAGTATCCTTGTCCTATAAGACCGTAAATCCAAATAAAATATAACGAATAAAAATATCGAAAGGAATAATGTAAAAAGGTCACATCCAATAGGACGTGGCTTTTTTCTTTTATAAAAATAATTTTTAGCGGGAGTATAAAGAACCGTGATTAAGTTCTTTTAAACTTTTCTCCTTTTGAAAAAGAGCGTTCATGTATGGATGCTCTTTTATTAAATCAATTTTCTATTAATGACATACGTTTCCTTCTAATCTATGATTAGTTTAAATTGGTGTGTAATTAATGGTGAAAATAAGGAAATTAGATGATGCTAAAGATAAGTATGGTAACTACTATTTTATTAAAATGAATAGAGATAACGATATCTTGAGGTTAATTCATGTGTATAAATACATTGAGGAGTAACTGTTTAATAATTCAGAAAAAAACTATCGAAAGAATTCCATTGAATGAACAAGCAAAAATTATGGTTGAGAGAAGCAAAACCGATGATAGATATTATAATTTAGAGGATTTATTAAAACAATTCGAAATTGAAATTGATAATCAGATTTAAAAAGCGAGTCATGATCTATTAGCTCTTGGCAAAATCAAGTCATAAAATGCAAAGAGCAATTGATTATGGTATTAGACCTTATACTTTGCTGAGAAATGAAATCGCGGGAACTGGTCTACATGCACATCATATTATGCCGAAAAAGTTTTCTGTCAATTTTAATTTAAAAGTTAGAGAGAATGATATGTTTTGCCTTACTCTTGACAGTACAACCCATAATATGATAACTGGTAGATTTAATTCGAGACTTAGTAAATCAGCTGAAACATATACTGCAGCTGAAGTAAGGAGAGTTAGTATAGAAATCTATGATCAACTATACAGAGAAACTGGTGATTACATTTTTAAATTCCAATCAGATTTTATTAAACTTAATCAATATGCACCTTGATTAAATCATAGTGGAGGGGTTATGTTATATGAAAATAAGCGATTTCGTCCGTGAATTTAAAAAAACATATCCTGGACAGGAGCTTTACAAAGTTGCTACAGAAGCAGAAATTGCCTCGTTTGAAGAATCAATTGGGATTCTACTTCCTTCAACCTTTAAAGAGTTTCTTAGGACTTTTTCTAACGGGATTTTGCTGTTAGGATGGGAGCCCATAGGAGGGGTAGATGAAAAATCTCCTTGTGGAGCTATTCGAAAATCGGAGCGAATAATTTATGACCTTCCATCAGAAGTTTTGATTGAAGAGACGAATGAATTGGTAGATTCCGCTCGTCTTATAACATTAACGATGTTCGATGGCGGAGAGAGTTCAAATGATCATTGGGCATTCATTTGTGAAGAGGGTATCCCTAATAACGAATATAGGATAGGTTATATAGGTCAAGACAATAAATCTATCGTGAAAGTTGTTCGGAATTTTGAAGATTGGTTGGGAATATTTTGGAAAGGAAACAAGGATAACAAAGATAGTGAGTTTGCAATTCCAACGTTTCATATAATTTACCCAGATTATGATGAACGTGGAAAAATACTGCATGAGTGGTTAAGATAAACTTCAAAAATATATGTTAAAGTCATATCCATTTGGGTGTGGCTTTTTATTATGCTTTGAACACTACATATCTCACAGTCATACAACAATCGTGGGCTAGCAGGTAGCATTTAATATGCATACGTTAGCTATCAGTAGGGCTTGGTTAGATATGTAGTCTTGAAAGCATAACAATACATAAAGGTGGCGGTCATTCTTGCATTACTCAATAATAAATACGAGAAAGGTTTGGTGATTTATACATCTTCGAACTATCGATTAAATAGTGAATGTGATTGTGGAGGGATGATTCAATGCATGTATCACTAGAGCGTTTACAAGAACTCATCGCTATCATTAATACAGGTAATCATCTAGCATTCTATTCAACAAAAGAATAGAAACATACTCGCAGTGAAGTACGTAAGCGAGACAACAATGAATGTCAGGAATGTAAACGACAAGGAAAAGTATTCACAAATAAAACTGAGCCAGATAAACGAAAGAGATTAGACGTGGATCACATCAAAGAGCTGGAATATTATCCGGAACTTTGTTTATCAATGAATAACCTTGAGACACTTTGCTTACGTTGTCACAATGTAAAACACAACCGTTATGTGAAGAAAGATAATAAATGGAACGACGAACAATGGTAGAGTACCCCCGGCCTAAAAGGTTTCAGGAATGTTGGGGGAACTGTCAACGGTAGGGGGTGTCTGCTGTCCAAAATTATTGAAAAAATCCACGTTATATTAGGGGGTTAAAAAATAGAGGGGGGTGTTTGAGTGAGTGGGATGGTAAAAGTCACAGATTTAGAAAAGCAGATGTTGGGGAGAGTGGATCCATTTGATATGTTGGAAATAAGCAAGGTTAAGCGTTACATCTCTATTGAAAAGCAAATTAGAAAGTTGCAGCAAGCTATAAATAAAGAGGGAGTAATGGTAACAACGGTTAATGCTTCCCAAGAATTTATCAAAGCAAATCCAGCTTTAAATGAATTGAATAAGCTCACAAAAACATTGATACCCCTCGAAAATTCAATCAAATTTACTAGTCTACCAGAAGCATTGCCAGAAGAAGATTTAAACTCGAAGGATAATGACGAACCAAAAGTCAGTGATCTATATTAATTCATCAAAAATACGTTGATCTTTATATTAATTCAAGGAGGAAAGGATTATTTATTTTCAACCAGGAGCGTATTGACCTGGTTAGACAATTAGAAAGTGAAGTCCTGATTCGTGATGATATTTATTTCGATGAAGAGCAAATCGAAAAATGTATAAACTATATTGAAAAATGGTATTTCAAACTAGAGCTATTTCAAAAGTTTATTATCGCATTTATATTTTTGAAATATAAAAAACGAGACAAGTTATTTTACAAAGATATCGTGATTGTAATTGCACGTGGTAATGGTAAGAATGGTTTAATATCTGGTCTTGCTGATTACTTTATCAGCCCAGGACATGGCATTGAAGGATACAATGTAGATGTTGTGGCCAACAGTGAGGACCAGGCGGAAACATCGGTTAAAGAAGTCTATAACATGAAAGAAAAAAATAAGAATTTCATGAAGACCTTCTTCTCCTGGACTAAAACAAAAATAACCGGATACTATTGAAGCAAGTGGCGTGTATGAAGTCTTCGAGTCGGAAACTGGTGTATTTGTATCTCTCAAAGAGGAGTACAAAAGTTACTACCTAACGGTGTTTGCTACTGTAAACATGCAAGGACAAGAAATAACTCAAGTAATAGAATATGACCCTGGAATTTTTGGTAATATGTCCATTCCAATGGAAGGCATGACCCCCGAAGGAAACATGATGAAGTTAGATTATACTCATCTAGGAGTTATTATTAGTAAGTTGCCATTTAATGTGATTACTCCAGGTTCATTTGTTAAAGCATATGGAGTGAACTTTGTATTAAAGGAAATACCTGTTGAGACAAAGGATGTTATGTATGCTTTTGTAGGGAATACAAAGGAAAATATTAAAGGACTCAGTTGTATATCACTAAAATTTATCACCAACATTTCAAATTTTCGAGAAGATTTTATGAATGATATTGCATTCGAGTCTTCCGGTGAAACCACAGAATTATATCCTGTTGCTAATGGTCTATCCTATCATTATGGTAATTTAGTACAAGTAGTGGATGGAGTAGTCACGTCTGTATTAGCAAATAATGATATTAGTTAAATCTAATATAAAAAAAGTTGCTATTAATTCTTAAAAAACTAATAGATTGGACACTAACAGTAATTAAAATTATTCACATGTCATTTCATATTTTCATTTTTATTTAGAATAATTTAAAATGAAAAAGGGGGAGAGAATATGAATCAAACAATTT
>NZ_JACSQO010000016.1 GCF_014836595.1 Psychrobacillus faecigallinarum | reverse complement strand
TGTTTTGCGTCAATACAACCGAAGTTGTTTGATGCTATATGTCTTAACGTTTTGCATGTTCAGTTTTCAATGTTCATCGTGTCAGCCAAACTTGTTTACCTCTTGGCGACTTCTACTATATTACTCTCGTTTATATTATAAGTCAACACTTTTTAAAAACTTTTTTAAAAAGATTTTATTAGAGTCTCATTCCTCTTCAGAGTTAGCTACATTAGTAGAATGTTCTAGGATTGATATTAGGCAAAAAACTATAGGATAAATCACTTTCCTTCTATATATTATTATACATCTCCTTGCAATTTGGTTATATAAATACACGGGCAATAGTTATTCTTCGTTTATGGTAATTCAAAACTATATTTCGCTCTCTTCCACCTTGTTATTTTCTACAGTCGATTCAGACAATACTCCTTACAGAAACAAATAATAAGCAGTAGAAAGTAATATCCTTACTTCCTACTGCTTCTTTAATTACCTTCCTATTGAGTTTGCGCTATGTAATACTTCTTTTTGGCGTGAACGGTTATAAATATTTTTATGCGGTCATAAAAAAATCTATCCGGTCATAAATCCTCGCTATCAGGTTATAAAATTTTCTATCCGGTCATAAACCCTTGATAGCCGGTCTCAAATAGTAATATCTCTCTGCTAAAGGACTATATAGTATGAAGAAGCTCTAACGTTTCGATTACACTGCTTAGAAAATCATCTATTTCGCCTATATTTTCTTCTTTAATTTTTTGGTGGAAGCTTAGCAAAATTGTATTTACATAGTTTTTCTTTAATTGTCCGTATTCAAAGCTTAAACGCTGAGTGATTGTTATATCGTCCTCCCATATTTCCTTTAGGGCTAACTCAATACTCTTACACTCTTCAGGTACTTCTATTACACTTTTTTGAAATTTTAACTGTAACGTACAGCCAGGGGCCTTACCAGGAGTCTCCAAAATTTCGGATGCTAACTCCTCCAAGGAAGCTTCTATTATAATCTCTGCCGTTACTTTTTGTTTATCGGAAAGGACAAATTCAATAGAAAAGTCTCTTTTTATAATAGAAAAATCCATTCGATCTGTTCTGTTAGTTATATTGATTTTGCGTTCTATATTGTCCATATCATATAGAAGATTCTCAAATGCAACCTTTAAATTTTCGAAGACGGTTGGATCATACATGTGATTTCCTCCTTAGTTATACAGGTATTGGCAGTAGTGTCATGATAGCGAAGAAAACTAAAATAGCCGCTACGAGCACAAATACATGCCACACTGCGTGATGGTACGGAAAGCCTCTCCATACATAAAAGACCGCCCCTCCGGTATAGAGCAATCCGCCAAGCGCTAGCAAAACAAGTCCCTCTGTGGACATATTGGTGATGAGCGGCTTCCATGCAAAAACTATTAACCAGCCCATCACAACATACAAGATAGTAGAGGTATGCAAAAACCGCTTAACAAAATAGGCTTTGAACACTGTACCTGCTATCGCTAGTCCCCACATAATACCAAACAATGTCCAACCTAGCGGACCTTTTACTACTAAGAATAGAAGTGGAGTATAGGAGCCTGCTATTAAATAATAAATAGAAGAATGATCCATGATTTCAAAGAAGTCTTTGGCTCTTCCCTCTGGAAATGCATGTACAAGGGTCGATGATGTAAACAATAGCACCATGGATGCCCCAAACAGTGTAAAACTCACCACATGCCAAGCATTCCCATACTTGACTGAGGAAACGATTAAAATAACAAGTGCAGCTATACTTAAAAGTGTACCAACACCATGTATGATTGCATTTGCAAGCTCTTCTCGTTTAGAAAATATATGTGTATTACTCATCTCTGTCATCTCCATTAAAATCGTTTATTCCATTTTATCCTATCACTTTTCATCAATAAAAGCAGACACTCATCAAATCTGATAATGATATAATAATTGAAGTAGTTAGCTATAGACCTGACTTCCCTCATAACTTGTTCAAAAAGGAGCTATCTTATATGTGTCTCGTTAATTTTCAATTTAAAACTCATCCTACCTATCCACTCATAGTAGTTGCCAATCGAGACGAATTTTATGAACGTCCAACTGAGTCTGCTCATTTTTGGACGGATTATCCTAACATCCTTGCCGGACGAGATTTGCTTCAAATGGGAACATGGCTTGGGGTTTCTAAAGCTGGTCGCTTTGCAGCATTGACCAATTTTAGGGATCCTCAACTAAAACCGGGTCGGCTTTCTCGAGGTGATATCGTTCGAGATTTTTTAGCTGGCAATGAAGAACCAATGGAGTTTATCGCAGGCTTAAAGAGAAAAAGAGAAAACTACGGTGGCTATAATGTTGTCATTGGGGATAGTAATCACCTGTATCACTATAACAATATCCTAGATGAAATGAATGAAATTGCGCCTGGTACACATAGCTTAAGCAATCATACCTTAAACACACCCTGGCCAAAGGTGAAAAAAGGAAAGCAGAAATTAGCTGAATATCTTCTATTAGATAAAGTAGAAGTTGAGCCTCTGTTCGAAATACTTAAAGACGAAAATGTTGCACAGGATTATGAGCTTCCCGAGACTGGTGTAGCTCTCGAGCTTGAACGTAGCTTATCTCCAATGTTTATCAAAATACCTAACTACGGTACACGCTCCTCGACTGTATTGTTAATGGACTACAATCAACAGGTTACCTTTGCAGAACGAACCTATTCAGAAGGTGAAACACAGTCTGAAAATTCTTTTGCATTCAAAACAAGCCTGACATAACTAGCTTCTATAAAACTGAGGTCATATCAAGAAAAAGTTTCCCCTGTTGCGAAAACAATAGCAGCCTATAACAAAAAATAAAGCTTCGAAAATTTTACTGTTCATAAAATTTTCGAAGCTTTTCATTTTTTAAGGTGAGTTGTGTCACAGTCTTTATTTTCCACAGCATTTCTTATACTTTTTACCACTGCCACATGGACACGGGTCGTTTCGGCCGACCTTTTTATCTGTTTGTTTGCTCTCCGGTGCAGCTGGTACTGCTTTTAGATTTGGCTGCTCCATCAAAGTAATTTCATGTGGGGTATGACCTCTATTGCCCCACAGGCGAGTTGTTACCGACACGAAGGCAATTGCCTGCACATATTCATTGAACATTTCCTGATCTTGAATGTTATGACGAACAGCAAATTTCTGAACCACCGTATTAATACTACTACCGACTGTTCGCATATCTCTGATTAGCTGATCCATATTTTCTTTGATCATTAATGTGCTACCACCAAATAGATCCTTTTGCATCATGGACGCAAGCTTTTCTTGATAGATTGTTTCCTCGTAATAATTAGGATCTGCATAACGAAGAAGCTCTTCCTTTGCTGGCACGTAATAAGGCTTTCCTACAGAGCTTTCTTTTAAGATTTCATAATCATTGGAGTTTATCGAAGTATGTACAAACTCATCTGAATTAACTGTAACAAATTGATTTTGTAATTGTTCTGACGATTTATCTATAAATGACAATAATTCATTTCTCGTCAGAGCTTTAACATTTTGCGAATTATATATATCTAGAAATTTAGAGAAGTCAATGATTCCATATAAGTTAATACAAGCAACTGTATACTTTAAAATAGCTTCCGTGTTTTCTGAATTCTCAAGAATAGTAGATTCTCCACCTCGATATTTATCCGTGAGGACAAGATAATTATCATGATCAATTTTCTCCCACTCTGTCTTTTTATACTTCACATTTTTAAGCAGTTCATTTAACTTGTCTTTATCAAAAGGTTTAAATTCCTGATGCTCAGCCCAGCCATACATATGTAAATAATCCGGATGATTAGGGTTGGCCATAATTTTTTTAAATTCCGAAAAGCCAATTGGACCACCAATATCTTCAGGAGGCGCCATGCCTTCTCCATCCAATATAGTAGGATAACCAAAATAATAATCCTCTACTATCTCTTCTAGCTCTATTAGAATTCTCCAATCGTCTTCAAAGTCATAGTTATAAATGAGGTAACCCTTCTCTTGAAGATACTTGTCAATCTTTATACGGGTTGGCTGCTTAACCTCTTTGCCTTCATACTTCTTCCCTTTATATTTTTGTATGATTGCTTCATCATTCGTAATATACTTGTCGTTTGTTTCTATCGCGAAGGAATGATATGGTTCCATCATGCTTCGAAAATTTGTCACGTATTGAATGGTCTCATGAAGTCTATTAAATGTCGCATCTGCCGGCAGAACGATTCTTCTCCACACCTTCGGATCTACGTGCTCAAATGATAATTTTAAAATATAAGCTTTCAAATAAATTCACCTTCCTCCATTAATCATACGGTATAAAACTGTTTTCTTCGAGCAAAAACTTCTTTTAGGAGAACGCTTACGCAGGGATTCTATATAATGTATTTTAGGAAGGTCTTTTGCTTTTTAGATAAAGGTAAAATAGTAGGGATAATGGAGTGTATGTAGGAGGAATTTGAAAAAAGCTGTCCTTTTCTATATTTGCTAGTAGGATCGCTCACTTAGTACAGAGAAACAGACTAAAAAAGGACTCTACTATGTAGCAGTCCTTTTGAGGCTCTCATTAATCACGGAACGTATGATATGTAGGGAGCTCCATTCACCCATGGAGAAGCGAGTGATGGGATATTTCTTCGGAAAAATAATATGGGTTATTTCTTCTTCACGTTTACCCTCCGCATGAAGCTGCAAAATACGGTCCTGTATCTCTAATAAATAATGTAACTTTCTTTCGAGTTGTCTTCTACCCTTCTCTAAGTAGCCTGCATGGCAGCAATAAACTTCATCAAAATCATACATAAGAACTCGCTGTAGGGACTCTATTAATGTCGGGATGCATTCCTCTCGAAGTACGACCTTCGTTCGTTCCTGGCAATAGAGATCTCCTGTAAACAATTGCCCGGTCTGTCGATTAAGAAATGCTAAATGGTCCTCGGCGTGTCCAGGTGTAGGAATGACGTCCCATGTGGCGGATTTGGAAGTAAACGTCTCGCCAATCGGCTCTGCTTTAAACGGCTGCCTCTTCCCCCAAAATAGCCTGCGATAGAGAGGATAGTCGGCTTTCTTTTGGCAACAATCTATATAAAGCTCGTTCATATAGATTGTTTTACCTTGATTTTGTAGATAAGAAGCGCAGCCAGTATGATCCTCATGATAATGAGTAATCATTACTTGATCTACTTCCTGCTGGAGAAAAAATGGTTTAAATTCCTTTTCGAGAGATTGTGACCCTGTATCTATTAAAACGCCATCCACTACAAAACAATGGACATTTAGTTTAACACTCAGAAAGGATACCTTCCCGTTTCCCATTACCACACCATTTTTAGTGGAAACATCAAATTCCTTTTTAAAAAGCATACGTTCTCCCCTTTTAAAAATTTTCTTTAGAAAAGAATACCATAAAATGAATGACTATTCACTATTTTAAAACTTCCCTAAGTACTGGTGCTTAGCTATTCATTATATAAAATATAAGATAATTATTTATTCTGTTTTACAGGATTAGGGAAATACTTTGAGATATCTTAAGTACTTTACTGGACAAATGAGAAGTTACGTTATATACTGAGTTCAATAGTTAAATTGCTTCATCAAAACATTGAATTCACATATTACAAAAAGTGATCGTGAAATGTTTGTCGATACTCTTTGTAATATGTGAATTTTTTTATCTGTTGAAAGATTTATATTATTTAATTTATTTTATGGAGGTTTTTTACATGACACAAGGTACAGTAAAATGGTTTAACGCAGAAAAAGGTTTCGGATTTATCGAGGTTGAAGGCGGAAGCGACGTATTCGCTCATTTCTCAGCTATTCAAGGTGAAGGATTCAAATCTCTTGACGAAGGTCAAAAAGTTGAATTTGATATCGAAGAAGGTAACCGCGGACCACAAGCAGTTAACATCGTAAAACTTTAATTCTTCGGAATTAACTTGATAAAAGTCGTACACTCGAAGTAATTCGAATGTACGACTTTTTATTTTTGATATTTATTACTACCTGGTAGCTGTTTGATAGCATTCCAAGCATCGATTGCATCCTGACGTGTTTTTTCTTTATTGTTAGGATCGGCAAAAAAGTCTTGAGTGAAACGGTTATATTCAAATTGAGGTGCAATCTCTCTTTTATAGGTTGGATCTTTTTTACGTTCTTCTTCCTCTTTCCAAGTATTCACTGCATCACGGTATGTTTTTCCAACGTTATTTTTAAAATAGTCCTGAATATAGGTAGAAAAATGAAATTTTGGTCCAATGGTTTGCTGAAAAAATGCTCTTACTTGTTGGCTACAGCGATGTCCCTCATTTATAACAATATCTAAAGACAGCACTGCATCTGCTTTAACCTGTTTAGTCTTCCTGACTGGTTGAAGTATTTCACCTGAGCGCAGAAAAACCTCTATTCGATTGGCGATTTCTATTTTAGAGCCAGAGGGACTAATACTGTGTTCTCTACAAAACTTTTGAAGTTCTTCCTTTAACCAATAGTACTGTTGAAATTCCTCTATGCTTAAATTTTTTGTTAGATTAGGTCTCATTTTTTGTTCCTCCAAGTAATTGTTCCATTTTCTTGTCTGCACGGAGCAACACTTCTTTTATTTGTATAATCTGTTCTTCTTTTTGTATCATTTCCCGATATTTTTCTTGAAATAAATTTCTTAGCAATTGTAATTTATCTGTTTCTACCTCAGTTAATTCACTATCTTTATCTACATGTTCAGTCCACTCAAAGAGTAATTTTATTTCATTTAATGTAAAACCATTCTGTTTTAGCTTAATAATTACTTGGATAGACAGTATATCCTCTTCTGTGTAATCTCGGTGATAGCACTCTATGTTTGGCTTTAATAGTTTTATCTTTTCATAATACCGAATAGTATCCTTGCTAACCCCGGTCTGGGAAGCAAATTCTCCAATTTTCACAATATCACCCCTATTACAATTAGCATATGAAAAACAAACCGAAAACCATGGTGACTATAGCTGATCCTTCCCTTTGTCTGAATTCCTTCCCAGATTGCTAGCAAATGTAGACTTATAAAACAGACTACTATTAAATACAACGTCCAGTTTGGAATGAACGAGCTTACAACCAATGCAAGCGAAGTTAACACAAATAATAAGGATCGTATAGAAAAGCCCTTTTCCTTCCATTGTACCACTCCAGCTACTAATGTTAATAATCCATACATACAAACTAAACTATGAACAACTATTTCCATCTCCACCACCTCCTCTTTGACTTTAAATCGTGGAGTTAACTCCATGTCAACAATGTTTTTAAGCTACTTTAGACTATTTTTATTAAATTTTTATCAATAAATTCCTTTTAGTAATAATTTTTCATTAGCCTACTTCAAATGACATTACTAATAGTCGATAAATACGAAGTGATTATATTTATTGGAAAGAAGGCAGCTTATGAGTATCGGCAAAAAGTTAAACATCGCATTTATCACTATTCTAGTTTTGTTATTAATCTCTACTGGAACATTTATGCTTACATCTGCTAATGTGGAAAGTAAAGTGGATGAGGCTCTCGACTATAGAGTCACTCAATTACGAATAATCGACGAGATTCGTTTTGGGATTGGAATGCAGGGTCAATATTCACAGGAACTGTTAATTGATAATTCTCCAGAGACGAAGGAGCAGTTAGAATACTATATCCAGTATGTCGACAACAAAATTGCTGAAATTGCATCTCTTGCCCACTCCAAAACTATGAAGGAATATGTTGAAGAGATTTACGTTTATAAAAATGAATTCAATGAGGCATCTGGAATATACTTGGAGTATGCTAAAACAGGTAGCATGAGCTCTGGAACAAGAATTTTAAAGGATCGTATTACTCCTGCAAATGCTGGTATTTTAGATGTTGCAAAAAAAATGCTCGATTATCAGGATAAGGAACTGAATAAAATATCGGAAGATACGGATAACGCTATGATTCTGTCTAACATTGTAGCAATTGTTATGTTAGTCATTATTCTGATAAACGGTTGTTTTGTTATGTGGTTCACTCGTAAGCAAATCTCTAATCCGTTAAAAGAAATGGTGAGCGTGTCCGAAACCATTGCAACTGGAGATTTATCGGTGGATGATTTGAAATACGTATCTAAGGATGAAATAGGAAAGCTCTCTTCTGCTACTAATCAAATGAAAAACAATCTTCAAACGTTACTCAAACGCATACATGAGAATTCGGAGCATTTAAGCGCAGCTGCCGAGGAGCTATCTGCTAGCACAGAAGAGGTAACCGCCTCTACAAATGAGATGGCCAATCGTGCTAATGACACTCTAGAATCTTCCGCTTCTGCTGCCCAGTCAGCCAACGAAAGTTCGCGCGCTATGGATGAAACTGCAACGGGAGTTCAAAGAATTGCCGAATCAACACAGAGCTTACATGACAATTCGAACGAGACGTATCAAGCAGCACTCGCTGGAGGCAAAATTATTCAACAGGCTAGCGAGCAGATGAATACGATTAACCATTCTTCCGAAATGATGAATGATTTAGTACAAAAGCTTAGCAAACAAACAATTGAAATTGAAAATATCACTAATGTGATTACGAATATCACAGAGCAGACTAATCTCTTAGCTCTAAACGCTGCAATCGAAGCAGCACGAGCAGGAGAACATGGCAAAGGATTTGCAGTTGTTGCTGATGAGGTTCGCAAGCTTGCAGAAGAATCTAGACAATCCGCAAATCAAATAGTGAATTTGATTAAGGAGATAAAATTAGATACAAGCAATGTAGAGAAAGCTGCTGAGGACTCCCTCACTTCTGTTACAGAAGGTGTAAAAATTATTGGAGAAGCGGGCCAAGCTTTTGAGGAAATTGTCACTGCTGTAGAGCAGATGAACATTCAAATTGAGGAAATTTCAGCTACTTCTGAGGAAATTTCAGCTTCTGCAGAACAGGTTTCCGCCTCTGCAATGGAAATCGCTAACGGAGCAGCAAATGCTTCCTCTAACGTAGAAAGTATTGCAGCAGCTATCGAGGAGCAAACAGCTAGTATGGAGCAAGTCAGTGGTGTGGCGGTTGAGCTGTCACAGAATGCTCAGGACTTACAAGAAGAAATAAATAAATTCAAACTAGCATAAAAAAATCTCCATTTTACTCTTTTTCGAAAGCTACAGACTCATAGTCCATTTCAATACCGAATAATTTTTAGGAGGATGATCGCACTTCATGATCGTCCTCCTATTTTGGTATTTATCGATCACCTCAATTAAAAGTGAGCGCCTATAGCAATACATTTTTATAAAAAAACAGCTACCAAAGTTTATGACTCTGGCAGCTGTTTTGAGGGATAAGAAAAGCATATAGACAGGCGGTGACTCCAACGGGAGGTAGACAGCTAAGGCCATTCCAAATGACGTGTAAGCGACAGGGCCAGCTTTTTCACTCCCCCACCAGAAAGCGCCCGCTTAAAGCGGAAATATCTTAAAACCATCTTTTAAGAATCCCTTATATCTATTCTTCCTCATTAATAATCACTCGTTTCCCTCTAGCCTTTAATATAAGAGGGACTAACAACCAAGCAGCTGCCGCAATTATGAAAACTAATGATAATGGTTTCGTAAAGAAGATACTAAAGTCTCCGTTAGAAATGGTCAGTGCACGGCGCATGTTATTTTCTATCATAGGACCTAACACAAGTGCAAGCACTAATGGGGCAACTGGGAAATCATTTTTAGATAAGAGATACCCAAGTATTCCACAGCCTAATAATAAAAACAAATCGAAGGTTGTGTACTGTACAGCGTACACTCCGAAAAATGAAATGGCTATAATCATTGGTAGCAAATATTTTTTAGGTGTTTCAATAATTTTTGCAAACACTCTAACTAATGGCATATTCAACACAAGCAGCATCAGATTCCCAATGAACATACTAGCAATCAGACCCCATGCAACCTCTGGATGCTCATCAAATAATAACGGGCCTGGCTGAATATTATACATAATAAGTGCTCCCATAAGGATCGCTGTTGTCCCAGATCCAGGTATACCTAGTGTCAAAAGTGGAATCATCGCTCCACCTGAAGCTGCATTGTTTGCTGATTCTGGACCAGCCACTCCTGCAATATTCCCCTTGCCGAAAGTTTCAGGCTTTTTGCTAAATTTCTTCTCTGTAGTGTAGGAAAAGAAGGATGCAAGTGTAGCCCCTGCTCCTGGTAAGACTCCAATAAAGAAGCCAAGTAAAGAACCTCGGACAATAGGTACAGAGCTGTCCTTGATATCCTGTTTAGTGGGTAGTATGCGGTTTATCTTTGCTATATTACCCGTCTCTTCATCTTTCTCCAATATCGTTTTAAATACCTCACCTAGTGCAAATAATCCTACAGCGATTGTTAAAAACTCTAGGCCAGAATAAAGAATCGGTTGGTCATATGTAAAGCGAGCAATACCGGAAACTGCATCAATACCAATCGTTCCTAGCATGAGTCCTAAAACAGTCATTATTAATGCCTTGGTCATAGACTTTCCTGCGAGCCCACTAACGGCAGCTAGCCCCAGCAGCATTAAAGAAAAGTACTCAGCTGGTCCGAATTTAATCGCGACATTAGAAAGAGGCTCGGCTAGCAGCACTAGACCGAGAAGGGCAACAATTCCTGCCACGAATGATCCGATAGCAGCGATGGATAAAGCAGCTCCTGCTCTGCCCTGCTGTGCCATTTGGTATCCGTCTAATGTAGTTACAACGGATGAGGACTCTCCCGGTGTATTCAATAATATAGATGTCGTTGAACCCCCATACATAGCACCATAATAAACCCCTGCTAACAATATAATAGAGCTAGCTGCTGCAGCTTCTGTTGGCATCCCCGACGTGATAGTTGCAGTTACCGGAATTAGGAGAGCCACACCGCTCATAGGTCCAATCCCAGGTAAAACGCCAACAGCGGTTCCAATAATTACACCTACAAATGCAAATAATATATTTTGCCATTGGAAGGCAACACTAAATCCATCCATTAAAAACTGTAATGTACTCATCGCTTGATGTCTCCCTCCTTATAGCAGTGGAAATCCTGGTAACGAACCTCCGAGCAGCTCTGAGAATAAGTAATAAACCCCGACTGAAAATACGGCAGATATGATGACCGAGTAAATAACTTTTCCACGTTCAACTGTTTGAAAAGCAACAAGCAGAAAGAGAAAAGTAGAAATAACATAACCAATCTTTTCGAGTAAAAAGGCGTAAAGTAAGGCACTAACAAAAATTATGATAAATTTCTTATATTGAAGCTTTTCTTTGCCAGATTCCTCTGATTTATATCTAAACGTTTCATATATTAAGCGAATACTAAGAAGCATTAATATAATTCCAAGCCACATCGGAAAGATTTTTGGTCCTACTGAGGAGCCATATGCGCTATCAGAAATTTTTTGACTCTCCACCAAAAAAATTATTCCTACCAATAAAAAGCCAATACCAGCAAAGCGGTCAAAGCTTTTATTCATCTATCTATCCCTCCCACCAAAAGGAAAAGGCGACTTTACTAGTCGCCTCACCTGATTATTTCTGCATACCAAGAGCTGTTAGCAATTCTACAATTACTTCATCTTGCTCTTCTAAATAAGCGGTAAAGTCTTCTGAGTTACGATATTCACTAGCCCAGCCGTTTCTCTCAAGCTCTGCTTTCCACTCGTCTGTCTCCGTCATCTTTTCCAGCTTTTCTGACCAATAGGTTACAGCACCTTCAGACATTTCCTTAGGGCCAAAAATTCCACGCCAAATAGTGAATTCTGCATCAATTCCGGATTCCTTGAATGTTGGAACTTCAGCAAGCTCTCCCTCTAATCGTTCACTAGAGCTAACTGCCAAAACTCTCACATCTCCAGACTTCACATAAGTTGCGATAGTAGAAGCATCTGTAGCTATCACATCAGCATTTCCACCAAGAAGAGCAGCAACTGCTTCTCCCCCTCCGTCATAGGACACATACTTTACAGACTTAGGGTCGATTCCCGCTTCATGTGCTGGTAGTACTCCAACTAAATGATCCATAGAGCCCGGTGCTGACCCTCCAGCTAAAGTAACTGCTTTCGGATCTGCTTTAATAGCGTCTAGCACGTCTTGAAGTGATTCAAACTTAGAATCATTTTTTACTACGATTGCGCCATAATCACGAGTAAGCTGTGCTAAAGGAGTAGTATCCTTGTAGCCATATGGACTATTCCCTTCAGCCTTGTTGTTATTAATAAGAATTGGTGGTGATTTAACCATTAGGACATGATCGTTTTTTACTTCTTTCGTAGCGAATTCTGCCATGTATACAGCTCCACCACCACCTGGTTTATTCTCCACTGTAATTGGCTTCTCCACCAATTTTGTATCGTTTAATGTTTTTGCAATGGCACGTGCTGTAAGATCCCAGCCACCACCTGCTCCAGAAGGAGCAACAAGTGTAATGTTATTCTTTGGATACTCCGATGCTTTAACACCTCCATCATCCGATGAACATGCTGCAAGACCTAATGTAAGTGTTGCGACTAAAGCGATAGGAGCAAATTTTTTCATCCACATCTAACTTTCCCTCCTTATAACCTATTTTATGAGAGCGTTTTCATACGCTTTCTATTAATTTATCAAAACATTTTATATATTCAATGTTTATGGTTATAAGTTCAATAAGGAACATAAAAATCATTTTGTTCATATTGTTCACGACTGATTTATAAAGTATCTTCTCTCTGGTCTTCCTACTGAACCGTAAATAAGCTCTGTATAAACGATTCGTTCAGATACTAAATACTCTAGATATCGCCGTGCAGTTGAGCGACTAACACCAATATCCATTCCAAGTCCCTCTGCTGTAATCCCATCCTTAATTTGTTTAATATGATTGACTACCTTTTCCTTTGTAATTGGATCTATCCCTTTAGGAGGTATTGCTTCCTTTTCTAACGTACCGTTAGTTGTACTGTTTCCCCAAAGAGATTTGATGATGCTTTCCTGGACTTGTCCCTCTTCTTCTAGAATGTCTCTTTTTGCCTTGTACGCAAGTAAGCTTTCTTTAAATCTTTCAAAGGTAAGTGGCTTTAAGATATAGTCTGCTACACCGCTTCGGAATGCTTTTTTTACAATATTAGATTCAGAGGCAGCTGTGATGAAGATAATGTCTGTTTCTGGACTATATTCCTGAATGACTTTTAGTAGCTCTGTCCCTTTCGTATCAGGTAGGTACACATCTAGTAAAATCAGATCCGGCTTATATGAAATAATCCAATCCTTCGCCTCTTCTCCCGTGAAGGCTGCACCAATCATTTGGAATCCTTCAATTTTCTCTATAAATCTACGATGAATATCAGAAATTCGTCTGTCATCCTCTATGATTAAAACTTCAATTTTCTTTGTCATGCAAGTAACCTCCTTTTGGTATAGACACGATAAACAATGCCCCACCCAAATCTCCTCGTTCAATTGAAATCTTTCCAGCTAAATCATTTAAACTATCCTTTACCTTAACCAATCCGTATCCATGATCTCCCTCACTTTTTGTGGATATCTTTTCAGTTAGTACAATATCTAATAGCCCATTCGGCATTCCATTTCCAGAATCCTCGACTTCTATAATAATTTCTTCTCCATTATCAAAAATATATATCCGAACATTTCGTTCTGCTTCTGGTTTAGATTCGACCGCCTCAAAGGCATTTGTCACTAAATTTCCTATGATAGAGACAAATAAATGCTTTTGTAAATGACTTGGAATCTTTTCTAAGTAACTATCCTCATCTAAGATAAAGCGCACCTTCAACTCCTTGGCCCGATTTAAAAAGCCAATCACAATTCCCCCTAAAAAAGGGTCCTGTAATCTTCTAGTCATAAATTGAATAAGCGACTGATGCTCTGCTGTCTCTAACTGTATTAACTCAATCGCATCCTCGTAGGAATGAAGCTGTATTAAGCCAGAAATTGTGTAAAGAAAATTGTGATACTCATGAGTTTGTGCTCTTAGGGCTTCTGTGTACTGCTTTACCTGTGAAAGCTCCTCCGACAGCTTGTCTATGTCAGATTGAAGACGAAAGCTTGAAACCGCTCCTATAATTTCCTCACCGACACGTATTGGAATTCGATTAACAATAGCCTTTTTCCCTTTAATCTCCATAGGTCGGTCTAAATGCTTCTCCCCTGTCTCCATAACCTGCAGGAGGTATGTATTAGGGATAACCTCCCAAATATTCCTCCCCACCAATTGGGCTTCCGTAGGTAAAGAGAGAACTTCATGAGCTGCCGTATTAATCATAGTAATGATTCCCTTAGCATCGACCATTATGACTCCCTCCCGTATCGACTCTATTAAAGCATTTCGCTCCATGAACAAGTTAGCAATTTCCGAGGGTTCTAGATTAAAGAGCTCCTTTTTAATAGTCCGTGCCAAAATACTAGAGCCAATAATTCCAATGGCTATTGCAATCAAAACAATATATGCAATATTATCAATATACCTTGCAAAGATGAGACTCATGTCTTCCTTTAAAAACCCTACCGAAATAATCCCGACTATTTCCCCCTGTTCATCCAAAACAGGAGCCTTTCCTCTTAACGCAGATCCCAATGTCCCAGTCGCCTCGGAAACGTAGGATTTCCCATAAACTAATGCTTGCTCATTGTCATCGCCAACCATTTTTTCTCCTATTCTGTCCTCTACTGGGTGGGCGTAACGATAGCCTTCCTCGTCTCCAATAACTATATATTCCGCTCCGGTTAAACCCTGAATCTCTAAAGCTATTGGCTGAAGGAGCTCAGAAGGATTTTCTGACTGAAACCCCGCCAAAATATCCGGTCGCTCTGCTGTCGTCTTGGCTATACTGAGTGCCCTTTCTCCAATTTCATCTTCTATCGCATGAGACATTGTAAAATAAAGAGAAACACCGATAATAATTGCAACTAATGACACAAAGATTGCACCAAACCCAAATATTCTTTTTTGTAATGAACGTTTCTGCTTCTTCATCTCATCCCCACCATATATTCGATAAATAAATGACAACTGTTACTGTTAGGCAGCTAACAACGGTTGAAAACAATACTATTTGTGCTGCTAGGTTTGGCTCCACATCATATTCTAGTGCCAAGGTGGAACTGTTTCTAGAAGTCGGAAAAGCGCTTGCGATAAACAAAGACTGAGCAACGACTCCATCCAATCCCATTAAAGTGATTAATCCAAAGGCAAGCAATGGGCCTATTATTAAGCGACCAAATGTGCTAAACAAAATGAGCTTGTTGAAAATAGTCTTTATATTGAGCTGCGCCAATTGTGCGCCCAGTGTAATAAGCGCAATGGATATAAATGCATTAGCTAAATAGTCGATTGGAATTCTCAATGATATAGGAATGCCAATATTCCAGTAATTCATCAATGCCCCTATTATCAGCGCATGTACCAATGGGAGACGAAATAAACTTTTCAATATGTCCAGTCCAGATTTTGTAGTAGATATCAAATTATAAAGTCCATATGTATAGGTCATGATATTTTGAAAGATAACAATAATGATTTGAATAGAAGTTCCCAGTGGATTGGCATAGAAAAGCATTTGACTGACCGGAATCCCATAGTTTCCAGAATTGATCAGCACGATACTATTACTAAAAATAGCTGACTGCTTCTTCTCTAGCTTTAAAAGTTTTCCAAGCAGCCAGCTAACCACCATTAAGCAAGCACTAAAAATAAGCAGATATAGCGTAATGCTTCCTAATATTCCTGCATTAACTTCAGTCTCATAAATGTTAATAAACACAGCGGCTGGCATTAGACAATAGGTGATTAGGTTAGATAACGCTTTCAGGTTAAACGAAAACTTCCATTGTAGCCATGCACCAATCATCAACATGATTAAAATAGGTGCTACTACCTGTAAAAAAACCATACTTAAATATTCCATATCCCCTTCTCCTTTCATAATTTTTCCCCCGTAAAATTTTTAGATGTTATTTAACTTTTTAAATTTTCTGCTATATCATTATATAGAAAAACCACCAGTTAATGGTGGTTCTCCTGTATTTCATTAATTTTTTCAATAAAGCTAATCATTTTCCACAGCATTTTTTATATTTTTTACCGCTGCCACACGGACATGGATCATTTCTACCTATTTTTTCGCTTACTACTGGTTGGGAAGCCTGTGCTTGTTGCTCTTGTTCAAACTCTATGGCGTTTTGCTCCGCAATTTGCTTCCATTCTCCCAACGAATCATGTGAACGTCCCATTACTGTATAGAAAGCGTAAAGTGTTTGTTCTAAATCAATCATACCGCCATGGTAGCCATTACTAAGGTAATCCTCTATTAAAGGAAATGCTTGCTCTGTTAAGTGAGCTGTTATAGACTCAATAACAGTCTCTTTTCCAGTCTCATCTAACTTATCATAGCTTTTTATTAGTACTTCTATTGCTTTGTCCGTTTTCGTTTCTTTTAAAATACTGGTCGCATAAATACACGTTTCATTCTTCATCGCATAGGGAGCAACTGCTTCCACTACATCATCTGATTGAAAGCTACTAAGTGCAACTGCCACTTCTTCTAATAGAATATCTTCTTCTCTATCTAATAGGGTAGCAAGCGAAGGTATATATTCATTTAACTGTAGGATACCAACTGCTCTTACAGCTAAAATGCCAGCGACCGAGAAATGCTTTTCTCCTATCTCTTGCTCCAGAATTTTCTTCACTTCTTGAGGGCCATAGCTGTCCTTCTCAATCATTCGTCCAAGTATCTTTTTAGATTTTTGAAATTCTAGCGCGTTGAATCCATCACGGTTAACGTTCCCAACAACCTCCTCATACGTTTTCCAAAGCGCATCCTTGCTTGCCTCCAATAATAATTGATTGAATTCAATGTACTCCGTTCCAATATAAGGAGTAAGCTGATCTGCTTTGTCCACCAGAACCTGAGAAGGTAGATTCATGACATATTGAAGGACTAAATGTCTCTTCGACTTTGTTACCTTTTGGAGGAGCTTCATCAGAATCGGGAACGTTTCTTCTGTTACATTATTCTCCTGTCCCCAGACTAGAATGGAATCCCTTTCTTGTACGTCAGCATTTAGGGAATTCGTTAGTTGTTCATTTACCGTCTCACTTGGCGTAAATGGAAATTCATTCAGTACATACGATGCAAATTCTCTGACCAGTCTTTCCTCATGATTAATCATGGGAGTTACTTTGTTTAAGAATGCTTGATTCATTTGAATTCCTCCTTTAATACTCTCAATATACTTCCTTTTAGTAGACAATTGCAACTTGCCTATAAATTTATGTAAGTTACCTCCTCCAACTTACCACTTACCGAAATACAGAAGAATGCAAAGCAGAATCATCATACACTTGGTTTATAAATAAAACGGGAGGGATTATTTTGCATATTATTGAAGTTCAAAATTTGAAAAAATCTTATGGGGATAAGGAGGTACTAAAAGGTTTAGATTTTCAAGCTGCAACGGGGGAAATCATCGGGGTGATTGGAAAAAATGGAGCAGGTAAATCTACTTTTTTAGAAATTCTCATGACTATCAAGCAATTTAATGCTGGAAGTGTCCTAGTACTAGAAGAAAATATCCGTACCATTTCCATGCAGCGCTTAGAAGAGCTTCGAAAACAAATTGCGGTTGTTCTTCAGCCGACTCAATTTTATCGTACGTTAAAGGTAGAGGAATTATTAAAGCTATTTAAGTCCTATTATAGGTCCTCCATTGATATAGAAAAAATTATGGGAGACTTTAAATTAGAGCCACATCGCAAAAAATATTTTGATAAATTATCTGGTGGCTGGAAACAAATTGTTAGCCTAGCTATTGCATTTTTGTCCGAGCCCAAGCTGCTTATTTTAGATGAGCCAACCACTGGTTTAGATCCACATATGCGTAATATGCTGTGGTCCTATATAACTCAATACAATGAACGCACCGGAGGCACCGTCATTTTGACTACCCACAATATGGATGAGGTAGAGCTGTACTGTGACAAGGTATTGCTAATCAACAATGGTACAAACGATGTTTTTGCTACAACCGATGAAATTTTAGCTTTAGGCCACCGCTCCATCAATGACTTTTACCTTCAGAAAGTATCTATCTAAGGGGGGGACTTATCATGTTAGCTACACAATTAAAATATGATTTACTTATGTTTTCTAGAGAAATTTTTTACCTTGTCTTTGCCATTGTTATACCACCAATCACGTATATCTTTATGGGCCTATTATATGGTGAAATGACGTATGATCATGGATTAAATTATGCACAATCTTATACACCATCCTTTATTTTACTTATAACATTCACCGTTGTCTTTTTTGCTTTTGGGTTTGATCAGGTCACTCATCGAACAACTGGTGTTGAAAAACGAATTCGCCTATCTCCTGTACCCAAAAATATTTTACTAACTTCAAGCATTTTACGGGCGATTATTATTACAACCATAGGCTACCTTATGATATTTGGCATTGGATTAGTTATGTATGATTTGTCCTTTGATTTAATGAACGTTCTTGCTTCCTATGGTTTTTTTATACTTATGAACGTTGCATTATTAATCATGGCGTCTGCTATTTACTCCTTTTTCAAGAATATGAACAGTGCTCTTGTATTTTCTATCGTTATCATGCAAGTTGTCATTTTTACCGGAGGTTTTGCACAGCCGATTAACTTAATGCCAAAGTTTGTGCAGGTTATTGCAGAGCTAAACCCGCTCTATCACATGAATAACATGTTTAAGGCAGTGTGGAATGGTCAGCTTTCTTTGTCTAATGAAGCGCTGATTTCTCTTAGCTATATTGGAGGGGTTCTGATTGTATCTATCCTCGTTATTCGTTTCATGCACAAGCGGAAAATCTAAAGACAATTATTATTTGAAGGTTTACACTATTGATAAGAGAGGTGCTGTAAATGAAAGTATCGTTAACTATTGATAGTGAATTTAAAGAGACGAAAGTCAAAATTGAAACGCCTAAGCTAAGTGAATCAGTGCAGGAATTATTAGAGTTTATAAAAGGCAGAGAAACTGAATTTTTAGTTGGTAAAATAGGTGAAATGCAGCATATTCTAAAGCCAGAGGATATTCATTATTTTCATACAGAAAAGGAGGCTGTTATTGCAGTAACCTCAACTGGATCGTATAGATTGAAGGAAAAGTTATATGAGCTAGAGGAAATCTTACCATCAAGCAAATTTATACGTTTATCTAAATCTGTAATAGCTAACCTCTATGAACTCAATCGTTTTGAGGCTTCTTTCAATGGGACGCTATGTGTTTACTTTAAATCTGGAGCAAAAGAATATGTCTCTAGAACGTACGTCAATCATATTAAGGAGGCCCTAAAGATGAACAGGAGGAAAAGCGAATGAAAACTTTTTTGTTTAGAAGCATGATTGGTATCTTTTTCGGTGCATTTATAGCTGTCCTATTAACAAATGGTGTCGTTCTCTTTAGTGACAGAGAAACATTAAACGGGCCGCTATTCTTGAAAAATTCATTAGGTTCTATATTTTGCGGTTGGTTATTCACAGTAACTCCACTCTACTTCGAGAATATGCGTTTTACAATGATGCAAGCAACTGTCCTCCATTTTCTAACTGTTTTTGTAGCATATTTTATCTTTGCCTTCTTTATAGGCTGGATTCCTTTTACCTTGTTAAGTTTTGGAACTGCACTTGCCATTTTCGTTGTTGTTTATACCTTACATTGGCTAGCCTTCTACTACTATTTCCGTATACAAGCAAAAAAACTAAACAAAGAACTAAACTCTATATAAGAAAAGTGTAGGAAATCTGTGGAGGTAGTTCGCAGATTCCTATTTCCTAACACAAGAATAATAGGTTATGAGGAAAACTCGCAACCTATTATTTATGTATTGGTACATATCCTGTTTTTTCAACTAGTTCCTGCCCTTGCGGAGAAAGAATCCATTCGATGAGTTCATCTACATAGGGATTTTTAGTATTGGTTGTTATTACATAAAACTCTGATGCAATTGGATATTGGTTGTTTCGAATATTCTCTTTCGTAGGTGCTATCCCGTTTATGTTTAATAGTTTAATCTGGTCGTTTTTCACCATTTCATTCGAATAATAACGAAAGGTGTAACCAATAGCATTTTTATAATTTTTATATTGGGCTACCTCTTCAATAATTCCATCCATGGCATTCACAATATCCTCAGTCGGAGCTTCCATTAAAGGAGTTTCTCCCATTAAATTTTGTAAAGCTGTTTGACTCCCACTACCCTCAGGTCGTTGGAATGCTCGTATAGAATCGTCACTTCCTCCAACATTCTGCCAATTTTTAATGCTCCCTGAGTAAATATCCTGGATTTGCTTAATACTGAGCCCGTCTACTTCATTTTTTTGGTGGACAAAAAACACAAATGCTTCTCTCCCAATCGGTGTAAGTTTAAGCTCTACACCATTACGCTTTGCGTGATTGATTTGCTCCTGAGAAGGCTGCGCAACAAAAATCATATCTACCTTACCTTGGATTAAATTATTGTATGCATCGGGAGTTGTATTCACCATGACTTCACTGGAACCTGGCTCATATGTTTTTTCTGGGTAAACCGCCTGAGCAAAAGAAGCATACAAAGGATATAAAGCAGTCGCTCCGTCCATCTTAGGTAGATTATCTGTAATTTTGAGCGACGCCTCTTCTTCTAGCGTTGCAATCTTTAAAGGCTCAATGAATGGCTGATACTCCCAAATATCTAATTCTGCCCCCACTGTTGGAATACTATTCTCGTACATCTTTTTAACAGGAGTAATTGCACTAATTGCTAGAGCTATTCCCATGATTCCTAAAAACCATTTTGTCCTTTTTTTAGTAGTAAAAAAATTAAACAATCGGAAAATGAAAAATAAGTACAGGGCAATTGCTCCAGTTATTAATGTCGCTATATAATAAATGTTTCCAGTCAATGCAAGTACTACGAGAATGAAAAATGTTATCATGCTTAAGCCTATTAAACTAAAAAATGCATAGAATATTTTTGCTCTTAGTGACTCTTTTCGTTCATCCATTCTATTACCCCCTAATACTTTGCAGAAGTTGTCAGCATAGGCTCATACATCATTATCGCGTGATTTTGCGTAATGAACTCATCATCAATTAACCCACCCTGCAAATCATATACTCTTCTATAAATACTGTTGTGTCTAACATAGCCTCCCCAATATTCCTTCGAAATTAAATGGTCCTTCTCGTACACCTCATATCTACTAGTAGCAGGGTTGTCTGCTCTCCATTCTCCTACTAAATGGGTATCCGTTAGATATAATATTAATTGATAGGGCTGACTTGTTTCATTCGTAATCTGCAGATCCAAGTAATTGTATGCACAGGTAGCCCCGCTTCCAAATGGTTGACTGCGATTAGAATCGGGGAATACATCATAACTATGGCGATATCGCTCCGTTACCTTAAGCGGTGTATGCAATGTAATCCAATAGATCAGGTTTGATAATTGGCACAGGCCACCTCCGACTCCTACCGTTACCTTTCCATAGTGTAAAATCATGCCTTCGACGTAACCCTTTCTCTTACTCGTATTTCCGATTAATCGCCAATATGAGAGCGTTTCTCCAGGTTGAACGATGACACCACTTATTTGCTTAGCAGCAATTTTAAGATTCCTAATCTTGTTATGCTGTAGCCACATTTCTACATCTTGTAATTCGCGGAGTAGAAGCGTTTGATGAGAGGCAATAACCTTTGGCTTTCTATTCTCTACCTTCTCTAAAGCATATTTTTTCTTTCCAGCATACCAATCAACATAACGCTTCATACGAAAATACTTTTTTCCAAAGTAAATGCGTAATTGACTTCTATCTATCGGCTTCAGTGATTCCACTACTTGTCCCTCCTGTTCTGAATTAGACATATAGCTCAATAATAGACCAACTTTTCAGAAATAAGAAGCATCACTTTGATAATATTGACAAAATAGGAGTTAACTCCCTTGTAATAGAGGAGCATAAATTAGACAAGTTATTTGACATAAAAAAACACTACCCATACAGGTAGTGGCTTAGTTCATCTTATTCGTTAATAAATAAATCAAATACATCCTTGAAGTCTTTTTTCAAGTATTTGTCTTTTTGCTCTAGCATCCAATTCGAAGAGAATTGAGTAATTGCTTCGAATGAAGACAATGGAGTAGTATCTTTACTTTCCATTTTGCCGACGGACTGAGCCGCATAGCCTAAGCTGTTTTGAGCAATTTCATATTTCTTTTTGTTGTCTATCGTTTGAATTGAAATGGTATGGATTGCCTTATACAAATCTTTAATTTCTGTCGCAAACTTTTTGTGAATATCAATGCTTAATGGAACATTACCAATCGTGAATTTAATCTCCATATCAAGATCAATGGTGCCTGCAGTTTCGAGCGCTACATCAGTAATCGGATTGTACGCATAGTCATAGCGGCGTAATGTTCTTTTCTTGCTAATAGCATTTTCCCCGTCTACATGAATCAGAGCTTTGTTGGTAAAGCAATATTCATCAGATTTTGTTTTAATGAGAAAATAAACTATCTCACCTGCTTCGTGCATGACAAAGTCATCCGATTCTGTCTTATCAAAATCTGCTTTAGACACAACAACTCCGATATCTGAAATTCCTAAAGCATCTGACGCAAGCTTTTTAAACATATAATTGACCTCCTTAAGTTTCCTTCATCTTATAATATTCCCTATTTCCCGTAAAGAAAAGTGGTAATAATTATTATTTTTTGATAATATTAATTTCTACATAGTATGAAAGGAATGTGATACATGAAAAGAATCACAAAGGCGCTAACTCTATCCCTTCTGGTAGGACTTGCTCTTGCAGGCTGTACTGACAAAGAGGTAAAAGAGGACGCTGATAAAGTAAAAGATGGTTTAATCGATAATATTTCAGATGAGTATTTATCATCAGTTGATGTAAATTATGCCTACGAATTTACTAAAAGCTTAGAAGAATTTAAAACAAATGAAAAGCTTGGATACCGAACTGCTGGTTCTGTGGCTGAACTAAAAACCGGTGAAAAAATTGGACAAGAGATGGAGAAAATAGGCCTTACCGAAGTAACGAAGGATGAGTTTTCTTTAGATACTTGGACATTTGAAAAAGCCGATTTAACGTTCACCGATGAAAACGGGAAGGAACATTTAGCTGTTCTTGGTGGGTATCAGGTTAATTTCAATACAAATGGTATGAAGGAATATGATATTGTTTACGGTGGAAAAGCAACTGCAGAGGATTTAGAAGGCCTCGACATCGAAGGCAAGCTCGTTTTAATAGATATTAATCAGCGTGAGGAATGGTGGATAAATTATCCTGCTTATCAAGCCCATGTAAAAGGTGCTGCAGGTGTTATAGCCGTACAAGAAGCTGGTTATGGCGAAGCATCCCCAGATGCACTGAATGCTCAGGATATTTGTGGACCAGATGATGCCCCTGCATTTTCAATGTCCCAAACTGATGGAAATAATCTTAAAAAAGCATTGGAAGCTAGTGAGACTGGCTCCATTAAAGTAAAATTTGATGCAAAATCTACTGTTGAAATGGATGGTAAATCCTATAACTACTACGGAAAAATAGTAGGAAAGGATCCCGAGTCCTATATTATCCTATCTGCCCATTATGACTCCTACTTCACAGGTTTTCAGGATGACAATGCAGCAATTGGATTGATGATGGGTGTTGCAAAAGGGTTAGTCGACAGTGGCTATCAGCCGGAAAAAACAATTATCTTTAATGCCTTGGCAGCTGAGGAATGGGGAGTTTCTAACTCTCGTTATGACTGGTCAACTGGAGCATACAATCAAATCTTTAAAATCCATCCAGAATGGGTTGGAAAAGCATTTGCCAATATGAATTTTGAATTACCTGCTTATGAGCATACTACACAGGATGAAATTCGAGCTACTTACGAATTGAATAATTATCTTACAGAGTTCTCTAAAGATGTTCCTACTGTAGAAGGAGTTTATAAAGACGGAATTTCTGTTGTATCTCCATTACGTACTTGGTCAGATGATTTTTCCTTTAATATTGCTGGCGTCCCTGCCCTACGTAATGATTTCCAAGATAGCAATTATATGCGTACTCATTACCATTCTCAGTTCGATACAGAGGAGCAGTATAATGAGGATGCATTTAAATTCCACTTAAACTTGTATGGACTTTTAACCATGCATTATGACAAAACTGCTGTTGTACCTTTAGATTTTACAACCCGTCTAAACGCTATGAAAGAAACATTAGATGAAAATATCTTTGAACAAGCTGAGGTATCTTCGGACAAGCTAATAGAAGAAATTGATCATGTACTTAAAGTGGCAAAAAACGTAAATAAGAAGGTGGCAAAGATTAATGAAGATTACTTAAATGCCCTTTCTAAGGATGATCATGCCACTGCTAAAAAGCTTTATAATCAAAGCCGTCAGCTCAACAGTGACTTGCTATCTGCATTTAAGCATACAGAGGACAGCTTCACTCGCCTTACTTGGGAGGATGCAGTTATATTCCCATTTGAGCATCCGCAAAACAACATTAATAACTTAACTCTATCAATTGAAGCATTAAAGGATGGAGATATCGCTACACCATTAGATGAATACCTTTGGAATATTGATAATAATTGGTATGCCTATGACTTCGACCAAGAAGTATTTGATTACTTCACAGCCTACGTCCTAGATGCGCCAGCCGATAAGCTAATGTGGGGAGAGGGACGAATCGTTGGACACGAAAATCTGTACACATTAATCCACTCTCTTAAAGAAAAAAGGGATACAGAAAATCCAGACCTATCAGAAGAAATTGCAGTTCTGGATCGAGTATTAAAATCTCAAAAAGCATTATTGAAAACAACTACTTCTGAGCAAATTGCTGACTTGCGAGAGCTTGGCAGACAGCTTGAACAATTGAAATAAGGTAAGTAAAAGGGGCACAAGACTACAATTAGTCTTGTGCCCCTTCTTTTTTGACCCTGTGAGTCAGCTCAGCACAAATCAGTCGGTTCTACTCCTGGTGTCTCATCTAGCTTTAATTTATTTTACGGATAGCTTCTCCTTTTAGAAAAGCTGCAATGTCCTCAACTGCTTCTTTAAAGTAGGTACTGTAGTTAATCTCACTCACATAGCCTAAATGCGGAGTTGCTAGCACATTATTTAGTGTGCGGTATGAGTGATTTTCTGGTAGTGGCTCTTCATCGAATACATCTAAGCCTGCTCCTGCAATCCACTTTTCACGTAAGGCTTTTATTAACATTTCCTGGTCTACAATAGCAGCGCGAGAAGTATTGATCAGATAGGCGGTACTTTTCATCTGCTGTAATTCCTGTTTTCCTATTAGCCCTCTTGTTCGGTCGCTTAATACTAAATGAACAGAGACAAAATCACTTGTTACTAGAAGCTCTTCCTTTGAATTTGCAAGACGAACACCATATTGGTCGGTTTGCTCCTTCGTTAAGTTTTGGCTCCATGCGATAACATTCATCCCAAATGCCTTTGCAATTATAGCCATACGACTACCGATTTTACCTAATCCAAGCAATCCTAAAGTTCTACCGTGTAGATCTGTTCCTACGGTGCTCTGCCATGCACCATTTTCTCTTAATGATCTATTCTCCTCTGTAACTTTTCTGGCAAGGTTTAAGATTAGAGCCCATGTCAGCTCAGTCGGTGGCTCTGAAGAGCTCGCTGTTCCACATACAGTTACTCCATGTGCAGCTGCAGCTGCTAAATCTATAGAAGCGTTCCTCATTCCTGAGGTTATTAAGAGCTTTAGCTTGGGTAACTTTTCAAAAAGTGATGCTGTAAAGGGGGTCCGCTCTCGCATGATAACAATAATTTCACAATGGTTAATTGCTTTTAATAGTTCCTCTTCCTTTTCAAAATGCTGAGAGAAGGATTGTACATCTACCTGCTCCTTCACAGTTGACCAGTCGGCCATTTCCATAGCTACATGCTGGTAGTCATCTAAAATTGCACAATGTAATTTCATATAACCTCTCCTTTCCTATTACTTTATATAATCAATTACTATTTGCACTATCAACAAAACTGTTACTACCCGTAGAAGTGGCGTTATGTGCTTAGATTTTAATTTGCGCGCTAGCCTTACTCCTAGCTGCGCTCCAATAATTGCTCCTAACATAAGCGCTAGAGTAACTGGCCACAAAATTTTCCCAGTGGATATATACGTAATAGAGGCTCCAAAACAGCTAGCAAATACACCGATTCTAGCTAGCCCTACCGCTCGGATATAGGCAATTTTCTCACTAGCATACAAGTATAATGCCAGTGTACTACTTCCGGGTCCGAACATTCCATCATACATTCCAATCCCCACTAAGGAAGGAATCGTTTTTTTATTCAGCTGGAAGGTTGAAGTTCCATCAAAATTACCTTTTCCCATAAAGGAGTTAATAAATGCAAAGCTTAATAACACAATCGCAAGGATCATCAACGTCTCTCCGCTTAGGAACGACGCAGTGAGTCCCCCTAATATTCCTCCCCCTAAACAAAATATTAATACAGAAAGTGCTTCCTTCGCTGACACTTCCTTTTTAGAAAAAATGACCAGAAAACTTGATAAAGAGCTAACTGTATTTGATACCTTGTTCGCACCGATTGCTGAATGTATCGGTAAGCCCATAAGCAGCATCAATGGCAGACTGATAAGTCCTCCGCCCCCTACTAGCGTTCCTACCGTATTCCCTGCTATTCCAATTATAAAAAAAATTAGAAATTCCATTGTCTAGCCTTCTTTCTTAACTCTTCTGTAAATTCAGCATACCCTCCCTCTTATGATAAGTAAATTCGATAGAATCTATCGATTATCATTTGTAAAACTTATTGTCTTAGGCAGGATTATGCTTTTCTTTAATAGAAGTACTAACTGGAGGAGGTTTTTATATGAAAAGACTCATACTATTATCACTTATTTTATTCGGATGCTCTCAGGAGGCAATTGAACCTGAAAAAGAAATTGCAGAAAAAGTTGCGACCAATTTAGATATTCCATGGTCAATCAACCAGCAGGATGGCATCTTTTATATATCTGAGAGAGTTGGTACCATAGCTGTTATTGATGGAGCAACTGTTACTCACGAGGAGGTCTTGCTTTCGGATAAGCTATCCTCCGCTTCCGAGGCAGGGCTACTTGGCTTTGTACTTAAACCAGACTTTCAAGAAACTAAGGAGGCTTTTGCCTACTATACGTACGACCTAAATGGTGAATCTTTTAATCGTGTAGTTACTTTAAAGCGAGAAAACAAGAAATGGAATGAAATAGAAATACACATCGATAAAATAAAGACTGGTAATATCCATCATGGCGGAAGACTAGAAATAGGACCTGATGGAAAACTCTATGTAACTATTGGTGATGCAGGTGACCCTAATAATTCTCAGGATGACACATCAATGAACGGAAAAATTGTACGAATGGAGGACAATGGCTCTTTCAAAATTTTCTCCACTGGTCATCGCAATCCTCAGGGACTTGCATGGCATGAAAATGGTACACTTTTCGAGGCAGAGCATGGCCAATCAGCTAACGATGAGATTAATATAATTGAACAGGGCAAGAATTATGGCTATCCCATTATTGAAGGGAATGAGACAAAGGATGGCTTTGTGACCCCAATCATTACTTCGGGCAGTAGTGAGACATGGGCACCTTCCGGCATCACCTTTCACAAGGGCAAGCTATATGTAGCCTCTCTTCGCGGAGAAGCAGTAAAGGTGATGAATGTAGAAACGGGCAATGTAGAACAGTCCATCACTGGCTTTGGACGTGTACGTGATGTCTTTTCAGATGGTGAAGCACTCTATTTTGTCACTAATAATACAGATGGTCGTGGTAATCCAAGCGAGGACGATGATATTTTATATAAGCTAAAATAGGAAAACAAAGCATATATTTTTAAAACATAAAAAAGCATCTGGTCCAGATGCTTTTCTTCTATTTATATATTTCGTTTATATCTTAAGGAAATGGCTTGATCCTCTGGCTTGCTCTCATAGGATTGCTGCTCATGCTGAAATTTAAATCCTCGTGCCTCATAAAAAGGAATTCCAAGCATATTGTCTTTCGTTACCGACACCCATTGTTCATGTGCACCGTATTTACTTCGCTGAACATCTGTTAGATAGCTCAGCAGCCTTGTTCCAATTCCTTTGTTCCTTTTCTCTGGATCCAAGTAAAGGACATATACCTCTGAAATTCCTTTATCATCTACTCCACCGCCAATTGCACCAACGATTTCATTGTTGAGAAGCGCTACAAAGTATCCATTCCAATCACGATTAGTTTCCCCAATTTCCTTTTGGATTCTCTCTACCGTGTAAAACTTTTGAATAACACCTTCTATGTACTCCTTAGAATATAAATCATTATATGTGTTCCATTGTGCAGCTACACATACATCAACTATCCCCTGCTCATCCCCTTGCTGAGCTTTACGTACTAGTAATTCATTTACCTTAAGACACATAGCTATTTGAAATCCTGAACGCCCTAAGTATCTGCGCCCCTCATCTATGAATCCATTCTTTAAATAGACAGCCTGGGCAGCCTTATTGGCTTCGTTGACCCCGAGCACAATTTGCTTTATATCTGGGAAATGCTCTTTTACAAATGAAGGCAGAAGCTTAATAGAGGCTTTAGCTATTCCTCTCCCTTGATAATTGGGATGAATGGAATATCCTCTTAGTAAAATACTTTCTGGTATATCGGTGTAATGTAGCTTGTCATCTCCTATGTCTAATACAAAAAAGCCCGCTACTTGTTCCCCTTCTAATATAACTATTGGAGTGTAGGTAGGATTTGTTTCACTTTTTTTCAACATTTCTATTGGATGACCTGTGAAGGCTAGGTGTTCCTCAGACAATGTGTAATTGTCCAATGCCTCTCGATAGTTTGGTTCATATTTTGCTAATGCAATCATGTTTCTCCCTCCCCTTTTTATTAGCATAACATAAATTTTCTGCTAGACTAGATGTTATTAAGGAGGATGGTTAACGTGAAAATTTCCATAATTGGTGGCGGTATTGGAGGACTTTGTGCAGCAGTGACTCTCCAAAATCAAGGTCAAGAAGTACAAGTTTTTGAGTCTGCTAAAGCCTTTCAACCGGTTGGAGCAGGAATAGGAATCGGCTCCAATGCTTTGCAGGCTCTAATGGGAATCGGTGTAGGAGAAGAAATTTTCAATAACGGCTACGTGCTGCATACACAAGTTTTTCAAGATGTGCATGGAAAAACGTTAAACACCATCGACTTCTCCGTCCTAAAAAAAATGTATGGACAAGAGAATATCACCATACACCGTGCTGACCTCCACCGAACCTTTTTAGAGGCTCTCAAACCAAATACCATTCAGTATAATAAAAAATGCATTCACATTCGACAAGATGAAAATGGGATTACAGCTTTTTTCGAAGACGGATCTACAGCTGAAGCAGAGCTTCTAATAGCAGCTGATGGTATTTATTCTCCTATCCGCCAACAGCTTTTACCTAATACCACACCCAGATATTCTGGTTATACTTGTTGGAGAGGTATAACAGAGAACAAAGGAAGGGTAGAAGAATACACTTCCAAAGAGCTTTGGTCCACAAGAGGCAGGTTCGGCATGGCACCAATGAGAGGCGGGCTTATTTATTGGTTTGCTTGTATTAACACCACTCCTAGAAATCCTGCCTATCAACAGCTAAAGCCTCAAGAAGTGGCAGCTATCTTCACTCATTTTCCTAGCGTAGCATCCGATATTATTGCTACTACTCCTGCGGAAAATCTTCTCCATCATGACATTTACGATATTAAGCCTCTTCAAAATTTTGTGTTTGATCGAGTTGTCTTATTAGGAGATGCTGCCCACGCAACCACACCGAATATGGGACAAGGCGCTGGACAGGCAATCGAAGACTCAATTGTACTAGGAAACGGATTTAAACAATTCAAAGATGTAAATAAAGTATTGGCACATTATGAGAAGAAGCGAGTAGCCCGTACAGCTAAAGTAATTCGCCTCTCTAGACAAATTGGGGAAACTGCTCAAATTTCCTCACGTCCTATCGCCGCTGCTCGAGACTTTCTATTCCCTCTTCTCCCATCTAAAGCATTACTATGGCGTCTCAAGTTTTTATTTGATGTGAGGCTATAAAAAAAAGCGCCTGCATTAAGCAGGCACTTATTATTTATTACTTATTTTTTCTAAAATTTCAATGAGGCGATCGTTTTGTCTCTCTATATTTTTTAATCTCTTTTCAATTGTACTAGAAGAGATTAAAACGATTAATAATAGTGCAATGCCTATAAATAAACCCAAATTATTCCACTCCTAATTAATAAATTTGCAAACCTAATGGATCATCTATTTCTATATGTTTCGGAACCTTTAGGTGAATATATGTGACGCCTCTTACATTTTCATACGAAAACACTTCATTACTATCATCCGGGAGAATCGTTAAACTGTTAGAAAACTTATTAAATTCGACTTTTTGTCCCGTTATCTCCTTCGCAACTAGGTGGTTCCCAGACCAATATATCATATGAAGAGGTATTTTATCTTCCATAGGTATGCCAAATATAAGGGTGTTAGTTCTATAAACTTTACCTTCTACGACTTGATCGCTAGAGTCCGTCCATTCCACCACAAACCTAGTCGAGTAAGTGTCAATTCCTTCATATCCAATAGATAGATTCGTTCCACTTAATTCCTGTGTCCACTCTTCAATCAGAAATTTTTCAGTAAGACTATTTGTCTCAGAGTTTTTTAAAGCTTCTTCTAATGCTTTATTTTCTGCTTCTAGATCTTGAACCTCTTCCTTTTTTAGAAGATCTGAATGATTACTTGGGATAAGCTCAAAAACAAACGTTGCCATTAAGAGAATCACAATATAAGTAAAAATAATATACTTCTTAAGCTTAAAGGAGCCATTGAAGGACCTTTTACGCTTTTTAAACAGTTGTATTAAAATTAAAGCTACTACTATTATTAAAACAATTGGGAGAAAGGCTACTAGGAATACAAACATGCTACTCATGCTCTTACCTCCCATCTATTTGCGGCTACAAGTGAAATGATAAAGAAGATTACAGTTACACCAAGTACTTTTAGCATAAAGCTCCACAAGTCTCCATTTACTATAAAGAAATATTGTATAATATTTTGCCCCAAGGAGGTAATCACTAGCCCTACAAAGAGTAAAGGAAGTAATATTATAAATCCCTTATGCTTTTGGACTAATGCTCCAAGCAAGTACCCAAAAGAGGTCAACATCCAAATAAGGATGAACAATAAAAGAAGAGTCATGACTGTTTCCCCTGGCTCGTTCAATATTCCTGGGCTTTTTATAAACTCTACTTTACTAAACACTACTTGGTATAAACGCAACAGGTAGGTCGATAAAAAGGTAGTGACCGCTGCAATTATACTTACAATCATCAGTACAATTATATTGGCTATATTACTGCTTAGTCGAGTAGAGACAAACGAAAAATCATCATAACGATACGCCTTAGTAGTGATTAAATTCCCGACAAATACGGCCCATATTGCTACAAATACAAAGACACCATCAAGTGTAAAAATGTTAAAAGTGATTTCTGTGCCATTAAAGCTGGTTCCGCTCGTTCCAGTACTACTAGTAAGTAGCAGTGCTAACACTTGGATGAATATTAATGAAAGAAAAGATCCAATAAAAGCCTGTAGCTTAAATTTCACCTGTGCTTTCACTACGCTTGCTAAACTGACATTACTTAAAAACATCATCAATACCCTCCTTAGTATCACTAGTCACGTACATGCACACATCGCTTGCCGACAATGACTGAATACTAGCACCTTCTGCACAAGCCTTTTCAATGGTAGAAGTGTTTTTCACTACTACGTATTTTCTCTCACTATCAATCTGCTTTGAGTAATAAATTTCTTCCCCTGCTGTCCATTTATCTAAATCAGCTGTCGTCCATTGAAGTCCCACAGCATAATCTCTTATTTCATCAAGTGATTGATGTAATATTACCTTCCCTTGATGAACCAATAAAATATCCTCTAACAAGTGCTCTATTTCCGCTAAGTGGTGACTAGAGATCAAGATGGAACGTGGATGTGCTATATAATCCTTCAGTAATGCTCGGTAGAAATCAGTCCTCACTGCTTCATCCATCCCATTCATCGGTTCATCCAGCATAGTTAGCTCACAGTGCGTAGAAAGTCCAAAAATCAGATTAAATGTAGCAGATGCCCCTTTGGACAAATTAGAATACTTAAGCTTTGGATTTATTTTAAAATAATTTAGTAAGCGTTTGGCAAGCTCAGCATCCCATTTTTTATAAAAGGTTGGTGCTAGGTTTAAAATTTCTTCTAGATTCAGAGAGTCTGGAAAAGTCATCTGATCATCTACTAATATACTGTTCGCAGATACTAATAAGTCATTATAGGGATTTCTCCCAAAGACACATACTTCCCCTGAGCTAGGCATGATAAAACCAGTTAATATTTTCAATAATGTTGTTTTACCTGCCCCATTGCGACCGATAAGGCCTGTAATTTTCTGATCACTTAGCTCGAAGGTTATATCCTCTAAAGCATTCATATTACTATATTTTTTTTTGACTTCTCGACATTCAATTGTCTTCATCAATTTTCCCCCCCGCATTTATGAATCAGTTGAATTAACTCCTCTTTTGTCACTGACAACCTTTTAGCTTCTAATACCAGATCTGTTACCATTTTTGTAAGTGTCTCATTTCTTCGTTTATCTAGAATCATCGTCTTGGCTTCTGTCGCAACAAACATCCCAAGTCCCCTTTTCTTATATAACGTATTTTCCTCTACTAATATTGTAAGTCCCTTAGCTGCAGTCGCAGGATTAATATTAAATAGTTCTGCCAGCTGATATTGGGAATATACCTTTTCGTCACTTTTAAACCGCTCGGCTATTATTTCATTCTCTAGCCATTCCGCAATTTGTACATAGATGGGCTTTGCACTATCCGTATTTAAAATCATTGCGGTAAATCCCCTCTCAATTGAAGTTAGTACATTAGTGTTGTAATGTAGTATATAATAATTAAACGAAATTGTCTATAAAATTTAGGCAATAAAAAACCACACCTTTAAGATGTGGTTTTTAATTTGATTTGAAAGAATGTATTTCCGAAAAAAACATAAAGGTTATAATGAGTAGAAAAACGACCTTATAAAAAGGTACCCCTGATATTCATTTGTCTACTCTAACTCCAGATCAAAATTTAAATTAACTGGTTCAGCCGGCATACTATCAGGAGTATTTAAGTTTGTTGTAGGAGTTTTATCATCCACTTCTTCAAAAGCAAACTCGTCCATCCATATACTCCCTGAGCCTTGCAATAAAACACCGAAGTAAATCACTCCTGCATTTGGAGGTACATCTAGTACAACGCTATAATGATTCCATCCAGTGGTCCCTTTAATAGGACGATTGCTCATATTATCAAATTGAAGTGTGTCGCCGTCCTTGGCGTCAATCCGCATCCAAAGACCAGCAAACCCATCTATATTCATAGACTTTATAAAACAAGATAGCTTTAATCGTTTACCGCAGTATTTACTTGCCTGAAACTGTTGCATGACAGTGCCGAATTCTTCATCTTTTGTAGCCATTACAGAACGCAAATAGCCTGAAGCATTTCCCTTATGCACCTCTTGAAAATCTCTACCCATTTCATAGCTCTGTGGGTTCGTACCACTTATAAACCAACCTTTCATAACCTCTACCTCCTTTGAATTTTCTAGTAAGGTACGCATGAGCATTCTATACTTCCCTGGCGGCAACCCATGGGCCTTACGAAAGGCTCTCGTAAATGCTTCCTGCGACTCAAATTGGTAAGTAAACGCAATGTCTAGAATACGTTCATTTGTATAAATCAATCGCTGTGCTGCTATCGTAAGTCTTCTGTTACGAACATATTCATGTAACGACATTCCAACCTTTTGCTGAAACAATCGATGAAAATGATAAAAAGAATAGCCAGTAACTTGTACTACTTCCTCGTTACGAACTGGTTCCTCTAATTTATTTTCCAACCAGTTAATTGTTTGTTGAATTATATTCATTCGCTCATGCACCTCCTATTAATTACAGTTTATCTGGTAGAAGTTAGGATTTTTTGATATTTTTTGCGGATTTTCGTTGGAAAGATAAATTATAGATATAAAATAACAGTAGTTAGGAAGAATTTTTGGATTTATGACCGTTCGTGGAGATTTATGACCGGATAGAAAAATTTATGACCGGATAGAGTCATTTTATAACCGGATAGATTTTTTTATGACCGGATAAATTATTTTATGACCGTTCAATATTTCCTCTTCTTATCAGTCACTCTAACCTCGTCAGATCCTTTCAATTTGATTTTTTTCAAACATATTATTCCAATTAAATATATGCCTAAAATAATACTAAATCAGCTACGCTTTTACTTAAAGGATTAAATTATTTTCTTTCTGTCATATTTCGTTCCTATTTCCCGGGAAATGTCATTTCAAGGAAATAATCGATAATTTTGTTCGACATAATAAATAATCCTCTTAAAATGATGACGAAAGATGCGCTTATAAAGATTTCATTTAATTTAGCATTGGAGAAACAATAGCATCATGGACATTCCTTCTTTGGAAGAGAAGCTTACTTTCGACTTTACTTCTTTAATAATACCAAACAAAAAAGCCGCCACCGATTGCTCGGTAACGACTTCCTATAGTGCCCAGCGACATCCTACTCTTGCAGGGGTAACCTCCAACTACCATCGGCTCGGCTGCGAAACCAGATGGACGGCAGATTTCTTCGTCAGCCGCAGTCGATCGGTTCTCGCGTATGCTATACGCTCCGAGCCTCTCTTCCTTGCTTCCTCGAACTCTTTGCCCCTCTGCTTTCTCGCACACTTGCTTAGTTAGAAATGGTTAGGTGCCTTCGGTATTTCTAATTTCTTTATAGAACAAACAAAAAAGCCGTCACCGATTTCTCGGTAACGACTTCCTATAGTGCCCAGCGACGTCCTACTCTTGCAGGGGGAGACCCCCAACTACCATCGGCGCTGAAGAGCTTAACTTCCGTGTT
>NZ_JACSQO010000015.1 GCF_014836595.1 Psychrobacillus faecigallinarum | reverse complement strand
CACTGGAAAAAGTCGTTACCGAGAAATCGGTGACGGCTTTTTTGTTTGTTCTATAAAGAAATTAGAAGTGCCGAAGGCACTAACCATTTTGGAATATATAATTAGAGTAAGTATCTTTAAATACAGCCAGATAGATAAAATAACCAATTCTTTATAGAGTAAATGACACCTTCCTTTTATCTCATATGCATTAGTTAAATCATAAGCATTTCTTACATATGAAGTGTTCTATTACTATTAAATAGAAAATAAGCAAGTAAGACATGAATAAAGAAACAAGGATTATCCTCAAGACTCTTGTGGTCAAAGAGAGGACTCTCGCTCAAAAAAATTCTACTATTATCTTATAATCAAAGATCATTAAAAGTCATTAAAAGAAAATGACACCCTTCAAAAAATTTCCCGGAAAATAAATATATATTATAATATCCATCTTTTTAGGCCAAAAATAGGTTCAAAACATCTACTCCTATTTCATGTATAATAGAAAGATAATAAAATTTCGCGGGGTAAAAAAAATGCATGAAAAACGTCCATTAGTAGAAGCATTAGAAAAATTTCATAATCAAAAAAATATATCCTTTCATGTTCCTGGTCATAAACATGGACTCTTATCTAACCTTCCAGCTCCTATTAAAGGTGCACTGTCCTACGACTTGACCGAATTAAATGGTTTAGATGACTATCATCATCCTGAAGAAGCTATTAAAGAAGCAGAAGAATTACTGGCATCTACTTATGGAGCAAAAAAAAGCTATTTTCTTGTGAATGGAACAACAGTTGGAAACTTAGCGATGCTATATGCTACCTGTCAGTATGGAGAACAAATAATTGTTCAAAGAAACGCCCATAAGTCAATTTTTCATGCAATTGAATTAGTAGGCGTTGAACCAATCTTTGTCTCACCGGAATGGGATGATCGTACAAAAACAGCAACTTATGTATCGGCAGAATCTATTCAGATTGCCATAGAAGAGTTTCCACAGGCAAAAGGTGTAATACTTACTTACCCAAGCTATTATGGAATGGCTTCGGAGGAGATTAAAAAAATTATAGACTACTGCCATGCAAGAAACCTTCCAGTATTAGTGGATGAAGCACATGGTGCCCATTTCCTAGTTTACAAAGGGCTACCACAATCCGCTCTTCAATATGGTGCAGACATAGTTGTTCAATCGGCTCATAAGACATTGCCGGCTATGACGATGGGATCTTTTTTGCATATAAACTCTTCAATTATTGAAGCGCCCCGAGTAAATAAGTATTTAAGGATGCTTCAATCAAGCAGCCCATCCTATCTACTGATGGCTTCACTAGACGATGCTAGGAGCTATGTGCAAAGATACAATGAAATGGATTTCAAGCAGCTACTATATAAAAGAGAGCTATTTAAACAGGCATTACAATCGATTAAACGAGTGGAGATTATAGAGGTAGATGATCCATTGAAACTGTTAATGCGCGTGGGAGATTATTCTGGATTTCAAGTTCAAAAAGCGTTACAAGATCAGCACATTTACATTGAGCTTGCTGATACATATCAGGTTTTAATAATATTACCATTATTGAAAAAAGAGCAAGATTATCCTTTTGCAGAAGTAAGAAAGCGTATAAAAATGGCAGTAGATGAGCTTCAAAAAGAGGAGCCGATAGTTCCTAAGGAAATATCAAAAAGTTCTTTGAAAACAGTATCTACGATTGAAATGAATATAGGTTTGTTAAACTGTAAGCAAGGAGAATGGATTCCCTATGCTCGGTCAATAGGTAGAATTGCAAAAGGAATCATCATTCCATACCCCCCTGGTATTCCATTAGTTATACCAGGGGAAAAAATTACGATCTCTATGTTAACAGAGCTAGAAGATTGGATTGATAAAGGTGCTTTCTTTCAAGGAGAGCATAGGCTTGCAGAAAAGCTAATATATGTAGTGGAGGATTAATAGTGCAGAAAAAAGGGTATTTTATATCAAGTGAAGGTCCTGAAGGTGCAGGGAAAACAACTGTTATGCAATTACTTGGGGAAAGATTAGTGAAAGAGGGCTACGATGTTGTCATGACAAGAGAGCCTGGAGGTATTAAAATCTCCGAGAAAATTCGTAGCATAATTTTAGATAACGAGCATACAATGATGGATAGCCGCACGGAAGCTTTGTTATATGCAGCGGCTAGAAGACAGCATCTAGTGGAAAAAATTCAACCTTCCCTAGAGGCAGGAAAAATTGTTATTTGTGATCGTTTTATCGATAGCTCACTTGCATATCAAGGCTATGCAAGAGGAATTGGAGTAGAGGAGATATTATCTATTAACCAATTTGCAATTGGACAAACGATGCCAGACAAGACGCTTCTATTTGATATTGAGCCGAGTCTTGGACTGAAGCGAATTAATGCTCACAGCACCAGAGAGAAAAATAGATTAGACGTGGAAAGTCTTTATTTCCATCAAAAAGTGAGAGAAGGGTACCTATCATTAGTGGAACAATATCCTGAGAGAATACAAGTGATAGATGCCTCTAAATCATTGGAAGAGGTGTTGGAAGAGGCTTATAAAATGGTAAAAATGGAATTAGGAATTTTTAGGTAATAAATGCTATAATAAAATAAACAGAAAATAAAAGTAGGAGTGAGTAGCGATGAAATTAATAGTAGCTGTAGTGCAGGACCAAGATAGTAATAGATTATCGAATGCGTTAACGAAAGCAAAGTTTCGAGCGACAAAACTTGCTAGTACAGGTGGATTTTTAAGATCTGGGAATACTACATTTTTAATCGGTACAGATGACTCCTTGGTATCTTCTGCGTTAGAACTAATAAGAGATAATTGTCGTGCCCGGGAGCAGATGGTTGCTCCGGTTTCTCCTATGGGAGGAAACGCAGACTCATATATACCGTATCCGGTTGAAGTAGAGGTCGGTGGAGCAACGGTATTCGTACTCCCAATTGAACAATTCCATCATTTTTAATAATGAAGGAAAGGACAGAAAACGTTGAAAATTAATCAAGATTTACGAGTAGGGATAGATAAAATACGTAAAGATTCTATACAGAATAATACGAATTCGGCAAAATTTGGGCAAATGGTAACGAAGCATGACCAAAGAATGCAAACTGAAGCTCTGACAAAACTGTTAGGTGATATTACAACAGCTGGTGATCGTCTAGCTCGGTCAAGAAACCTACGTGATATGGCAAAGTTTAAAATGTTAATTAAAAAGTTTTTGGAAGAAGCAGTAGATTTCGGTATGGGGCTAAAACAGTCTCATACGTGGAATAGATTTGGTGAAGGTAGAAAGCTAAAAATAGTAGAGACAATAGATGAGAAATTAGTAGAGCTAGCGGAAGAAATTCTAAGCCAAGAAAAGAGTTCCATTGAATTGTTGGATAAAATAGGTGAAATTAAAGGCTTACTTATTAATTTGTATACGTAGAAGCTCCCGTGTTTTCGCACAAAGCGAGACACGGGATTTTTTAGAAGATAAGATAGTATATGCTTTTTTGCAATTTATTTATTCGGTGTCTAGCTTCAGGAGCTTACGTTTTTATGAGAAAGGTGGAACAAAATTGAGCATGGTAGAGGAATGGTCAATACAAAACATAGAAAGAATGCAACCAGTAGCTATAAAACATATTCAATCTATTGTAGCTAAAAATCGTATTGGACATGCTTATATAATTGAAGGGGCCAAGGGTACAGGAAAAACAAAGGTCATGCAGTTTTTTGTACAGCTGATGTTTTGCGAGAATTCGACAGGAAATGTTCCATGTGAAACATGTCGAAGCTGTAAAAGGCTAAAATCGCATAATCATTTAAATCTAAGTCAGATAGAGCCAGATGGACAAAATATAAAAAGAAATCAAATAGATGATCTGATACATGAGATGAGTAAAACCTCTTTAGAAAGCGGAAGAAAAGTTTATGTGATACATGAAGCAGACCGATTAAACATTAGTTCCTCTAATACGCTGCTAAAATTTTTAGAGGAGCCACAAAGTGAGATTACAGCAATTTTATTGACAGATAAGATGCATGCATTGCTTCCAACTATACGTTCAAGATGTCAGCATATCGGCTTGGCTACTATGCCTCAATCGATATTAAAGCAGAAGTTAATAGAGGAAGGAATCACAGATTCTATGGCTTCCACTGTAAGTAGAATGACGAATGAGGTAGAAGAAGGTCTAAATTTAGCGAAAGACGAGCAATTTGGACTTGCAAGGAAATCAGTGTTAAAATTGGTGGAAGCAAGTGAAAAAAGTGTTCAAGATGCATTAATGTGTATTCAAGAAGATTTTGGCCCACTTCTAAAAGAAAAGGAACAAGCAGAACAAGTATTAGATTTACTACTATTTGCTTATCGTGATATAGTAGCTATAAAAGCAACTCCACTCGCAGTTTGTACTTATCCAGATATGATTTCTTTTTGGAAACAGGTAGCATTGTATAAGACATACGAGCAATTGTCTAAACAGTTAGAACTAATTTTAGATGCAAAACAGAATTTGCATAGGAATATGAACCGGACACTGATGATGGAGCAGCTAATGCTTAACCTGCAGGAGGGGTATAGTTTTGTATAAAGTTGTAGGAGTCCGCTTTAAAAAAGCGGGTAAAATATATTATTTTGATCCAGTGGATTATGCTTTAGAAAAGGATGATTATGTCATCGTAGAAACTGCTCGCGGGGTAGAGTACGGAAAAGTTGTGGTACCTATTAAGCAAGTAGGAGAAAATGATGTAGTTTTACCTTTAAAACAAGTAGTACGCCCTTCCACAGAAAAGGATCGAATCCAGGTGGAAGAAAATCGTTTAGAATCAGCTCAGGCATTAGCTCTGGGGACTGAAAAGATACTACAAAGAGAATTAGAGATGAAGCTTGTTGATGTTGAATATACATTCGATCGCAACAAAATAATCTTCTATTTTACAGCTGAAGGACGAGTAGATTTTCGTGATTTAGTAAAAGATCTTGCTTCAGTCTTCAGAACACGAATTGAACTTCGACAAATTGGAGTTCGAGATGAAGCTAAAATGTTAGGCGGCATAGGGCCTTGTGGAAGAATGCTCTGCTGTTCAACCTTTCTAGGAGATTTCGAACCAGTGTCTATTAAGATGGCAAAGGATCAAAATCTATCTCTAAATCCATCTAAAATTTCAGGTTTATGCGGCCGCTTAATGTGTTGCTTAAAGTATGAAAATGATGAATACGAGACGGCAAGAGAGCAAATGCCTGACATTGGTGATAGAATTGAGACACCAGATGGATATGGAAAAGTTGTCAGTATGAATATTTTAGAAAGAATTTTACGTATTGAGTTGGGCGATCCTTTACGTGTGTTAGATTATACGTTAGATGAGATTGTAAACTATGCTAAAAACCCAGTTCAGTGGACGGGGCAATGAGGTGAATAGGTGATGGACCGTAATTTTTTGGATACAATTATAGAATTTGAAAAACAATTAGAGTCCACGCAACTCCAGTTTCGCGCGTTGAAAGAGTTTGTAGCGATTATGATAGAAGAACGACAAGCGTTACAAGAAGAAAATAATCATTTAAGACAAAGGCTAGATGAGATACATGAAAAAGAAGCAATGGACGAAAAGATACGAGAAAATCGATTGAACAAAGCTGATATAGGAGAAGGCTATGATAACTTAGCTAGGCTATATCAGGAAGGGTACCATGTATGTCATGTTCACTTTGGAAGTCCTCGTAAGGAGGAAGATTGTTTATTTTGCTTATCTTTTTTAAATAAACAAAATGTCTAATCAATTGACTGATGCCACTCCATAAGGTGGATGTCAGTCTTTTGTTTTTATGGAGGTAGGATTTATGGAACAATGGCTCAAGGATGATGAAAGGCTAGATTATTTATTGGCAGAGGAATTACGAATCATACAAAGCCCTTCTGTTTTCTCCTTTTCCTTGGATGCAGTATTACTGGCTAGATTTACATACGTGCCGATTAAAAGGGGAAAAATAGTTGATTTGTGTACAGGGAATGGTGCAATCCCTCTATTCCTAAGTGCTCGGTCAAAGTCAGAAATAATAGGTATTGAGTTGCAAGAAAGGTTAGCTGATATGGCAACTAGAAGTACCAAATACAACCAACTAACCGATCAAATTCGTATTATACAGGATAATGTTATTGGTATCGCAGGAAAATTAGGTTCAGAGAAATACGATGTGGTTACCTGTAATCCCCCTTACTTTCCTGCTCATGAAGCAAGTGAAAAAAACCTAAAGGAACATTTGGCCATTGCTAGGCATGAAATTCATCTAACCTTGGAAGAGGCTGTGCAATCTGCGAGTGAGCTACTAAAGCAGGGCGGAAAAGCAGCATTTGTACATCGACCAGGTAGATTGTTGGACATTGTTACTGCAATGAGGGCCAATCGGTTAGAACCAAAACGTATTCGCTTTGTGTATCCAAAAAAGGGGAAGGAAGCAAATACATTATTAATAGAAGGAATAAAGGACGGTAAGCCTGATTTGAAGATTCTTCCTCCTCTATATGTGTACGAAGATGATGGAAAGTACACAGATGAAATAAAAGAGATGCTCTATGGAGACAAATAAAATTCATACCTTTTATGTATTACAATGTAGAGACGGTTCCTATTATGCCGGTTATACGAATGATTTAACGAAGCGGATTAAAACTCATAATGAGGGAAAAGGAGCCAAATACACACGAGCAAGAATTCCAGTTCAGTGCGTATATAAGGAAACCTTTGATACAAAGCAAGAGGCTATGCAGGCGGAGTATGCTTTTAAACAGTTAACTAGAAAGCAAAAAATAGCCTATATGAGAGGAGAGTAAGGAAATGAAATCACAAAAATCTACTGAGCACGAACAGAGTAGCTGTTTGTATTTAGTGGCAACGCCAATTGGCAATTTAGAAGATATGACTATGCGGGCTATTCGTATTTTGAAAGAGGTAGATTACATAGCAGCAGAGGACACAAGAAACTCAAAAAAACTGTGCAATTATTTTGAGATATCTACCCCTTTAATGAGTTATCATGACCATAACCAACAAGTTGGCGGAGAAAAAATATTAGAAATACTGAGAGAAGGAAAACAAGTAGCTTTAGTCAGTGATGCTGGTTTACCTTGTATCTCAGATCCAGGAGCAGATATAGCAGCAAAAGCTATAGATGAAGGATTTGCGGTCGTCCCGGTGCCAGGAGCTAACGCTGCATTGAGTGCACTAATAGCTTCAGGTATGTCAACTCAGCCATTCTTTTTTTATGGATTTCTTAGCAGAAATAAAAAGGAACGAAAAAAAGAAATTACATTGCTTCAAAAGAGACAAGAGACGATACTATTGTATGAAGCTCCACATCGCCTGAAGGATACATTAAAAGATATACAAGCGATCATGGAAGGATCACGTCGCATTGTGTTAGCTAGAGAACTTACCAAAAAGTTTGAGGAATTTTTAAGAGGAACAGTAGAGGAAGCATTAGAATGGGCAGAGTCTAATGAAATTCGTGGTGAATTTTGCATTGTGCTAGAAGGCAATGATACAGAAGAAGTACTAGAAGAAGAGGCATGGTGGATTAATTTAAGTATTGAGGAACACGTGGAACATTTAATGAATGAAAAACAATTAAAATCGAAAGAAGCTATTAAAGAGGTGGCTATTCAAAGAGGACTATCTAAAAGAGAAGTTTATCAAAGCTATCACGTAACATAATAAAACATCCGCCATAAGTTATGAACGGATGTTTTAATTAAGTAATTATTTTAAGCTGCTTTGAATTTCTTTGATTAACTGTTCTGCACCTTCTGGGCTAAGAATCAGTTTACCACCAACAAGACGAAGGTTTTCATCTGATACTTCACCAGTAACTGCACAAGTCATATTTGGCATATATTTTTTTAAGATGATTTTATCATCGTCAACATATATTTCAAGCGCATCTTTTTCAGCTATACCTAGTGTACGACGAAGTTCGATAGGAATAACTACGCGTCCTAATTCATCAACTTTACGAACAATACCTGTAGATTTCATTATTAAAGTTTCTCCTCTCAAGAGTGTATATTTTTCGCCAAAATTCGACATTAACCTCTTTTATGTACTTAATCATACCAAGTACTACCATATTGGTCAATAATTATTCTTCTGTTTTCATTAGATTTGATGATAAAAATATGACTACGCTTACATAATATTCCTCTAAAAAAGATGAATTATATCATTCTTAGGAATAATATTGATATTTTTGGAAATAATATGTGGAATAAATATAATTCGACAAAAATGCTTAGATGAATAGATTGAAACCCATAACCCATTTAGATAAAATGAATATTATAGAAGATTCAGCATTGGAGGCAGCAATCATTGAATGCACAAGACAAAACTTTTTATATAACGACACCAATTTACTATCCGAGTGGTAAATTCCATATTGGAACGGCTTATACAACTGTAGCTTCCGATGCAATGGCAAGATATAAACGCTTACGAGGTTATGATGTACGTTTCTTAACAGGTATGGACGAGCATGGACAGAAGATACAGGAAAAAGCCCAGGAAGCTGGAATGGAACCACAAGCTTACGTAGATGAAATTGCGGAAGCTTCTAAGAAAACATGGGCGACTATGAATATATCTTACGATGACTTTATTCAAACTACGGAAAAACGCCATACTCAAGCAGTAGAGAAAATTTTTAAAAAGTTCCTAGATAACGGAGATATTTATAAAGGTGAATATGAGGGTTTATATTGTACTCCTTGTGAATCTTTTTTCACAGAAACTCAATTAGTTGAAGGAAACTGTCCTGATTGTGGTAGACCTGTTCATAAAGTAAAGGAAGAATCCTATTTCTTTAATATGAAGAAGTATGCTGATCGCTTGCTAGATTACTACGAAAATAATGTGGAATTTATCGAGCCAGAGTCTAGAAAAAATGAAATGATTAATAATTTCATCAAGCCAGGCCTAGAGGACCTGTCAGTCTCCAGGACTTCCTTTGATTGGGGAATCCATGTTCCAGGGGATGCGAAGCATGTTATTTACGTATGGGTGGATGCTTTAACTAATTATATTACTTCACTAGGTTATATGTCAGATGATGATTCTCTATTCAAAAAGTACTGGCCTGCAGATGTACATGTAGTAGGGAAGGATATTGTACGTTTCCATACAATCTATTGGCCAATATTCTTAATGGCCTTAGACTTACCTCTACCTAAAAAGGTTTTCGCACATGGGTTTATCATGATGAAGGACGGTAAGATGTCTAAATCTAAAGGAAACGTTGTATACCCAGAGATGCTAGTAGAGAAATATGGCTTAGACGCTACTCGCTATTTCTTACTTCGTGAGCTTCCATTTGGTCAAGATGGTGTATTCTCTCCAGAATCCTTTGTAGAACGTACAAATTTTGACCTTGCAAACGACTTAGGGAATCTATTGAATAGAACAGTTTCTATGATTAATAAGTATTTTGGTGGTCAGATTCCTGTAAACCAAGGCGAACCTACTGAATTTGATAGTACATTACAACAATTTGCTAAAGAAGCAATTGAAAAATATGAATCAAATATGGAGAAAATGCAATTTAGTATTGTATTGGGAGAGCTTTGGTCTCTAGTATCTCGCACTAACAAATATATTGATGAGACACAACCATGGGTGCTTGCAAAGGATGAGGCTACTAAAGCGCAGCTAGCTAGTGTCATGACTAACCTAGCAGAAAGCCTTCGCCAAATAGCTACATTAATTCAACCATTTATGCCTAACAGCCCAAAAGAAATTATGGAGCAGCTGGGATTAACAGAAATGTATCTAGAATGGGATAAGTTAGGGAAATTTAATGTTATTCCTGAAGGTACACAAGTAATAAGTACAGGAGTACCGATTTTCCCTCGCTTAGACGTAGATGAGGAAGTTGCTTATATTCGTGAGAAAATGCGAGGTTCTGTTATGACTTCACAAGAAGAGGTGAAGGAAGAACCAGAAGAAGAGCAAACAGAGGAAATCTCAATTGACGATTTCTTTAAAGTTGATCTACGTGTAGCAACTGTTTTAGAATGTGAAGCAATCCCTAAAGCAGACAAGCTACTTAAATTACAATTAGATTTAGGTTATGAGAAGCGCCAAGTAGTATCTGGGATTGCAAAGCATTATAAGCCGGAGGAACTTATCGGTAAGAAGGTAATTGTAGTGGCTAATTTAAAACCAGTTAAACTTAGAGGAGAGCTATCTCAAGGTATGATTTTGGCTGGTGAAAAAGATGGATTTTTAACTCTAGCAACTGTAGATGAAAAATTAGAAAATGGTGCACAAGTAAAATAATTGATTATCCAAAAAACTGTCGCATGAGCGGCAGTTTTTTTGTACTAATAAAGAGAATTTTTACTTTGAAAGCTTCTCCTTGGTGAAAGGTGGAAAAGCTGTAGTGTCAATTGTGTAGCAGTATTCAAAAATAAAACGCCTTTGTTAAAGGCGCTTTAGTAAATATCTATTTGAGGTATTACCTTAAATATTAATTGTCAGTACAACTTGGACATTAATTGTTGAAACTGCAGGTGACGATTCCAGTGGGATGAGTGAGACAGAAAGCCTTCACAAACATGCGTGAGCTTGTAGTGATGGCTTATCCGCTCTCCCTACTTAAAAGCTTCCGCCTATAGCGGAAATCAAATATACGTTATTCTCTTCCATATTTCTTTAATATCGTTCTTCAGCGGAAATTGAATTTAATTCATTTAGCATCCTTTTTATGGGATGTTGGTTGATCAACAAATTGATCAACTTGCATGGTTAGTTCTTCCACAAGCTCTTTAAGTAACTGCTTTTGCTCTGTGGATAATTTTCCTTTAACATCATCTAGATTTACGCCATTTTTACGCAGTGTATCACTTACTATTAAATCAATGACCTTTTCAGGAATTGCATTTTTTTTAGGTAAATCGCTCACGTCCATCACTCCTTCTTGTAATATCATTTGTATTATTATATGCAACTATGAATTAAGAGGAGACGAGGGATGTTTTTCGTTTTCCAAACCTACTAATTTTTAGACTCATTAAAAATCTTAGCTGGAGGTTAAATAGAAAATATTTTAAACATATAATCGCTCGAATCCATTTTGAGCGTACTATAATTATATTTAAGTTTTTCTAGACTCTTCGATTTATTTCGAATTTATTATAGAATATCTAACCTAGCTACTAAAGCAAGAAGGATTTGAAGCATTGCCTGAATGTTCACTGCCAAGTCGGTATCAGTGGTTGTAACTGTTATATTTCTTGACCCCTCGACAATCGTTTTTTGAACGTTTCGTTGTTTAGTTTTTATAAATTGTTTCATATCTTGAGCAACTGCTCTAGCTTGATCTGTATCTCCTAGAGTAACGCTAATAACTGCTGCAATTGCAGCTTGAATTCCTAATTGTAACGACAAAGCTGCTTGGGTATCTGTTGTTTGAATTTCAACACCTTCTGAATCCCTTACAATAATCCATTCATATGATTGTTGCTTATTGGAAACGACTTGTTCTCCGTTTTGCTGAACATCCGCATTGTTATTTCTGGTGTCATTGCAATGATCTAATGCTCTCCATTTATTCATATTTTCACCTCTTTTCATTTTATATTAAATTTAAAGAACATCTAATCTAACTACTAATGAAACCAATACTTGTAGCATTGCCTGAATATTCACGGCCAAGTCTGTATCAGTAGTTACAATGTTAACGTCATTTGAGTTATCAATAATGATTTTTTGTCTATTGGTTTGTTCGTCATTAAATTGTTGAAAAATGTCATTTGCAACAGCTTGACCCTGATCAGAATCCCCAATTGCAATACTTACTACTAGAGCAATTGCAAGTTGTAAGCCTACTTGAAGGGATACCGATGCTTGAGTATCTGTTGTCTGAACAGTAATGTTGCATGAATCCTTAATCCAGATTAGTTCATCGGATTCTTGGTCTACAGATGAGACCTGATCAAAATCTTCTAAGACCGTTGCTTCACTAAAGTCATTATTATAATGCCAGTGATTCTTTTCCTGGGCGCTATCCTCAGAATTAAAGCCGTTACAACGTTGGCAGTTCCTTACTGGATAATTACTTTCGTAACTACAATGTTTACATTTCCAGTGACTCATATAAAATCTCCTTTCCTATTTACTAGCTTGGTTGTAAAAAATGCTTAATTTGCAACCTCACTTCTGTATCATATGAACAAGTTAATTACTGATATAGTTTTTTTGACTATCTAAAAAAACTATGTTTTTTTTAAAATGAATATCTATTTTTAGAAGAAATCTTAAAAGCACAGTAGGTGTGTTAAAAACCCAGATTTAATCTGACCTGAGGACTTCAATATACGGAGATAAACAGTTTGATTATGGTGGAAGGTATAAATGATTTAGGAATTTTGTGTATTAAAGTTGATCATGAAGGAATGCGTTATCAGGAGGAAATTAGATGAGAGATTGGACATTTTTATATCTATTAAATTAATGTCATTAATAAAGCAATATAAAATTATTCTCCAAAGAGTAGTTACCTATATAAAGCATAAAAACGAGTCATTATTAATGACAAATACCCTATTTATGGTATTGTTTTAAAGTTAATTAACACATTATTTAATCGAAATTTACCTAAAGAAAACCTTTCCTATTTAAAATTATTTAAGTCAATTTGGTTAATAATATTAAATCGATTAAGTTCCTAAAACATCTAAATAGTATTCGATAAATACTATTTTTAATTGAATATTTTTGGGAAACTTGTCATTTTATAAGGTAAAATTAATCAAAATAATTGAAAAAATGACTCATTTAATGTAAATGTAATAGTATTGTGATGATTGTAAACAAATAAAAAAGTAAAATGAAGCTCAGATAGGAGAATGAATATGCTAATAGATACACATGTCCATTTAAACGCAGACCAATATGACGAAGATCTTCAGGAAGTAATTCAAAGAGCCTTGGAGGCAAATGTGAACAAAATGGTCGTAATTGGTTTTGATCGTAAAACAATTGAACGTGCAATGGAGTTAGCAGAAAAATATCCGTTTATCTACGCAGTAATCGGCTGGCATCCCGTGGACGCAATCGATTGTACTGAGGATGATTTACAATGGATTGAAGAGTTATCTGCTCATAAAAAAGTAGTAGGTATTGGTGAAACAGGGCTAGATTATTATTGGGACAAGTCTCCAAAAGAAATTCAGCAGACTATCTTCCGCAAGCAAATACGTTTAGCACAAAAGGTAAACTTGCCAATCATCATACATAATCGCGAAGCAACAGAAGATGTAGTAAGAATTCTTAAGGAGGAGGAGGCTCATCTTACAGGTGGGATTATGCACTGCTTCGGTGGAAGTGTAGAAACAGCTAAACAATGTATTGATATGAACTTTATGATTTCACTTGGTGGGCCAGTAACATTTAAAAATGCCAAAAAGCCAAAAGAGGTGGCAACTGAAATTTCTTTAGATCATTTGTTAATCGAAACGGATGCTCCTTATTTGGCCCCACATCCACATAGAGGTAAAAGAAATGAACCGGCACTTGTTGCCCTAGTAGCGGAAGAAATTGCACGATTGAAGGGTATCTCGGTTGAAGAAGTAGCTGAAGCAACAACCCGTAATGCCAAGAGGTTTTTCCACATCGAAGACTAAAATTTATCTGCTTTTCAATTGGTATACGCACAGTTATGTAAAAATTGGTAAAAACCTAAAGTGTTGACAAGCTTAAAAGTACTCTATATAATCACACGAGTGAACAAGGAGGCGTTTTTCATGCAAGATAAAACCATGAAAAACCTGTTCTTTCATTCATTGAGGAGCAAGAAAACACTAGTAACGATAGCATCTTTACTATTGTTTTTTGCAGTAGTTTCGTTCGTTTTATACGAAGGAACAAAGAAAACTGTTGCTTTAACAGTTAACGGAGAACAACAAGAAATAACAACACATGCCAATACAGTTGGTGAGCTGCTAGATGAAAATAATCTAGTAATCACTAACGATGATTTTTTACATCCCTCAGTGAACACTTCAATCAAAAATAATTTAGAGATTGAGTGGGAGCAGGCAAGACAAATAGAAATTACGGTAGATGGTAAAATTCAAACTGTCCAGACTACTGATGATTTAGTTTCAGAAGTACTAGCAAAGGCAAATGTTCCATACACCGAACATGATGCGATTACCCCTGCTGCAGATGCAGAGGTGGGACCCGATAATCGAATTGCAATTGAGAAAGCATATGAAGTAACGCTTATAGATGGCAAGGAAGAGAAAAAATTATGGTCCACTTCGACTACGGTCGCTGACTTTTTAAAAAAACATAAGATTCCATTGAATGAATTGGACCGTGTAGAACAGAAAATGGATGAAATTATACTTCCTAATTCTGCAATACAAATAGTGAGAGTAGAAAAGGTCACCGATGTAGTTGAGGAAGAAACAAACTTTGCAGTAGTTACAAAGAAAGACGATTCTCTTCTAAAAGGAAAAGAAAAAGTAGTTGAAACAGGCGAAAAAGGATCTATTGCGCGCACTTATGAGGTTATTAAAGAAAACGGAGTGGAAGTTTCTCGTAACATAGTAAGTGAAAAGGTAACAAAAGAGCCTAAGAAAAAGGTTGTTTCTGTGGGAACTAAAGTGATGACTGCCAGTGCCAACGTATCGCGTGGTACTAATACCTCAGCAGCCCCATCTGGAGGAAGCGAGTTTTATGTTACAGCTACAGCATACACGGCTAGCTGTAATGGCTGTACAGGAGTAACTGCTACTGGTATTAACCTAAAAGCAAATCCAGACGTGAAAGTTGTGGCGGTAGATCCTAGTGTCATTCCACTTGGATCTAAGGTGTGGGTTGAAGGCTATGGTTATGCAATAGCTGGAGATACTGGTGGAGCTATAAAAGGAAACAAAATAGATCTATTTATGGCTTCCAAATCGCAAGCCTATGATTTTGGTCGCAAAAAAGTACGTGTAAAAGTTTTAAAATAATACAAATTGGAATGTAAGTGGTTAGCATAGTATGAATTATCGGGTGTACTATGTGCTAGCTTGCAATAACATATGTATATAAATTTTCCGTATAGCTTTCCCTCTCGTTGATAGGGAGAGCTTTTTTGCGTTATGATAGAGGCTAGCATAGAAGCAGAAAAGAGGGAAAATGCTTGCGTATAAAAGAAATTATTGTCGTAGAAGGAAAAGATGATACGACTGCTATAAAAAGAGCAGTAGATGCTGATACTATAGAAACCAATGGGTCAGCCATTTCTAAAGAGACACTAATGAAAATTCAGCATGCACAGGAAAAAAGAGGAGTCATAGTATTTACTGACCCAGATTATCCTGGAAGAAGAATTCGTGCAATTATAGAAGAGCAAATACCTGGTGTGAAGCACGCTTTTTTATCTAAGGAAAAAACGATAGCGAAAAACGGTAAGAGCCTGGGAATTGAACATGCCAAGGATGAAGATATTCAACAAGCTCTTAGTGATATTTATACCCCAAAAACTGACTCGGAAACTCATATTTCAATACCTTTAGAGGTGTTAATAGAAGGAAGGTTAATTGGGCACCCCAAAGCCAAGGAACGGAGAACAAGACTGGGTGAATTTTTAAAAATTGGCTATACCAATGGAAAGCAGCTACAAAAAAGGCTATCTATTTTTCAAATACACAGGGAGCAGCTTGAAGCAGCTATTCTGCAACTCGATTTGGAGGACAACAAAGAATGACACAAAAAGATATAGCGACCCCGGTTCGCACACAAGAGATACTTAAAAAATATGGATTTTCATTTAAGAAAAGCTTAGGGCAAAATTTCTTAATAGACCCTAATATTCTTAGAAATATTGTAAGTCATGCTAATTTAACGAAAGAATCAGCAGCTATTGAAATAGGACCTGGTATTGGTGCCTTAACAGAGCACTTGGCAAGAGAGGCAGGAAAAGTAGTTGCATTTGAGATAGACCAACGTCTTTTACCAGTCTTAGATGACACACTGTCACCATATAATAACGTAGAAATCATTCATGGGGATATTCTTGAAGCAAATGTGCTACAAATGTTTGAAGAGAGATTGTCTGATTATAAGGATGTCATGGTTGTAGCTAATTTGCCATACTATGTAACAACCCCTATTTTACTAAAGCTGTTAATGGATCGCTTACCTATTCGGGGAATGGTTGTGATGATGCAAAAGGAGGTGGCAGATCGAATTACCGCTTCACCGGGTACCAAAGCATACGGATCCTTATCAATTGCCATTCAATATTACATGAAAGCAGAAGTAGCGATGACTGTTCCAAAGGCAGTATTTATGCCACAGCCTAACGTTGATTCTGCGGTCATAAAGCTAACTCGCCATGAAACACCGCCAGTCCAAGTTATTGATGAGGACTTCTTGTTTAAAGTTTCAAGAGGCTCCTTTGTTCAACGCAGAAAAACGATTATTAATAACCTTCAATCTTCTCTGCCAAATGGCAAGGAAAAAAAGGAATTAATCGTGCAAGCGTTAGAAAAGGTGGGGGTTAACCCTACTCGCAGAGGAGAAACATTAAGTATTGAAGAATTTGGGCGATTGGCAGATGAACTATATCCTAATTTCCATTAAATTTACTTGTTACAATATTAGTAATGTTAATAAATAAAAGTATCCTAAACTAATAATAAAAACGTTGACAAGAGTATGCTTATGTTGATAAAATGTTTTGTTTGACAAAAAAATGGATATGTGTTAATATTGTAATCAGTGAGGTGTAAGCGGAATGCCAAAAACTTTAGCTGATATTAAAAAGTCATTAGATCATCATTTAGGGAAACGTTTGCAGTTAAAAGCAAACGGAGGACGTAAGAAGACAATCGAACGAGCAGGTGTACTAAGAGAAACATATCATGCTGTATTCGTAATCGATTTGGATCAAGATGAAAATTCTTTTGAACGTGTATCTTATAGTTATGCAGACATTTTGACAGAAGCAGTAGAAATCACTATTTATGACGAAGCAAATAATTCAATTGTAGTAAAATGATTGTTTAGAACTTTTATTTTTACATTTTTATATGACAAAAACTTCTTTCCTCATTCGATTGAATGGGAAGGGAGTTTTTTTCTTTATATCGGACATACTAATATTGCTAGTTGTTATTAGGAGGATTCACCAATATGGCTAGAAGAGGAATTATGTCTAAAGAATTAAAAGAAGAGATTGCAAAAGATCTTGGATTTTATGATGTAGTTAAAACTGAAGGCTGGGGTGGGATTAAATCCCGTGATGCAGGTAATATGGTGAAACGCGCAATTGAAATGGCTGAACAACAAATGAACAACCAAAGTAAATAAATCTTACCGAGCACGATATCCAAAAATAACGTACAACTAGCAAAGAAAAGGCGAATTATTAGCCTTTTCTTTTTGATTGTTCTCATTTTTTTCAAAAAGGTAGTACTATGGTAAAATAGGGAACAGCATAAGTAGGAAAAGGAGCAGATGGGATGTACTACGTAAAAGCACCTGCTAAGATAAATTTAACACTCGATGTATTACATAAACGCCCCGATGGTTTTCATGAAGTGGAAATGATTATGACCACGGTTGATTTGGCAGACCGAATTGGGCTTGAATTGAGAGACGATGGAATCATACATATTATTTCAGTAGACCGCTTTGTTCCAAATGATCATCGTAACCTTGCCTATCAAGCGGCAAAGGTACTGAAGGAAATGTATAAGGTGAAATCTGGTGTCTCTATTAAAATTGAAAAGAATATACCAGTAGCAGCTGGTCTGGCTGGTGGTAGCAGCGATGCAGCAGCTACCTTGAAGGGTTTAAATATACTTTGGGAGTTAAACCTTACATTGGACGAGCTAGCTCAAATCGGGACAAAAATAGGATCAGACGTAGCATTTTGTGTATACGGAGGAACTGCTTTGGCAACAGGCCGAGGAGAAAAAATTCAAGAGCTCCCAACGCCAGCTAACTGTTGGGTGATATTAGCTAAGCCGACACTAGGTGTATCAACAGCTGATGTATATGGAAACTTAAAAGTTGATCAGATTGTTCATCCGAAAACGACGCAGATGTTGAAGGCTATACAGGAAAAAGATTATGAATTAATGTGTAACTCCCTAGGTAATGTTTTAGAGGATGTCACCTTAAAGCTTTATCCTGAAGTGGCAAACCTAAAGGAGCAAATGCAACGTTTTGGCGCAGATGCAGTATTGATGAGTGGAAGCGGTCCAACCGTCTTTGGTCTTGTCAACCATGAATCTAGAGTTCAGAGAGTATATAACGGACTAAGAGGATTTTGCGACGAAGTTTATGCAGTAAGACTAATGGGAGATAGAGAATTTCTTGCTTAAACACGTATAATTGTGTTAAGTTTTCTATAAAACATTCGTGATTAGAGGTGATAAGATGAAATGGAAAAGAAGCGAACGACTAGTTGATATGACTCAATATTTAATGGAACATCCTCATAAATTAATCCCTTTGACTTTTTTTGCTTCCTTATACCAATCTGCCAAGTCTTCTATTAGCGAAGACTTGACGATAGTTAAAGAAACATTTGAGGAAAGAGGTAAAGGTTTGCTAGTTACCATACCCGGTGCAGCAGGTGGAGTAAAATTTATCCCTACGATGACCGAAGAAGATGTGAAAAAGGTTGCTCAAGAACTGATGGTTCAGTTGTCGAAAGCAGAGCGCCTTCTACCAGGCGGTTATTTATACATGACAGATTTATTAGGCGAACCTGCTCTTATGAATAAGATAGGAAAAGTCTTTGCATCTGCATTTGCGAACGAAAAAATCGATGCTATTATGACAGTCGCAACTAAAGGTATTCCTATCGCACATGCTATAGCTAGACACTTAAACGTACCTGTAGTCGTAGTTAGAAGAGATAGTAAGGTTACGGAAGGACCGACTGTCAGCATCAATTATGTTTCTGGTTCTGCTAGAAGGATTCAAACAATGGTTCTATCTAAGAGAAGCATGGAAAAAGGGCAACGCGTTCTTATTACCGATGACTTTATGAAAGTCGGTGGAACAATTAACGGAATGAAGAGCCTGTTAGAAGAATTTAATTGTGAGCTTGCAGGGATTGCCGTTCTAGTAGAGGCGGAGCATGAAGGAGATCAACTAGTTAAGGACTACTTGTCCTTAGTTAAATTGCATGAAGTAAATGAAAAAGACGGAACCATCGCTTTAACAGAGGGAAATTATTTTTTAGAGGGGAGACAACAATGATGAAAATAGTATCAACAAATAATGCACCGGCTGCAATTGGTCCATATGTACAAGGTATGGTAGTAAACGGGATGTTTTATAGTTCTGGACAAATTCCTTTAACACCTGAAGGAAAGGTAGTAGAGGGATCTATTACAGAACAGACCGAGCAAGTATTTGCTAATCTAGATGCTGTTTTAACAGAAGCTGGGTCCTCCTTGACTCAAGTAGTCAAAACCTTAGTATTTTTGAAGGATATGAATGACTTTGCAGAGTTTAACCTAGCTTATGAAAAACATTTTGGTGAACATAAACCAGCTCGCTCAGCAGTAGAAGTAGCACGTCTACCTAAGGATGTAAAAGTAGAAATTGAAGTAATAGCAGTTGTTTAATAGTAAAACGCATGTTTTCCTCGGAAACCATGTGTTTTTTTGTATGAATAAACAGAACTAGCTGTATTACATAAATATTATTATAATCTATAAAATATTAAAAATATTCCCAAACTAAGAAGGAAATTTTAAATTTTTGTGGAATAGTAAGTTAATATAGATATTTGCAACTAGGGGGAAGGAGAAATTACATGGAAGTCACAGATGTAAGATTACGCAAAGTATTAACGGATGGTCGTATGAGAGCGATCGCTTCCATCACACTGGACAATGAGTTTGTAGTCCATGACATTAGAGTTATTGAGGGAAATGCAGGACTGTTTGTAGCCATGCCAAGTAAGCGAACACCTGAAGGAGAATTTCGAGATATAGCTCATCCCATTAACGTGGGCACTCGATCTAAAATCCAGGATGCGGTGTTGTATGCCTATCATTTAAGCGATGATGCAGTTCCTGAAGTAGAAGAAGCAACGGCAGAAGCATTATGATAAGATGCTGAATCATTAAGGTGTTTGTCTCCTAAAGGAAGCTTATGACGTAAAATTATCTGTCGAAATTAGATAGGCAGCTTTTTAATATTGTTGAAAAGCTGCCAATATAATCCTCGTTATTATTTTTTAACTACAATAAAGCTCTTCTGCTGGCCTTCATCATTTAACCTATCAAAACAATTATCCCTTACCTATCATTATCTGATATTATTCCCCGATGTAAGATTCATTTCTTCATGTATTATACGCCTATTAATATCCAAAGCTGTGGAAAAAGTTGTGTAATTATTAATAGAATAGGATAAAAAATATATATATTACTTGTTTTGTCATGTATTTGTCAAGAGAATTCCTTGAAAAAAACCCTCATTTCCTATATAGTCAAAAGAGGAAATTAGCCCACTGGAGGGAAATATCAAATGACAAATACCTATGCGGTTGTTTTAGCAGCCGGTAAAGGCACTCGTATGAAGTCTAGTCTATATAAAGTATTACATCCTGTATGTGGTAAGCCAATGGTAGAGCATGTTATTGATAACATGGAAAAAGTAGGAGTAGAGAAGATTGTTACAATCGTAGGCCATGGTGCTGAAATTGTAAAAAGTGAGCTTGGCAATCGAAGTGAATACGCATTACAAGCTGAGCAATTAGGTACGGCTCACGCAGTTTTACAGGCAGAAGAATCACTTGCTAATCTTCAGGGAACTACAATCGTTGTTTGCGGGGATACTCCATTAATTACTGCAGAAACTATTAAGGCTTTGCTAAAGCATCATGAAGAATCCAAAGCAAAAGCAACCATTTTAACTGCTATAGCAGATGATCCTACTGGTTATGGAAGAATTATTCGTAACGAGGCGGGACACGTTAAATCTATAGTAGAACATAAAGATGCAACAGCAACGGAGCAGCTAGTAAAAGAAATTAACTCTGGTACTTACTGCTTTGATAATGAAGCACTATTTAAATCACTAAAGTTAGTAAAAAATGAAAATGTTCAGGGTGAATATTATTTACCTGATGTAATTGGTATACTACAGCAGGACGGAGAAATTGTTTCTGCTTACGCAGCAAAAGATTTTGACGAAACTCTTGGTATTAATGATCGTGTAGCACTTTCTCAAGCAGAACAAATTATGCACTCACGAATTGCTCATCATCATATGCGTGAAGGTGTAACAATCATAGACCCTCAAAGTACATATATAAGCAGTGAAGCAGTTATTGGCGCTGACACTGTACTACAGCCCGGAGTCATTATTGAGGGAAAAACAATAATTGGAGAAAAGTGTACAATTGGTCCTAACAGCCATATTGTATCTAGTGTTATTGGGGCAGAAACAACTGTCCACTCCTCGGTTGTATTATCTAGTGAAGTTGGAAATCATACAGCTATTGGCCCGTTCGCACATATCCGTCCACAATCGGAACTTGGAGATCAAGTTAAAATTGGTAACTTCGTTGAAGTGAAAAAGTCGGTTGTAGGTAATGGAAGTAAAATTTCTCATCTAAGTTATATGGGGGATGCAGCCATTGGTACAAATGTAAACATTGGTTGCGGAGCAATTACGGTTAATTATGATGGTAAAAACAAATTTATGACGACAATTGAAGACGATGCATTTGTTGGATGTAATTCTAATCTTATAGCACCGGTAACGATAGGTAAAAAAGGATATGTAGCAGCAGGATCTACAATAACCAAGAATGTTCCTGGTGAAGCACTGGCTATTGGCCGAGCAAGACAAGAGAATAAAGAAGGCTACGTAAAAAAACTCAAACTAAAATAACCAATTATTCAGGAGGATTATCATGACTCATCGATATGAAAATGCCAAACTAAAAATATTTACTCTTAATTCTAATAAAAAATTAGCTGAAGAAATTGCAAAAGAAGTTGGAGTTCCGCTAGGGAAAAGTACTGTTACAAGATTTAGCGATGGCGAGGTCCAAATCAATATCGAAGAGAGCATTCGTGGGTGTGATGTATTTATCGTTCAATCCACCTCGGGTCCTGTAAACGAACATATAATGGAACTATTAATAATGTTAGATGCAGTAAAACGTGCTTCTGCTCGTAGCGTAAGCGTGGTTTTACCTTATTACGGATATGCTCGTCAAGACAGAAAAGCTCGTGCACGTGAGCCAATTACAGCTAAGCTAGTAGCTAATCTACTGACTTCTGCAGGTGCAACTCGAGCAATCGTTCTAGATTTGCATGCACCACAAATTCAAGGTTTCTTCGATATTCCAATAGACCATTTAGTGGCTGTGCCTATTCTATCTGACTATTTCTTAACGAAAAACCTAGATCCTTCTGAGGTTGTTATAGTTTCACCTGACCACGGTGGAGTTACACGTGCTCGCAAAATGGCAGACCGTTTAAAAGCACCAATTGCTATTATCGATAAACGACGTCCACGCCCGAATGTTGCTGAAGTAATGAACATAGTTGGTAATGTAGAAGGTAAAACGGCTATTTTAATCGATGATATCATTGATACAGCAGGGACAATTTCTATTGCTGCTAATGCCTTAATGGAGAGTGGCGCTAAAGAGGTTTACGCATGCTGTACACATCCTGTGTTATCGGGTCCTGCGATTGAACGTATTGATAACTCTGTTATTAAAGAATTGGTTATTACAAATTCTATCCAATTACCAGAAGATAAGCATTCTCCAAAAATTAAAGAGCTATCTGTAGCCAAACTATTAGGAGATGCGATTGTTCGTGTATTTGAAGAAAAATCTGTAAGTACGCTGTTTGATTAATGCTTATTTAACTTAATATATGTTTGAATCATCCTTCCGAAGGGTATCTTATTTATAGTTACTTATACTTCGGGAGGATGATTTGATTATGGCTACTATTATAAAGGCACAAAAAAGATCACAAAAAGAAAATTCCAAACTAAGAAACAGTGGTTACATACCAGCAGTAGTTTATGGTTTTAAGGTCGATTCCCAACCAATTGCGGTGGATGAAAAGGATTTAACAAAAACACTACGTGAGGTTGGAAGAAATGGTGTAATGAAGCTAGATGTGGAAGGCAGTTCTGTTAATGTAGTATTGAATGATTATCAAATGAACATCCTAAAGGGACAAATGATTCATGCCGATTTCCTTGCGATTAATATGAAGGAAGAGTTAGAAGTAAGTGTAACGGTCAATACTACTGGAACTTCTATTGGTGTTTCAGAGGGTGGGTTACTGCAACAACCAAATAGAGAAGTAACTGTATTAGTAAAACCTTCTGATATCCCAGATTCCATTGAAGTAGATGTTACAGAAACTGCTATTGGTGATACTATAACAGTCGGAGATGTTAGGGAAAAGGTAAATTATACTATAGTAGAAGATGATGATTTCACTTTAGTAACAGTATCTGCACCAAGAGTAGAAACAGAGCCTGAAACAGAAACAGAAGCTGAAGACACAGAAGAAGCACCATCAGAGGAATAGGTAGAAGAGATTGTCATAGACAATCTCTTTTTTTCAGGTAAGTAAGAAGTTTGGACTTTCCCGATTTCATGCCGTGTATACACACCAAGACATTCCACTCGCTTTATAGATGTTTATATCCACTGTTATGTTAGAATAAAAGAAATAAGAGTTAAAGGAATGGAATGTAATGAAAATGATCGTTGGCCTTGGAAATCCAGGCAAGCAGTATGAAGCTACGAGACATAATATTGGTTTTCAAGTAATAGATGAGCTTTCAAAAAGGTTGAGTATCCCACTTAACCAATCGAAGTTTAATGGTATGTATGGGACAGGACATATTGGAACTGAGAAAGTGATGCTTTTAAAGCCATTAACTTACATGAATCTATCGGGAGAATGTATTGTTCCCCTGATGGATTATTTTGGGGTAGAGGATGAAGAATTAGTTGTAATTTACGATGACTTGGATCTTCAAGTAGGAAAACTAAGACTAAGACAAAAGGGAAGCGCTGGAGGGCATAACGGGATAAAGTCAATCATTCAACATCTGGGTACGCAGGAATTCAATCGTATTCGCATAGGGATAGACCGACCCAAAAACGGCATGAAGGTTCCAGACTATGTCCTCTCAGATTTTACGAAGGAAGAAAAAATTGAAATAGAAATAGCTACTCAAAAGAGTGCAGATGCATGTGAACAATGGTTTAATAAGAGCTTCTTAGAAGTCATGAATATTTTTAACGGTGCATAAAACAAGAAGTAAAAGCCTATACTTCCTAAAAAGGGGGTTAATGGCTATGCCGATTCGTTATAGATGTCGCCATTGTGAAACAGAAGTAGGCCAGCTACCATTGGATTCCATAGACGAGGCTTTTCTACAAAAAAATAATATTGAGCCAGAAGAACAACATATATATATTCAAACGGGAGCTGAGGGAGATTATACAATCCAGTGTATTTGCGAAGAGTGCCAAACCTCTTTGCAGAAATTTCCGAGTTACTACGCATTAAAAAAATGGATACAGTAAATGCTTTGGCACATTTTGTGCACAAAGCCTTTTTCTGTTTTTGCTGTTCCAAATAAATCGTTTTATTTGTTTATTAGATAAGGGTGGGTGGAAATGGAACTGCTAAGTAATTTATTGATCGAAGATACACAAATGCAAAAGCTAGTGAAAGATTTAGAGAGTGGTACTGATCAAACTTTAGTAACGGGCCTCTCAGGGAGTGCCAGGGCTGTCTTTACTAAAATGCTGCATAAAGCATTAGAAAAACCAATCCTTATTGTCACACCAAACCTGCTACATGCGCAGAAGCTTACTGAGGATTTAGTTAAGCTCCTAGGAGAAGAATTGGTGAGATTGTATCCTGCAGATGAATTGATAGCTGCAGATATATCCATTGCAAGCCCCGAGTTACGTGCGCAACGGTTAGAAGCACTAGACCATATGCTCAATGTTAAACGAGGAGTCTACATTGTCCCGGTGTCTGGCTTGAAAAAGCGTATGGGAAATGTAGGTGATTGGAAGAATAGCTCCATCGTCCTTGTAGAGGGAGAGGACCTTATATTAGACACCTTCCTGCAAAATCTAGTGGATATGGGTTATGTCCGTCAGCCGATGGTTACCGCACCTGGGGAGTTTGCGCTTCGTGGCGGCATAATTGATATTTATCCCTTGTATTTAGAGAATCCAATTCGTATTGAATTGTTTGATACTGAGATTGATTCAATCCGTACCTTCTCTGCGGAAGATCAGCGTTCCTTAAAGAAGTTAAAGGATATTCGTATACTACCAGCTACTGAATACGTACTGACTAAGGGGAAAAAGGTATTGCTTGCTCAAAAGCTAGAGGACGCATTAGCGGAGAGCCTGAAAAAGGTAAAGCTTCCTGACATGAAGGAGAAGTTTTATCAAAACATTCAACAGGATATAGAGTTATTAAAACAAGGCGAACAACCGAAAGAATTCATGAAGTATATTTCGTTAATAGAAGAAGATAGTTTCTTAGGAGATTATTTTGATCCGAGTGGAATTATTTTATTTGACGAGCTCGGACGTATTCAAGAAGTAACGGAAACGTTAGAAAAGGAAGAGAATGATTGGTATCTTTCATTGCTCGAAGAAGGAAAAACGGTCCACGATGTAAAACCATCGTATAACTTAAAAGAGATTATCCAAAAGCTTCCCAACTATAAAGTATATCTATCCTTATTCTCGCGCACGTTCTCTGGGGTAGTTATTAAGAAAGCGATGAATGTATCTTGTAAGCCAATGCAAAATTTCCATGGACAAATGCATTTGTTGAAGAACGAAACGGAGAGGTTTGCCCAAGGTAAATTTAGAGTAGTCATTTTGGCAGACGGTAAAGACCGTGTACAAAAAGTTCATACTGTACTAGAAGACTATGAAATAGTATCTAAGATTGGACCAACTGCAAAGGACTTTGACAAACCTGGTATTTTTATCGTTGAGGGTGATTTAGAGGCTGGCTTCGAATTGCCTCTGCAAAGAATTGCGGTCATTACAGATTCTGAATTGTTTAAACAAAAGCATAAGAAAAAAGCGAGAACACAAAAAGTAACAAACGCAGAACGTATTAAAAGCTACTCAGAGATAAAACCTGGAGACAACGTTGTACATATCCATCATGGGATAGGGAAGTATATAGGAATAGAAACATTACTTGTAAACGGAATCCATAAAGACTATTTGCATATCCGCTACCGTGGAGAAGATAAGTTATTTGTCCCTGTAGATCAAATTGACTTAATACAAAAATATGTTGCTTCCGGAGAAAAGGATCCAAAGCTTCATAAACTAGGTGGAGCAGACTGGAAGAAAACAAAATCTAAAGTATCTGCAGCAGTGCAGGATATTGCAGATGAGCTTATCAAGCTCTATGCAAAACGAGAGGCCGAGGTGGGATATGCATTCGAACCAGATGGGGAAATGCAACATACCTTTGAGGCAGCATTCCCATACGAGGAAACAGAAGACCAGCTTCGTACAATAGAAGAAGTTAAAAGAGATATGGAAAGACCGAGGCCGATGGATCGCTTAGTATGCGGGGATGTGGGTTATGGTAAGACAGAAGTTGCTATTCGTGCTGCGTTTAAAGCAGTCATGGAAGGTAAACAAGTAGCATTCCTATGTCCTACGACCATACTTGCACAGCAACATTACGAAACGATGATGGAGCGTTTTCAAGATTTTCCGATTCAAGTAGGTCTGTTAAGTCGCTTTAGAACTAAAAAGCAACAGGCGGAAACTATTAATGGTTTGAAAAAGGGCCTTATAGACATTGCTGTGGGTACGCACAGAATCTTGTCAAAAGACGTGGAGTATCAAGATCTTGGACTATTAGTCGTCGATGAGGAGCAGCGTTTTGGGGTGAAGCATAAAGAGAAGATTAAACAGCTAAAAACCAACGTAGATGTTATTACACTAACAGCTACGCCAATTCCTCGTACACTTCATATGTCGATGATAGGCGTACGTGATTTGTCCGTCATCGAAACTCCTCCTAAAAACCGTTTTCCAGTACAAACCTATGTAATGGAATATAACGGTGCGTTAGTAAGAGAGGCAATTGAAAGAGAGCTAGCAAGGGGAGGACAGGCATTTTTCCTCTACAATCGAGTAGAAGACATTACACGCAAAGTGGATGAGATTCAAATGCTTGTTCCAACTGCTAGAGTTGGATACGCACATGGGCAGATGTCTGAAACAGAGTTGGAATCCGTAATTATCAGTTTCTTAGAGGGTGAATATGATGTGCTTGTTACGACGACTATTATAGAAACTGGGATTGATATACCGAACGTTAATACATTAATTATTCATGATGCTGATAAGATGGGGCTATCCCAGCTGTACCAATTACGTGGTCGAGTGGGTCGTTCCAACCGTGTTGCCTATGCCTATTTAATGTATCAAAGAGATAAAGTATTGACTGACGTAGCGGAAAAAAGACTACAGGCAGTGAAGGAATTCACAGAGCTAGGTTCCGGGTTCAAGATAGCAATGCGAGATTTATCGATTCGTGGAGCTGGAAATCTACTTGGCTCCCAACAGCATGGGTTTATCGATTCAGTAGGTTTTGATCTATATACGCAAATGCTAGAAGACGCTATCCAAGAAAAACAAACCGGTATTAAAAAGGAAGAATTACAGGAAATCGAAATAGTATTAGGAACAGATGCTTACATTTCAGATGAATATATTCCTGACGGATATCAAAAAATTCAAATGTATAAGCGTGTTAAAGCAATGGAAAAAGAAGAAGAGTACCTCGATTTAGTAGATGAACTACAGGATCGTTTTGGAGATATTCCTTTAGAAGCTGAAAGATTGCTCCGTATTGCTAGGATGAAGGTTTGGGGCAAAGAGGCCGGTGTAGAATCTATCAAAGAATCCGATAAAGTTACTACTATCCGTTTAAGTGCAGAGGGTACCAAGACTATTGATGGAGCGAAGCTTCTGGAGGAATCGATGAAATATGGTCGTGCCATAGGCTTTAATGTAGACAAGACAAATCTAGTTTTAACGATCGATGAACGTAAAACTGGGAAGTATAATGCGTTTGATGTTTTAGAAGATATCATGAGTTTATTGCCTAAATCAAAAAAGATATTAGAAGTAAATTAACGTATTGCATATTATTAGGAGATGTGAGCCATACTATGGCAGAAATGAACTTTAATTTCCATTCTGTCGAAAGAGAGGCACACATTACATGAAAGCAACTGGCATAGTACGTCGTATCGATGATTTAGGTAGAGTTGTAATACCAAAAGAAATTCGTAGAACCCTTCGTATCAGAGAGGGAGATCCATTAGAAATCTTCACTGACCGTGAAGGGGAAATCATCTTAAAAAAATATTCTCCAATTAGTGAGCTTGGTGACTTTGCAAAAGAATACGCAGAAACACTATATGAAACATTGGGCACACCAGTGCTTATAAGTGACCGTGATGAAATGATCGCGGCAGCCGGGTTATCTAAAAAGGATTATTTAAAACGAAGATTGAGTCCAGATGTGGAAGACGTCGTCAACAATAGAACGATGGTTATTGAAAAACATGAAAATTCTGTGGAATGGGTTCCAGGAGTGGTAGAAACAGTTAAGTCTTACTGCATCGCTCCAATTATCGCATCTGGGGATCCAATAGGTGCTATATTCCTTTTCTCTAAAGTGCACTTTATTGGAGAAGCAGAAATGAAGGCTATTGAAACTGCAGCTAATTTCTTAGCAAAACAAATGGAAAATTAAACCGACCTTCCTCTTATACAAGAGGAAGGTTTCTTTATATTCATGTATAATAGTGCTATTGCTGGATGGAAGAAGGATTACAGATGAGCAACGAATGGAATATGAAAACTTATATGAAGGGTGCTGCCATGCTAACAGTCGCGGCTATTATCGTGAAACTGTTAAGTGCTATTTATCGGGTACCCTTTCAAAATCTAGTTGGGGATGAAGGCTTTTATATATATCAACAGGTTTACCCTTTCATTGCGATTATTACCACTTGGACATCTTTTGGCTTTGCTGTAGCCCTATCTAAAATTATGTCAGACTATCGAGCTTCTGGTAAATCCTTTGCAATTCCCCAAATAAGAAGGATTGCTTTTTACTATATAGCAATTATTTCGGTGGTATTCTTTTGCTTATTATTTTTTGGTGCCAATTTATTGGCTAATTTTATGGGAGATATCCAACTAGCTCAGCTTTTAAAAGTAGGTTCATATGTTATTCTGCTTATGCCAATGCTTGCTGTCTTAAAAGGAGAATTTCAAGCTGACGGGCGAATGGGATACGTTGCGTATGCTCAAGTAGTCGAGCAGGCAATTCGAGTTTCTGTTATCTTATTTGGAACTTGGGTGGTCCTCTTAAACAGCATGGATCTATACAAAGCAGGAAGTATGGCTATGTATGGTGCAGTTGCAGGAGAATTAGGTGGGGTATTCTTTTTAGGGATAATCTATTGGAAAATAACAAGAAAAACACATACTAAAGAAAACAAATTATTGGTGCCTATTTGGCCAATTGTAAAGGAATTGACGATGCTAAGTGTAAGTGCAAGTATTAGTGCATTGCTGTTCCTACTCCTTCAATTGGTGGATTCCTTTACGGTATTTCAAATACTAGTAGATAATGGAATGGCAAGACAGGAAGCGATGGAAAAAAAGGGTGTGTATGATAGGGGCCAACCATTAGTACAGCTAGGGATTGTCATTGCTTCCACTCTTTCACTTGCCATTGTACCTCTTGTTGCTCATCGTTTAAATAAAGAAAAAGGAAGAACAGCCCTACCTTTTATGCAGCTGACATTTAGAGTAGCATTTACATTTGGAGTCGCTGCAGCGTTAGGACTTATCGCAGTACTGCCTTATTTGAATGAGATGCTGTTTAAAACGCGTGCAGAATCTATTACTCTAATGGTATTTTCATTTCAGATTATTTGGATGTCTTTAATCTTAACGCTAATGGCTATGCTTCAGGGTGGCGGTAAAACTAGAATTCCAACTATTATCTTATTGCTTGGTGTGTGCGGTAAATGGATATTAAACAACATACTAGTACCTAGCTATGGTGTATTAGGTGCTGCTTTAGCGGGTAATATTAGTTTAGCTCTTATATGTTTCTTAATGCTTTTCTACTTTAAGAATCTCTGGAGAATCCGTTTTGCTACGTTAAAATTTTATAAAGGAGTTTCTCTAGCGGCATTTATGATGCTTCTTGCCGTGATTGCATACACTAAGCTGGCAGAGAATATCTTCTTAGCGACTCTCTCAAGCAGAATGCAGGCAATAGTAATTTCAATTAGTGCCGTATCATTGGGAGCCGGTGTCTTTATATTTATATTGACGAAGAAGAGAGTTATCGGGGAGAAAGAATGGTTTTTACTTCCCTTTGGAAGAAGAATGGCCAAACTTCAGCTTTGGTTGAATAAAGAAAAGTAAGGTTGTGAGAAGATGAACGAAATCACGATAATTGGACTTGGAGCCGGCGATATAGACCAGCTTCCTCTAGGAATTTACAAAAAGTTAAAAAATACAGCACACTTATATGTTCGGACGGAACAGCATCCAGTGCTTCAAGAGCTACAAAAAGAGGGAGTGTCGTGGACTAGCTTTGATGAAATTTATGAAAAAAATGATCAATTTGAGAATGTGTACAAAGAGATTGTAGAAAGTCTTTTACAGCAGGCAGAAAATTTCCCACTAGTCTATGCTGTTCCGGGACATCCACTAGTGGCAGAACAAACCGTACAGCTTTTAATAGAAGCGGAAGAGCAAGGTAAGATAAAGATTAAAATAGAAGGTGGACAGAGCTTTTTAGATCCTATCTTTGGTGCTCTTCGTATTGATCCTATTGAAGGATTTCAATTATTAGATGGAACGAGCTTTAAACGAGATGAAGTTCAGATGAATGCCCATGTGTTAATAGGACAAGTATATGATGCGTTTAGTGCTTCCGAGGTGAAGCTAACTTTAATGGAGAAGTATCCTGACGATTATGAGGTGACCATTGTTACGGCAGCTGGCTCCTCGGAGGAGATTTTAAAGAAGGTGCCTTTATTTGAGCTAGACCGAGAAATGGAATTAAATAATCTCACTACTCTATACGTTCCACCAATTCATGAAAAAGAAAATCGTATAAAGGAATGGCAGACCCTCAGAGAAGTGGTAGCCCAATTAAGAGGTCCTGATGGCTGTCCTTGGGATAAAGAACAAACTCATACAACCTTGAAAAAATATGCAGTAGAAGAAGTATATGAACTACTTCAGGCGATAGATGAGGAAGACGACGATCATATTGTTGAAGAGCTAGGAGATGTCTTGTTACAGGTGTTTTTACATGCCCAAATTGGGGAAGATAATGGATACTTTAGTTTAGAGGATGTTTTAGCTTCTGTAACTGAAAAAATGATTCGAAGACATCCACATGTTTTCGGGGATGCAGTAGCAAACAATACAGATGACGTTTTACGTAACTGGCAGACGATTAAAGCGCAAGAGGGTAAGGAGTCAACTAAATCTCTACTTGAGGATGGACTGCGAACAGATTCTTCCTTGCTAACATCTTTTAACTATCAAAAAAAAGCAGCCAAAGTAGGTTTTGATTGGCCGGAGGTTTCTGAAGCTTGGGAGAAATTTGAGGAAGAATTACAGGAGTGGAAGGTTGAGCTCCAGTCAAACGATAAAGAAGCTCAAACAGATGAGTTAGGAGATTTATTATTTACTGTAGTGAATTTAGCACGTTTCCATGGGCTATCTCCAGAGCTTGCTATGATGCAGGCCAATCAAAAATTTAAAAGAAGATTTGAATATATAGAAAAATGTGTCAACCAAGGTAGAAGAAGCTTTGAAGAATATAATTTAGAGGAGCTTGACCAATTTTGGAACGACGCAAAAAAATTAGAGAGGTAGTGAGTACATGAGATTAGATAAGTTTTTAAAGGTTTCAAGACTGATTAAACGAAGAACGTTAGCCAAAGAAGTAGCAGATCAAGGGCGTGTCACCATCAATGGGAAGGTGGCAAAGGCCAGTTCAGATGTAAAGGTTGGAGACGAATTATCTATTCGTTTTGGACAGAAGGTTGTCACTGCTTCAGTGGACGGGATTAAAGATTCTGCCAAAAAAGAGGATGCTGCCTCCATGTTTACGATTATTAAAGAGGAGAGATTAGAAAAGGTCGACTCTCAATTTATTGATGACGAAGATTAATGGTAGATTCTTAAAGAAGATAATAATTAACTGGTCAACTAGTTTAGATCAAGTGTAACAAGTTTCGTAGCAATACCTCTGCTAAAATGTAATCTCCTTATCCAACTAAATCTATCACGAATAAATTCTTTTAAAAAAAAGCGTGATAACAAGTCATGCATCTTTTCAATGCTGCATACAATAGATTAGGACAAGGAGAGGAGAGAGTATATGCAATATCAAGCAGAGAATCAAACTATCACAATTCCGTCGGGGGATCATTTAATTTCACTAAGAAATCGTAAAAGAATGGACTTAACATCTGTAAAAACAATCGAACGATTTGATCAGCAAGAGTTTTATGTACGTACATCTCAAGGAACCCTTCATATTAAAGGAGAGGACTTGAAGATTGTCCATCTAGATGTTGATAAAGGGCTTCTAACTTTGGAGGGCATTGTACGATCAATGGAGTATGATGAGGAACAAAGTTCAGACGGCGCTAGAGGATTACTTCATAAATTATTCGGATGACACTTTCTCTACAGTTTTATAGTTTATTATTAATGATTGCTAGTGGTATCTTAGTAGGTGCAATAATCGAAGGAACGCGATTTATAACGGAGCATACTCCGAGGCGTTCCTTTGTTTTTAAATACCGAGTAATTTTAGAAATAATAGTCTGGATTCTTATGGGACTAGCAACCTTTTATATTCTTTTCAATGTACGCGACGGGATATGGAGAATTTATGATCCACTTGCTCAAGTATTTGGAATTCTCCTGTATCAGTTATTTTTTCAGCCCGTCTTTCGACTAGCTGGAAGAATCTTTTTGCGTTTAGTAGTAATGCCGATTTGGTTTATAATTCGTATCATTTTGACGATTCTTAGAAAAATTATGCATTTAATACTATTCATTATTCGTTTTATCCTAATGCCGTTTCTTATTCTATATAAAAAAATAAAGCAATTGGCCCTACAGAAATTGCCAAAAATGAGTTATAATAAAAGATACAAGAAATCTAAGAAAAGATAGGAGAGAACGATGTGAGACAGAGGCAAATAAAAGAAGAACCATACGAAAAACAAGTGGCATCTATAAATACAGACTATTTACGCTCTGTTCAACGTCGCGATTCTCGTATTAAATCTAAAAAAGTTCGGTTGTTGAGACGCTTAGTAAGTTTCTTCATTGTTTCTATAGCAGTAATAGGATTTTTAGTTACCATCTTGGTTAACAGTCATCAAACCTTGGCTGAGAAAAAAGAACAGCAGGTGCAGGTAGAAGAAGAACTGGCAAAAGCGCAAGAAGACCAAGAAATGCTTAAAATTCAAATATCTAAGTTAAACGATGATGAATACATTGGGAAGCTATTAAGAAAAGAATTTTTCCTTTCAGAAGAAGGAGAAATTATCTTCTCCTTACCAGAAGAAAGTGACAAATAACATAAAAAATCTAACTTGAAGAGAGTGGTCTTGTTGACACTCTTTTTTTGTTAGCTATAATAAAAGATAGGGTCTGTATAAAAAATATACAAATTCATTTATAAAGAACCGCTTAAATTCTAAGGAGGAGCATTTTTTTTATGTCAATTGAAGTAGGCAGCAAGGTACAAGGTAAAGTAACAGGAATCACTAACTTCGGAGCGTTCGTTGAGCTTCCTGGGGGCTCAACAGGTCTAGTTCACATTAGTGAAGTTGCAGATAACTATGTGAAGGATATTAATGAGCATTTAAAAGTAGGCGATATGGTCGAAGTAAAAGTGATGAATGTTGAAGCGGATGGCAAAATCGGCTTATCTATTCGTAAAGCAAAGCCACAAGCAGAAAGACCAGAGAGACCAGAACGTCCTCAGCGTCCACGCAATAATAACCGCCCGAACGATCGTGATCGTCCGAGCAAAGAGAATTTTGAGCAAAAAATGGCAAGATTCTTAAAGGATAGTGAAGATCGTTTGTCTACGTTAAAACGCGCAACAGAGTCTAAACGCGGTGGTAGAGGCGCAAAACGAGGATAATATGCTGTCTGTTTTATCGGTAGAAAAAATGTTTAATAGATGTGGAAAGGTGTTAGCATTGCTAACGCCTTTTTTGTATGGTAAATATTTTCACTATTGGAACAAATGAGGTAAAATATATATGTAATTTAAAGTAGGTTTATCTCATGGGAAATGTGAATTGACTTAAATGAAAAATGATTAATTGTAGAGTGATTGGGTAGTTAAATATTACGAACTATCAGTTTAGGAGGCAAAGCATGACTAAAGATGAAATACTAAAAGCGCATCAGCAATATTTAGAGTGGTTGGATTCTCTTGAGAGCTTAAGTGAAGAAGAAGGGAACACTCCTTACCGTGAAGGAAAATGGACGCCAAATGAAATTATTATGCATATGGCGGAATGGGACAAGTTTACGTTACAGGAACGTCTACCTTTAATGAAAGAAGGAGAAAAACATCAAGCGTATCCAAATTTCGAAGACTTCAATGCAAAAGCTGCAGCCCTTGCTAATGAACAAACATTTAAAGAAACCATTGCTCATGCAAAAGAACAGCGCAAAGCCATCATGGGAGAGCTTAAGAAGATTGATGAAATAGAATGGGATAAATATTTTTATATTGGGGATCATTCCAGCACTATACGCAACTATTTCACTGACTTCCTGGAGCACGACCTACATCATCAAAAACAGATTTCACCAGGCTATAGTAGTTAAATTCATAGTTAAAATTGCAACCCGTAGACCAATTTGAAAGCAATATATGGTCTGCGGGTTTTTAATGTTTAGGAGATTAATAAAATTTTGGGAAAGAAGTATGCTAGGGGGATTAATGAATGATAAAGAGAAACTCAGCGAAGGCTATTATAATTGATGATAAGAGAATATTAGTTATCAAGCTCCATGAAAATAATGAAATCTACTATATTTTGCCGGGCGGAGGGCAAGAGCCGGGGGAAATTTTACATGAAGCCCTCAAAAGAGAGTGTAGGGAAGAGGCAGGAGCAGAGATTATCATTGGAGATATAATATTTGTGCGAGAATATATTGGGAAGAACCATGAATTAGCAGGGAGACACGGAGATTATCATCAGACGGAGTTTATGTTTTTATGTAAAGTCGAGCCGTTAAACTTCGTAAAAAGTACTTTACCTGATAGAGGACAAATCGGTTTAGAGTGGATACCTATTTCCAGCTAATGGAATATAATTTTTCTCCTAAAGGCTTGAGACAACATATAGTTACTTATTTTAAGGAAGGAAAAGCACAGGTCTATGTCGGAGACATTAATTAATAGATAGAGCTTTAGGGCTTTAAGAAGTGCAGAATACAGATTGTGAAGAAAATTTCTCATAGAGAAACTCCGACCTCTTTGAAAATGTATACAGTTTGAGCCCACTTTATAGTGGGCCTATATTTGGTTGGCTCAAAACAAAATAAGTACTTTTCTATGTCGGAAAACGGTTAGTGATCGTTACTGGTAGATTTACCTAATGAAAAACCTTCAAACAAGCGACCACCAAATGGTTCTAGTATTTCGTCGACAAGCTCGATAATTTTTACTTTATCCCGATGCTTGTAATAGGCGTCGAAGACTTCAATAAATTTATGAGCAAACGATTCGTCAAATTGCTTCAATGCGCGATATCCCCACTTAGAAGTACCAACCCACTGACGATTCACTCTTAACACAAACTCGCTAGCTAGCTCTAGGAGGGTATGGACAATAAAGATATCCTCTTCGGGGGTTGTACTTCCGATAAAATCGTCTAAAACATCTGTAAGAAAATAGCGCTTCAATGTAATGGTAGCTTTTGACCATTCCTTCGGTCCATTCGACAATAACAAGCGGGCTTCTCCTTGAATAGACGATAATAACCCATCATCCTTTAAAACCATTCCCTCGACTATCATCTTCGGAAGCGATGGCTTAGCCCTCTCGCAATCCAACTCAAAGTAATGTTTGTAGGAACTTAAATTATGGATAAATACTTCTACAGGCCACCCTTCTACATAAAAGGACTCTCTAAAAGCTGAAAGAATACTATTATCAAAAATTACAATATCCAAGTCAGATGTGGAAGTACCTTCTCCACGAACAATACTCCCAGCCAAAATGGCACCCTGACAGTGAGGATAATATTGCTGAATAAAGTGATTAGCCACTGCAATTGGATCGTTTTTTTCCTTAAACACTTTCTTGCCCCCTTTTATTAAAGGATAGCAAAAAAGAGGCTGCATTTGTGCAACCTCTTTTTAAGATGACCCCTACGGGATTCGAACCCGTGTTACCGCCGTGAAAGGGCGGTGTCTTAACCGCTTGACCAAGGGGCCGTATAATGGCGGCCGAGGGGATCGAACCCCCGACCTCACGGGTATGAACCGTACGCTCTAGCCAGCTGAGCTAGGCCGCCGTTTTAACGAACAAATATCATATTACAAGCGTTTGGACAAAGTGTCAATACTTTTTTGAAAAGATATTTTAAAAAATATATCTACAAAAAAAACTGACAATTTACGTGGCTGCAAAAGCACCTAAATTACTAGGTTTTTAAAGAAGTATGGACCTTAAGTGTAGGCCTCATATTTTAATATTCAAATCATGGTATATCAGGTCGAAAAGTTTTTGAGAGGAGTGTCAGGAAGAGACATACTTTTTGAAATGCAGTAGGTATACTTCGAACATGAGTTGAATAGGGAGGTATACAAATATGAAAACGATTTACGAACAAGAACAAAAAAGAAGCTTTGCGTGGAGAAGGGTAGTAGAAAATATTCAGGCAAGAAAGGTCACCATCTCTTTAATGGTCACATTCTTTGTTCTTTCTTTTTTCTTAGCCCAGGTTGTTCTATTCGAGGCATCGGTCCCATTTTTCTTACCTATATGGGCGTTGGTTAATTTAAGGTTTCAACGTTTTATACCTTGGACGTTTGCAGGAGCACTTTTGGGTAGTATGACGCTTGGGCTAGGACAATTACTAATCCATGTATTTCAAGCGGTATTTTTTACACTTCAAGGAAAAAGGTTTATAGAGAAAATCCCAATACCTTTATTTGTCCTGATAGATGTTGTCCTTATTCAATTGATTTGGCAATTTGTATCGTATGGCGGCGCCGTTCCAATGTCTATTTTGTTAGCTATAGGCTATGAGGGAATCTTAAGTTTGTTCATGACTATCTTTTTATTTCAGTTATTTCTTCCTTTACCTGAGTTCCTTCATAAGAGATGGACTATGGAAAGGATGGGATCAGCTTTATTGATAGGGGCATTAGTTTTGACTGGCATGTCTTCTTTTATAGTTGGTTACGTCTCTGTTCCGTTAATTATTGCGCATTTAGTAATTGCTGTAGCTGCCGCGGTAGGGGGTGTTCAGCTTTCTACTGTTGTAGCAGTCCTGGCAGGTACGATATTAAGTATCTCCACCTTAAGCTTCAGTGGAATGATTGCCGTTTATGCCTTGACTGGTTTTTTAGCAGGCTTGCACAAAAGATTTGGCCGGCTTTGGCAAGCATTTAGTATGCTAGGTGCAACTTTTTTCTTTATCTTATATGATCATACACTACCATTAGATTCCGTTTATATCGGTTCTCTAGTAGCGGCCTCACTAATCTTTTTTATGATTCCCTCGAAGTGGATTAAAGATGTGAAGGAGCAGCTATACCCAGATACGACTCATGTCCTTTTGAGAAGGCAAAAGTGGATGACAGAGAAGGTGAATCATCAGCTACAGGAATTTCAGCATTTTGTAGATTTTATCACACGTTTTATATCGGATCGTTTTGAACCTAAATCGGCAACCGAGGAAGTAGTGGAGCCATTAGCAGCTTGTCAGTCTTGCTTTCATTATGAAAAATGTTGGGGGGAGAAATCTAACGGAATACCGAGTCTTATACAACAATGGGAGGACCAACCAAGAAAAGCGAGAATTCAGCTGGAGAAGAAGATGCAATATAAATGCGTTAAACCACTTCAAATATTGCAAGAGTTAAAGGAAAGAGAGGCGAAAAGACAGCTAGCATATGAAATGCAGCACGGTAAGAAAATGTTCGCACTAAAGCTGAGAGATATGGGAAATCATATGAGTGAGCTTATGAACAACTTAGAAAATAATGTATCGTTATATACATCACATGAAGAGGAAGTGAAGCAAAAATTTCAACAATGTAATATTCCGTTTTATCAAATAGACATTTTAAATATTGATGTAGGACAGATGGAGGTAGTCTGCTGTTTGCCAGTAGAGTCGAGAGGCAAAATGATAGGCGAACGATTGATCATACCAATCCTCTATGAACTATGGAAGGAGCCTTTTGAGATAACCTCCATGAAAGAAGTGCATCAGCCGTATGAGCATATTCAAATGACATTTAAATCATCCGTTAGATTTAATATTTCCCACGATATATTTACTTCCTCAAGTAGAAATACAATCTATTCTGGGGATGCTCATGCTGTATTTCCTTTACATCCCGGATTACTTGCAGTTATTTTATCGGATGGAATGGGCAACAATGTAGAAGCACACCGTGAAAGCAGAAGGGTTATGCAATTTATGAGAGAATGCCTTAACAAAAAAATGGATCCTGAAACGACCATGCATACGTTGCATTATATGATGAGCCTACAGGATGACTCTGATAGCTACGCAACCGTTGATCTGGCACTAATTGATCTTCAGAAGGGGGAACTATGGTCTTGGAAAGCAGGCAGTATGTCTACTTATCTAATTCGAGGAAATGAGATGAGGAAAATAGAAAGTAAACACGTTCCATTCGGCTTCTTACCTACGTTCTCGATAGAGGCGAGAAAGGTCGATATTAAGGACGGCGATATATTATTAATGTTATCGGATGGGGTGTTTTCAGCAAATACAACTATAGAGAAGCAGGAGGCATATTATAAAAAAGTATTACAGGATCCTTCTATGAACGCAGAGAAATTCGTAAAAATATTAGAAGAAACTTACTCATTACCAGGAGATGATCGCACGGTTATTTTTATGCACGTAAAGCATACTGTTCCGGAATGGTCAATATTTTCACCTAGACAAGCATCTAAGTTCCATGAAAAAATGGTACACTAGACTAGTATAAATGCTTATATAGAAGAGAATTATGTAGATAGATTGAAGGGAGAGATGAGAAGATGCATTCATTCGTTCGGAAGGTGAAGCAATATATAGACCGATACCGATTGATTGAGAAAGAAGAGCGTCTTCTTATCGCTTGTTCTGGTGGAACAGACTCTGTTGCTATTGTACTTGCGATGAAGGAATTGGAAAGCTTTTATCATTGTGAGTTAGGCATTGTTCATACTGACCATCAGTTAAGAGGTAAGGAATCTGCAGAAGACATGGAATTCGTTAAAGAGTTGGCGAATCAGTTAAACCTTCCTTTCTATTCTGCAGCATTAGAGGTTATGCGAAGAGTGGAGGAAGAGGGGGGCAATGTCCAAGTAATTTGTAGAGAAGAACGGTATGCCTTCTTTAATCACGTTATGAATACCAATAGTTACGATAAGCTTTTACTAGGGCATCATGCTGACGATCAAATTGAAACTGTCTTAATGTCTCTAATCCGAGGTACTAATAGTTCCACTATTACCGGGATACCTAAAAAAAGGCCTTTTTCTAGGGGACAAATTATCCGTCCTTTTTTAGGAGTTACAAAGCAAGAAATTGAAGAATATCTTTTAGACAAAAATCAACTTCATAGACATGACCCAAGCAATGACAAACATACATATACAAGAAATCGAATCCGTCATCGATTAGTGCCTCTCTTGAAGGAAGAAAATCCAAATGTAAGCGATCGAATAATGAATTTCGTAGAAAAACAGCTTCAGGATGAAGAGTATCTTCAAGAGGTGGCTAATGAAAAGTATGAACAGCTTGTGACAGTTAATGAGGAAGGGGGATTTGTTATAGATTCTGTAAGCTTTTCTACAGTTCCCATTGCTTTACAAAGAAGAGTGATTCTACTACTATTAGAGTATCTATACAAAAACTCCGATATACTACTTAACGATCGAATGATTGAATCCATTCTTACAGCTTGCAATAATCATGATGGCAACACAGTATTAAACTTGCCAAATGCTGTTACTCTCACACGCCATTACAATCACATACAATTTACTCCGTATCATAAGGAACCTGTAGTTAGTCAGGAAATTGTAATGAAGGAAGATTGTTGGATTGATTGTGGTGCAGGTTTTTTCATCTACTTGACGAGAAATTTAACAGACCAAATTACCGGTGAAAAGTATTTTGTACAATTAGAGGGTGAATCTTTGCCGCTTACTATTAGACAAAAGACTCAGGGCGACCGGATCCATATCAAAGGAATGTCCTCCTCTAAAAAAGTTTCCCGTTTATTTATCGATGAGAAAATCTCTCCTGAGGCCCGTTTATCTTGGCCATTACTAGTAACAGCTAAAAATGATATAATTGCAGTAATTGGCTTACGCTATGGAGAACAATTTTCGAAGCAATACAACTCGCAAAATTATGTAATGTATTTAAAGCGTATTAATCATTAGGGGGACTAAAAAATGCTAGAGAAAGACATACTAGAGATTTTATTGACAGAAGAACAGATTCAAGAGAAAACAATTGAGCTTGGGGCACAACTGACTGCTGACTATGCGGACAAGTTTCCACTTGCAATAGGAATCTTGAAAGGTGCAATGCCATTTATGTCTGATTTGATGAAACGTGTAGATACATATATTGAAATGGACTATATGGATGTTTCTAGTTATGGAAATGCTACTGTTTCTTCCGGCGAAGTAAAAATTGTAAAAGACTTGAATACAAGTGTGGAAGGGCGCGATATTCTAATTATTGAGGATATCATTGATAGCGGTATGACGTTAAGCTATTTAGTGGACCTATTTAAGTACCGCAAAGCAAAATCAATTAAAATTGTCACACTGTTGGATAAGCCTACGGGTAGAAAAGTAGATTTAGAAGCAGATTATGTTGGTTTTAATGTCCCAGATGCATTTGTTGTTGGTTACGGATTAGATTATGCAGAAAAATACCGAAACTTACCATATGTTGGTGTGCTAAAAAAAGAAGTTTATTCTTTTTAAGCTAGGTTTTGTAAACGTCTAATTGCTCATTTCTAGCAAAATTAGAATTTTGAAAGAAAAACAGCAATAGAGGACATAGCCTTAAATTTAAGTTCCTTTTTAAGAAGGCTTTTCATTGTACGCCAAAAAAAACGTATGTTAAGATAATCATTAGTTTTTCTGTTTACCTTGTGAGGAGGCTAGGAATGAATCGAGCATTGCGCTACGCCATATTGTATTTATTGATATTTTTTGTGATTGTAGGTATTTTTGCTACGTTTAACACAAATAATACCCCTACTAAAAATATTCGCTATGATGAATTTATGACTTCACTTTCAAAAGGTGATGTTACCAACTTTTCAATGCAACCAGAACAAGGTGTTTACTTTGTAGAAGGTTCCATGAAAGGATATGAGGAAGGAGAAAAGTTTTTAACTAAACTTCCTTATAATAGTGAAAAATTGCTAGATAGAATAGATTCACTAGCAACAGCAAATTCAGTGAAAATTGATGTAATTGAAACTTCTAAAACAAGTGGCTGGGTACAATTCTTCACTGGCTTACTACCTTTCTTGATTATCATCATTTTATTCTTCTTCTTATTGAGCCAATCTCAGGGCGGTGGTAACCGTGTGATGAACTTCGGTAAGAGTAAGGCAAAACTGTATGATAACGACAAGAAAAAAGTTAAATTCCCAGATGTTGCAGGTGCAGATGAAGAAAAAGCAGAACTAGTAGAAGTTGTAGATTTCTTAAAAGATCCACGCAAATTCGTGGAAATTGGAGCACGTATACCGAAAGGGATTCTTTTGGTAGGTCCCCCAGGTACTGGTAAAACATTACTTGCTCGTGCTGTAGCTGGCGAAGCTGGAGTACCTTTCTTCTCAATCAGTGGTTCTGATTTTGTTGAAATGTTCGTCGGTGTCGGGGCATCACGAGTACGTGATTTGTTTGAGAATGCGAAGAAAAATGCGCCATGTATCATTTTCATCGATGAAATTGATGCAGTTGGTCGTCAACGTGGAGCAGGTCTTGGTGGAGGTCACGATGAGCGTGAGCAAACACTAAACCAATTGCTAGTTGAGATGGATGGTTTTGGAGCAAATGAAGGTATTATTATCATTGCGGCTACAAACAGACCAGATATTTTAGACCCAGCACTTCTTCGTCCTGGACGCTTTGACCGTCAGATTACTGTAGGTCGCCCGGACGTGAAGGGCCGTGAAGCAGTACTTCAAGTACATGCACGTAACAAGCCTTTAGATGACACAGTGGACTTGAAAGCGATTGCTCAACGCACACCAGGATTCTCAGGAGCAGATTTAGAAAACTTATTGAACGAGGCTGCACTTGTTGCTGCTAGAAGAAATAAGAAAAAAATCGATATGTCTGATATTGATGAAGCAACGGATCGCGTTATCGCTGGACCAGCTAAATCAGGTAAGGTTATATCGCCAAAAGAACGTAAAATTGTTGCCTTCCATGAGGCTGGGCACGTAGTTGTTGGGTTAACTCTAGATGACGCAGAGATCGTTCATAAGGTAACCATTGTCCCTCGTGGGCAAGCTGGAGGATATGCAGTAATGCTTCCAAAAGAAGACCGTTACTTCATGACTAAACCAGAACTTCTGGATAAAGTTTCAGGATTACTTGGTGGACGTGTTGCTGAGGATATCGTCTTTGGAGAGGTATCTACAGGTGCTCACAATGACTTCCAGCGTGCGACAGGTATAGTGAGAAAAATGGTCACTGAATATGGTATGAGTGACAAGTTAGGACCAATGCAATTTGGTCAAACTCAAGGAGGAAATGTATTCTTGGGCCGCGACTTTAACTCAGAGCAAAACTATTCGGATAAGATTGCTTATGAAATCGACCATGAAATGCAAACGATGATTAAAGAGCAATACGAACGAACTAAACAGATTTTAACAGAGAAACGCGATTTGTTAGATTTAATCGCAAATACGTTATTAGAGGTTGAAACGTTAGATGCTGCTCAAATCTTACATTTACAAGAGCATGGAACTCTTCCGGTTCGTGAATACGACCAAGATAACCAAGCTGTTGATTTAAGTAAAGATGAGAAATCTGATGCTACAGGTGCAGTTTCTGACCCTACTATTGGTGACTTACCAAAAGAGGATGGAGAAACTAGCGAGGCAGGTCCTATTCAAGAGGAACGTCCAGATGATACATCAGGTCCATTTCAAGAAAAACGACCTACAGATAAATAATAATATATAAAAGCTGAGTGATTTTCGTCATTAGACGAGTCACTCAGCTTTTTTATTCCGTGGGAAATATGGTATGATGTTTTGGAAATCTACGTAAAGTGAGGAAAAGCTTCATGATACTTGTGCTTGATACAGGAAATACGAACATTGTTTTAGGAGTTTATCAAGATGATCAGCTGATCCATCACTGGAGAATGGAAACAGACCGTCGTAAAACAGAGGACGAATTCGGGATGCAGGTCAAAGCACTTTTTTCCCATGTGAATATATCCTTTGAACAAATAGAAGGTATTATTATTTCCTCGGTGGTTCCACCAATCATGTTTTCATTAGAGGCAATGTGTAAAAAATATTTCGGTATAAAACCCTTAGTAGTAGGTCCCGGTATCAAGACGGGATTAAATATAAAATATGAAAACCCACGTGAGGTCGGTGCAGATCGTATTGTCAATGCAGTAGCGGCAATTCATGAATATGGTGCTCCTTTAATAATTGTTGATTTTGGAACAGCAACAACATACTGTTATGTCAACGAAAAAGGAGAGTATATGGGAGGAGCAATAGCGCCCGGCATCGGAATCTCCACAGAAGCATTGTTTGAAAAGGCTAGTAAACTTCCTAGGATTGAACTTACTACTCCCGAGCATGTTATAGGAAAAAACACAGTTTCTGCCATGCAGTCAGGGATTGTTTTTGGATATGTGGGGCAGGTTGAGGGCATCGTAAATAGGATGAAAAAAGTTTCTAAAAAGGCACCAAAAGTTATCTCCACAGGAGGGCTAGCTTCTTTAATAGGAAATGAGTCGACTGTCATGGATATCATTGATCCCTTCTTGACATTGAAAGGGTTATATTTAATTTATCAACGAAATTTAGAAGAAAGAGGTATAAAATAAATGAATGATTATTTAGTAAGAGCTCTGGCTTTTGAAGGCAGTGTACGAGCATTTGCAGTTCGCACAACAGATACAGTAGGAGAGGCGCAACGACGTCATCAAACGTGGCCAACTGCCTCTGCAGCACTTGGTAGATCAATGACAGCAGCCGTTATGATGGGGGCAATGTTAAAAGGTGAGGACAAGTTAACGGTTAAAGTGGAAGGCGACGGTCCTATTGGTCCAATGATCATTGATAGCAATGCAAAAGGTGAGGTTCGTGGATATGTAACCAATCCTCAAGTACATTTTGACTTGAATGCCGTTGGTAAGCTGGATGTTCGTCGTGCAGTAGGAACAGAAGGTACTTTGACTGTTGTGAAGGATTTAGGTATGCGTGATTTCTTTACAGGACAAGTACCAATTGTTTCTGGCGAAGTAGCAGAGGACTTCACGTACTATTATGCAGTATCTGAACAGGTTCCCTCCTCTGTAGGGTTAGGGGTTTTAGTAAATCCAGATAACTCTATTTTGGCGGCTGGAGGATTTATCATTCAGTTATTACCAGGAACAGATGATGAAACAATTACAATTATTGAAGAACATTTAAATAAAATGGAACCAGTGTCCAAATTAATCGAAAGAGGATTAACTCCCGAGCAACTATTGTTTGAAATTTTAGGGGAGGACAATGTACAAATATTAAATAATATGCCTGTGGCGTTTGAATGTAATTGCTCTAAAGATCGATTTGGCAGTGCTATTATTAGCTTAGGAGAAAGTGAAATCCGGGACATGATAGAAGAGGACGGAGGGGCAGAGGCTCATTGTCACTTCTGTATGGAAAAATATAATTACTCAGTAAATGAACTGGAGTCCTTTATCGATGAAATCAATTCATAATAATATTCCAACTCAACCTAAACGACATTTAAAAACTAAACCGGTACTTGTAGTACTTGGTATACTTTTACTTGGCAACCTACTTTGGTTTATAGCTTGGTTAATACCAAATGATCGACAAGCAAAAGCATCTGAAGAAGTCGCGTCAGTTGATGGAAAGGTTATTACGAAAGAGCAATGGATGGCTACAATGGAAATGGTGTACGGGAAAGAAGTACTATTGGACATGGTTAATGCAGAGGTAATGGAAGCTGCAGCTAAGAAAAACGATATTAAGGTAACTGATGATGAAATAAATTTAGAGCTGGCATTAATACGTTCTACAAGGGAAGGCACAGACACTTCCCTTCAAGCATATGACGAAGAGGTATTAAGGAAAAAAATTCGCGCTCGTTTAATTTTAGAAAAGGTATTGGCAAAAGATATAAACGTAGAGGCGAAAGAGATGAAAGATTTCTATGAAAATAACAAAAATCTCTATAATATCCCAACTTCCTATCGTACTAGTTTAATTTATGTTGCTACAGAAGAGGAAGGTAATGCTGTTTTAACAGAATTAAAGGATGGCTCTTCCTTTGATGGATTAGCAAGAGAGCGCTCCATAGATCCTAGCTCTGCGAGCTTAGGGGGAGATGTCGGCTACATTTCAAAAGGCACTGACTCGATAGATGAAGCTATAGTTGAAGCTTTAGCAAAGGTTAAAGAAGGAAAAACGAGTGGGGTAATTGCACTTAAGGATGGCAGGTACGCGATAGCACTTGTACAGAATATATTTGAAGGGCAAGCCTTCTCTTATGATGAAGTAGAAGGCCATATAAAGCGAGAGCTTGCGCTGAGCCAAATACCCCAATCCGTAACTCAAGAATCATTCTGGCAGGAATATAAAGCAGAGTGGATATACGGTGAACAATAAACAAAAATATTTTTTATGCGTCAGGCGATGGACAAAGAAAAGCGAGATTCTCAATTCTTGGTTTTCTTTGTCTTTTTATTTATCGTAAAGAAAATAAGTAGTTAGCAAACTACCGAAATGAGCTTGTAGTAACAATTATTTTTCAGACTCATTTTTATGTGAGTTTTTTTAAAACACTGACAGAGAAATGAACAGTAAAAAGGAACTATAGAAGAATATTTATTTTTGGAAACACTGTATTGATAGAGAGAATTATAGGTAGACTATTTTTGTTTGAAGTCGCATAAAATTAAGAGAGGCTCCAATAATTTAGTTGGTCTTACCTCGAAAAAATTTACTTTATTTGGCGAACTGTATTAATTGACAGTAGTTCTCTAAGATTGATATGATATAGGAAATAAAACCTATCAATCAAGTAGGGATTAGGAGTGAATCGTAGAATGGCAAAGTTAGCGAATAGTGTAGCGGATTTAATAGGTAAAACACCGATTGTCAAACTAAACAGAGTGACTAACCCAGAAGATGCTGAAGTTTACGTAAAATTAGAATACTTCAACCCAGGTAGCAGCGTAAAAGACCGTATTGCTCTAGCAATGATTGAAAATGCTGAAAAATCGGGTAAATTAACTGCTGACAGTACTATTATCGAACCGACTAGCGGAAACACAGGAATTGGACTTGCGATGATTGCCTCAGCTAAAGGGTATAAAGCGGTATTAGTAATGCCTGATACAATGAGCTTAGAGCGTAGAAACCTACTTCGTGCTTACGGTGCGGAATTAGTTTTAACTCCTGGAGCAGACGGTATGAAGGGAGCAATTGCGAAATCGCAAGAATTAGCGGACAAAAATGGCTGGTTCATGCCCCAACAATTTAATAATCCAGCTAACCCAGAGGTACATCGTTTAACAACTGGTCCTGAAATTGTTGAAGCGTTTGACCAATTAGATGGATTTGTTGCAGGAATAGGTACTGGTGGTACAATCACAGGTGCTGGTGGCGTGTTGAAGGAAAAATTCCCAAACATTCATATTGCTGCTGTTGAACCAAAAGATTCTAGTGTTCTTTCTGGTGGTAAACCAGGACCCCATAAAATCCAAGGAATTGGAGCAGGGTTTGTACCAGAAGTATTAGATACAGAGTTATACAATTCCATTATTCAAGTTTCTAACGAGGACGCTTATGCAACTTCTCGTGAAGTAGCTAAAAACGAAGGGATTTTAGGCGGAGTTTCTGCAGGAGCTGCTATATATGGAGCGCTTCAGCTGGCAAAACAGCTTGGCAAAGGTAAAAAAGTTCTTGCTGTTATCCCTGATAACGGTGAGCGTTACTTAAGCACACCTCTTTATCAATTCGAAGACTAATTAAGTGCTTGGGATGTTAATTTCATAATAGTTGATTTCATGAGAGGAAGTTTATTTACTTCCTCTCTTTTTTGTGGCAAAAAGCAACAGTTTCGCGTTAAGATGAAGTCAGATTGTTTTTTTAGGGGGATAAAAATAGTGGAATTATACCTTGATACACATTCTTTTCAAATGTCTAAAGAGGCATTTTTTTATGGATATAAAGAACTTACCAAAAATGAAACACATCATTTGTTCTTAGAGAGCGGGAGAGGTGGGCATCTTTCTGTTGCAGCATGGAATCCTTTAGCTACTGTTAAGTCTGATGAGAAGGGAATCCACATTGTTTGGAGAGAAGGAGAAAAAGAATTTAGAGCAGGTGAACCTTTAGAGGAGCTAGAGCGACTCATTGCTGACTATAAAATCCTTTACGATGAAAAGCTTCCCGATTTTCAAGGAGGGGCTGCTGGTTTTATTAGCTATGATTATGCTAGAAAGATAGAATCCCTACCAAATCTCTCAAAAGACGATTTGCAAATACCGGATATCTATTTTTACCTGCTAGACTGCTGGGCTGTTTTAGATGTAGAGACAGAAGTGGTAACACTGATGAAGCTCTCCAACAGTAAAGAGGATTTAGTTAAAATGGAGGAACAATACAGACAGGCAGCTGACCAAGGCATATCGTCCAGAATATTTCTACCGGGAGCTGCCACTGAATTTAATGAGGACTCAGCTCAGCTACATGTATCTGTTAGTGCAGAGGAATTTAAAGCGGCTACTCTAAAAATTCAAGATTATATTGCTCAAGGAGATGTATTCCAAGTTAATTTATCAGTTCGCCAATCAAAAGAGTTAAAGGCATCACCCATCGAGATGTATGAGGCATTACGTACTTTCAATCCTTCTCCTTATATGGCGTATATACATTCTCCGGACTTTGCTGTTGTATCGGGATCTCCAGAACTGTTAGTGAAGAAAAAGGGAATGGAACTTTCTACACGTCCTATTGCTGGTACAAGACCTAGAGGAAAAGACGAAGCAGAGGATATATTGTTGGCTAATGAGCTGATTGAAAATGAAAAAGAGCGTGCTGAGCATGTAATGCTTGTTGATTTGGAACGGAACGATTTAGGACGTGTTTCTGCCTATGGCACCGTTGAAGTGAATGAGTTCATGGCGATTGAGCGATATTCTCATGTCATGCATATCGTCTCCAATGTAAAAGGAGAGTTACGTCCTGGTGTCACAAACGCAGATATAGTACGGGCAATGTTCCCAGGTGGTACTATTACTGGCGCTCCTAAAATAAGAACGATGGAAATAATTGAAGAATTAGAGCCTGTGCGAAGAGGTTTGTATACAGGTTCTATAGGATGGCTTGGTTATTCAGGGGATATAGAGCTTAATATTGTTATCCGGACGGCGTTTATTCAAGATAGAATGGCACATATCCAAGCTGGAGCAGGTATTGTGATTGATTCGAAGCCTAGCGCAGAATATAAGGAGTCGATTAACAAAGCGAAGGCATTATGGCAGGCGAAGGCAATGGCAGAAGGGGGAAGCAAATGATATTAATGATTGATAACTACGATTCTTTTACCTACAACCTTGTGCAATACATCGGAGAGCAGGGTGTAGAGGTAAGGGTCGTCCGTAATGATGAGCTTTCTATAGAAGAGATTGAACGATTGTCACCTCAAATCATCGTTGTGTCTCCCGGTCCCTGCACTCCGAATGAGGCAGGCATTAGCTTAGATGTAATAACCTATTTCGCAGGAAAAATTCCTATACTAGGGGTTTGTTTAGGGCATCAATCAATTGGTCAAGCTTTTGGCGGTAAAGTAATTCGCGCAGAACGATTGATGCACGGGAAAACGTCTCTAGTCTTTCATGATGATAAGGGTGTAAATAAGGACATGCCTAACCCGTTCTATGCTACTCGCTATCATTCTTTAATAGTGGAAAGAAAATCCCTTCCAGACTGTCTCGAAGTTACATCGTGGACGGAAGAGGGAGAAATAATGGGGCTGCGTCACAAAGAGTTTGCGGTAGAAGGCGTACAATTCCATCCCGAATCTATTATGACGGAGGAAGGGAAAAAGCTAATCCAAAATTTTGTGAAAGATCACTGTTACGCTAAGGAGATGCTTTAAATGGAGGCATGGAAGGATGGACAGCTATTTAAAGCAAATGAACTGACAGTATCAGCCTATGATCATGGCTTTTTGTATGGTCTAGGCTTTTTCGAAACGTTTCGAACTTACAATGGCGAAGTTTTTTTGTGGGACGAGCATTGGTCAAGACTCTCGAAGGCGCTGTCAGACTTTCGAATTGCAATACCATATGAGAAGCAGTCTATTCTGAAGGCTGTGAATTTATTAACAGCAGCGAATAACGGGGAAGATGGATATTTTCGATTAAATGTCTCTGCAGGCATTCATGACATTGGTCTTCAGCCAAGCGATTATCCTCAACCAACTGTTATTATATTTCGAAAGCCTCTTCCTTCTACCGTACGAGGAAAAGAGAAGTCAGCAATTTGGTTAAAGACTGTCAGAAATTCTCCAGAAAGCTCCATACGTCATAAATCCCATCACTTTGCAAACAATGTTCAAGCTAGATTTGAAATAGATTCTTTGGCCACGCAGGAAGGAATTTTTGTAAATGCAGAAGGTTTTGTTGCAGAAGGCATTACTTCTAATGTCTTTTGGGTGAAGGACGGTAAAGTATATACTCCCTCAGTAGAGACTGGTATTTTAAATGGCACGACTAGGAAGTGGATTTTAAAAAACTGTACAATGGATATAGCGGAAGGTCTTTATACAAAGTCTCAACTAGAATTGGCGGATGAGGTATTTATAACAAACGCAGTTCAGGAAATAGTTCCGATTAAAAGTATTGGGGAGAAACAGTTTTTGGGTAACCAGGGCTCTGTTTATAAAGTGCTTCATAAACAATACGTAGAATGTATAGAGGGAGAAAGGAGGACATAGCATGAATTTACAATACAACTCGCATCCATTTGAAATGGGAGGAGTCACACTAGATTTTCGAAATGAAACAATCATAATGGGTATTCTAAACGTGACGCCAGATTCTTTTTCAGATGGAGGAAAGTTTAATGAGATAGAACAAGCTGTTGCTAGAGCAAAACAAATGGTGGCAGAAGGAGCAAAGATAATAGATGTAGGAGGAGAATCTACAAGACCGGGATACACACTCATCTCTGACGAAGAAGAAATTGCACGTGTGGTGCCTGTCATTAAGGCTATCAGTCAGCAGGTAAATGCTATTATTTCTATTGATACATATAAATCTACTGTTGCAAGAGCAGCTATAGAAGCTGGTGCTCACATTATTAATGATATTTGGGGAGCCAAAAGAGATACCAAGATTGCCGAGGTGGCAGCAGAATTGAATGTCCCTATTATTCTAATGCACAATCGAGATAATGAAGACTATGTAGATTTTTGGACAGAAGCGAAGCGGGATTTAGAAGAAAGCATTCAAATTGCAAGGTCAGCAGGTATTCCTTATGAAAATATTTGGTTAGACCCCGGTATTGGATTTGCGAAGTCTCACGAACAAAATATTTTAATGATGCAGCATTTAGCTGACCTAGTGGATATGGGCTACCCAGTATTGCTTGCTACGTCCCGTAAGCGCATGATTGGCAATGTGTTAAATTTACCTGTGGACGAGCGAATGGAGGGCACAGGAGCCACTGTTTGCTATGGTGTCCAGCTTGGCTGTCATATAGTAAGAGTGCATGATGTCATGGAGATTGCAAGAATGACAAAAATGATGGATGCTTTAATGGGCAAAGGCACCGATATGAAAGTGGAGGGTTAACGAATGGATTATATTCATTTAAACGATTTAGAATTTTACGGCTTTCATGGAGCGCTTCCAGAGGAAACAAAGCTTGGTCAAATTTTTAAAGTAACGGTGACGCTTGCTTGCGACTTAAAAAAAGCTGGAGAAACAGATAATTTAAACGAAACGGTTAACTATGCTGAGGTATTTGAGCTTTGTAAGCAAATAGTGGAGGGAAGACCTTATTTGTTAATAGAAGCTGTGGCTGAGAAAATTGCTTCTCGAATACTGGAGGAGTATAAAGAAAAGGTAAGTGGATGTCGAATACATTTAGTGAAACCAAATCCTCCGATTATTGGGCACTACACTTCGGTTGCTGTCGATATAACGAGAGGTACAATATGAATTTAGCATATATTTCTCTAGGTTCTAATATTGGAAATCGTTTAGAGTTTTTACAAGAGGCAGTCGGTTTATTGAAAGAGACAAAACAGATAGAGGTAAAAAGGATGTCATCGGTCTATGAGACAGATCCAGTGGGATACGTGGACCAAGCCGCTTTTTTAAATATAGTCGTAGAGCTTGAAACTTTATATACTCCTCATGAATTATTAAAAAAATGCAACGAAATAGAGGACTTGCTCGGAAGAAAGAGATTAGTTCGCTGGGGTCCGAGAACTGTAGACCTTGACATTTTGTTGTATAATGAAGAAAATATGAAAACGGAAGACCTAATCATTCCTCATCCTAGGATGACAGAAAGAGGGTTCGTGCTTGTTCCGCTTGTGGAAATAAACTCTGAATTAGTCCATCCAAGTACAAAACAAGCTTTTTCGAATATAGTGCATGATCAGAAAGAGGGCGTCCATTTATGGAAATCGTTCGATGGGGTCGACGCATTCGTGCATTTCGAAGGTTAAAGATGATTAAGCAAGTAGAACTTGCAAAAGAAATGGATATGTCTGTGTCTATACTTGGCAAAATAGAACAAGGTAAGCGTGTTCCAACCGAAAAACAGTTGGAAAAAATAGCTGCTATACTTGATATAAAGCTAGAAGAACTAAAAGGAGTAGCAGAAGAAGGTGAAGAATAATGACTAACACATCAACTAAACCATTTCAAATTGGTAAGCACGTAATGGATAACCGAGTAGTTTTAGCTCCTATGGCTGGTATCTGTAATTCAGCATTCCGCCTAACAGTAAAAGAATTTGGAGCAGGACTAGTCTACGCTGAAATGATCAGTGATAAAGGGATCGTGTTTAAGAACGAAAAGACTTTGAGCATGCTTTATATTGATGAGCGAGAAAATCCACTATCACTTCAGATTTTTGGTGGTGAGAAGGAAACGCTTGTAGCAGCTGCTAAGTATGTAGATGAACATACTTCTGCAGACATTATAGATATTAACATGGGGTGCCCAGTTAACAAGATTATAAAATGTGAAGCTGGTGCAAGATGGCTTCTAGACCCTAACAAGATATATGAAATGGTTTCTGCAGTTGTAGATAACGTAAAAAAACCGGTAAGTGTTAAAATGCGCACTGGCTGGGATGAAGAGCATTTATACATGGTTGAAAATGCTCAAGCTGTGGAACGAGCTGGTGGAGCAGCAGTTGCCGTTCATGGACGTACTCGTGTGCAAATGTATGAAGGTCATGCAAATTGGGATTTAATCCGCCAAGTAAAGGAAGCAGTAAATATACCTGTCATCGGTAACGGTGATGTAAATACACCGCAAGATGCGAAGCGTATGTTAGAGGAAACAGGTGTCGACGCAGTAATGATTGGACGCGCTGCTTTAGGGGATCCATGGATGATTTATCGTACAGTGGAATACCTAGAAACAGGAGAATTGAAACCAGAGCCGACAGTCCAAGAGAAAATAGATGTATGTTTATTACATTTTGATCGTTTAACAGCTTTAAAGGGAGAAGGCATTGCCGTTCGTGAAATGCGTAAGCATGCATCTTGGTACCTTAAAGGCATTCGAGGGAATGGTACAGCAAGAAATATGATAAACCAAACAGAAACTGCTCAAGAGCTTAAGGACTACTTACGATTCTTTGCAGAAGAATCCTCAAAGGAATATAATGAGGCTAGTACAATTCTTGCTTAATTAGTGGGCTGTCACGACAAGTGGCGGCTCTTTCCGTTTTTATCATACGTCAGAAAAATGAAAAATCTTCGATTGTGAAATAAAAGATGAAGAGAACCCTGAAATTGTGTACAATAAATGCAACGTAAATGATACTTGCGAATAATAGATTGCAAAAGGAGTGAAGGAAATGTCTAACATGGAAGAATTAAATGATCAACTTTTGGTGAGACGCCAGAAGATGACTACCATACAAGAAAAAGGATTAGATCCTTTTGGTGGTAAATATGAAAGAACTCATTTAAGTAATCAAGTTATTGCTGAATTTGATGAGTTCACAAAAGAACAGTTAGAAGAAACATCTCACGAAGTAGTGGTTGCAGGTCGAATTATGACCAAGCGTGGAAAAGGGAAAGCTGGCTTTGCGCATATCCAAGACTTGGGTGGGCAAATTCAGATATATGTACGAAAAGATGCAATCGGTGAAGATGCCTATGAACTATTTACAACAGCTGACTTAGGAGACATTGTAGGAGTTCGCGGAAATGTATTTAGAACTCAGGTAGGTGAATTGTCAGTAAAAGCAACAGAATTTACCTTCTTAACAAAGTCATTACGTCCAATGCCGGAAAAATTTCATGGCTTAAAAGATGTGGAACAACGCTATCGCCAACGCTATTTAGATTTAATGACTAGCGAGGAAAGCAAAAATACATTTATCACTAGAAGTCGAATCATTCAATCGATGCGTCGTTACTTAGATAGCCAGGGCTACTTAGAAGTAGAAACACCATTGTTACATACTGTAGCAGGAGGGGCAGCAGCTCGTCCGTTTATTACGCATCATAATGCGTTAGATATGGAGCTTTACTTACGTATTGCAATCGAATTACATTTAAAACGCCTAATTGTAGGTGGACTGGAAAAGGTATATGAAATAGGTCGTGTGTTCCGTAACGAAGGTGTATCTACTCGACATAACCCAGAGTTTACAATGATTGAGTTATATGAGGCGTATGCTGATTATAAAGATATTATGAACCTGACAGAGAACATGGTAGCGCATGTAGCGCAGGAAGTTCTAGGTTCTTCTACCGTTAAATATGGAGACGATGAGATTAATTTAGCGCCTGGCTGGAGACGTTGGCATATGGCTGATGCGGTTAAAGAGACAACTGGAGTTGATTTCTGGAAAGAGATGACGAAAGAGGATGCTCATGCATTGGCTAAAGAACATGGTGTAGATGTGAAACCTTCTATGGAAGTAGGACATGTGTTAAATGAATTCTTTGAGCAAAAAGTAGAAGAGACTTTAGTTCAACCAACATTTATCTATGGTCATCCAGTAGAGGTTTCTCCGCTTGCGAAGAAAAATTCAGAAGATGGACGCTTTACTGATCGTTTTGAGTTGTTTATAGTTCGTCGTGAGCATGCTAATGCATTCACGGAGTTGAACGATCCTATCGATCAACGTCAACGCTTTGAAGCACAATTAGAAGAAAAAGCTGCTGGAAATGATGAAGCACATGAAATGGATGAGGATTTCTTAGAAGCTTTAGAATATGGAATGCCACCTACAGGAGGACTAGGAATCGGGATAGATCGTTTGGTAATGTTATTAACAAATTCTCCGTCTATTCGCGATGTCCTATTATTCCCTACAATGCGTCATAGAGATTAAAGGGAACAAGGAAAGAGATACTACCATTGGTAGTATCTCTTTTAATTTACATCACTATATATAGTGCGCCGAAAGTTTTATTTATTTTTTTGTATAAAACCCTTGTAAAAGGTGCACACATGGTGGTATAGTAATCAAGTTCTCATTTTTACTTCGAATTTCACGAAAAACAATTTAAAAAAAGTTGTTGACATTGAAAAGTAGATTTGGTATGATATTAAAGTCGCCAAAACGAAACGGCGCAATGAACATTGAAAACTGAACATGCAAAACGTTAAGAAATATAGCTTGATAGACTAGTTCTTCAAGCAAAAGAAATGACATCATTTAATGATGATGCCAGCAAAACAAAATGAGCTTTTTAAGTTCTCTATTATGGAGAGTTTGATCCTGGC
>NZ_JACSQO010000014.1 GCF_014836595.1 Psychrobacillus faecigallinarum | reverse complement strand
TAGAAGCCTGAACAAGCATATTTACAATAAAGTATCAGCTATCTAAAAGATGATATTATTCATTTCTAACTATTTGAATGAATTACCACCGTCAACTTTAAAATCACAAATAGAAAGAGCATATTTTGATAAAAGACTTATCAAAATATGCTCTTAAGATTTAAAAGATAATATTATATTTGATTACTTTTGAAATTCTATTTGTACTAACTTGGATTAATTTTAGAACTATCTTTGCAAACTTTCTTTACAGTACTCTTATAATAGACAATTCCTTATTCGAGAATCTGGACCGATTGTTGAACACAAATAAAACATCCAGATTCAACTAAACTACACGGTTAGTTAAAGTGTAACCCTTCACAATTTCTAGCTATTTTAACATAAGTATCAAAAAAAATTACTTCTCAGTTAAACTAGAGAGGTGATTTTAAAATTTCTTTATAAATATCAATAACAGACTTTAATGTAACTGGACAGCAATGAATATCAAACCATGAAGGAGATAACACTTTTCTTTTGTAGCTTTAAAATAAAGTTTGATTAAAGATATCCTTTTAACCTTAAAAAAACAGCAAATAAACAAAGTAACCCGTCTTGATTTAAAGTATCAAACTTTATTTAAAATTAACACTAAAATGGAAAATAAAACAGCCTGTGTTTAATAATAATTTTGTTTTAAAGAATGTTGTAACAGCAAAAAAAGAGGAACATTAATTAGCGGTTATTTCCACTACATTGCTTTCGATGCTTCATTGCAAGTAAAACATGTAGTGAAAAGGCAAGAGTACTGTTATCTCAGCGTTCTTGCCTTTTATAATTTTATATATAAGACTTTTAGAAAGAGCCTTATTTTATTTTTTCTAAAATACCGATTAATTCATGCAAGCTTTCAATAGTGTAGGTTGGCTGTACTTCTTCTGAGACAGGCTTGTTTTCACGATTGATCCAGACGGATTTGATTCCTACACGGGATGCGCCGAGGATATCGGTCATTAAATTGTCACCAACCATTAATACTTCGTCCTTTTCTACACGAACGAGCTCAAGTGCATGTTCAAAAATGGAAGGGTCAGGCTTCCCCTTTCCGAAGCCGCCAGAAATTAGAATATGGTCGAAATAGGGTGCCATCTCTGGTGTAATTTCAAGCTTAGTGTTTTGTAGGCTTGGAGAGCCGTTCGTCATTAGAAGCAATGTGTAGTTATCCTTTAATAAGTCTAGAACTTCAAATGTTTCTTCATATACAAATGGACTTTCCATGCGCATACGGGGAAAATATTTTGCCAGTTCTTCTCCGAGTGCAGCATCTTCCACGCCGAGCTTATCTAAACCGTTTGTCCAGGACTGCTTTTGATAGTCAGCAATCAGTGCCTTCATCTTTTGAAAGTCTTCTCCTGGATCATCAAATATTCCCCATAATCCTTCGAAAGGATTAATGCCAATCATCTGTGTGAAGGGACGTGTTTCGTATGAATCGTATAACTGGCTTGCCGATTCACGAACGGCTTTTTCTAGCTCTACAGTATTCACTGCTACCTTAGTAGCGGCATAATCACATGTTTTCTGAAAAGCCGTTGCTACGCTCTTTTTGTCCCATAGTAGTGTGTCGTCCAAATCAAAAAATATAGCCTTTGTCTTCATCTATGTACCCCCTCCACTAACTTACTTATTACTTTACCTTAGTGAAGGGAGGTATGTCACTAGGGTTGATTAAAATGTTAATAATGTATTGAGAGGGCCTTCTGAGCGAATTATATCCTCGATTGATTTAATGGCAATGGGAAAGTAAGGGAAGCCATATACATAGGGTGTTATTTCGTAGAGCTGAAAGTAAATGACAATAGTATGATCCGCTAGATAATAATCTTGGTCTGGTCGGATAGCAGTGAAATCTTCCAGAAGAGGAACATCCCATGCTTCTATTTTCTTCGAAATGATTTGAGATAATCTCTCCACATAATTACTATTGGGTTTAAACAAATCCTTTAATGCGTATTGCTTACCAGTGGTAGTATCAAAGGTTAATGATTTAGTAATCGTCAATCCATGAGCTCCTCCAGTAAAGGAATACACGGTGAGGCTTAAGCTTAAAATATTTCGCTCGTTCGTCTTAATTTCGTAGGTGCCTACCATTTCCACTAAATATTCATTATAGAAGCCTTGTTCGATTAGAATATTATTTAATAGAGAAACTATGTCTCCATTAATCTTTTTTTCTGCAGACGAATGAGGTAAGTTAGTAATATGAGGATAATTGACAGAAATGTTAGGTTTTGAATGGGAGATGTATTTGTTTGTAACGCAAACTGGAAAATCCACTGTTCACAACCTTTCAAGCATAATACTTATTATATGAATGAAGGGAGTTTCGTATGTTTTTAAAAAAAATAATGATTAGAAGCGATGAGAGTATTTTAGAAGGAGAATATCCATTCACTATACCGACAATCCGGAACTTTAGGGAACTTGAGCTTACAAATAGCGTCACCTTCTTTGTAGGTGAAAATGGAACTGGGAAATCCACTTTATTGGAAGCAATTGCTGACCAATGTGAATTTAACACAGCGGGTGGAGGAAGAAATAATTATTATGAGGTTGATGCTGCAGAAAGCTCACTAGGTAAATATGTGAAGCTATCATGGATGCCGAAGGTGACAAATGGGTTCTTCTTGCGAGCAGAGACATTTTACCAATTTGCTTCTCATGTTGAAGAAAGTGAAAGTATTAACTTTTATGGTGGGAAGTCTCTTCATGAGCAATCGCATGGCGAATCCTTTTTATCGTTGTTTTTACACCGTTTTAACGGTAGAGCAATTTATTTGTTAGACGAGCCGGAAGCTGCACTTTCACCACAGAGACAGCTGGCTTTTTTAAGAATTATGCATGACTTAATACAAGAAGAGGATTGCCAATTTATTATTGCTACTCATTCTCCGATTATATTAGGATTTCCAGATGCAACGATTCTCAGCTTCGATAACGGAGAAATTGAAGAAGTGGAATATGAGCAAACCGCTCACTATCAAACGACTAAATATTTTCTAGATCACCGGGAGAAATTTTTAAAGGAGTTATTGGAAGGTGATTAGATGCCTGTAATTATGAATTATATAGATGAAATGCTTTATACCATTGCTATTTTTTTACCTGTCCTAATTATCTGGAGGCTTATTCGTTGGAAGAGGCGAGGCTTTCATTTAAGGGAAGGTTTATATGAGTTAGGTGTATTATTTCTCATTGCAGTATTAGTTGGCTTGTTTTCTCAAACAATCATACCAAAGTATGGAGAGGAACAGGCTTATGTAAACAGTATCAATTTGGAATTGTTTCGAGTTTTAGAGGAAACGTGGAACGCTATCATATATTTAGGGTATTGGGAGCCTTTTTATATTAACTTCCTTGGCAATATTGCTCTATTTATACCTATTGGTTTTCTCTTTCCTCTTGTCTTCAAACGTATGGAGATTTTCCCCTTTCCTGTAATTATGGGATTTCTTATCTCGCTATTTATAGAAATCGTTCAAATTCCGCAAAATAGGAGCAGTGACGTGGATGATCTTTGGTTAAATAGCTCTGGAGCGTTAGTAGGTTATTTGATTTATTTATTGGTTAGAAGGAAATTTCCTGTTTTCTGTAAGGTGTTCAAGAAAAATCATGCAACGAGTTTATAAATTTCTCGTCCGGGGTAAATATTATTCGGAGAGAAAAAAGCAAGGAGACAACTAAGAATGATGATACAAAAAGATACACAAACAGAACAAAGAAGAGACAATATAATTGAAGACCTTGTAAACAAAGGTGTTTTTAAAATTGATGGAAAACAATTATATGAATTGAATTTTTACGAATTAATGAAGCAATATATAAATGAAGAGAAACAAACAAATTAGTGCCTAGTATAAGGCACTTTTTTAATTGCATTTATCTATTTATATGGCTAATGGTCGATAATAGAAATGTGGTACACTTGAGTCAAACACAGATGAGGTGGAGAAAAACTTGACAGCTATACAAAATTTAAATGAAACATTACAGAGAAAATGGGCAGAAGCAGAATTTGCCTTTGAGATGCCTATCCAAACACAACTTATTCCGCATATGCTTGACGGTTCAGATATAGTAGCAGAATCACCAACGGGAACAGGGAAAACACTGGCTTATGTGCTTCCTTTACTACAATTGGTAGATCCTTCAAAAAAGCAAACACAGGCATTAATAATGGTACCTTCTCAAGAATTAGGAATGCAAATTGTCGAGGTATTGAGAGAGTGGGCTTCAGGTACTGGTGTCTCAGTTGCTCAGCTAATCGGTGGCGCGAATATTAACCGACAAATTGAAGGCTTGAAGAAAAAGCCGAATATAGTAGTAGGAACACCTGGTAGATTGCAGGAGCTTGTAAAGGTGAAAAAGCTTAAAATGCATGAGATTAAGACGATTGTGTTAGATGAAGGTGATCAGCTACTTAGTAGAGAGCATCGGACTACTGTTAAAGGATTAATAGATGCAACAGTTGAGAGACAGCTTGTCGTGACATCGGCAACAATAACAGAGGAAATTGAGCTAGTAGCAGAACGAATGATGAAGGAACCAATAAGAATTCATGTGTCAGCGGAGGAAGTACCAGCAAAAGGTGAAGTCATTCATAGCTTTGTAAAAACAGAGACTAGAGACAAGACAGAGCTATTAAGAAGGCTTTCGCACTTTAAGGGGATGAGAGGATTAGCATTCGTTAACAGTCTAGATCAATTACTGATGAAGGATTATAAGCTATCTTATCGAGATGCTCCAATTGCATCTCTTCATTCTGAAATGAAAAAAGAAGAGAGAAAAAAAGCATTGGACGACTTTAAAAATGGAAAAGTGAGCATTCTAATCGCTACAGATGTTGCAGCCAGAGGATTAGATATATCGGGACTTACTCATGTTATTCATGTAGATGTACCACATTCAATTGAGCAATACTTACATCGTTCAGGGCGTACTGGACGAGCAGGTAAGGATGGAGAGGTATTAACTCTTTTAACATATAACGACGAAAAAACTTATAAAAAATGGACAAAAGAGCTTCCAAGCAAGCCAGTCCAAAAAATATGGTATCGTGGTGAATTAATAGAGGGATCATCTAAAACAATCGATAAAAAGGGGAAATAATGTATGGATTTTCAAAAAAATCTAGAGGAATATGCTGAGTTAGTTGTTAAGGTAGGTCTAAATATTCAAAAGGGGCAGCCTCTACTCATTAATACAACAACAGATACAATCGATTTTACAAGACTTATTGTTAAAAAAGCCTATGAAGCAGGGGCAAAAAGAGTAGAAGTAAACTATACGGATGAAGTAAATGCTCGATTATTTTACGATATGGCCCCCGATGAAGCATTTCACGAAGTGCCAAAATGGGTTGTTGCTCAAAGAGATGAATTGATTGAAAGTAAAGGTGCTTTATTATGGATTGACGCCGATAATCCCGATCTTTTAGAGGGTGTGTCAATTGATCGTATTTCTAACTATCAAAAGGCTTCTGGTAAGGCATTAGAAAATTATCGTAAAGCAGTGATGAATGATGTGATTACCTGGTCAATCGTAGCAATGCCATCTAAAAAATGGGCTGCGAAGGTTTTCCCTAAACTCCCAGAGTCAGAACAAATGGATGCATTATGGGAGCTTATATTTAATGTAGTACGCATTGGAAAAGGAACTGCAGTCCAACAATGGCAGGAACATATAAATAATTTAGAGTCACGAGCTGCATTATTGAACGAAAAGCGCTATAAGAAACTGCATTATACGGCAGATGGAACGGATATTGAAGTAGAGTTACCAAAGGAACATATTTGGCAATCAGGAGCTAGTAAAAATGCTCAGTCCGTGCCATTTATCGCTAATATGCCTACAGAGGAAGTATACACTGCGCCGCTAAAAACAGGTGTTAATGGATATGTAAGCAACACTAAGCCTTTTGTTTATCAAGGAAATGTTATTGATGGCTTCAAATTGACGTTTAAAGATGGAGAAATTGTCCAGATTCAAGCAGCCACAGGCGAGAAACTCCTACAAGAGCTAATTCAAACAGATGATGGCGCAAAATATTTAGGCGAAATTGCATTAGTTCCGCATGAATCACCTATCTCTGCATCGAATGTATTGTTTTTTAACACTTTATTTGATGAGAATGCCTCCAATCATTTTGCTATTGGAGAAGCTTACCCAACTTGTGTAGAAGGAGCTCGTGGCCTTACTACAGAAGAGTTAGAAAAAATGGGTATCAATACTTCTATTGTTCATGAGGACTTCATGATTGGAAGTGGCAATATGGATATAACAGGTGAATTAGCTGATGGAACAAAAGAACCCATCTTCATTAAAGGTGCTTGGGCATTTTAAGGAGCTGATTATTGTTGAAAAGGTTGATAGGCATATTCATCGCCCTTTTTATAATATCTAATACTTACACAGTTGAAGCTAAGGGGAAAGAGGTGTACATTCCTTTAGGTGATTCTTTAGCAGCTGGCCAAACACCAAATCAGGCAATTGATGCTGGCTATACAGATTTAATCTCTCAGGAATTAAATAGAGCAAATCTGCTTGGGTTTTATTCCAAAGCCCTAGCTTTTCCCGGATATACAACTGCTGATGTCTTAAGGACTGTTCAAACAAAGGAAGCACAGGAGCTTTTGGCTAATGCAACACTAGTTACGATATCCGCAGGAGCTAATGATCTTTTAAGACTAGTACAGGTTAATCCTTCAAGTGGAATGGTCTCTTATAAACAGGTCTCTGCTAATTTTGCACTTAATAATGTGAGAAAAAACATGGAGGCAGTTCTGGAAAAAGTCCAAGCAGCAGCTCCGAAAGCTAATATATATGTAATGGGTTACTATTTTGCATATCCTCATGTGCATGATTCACAAAAGGTGGGAATTGGCAAAGAGTTAGATCAGCTGCATGCTATTCTTCAAACAGTTGCAGAGAAAAATGGAGCAACCTATATTTCGGTTGAAGAGTCTTTCAAAGGAAAAGAGAGTACTTTAATACCAAATATTGCTGATGTACACCCTACCATGGAAGGTTACCGGCAAATGGCAAATTCGTTCTTTACAAAGTACAATTCACGTATGCTCGTATATGAACATGAAATGCCAAAGCCAAATCCTTTAACATTCGAGGAACTTATAGAAAGTCAACGTACAAATGCAAGTGGAAATTCTCAAGCTAAAGCAACAGTGTCCACTGGCTACCTATCGTTGACGAATGTAAATTTAATATCCAAAGTTTTTCAGAGGATTCTTTTATAGAGAATTTTGGTGAAAGTAATAATTCAAAAAAAGCAGGAGAAATCATATGATTTCTCCTGCTTTTTTTTATTGGAGGTGACTAATAAGTCTTGTCCTTCTAAATAATAGTGGTACCTTGGAGAGGCTATGAAGAGCCCATATTAACATTAATAAGTTTCTAACTTAGTTCAATTAGCGTTTTACAGTTTTTTTGGATTTCATTGCTTTACGAACAATAGGGTACACAACAGGTGCCCATTTAATAGCTGCTTTTACTAGTTTTCCTACTTTCATAATCAATCGCTCCTTGTTGTTCTATAATATCTTATTCCCATTTGAGGAGCTATTAAACATGCCGTAACACTTTGACTCCTTGTACGATGTTCCATATAAGTAAAACTAGATTGATCACTGTATATAAACCCATAAAAATAAGAGCAGTAGTCATACTAGTCCACATGGAAGCAGAATCTCCAGTAAAGCCTAAAGGTAAAAAGTTTGCGAATATAGCCAGCATTAAGAACACAAAGAAAATAGTAGGGATGATATGAGAAATTAATGAACGCTTAGCGTGGTACTTTACCTCTTTTTCCGATGTAAGGAAGTAAACGATAATCGGGAGAATGAAAGGGGCAAACAAAATAGAAAAATATGTTGATGCACTCAAAATTTTATTGGTATCCATTCATAGTCTCCTCATTATTATTACTTATCGCTCTCCCTACGGAAAGCATCCATCTATAGCTTATATTTAGTTATTCTAATACAAATCTAACGAGAATGTCCTTATATTCCTCTACTGAAGATATAGAAACGTATTCCTGATCACCGTGCCAGTCAGAACCGCTTGGTCCAAATTCGATAGCTACTGCACCCTTAGCTGCATAATAACGTGTGTCGGCCGCACCATGCTGTCCAAATAGAACAGTAGGTGTCTGTCTAATCGAATTACAAACTGCTAAAAGTTTTTGTATATACTTGTCATCTTCTTTATTGGTGATTGCTGGGGTGTGTCCTTGGAAGTGTATTTCACTACCAGGATATTTTTCTAAAAGATCTCTTAGTTCCTTTGTGATTTTCTCAGCGTCTTGTCCAGGAACAAATCTTAAGGAGTAACTAATAACACATTTATCAGGTACCATATTATAGCGATCTCCTGCTTCTATTTTTGCCAAGTTTAAGGAAGGATAATCATAATATTCATTGCTTGCCTCCATAAAAGAGCAATTTCTTAGTTCCTTATCGAATAATATTGCTTTTTCAATCGCATTATCTCCTTCCCAAGGACGGCTTCCGTGCGCGGCTTTCCCTTTTAAATGGATATCCCATTGTAAAATTCCTTTAGCCTGAAGACCGATATTAACATGAGTTGGTTCACCACAAATAACGAAGTCTCCACAATGACCTTGTTCAACTAAGTGTTTGGAGGTTTTTCCTCCTGTTTCTTCATCAGTAACTATATGTAGCTGGACTTTTTTTGTAAGCTTATGTTCATCTTGTGAGAGTATATAAAAAGCCTGCATCATTGCAGCAACGCCTGCCTTCATATCTGCAGAACCACGCCCATATAGTCTATCATCAATAATTTTTGGTTCAAATTGCTCGGGATTTCCTGGAACGACATCAATATGGCCATTCCATACGATAGTTTCCTCACCGGCTCCTATTTCAGCTACAAGCATTAGCTTAGTGTTTAATTCATAGGTTTTTGTTGATATGTTTCTCTTTTCTAGCCAGTCCTTACAGTAAAGCAGTGCCTCGTTAGCTCCGTTCAAATCATTACTCTTTATTTTGATTAAATCCATAAGTAAATTTATCAACCAAAACACTCCTAATAATAGATTTATTATTACTACTATAATACCTTTGGGGGTTGCAATATAAACATGTATCGGCTACAATGAACTCAAATCAAATAAATTCTAAACCACAAGGGGCGTCGCTATAGCGGCTGAGATAGTACCCTTAGAACCTGTAAGTTCATGCTTGCGTAGGGATGTGGATGGATACTGACAATCGCGCGATGTCTGGCTCTGTCCCGACGGCGTTTTTTTGTGGTCAAAAAAGGGGATTACAATGAGAAATCAGCGTGTCGTATTGTTAGTAGAAATAGCTATATTCGCAGCATTAGGTTATATATTGGATTTAATAGGATTTGGGATGCCACAGGGTGGAAGTGTTACCTTTGTGCTTGTACCCATTATTTTAATAGCATTTCGCCGTGGTATAGTGGCAGGTGTTGTGACAGGATTTTTGATTGGACTATTGCAGGTAGTTACGGGGCGCTTTTACCCGGCGCCATTATCCTTTGAAATAGTAGTTATTCAAGTAGGAATCGATTATTTTATTGCTTTTATGGTGGCGGGATTGGCAGGTCTATTAAGACCAGCATATATGAAAGCATTTGAAAATCAAAACAAGAAAAAAATGGCGATAGCAATTGTAATAGGTGCCTTAATTGCCTCATTTTTGCGCTACTTGGCACACGTTTTATCAGGGATACTATTTTTTGGTGAATTTGCTGAGGGAGAAAACGTAATTCTTTATTCCTTAATTTATAATTCTACTTATATGATTCCTGTGTTCTTGTTTGCCGCTTTTATTTGTGCGATTCTATTCGTAAAAGCCCCACGCCTATTAATGCCGAATTCATAAGATATATGATATGATAATCATACATCTAAGTGAAGAAGGGATCTTGTAAAGATGATAGCAAAAACAAATGAAGAGTTAGAAATGTTAAAAAAAATAGGCCAAATTGTTGCTGAAGTACGAGAAGCGATGAAGGCTGCAACTAAACCGGGTGTAACTACCAAGGAGCTAGATGAAATAGGCGGCGAGTTATTTAAAGAAAAAGGCGCTATTTCTGGACCTATGGGAGAGTATGATTTCCCGGGGTATACTTGTATAAGTGTGAATGAAGAAGTGGCTCATGGAATTCCAGGCTCCCGTGTGATTAAAGAGGGTGACCTTGTAAATATTGATGTATCCGGTTCATACGAAGGGTTTTTCGCAGATACTGGAATATCATTTGTAGTAGGCGAAGGGTACGAAGACAAGGAAAAGCTTTGTCAAGTAGCGGAAAGTGCATTTAATCGTGCTATGCTGAAGGTAAAAGCAGGTTCTCGTCTAAACCAGATTGGTAAAGCAGTGGAAAGAGAAGCGAAGGATAATGGATTACATGTCATCATGAACCTAACAGGTCATGGTATCGGAAAGTCCCTGCATGAAGCACCCCAGCATGTCTTAAATTATTATGATGCTTGGGATCCAACAATTTTAAAAGAAGGTATGGTTCTAGCAGTAGAGCCCTTCATCTCAGCAAAAGCTGAACATATCGTAGAGTCAGGGGATGGATGGACGTTTGTAACTCCTGATAAATCTCTCGTTGCACAAATTGAACATACAATTATAGTTACAAAAGACGAACCGATTATATTAACTAAATTAATATAAATGAGTGAATTTCATTAAATAGGGCTTTTCTATTAAATACAAAATTTGTCCCTCTGTTAATTTAGCGGCAGTAGGCAATATAAAAAACACCAACGATTTAATTTTTCGTTGGTGTTTTCTTTATAAATAGAATTCCCGCTACTAAGACAGCGCTTAAAAACAGGGAAGCTGTTGAAATTAATAATTCATTTATATTATGACGGACTGCTATACCGATAAAAGCCCATATAAAAACTAATACAATAGCACGATCATCATAATGATACCTAAAATGTAGAGCGATAGCTGTTGCCAATGTTAAGAAAATGACAACCCATAAGGAGATTGTAATGCCAAAACCGCTAAATTCATAATAAGTAAGTACATAATCTAAATTTGCTAGCGTCGCAACAAAAATCCATCCCAAATAGATAGATATTGGCACTCGACTCTTCCAATTGGACTCATTGTTGGAATAAGTTAGATATAGTAAGAATAAGAACCAAAGTAGGGCAATGATTGTAATGAGGGCAAAGCTAAATTTTTCATAATGCCATAGTAAAATCCAAGAGATATTGAATATACATGTTGCTAAAAATAATAATACTCTACGTAGGGGTATCTTCTGTTGATTTCTATATTCTCTTATAACATTCCAAATCCAGAATGCAAGTAATATATAAATAAAGATCCAAATTGAAAATACATAGCCTGCTGGTGTAAAAAGTGCTGGTATTCTAGAAGATATTTCACCAGTTGTTTGACCATTTATAGGTAGAGTATTTGCAAGTATATTAACAATAATCGTTGCAATATAACCACAAATCAAAAGGATAATTTTGATCAATAGATCCCCCTCCTTCTATATTTAATAAGTATACCTTTCAAATAAAGAGCGCACAAATTCAATTATAGAAATAATGTGACAAAAAAACGAATAATTGACATGGTGAAACATGGTATAATAGATTTCAAGGTAATTTTTAAAATAGGGGGAATTTTCTGATGTTAAAACAAAATTATCCAATAGTCTGGGATCTAGATCGTTTTTTTCTAGGTGGCAGTAGCTCGTCAGCTTTACAACAACATTTAGATGAAGTAAAAGTGAAATTAGGTAACTTTGAAGTAAATATAAAAAAATTAGAAGTTCCAACCGCTGTACAAGAGGCGAAACAAATTAGCCAAACAATTGAAGAATTAAGGGATGTAGCAGTAAATTTGTCGGAAGCTAGTGCTGTGATTGGCTGCTATCTAGCTCAAGATACGACAGATAAAAAAGCAACATTATTACAAGGTGAAGTTGGTTCATTGTATGCTAGGTTGTCTTCCTTAATGAATACTATACAACAGGTATTTAGTAAAACGGAAGGGTCAGTTTGGGAAGAACTTTTAAAGACAGATGAACTTTCACAATTCGAGTTTGTATTGAATGAATGGAGAGAGAATGCGAGTAAAATGCTCTCTGAAAAAGAGGAAGATTTAATAACTACACTTGAGGTGGACGGTTATCATGCATGGGGCCAATTATACGATATGCTTGTAGGAGACATTCGTATTAAAATAACTATTGACGGAGAAGAAAAATCTCTTTCAGTAGGACAAGCAAACAATTTGAGCTCCAGTGACAAAGCTGAAATCCGTAAGGAATCGTTTGAAGCATTGGAGCTTGCATGGACAGAAAAAGAAGATTTTATAGCAAAAGCGCTTAATCACTTAGCAGGCTTCCGCCTAGCGACCTATAAAAAGCGGGGCTGGGACAATGTTTTAGAAGAACCACTATCTATTAACCGTATGAAACAAGATACACTAGATGCAATGTGGGGAGCAATCTCTAAAAATAAAGCTCCGTTTGTGGAATATTTAAATAGAAAATCGGCGATGCTAGGCGAAAAAGCGATGCATTGGTATGATCTAGATGCACCAGTTAGTGCCTCTACCGAAAAAATGGATTTTCAACAGGGTGCTGAGTTCATATTAAAGCATTTTAAAGAATTTGGACCAAAGCTAGAAGAGTTTTCTCGTCATGCTTTTGAAAATGGGTGGATTGAAGCAGAGGATCGTCCGAATAAACGCCCTGGTGGGTTTTGTACGGGTATGCCAGTTTCACAAGAATCTCGTATCTTCATGACCTATAGTGGTACTATGTCGAATGTTTCCACACTTGCACATGAATTAGGTCATGCCTTCCATTCATATGCTTTAAGACCGGTTCATTGGATGAATACGAGATATGCAATGGGTGTTGCGGAAACTGCTTCGACCTTTGCTGAAATGATTGTAGCTGATGCCGCTGTTCGTGAATCAAAATCGACAGATGAGAAAATCGCTTTGCTGGAGGATAAAATTCAACGCAGCGTAGCTTTCTTCATGAATATTCACGCTCGCTTCTTGTTTGAAACAAGATTTTATGAGGAACGAAAAGAGGGAATTGTTTCTGCTACACGTTTAAATGAATTAATGGAAGAAGCTCAACGTGAGGCTTATGGAGATGCGTTAGACACAGTCCATCCACATTTCTGGGCTTCTAAATTACATTTCTACATTACCGATGTTCCTTTCTATAATTTCCCGTATACTTTTGGTTACTTGTTCTCTTTAAGTATTTATGCAAAGGCAAAAGAGGAAGGTACAGGTTTTGAAGAAAAGTATATTGCGTTATTACAGGATACAGCGGTCATGTCGGTAGAAGACTTAGCTATGAAACATCTACAAGAGGATATTACAGAGGAAGCGTTTTGGAAGAAGGGTATTGACCTTTGTATACAAGACGTCCAAGAATTCTTGCAATTAACTAATGCTAAAGGGTGACGGTGCTTGATTTATTTAGAAGGAGCTAGTTGTTACTTAAGAACTTTGAATGTGAAAGACGCACCTGCTCTTGCGAATTTAGTGTATGACAATAAAATGTATTGGTCTGTTTTTGAACCATTACATCAAGAAGAATATTATACAGCTAGTGTACAAAGAGAAAAGATTCGAGAATCACTTATGCTCATGCAGGAAAAAAGAGAATATAGTTTTGGAATTTTTACACATGAACGAGATGACTTGATTGGAAGTATATCGCTTTATAGTTTAAAGCGAATGCCTTTTTCAAGTGGCCTCATTGGATACTCTATTGATCAAAGACACGTCGGAAAAGGAATTGCCTCAGAGGCAGTTCGACTTGTTAAACAATTTGGTTTACAGGATGTTCAGTTAAATCGTATCGAGGCATATGTATCTCCAAGAAACTTTGGTTCTATCAAGGTATTGGAAAACAATCACTTTGTTCGTGAAGGCTTACTTCGCAAGCTGTTATTTATCAATGGGAAATGGGAAGACCATTATATGTATTCTTCTATAAGAGGAGAGTTATAGCGTAAAAGAGGAGGCTATTCTAGAATAGCCTTTTTTTATTGGAAGGGTAAAGGAAATTATAATCACTGTAGTAGAGAAGAATTTAAAATAAAAAAGATTTAGCCTCTGACTTTATCAGAAGCTAAATCTCTTATTATGACGATTTCCTGGGAAATATATTATTTTTTGTCGATATTACCATCTGTAACAAGGTCTAATTTGCCAGTGTGAGGGTCAATAATGAGTCCATGAACTGGAACCTCTGGAATCATTAATGGATGACTTCGAATCATATCAACGCTATGTAAGACACTTTCCTTTACGTCTGAAAATCCTTCAAGCCATTCTTCTACCTCGATACCTGAGTTTTTTAGTACATCAAATACACGAGGGTCAACTCCACGAGCTGTCATCTTTTCAAGAATCTTATCCGTTTGTATAGAACTCATTCCACAATCATGATGACCAATTACATAAATCTCATCTGCTTGAAGCTCGTATACAGCAACGATTAAACTACGCATGATTCCACCAAAAGGATGGTTAATAACAGCACCAGCACTTTTAACAATCTTTACATCACCATTTTTCAGGTTCATAGACTTTGGAAGCATTTCAACTAAACGCGTATCCATACAAGTTAGAATAACTATTCGTTTGTCTGGAAATTTAGTCGTTACGTAAGGCTCGTAGAGTTTATTTTCTACAAATGATTTGTTGTAGTTTAAAATGTCGTTCAAACTTGGCATAGTAATTCCTCCTTCTTTATCTATATATTATACGAAAAAAAAGGACTTTACTTAAGATTTGTTTGAAACTTTCCTAATTTTTTTTAATTATCTCATTGCTCTTCTTTTATTAGTGGTAATAAAAAATGATTTACCTGTACCGATAGCTACAGATTGCAATGGTTCTGGAGCAAGGTGGACAGGGACTTCGATTACACTACTTAACCATTCTTCTAAGCCTTTTAATAGAGCGCCTCCACCAGTGAGAACTACACCGTGATCCACAATATCACCTGAAAGCTCAGGAGGACATATTTCTAAAGTAGCACGAATTGCTTCTAAAATAGCCTCTAGAGATTCTCTTAATACTTCTTGAATTTGTGTGGAGGATAGCTTTACTACTTTTGGTAATCCTGTCACAACATCTCTTCCGCGTATTTCCATTACTTCTTCAGTATGAGGAACAAGTGCATATCCAATAGTCATTTTTACTAGTTCAGCTGTAGGTTCTCCAATGATTACATTAAACTCTTTACGGATATAGTGAATGATTGACTCATCCATACGATCACCAGCAGCTTTAACAGTATTTGAAGCAACTACTCCACCGTAAGAAATAATGCCTACTTCTGTTGTACCCCCACCAATGTCTACAATCATACTTGCAACTGGCTCATTAACTGGCAAGCCTGCGCCAATTGCTGCGGCAACAGGCTCTTCCATAAGCTGGACTTCCTTTGCTCCACTTTGACGGACAGCATCCTGAATCGCTCTACGTTCTACAGATGTTGCCCCTGATGGTGTACACACAATAACCGTAGGTTTCCGAAGTGCATTTCCCATTTTCTTGCTCGCTTTTTGCATGATCAACTTTAAAAGCTGAGTTGTGACATCAAAGTCAGCGATTACACCATCCTTAAGAGGTCTAATGACTTCTATAGAGGTTGGTGTTTTACCAATCATTTTCTTTGCTTCTGATCCAAAAGCAACGATTTCTTTTGTTTTTGTGTTTACTGCAACAACAGTTGGTTCATCTATAAGTAAGCCTTTATTTTTCGTATAAACTAAAGTATTAGCAGTTCCTAAATCAATACCAATATGTGAATTTGACAACATATGTCTTCCTCCATTTCAATTGCTCTACGTTATTATAATGGAAAATAAACTAAATGCCATTTGTTACATAATGGAAGATTACATGTGTTTCAATCCTTGCAATTAGTAAAAGACTATTAAAAGGTAGGGAACTGATTATATTAGCCTAATTTGTTTTCATTTTGTAATACAAACGTATTCAAAATGAAATGAAAAAAATAAGAAGTAACAAGCTTTAAAATAAAAAACAACCGCAATTGTCATTGCGGTTGCTAAGATTAAAATTTATTTGTTGGTTTTGGATCTACAATAATTGCATCTTGGTTGTTCATTGGCCCTGAGAAATAGAACATGATTACTGCTCCAATTGCTAGAATACCTCCAGCGAAACCAAGAACTGTTGCTATGAATAAGCCCATTTTTAACACCTCACTATTCATATTACTATCATTATAACTTATTTTCACTAGATTTGTAAAAGGAAAAAGTTATTTTTGTGAACAGATTGTGATTAAAAAGCCCAGTTCCCATTTCGGAAAATCGGTTCTTTTGTGCCATCTTCTTTTATTCCATCAATATTCATATTTTCAGAACCAATCATAAAGTCTACATGAGTAATACTTTCATTTAAACCGTTGGAAGCTAGTTCTTCACGAGTCATTTTTTTACCGCCTTCGATACAGAATGCATATGCACTACCAATCGCTAAGTGGTTTGAAGCATTTTCATCAAATAATGTGTTGTAGAATAATAGATTCGAATTAGAAATCGGAGAATCATGTGGTACAAGTGCTACTTCTCCAAGATAATGGGAGCCTTCGTCTGTTGCAACTAAATGCTCTAATACTTCTTGGCCTTCTTCTGCTTCTACTTTTACAATGCGACCCTTTTCAAAAGTTACGGTAAAATTATCAATAATATTACCACCGTAGCTTAAAGGCTTGCTACTAGCTACGTAACCATCTACGCCAGTTTTTAATGGAACAGTAAACACTTCTTCAGTAGGCATATTGGCCATGAAGTCCTCACCTTTTTCATTAGTGCTACTAGCTCCACACCAAAGATGACCGGTAGGCAACTCAATTGTTAAATCTGTACCAGGTGCCGTGTAATGAAGCTTTTTATAATTTTTGTCATTTAGGTAGTCTACCTTTGTATGCAATAATCGGTCATGCTCTTTCCATGCAGCAACTGGGTCTTCTAAGTCAGCTCTCACCGCACTAAAGATTGCTTCCCATAATGCTGGAACTTGCTCATCTTGAGGTAGGTCTGAAAATACTTTGGCTGCCCATTTTTTTGAAGGTGCTGCAACAACAGACCAACTAATTTTGTCCGATTGAACATATTGACGATATTTAGACATTGCTTGACCTGATGCCTTTTGGAAAGCTGAAATTTTACTAGAATCTATACCTTTTAGTAAATCAGGGCTTTGACTAACAATGCTCATGAACGCAGCTCCAGATTCAGCTAATTGTTCTCTTTCCTGTACTTTCCACGGAGGGAAGAAATCAAAAGAATCTTTAGGGGCTAATTCATATCGCATACGTGTTAACTCGTCATCTGAAAAGTCTACATATACTGTTTTTGCACCAACTTCATAAGCTTTTTTAGTTACTAAGCGAACGAAATCCACACTTTCTGTAGATGCAGCAATATATAAATCTTGCCCCTTTTGAATATTAACTCCTACTTCAACAGCTAAAGCAGCATACTTTTCTAACTTATTTTCAAAGGTTGACATATTCATACTTCCTTTCTTTACTTAAGAATATAGTATCAGTCTTTAGGGTGCTTTATCAATCCTTCACAGATAATTATGACAAAAAATGTCCACATAAATTAAATAAAATTTATAGTTAGAATCTTTTTATTAAAATACTGATAAATTAACCGAAATAAAGTACAGAAATAGAATGTGGGGGTTAATGAATTGGATAAGTCTACAGTAATTGGTCTCATCTTAGGAATAGTAGCTTTAGGAGTAGGAATGGTTCTTAAGGGAGTAGGGTTAGCTGCACTATTGAATCCAGCGGCTATTCTGATTATTATCGTTGGAACCATAGCAACAATTGTCATAGGATTTCCTATGGATGAGTTAAAAAGAATTCCTAAGCTTTTTGGTGTAATTTTTAAAGAAAAAAAATTAGTGCCTGATAGTGAGGTTATTAAATTGTTCTCCAATTGGGCTGATTTGGCTCGTAGAGAAGGGTTACTTGCGTTAGAAAGTAAAACAACAGAAGTAGAGGATCCATTTCTAAAAAACGGCTTAACTTTGGCGATTGACGGTCAAAATGCTGACTATATTAGAGATGTCTTAACAGAAGAGATTAGCGCATTAGAAGAAAGGCATTCAACAGGGGCACAAATTTTCACTCAAGCAGGTACATATGCACCAACCCTTGGAGTACTTGGTGCAGTAGTAGGTTTGGTAGCTGCCTTGGGAGATATGAACGATGTTGAAAAGCTTGGACATGCTATTTCTGCAGCGTTTATCGCTACATTGCTAGGGATTTTTACTGGCTATGTCCTTTGGCATCCGTTTGCAAATAAACTAAAAAGAAAATCAAAACAAGAAATTAGACAAAAAACAATGATGCTAGAGGGAATTCTTTCCGTTTTAGAAGGAGATGCACCTCGCGTGATAGAACAAAAGCTGGCTTCTTATCTATCTATGTCTGAACGTAAAAAAGTTTTAAATGAAAGCGGGGAGGCTGGCCTTGGCAAAGAAGCATAAAAAACATCAACATGAAGAGGAAATGAGTGAATCTTGGCTTCTTCCTTATGCAGATATTTTAACCCTGCTATTGGCATTGTTCATCGTGTTATTTGCTTCTAGTACCGTAGACCAAGAAAAGCTAAACCAAATGTCTGCAGTTTTTAATCAGGTATTTGATGGAGGCACGGGTCTAATGGAACAGCCATCTCCTATGGATGTTCCTAGAAATAACAATAGTGGTGACTCCAATCAAAGCATGGCTTATATTGAAGACCAGCAAGCATTGTCTGAGATTCAAGATAGTGTAGATGAGTATATTGCAGTGAATGCACTCGAAAAACAATTCGCAACTGAATTAACAGATGAAGGATTGTTAGTGACTATTAGAGATAGTATTTTATTTGATATGGGAGAGGCAGAAGTAAAGCAGGAATATAGACAAATTGCAGAAGATATTTCTGATTTGTTAGTATTTGATCCACCTCGAAATGTGGTCATTACAGGACATACAGACAATATTCCGATATCTAGTAACATTTATGCCTCTAACTGGGAGCTAAGTGTTATGCGTTCGGTTAACTTTTTGAAGATATTAGTGAACAATCAAACAATCGATCCGCTATATTTTAGTGCGAAGGGGTATGGAGAGTTTAGGCCAGTTGCGTCAAATGACACGGGGGAAGGACGAGCAAAAAACCGACGTGTTGAAGTATTGATACAACCACGTGTATTAGAGGATGGTAGCTTAAACGATCAGCCACAGTAAAGATGAAACTGACAATTATTTAAAATAGTTGTCAGTTTTTGTTTGACTTTCTTAAACAAAAGTTTATAATTAAAACAAAAGTTCAAAAGAGAGGAGGTAAAGGTTTGGAATCAAAGGAAATTAAAGTTTTAACATATCTCCGTAAAAACCCATATGCTTCGCAGCAGGAAATGGCAGATGAGCTAAAGATGTCTAGGCCAGCTGTAGCTAACATCATTTCTCAGCTTATAAAAAGCGGGAAAATAATTGGACGTGCATATATATTGCCCGAGAATAAAGAAATTATTTGTATAGGTGGAGCGAATGTTGATAGGAAGTATATTGTAAAAGATAAATTACAAATGGGAACTTCCAACCCAACCACAAGTCTCCAAAGCATAGGGGGTGTAGCCAGAAATATCGCCGAAAACTTAGGCAGGCTTGGAAATACCGTTCGCTTGCTTACAGTTGTCGGCAATGATATGGAATATGCCTCGATTGAAAAGGCTTCTAGTCATTGGATGAATTTATTTTCTGTGGAAAAACTTGCAAACTACTCCACGGGAACTTACTCAGCTGTTTTAGACAGAGGAGGAGAAATGTTATTTGCTTTAGCCAATATGGATATTTATGATCAGTTGACAGTAGAATACATGAAAAAACAAGAGGCTTATCTGACCAATGCACAGCTTATTATAATAGACATGAACTGTCCTAAGGATGTCATGGAATACATTCAAGCCTTGGCAGTTGGAAACAAAATACCACTTGCTATTATTCCAGTATCATCTCCAAAGATGAATAGGATGCCAGAATCATTAGAAGGTATAGAATGGCTCATAACTAACAAGGATGAAGCCGAAACTTATTTTCAAAAACAAATTATCGATGAGGATTCATGGAAAAACACTGCTGAAGCATTCGTTCAAAAAGGTATACGTCACGTGATAATCACTAATGGCAGCAAGGGTGTCGTGTTTGCTGGAGAAGAGAAGGAAACTATGTTTATGCCTGCTATACATACTGAGCAGGTTGTTGACGTGACTGGAGCAGGTGATGCATTTGTCTCTGGGACTCTTCATGCGTGGCTAGAGGGAGCAGAGGTACAACAGGCAGTGTTAACAGGAATGATAAACGCAACAAAAACACTACAATCTGCAGAAACAGTAAGAACTGAGCTATCTAAAATGAAGCTAACTAATGAACTGGAGGAATATACACAATGAAAAAATATTTAACATACTCACAAGAAGTAGAACAAGGAATGGCAGAAGGAAAAGCAATAGTAGCACTAGAGTCAACAATCATTTCCCATGGAATGCCTTATCCTCAGAATATAGAGATGGCAAGAAAAGTGGAGCAAATCATCCGTGACAATGGAGCAGTTCCAGCAACAATAGCAATAATGGACGGGAAAATTAAAATTGGACTTTCAAATGAAGAATTAGAAACTCTTGCAACTAGTAGTAATGCTAGAAAAACTTCTAGAAGAGATTTACCTTACGTAGTGGCTTCAAAAGAAATTGGTGCTACTACTGTTGCGACAACAATGATTTGTGCAGATCTTGCAGGAATCCAAATGTTTGTAACTGGAGGTATCGGTGGTGTTCATAGAGGAGCAGAAACTACAATGGATATTTCTGCAGACCTTGAAGAGCTTGCTTCTACAAATGTTGCGGTAGTTTGTGCGGGGGCTAAATCTATTCTAGATATTGGATTAACATTAGAATATTTAGAAACAAAAGGTGTGCCAGTTGTAGGTTTCCAAACAGAAGCATTCCCAGCATTCTATACAGCTACTAGTCCTTTTAAATCTAACTTCCGTATGGATGAGGAAAAAGATGTTGCTGAGATGTTAAGCGTGAAGTGGGAGCTTGGTCTTCAAGGAGGAGCTATTATCGCAAATCCAATTCCAGCAGAGTACTCATTGGATGAGGAATATATGAATGGAGTAATTCAATCGGCATTACAGGAAGCAGAAGCGAATGGTATTAAAGGTAAAGACGTTACACCATTCCTACTTGGAAAAGTAAAAGAGCTAACTGAAGGTAAATCGTTAGAATCTAATATCGAGCTTGTATACAACAATGCAAAAGTTGGGGCAAAAATTGCAGTTGAATTGAATAAATTATCTTAAGTCATAAAATCCTTTCCTAATCTTAGGGAAGGATTTTTTTGTTACATTTACATGAAAAGCATGAATAGATGGCAGATTTCCACTTTCGGCGAGCGCTTTCCGTGGGGTGAGCGAGAAGCCATCCCCGATGCTTGCGCGTTGTATGTGATGACTTATCTGCCTCAATCATCCCACAGGAGTCGCCGATTGTCGCTCCAATTTTGGTTTAGGTAATTGGAATGGTTATAGAAAAGAAAAAGAGAGGTAACCTTGGAATAGACCGGGTTACCTCTCTAATAGTTTGTTTTTCCTGTGATACAGTCGATTTAGACTTGCGAAAAAGACTTATGCTCAGCTTACTTTCTTAAACTACCAAGCTCTGCAACAATTGCTTGCATTTCACTTGGACTAAAAGAATCTCTTTTGTTGACCATTTCATATAAATATACGAGATCTTCATAGGCTGTAGCTTTAAAATCCTCTGATTTCATCGCATCTACATTTACCATACGTAATTTTTCCTTGATTGTTTCAAGCATATAGCTGATATTTTCAACGGAAGGTTGAGTTAGATCCATTCTTTTGTACCTGCCTTTCATACATTAGAAATATCATTTCACGCTACGGATGGAATGTCAAATACTAATTAAGACTTGCTAGCTAGTTTTTCTTCTTTTAGCTTGTTTTTTATACGTTTCGTTTCATAAACTATAACTCCGGATAGGCCAAGTAATCCTATTAAGTTAGGAATAGCCATTAAAGCATTGGTAATATCCGAAAAGGTCCATATCAAATCTAAAGAAACAACGGATCCGATGAACACCATGGCAACAAATGCAATACGATAAATGATTAACAACGACGGATTCTTAAATAAGTACTGGAAGCATTTTTCTCCGTAATAGGCCCATCCGAAAATTGTAGAAGATGCAAAGAAAATTAGACCTACAGCAATTACTATTGGCCCCCAATCCCCAAGGAAGTGACCAAAGGCTGCTGAAGTAAGATCTCCACCAGTTATATTAGGATCTTTATACATCCCAGACATTACAATCGTAACTCCTGTGATTGAACAGATTATAAACGTATCTAGAAATACTTGAGTCATAGAAACGAGAGCCTGTCGACCAGGTAAATCAGTTTTTGCAGCCGCGGCAGCTATTGGAGCGGAACCAAGTCCTGCCTCATTAGAGAATACTCCGCGTGCAATACCATAACGGATAGCTGCACCAACAGCTCCGCCAACAGCTGCTTCTCCTGTAAACGCAGATTTAAAAATAATAGCAAAAGCTTCAGGGACTGCTGTAATATTGGTAACCATTATTACAAGACCTGCGAGTATGTAAAATAAAGCCATTACCGGTACAAATACTGCAGTTACGTTACCAATAGATTTAATACCTCCAAGAATAACGAGTGCGGTAAAAATAGTGAGAACTATGCCAGTAATCCACGTTTCAATTCCAAAGGTAGATTCAACTGCGCTCGAAACTGAATTAGCTTGTGTGCCGTTTCCTATTCCGAATGCAGCTAATGCGCCAAAAATAGCAAACAGCACTGCTAACCACTTTTGTTTTAAGCCATGTTCTATGTAATACATAGGTCCGCCGGCCATTTGACCTTTAGCATCCTTTACACGATATTTAACTGCTAGTATTGCTTCACTATATTTGGTTGCCATCCCAAAGAAAGCGGAGAACCACATCCAGAAAACTGCACCAGGACCTCCTAGTAAAACTGCAGTAGCAACACCGACAATATTACCTGTCCCTACAGTAGCGGCAAGTGCAGTAGTTAGCGCCTGAAATTGTGATATATCTCCTTCCGCTGTCTTATCATGCTTTCTAGAAAAAGTAAGTCTTAAAGCTACTGGCAGCAATCTAATTTGTAGGAAACCGACTCGGATGGTTAAAAAAATTCCTGTCCCTACTATTAGGATGAGTAGAGGGATTCCCCATAGTACATCTGAGACACTTTTTAATATTTCTAGTAACTTATCCAATTAATATCCTCCTTAATTCGTTTTGTTATTAAAGTTTTTGCTAGCATCTCAAAAAATGAGGAAATAACAAAATTTTAATAAACTAAATTTATTTGCATTCAATTCCTTTCACATTAATTTTTATCCTTTTAACAATATTCGTAAAATTCTCTCAAATAGTCAAGCTTATTTTTGTAAAATATTATTATTAATAGTTTGATTCGTAAAAGCCAGGGTATAATAAAATTAATATAAAATAGCTAAATTTGGAGGTCATACGTATGAGTGAAAGCAAATTCGTTAAAGGGATACTATACGGTGCTATTCTTGGTGGGGCGCTTACAATGTTAGATCGAAAAACAAGAGATTCCGTAATGAACCAATCTCGCCGAGTTAAAAACGAGATTAAATATTACAATAAAAACCGTGATGAGCTGAAGCAAACTATTGAACAACAGGTGACTAAATGGCAATCAGTTTATAATCAGTTCACTTCAGATGCAAAATATATTTCACAAAAAGTAAATGAGGTTAAAGAAATTACACCTCAAGTTAAAACTCTTGTTTCTGATACAAAAGATACTTTCTCTCAATCAAAAGAAGAGTATAAATCAATTGTAGTTCCAGAAAATGAGGAACCTAAAAGTATTTACGAACCAAAATTACAATCTTAAATGTAAAGGAGAGGAAGAAATGGTATCAAGGATGGATCAACCTCATAAATCAAATAAGAAATCTTCCTCTCCAGGCTGGTATCAAAAGCTAAAATTTTTAAATTTTAAAAAGAAGGAGAAAAAGAAAGAGGAGCACCATGACTTAACATCGTGGTCTGGGTACTTCAAGCATTTAATCGCTCATATCCAGCGAACGGATATTACTGGTCTGGCAGCACAGTTAGCGTACTTTTTCCTTTTATCATTATTTCCTTTATTAATTTTTATCGTTACATTACTGCCTTATCTCAATTTAGATGAGGCTCAGGTTTTCCGCTTCATAGAAAACTATGCACCAGCAGAGGTTTATAAGTTAATTAATGGTACTGTCTCGGATGTACTAGTCAGCCGGAATGGTGGGTTATTATCTATCGGGATTCTCGGTACGATATGGTCTGCTTCAAATGGGATGAATGCAATTGTGAAATCCTTGAACAGGTCTTATGATATTGAAGAGACTAGACCCTTTTTTATCGTTAGAGCTTTATCTGTAGTCTTTACTTTGCTGATGATACTGCTTTTCGCTGTAGCACTTGTTCTACCGGTTTTTGGTCAACAGATTGGTACTATCCTATTTTCTTATTTTGGTTTCCAAGAGGACTTTGTGAATCTATGGAATAATATCAGATGGACACTTACTCCGATCATAATGTTTATTGTGCTTTGTGCACTATATTGGATTGTCCCAAACATTAAGCTAGGACTAAGAAGTGTTTTCCCTGGAGCAGCATTTGCTACTTTGGGATGGATTCTCGTATCTCTAGTATTCTCTTTCTATGTAAGCAACTTTGCTAACTACTCTGCGACTTATGGAAGTATTGGGGGGATTATCATCCTCATGTTATGGCTCTACTTCACAGGAATAATTCTGTTGGTTGGTGGCCAAATCAATTCTGTAATGCAAGAGAGAAAGTTACAACTAGATAATAAGAAAGGAATGAAAAAAGCTTAATAAACACCCATGGGTTGAAGATATTTATGAATTCAACCCATGGGTGTTTTTTGGGTTAGAGGATTGAAATGGGTCTTTTATCGGGTAAATTGCGCGGACGCCACTAAAAAGATGAAAACGTCACGTAAGTAGGAGAAATGCGCCCGTAAAGTATGGCAAAGTGTCTCGTAACCAAGAAAAGCGCCCCTAAGTAGAGAGAAGTGTCTCCTAACCAAGAAGAAAGCGCCCGTAAAGTATGGCAAAGTGTCTCGTAACCAAGAAAAGCGCCCCTAAGTAGAGAGAAGTGTCTCCTAACCAAGAAGAAAGCGCCCCTAAAGTAAGGCAAAGTGTCTCCTAACCAAGAAAAGCGCCCCTAAGTAGAGAGAAGTGTCTCCTAACCAAGAAGAAAGCGCCTCTAACGTATGGCAAAGTGTCTCCTAACCAAGAAAAGCGCCTCTAACGTATGGCAAAGTGTCTCGTAACCAAGAAAAGGCGCTCCTAAGTAGAGAGAAGTGTCTCCTAACCACGAAGAAAGCACCCCTAAAGTATGGCAAAGTGTCTCCTAACCAAGAAAAGCGCCCCTAAAGTAGAGAGAAGTGTCTCCTAACCACGAAGAAAGCACCCCTAAAGTATGGCAAAGTGTCTCCTAAACAAGAAGAAAGCACCCCTAAAGTATGGCAAAGTGTCTCCTAACCAAGGAAAGCGCCCCTAAGTAAAGAAAAGTGTCTCCTAACCAAGAGGAAAACGCCCCTAAAGTATGGCAAAGTGTCTCCTAACCAAGGAAAGCGCCCTAAGTAGAGAGAAGTGTCTCCTAACCAAGGAAAGCACTCCTAAAGTAGAGAGAAGTGTCTCCTAACCAAGAAGAAAGCGCTCCTAAAGTAGAGAGAAGTGTCTCCTAACCAAGAAGAAAGCGCCCCTAACGGAGGGAGCTGCTCACAAAAAGGTTTGATTAGAAACAATAAAAATCGTTCACTCAAATCAAACAATTTCGCACAGCGCCCGAATTTTTTCTCTTAACAATAAAAAAGCATCCGTCTAAACAAGACGGATGCTATGCTACATTAAATTTTACGATTTAACATTCTTAAGCCATTTAAGATAACGAGAATGGTGCTGCCCTCATGTCCAATAACTCCTAAAGGTAAGTCTACAACCTGTAAGAAGTTGGAAACGATAAGAATGGTGATTACTGCAAGAGAGAAAAAGATATTTTGTTTTACGATTCTTTGCATTTTACGAGACATTTTTACTGCATAGGCAATTTTGCTTAAGTCATTTTTCATTAAGATGACGTCGGCAGTTTCTAACGCCACGTCAGTTCCTTCGCCCATTGCAAAGCCAGTTGTTGCTGTTGCTAGGGCAGGGGCGTCGTTAATTCCATCCCCAACCATTCCGACAAATGAATGCTCCGCTAATAGCTCCTTCATATGCTGAACCTTTGTTTCTGGGAGACATTCGGCAATATATTGGTCTATTCCAGCCTCTTTAGCGATTACCTTTGCTGTTTTTTCATTGTCGCCGGTTAGCATGACCGTTTTGATACCTAGCGATTGTAAAAGCTTAATAGCCTCTTTAGCTTCTTCGCGTACCGTATCTTTCAAGGCAGCAGCAGCTGCAATTCCCTTTTCATCACGCATGAAAATTACTGTTTTTCCTTCATCAGCTAAGGCAGCAGCGACTCCACCTTGGAAAGCAAAAGCATCCGCTTTATTTACGAATTCAGGCTTACCAACTAAAATTTCCTGACCGTCCATTGAAGCTCTCAGCCCGAATCCTGGTCTGTCTTCAATGGAGATGATTGGAAGTTGTGTAATTCCCTCTGTCTTAGCAAATGCCGAAATAGCCTGTGCAAGTGGATGATTGGACTGGGATTCGATTGTAGCAAGAATAGTTAGAGTAGATAAACGATCTAAATCATCCCTTACAAAGAAGTCTGTTACGACTGGTTTCCCTTGAGTCAGTGTACCAGTTTTATCTAGAGCGATTGCTTTCATTTCACTAATATTTTCTAAATGCATTCCACCCTTAAACAATATTCCATTTTTTGCACCGTTTGAAATAGCTGCTAGAGTTGCGGGCATGATAGATGCTACAAGCGCACAAGGCGAGGCAACAACCAATAAAACCATTGCTCGGTAAAAAGTTGTGTTCCAATCCCATCCAAGTAAAAAGTGGGGGAGAACCATCATAACTGCTACTGCAATTAGAACTACTTTTACATAAGTACCCTCAAAACGTTCTATAAATTGTTGGGCAGGAGACTTTTCATCTTGCGCAGTTTGAACAAGATCAATAATCTTTTGGAATAAAGAGTCCTCGTTGGTCTTAGTCATTTCCATTGTAATGGCGCCGCTTAAGTTAACTGTGCCGGCAAATAGAGTGTCGTTTGGTTGCTTGGAAAGGGGAATAGATTCACCACTAATAGCTGCTTCATCAACGGAGGTCATTCCATTAATCACAATCCCATCAGCAGGAATTCTTTCTCCTGGTTTTACTACTAAATTATCACCGACTGCTAAATCCTTTATTGAAACACGTATGGTGCTTCCATCAGCTTGAAGCTTCCATGCTTCTTCTGGTTGGAGCTCCATTAACGAAGAAATCTCTTTTCGACTTTTATTCATCGTATATGTTTCCAAAGCGCCACTTACAGCGAAAATAAAAATAAGAATAGCACCCTCAGTCCAATAACCAATAATGGATGAACCAATTGCTGCAAAAATCATAAGCATTTCTACATTTAATTCTTTTTCCTCTATCGTTGCCTCTATTCCTTCCTTAGCCTTTGCAAATCCACCAATTATAAAAGCTAATACGTAAAAGACGATGGAGACTGTTTCAAAACCTGATTTACCTATAAACCAGGCGATTAATATTAAAATCCCGGAAAATAGAGCCGCAATCAATTCTATATGGGGCATTACTTTTGATAGGAAAGTATTCTTTTCTTCTATAGTCGACATATAAATCCTCCTCTTGATAGTGATTTTCATTATTAATTCTCTGTAAAATAGAGTAAAACTGGATTTTCACTATGGAAAATCCAGTTAATTTAAATTAACTATTACTTTATAATAATTATAATCTAGAGAATTTTAACTGTCAACCATTAAAATTAAGAGAATACAGGCTCTTTATACAATGACAATTTTTCTAAAGATGATTTGTCTACATCTGCATGAAGACTATTACCATGAGAGTCCATGGTCACAACCGCCGTGAAATTTTCTACTCGTAAATGCCACATTGCTTCTGGAATTCCAAATTCCATTAAATCTACGCCTTCTACTTCTTTAATGCAGTCAGCATAGTATTGTGCAGCGCCACCAATTGCGTTTAAGTATACTCCGCCATGCTCGTTAAGTGCAGCTAACGTTTTAGGGCCCATTCCACCTTTACCTACAACTGCACGTATACCAAACTTTTTCATGATATCACCTTGATATGGCTCCTCGCGAATAGAGGTAGTTGGTCCGGCAGCTCGAACATGCCATTTATCATTATTGTCCTTTTGCATTACCGGACCGCAATGATAAATAATATGGCCATCAAGATCTACTGGTGCATCGTGGCTCATAAGGTGGTGATGAATAGCATCGCGACCAGTGTACATACGTCCAGTAATTGAAACGACATCTCCTACTTGAAGGGAACGAATTTGCTCTTCGGTGATAGGGGCAGAAAGCTCTATAACTTTTTTAGGTGCTTCTTTTTGAGTTTCGTCTTTAAATTCAATTTTCTCACCATCTTGATAATGCCATTCTATAATTTCACCTGTGGAAGGATCAATATTAATGGCCATACGGCGATATGCCCAACAATTGTATGCTACCGATACATAGAAACTCGCTGGGATACGGTGCATGACGCCAATTTTACAACCAAGCAGAGTTGCCTCGCCTCCAAAGCCCATCGTACCAATTCCTAATGTATTTGCTTTTTCCACGATATAAGCTTCTAGTTTGGCTAAATCTTCATTTTGATTAATATCATCTACGGAACGGAATAATTGCTCCTTCGCCAAATCATATCCAGAAGAGCGGTCGCCACCTATTCCTACTCCTATAAAGCCGGCTGAGCAGCCTTGACCTTGGGCCTGATACACAGAATGAAGAATGCATTTACGGATGCCATCTAAGTCTCTTCCTGCACGTCCAAGACCTTCTAATTCTGTTGGAAGGCTATATTGGATGTTTTTGTTTTCACATCCGCCACCCTTAAGAATAAGCTTCATTTCTATATAGTCTTTTTCCCATTGTTCAAATTTAACTACAGGTACACCTTCTCCTAAATTATCTCCACTGTTTTTTCCGGTTAAAGAGTCAACGGAGTTTGGACGTAGTTTAGCATCTTTAGTAGCAGTAACGATAGCTCGTTTAATAGCTTCCTTAATTTCTATTTGATTTACACCAACAGGAGTTTTAATCTTGAAGGTTGGTAGTCCTGTATCCTGACAGATAGGTGAAATATTTTCATCTGCCATTTGAATATTATTTGTAATTGTATCTAAGCTCATTGCAGCACGAGTACCTTCATTTTCAGCAGCTTTTGCTTTTTGAATCGCTCTTCTCACATCTTTAGGTAAGTTGGTAGAAGTTTCGGTAATCAAATCATAAATACTTCTCTCTAGTTGTCCCAATTGCATTTGGTAGCGCCCCTTTTATGTATGTAGTAACAAACATTACAAGTATACTATTTTAATGGATTGAAAAAAAGAGCAGCTTAGCGACTGCTCCTTTATACAATGATGACGTTTATATTTCATGAACCTTGTTTCATTGAAAGGAAAATAGAATTCTAGAAACAATAATAATTACTCCAAAAACAAAAGGTATCGGAAATTAATTTTCCGATACCTTTAGCTAAAAATACTACTCTTTAGAGTTTTTAAATTGTTCCATTTTTAGTTCTAAATCATCCATCATTTGAATAAGTCTGTCTATATCTTCTAAATCAGTCGTCTCAGGTTCAATAGAATCAAGTACTTCTAGAAACATTTGAAGTCGGTCTTTTAAATAAGATACTTGTTGTTCTGAATTTGATATTTGATTGCCCACAGAATAACACCTCACTTTATAAGATAAGAATATAACATCAGCGGCATAAAAGATAGGTAAAAAGAGTTATTTTATTAATTAATGCATTCAAAATATTTACACTATTCTGTTTATGTGATAAGGTATGAATAAGTTATACGAAAGGAGGCCGTAGTGAATAGTCGAAACCAATCAATCATTAGAAGGAGGCGGTTCAGACATTTCACCGGCAAAATAGCCGCAAATGCAGTTATGAATACTCACAAGGATTTTAGTAATATATAAAGGCTCGGTCAATCTTAAGTGATATTGACTGAGCCTTTTGTTGTTTAAATAGCATGAAAATTTTGTTATGATAACCTGGATTATATTAAAAAGATGAAGAGGTTATCCAATGCAACAATTTACAGCTTTAGAGAGCAGACGTTTTAAAATATTAGTTATTATAGTTTCCATTTCAGGATTTTCGCAGGGGATGCTCTTGCCTTTAATCTCGGTCATTTTTGAACAGGATGGGGTAAGTGCAACATTAAATGGATTGAGTGCGACAGGTTTATACATAGGTACTTTGTTAATCTCCCCGTTCATCGAGCCACCACTACGCAAATATGGATACAAGCCGATGATTGTTATAGGTGGGCTTATAGTTATAGTTTCACTTCTGCTTTTTCCTTTATGGAAAAGCGTAGCCTTTTGGTTTGTGCTTCGTTTGTTAATAGGAATTGGTGATCACGCACTCCATTTTTCTACTCAAACGTGGATTACTAGTTTTTCTCCTCAGGATCGCTTGGGAAGAAATATAGCCATTTACGGACTTTCTTTTGGGCTAGGCTTTGCAGTTGGACCTTTGTTTGTTCAACTGGTAGAAATTTTTGAGGGTCTTCCGTTTATCGTCTCAGGGCTTTTATGTTTATGTGCCTGGGTTCTAGTATTTTTCTTGAAAAATGAAAAGCCAGAAACAATTTCTTCTTCAACTGTAAACGGGACATGGAAACGATTTGGAGCAACTTTTGCTGTAGCATGGATTGCTTTTATTCCGCCATTTAGTTATGGCTTTTTGGAATCTTCCCTGAATGCTATTTATCCGGTATATGCTCTACGGAACTCGATTGAAATTAGTCATTTATCATATATTTTAGCCGCATTTTCCATTGGGGGAGTAGCTTCTCAATTACCCCTTGGCATGTTGAGTGATCGCTTGGGCAGAAGGCAAGTTTTGTATAGTATGCTTGGATTAGGTGCTTGTACATTTGGAGCAGCTAGCTTTTTTGAAACCTCTGCAATAGTTGTAGGTGCTTTCTTCTTTATAGCGGGAACCTTTGTAGGATCTACCTTTTCTCTCGGCATAGCTTATATGACTGATTTAACCCCAAAAGAGCTATTGCCTACTGGAAATTTAATCTGTGGTATTTTTTTCAGTCTAGGAAGCCTTTCAGGCCCCTTCTTTGGAGGATTGTTTATTCAATTGTTTGAGGGAGTTAGCTTTCTAATTCTCATCGCTATACTTCTCGGTGTTCTTGCTATACTTATATTTTTTACAAAATCTAAGAATCCTATCCACTTTGTGACCGATAAAATGTGAACCAATATTTGGCTACCATCACTCACTTGAGCAATGGTAGCCAAATTTATTTAGTATTCCAACTTATTCCTAGAGTATTGACATTACAAGTTCATTTAATATAATTGTATAGCTTCATTTACATTTGATATCTCAAGAATTGAAAGAGAAAAGGGGAAGACTTATGTGGTTTATATTTGCTCTTTTGACTGCCTTAGCATGGGGAGGAGCAGACTTATTTTATAAAAAGGGTACAGATCCCAAGGATAAATTTAGCCATTTAAAAATAGTTGTAATGGTAGGTTTGGTCATGGGAATTCATGGAACATTGTACATGTTCCTTAAGGGCATTCAATTTGATCCGATGGATATGGTGTTGTATCTACCTGTTTCTGCACTTTACATACTATCAATGGCTATAGGATATATTGGGTTGAGATACTTAGAACTCTCAATAGCATCGCCGGTTCAAAACTCCTCTGGCGCTATTACAACGATACTCTTATTTATCTTTTTTACCCACTCGCTAAGTGCTTTAGAAATAATATCTATTATTATTATTACATTAGGGGTAATCGGACTAGCTGTTTTTGAAAAACAACTGGAAAAACAAGTGCTGCAAGCAAAACCTAAAACTATAGATACTAAATATACTATTGGATTTATGGCTATTATATTTCCAATTTTGTACGCATTAATTGACGGGCTTGGAACGTTTGCTGATGCAGTATATTTAGATGAGCTTAGTTTAATCGGGGAGGACGCAGCTCTACTAGCGTATGAGTTTACATTTTTTATTTGTGCGGTAGTGGCTTTTGTTTATCTGAAGGCTATAAAAAAAGTCAAGTTTAATATATTCAAAGAAAGAGACAAGACAAGTGCAGCTATTTTAGAAACAATAGGTCAGTTCTTTTATGTATTTGCCATGTCTTCAAATGCAATCATTGCGGCTCCAATCATTGCTTCCTATAGTATTTTTTCTGTGTTACTATCTAGAGTCTTTTTAAAAGAGAAGCTAACGAAGAAGCAATACGGTGTAATAATCGTAGTAATCGTGGGCATTGCTTTATTAGGAATAGCAGATGAGTTATAAAAAACGTAAGCTTCTAGCTTACGTTTTTTGTGTTTTATGGTTTTAAGACAAATTTAATACTTTCCTCTTCATGATCATGAAATATTTTATAGGCTTCACTAGCCTGCTCTAACGGGACTCTATGCGTAATAATTTGAGTAGGATCAATATCTCCATTAGTAATCATTTCATATAGTTTAGGCATATAGTGTACAACAGGTGCTTGTCCGGTTTTTATAGTTACATTTCGCTCAAAAATATTACCGAGAGGGAACATATTGTAATTGGAACCATAAACACCGGTTAATTGGATTGTACCGAACTTTCTTACCGCTTCTATTCCAATATCAATGGCGCTTAAAGTACCACCCTGCAATTTAAGCTTTTGTCCGACTTTTTCCATTGTAGACATTTTGCCATCCATACCAACGCAGTCGATAACCACGTCTACACCGCCGTTTGTAATTTCTCTAATGTATTTACCCATATCATCGTATTCTTCGAAGTTGTATGCTTCTACTTTGTTCATTTTAACAGCATGATTTAAACGATATGCTAAATGATCGACCGCTATAACACGTTTTGCGCCTTTCATCCAAGCAAATTGCTGTACCATGAGTCCGATAGGTCCAGAGCCAAGTACTGCAACTGTATCTCCTTGTTTCATCCCTGAGTGCTCGATACTCCAGTAAGCTGTAGGAAGTACGTCTGAAAGGAACAGCAATGACTCATCTTCCAATTCACAGGATTCTGGTATTTTGAAAGGCATATAATTTCCATAGGGCACACGTAAATACTCGGCTTGGCCACCAGGGAAGTTGCCATATCGCTCTGTGTAGCCTAAGTAGGCTCCAGAGTCGATTAGCGGATTATCATTGGAATTATCACACTGACTTTCCATTTCATTTTGACAATAAAAGCATTCTCCACATGAAACGTTAAAAGGAATTACAACCCGGTCACCCTTTTTTACTTTTGTTACTGATGGACCTACTTCTTCCACTATTCCCATGGGTTCATGCCCGATTACAAAATCCTTACGTGTTGGCATACCGCCTCTGTAAATATGTAGGTCTGACCCACAAATAGCAGTAGTAGTAATACGTACAACAATATCGTCGCTTTTTTCAATTTTGGCATCGGGAACTTCTTTAACTTGTATATCCTTTGCACCTTGATAAGTTACTGCCTTCAAGCTATCTCCTCCTTTAAAATGTTTTCTATATTAATTATTACCCTGGAGGAAGTAAAAAAAACTTCAAATTCAAAAAATAGCATAGTGCATTAAATTAACTATCTTGGCTTGCGCGTCATGATCGATTTTTTATGTTAATTATTGTATCTTCCTTGGAATGGTTAGATTTTGGGATGATAGAAAGCTCACCAATGGATTCTAAAATAACGACTTGAACTTCATCCATAGATAAATTACCATCCATTCGAACCGATTGGATAACTTCATCTTCACGTATTCTTTCTTTTTTCATTGTTTTATAAAAATAGCTTCCACTGTAATAAAGCAATGCTACATCTGCAGTTACAATATCATCAAAAGTATCTGATTTTTTACTGCTAAACGAAAATAGCCATTGGAGAGCAATTAACACAAATAAAGCTGCAATTCCATCGAAAATAGAGACCTTACAAGCATAATAGTAGCAAATACTGAACCAATAGATACTGTGATTACAAGTCAAAGGCATTTAACTGTGCTAAGGAGCGTTTTCCAGCAAGTCTCAACATGATGATTTAGACGATATAAGCCATGACACCTAATAGGATTATTCGCCAGATTTCCATCCAGTTTAAATCAAACAATTGACACCCTACTAAAGTTGTTTTTTTATTTCTTTACCACAACATCTATTAGGAAAACATAAGGGACGTCAATATTTATTGAAGGAGAGATGACATGAAGAAAATAAATATATTTTTGTTGGGATTGATAATTTTGAGTATACTTACAGCCTGTGGTAAGGATGAGGAAATTTCTAATGGTACAGGTATAGCTGAGGAGGAGCATGACGGTCATGACCATGATGACCATGAGGGACATAGCCACGAAGGTGAAGAAAATATTGTGGAATTAGATTATGCAAAGTTAGATCAAGCAATTGAACAGGTTTTGGAGGAAATCCCTAGCTTTTCAGTTCAAGAAGAAATTGAAAAGGGTACAGAGGAGAGCCTCTCAACTTACTTCAATGAAGACAAAATGGAGTTCCGCTTAAAGGTAGAAAGCGTTATAGGAAATAAAGAATATGATAAAAAGGAGTTAAAAGTATACTCCCAATATTATGTGAAGGAAAATTTGTTGGCGATAGAAATGGCTAAAAAGAAATATAATATCGAGGTTAAACCTTCAGAGGTTGCTAGCTATATAGAAGAGAATGTAAAGGGCATTGTTCCAGAAGAAAAGGAGCAATATGCTAAAAGCATTGGAGTTACTTTAGAGGAGTTAGATAATATCTTTGATCGAGATATCTATATAATGGATGTACTTTGGTCTAAGCTAACACCAATTTTAATGGAAAAATACCAACAGGGAGACGGAGAAAGTGAAGAGGAATACATGGAGAGGCTCACAAATGAATTCTATAATGCATAAAAGAGTAATCTAAACGATAGCTTTAATCCCTTTGATTATAGGAGAGCATCTTGATCTTAGCTTTAGACATCGTGTTTTGCGGGGAATGATAATCCTTCAGCATTGTAGGAAGTCTACGGACAGGCATATCTATAAGATTATTAAAAAGACGTAAAGTCAGTGGACTCAACAGTCTAAAATTATTCGGCAATGATATAGAATAAGTCTGTCCAAACCTACATTAAAACAAGGGAAATTAGAACTAAAGGGCAAATACAGTATATTTTAACGCTTTTTTAAGTTGGAGGGATGAAGATAACAGTCTATCGTGTGGTCGTTGATCATTCCAACAGCCTGCATATATGAATAGCAAATAGTGCTTCCAACAAAAACAAAGCCATCTTTTTTTAAACGTTTACTCATTGAATCACTTATTTCATTGGAAGTAGGTACATCAGTAACCGAATTCCAATGATTAATAATAGGAGAGCCATCAACAAAATTCCAAATATAATTAGAAAAAGATCCATGTTCCTTTTGAATTTTTAGGAAAGCGTGGGCGTTAGTTATCACACTAAGAATTTTAAGACGGTTTCGAACAATTCCGCTGTTCTCACGAAGAGATTGAATCTTTTCTTCATTGTAATTAATAATTTTGTTGGCCTCAAAGTTATCAAATGCTTGGCGATAATTTTCACGTTTTTGTAGTATTGTCCACCAGCTAAGTCCTGCTTGAGCGCCTTCGAGACATAGCATCTCAAATAGGTGTCTATCATCATAAACGGGGACACCCCATTCTCGGTCATGATATTCTTTGTATAAAGGTTCCTTGCCAACTACCCAATTACATCTATTCTCCATGTTTAAGGTCATCCCCTTTTAATGCGAACGTATATTCTGTTTTCATTGTATTATAGAAAATACTAAATAGCAATAAAAAATGGTTGATAGTGATATTTCACTACCAACCATTTATAATGTTAACGATCTTTGTCTTCATCACCCCAGCATTCTACTTCTCCTATGTCAGGCACATTTTTCTTGTAGAATACAGGATCCAATCCTTTTTTTCGTTGTAACACATAATCATTTATAACACGTTTGGCAATTTTCCATAGCATAAGGATAGCAACTAGGTTAATGATAGCCATTAAAGCCATAAAGAGGTCAGCTAAATCCCATACAAGTTGAACTTTTGCCACAGAACCAAACATAACAAAACCGACTACAAGCACACGGAAAATAAGTAGCATAGTCTTGGACTCCTTGATAAATCCGATGTTTGTTTCGCCGTAATAGTAGTTACCTATTACTGAGCTATAAGCAAACATAAATATCGCGATGGCTAAAAATGTACTTGCCCAGCTACCTAAGCTATCAACTAAAGAAACCTGTGTTAAATTGACCGAAGCCGCTTCAGATTGAAGGTATGCATCGCTTAGTAAAACAATGGCAGCTGTTGATGTACAAACAATTATTGTATCAATAAAAACACCAAGTGTTTGAATGAGACCTTGTTTCACAGGATGAGAAACGGAAGCAGTCGCCGCTGCGTTTGGGGCAGAACCCATCCCTGCTTCATTTGAGAATAATCCTCTTTTAATCCCATTCATGATGGCAGCTCCGACCATCCCTGCAAATGCTTCTTCAAAACCAAATGCTGATTTGAATATAAGAATGAATACATTTGGTAACTCACTAATGTTCAAAAAAACTACAAGAAGAGCAACAGCAATATATGCTAATGCCATCACTGGTACTAGAATTTGCGTAACACTTACTATTCGTTTAAGACCACCGAAAACTATGACTGCAGTAAATATTGATAAAATGATACCAACTACTACTCGACTAGATCCAAAGCTCTCTTCAAAAGCAATAGTGATAGTATTGGCTTGCACTGCATTAAACACAAATCCATATGTAAGAGTAATCACAACTGCAAAAAGAATACCCATCCAACGCTTATTTAATCCTTTTTCCATATAGTACGCTGGTCCACCACGGTACATATTACCATCTTTAACTTTGTACACCTGTGCCAGAGTACTTTCTATTAAAGAAGAAGCACCACCAATAATAGCAATCATCCACATCCAAAATATTGCTCCAGGTCCTCCGAGCGCAATAGCGGTTGCAACACCAGCTATGTTGCCGGTACCAATGCGAGAGGCCGCAGATATTGTAAAAGCCTGAAAGGAAGAGACGCCTTTTTTTCCAGAACTATCAACAGTAGCTTTTTCTGTAACAACACGGAACATTTCTGGTATTAATCTAATTTGAATAAACTTTGTCTTTACTGTGAAAAATATTCCTACTCCTACTAAGAGTATGATTAATATGTAAGAATATAAAGCATTATTCACATCCTGTAACATACTTTCAAACAAACTCATTATTAATTCCTCCTAAAAATCCGTAACGCTAGTTATGTAATACCTATTTTATATAGATTGGTTTAATTTCTCTTATCTAAACATCTCACAAGTACTCATTTTGTAAGATGAATAGTGTTGAGTAAATAAATAGAGTTGGTTTTGTGTAAAAACCAACTCTCTATTTTCAAACAGAAATATTACAATCTAATAATTTTATAATAAAAATTTCAAAGAGGAAAGTCTAATTACACTATTTGTGTAAATAGGTATAAAAAAATATGGATAAAAAGATTATTCTTTTTATCCATATCAAGTTAAAGAGTAGGTAATTCCGCTCTTTCCTCATCTGAAAATACACGAGAATGAATATGAAATGCAATACCTTCTGTGCTTTCGAGAGAAAAGGCGGCCCCCATACCCTCGACGACATCTAATATTAGCTGTGTATGTTGCCAATAAGTGTAGTGAGACTGGTGCATATAGTAGGGCGCATTTCCAACTGTACCAATTAGGAGGTCACGACTTCCGATATAGAAGTCTCCCTGCCTGTAGCACATTGGAGCAGAACCATCGCAGCAGCCAGCAGACTGTACGAACATAATTGCCCCATGCTTTGTCTCAAGCTCATTGATTAGCGTAAGAGCTTTTTCTGTTGCTACGATGCGTTCTACCATTCTTTCATCTCTTTTCTAACTTTTTAGAAGAAGCCCATTGCTGATTTGTTGTAGCTAACTAGCATACATTTAGTTTGTTGATAGTGTTCAAGCATCATTAAGTGGTTTTCACGACCGATACCAGATTGCTTGAATCCTCCGAATGCTGCATGAGCAGGGTATTGGTGGTAAGTGTTTGTCCAAACACGACCAGCTTGGATTGCACGACCAGCACGGTAAGCCGTGTCAATGTTACGAGACCAAACTCCAGCACCTAATCCGAACTCAGAATCATTCGCAATTTCCATTGCTTCGTCAAAGTCTTTGAATGTAGTAACAGAAAGTACTGGTCCAAAGATTTCTTCTTGGAAGATACGCATTTTATTGTTCCCTTTGAATACTGTTGGAGCAACATAGTAACCGCCTTCGTGGTCACCTTCAAGTTTATTTTGAGTTCCGCCGATTAACAATTCTGCGCCTTCTTCTTTACCAATTTCGATGTAAGAAAGAATTTTTTGTAATTGTTGGTTGGAAGCTTGAGCGCCCATCATAGTTTCTGTATCTAATGGGTTACCAATTTTAATAGCTTTAATGCGTTCTAATGCACGTTCCATGAATTTTTCATAAATTGATTCTTGAACAAGTGCACGAGATGGACAAGTACAAATTTCACCAGAGTTAAGAGCGAATAATACCAAGCCTTCGATTGCTTTGTCTAAGAACTCATCATCTGCATCCATAACGTCTTCGAAGAATACGTTAGGTGACTTACCACCAAGCTCTAATGTTACAGGAATAATGTTTTCAGTTGCATATTGCATGATTAAGCGACCAACACCAGTTGAACCAGTGAACGCTACTTTTTGGATACGTGGGTTTGTAGCAAGTGGTTTCCCAACTTCTGCACCGAAACCGTTTACAACGTTTAAAACACCAGTTGGTAGGATATCTTGGATAAGCTCTAATAACACCATTAATGAAGCAGGTGTTTGTTCAGCTGGTTTCATAACAATTGTATTACCTGCAGCTAAGGCTGGAGCGATTTTCCAAACAGCCATTAGTAGAGGGAAGTTCCAAGGAATAATTTGTCCTACAACCCCGATTGGCTCATGGAAATGATAAGCTACTGTATCGTTATCAATTTGACTAATACCGCCTTCTTGAGCACGGATAGCCCCTGCAAAGTAACGGAAATGATCTATTGCCAATGGAATATCAGCATTTAATGTTTCACGAACAGCTTTCCCATTATCCCATGTTTCCGCAACAGCAATTTTTTCTAAGTTTTCTTCCATGCGGTCAGCAATTTTGTTTAAAATAATCGCACGGTAGGCTACAGATGTAGCAGCCCAAGCACCTTTAGCAGCATGAGCAGCATCTAATGCAAGCTCGATATCTGCTTCTGTAGAACGAGCGGCTTTAGTAAATACTTTACCTGTAAGTGGTGAGACTACATCGAAGTATTCTCCGTTAACTGGAGCTACCCATTGTCCGCCGATAAAATTATCGTAATGATCTTTAAAGTCAACTACTGCACCAGCAGTATTAGGATTTGCATAAATCATATTTATTGCCCCCAAAAATAATATTTTTATCACTTAATGCTCAGACGTCTGACGCCTTGCAATAATCACATCATGCACCAGAAAAAAAAAGAAAGCAAGAAATAAATTCATTTTTTATTCACAATTAGAAAAAAAAGTTTCTTTTTAAAATTGAAAATATACAATTGGTTAATATACAATTATTTAACATTAGATAATTGATATATAACAATTATCTATATATTTAAGTGGATTTTTGTATAATGTATTATAACAGAATAATAAAATAATTCATGAATTTTTATGCATGTATAATGAATCTTTATTCTAATTTTAATTAAGATTTAGATTGGCTTTCATAAGGGGTATGTCTTTGCTAAATTAAAAATATATTATTAAAAAATATTTTCAGTAAACTGTTTCTAAAAAGATAATATTTATGCTGGTAAGCTCTTAAAAATGGTCTGAAAATAGAACATATAAAAAGGCAAGAATGTTGGTTTAACAGCAGCATTCTTGCCTTTTCAATATATTTTAAATGATAGAGGACTCAGAGGACAGTCACCGAGGATTTATAAACCTCTATATTTGATGGCCAACCCTTTTAAGAAATTTCTAGCAAATTTGTCGCCACATTCTTTATAGTTGCGGTGACCTTCTTTTCGTAGGATGGCACTTAACTCACTTTTCGTAATAGCTACTCTTGACTCTTCGAGAATATCAATCATATCCTCACTAGTTAATGCCAATGCTATTTTCACTTTCTTCATAAGCATGTTATTGACACTTTCACTATTTCCAGATGGGGATGGTGGGGCTACTTGTTGTCCTGGTTTTTGCTCCTGTGGTCCTCTTTTAAAAGTAATAAGACCATTTAAAAAGGATTCTAACATTTTATTGTTACATTTTAATTGGTTATCCTCTTCCTCAGGACTCTCATCATAGTCACTTTCAAAGCTATCCTTGGATTTAGTTAACAGCTTCAAAACGTCTTCCTTGGAAATTTCTACGCCACCAAGTTTAAAGATTTCAACCATTTCTTTGTTTTTAATATCTAATGCATATCTCAATCGTATCAATATATCATTATTTTCCATTTATAATCCTCCTCTAGCATTCAAATGCATATGCTTCTAATGTTATGTAATAGCCTTCCTTCTACAGTGATAAACAACAGTATAGAAGAAAATCCGAGAATCACTCAGATTCCCGGATCCTTTTTACAATGAACCATTATTTTAACGTAAGCAAAGTAACTACTTCAATATGAGCTGTCTGTGGGAACATATCAACAGGCTGCATATATTCTACATGGTAAATTTTCGTCAACTCCTGCAAGTCCTTTGCAAGAGTGGAAGGATTACATGAAGTATACACAAAACGTTTAGGTTTTATTTCTAGCACTGTTTTAAGAAGCTCCTGATCTAATCCAGTTCGAGGCGGATCTACTGTCAGTACGTCTGGTACAAACCCTTCGCTCTGCCATTGTTTCAACCATTTTTTTGCAGTTCCATGAACATACATCGTGTTTTGGTAGCCGTTACGTTTAGCATTTTTCTTAGCATCCTTAATAGACTCCTCAATAATGTCCATACCACGAACCTCTTTTGCATTTTTAGCAAGCCAAAGCCCGATTGTTCCGACACCACAATATGCGTCCACTACTGTTTCTTTACCCGTTAACCCGGAAGCTTTTTCAATTTCATCGTAAAGGTGCTCAGTTTGTTCAGGATTCAATTGGAAGAATGCACGGGCAGATAGGTCAAATGCCAATTCTCCAAGTTTTTCATGAATGATTTCCTTACCAAATAAATTGAAGGTCGTTTCACCAAACACTAAAGATGTTTTTCCAGGGTTAATGTTCTGGCTAATGGACACAATATTAGAATCGATTTTACGAATCATTTGTACAAGATCTTCTTTACGTGGCATTTTCTTTTGGGTAGTCACTAAAGTCACTTGGATTTGCCCAGTTTTCATTCCGGTACGCACAACAATAGTACGAACAAGTCCCTGAGGATTTTTATCGTCATAAATTGGAATATTAAGCTCTTTTAAGTACGCTTTTATTTCGTTTGTGATACGGGTAGTGGCAGGATGTTGTACCATACATTCGTTAATATCGATTAACTTGTTAGTACCTTCTGCATATAAACCGGCGATTACATCATTACCTAGCTGTCTTGTTTGAAACTGGCTTTTGTTTCGATATAACCATGGGTTTTCCATCCCAAGCGTAGATCTGACCTCAATCGTTGGAGTTAGGTCTTTCATATATCGCTCAAGCGCTTGGATTACCATATCTCTTTTTTCAATTAGCTCTCGCTCATAGGTCATATGCTGAAGTTGGCATCCTCCGCATGCTTCGTATACTGGACAAGGTGGTTTCACTCTGTCTGGAGAAGCCTGTCTGATTTTTTTTATCGTTGCTTCTGCGTATTTCGGAGTTACTATAGTTACTTGAGCAGTTACCACTTCTCCAGGAAGTGCTCCTTTAACAAATACTACGTTGCGCTTAAAGAAGCCGACTCCTTCACCATTAATGCCTAGCCTCTTTATAGTAAGTGGGAACTCTTGTCCTACTTTTATAACTGTTTGTTCTTTCATATCCTTCACGTCCTTTATCAACCAATAAAACAGTATAACTTTTTTATATGGTCGGTTGCAAGTTAAAGGTGCCAGTTAATGATACTAACTGGCACCTAGTTGCATTAACATCTATTATAAAGGAATTTACTGTGGAAGAGAATAATCAGGTATATCTAGTTTGGATAAGTTAAGATCATTAATCCTACCAAATGTATAGCCTCGTTTTTTCGCTTCTTTAATAAAGGCCGGAAGCCCATCTGCATTGTCAGGAGACACGGTATGCATAAGGACGATTGCCCCTGGATGAATTTGTGTTATTAACTCGTTGTAAGCATATTGACCACCTTTTTTCTGATCTCGATGCCAATCAATAAAAGCGATTGACCAGAAAAAATGCTGATGACCAATTTCATTTGCTGCAGCTAATACATCTTCATCAAAAATTCCCTCGGGAGGTCTAGTGACAGTAGTTCTCTCTAAAGAAGTAAGCTCTTTTAGACGGTTATCAAATTTCTGTAGTTCTTTTTTTATTTCATCCTTTGACATTTTTGCAAGATTTGGATGCCCGTAAGAATGGTTACCTATTTGATGTCCTTCTTCAATCATACGTTTTACGAGTGGGGTGGCACTCTCTAGATAGTGGCCTGTTAAAAAGAAGGTGGCACTAATATTTTCTGCTTTTAATGTATCTAAAATACTAGCGGTATAGCCGTTCTCATAACCATTATCAAAGGTGAGGTATATAATCTTCTTGTCAGCAGGGCCTTTATAAATTGCCCCGTGTTTTTCTAACAATGCATCTAGTTCTGCTCCAGCCTCAGGTGGAACTTCATCTCGAGCTTTTTTAAATCCCCAATGTATCTCCTTCGCTTCTGCCGTAAATGGCTCATAGGAAAAGCCGAGGCTTATGATAAAGGTTGCTATTATAATTCCTATTACGTGCTGCTTCCACATAATTATTTGCTCCTTTTCTAATGAATGTTTGCACAAAAAAGCGCAATCTCTTTAAAAATAGATTGCACTTGGGAATGGGATTTATTCATTTTTACCAGTTGGTTAGTTTTACTATAATGCAAGTGGACTTACTATTTATATATATCATTTAAGGCACTTTCTAAATCAGGGAAGTCGAAGGCGAATCCAGCTGCTATCAATACTTCAGGAAGTACTTTTTGACCTTCTAAGACAAGTTGGCTTTTTTCGCCAAGTGCAAATTTTAAAGCAAATGCTGGAACCGGAAAATAATGCGGTCTTTTTAATACGGTCGCCAGTGTTTTACTAAATTCATTCATCTTTTTAGGATCGGGGGCAACTACATTAAAAGGTCCGCCTATATTGTTCTCAATTGCAAATAAAAGTGCATTAGCGACATCCTGAACATGAATCCAGGACATCCAATTATCTCCTTTTCCTATAGGACCGCCAACAAACATTTTGTAGGGGAGTGCCATTAACGGAAGCGCTCCTTCTGTTCTGCCTAATATAATTCCAAATCTCCCAAAAGCTACTTGGACTCCATATTCCTCAGCAGAGGAAGCTTTTTGCTCCCAATCAGCTACTGTTTTAGCTAAGAAGTCATGTCCTTTCTCAGTAGAACGTTCGTTATATATTCTCTCGTTAGAAGCGGGGTAAATTCCTATAGCGCTTGCATTGATTAATACTTTTGGTTTTTGCTCTAATACTCCTATAATACGAATTATTTCGTTGGTGGCTTGCATTCTGCTATCATAGATTTTTTCTTTTTGCTTTTCTGACCAACGTCCGTTATTAATCGATTCTCCAGCTAAATTTACTATTGCATCAATACCCTCCAAATATTCCTCAGGTCTAGTATCATTTGAAAGCCAGTTAATGTATGTGACGTTACCTTGTTGTTGTGAGCGTGACCTCGATAAAATAATAACTTCATGTCCTTTATGTTCCAACAGCCTTGTCAAAGCTCTTCCTACAAAACCAGTTCCGCCAGTTATTGCTACTCTCATCTAAATCAGCCTCCTCTTTATACTATAGTAACAGTTCAATCATTTATCACATATGAATTTATACGTTATACTTGAAGTAAGTGGAATGGAGAGATTATCGTATGCCGATTATTACAAAAATAGGACGTCAAAAAAAGAATAATGAACGGTATAATTTATATTTGGATGAAAAGTATGCCTTTAGTGTAGACGAGGCAGTCTTGATAAAATATCAACTGACTAAAGGAAAAGTCATTGAGGCTTTCACTTTAGATGAAATTGTTTTTGATGATGAAGTGCGAAAGGCTTATAATAAAGCCATCAATTATTTAAGCTATCGGATGAGAAGTGAGCATGAGGTAAAGCAAAAGCTATTACATAGTGAGTTCGGCGAGGCTGTCGTGTTAGAAGCTATTCGTAAATTGTATGAGCACGGATTTCTAAATGATGAAAGTTTTACAAAGGCTTTAGTTGAGACTCAAAAAAATAGTAGCAAGAAAGGCCCTGCTGCTATTCGTCAGGAACTGAAGAAAAAAGGCATAGAAAAGGAACTTCAGGAGGAAGTGCTTGCTACATACTCGGAAGAGGAACAGGTTTCTATTGCCAAAAAGCTAACTGAAAAAATTATCAATCAAAACCAAAATAAAACCCCTCGGCAAATCAAACAAAAGGTGCAGGAAAACCTTCAAAGAAAAGGTTATAACTTTAGCATCATTTCTCAAGCAATTGATTCCTTTGAGCTAGAAAAGAAAGATGAAGAATGGCTAGACATAATTGCAACTCAAGGAGAGAAAATCTGGAGGAAGTATTCTTCCAAGTATAGTGGCTTTGATCTGAAACAGCGTGTGAAACAGGCACTTTACCTAAAAGGATTTCCTGCTGAGCATATAGATTTGTATATAGAAAAGAAGGAGTTGGAAGCACTAGATGAACAATAAAAAATATAGTCAGATGTCTGAGCAGGAGCTTCGAACTGAAATTGCTAACTTAAAAGAAAAGGCAAGAAAGGCAGAGCAATTAGGCATCGTTAATGAGTATGCAGTATATGAACGAAAAGCAATGATGGCTCAATCTTTCCTCACTGATGTCAATTCGATTAAACCAGGAGAAATGTATAGAATTAGTGGGGACCCAGGGATGTTTTTTCAAGTAGAATATTTAAAAGGTAAATTTGCTTGGGGATATCGTTTAGGTGGAGATAAGTACGAGGAAGCATTACCAATTTCTATACTAGAGCCATTAGAGGAAGGAAAATAATATGGAAACTAAAATAAATGAGTTAACAAATTTATTACTAGAGAAAAATGATAAGCTGTCCTTTGAAAAGGCAAGGGCTTGGATAGAATTACTATGGTCTGATTTTGAATCATCCTATGCGCGCGCAGGTTATGAATACAAAGGCGCAGCGGTGACAGAAATGGTCATTAAAAAATGGATAGATGGCTACGGCGGACAATTGCATGAGTTTGCCACCACGAACGAAAAATACAAGCATTTACTGGATACAGATTAAACGCTAGGAATAGGATTCCTAGCGTCTCTGTTTTAATGAGGTAAAAAGTCTAATTTTTTTCTTAGTTTATCTTCACTGAATATCCAGCCTGTGTATGAGTTGATAATCTCTAAGTCTTCATTCAAGTGCACAACTGCCACAAAAGGATAATAATCATTACTTCTATAACGTAAATCGATAAGACGTACTTCGTGAATATGTTCGAACTTTGTTATTTCCCATCTGTAAATAGGCGAAAACGAAGTGAAGGCACTTAGGTTTGTATCTTTAAGCGCTGCCTCTACTAAAGGAGAATCAGGAATTTCCTCTCGTTCAAACTTATCATAAATTGTAATGGAACGTCCGTATGCTCTACCTACATAATGATGGGTCTCTGAGCTAGCTGCAATTCTCCATTGAAAAAATTTTATAGTGGGAGCAACAATAATTTCTGTTGTATCTGGAATCGTTTTCCTTACACTATTTTTAACAGCACTTTGCACCGCAAAGCGTAAAATGTAATAAATAGCGATTATAGCGTACATTGTTAGGAATGTAGGTACTGGATTAAATCCAAACATCCATAATAATAGGCCTAGTATATGAATGCCAAATATGATTGGATCGAATGTATTTATGACTCCCAATGCCACCCATTTTTTAGAGAAGGGGCGCAATGCCTGAGTTCCATATGAATTAAAAATATCAACAAAGACATGAAGAAACACTGCTAAAAACGTCCAAAGCCAAAGATGAAGCCAATTTGCTTCAGGGATAATTAACCACAATACACCAGATATAAGTAACGGCCATAAAAGAACGGCTGGAATAGAGTGGGTAATACCACGATGATGGCGTATGTAGATTGCATTATTTCTTAATTTTAGAACAGTATCTATATCAGGGGCTTGAGATCCGATTATAGTTCCTGCAATTACTGCAGTAGTAGTTAGAGAACTACTTGTAACGACGGGATCTGCCATTGCCAAACCACCAAGTGCAATACCCATAACGATATGTGTACCTGTATCCATGTGTGACCAGCTCCTTTAGGAAACAAGTTATCTTAATCATAAGATAAAGTAGATAAATTAACAAAGTAATTATTAAAGTTATACCCTATTATTACATACCATAATCGCAGGGAAAGGAATCTAAATGTGAACGAATTATATAATAAGCAAATTGGTGAGTCACTAGTATCCTGGTTTTTAGAGGAAAAACGAGATTTGCCTTGGAGAAAAACAAAAGATCCATACAAAATTTGGGTCTCCGAAGTAATGCTACAGCAAACAAAGGTTGATACAGTTATCCCTTATTATGAGAGATTTATCTCTAAATATCCCTCTCTGGAATCACTTGCAGAAGCGGAAGAGGGAGAACTATTAAAAGAGTGGGAAGGCTTGGGCTATTATTCAAGAGCCCGTAACCTGCAAGCAGGAGTAAGGGAAGTTGTAGAAGAATATAATAGCGTAGTACCGAACAACCGAAAGGAAATATCAAAGCTAAAGGGCGTTGGACCTTATACGGCTGGAGCAGTGTTAAGCATTGCATATGATATTCCGGAGCATGCAGTCGATGGAAATGTAATGAGAGTGCTCTCTCGAATTTTATTGATAAAAGAGGACATTGCTAAACAAAAGACGAAAAAGATATTTGAAGAAGCTGTTATGAACTTGATGTTTAAGGATAACCCTTCAGCTTTCAACCAAGGTTTAATGGAACTTGGGGCTATTATATGCACTCCTACGAAGCCCAAATGTTTACTTTGTCCAGTGCGAGAATATTGTTCGGCTTTTTATGAGGGAGTTCAAGAGGAATTGCCAATAAAAACGATAAATAAAAAGACAAAATTACATAAAATGAAGGCAGTAGTGATTCAACGAAATGATGGTAAAATTTTGTTAGAGAAGCGTCCCTCTAAAGGATTGCTTGCAAATATGTGGCAATTCCCTATGGTTGAGCTACCAACTTCCACCCATACAGTTGAGGAAGTGGTAGAGCTTGACTATGGAGTGGAAATTCAAAAAGGAAAAGAATTGATAGCATTTAAGCATATTTTTTCTCATCTTGTTTGGGAAATCGAAAGCTTTGAAGCAAAGCTTATGAACGAAAAAAAAATATCATTGAATAGCCAATGGTATTCTATAGAAGAAGTTAACGATCAACCAATGCCTATTCCCGTATTAAAAATGTGGAATGCATGGAAGGAAAGGAAGAGTATCACATGACAAATCCGGTAGCATTAGTAACAGGTAGTAGCAGGGGTTTAGGAAAATCAATTGCCATCGAGCTTGCGAAAAATGGCTATGATATTGTGGTCAATTATGCTCGCAGTAAAACAGCTGCATTAGAAACTGTTCAAGAAATTGAAGCTTTAGGTCAAAAAGCTTTGCTTATTCGTGCAAACGTAGGAGATATAGAGAAGCTTCGTGCGATGTTCCAAACAATCAAAGATGAGTTCGGTCGTTTAGATATTTTCGTTAGTAATGCTGCTTCTGGCGTTCTTCGACCGATAATGGAATTAGAGGAATCCCATTGGGACTGGACGATGAATATTAATGCAAAAGCAATGCTTTTCGGAGCACAGGAAGCTGCGAAGCTTATGCCAAATGGCGGTAAAATTTTAGGCATTAGCTCATTAGGATCCATTAGATATTTAGAAAACTATACAACAGTAGGTGTATCTAAAGCTGCTATTGAGTCTATCACTCGATATTTGGCAGTAGAGCTGGCTGAAAAAGGAATTGCAGTTAATACAGTTTCCGGTGGAGCATTAGATACTGATGCTTTAAAGCATTTCCCAAACAGAGAGCAATTATTAGAGGATGCTCGATTGAACACTCCGGCAGGTCGAATGGTTGAAATTGAAGACATGGTAAAAACAGCAATGTTCCTGCTATCCGACGACGCATCAATGATCCGTGGACAAACTATTATAGTGGACGGTGGACGTTCGATTAAAATGTAATTGTTAGTATGTGGTCATTAATTTGGACCGCATAGAGAGGAAATCAATTACTTTCTTCCAGTTCGCCGCAGTAAAAAATTCAATTTAACATTTTTAAATTTCAAATGAATATTATCTCCAAAAGTGCACATGATATATTTTGTACGGAGGTGAAATCCATGAAAAAGAATAACAGTCAACAACCAAACAAAAGACAAGAGTTTGCTTCAGAAACTGTAATTCAACAAGTTAAAGAGCAAAACCGTCAAGCTGAAATGAAAAAACAACAAGCTAGCGGGAAGTTTTCGAACGGTTCTTCTAACCAATCAAAATAACATGGATTCACCAAAAATCAGCGAGGGCATTTTGCCTTCGCTGATTTTTTTACTACAGTTTTTTCCTATGGATTGCTATAATAGGGAAATAAGTATAATATTCAATTTTGCGCTTGGTGAAAAGGTGGCTAAATCATGGCGATTCCAACAGAAGGAGAAATTATTCAAATTCACAGCTACAAGCATAATGGCCGTATCCACCGTGTCTGGCAGGAAACGATGGTTTTAAAAGGCACCAAGAATATTGTGATAGGTGCAAACGAACGTACTCTTGTAATAGAGGCAGATGGCCGAACATGGATTACAAGAGAGCCTTCCATTTGTTACTTTCATGCAGAGCATTGGTTTAACATTATTTGTATGCTTCGAGAAGACGGCGTATATTACTACATCAACATTAGTTCGCCATTTGTCTACAACAATCAAAGGTTAAAATATATTGATTATGATCTAGATGTGAAGGTCTTTCCAGACATGACCTACACTATTTTAGATGAGGATGAATACGAACAGCATAAAAGAGAAATGAATTATCCAGATGAGATGGATGCTATTCTTGAGCGAAATATAGAAAAACTAATTTCTTGGATTAAGCAAAGAAGAGGGCCGTTTGCTCCCGACTTTATAGAGGCATGGACAAGTCGTTATCATTTTTATAAACAGCTGAATGAATAGTTGAAGAACCTGTTGATTTACAACAGGTTCTTCCGTTTTAAGAAAGGAAGTAATTTTGTGAGTACCATGAAAAGATATATGGAATTTGTAAAACCTTATAATTGGCAAATATTCCTGACAATTGTTATTGGGGTTATTAAATTTGCAATTCCACTATTTATACCTGTATTGATTAAGATTGTCGTTGATGATATTATTGGCGGCGATATGTCAACGGATGAGAAAATCCAACAACTGATTTATTGGCTTGGTGGTACCGCATTGGTATTCTTAATCGTTCGTCCACCAATCGAGTATTATCGACAATATTTGGCACAATTAGTCAGCAATAAAATTTTGTATGATATACGTCAAAAGCTATATATACATCTTCAAAAACTCAGCTTAAAATACTATTCCAACACACGTGCAGGAGAAGTGATTTCTCGCGTTATTAATGATGTAGAACAAACAAAAAACTTTGTTATGATTGGCTTGATGAATGTCTGGCTTGATCTAGCTACCATTCTAATAGCTATCGGCATTATGTTGACAATGAATGTCAAGCTAACATTAGTTACCTTAATAGCATTTCCGTTCTACGCATTCAGTGTTAAATTCTTTTTTGGAAGACTTCGTGATTTAACAAGAAAGAGATCCCAGGCTCTTGCAGGAGTACAAAGCTATCTTCATGAACGTGTCCAAGGGATGAGTATTATTAAAACCTTTACACTCGAAAAACATGAACAAAAATTATTCAATGAGACGAACGGAGAATTTCTAGATAAAGCAGTGGATCAGACGATATGGAACGCAAAAGCATTTGCTGTAGTTAATACTATTACGGATATTGCTCCACTATTAGTAATTGCTTACGCTGGATATGAGGCTATTCATGGAAGATTATCTGTAGGAACGATGGCTGCGTTCATAGCTTACATTGAGCGCCTTTATAGTCCCTTAAGACGATTAGTTAATTCTTCAACAACATTAACACAATCCTTTGCTTCTATGGATCGAGTATTTGAGTTGATGGATGAGAAATATGATATTGTCGATAAACCTGAAGCTAAAAAGTTAGGCAATACATATGGGGAAGTAACCTTTTCCAATGTTTCCTTCCAATATGAAAAAGACGGTCAAACTATCCTTAATAATATAAACCTTAGAGTAAATGCTGGTGAAACAGTTGCATTTGTCGGGATGAGTGGTGGGGGTAAGTCCACTATTATTAGCCTGATTCCCCGATTTTATGATGTGACATCAGGTAGCGTACAAATCGATGGAAAAGATGTTCGCGACGTGACGATTGAATCGCTTAGACAACAAATAGGAATTGTCCTACAGGATAATATTTTGTTTAGTGACTCCGTAAAATCGAATATCTTAATGGGTAAACCAGATGCAAGTGATGAAGAAGTAATAGAGGCGGCAAAAGCTGCTAATGCACATGACTTCATTATGGAACTGCCTGATGGATACGAAACAAAGGTTGGAGAGCGTGGAGTTAAGCTTTCAGGAGGTCAAAAGCAACGTGTCGCAATTGCACGTGTATTTTTAAAAAATCCAACGATATTGGTTCTAGATGAGGCGACTTCAGCATTAGATTTAGAGAGCGAATCTTTAATTCAAGATTCTTTAGAGCGTTTGGCACAAAATCGAACAACAATTATCGTAGCACATAGACTTTCCACAATAACGCACGCAGATAAAATATTTGTTATAGAAAATGGAGAATTAGCAGAGGAAGGTTCTCATGCTAAACTCATGAAGGACAAAGGGGTATATTATAACTTATTTCAAATACAACAATTAGATACTGTGGACTAACAAACACACCCAATAAGGCGATTTTGTTCTTATTGGGTGTTTTTTTATACTATTTTTATGGATTATTGAATATAGGGAAGGTTTTAAATAGTCCGAAAAGTATTGCATAAAATGCTAAAATGTGTAAAATATCAATATGAACAAATATAATGAAAATTTTAAATAGTCTTGTAAAAAAGGAGAGTTATCATGGAACAAGGAAAAAAAGTATTAGAAGTGAAAGGTCTTCAAACTTCCTTTTTTACAGATGATGGTGTTATTCCATCTGTTGATTATGTAGATTTCCATGTTAGAGAAGGGGAAATCTTAGGCATTGTAGGCGAATCAGGCTGTGGTAAAAGTGTTACCTCACTATCAATTATGGGTCTAATTCCTAGTCCCCCTGGAAAAATAACAAATGGAGAAATCTTATTTAAAGGCAAGGATTTAACTACTTTCTCTGAAAAAGAGATGAGAAAAGTAAGAGGAAATGAGATTGCTATGATATTCCAGGAGCCGATGACCTCTTTAAATCCTTTATTTACAATTGGGAATCAGCTTATGGAAGCTATAACCCTACATAAAAAAGGATGGAGTAAAAAACAAGCTAAGGACAGAGCGGTTGAGATGCTCAAGCTTGTTGGTCTTCCTAGAGCAGAAGCACTTATGAAGGACTACCCTCACCAACTTTCAGGTGGTATGCGTCAAAGGGTTATGATTGCAATGGCGCTTGTATGTGATCCAGAGGTATTGATAGCTGATGAACCGACTACAGCATTAGATGTTACGATCCAAGCACAAATCCTAAAGCTAATGCGAGATCTGAATAAAAGACTAAATACAGCTGTACTTCTTATCACTCATGATCTTGGTGTAGTGGCCGAGACCTGTGAACGTGTAGTGGTCATGTATGCAGGAAAAGTAGTAGAAGAAGGACTAGTTGACACTATTTTTAAAAACCCTCAGCATCCATATACAAAGGGGCTACTTGCATCAGTGCCTGACATGAGATATAAAAAGCAACGACTATATTCTATTCCTGGTAATGTACCAAAGCCAGGAGTTATAAAGCAGGGCTGTCGATTCGCTGCAAGATGTGAATTTGCATTCGAACGCTGTCTGCAGGAAAATCCTCCTCTTTTTGAAACATCGGAGGGACATAAAACAAGATGTTTCTTGTATGACTCTAAGGAGGTTGCAGATTATGACAGAGCCGCTGTTAAAAGTTGACGGACTGAAAAAATATTTTCCTATTCGTTCGGGTGTTTTGTCAAAAAAAGTGGGTTATGTAAAAGCAGTAGATGACATATCTTTCTTTGTGAATGAGGGAGAAACGTTAGGGATTGTTGGAGAATCAGGCTGCGGTAAATCTACTACAGGCCGTATGCTTATGAGATTGCTAGAGCCAACAGAAGGAAATGTGATGTTTGAAGGAAAGGATTTAACGAAGATTTCAGACTCGGCCATGCGCAAGGTTAGACGAGATATCCAAATGGTGTTCCAGGATCCTTATGCTTCTCTAAATCCTCGTCATACAGTGGAGAAGATTTTAATGGAGCCGCTTATAGTTCATCAAATCGGAGATCCTAAAACTCGCAGACAAAAGGTTCATGACTTTTTAGAAATTGTAGGATTGAGCAGCTATCACGCAAAACGATATCCTCACCAGTTCAGTGGTGGACAAAGACAGCGTATTGGAATCGCTAGAGCACTTATGACCAATCCAAAGCTGATTATAGCGGATGAGCCCGTTTCTGCACTCGATGTATCCATTCAAGCTCAAGTTTTAAATCTTATGCAGGATTTGCAAAAGGAGTTAAAACTGACCTATATATTTATCGCCCACGATTTAGGAGTGGTCCGTCACATTAGCGACCGAGTAGGGGTTATGTATTTAGGTAGAATGGTCGAACTTGCACCTAGTGAGAATTTGTATGCAGAGCCGCTGCACCCTTATACAAAAGCACTTCTCTCTGCTGTGCCAGTACCTGATCCACAATTTCAAAGGGAGCAAATTATATTAGAAGGAGATATTCCAAGCCCTTCTAACCCTCCTACAGGCTGTACATTCCATACACGTTGTCCTTTTAAAATGGACGTTTGTACAACCATTAAACCGAAGCTAGAGGAAGTTAAGAACAGTCATTTTGTTGCCTGCCATCTTTATAATGAGGCAGTCCAGCATTGATAATATAAATTTGGAGGGGTCCATGTGAGAAAAAAGAAATTATTGTCTTTTATGTTTTTAATGATATTTGCTGCTTTTACAATTGTTGCTTGTTCAAGTGATGAAACCGGAGGAGATAAAAAAGGAGAATCCTCCTCATCATCAGGGGATAAAGTATTAGTGTTTGGTCGAGGGGGAGACTCTGTTTCTCTAGATCCTGCTATAGTAACTGACGGTGAATCATTTAAAGTTACACAAAATGTATTTGAAACACTATTAAATTTTGGTGAAGAAGATACTACTATTCAAGCAGGCCTTGCCAAAGAATGGGTAACATCTGATGACGGTTTAACTTATACATTTACTTTAGAAGAAGGAGTTAAATTTCACGACGGTACAGATTTTAATGCTGAGGCTGTTGTGAAAAACTTTGAACGCTGGGCTAATGGCTCAGAGGAAAAATTCTATTACTATGGCTCTATGTTTGGAGGATATGCAGGCGATGAAGGACATGTAATTGAGTCAGTTACTGCTGATGGTGATTACACAGTAGTATTTAAACTTAAACGTCCACAAGCTCCTTTCTTAAAAAATATTGCTATGAGTCCATTCGGAATAGCAAGCCCAACGGCATTTGAAAAAGATGAAGAGAAATTTGGAGATAATCCAGTAGGAACAGGTCCATTCAAATTCGTAGAATGGAAACGAAATGATTCCATTACAATTGAAAAATATGAAGATTACTGGGTAGATGGTATGCCTAAGCTTGATAAAGTTGTATTCCGTGCTATTCCGGATAACGCAGCACGCTTAAACAACCTACTAGCTGGAGACATTGATTTGGCTGATGGAGTAAATCCGTCTGATCGTAAAACAGTTGAGGGTGATTCTACTCTACAACTGTATGAGCGCCCGTCCATGAACGTTGGTTACTTAGGTCTAACGAATACTAGACCGCCTTTTGACAACGTAAAAGTACGCCAAGCAATGAATTATGCTATCGATAAGCAAGCAATTGTAGATGCTTTCTTTGAGGGCGGAGCTGAAATCGCTAAAAACCCTATGCCTTCTTCTATTAGTGGCTACAATAACGATATTCCTGGTTACGAATATGATCCAGAAAAAGCAAAGGAACTTTTAGCAGAAGCTGGATTAGCAGATGGCTTTGATATGGAGCTATGGGCTATGCCGGTTCCAAGACCTTATATGCCAGACGGAGCAAAGGTCGCAGAAGCAATTAAAAATAACTTAGAAAAAGTAGGCATCAATGCAAAAATCGTTTCTTATGAATGGGCAACATATTTAGAAAAAGCTCGTTTAGGAGAAGCTGATGCTTTCTTACTTGGATGGACTGGTGATAACGGGGATGCGGATAATTTCCTTTATGTATTGCTAGACAAAGATAATATCGAAAGTAATAACTACACGTACTATAGCAATGACCAATTACACGAAATTCTAATCGAAGCACAATCAGAGGTAGACGAAAACAAACGTATTGAATTATATAAACAAGCTCAAGAAATAATATTTGAAGATGCACCATGGGTTCCACTTGCTCACTCAACACCATTACTTGCTGGTAAAGCAGAATTGACAGGCTTCACACCACATCCAACTGGCTCAGACAAATTAGGAAACGTTGACTTTAAGTAAAGACTGATGGGGGAGGGAATCTTCTTGATTCCTTCCTCTTTTAAAGGATAAGAAGTATTTTAATTGTCAGGTCAAAGAGAGAAGCTTGTATTTCATATTTTAAGATGAAGAGGGTGAAAAAACATGCTTCACTATATTGGAAAGAGGCTGTTGCAGCTTATACCAGTATTGCTTGGTATGACTTTTTTAGTTTTTATGATTATTCGTGCTATCCCAGGTGATCCAGCACAGGTTATTCTGGGACAATTAGCTTCTAAGGATGCTATTGAATCACTAAGAGAAAGCCTAGGCTTAAATAATCCTTGGTATGTGCAATATTTTGATTATTTATTTGGTCTTCTTCAAGGTGATCTTGGTGAGTCGATGCGAACTGTTAAGCCAGTAGCTTCTGAAATATGGCCGTATCTTGCTGCTACGTTTGAGCTAGCGTTCTTTGCAATTCTAATAGCAGTTATTATAGGGGTAAACGCGGGAATTATATCTGCATGGTTCCAGAACTCTTGGTTCGATTACTTAGCAATGGTACTAGCTTTAATAGGTGTTTCGATGCCAATATTTTGGTTGGGGTTAATGGAGCAATGGATTTTTGCCGTAGAATTACACTGGCTTCCAACAGGTGGGAGGCAGGAAGCAAGAGACCCAGTTTCAGCAGTCACCAACTTATATGTAATTGATACTATTATTAATGGCCGTTTTGATCAGCTTGGTGTTGTTCTCAAGCATTTGTTATTACCTAGTATTGCCTTGGCTACTATTCCAATGGCTATTATTGCTCGAATGACCAGATCTAGTATGCTAGAGGTTATGAGAGCGGATTATGTACGAACAGCAAGAGCTAAAGGCCAAAAAATGTTTTGGGTAGTATATAAGCATTCTTTGAAAAATGCCATCATTCCAGTCTTAACAGTAATCGGTCTTCAAATGGGCTTACTTTTAGGAGGAGCTATATTGACAGAAACCATCTTTGGATGGCCGGGAATTGGTCGCTATATTTACGATGCCATTCAGTTCCGTGATTACCCTGTTATTCAATCTGGAATATTAGTAGTTGCTTTTATATTCGTTATGATCAATTTATTCGTTGATATTTTATATGGATTAATTGATCCACGCATCAAGTATGACTAAAAGGAGAGATGATGATGACCCAAATGGTTCCAAAAGCACCGGATAATTTATTGGCTACCGAAAAGGACATATCAGCTGGTCCTTGGAAAGAAGCGTGGAGAGGTTTCCGGAAAAACAAGGTGGCGCTTGTCGGCACTTTTATCGTATTTTTCTTTATAGTAGTCGCACTAATAGGACCTTTTCTGGTCCCACAGGGCATTGATGAACAATCCATGACGAAACATCGACTTTTAGCACCATCTAGTCAGTTTTGGTTTGGCACGGATGATTTTGGCAGAGATATATTCTCTCGAATTGTGCATGGGGCTAGAATTTCTCTATGGGTAGGTTTTTCCTCAGTAATCGGCTCTGTCATTATAGGAAGTATATTGGGAATAGTAGCCGGCTACTACGGGAAATGGGTTGACATGATTATCTCCCGTATCTTTGATATTCTACTTGCTTTTCCTAGCATTCTTCTAGCGATTGCAGTAGTTTCTGTGTTAGGTCCTTCTTTGCAAAATGCTTTGATTGCGATTGCAATCATCAATATTCCTAACTTCGGGCGACTCATCAGATCAAAAGTGTTAAGTATTAAAGAAGAGGAATACATAACCTCTGCTAAGGCAATTGGTATGAAGGATTTTCGTATCCTTTTCTCGCATATTTTACCTAACTCTATGGCACCTGTTATTGTGGCTGGAACCTTGGCCATTGCTTCTGCAATTATAGAGGCTGCCGCACTAGGTTTCTTAGGCTTGGGAGCACAGGCACCAACACCCGAGTGGGGCAAAATGCTAGCGGATGCACGAAACCACCTCCGAACAGCACCGTGGACAATGATTTTCCCAGGACTTGCTATCATGTTAACAGTCCTTGGTTTTAACCTTATGGGTGATGGCTTAAGGGATGCATTGGATCCAAGAATGAAAAACTAAAAAACACGTATCTCCTAATGGCACTCATTGCCAAATGGAGATACGTGTTTTTTAGTTTTAATAAGGAGTTTCCTCAATCTGTACAGTTAATTCCTTACTGTGGAAGTTCTGATAAGCAGTTATGAGCTTATCCACATGCTCTAGCTGTTCTTCATATTTTAAAATAGAAGAAAGTAAATGCAGGAGATGGTACGTAGAGAACTCCTCCTCTATTTGGGTTAAGGCAATTTGTTGGACGAATATATTCATAACCTCTTGTCTTTGAATAAATGCCTCTGGACCGTGCCATTCCATGTGATCTGCTTTAAGCTTGCCAATAAATTTCAAATGGAGCTGCTCATGATAAGTCAAAAGTGAATCTAATCTTTCTGTTATCATCATTCTAAAATGCTCTGGAAGGTCATTTAATTCATTTTCATGGAGATGCAATCTTTTTAATACTTCTAAGCTATTGTATGAAATCTCGATGAGCTCGCGATAAACGACTGCTTTTCTACCTTTTGAATGTGTTGCTTTTTTTGTATATACTCTTTCTTCCTTAAAAAAGGAGTATATTTGATCGATTCGTTCTAGTCTACCTTTTAGCTGACTTATTGCCTGCTTACTAGACTGATGATCGGCCGCGTTTCTGGAAGCGATTCTAATCCATCTTATAATTTCATCCTGTGTGTAATGAATAGAGTTAAAAAGCTTTGTCTCAAATTTAGGTGGAAGAAATACTAGATTTACGACAAAGGCTGAAATTACCCCAACGAGAATGGTACAAAATCGAATCAGTGCAAAGGTTAAAAATTCATCGCTTTGTATCTCCATAATAGCTATCACAGTAACTAATGCTAACGAAACAGTTTTTTCTAGCTTAAATTTGAGCATGATGGAAATGGCGACAATTGCAGCAAAGCCAACAGCAATAATATGATTGCCAAAAACTAATGCAAAAATGACTGCTATAGCTGCTCCAATTAGGTTAGATTGTATTTGTTCAATAACGGTTAAGTAGGATCTATAGATAGATGGTTGTATCGCAAAAATTGCTGCTATTCCTGCAAAGACAGGACTAGGAAGCTGAAGTAGTTCAGCTATAAACAAGGAAAATACTATAGCAACTCCAGTTTTAAATATGCGTGCGCCTAATTTCATTCCATCCTATCCTTTCGTTAACCTTATTACTTTGATTTATTTAGTTGAGCAAAAGCATTGTCTACAGCATTAATTGTCTCTACTATATCATTTTCTGTGTGAGCTGTAGTAATAAACCAAGCTTCGTATTTAGAAGGTGCAAGATTGATACCCTGCTCAAGCATAAGCTTGAAGAATTTAGCGAACATCTCACCATCACTAGCTTCTGCCTGTTCGTAGTTTTCAACCTTTACATCGGTAAAATAAACGGAAAGTGCACCTTTTATGCGATTGATTGTAATTGTAATATTATTTTTCTTAGCTGCATCTAAAATTCCTTTCTCTAACAATGCACCTAATCTATCTAGCTCTTCATATAAACCGGGAGCCTGAAGAACTTCTAAACAAGCAATTCCTGCTTGCATTGACGCAGGATTACCAGCCATTGTTCCAGCCTGATAAGCAGGTCCAAGTGGTGCTACCTGCTCCATAATTTCTTTCTTACCGCCATATGCACCAATCGGAAGTCCACCGCCAATAATCTTACCCAATGCAGTTAAGTCCGGTATTTGGCCAAGCATAGTAGATGCAGCTCCATAATGGAAGCGGAATGCTGTAATTACTTCATCATAGATAACAAGAGCTCCCTTTTCTTTTGCAATTTCGTGAACTAGCGCTAAAAATCCTTCATTAGGCTCCACCATTCCAAAATTACCTACAATAGGTTCCACTAAAATACAGGCTAATTCAGAACCCCACTTTTCCATAGCATCCTTGTATGCCTGAGGATCATTGAATGGAATCGTTATAACTTCTTTTGCGATAGATTGAGGTACTCCGGCAGAATCGGGAGTTCCAAGAGTTGCTGGGCCAGAGCCTGCTGCAACTAAAACTAAATCAGAGTGCCCGTGATAGCAGCCAGCAAATTTCATTACTTTTGTTCTTCCTGTATAGGCACGTGCAACTCGTATTGTAGTCATTACTGCTTCCGTCCCTGAGTTAACAAAGCGCACTTTATCCATTGAAGGTATAGCATCTTTTAGCATTTTAGCGAATGTAACCTCATGCTTTGTTGGGGTACCATATAATAAGCCTGTTTGGGCCGCCTTTGTAATAGCTTCTGTAATATGCGGGTGAGCGTGTCCGGTAATAATAGGACCGTAGGCTGCTAAGTAATCGATATACTTGTTTCCATCTACATCATAGAAGTATGCACCTTCTGCTCTTTCCATGACAATAGGTGCTCCGCCTCCAACTGCTTTATAGGAGCGGGAAGGGCTGTTTACTCCTCCAACGATATGTTCTAATGCATGTACCTGTATTTGTTCAGATTGTGTATGTTTCAATGTTCTACCTCCATTATTGAATGTATGTAAGATGAAAATTATAACTTGTCTTTCCTAAAACTTCTAGTCATAGTGGTTACTTTTAATATTTTAGACAAATAAGAGGAAAAAGGCTAAAGAAATTGAACATACTTATAAAGTTCGTTACGATATAACTAATATTAGAGGAGGGATTTTGATGGAACAATTAGAAGGAATGGCCGCACCTAAATTTTCATTAAAAAATGAAAAGGGTGAAGTCGTATCATTGGAAGACTTTGCTGGAAAGCAGTATGTCATTTTGTACTTTTACCCTAAAGACTCCACACCGGGCTGCACGACGGAAGCATGTGAGTTTAGAGACGCCTATGAAGATTTTTCTGATTTAAATGCAGTCATTCTTGGAGTAAGTGCAGATGGTGAGAAGGCCCATACAAAATTTATAGAAAAGCATGGACTACCTTTTTCTTTATTGATCGATGATACTCATGAAGTTTCAGAGGCATACGGAGTATGGGCATTGAAGAAAAACTTTGGGAAAGAATATATGGGAATTGAACGTACAACCTTTTTGATCGATCCAACTGGGACAGTGGTGAAGGAGTGGAGAAAGGTTAAAGTAAAAGATCACGTAGAAGAAGTGCTACATACATTAAAATCCTTAGTAAAAGCTGGTGAATAAATAGATGAAAATATTATTTTCCTTTTTACCGAAGGAGGAGCAGCGATTAAGCTTGATCAATCGCTTTCCCCAAGTAGATTTTATCTTCCATAAGGACTTAAATGAGAATGAACTTAAAACAGCTAGTGTTTTTGTGACGTATGGGGAGGACCTTAAACCTTCACATATAGAAGGTGCTAAAAAACTGAAATGGGTTATGGTTGCCTCAGCAGGTTTAGAAAAAATGCCTTTACAAGAAATAGCCCAAAGGAACATACTTCTCACAAATGTGAGAGGTATTCATAAAACACCTATGGCCGAATCCATTTTGGCTCATATACTTTCTATTAAAAAGTCCCTGCCTCTCATAGCTGAAAATCAGAAAAAGGCAGAATGGTCGAAAAGAGTTCCCTCATCGGAGCTTTATGGATCAACAGCATTAATAATAGGGCCGGGGGCAATTGGAGGAGAAGTAGGAAGACTGTTACAAGCATTTGGAGTACACACAATTGGTTGCAATCGTAGTGGAAAAACAGCATCTTATATGGATGAGATGGTATCCTTCAAGTCATTAAAAGAGGTATTACCAAAAGCTGATATAGTAATCTCCATACTTCCTAGCACTGAAGAAACGAGAGGACTGTTAACATACGAGCACTTCAAATCTATGAAAGAGAGTGCTATTTTTATGAATTACGGACGTGGGGACTTATTGAAAGAGCAGGATTTGAAACAAGCCTTGGAGGATAATTGTATAGCCTATGCTGTATTAGACGTTTTTGCAAAGGAACCACTTGAAAGTGATCATCCGTTTTGGAGTATGCCAAATGTAATCATCTCCCCACATATCTCTAGTCACTCCTCTCAATATGTGGTGAGAGCACTTGAAATTTTCTCTAGAAATTTAACTTCCTATTTAAATGAAGAAAGCAATTTTGAAAATGTTATAGACGTTTCACGAGGATACTAAAGTGTATTAATACTATGTTAATAGTCGAAAAATTTGACAGCGATAGTATTTCTTCTTTATACTTATTATAAACTTATCATTTAATAATGATTATAAAGAGAGGTGCATAGCGATGACGGAAGTACATTTAAGAGACGCTTTGGATACATTGAAATCAACCGGTGTACGTATAACGCCTCAACGCCATGCGATTCTGGAATTTATTATTCAATCTATGTCACATCCCACTGCGGACGATATATATAAAGCGCTTGAAAGTAAATTTCCCAGCATGAGCGTTGCTACTGTCTATAACAACTTACGTGTGTTTAGAGAAGCGGGCTTAGTAAAGGAATTAACATATGGCGATAATTCAAGTCGTTTTGATTTCATCACAAATGACCACTACCATATGATTTGTAATTCTTGCGGTAAAATAGTTGACTTCCATTATCCAGGATTAGATGAAGTAGAGCATCTTGCCTCTCATTTGACCGGTTTTGATGTTAGTTCTCACCGAATGGAGATTTACGGTTCGTGTCCTACATGTAAGGAACAAGCAACTAAAGTCCAATAAAAAACCGAGCGTATATTCGCTCGGTTTTTATTTTGTCTAAATTTTAAAGCGGCCAATAAGTTGTTCTAAATCCACTGCTTTTTCTGTTAAGTCCTGCGCCACTGTGTTGATTTCCTGCATGGTTGCTGTCTGTTCCTCTACAGCAGCAGAGATCATTTCGGTCTGGGAGGATGCTTCTATCGTATGGCTGGCAATTTCAGCTACTGATGCTGCAACTTCTTCAGCACTTGCTGAGATTTGCTCAGATGTAGCTGAAATATCTTCTATCTGGTAGGTAACTTGCTCAATGGAGCTAGCAATTGATAGGAAGGAAGTATTGGCCTCGTTAATTACTTCCACACCTTCTTCAGCATTTTGAAGTCCGACCAAAACGGATTTTTCCACATTTTTTGTATCCTTTTGAATTTCTATAATTAAGGATACTATTTGGCTAGCAGACTGTTTAGATTCCTCAGCAAGTTTCCTTACTTCATCGGCAACTACTGCAAATCCTTTTCCATGTTCTCCTGCTCGAGCAGCTTCAATAGCAGCGTTTAAGGCAAGTAAGTTTGTTTGCTCAGAGATAGCTGTAATAACTTTTGTGATATTCTCAATTTCAAGGGATTGCTCACTTAATTTTTTAATAAGCTGATTCGTTTCATTAGATGAATCATAAATCAGTTGCATTTGTTCTTTGGCTGTTTTTAATATTTCTTCACCCTTACTAGCAAACTCAATTGTGTTTGATGCATTGCTATGTAAAATTTGGGTAGATTCAGCAATACGTTGCACTCCGGCAGCAGTCTCATCCATAGCAGTCGCACTTTCTTTGGCAGATCTTGCAGAGCTTTGTGCACCTTCGGCAGTCATTTCCACACGATTTGCCACATCCGTAGACGCAATGGTCACTTCCTCTGTGCTAGCAGAAAGCTCCTCAGATACACTCGATAAATGATTGGCATTTTCATGTAAGCTAATGATTAGATCTTTCAGGTTAGATTTCATTTTATTAAAGGATTTAGCTAGATCACCTATTTCATCCTTTGCTTGGCTATTAATATCAGGTGCTGTTAAGTCACCATTCGCTATAATCTCAGTTGCCCTTGCTACTTTCACAAGAGGAATAGTAATGGATTTTTTTATAAATATAGAAATTCCAGAAGCGACCATAATACTAATAGCAAGTATCGCCAGACTAAAAATAATTGTATTTTTGACTACCTGTTTAGTCTCATCTGTAATTACCTTTAATTGACCTTCTTGATATTCATTTATTTTGAGTGCTGTGGCTAAAACACCTTCATTTGCTATTTGAGCGTCATTATTTACTATTTGTAACGCACTGTCTTTGTTTCCCTTGTTTAATGCGTCCATAGCTTCTGTAGCAGCAGTGTTAAACGCGTCGTTATGTTTATGGATATCACTCAAATAGCCCTTCATTGTGTCTGATGAAGCCAAATTTTCTAAATTTAGAATTGCCTCATTCAACAAATCTTGATGCATAACTAAGGAGTCCTTTGCCTTATCTGTATTATTTAAAATCATAGCTCTTATGTAAAGTCCTTGCATACCAAGCTCTGTTTGAATATCGTCCGTTAAGAGCTGTTGTTGTACACGATTATCTAATGCATAATCAAATTTTTCTTCAATAGATAGTAATTGTAGGAATGTTACCCCTAAAGTGATAAGTAATAAAAAGAAAATAGATAAAAAGGAAAAGTTCAGTTTTTTTCTAATAGACATAATGGTACCCTCCACTTCTTTCGCTTTAAGTCTAAAGTAGTATTAATTATCCGTCAACTACAAATATTTTGATTAATTTTATTCTTAAAAATAAAACAATACAATAAAGTGAAAAATAATTGATACGTATAGGTAATTAAACACGGGAATAGTACAAGGTCGATGACTGCCTAAACAAATGGAGAAATTAGTTCTCAAAGCCACCTAGACTATTTTATTTAACCTAAATAGGAAAGGTACGCAGAGTAAATGGGGAAAATTATTTTGATTTACAATACATAGTAAGAAATCGTCGATATCCATTCCAATTGATTAGTGTTGGCTAATTTAAAAAGTGAGGAGTTTCTATATCTTCTAAGAAACAGAGGTGCTGGTTATCATGATGATGCTAATAATGCGATGCTTGCAATATGGAGAGTAGAGAAAGAAGACTTCGTTTCATTTCACTCTATATGAGTATACTATGTTAATATAAAAAAGCACCTTGCTTAAAAGCAAAGTGCAGGGATTATTTCTTTCTATTGTAGCTAATATCAAATTCTTCACCTTCAAGAGTAGGATCCAATGTAAGTGGTTCTTTGCAATACATACACATATCTACTCGTCCTAAAACTTTCGTGTGTTTTCCACAGTTGGGGCATACTACTTGAACGGCTTTAGTAGATAATAAACCTATCCATCCATATACAGCTGTACTTCCAATAATAGAAAGTAACCCAAGTGTCATAAATATTGTTACTAAGATAGCGTTCTCTCTAAAGAAGATAGCCCCGTACATGATAATAAAGCCAAAGAATATTAAACCAAGAGCAAAGGAACGAATTCGATTTATTTTGTTTTTATAGGGTTTCATTTTTTAGCCTCCTAATTATACCTACACTATAACATATTTTTTTATAAAGGAATGTTATTAAAGTTTAAAGAGGAAATATCAAATTATTGTCGAAGAATAATACATAAGTTAATAAAGGAGGCTTTCACATTGGAAGCGTTGTTAAGACCTATCTATCAAGAAAGAGCCAGTGATTCAAATACATTAGGCATAATATTAATAGAAAAAATAGAAGAAGTCAGTCCTATTACTGATACCTTTGATTCCATATTGTTCATTATAACTAAAGATTCTCCTATTCCGGTTTTTACTAAGCATTATACGTATAACGACAAAAAGGCAGCATTGCATATTATTACGGAAAAACAAATTAGAAAATGGTTTATAGTAGGAGCCAATCCTAAGTTAGTGGGCTGGATGATCAATGGGAGAGTAATATTTGATCGAAATGAATATGTAGAAAACCTTAAAAAGGAATTACAGGATTTCCCGGTAAACGGCCGAAATGTAAGAATGGGAATAGAATTTGCAAAGCTTAGTAGAAGCTATATGCAAGCTAAAGTATTCTTTGAGCAATTAAATTATCTAGATGCTTATAATCATATTGTAAACTCACTGCATCATCTAGCTAGATTAGCTATTATTGAAAAGGGGATGCACCCGGAGGTTATGGTGTGGAAGCAAGTAAAGCAATTAGATCCTTCTATATATAAATTGTACGATGAGTTAGTGTCGAGTGGAGAAACATTAGAGAAAAGATTAGAACTTTTATTTTTAGCGAGTGACTTCTTAATTCATTCAAGAACAAAGGATGGGGCACGGCATATAATCGAAGTACTTTCTTCTAAAGAGTATTGGACGATACAAGAGATTCATGAACAAGAGGAATTAAAAAACTATTCCGTTGACCTTGAAGTATTTATAGAATTCTTGGTCGATAAAGGATTAATTCTAATAGAAAAACAACCTACTAAAAGCAGCCATATTCTGCATAGATACTACAAAGTTAAAGAGTAAAAAAAGGTCAACAAAAAACGAAATAAAAAAATGCTCGTTTTTTGTTGACATATACATTAAATATGCGGTATTATAATAAGCGTCGTCAAAAACGAATTAAAAAACAGCAGAAAATTAATAAAAAAAGTTTTTTAAAAAACTTCTTGACTAGCCAGTTGAATGGTGATAAATTAGAGAAGTCGCAAAAAACGACAACGCAAAAATGAACATTGAAAACTGAACATGCAAAACGTTAAGACATATAGCTTCAAACAACTTCGGTTGTATTGACGCAAAACAATTTTTGACATCATTTAATGATGATGCCAGCAAAACAAAATGAGC
>NZ_JACSQO010000013.1 GCF_014836595.1 Psychrobacillus faecigallinarum | reverse complement strand
GGCGCGCCCGGCAGGAGTCGAACCCACAACCTTCTGATCCGTAGTCAGACGCTCTATCCAATTGAGCTACGGGCGCTTAGTAAGAGACATTGCTTGGTGCGGCCGAGAGGACTTGAACCTCCACGGGGTTATCCCCCACTAGGCCCTCAACCTAGCGCGTCTGCCGTTCCGCCACGACCGCTTAGTTATAAAATGGGACGAACTCTATTATAACTCACTCGCAAGAGTCTGTCAACAATTATTGTAATAATGATGAGCCATGAAGGACTCGAACCTTCGACCCTCTGATTAAAAGTCAGATGCTCTACCAACTGAGCTAATGGCTCACGAAACGAAATGGCTGGGGTACCTGGATTCGAACCAGGGCATGACGGAATCAAAATCCGTTGCCTTACCGCTTGGCTATACCCCAACATGGCGGTCCCGACCGGGATCGAACCGGCGATCTCCTGCGTGACAGGCAGGCATGTTAACCGCTACACCACGGGACCTATGTATGTTTTATTAAATTTAAATGGTGACCCCTACGGGATTCGAACCCGTGTTACCGCCGTGAAAGGGCGGTGTCTTAACCGCTTGACCAAGGGGCCTATGTAAGTTATATGGCTCCGAAGGTAGGACTCGAACCTACGACCGATCGGTTAACAGCCGATTGCTCTACCACTGAGCTACTTCGGAATAATTTTTGTCGTTTTGTTTTACTCGACTTTTTCTATTATAGAGAGGGTTTGGACAAACGTCAACACTTTTCATCAAATTTCTTATATTTTTTTTGAAGAGCTTAAAACTAAGTCGCCAAAACACTTGCCACACTTGAATTTGTGAGTATTTACTCGAATTTTCCGTCTATATAACAACCCACATTTTGAGCATTTATACATGTAAACTTTAGTACGTGGTTGCCTTTTAGGCTCTACTAAAGTGGAACAAAATCTGGGGGAATCTGTTTGTTTTAGAAGCTGGCGAAAATCTGCATCTCGATGTTTGTAGCCTTTTGCTTCTATATGTAAATGATAATGACATAACTCATGCTTGATCACTCCTATTAATTCTTTCATTCCATGCTTTTCTAGAACAAGAGGATTTATTTCAATTATATGAGTTCTTAACATATACCTGCCTCCAGTACTGCGGAGTCTTTTATTAAAACAGGCTTTATGTCGAAATTCTTTCCCAAAAATCTCTTTTGAGATTTTACTTACTAATTCACTCAATTGTTCATCTGTCATATTACCTCTCCTAAATAAAAGAGTTTGTCCAATGATTCTATCATTGGACACTCTTATTATTACACTTGTTGTTCCGGCGGAAGCATAGTTAATGCGATTCTACCTTTGTTAGCATCGAACTGTTCTACCCAAACTGTAACGATATCTCCAAGGGAAACTACATCTAGGGGATGTTTTACAAATCCTTTTTTAAGCTTGGATATATGTACAAGTCCGTCCTGTTTAACACCAATATCTACAAAGGCTCCAAAGTCTACTACGTTACGAACAGTTCCTTGAAGCTCCATTCCAGCCTTTAAATCCTCTAACTTCAAGACATCTTTCTTTAGTATAGGCTGTGGGAAAGCTTCGCGTGGATCACGTGCAGGCTTAATAAGTGCATCTAAAATATCCTTCAAAGTAATTTCGCCGATTCCTAATTCCTTACTAGTTTCTTCTATAGAAATGTTATTTAATGCTTCTTCTGCTACCTTAGAACCTATTTGGCCTTTCTTCAATCCTACAATTTCTAGGACCTGTTCAGCTGCCTTATAGCTTTCTGGGTGAATTCCTGTTGCATCAAAAGGATTTTTTGCATCTGGTACACGCAGGAAACCAATTGCCTGCTCATATGTTTTGGCTCCAAGACGCGGAATTTTTTTAAGCTGAGCTCTTGAAGTAAAGCGCCCTTGTTCATTGCGCATATTCACCACATTTTCAGCAACCGTTTTAGAAAGACCAGAAACATATTGCAGTAAGGAGGCTGACGCTGTGTTTACATTGACCCCTACCTGGTTAACAGCAGTTTCTACTATAAAAGAAAGTGATTCCGAGAGTTTTTTTTGTGAAACATCATGCTGGTATTGCCCTACCCCTACTGCCTTTGGATCTATTTTTACTAACTCCGCTAAAGGATCTTGAAGTCTTCTGGCAATAGAGACTGCACTTCGTTGCTCCACTTGAAGGTCTGGAAACTCATTTCGCGCTGTTTCGGAAGCTGAATAAACAGAAGCACCTGCTTCGTTGACAATAACATATGCTACTTCACCCTCTACTTCTTTCAGGCAATCTACTATAAATTGCTCTGTTTCACGAGAAGCTGTACCATTTCCTATTGCAATTAAAGTAATTGGATATTTTTTAAGATAAGAAAGTACCTTTCTTTTCGAGCCTTCCACATCCATTTTTGGTGCATGTGGATAAATAGCCGATACCTCTAGTAATTTACCTGTATCGTCTACAACTGCTAGTTTGCAACCTGTCCGGTATGCAGGATCCACTCCTAGAACAACTTTCCCCTTTAACGGAGGCTGAAGCAATAAGTTTCGTAGATTCTCAGAGAAAATATGAATAGCTTGTGTTTCTGCTTTTTCAGTAAGTTCTGCTCTGATTTCTCTTTCTACTGAAGGCTGTATTAACCGTTTATAGGAATCCTCGATTGCTTGCTTTACCTGCTCTGTAGCACTGCTAGATATATTATTAGGAATCCATTGAGTTTCCATTACTCTTAAAATCTTTTCAAGTGGTACCTGGAGACCAACTTTTAATACATCCTCTTTTTCTCCACGATTCAATGCAAGAATACGGTGAGGCACAATTTTCTTCACTGGTTCATCATATTCATAGTACATTTCATAGACATTTTTTTCATCAAGCTCTGCTTTCTTTAGCGCAGTAACAATTTTCCCGTCCATACGGGATAGATTTCGAATCTGTTCGCGTATTTTCGCATCATCAGCAAATTGTTCTGCGAGAATGTCACGAGCCCCTTGGAGTGCATCCTCCGTCGTCAATACTTCTAGCTCTTCATTAATATAGGCTTGTGCTAAATCATAGATAGATGCTTTAGGGAAGGTTAATAGTTCATCTGCTAAAGGTTCAAGCCCTTTCTCCTTCGCTACTGTCGCCTTTGTTCTTCGCTTTTGTTTATAAGGTCGATATAAATCCTCTACTCGCTGAAGCACCGTAGCATTTTGAATGGAAGTAGTAAGCTCTTCCGTCAGCTTTCCTTGTTCATCTATTAAACGCAGTACTTCCTCTTTGCGTTGTTCAAGCTGTTGTATATATTGATACCGATCTTCTACTGCTTTTATTTGGACCTCATCTAAAGATCCTGTTTGTTCTTTACGATAACGAGCTATAAAAGGAACGGTGTTTCCTTCTTCTAAAAGTTTTATTACTTGTTCGGCTTGCGTAGTTTTTATGCCAGTTTCTTTAGAAACAAGCTGAAGCATTTTCTTTAGTTCCAACACAAATTCACCCTTTCCATATACCCTTTATTTTAACATATTTAGCGCTTACCCCTAAATGAAGACAGTAAAAAAACTTACCCTTCTATTATGAGAGTAAGCTTCCTACAATAAACGTGGCATCATCACCATGCTCTATTTCCTTATATACAGTTTCGTACAAACATTTTGCAGAGCCAGATTCCTTAATAGTAGATTTCGGGCTATTCATCACTACTCCATCTGAGTGAAGAAGAAATAGGTCATCTTTTGCGCAGGCATACGTTTGGGTATTAATTTTTTGCTTTCTTCCAGATAGGTAGCCCATCACTGGCAAAGGATATATCATCTTTCCTGTTGCTCTCTGGTACATGTAAAATTTGATATTGCCAACACAGCTATATGAGATAGTTTGTGTTTTGTAATCTACTTTCACAAGAGCAACCGCTGCTCCTCGTTTTTGAACCATCAACTCATTGCATTTCAACAATAAATTATCCAGCGTCTCCTCAGGGTATTGTTCTAAAATTGCAGGTATAACATCTGCAGATTCCTTTGCTACAGGACCGTTACCTAGTCCATCAGCAATGGCACAGAGCATAAAGTCCTCATGCTTTGATACATAGTATGTATCTCCAGATTCTGCGTTTCCTGATTTTGCTTCCTGAAATACTAGCAACTCAACTTTTTCATCTGAGTAATTTATCAATTTACTAAACCACCTGACGATAATATTGCCTCTTGCAATTTTTTTATTGCCTTACGTTGTATTCGTGATACATGCATTTGAGAGATGCCAAGACGATCTCCAGCTTCCTTCTGACTCAGTTGCTCCATGTATGTAAGTTTAATAATTTCTTTTTCTCTTTCAGATAAAACATTGAAAGCTTCGGCTACAAGTAAGCGCTGGTCTGTTTTTTCAAATTCTCCATCGGTTTGGCCAATCACATCAAATAATGTAATAGTACTTCCATCTGCATCCGATTCTAAAGAATGGTCCATAGATAAGGCTTGATAACTTTTCCCCATCTCCATCGCCTCTAATACATCCTCTACCTCTACATCAAGATAATCCGCGATTTCTGGCACAAGTGGAGATCTTTGAAATTCTGTTGTTAACACTTCAACAGCTGATCTTATACGCGGACCTAATTCTTTAATTCTTCTTGGTACATGTACTGCCCATGTTTTGTCTCTTAGAAACCGCTTAATCTCCCCAATTATAGTTGGGATAGCAAAAGCCTCAAAGTTCTTACCGAATGAAGGATCATATCTTCTAATAGCTCCTAGAAGGCCCAGCATACCTACTTGTACTATATCCTCATGATGAGATTTACCATTAGAATATTTACGGGCAATAGACTCAACCAAACGCTCGTAGTTTAATACTAGATTGGTTTGAGCCTCTTCGCTTTCTGTGCTTTGATATTCTTTTATCCATTCTAGAATCTGTTCTTTTGACTCCTTAGGAAGAGATGTGTTCGACATTTTCATCCACCTGCTTTACTCCGACATGCTTCGTCATAAATACAGTTACACCCTCTTGGTGATGGACCTTCACCTCATCCATTAAAGTTTCAATTAGATATAGGCCAAGGCCACCTTCACGTAAGAACGATCCCTCCTCCAAATCATGGTAAGGTCCCACTTGCGCTTTTGTTTCCTCAAAATTAAAACTTTTCCCATGGTCAGCAATCATAATTTCTATTTTGTCATTATATAAAGCGCAGCCAATTACTACTTCGCCATCCTCATCCTCTGTGTAAGCATGTTGAACTGCGTTAGTAATTGCTTCACTTGTTGCAATTTTTAAATCTTCAATATCATCATAAGAAAAGCCCATACGATTCGCTAATCCAGAAATTGTAAGACGTGCTACACTAACATATTGAGGCTTTGCTGGTAAACGAATCTCAACATAATCAAACGGTTTCATCTATTTTCACCTCTTCGCTCGCTTGGATGTCCATGATATCTCCTAAACCGGTTATGTCGAACAATCGTTTTAGTCGAGATGATAGCCCTGTTAATTCCATGTGAACGTTGGACTCTTTAGCACTTTTATAAAATCCTACGAATACGCCTAAACCAGTACTATCCATGTAAGTTACGTCTGTTAAGTCTAACTCTACACGTAAGTTTTCCTTTAAATTAATTTCTGATAGCTTTTCTCTTAAAAGAGGTGCTGTAAAAGCATCAATTTCACCTTTTATAATTCCTTTGACGCGTTTATCTTCTTCGTATAATTCTACTGATATATTCATTATCAATTATCCCCCGTTTTCGCTATATATAGTGTATCTATACCACGTTTGAGCCAACGCTAAACATGTTCACAGTGATTTTTTGAAAATGACAAGAGTAAAATCATCACGCTGTTCAAATTCCTGCAATTCTTCTAGCTTATGGAATACATACTCAACCATTTCTTGAGCTGGTTTATCCTTAACGCTTTCTATAATACTCAGGATTATTTTTTGGTCGATAAAGCCTTCCTTTGAACGACATTCGGTTACTCCGTCAGTCATCATCACGATAAAGTCATCTTTTTCAAGAACTATTGAATGTTGCTCATATCTTACATTAGGAATAACCCCTAGCAACAGACCTTTTGCCTGAAGTTCTTTAAACTCGCCTGATTTAGCACAATAAAAAAGAGGTGGCTCGTGCCCAGCTGAAGCATAAGTGAATTCACTTAAAGCTGAATCATATGTGCCATAAAACATGGATATAAACATTGAATCGCTAACACTTTTCTCAACAATTCGGTTAATAATATCCAATACTACGACAGGATCTGTTTCTGGACCATCTAAACTATCCATTCCATATTTAATCATGGACATGCATAGAGCCGCTGGTATCCCTTTTCCGATAACATCAGCAACAGCGATTCCTATTGCATTCTCGTTACTCAAAAAGTGAGTGTAATCCCCGTTCATCTCTTTAGCAGGAACAGAAATAATCCCAATGTCCAAGCCATTCATATTTGGAATTTTAGTTTTTAGCAATGTTTGTTGGACATTTGTAGCCAAATCCATTTCCATTTTAAAATTTTGTTGTTTCTCAATTAGGGTTTGGTGCTCTTTTAAAGCTAAGCCATATCTAATCATCACTTCAATTAAAAAATCAAACGAGTGTAAAACTTCCTCCGGTAAGCCTGGTATAATCTCTTCAAGAGAGGCTTTATGTATACTAATAACTTCCTCCGGAGAGATGCTTTTTTGAATAAGCTGTCTACTAACGTTTTGACCTTCATATAAATTATGCTCTGTTTGACTTAATGTATACTGTTTTAAAATTTCCTTATACTGCTTTTTAAACTCTTGAGGCACTTATTTTACCCCCTATCTCAACCACTTTGTGGCAATGATTGTTGTACCATCTCCGACTACAGTCTCAATTTTAAAGTCGTCCATTAGACGCTTTACCCCTGGCAATCCTGCTCCTAGGCCTCCAGATGTAGTATATCCGTCTTCCATTACTTTACGGACATCAGAAATACCTGGCCCTTCGTCAGAAGCTATAACCAAAATGCCTTTGAGATTTCCTTCTACAATCTGTTTTATTTCTATATTACCTTTTCCTGCATATAAATATATATTTCTAGCGAGCTCGCTAATAGCAGTTGTAATTCTAGCTTGGTCTACTGTGCCAAAACCAGCATCTTTTGCTTCGTTTCTTCCAAGCTGCCTAGCAGCAACTATATCCCACTCACTTATTATGTCAACAGAAGACTTCATATTCATAATGGATTAGTCCTCCAATTCTCGTTCAAGTTTTTCCAATCCATTTTCTAGGTCTAAAGCTGTTGCTACATTTTCAAGTCTTATTCCTAGCTCAATTAATGTTATAGCAACAGCTGGCTGTATTCCTGTTATTACTACCTTAGCTCCCATTAAGCCTGACATATTGATAACGTCTCCTAAAACTTTAGCGATAAACGAATCAATAAAGTCTATTGGCGTTAAATCCAAAACTACTCCTCTAGCAGCAGTGGTATGAAGCTTGTCCAATAAATCCTCTTGAAATGCTAATGCTGTCTGATCGTCCAGTTCCCATTGAATAGATACAATTAAACAATCTCTTAACTTTAAGATTGGAATTCTCGTCATCATTATGAGTTCACCTCTACTATCGCTCGATTTGTTAGTGCTAACGCCTGTTCAACTCCACGTTGTAACGTACTAGTTGTCGTAAAGTCATTAAGATTAATGCCAAGTGTAACGATTGTTTGTGCAATTTCTGGACGAATACCTACTAAGAAACATTTAGCTCCAACAAGGCGAACTGCATCAGCTGCTTGAATAATATGATGAGCGACCATTGTATCAACTACAGGAACTCCAGTTATATCTAACAATACAACCTCTGCACGGTGTTTCACTACACCTTGCAGTAAGTTTTCCATTATAAGCTTTGCACGTTCCGTGTCAATTGTTCCGACTAAAGGCATTACAGATATTTTCTCAAAAACAGGGATAAGGGATGCTGAAAGCTCTTGTAAAGCAATTTTTTGTAGATTCACTGTCTTTTCCCATACTTTCGCGTAGGCTTCAACGATCGTATGAGTAACAGGTGTTAACCAGTTATTTAAAATAGTACGGTAAGATTTGTAATTACTTTCATTTAAGTGTCCTGCAATTTCCATATTTTCGTAAATAACCTCTGTAAAGTTATTTAATGCTTTTAACACAAAGGATATGGACCAGCCGTAACGAACAATTTGAACAGAAAAGTCATTTAGCTTTCCAGTATAAGTTTCATGATCCTCTGTAAGACTTGAAATCATTAACTCCCCAAATTCACGAGCAGTATGATCAATTACTTGTTCTGACATTATTTGAAAAAAACGATCGTCTTTTTCATCTTCCATTTTCTCTTTCCATTTTTCTAATATTTCATCGATGTCATCGTGAATGTACGTAGCTATTTGTTTGTTCATTTGGGTATACCCAACTCCTCACAAAATTAATGGTAATTATATTGTAACGAATCTTAAAGAAATTTACATCTTTTATAATTTCCGAAAGATTCTTTTTCACATTTAGTTGATAGAGAAACACTATTATATCTTCAACAATGATTCTACCCGTTATGCAGAATACAGTAACATATATTTTGGGGAAATCCATTTAACATTAAATGGATTAAAATATTTAGATGAAGAATAAATGGAATAAATCTAGAAACAAAAAAACACAATGCGTATTTGTCGGCTACACATTGCGTTTTGTCTATGTATTTAAAATTTTACGATTCCTAAGCTGATGCCTAGTGCATGATCGACTTCTTCCATCACATCTTCGTCTAAGTGTGTGATTTTATCCGTAAGCCTTGACTTATCAATAGTTCGTAACTGTTCTAATAATATAACTGAATCACGTTCAAAATCATACTCTTTTGCATTGATTTCTACATGTGTCGGCAATTTCGCTTTTTGTATCTGAGCGGTAATTGCTGCCACAATTACAGTCGGACTAAACCGATTTCCGATATCATTTTGTATCACCAGTACGGGTCTAGTTCCACCTTGTTCAGACCCGACTACTGGTGATAAATCTGCAAAAAAAACGTCCCCACGTTTTACGATCAAGTTTTCATCCTCCACTTACGAGTCGCTCTGTCGTATGTTGGGCTTCATATTCCGCATGTAGACACTCCATACATATGGATAAGTTAATATGAGACATCTCAACATAACCTTTCATCATCGCTTCTCTTATAAGATTTGCCTGGCCTTTCTTCATATATTCATTTGCATGTACACGAGCAACGCTTTCCCTACCAGTTAATGATTTAGAAGTTTGCACTCCCTCACTAACCATTTGCATTGGAATCTCTATAAGCGCTTCTTTTTTCTTTTTATCACTTACCACAGCAAACACCTCCGACAAAACATTTCCCTATCTGACAATATACTTCATCTTACCATTACTAGAGGTGAAATAAAAGACATAATAAGAAATGGTTAGACAAATTATGCATGAAGAACTACGTTTTGTCGACATTTTACTTGTGATAAATTCTAGGTATTCTAGTAGATAGAGTACAGCATACCTCATATGGAATTGTTTGAAGCGTAGTTGCCCATTCTTCAACCTTAATTTCCTCATTTCCTTGTCTTCCCAGTAAAACAACTTTCTCTCCTATATCCACCGGTCCATTTAAACGAATCATACATTGATCCATACAAATTTTCCCTACAATAGGCACCCTTTTTCCTTCTACTAATACTTTTTGTGTGTGGAGTTTTCGAAGCAAGCCATCGGCATACCCGATTGGCAATGTGCCAATCCATTCTTCTGTTTCCGCTGTATAGGCAGCCCCGTAACCAATAGAGTCTCCCTTATTAACCTTTTTGATGTGCACAATTTCTGTATGCAAGGAAAGAGATTTCTCCAAAGAGAAAGGTAGATGATCATTTAAATAGGGGGAAGGGGCTATTCCATACATTGAAATCCCAAAGCGAACGGCATCCCAACTTTGACTTGGATGCTGTAGAGCAGCGGCGCTATTGGAAGTATGAATCATTTTAGGCTTTTCTTTAAATACTTCTAAAAAGCTTTCAAACCTACTCACTTGTTTTTCAAAATACTCCGTATTCACATCATCTGCAGTTGCAAAATGTGTGTAAACTCCCGTTATTTCTAGAGAATTTGGCTCCTCATTTAAAAACTTTAAAGCTGTCAGGAGGTCCTGGGTACTTGAAAAACCAATCCTCCCCATACCACTATCAATTTTTATATGCACTTTAACTGGTTTTTCGTTTCCCTTAGTGGCAAAAAACCAGTCAAGTGAATATGCTGTTAAAGTAATATTTTGGGCACTTGCTTCAGGTAAAAAGGAAACTGGTACGGCCCCTAAGACGAGAATCTCTTCTTTTATATCAAAATCTCTTAAATGCAAAGCTTCCTCTGGAGTTGCTACAGCTAGCATGGATGCACCTGCTTGAATGGCAGCACGAGCAACCTCAATATCGCCATGTCCATAAGCGTTTGCTTTTACTACTGCAATTACCTCTGTTGAAGAAGGCAGCATCTCTTTGAGTCGAGCAATATTTGTTTGTATTGACTGTAAATTAACTTCTACAAAAGTCGGTCTATATAATTTTTGTGACATTGCTGAACCTCTTCTTCCAATTCTTTATCATAATTATGCTCCTCGGAAGAAGAGGTCGTCAACTAATAATCATTTTAATTCAGAAACTGTCATAGATGCTGCAACCTCGATCATTTCCTCTTTCGTTAAGCTAGATGAAGCAATGAAGAAGGACATACCATCTTGTTCCCAACTGATGGAATGATCAGTTACTGCTCCAATAGCAACACCTAAATCTACTGGATCTCCAGGTGCAAACACAGGGATAGAGGAAGATACATTTGGATCGCTTAATTCTTGAATCACAGTGAAGCCTTTATCTCCACCAAAAGTTAAAACTACACGTTTTTGGTCTTCTAATTTAATCACTTTTTCCTCTACTAGAGGGGTGTTTTCCCATTTAACTACTGGATAATGTGTTTCGAACTCCTTGCTTTCTAACTCAGCAGACGTTTCAACCTTTTCTCCCTCTTCCATTGCAGCTGGTGTTTGTTCAATTTTATAATCTCCAGCAGCACGAGCCTTACCTAGAGAGACTTTGTTAAACTTAATATGAATCTGCTCTTCTTTGTTCTCATTTAATATAGAAACGTCTGTTGGTAACAACGTCTTTTTATCTATATAGATTTTTTGAGAAGGAAGCATATTTTTGTGATTATTAGTTGTTTTTGCTTCAAATACATATTTGTCTCCTTCTTCTTTAAAAGTAGCAGATTTATCTTTTTTAATATCCTCTGCCAACGAACCAATTAGATAAGCTTGGCTATTTTCTGAAGGCCACTTACTTTGGAATTTATAAGTTTTGTTAAGGGCTGGTGTTACGACGAAAACTCCCTCAGCGTTACGAACGATCATTTGAGTATTTTCTGCGTTAGCATCGGAGACCTTTACACGATAAAACTCAGGTTTAGTATGCCAAACTTCTACATCATAAACTCTTGGTTCTGCACCCGTTAGAATACTCATTTCTGCGGTCAGCTCATATCCTTTTGCGTCACTCCATTTGTTACTTAGTTTTTTCACTACGTCTTCCTTCGATTCAGCTCCACATGCAGATAGTACCAGGATCATTGCAAATAAAACTACCAGTTTAGCCACTAGGCTCTTCAATTTTGTCCACCCTTTCTATTATCACTGCCTTCGTTCATTGTATGTAGGTGGACGACCGGTTATGATTGAAGAATTACTTGTGCGGCAGCATAATCTTTTGTGTGAGTGATTGAAACAAAGCCATTTAGAGGCTTTTCCTTAAAATATAGTACAGGTTTACCATTACTTTCTTTTAAAATTTCTATATCCTGAAAGCTACAACTTTTTCCTATTCCAGTGCCTAAAGCCTTGGAAAATGCTTCTTTTGCTGCAAATCTCCCTGCTACAAATTCTAATTGCCTTGAGGATGATAAAGTCTCCATTATTTCTATTTCTTTTTTCGTTAAAACTCGTGGAATAAATTTAGAGGTTTTTAATAAAATGGACTCTATTTTTTTTATTTCTGTTATATCTAACCCTATACCGATAATCATAATTGTTCTTCCTTTCAAATATGGCCTTTTCAAGATATACTATATAGTAAGAAATCCGAGGTGACAGTATGTTTTCAAGAAGAGAAAGTTTTAAAGAATACATAAAATTATATCCTGTTGTATCTACATTATTGGCTATAAATATTATTATTTTCCTGTTAACTATTATACCGGTTTATGGAATATATTTGCGTTATTTTGGAATGGGTGTCAACCTCCTCATTGCAGAAGGAGAGTATTGGAGACTGATCACTCCAATGTTCCTGCATTCAGGTTTTGCTCACCTACTATTTAATATGTTCTCTTTATATATATTTGGCCCGGAATTAGAGCAGCTTTCAGGAAAGGCAAGATTTTTAACAATTTACTTCCTTTCTGGTTTTATCGGAAATGTGGCCACTTATTTGATTCATGACTGGAACTACGCAAGTCTTGGTGCCAGTGGGGCAATCTATGGAATTTTAGGCGCGTTTGCGGCATTAGTCCATTACACGAAGCACTTGTTACCACAGCTTAGACAAATCATTATTCCAATCATCGTTATCGGTGTCATACTCTCGTTCCTACAGCCGAATGTAGGTGTGACCGCACATATTGGTGGATTAATCACTGGTTTTGTCCTAGGAATGGTTTTCTTTCATCCTAAGCGAATTGGCTCTTGGAAGAAGAAAAAGAAAAATCCGTATACAGTAGTATAGTAAATCATAAAAAATCTCATAAGATGAAATGAAAAGAACAGCCCTTATTCGGACTGTTCTTTTTCTATGATTGTTTTAGATTTTCGTGTTGGTTCATACCAGCTTAATAGTTTTTCCGAATCCACTTTTTCTATGTGGGGAATCACTGTTTCTGCCCCTCCAACTCCAGATTTAATGGTCACCACTATAGATGCAACATCTGATTTCTTTTGAAAATATGTTGTTCGAGCAGTCATAGACTGAATTCGTCTCTTTTCCATCCAAACGGTCACTCTACTAAATAATCGATATTGAGCGACTAACTGTGTTTCCTCTATATAAAAGCCGGCAGTTTTCTTTTGCCAAACTCCTAAGCCAAAACTAGCAGGTATTAATAGAAGAGATAATAATCCATATGGATAAAAGAAGTAAATGACTGCAGCGGCTATAGGTATAATCCACAGCAAGTCTAAGCGATAGAAAAACTTTCTAGATTTGTTTGGAACTCTTTGAAAGCTAGGCTGTAGCTGAAATTCCGGAAAAATCTCTTCTAAAATAGGATTTATTTCTGTTTTTTTTATTAATGGAAGCAGACGAATCGTTTCGTCTTTTTCTGCCATTGATCCTCCCGCGCTATCTACAGTTACCGTGGCATATCCAGTGAGCTGACGAAGGGGATTTTCTACTAAGCGTATTCCTTGTATGCGCGTTAAAGGAATGGTGATTTTCTTTTTCTCTAGAAGCCCTCTAGTAATAATAATCTCCTCATCCTCTATTCTAATTGTAAAATCATAATAGTTGATGAAAGTTAGCAAGACAGAAACTGCCCATGCAACGAGTAAAACAGAGAAAACAACTAACGCTACCATGAGTACACCAAATTTAATGAAGATCATAATCTCATTATAAATTCTCTCGTAAGGTATCAATTCAGAGAACTGGGATGCAAATACTGCAAGACCAGAAAAGAATACACCTACTCCACCTGAGGTACTTGCTAGAACCAACAGTTCCTTTGTAGACATACGAAAGATTGGCTTTTTTTCTTCCTTCATGGTTTCTGTAATCTCTATTCCCTCTTCTAGAATTGGAGTATCTTGACTTTTAGCCAGCATTATCTCTTTTTTTATTTGTTCTGCAGCTTCCTTACTAATCGCAGTGAGCTCAGCGTCGGCCTCCTTTGTTGGCCCTCCTCCTGCAGTTTCTACTTTTACCTTAACCAATCCAAAAGGTCTATGGAAAATACCTTCTGTATAGTTGAGGCTTTGAATACGGTCAAAAGGGATATAACGCTTTTTCTTTACAAAAAGTCCATATTCTATTCTGAGTTCTCCATCTTCAAACCAATAGCGGAATCTCTTCCACTTGATAATTCCACTCACTAACATGAATAAAAGTACTATTGCATAAATTCCATATGTGAAAAGTCCAGACCAAAAGTTTGAATCGTCTCCAAAACCATTCACCACCAATAAAACGATTAATGGAAGAATCATTTCCTTTAACACTTTTACAAAATTAATCAAGGCTGAAATCGGATGAAGCTTATACTTTTCTTTAGACATCTTCTTCCGCCACCCTTGCAAGCACTGATATTCTTCCGCGCAATTCATCTGCTTCCTCCGTTATTAACGCGGGGATAGTGTGACTTGTTGCTGCTGTAGAAATTGTGATAGAAGCTAAATCATACTTTCGTAAAATTGGTCCTTGCTCAGTATCTACATGTTGCACCCTAACCATTGGTACCAGTGTTCTCTTTACTACAAACAATCCGTGCTGCAGCTCGATTTCCTGATCCCTTACTTCGTATCTCCATCTACTCCATCTTACCTTTGGAAATAAGTAAATTAATAAATATCCGACAAGCAATACTCCTGCTCCTGCCACTATGTATAACCATATATAATTTCCGGTAAAGTAGTTGATAACTCCTGTCCCTATCCCTAATAACAAAACAATTAGGGTCTGGATTATGCCATAAATTCTCCAAACTCTTAAACCTTTTACGGAAATTCGGTTAATCGGTTCTCTTCTCATTCTTATGCACCTCTTCTCTTGTCATTGTATACGAAAGTGAAAGGGAAATGTTTCATTTTATCATACATTGAGTTCATAATTTTTCTTTATTTATAAATACAAGATAAAGCATTAATGAATTCTGCTTTTATCAAATGACGCGTTTCGTGGTATTAGGCCGTTGCAATACTGCTTATGTATAAAAAAAGGTGAATCCAATAAATTGGATTCACCTTTATATTTTTTAGAATTAGCCTTCGTTACGTGGTGAACGAGTTCTTGTGCTACGTTGAGTAGAACCGTCACGTGGTCCGCTGCTACGACGGCCGCTTGGACGTGAACTGCCACCTGTACGAGAAGATCCGCGATCACTTCCACGACTTGATGAACTACGTCCTCCGCCGCTACGGTTACCTTTGTATCCGCCGCCACCGCTGCGTCCGCCACCACTGCGCTCTCTACGAGCAGGTAATGGGCGTTCTTCAGAAAGTGAGATTGGTGTATCGTCTGGCTCTTTTGTCATTGATTTAATTGCTGCTGCAACTACATCAATAGCTTCGTGCTTTTCAAGCATTTCTGCTGCAAGTGTACGATAGTCACCTAAGTCATTTTTGTTAATAATTTCAGTAAGAGCTTCAATTGCTACACGTTGCTGTCCAACTAATGCTTCATCTGAGCTTGGTGGACGAAGAGCTGTCATACGTTTTTTCGTAGTGTCTTCTACAATGCGCAGGTAGCCCATTTCTCTTGGAGTAACAAATGTTACCGCAATCCCACTTTTACCAGCTCGTCCTGTACGACCGATACGGTGAACATAGCTTTCTGGATCTTGTGGAATATCAAAGTTATAAACGTGAGTAACGCCTGAGATATCTAATCCACGAGCAGCCACATCTGTTGCAACAAGAATGTCAATTTTGTTTGATTTGAACTGCTTCAAGACAGACATACGCTTCGCTTGGCTTAAATCTCCGTGAATTCCTTCAGCTAAGTAGCCACGAATACTTAAGGCATTTGCAAGCTCGTCTACACGACGTTTAGTGCGTCCAAAAATAATTGCAAGCTCTGGTTGGTGAACGTTCAAGATTCTTGAAAGGAAATCAAATTTTTCACGCTCTGTAGCTTTTACATAGAACTGCTCAATATTTTCAACAGTCATTTCTTTTGATTTAATCTTTACTTCAACTGGATCTTTCATGAATTTATCAGCAATTTTTCGAATTGGTCCCGGCATAGTTGCTGAGAACAATAAAGTTTGACGATTGTCTGGAACACTTTCTAAAATTGTATTGATATCATCAATGAAGCCCATGTTTAACATTTCATCAGCTTCGTCCAAGATTAATGTTTCTACTTGATCAAGCTTTAAAGTACGACGGTTAATATGGTCAAGGATACGACCAGGTGTACCAACGATTACTTGTGGCTTGTTTTTAAGTGCACGGATTTGACGGCCAATTTCTTGTCCTCCGTATACAGAAAGTAAACGAACTTTTTTATCATAGCCCAATTTATATAGCTCTTCAGAAACTTGAATTGCAAGTTCACGTGTTGGAGCAATGATTAAAGATTGGATATTAGGGTTTTTAGGGTCAATTTTTTCAATCATCGGAATACCGAAAGCGGCAGTTTTACCAGTACCTGTTTGTGCTTGGCCAATAATATCGCGGCCTTCCATAGCATGAGTAATAGTACCTTCTTGGATTGGTGTAGCTTCTTCAAATCCCATTCGTTGTACGGATTTTAGTGTAGAAGCGCTAATATTTAATTCTGAAAAATTTGTCAAAATTTTAATCTCCTTTTTGTTCTGTTTTGACAAATGGTTACATTTTCAGATGAAATTGGCAAATTCGAGCCTATACGAGGAACGTTTCCGTTACTTAAAATTCTCTGTGGTTTTAGATCAGAGGGGTCTTATATAAAGGGAAAGCCCGGTCTTTTGCCGAGCGGTTCGTTAATTCTTGCGTAAACAAACCGTTATGTTCAAAAAAAAGTACTCTTCAATAAACGCTGAAGAGTCTTCACACAAAATGTATCCATTGTTCTAAACGTAGTATAGCATGCAATTTTGCTAGTTGCAATGAATTCGAATTTATATCCAGTAGTTAACAAATCTTTTCCTGCACTTCTTCCCTTAAAAATGCAAGAGCTTGTGGAAACCAATTCTGACAATCATCGCTATAGCAAATATGATGCTTTCCGCTATCCGAAAAGATTAGCTGCTTGTTTGTAGATTTAATGTGGTCAAATAAGAAGGGCGCTGCCGTATAAGGAACTATACCATCCTTTTTCCCTTGGACTAGACATACAGGGATAGTAATTTGCTCATAATAGGGTTCTACCATCTTAACCAGGCGTACAAATTCTAAAGCTGCTGGAATAGGGGTTGCACGTAGCTTTTTACTATAGATTTGGAAAAGTGTATTTTCTTCAGACTTACCTTCCACTATTTTTTTTGCTACGTCCCCTATATCATGTAACAGCTGTGCTGGATTTATGTATTTTGCGGCAGCACTTAATAAAACCATTTTATCAATTTTATAGCGCAGAGCTAAATAAATGGCAATAATTCCGCCCATAGAAAAGCCAACTACATACACACGATCTACTTCCTTTTGAAGCATACGCAGTGCCTGTTCGGCAGCCATCATCCACGATTCGGCGGTTAAGCTTTTTAATTCTAAAATTTCTCCATGACCAGGAAGAGTAGGAACTACAATTTGCCAGTCTGTATTTGCTTCCAAGTAGTCCACGAAAGGCTGCACCTCGTATGGACCTCCAGTAAAACCATGTATGCAAAGTATTCCTGTTTTCATGTAAGACCTACTCTCCTATAGCTACTATTTTTGAAAGGGTTCAATAACCTTTTCTAATCTCATTCCCCTTGAACCCTTCACTAAAACAATAGAATCCTTCTTAATGTTTGAATTTAAAAAAGATATAAGCGATTCATAATCATCTTCCACCCATTTTAGCTGTTGTTCACTGAATTTATCTGCCAGCTGGTCATATAACCATTTCATACGTGGACCAAATAAACAAATACCAGAGAATACCTCATTGGAAATCGAATGACTAATTTCTTCATGGAATGATTTTTCATTTGGACCAAGCTCTAGCATATCCCCTAGCACTAACCACTTATCTGGTTTAATAGTCGATTTTTCTAGAAAGTGAATGGCAGCTTTCATAGAAGTTGGCGCCGCATTATAGGCATCGTTTATAAAGATACTGCCATTCTTTGCTTCGATGACCTGCATTCGCATATCTGTTAGTACGATTTGCTTTAATGCCTCACGCATTTGCTGGGCAGACAGTCCAATTTCCTTCCCAATCAGTATAGCTGCCAAGGTGTTTTTCACCTGATGCTTCCCAAGAACAGGTATAGTCATTTCTTCGTTTAGCTCACCACTTACCATAAAACTACTTCCCTGTTCTGTAAAAGTCACCTGTTCAATACGTAAATCATTTAACTCATCAGTGCCAAAGGATTTAGTGTTTAGCTCGGGAACATTTGATATGAATGGTTTCAAAAGCGGTTCATCACCATCATAAACAAGTAGTCCGTCCTTGGCTAGACCAGAAATAATTTCAAATTTTGCTTTTGCAATACCTTCACGAGAACCTAGATCTTGCATATGTGCCTCTCCGATGTTAGTTATAACTGCGTATGTCGGTTTTGCCATATTAGAAAGGAACTCTATTTCTCCGAAAGAGCTCATACCCATCTCAAGTACTGCATACTCGGTATCTTCCTCTAAAGAAAGAATAGTAAGAGGAAGACCTAGCTCATTGTTAAAATTTCCTTCTGTTTTCTTCACTCGGAAGTAAGGGGTAAGCATACCTGCTAGCAAGTCCTTTGTGGAAGTTTTACCGTTAGAGCCCGTGATTCCTATAAATACCGTAGAAAGCTCAGACCGATAAGCTCGAGCCATCTGCTGAAGTGCCTCTTCACTACTTTCTACAAAGAGTAAGGGAACATCCTTCGGAGGATTCGGCTCATCCTTTAACCAAAATGCTGCAGCTGCTCCATTTTCAAATGCAGCCTCTACAAATTTATGACCATTCACATTCTCACCACGAAAGGGAATAAATAAATCTCCTGGTCTTAATGTGCGTGTATTAATAGATACCCCTGTAACTACAGGGTTACTAGTTGGCTGTTCTAATCCTAACCACTTTGCAATTTGTGCTAATGTCTTTTTCAACTTAGTCACTCTCCGTCCTTTGAATGCTCAAGCTGCTGTTTTTCCTCATAGCGTTCGATAGCTAGTGATATTAACTCCTCGATTAGGTCTGAGTATGATAAGCCAGAAGCCATCCAAAGCTTTGGATACATGCTAATTGGTGTGAAGCCAGGCATCGTGTTCACTTCATTGATTAATACCTCTTCTGTATCCGTAACAAAGAAATCTGCGCGAACCAATCCAGAGCAGTCTAACACTTTGAATGCACGAATTGCAGCATCCTCTAATGATTTTTGCAATCTATCCGATACTTTTGCTGGAATAGCATAGTTTGTAGTGCCATCTATATATTTTGCAGAGTAATCATAGAAGTCTTTCGTTGGTAATACTTCTCCAGCAACCGAACATCTTGGCGTGTCATTTCCTAAAACACTCATTTCTATTTCACGAGCTACAATACCTTGTTCTACTAGGATTTTACGATCATATTTAAAAGCAAGGTCGATTGCCTTTATTAGTTCCTCACGATTATTTGCTTTCGTTATCCCAACACTAGAGCCTAGATTAGCTGGCTTGACAAATAATGGCCACTTCAAGCTGCTCTCAATCTTTTCAAGTAATAACGCTTGATTGTTTTTCCACTCTTTACGGATGAAATGTACAAAAGGAACCTGCTTTAAACCTGCTTGTGCAAAAAGTTGCTTCATAACTACTTTATCCATTCCAGCAGCTGAAGCTAATACTCCATTTCCCACATATGGCAAGTTCAATACTTCTAGTAATCCCTGAACGGTACCATCCTCTCCATTTGGGCCGTGAAGCAACGGGAATATCACATCTAATCCTTCATTACCAGTCGATGCATCAAGCTCTTGTGCAGAGTTCTCCGCCGGCAGGAAGCTAGTTATGTCATTCGCTTTCCCTGTATCATCCCCAAATTGAAGTGTTTCTACTGTTTCCACAGGACCTAATAGCTTTTGACCCTTTCTCCATTCTCCTTCCTTTGAGATAAAGACGGGGTATACTTCATATTTATCAAAATCAATTGCTTGAGAAACTGCTCTTGCTGTTAATAAAGAAACCTCATGTTCTGCAGATTTCCCACCATATAATAATCCTAATTTCAATTTCATCACTTGTTACCTCCACGTTTTGGATATTTCTATTTTATCACTTCTAATATTAATACATGAACCATTAGCCAAAAAGTTTAAGACCTACGACTCCAAATATAATACAGCTTAAAAAGAATAATTTCAGACGGCTCTTCTTTTCGTTAAAGAAGTACATACCGACTAACACACTTCCCGCTGCTCCTATTCCAGTCCACACTGCATATCCTGTACCCACAGAAATATCCCTTAAAGCCAACGATAGTAAAAAGAAACTTAAAGAAGCAGAAATAATGGTAAGGGCTGTAAATTTTTTGTTTGTAAAGCCATTGGAGAGCTTCATGCAAATAACAAAGGCCACCTCAAATAATCCCGCAGCAATTAGTGTAATCCATTCCATTATTCCACCTCCTCGGTATCACTTAGCTTCAGACCTATAATGCCGAAGAGTAATATACATAAAAACACAATTTTCCCTATACTAACTGGTTCATTAAACCAAAGAATTCCGACAATCGCCGTGCCGGCAGCTCCTATTCCGGTAAATATAGCATATGCAGTTCCTATTGGAATCGTCTTCATCGCCCTCGCGAATAAAAAAAAGCTTATTATAAGAAATAATATTGTGATGATGGACGGGACTAGCTCTGTGAAGCCATGCGCTTCCTTTAAACCAATCGCCCATATGATTTCAGTTAATCCTGCAATTACTAGTAGAATCCAAGCCAATCTCAATCACCTCATATACATAATAAACGCTTTTGCAACGAAATGTAGCAAAAGCGTTCCCTTATACTTCTATTATGAAATCATATGGTCTTTTTATATGGTGCTTAATATCCTCTAGCACCTCATCCGGGAAAATATTTTCCGGTAAGCAACGTATCTCAATCCCATAATTTGTTTTATCACTTCGGAATAAAGACATAATTACTCCGTCCTCATAAAAGTCTGTATACCTCTCCACTGTGGTAGAGGAAAGCTCTGGCAATATAACGTTATTCTTTTTTCTCCAAAATGCAGTAGATTTTGTTTTATCTTTAATCTGTTGGTTAAACCAGTCAGCAATTAAATAATAAAAATCTTCATGATCTCTAAAATATATTTTAGTAATATGCTGTTCCTCATCAGTCATATAAACAAATCGATTTTGAAGATGATGATAGAATGGTGAGCGAAAAGCTTCCTTCTTGTGAGCTATATATAAAAGTTCAGCTTGTTCCTGTGGCGTTAGCATATTTAATTTTCGTTCATCCGAGAAATCTAATAAACACAGCGAAAAGGACTTTTCAGTCATTTCCTTTAAAAAGTGTGCATATTGATTTTTTCCTATGAACTCCATTTGCGTATGCATATTAAAAGAAGAATCTTCATATCGATGCTTTAACAATAATAGGAAGGGCAAATCAGTAAACTTCAAAAATTGTTGAACTGAAATCCCACTAAATAATGCAAAATGCTCTATCTCATTTGTATGAACATATAGATGAGCTAAATAATCATCTATATCTCTCTCTTTTTTAGCCACTGAATTCACTCCTCATATAAGATATATATTAGCATAATTTCATTTAAACGAAACAACTGTTTTTGTAATATCGTCTATATTACTCACAAGCAAAAAGCGAGTATTTAGGCTATAATAGAAAAAGTGTGTTTCCCTCGATTTAAGAGAGGGAAAATGTAACAAAAATTTGTAATTAGAAAGAAATCTAGGTGATTTTTATGGAAAATAAAAAAGGCTTCGCTGATCGCTTCGATTGGACATTAGCTTTTATAATATTATTATTTTTAATTGTTAGCTTGTTAGCTATTTCTTCAGCTCAGACTACAGGTCAATATGCAAGCTATAACTTTGTATCGAAGCAGCTTTTTTGGTATTTAGTTGGTTGCGTTATTATTGGATTAGTTATGTTTTTTGAGCCTGAGCAATATAAAAAGATGGCTTGGTATATATTCGGAATAGGAGTTTTCCTATTAGCCCTTCTCGCTATACTTCCAGACAGCTTGTCATTAGTAGAACCGCGGAATGGAGCAAAAAGCTGGTTTCATTTACCGATTGGAGACATTCAGCCAGCCGAATTTATGAAGACCTTTTATATTTTAGGATTAGCTCGCCTTATAACCTATCATCATGAACAGTATGCGATGAAAACAATTAAAACAGACTTTATTCTGTTAGGAAAAATAGGAATAACCTTAATAATACCTTTAGCTTTTATCATGCTTCAGCCCGATTTAGGTACATCCTTAGTTTTCTTAGCCATTACCGCGGCGTTAATCGTCGTAGCAGGAATCTCATGGAAAATTATTTTACCATTATTTTTAGGTGGAGCTAGCATTGGTGGATTTTTGTTGTGGATGGCCTTGTATGCGCAGGATTTCCTTGCCAAGCATTTCAACTTCGAACCTTACCAATTTGCTCGTATCTATTCCTGGATAGATCCATATTCATATGCTTCTAATGAAGGAATGCATCTAATAAGCGCATTGAATGCTATTGGATCAGGAGAAGTTTTCGGTAAAGGATATGGTGGTCGGGTAGTATATGTACCTGAAAATCATACAGACTTTATCTTTGCCGTTATCGGAGAAGAATATGGCTTTGTCGGTGCCAGTGTCGTAATCAGTCTTTACTTTTTACTTATCTATCATCTAACGAAAATTACTTTACAGCTTAAGGATATGTACAGCACGTATGTGTGTGCAGGAATTATTGCGATGATTACTTTCCATGTGTTCGAGAATATCGGCATGACAATTCAACTGCTACCTATAACTGGGATACCTTTACCATTTATAAGCTATGGTGGTAGTTCGCTTATGGGTAATATGCTCGCCATTGGTTTAGTCTTTAGTATGAAGTTCCATCATAAAACTTATATGTTCGCTAAAAACGAGGATGAATAAATTACAGAGGAGGCTCGCTGCATACTGCGGTGTTAGCCTCCTCTTTCCACATAAAAAAAGAGACTTGAGCGTTCGTTTTAAACGAATTTACAAGTCTCTCTTTTTTTAGGAGTGCACATGTGGACTTTGTGCTGGTGGTGATAAAGCCTTAAGCATTTCAAGTCTAGATTTTGTCATTGTAACAGTCACACCAAGTTTCGATAGATTACTTACAATTTTCTTTAAATCAACTTCCTTAGCCAATCCACCTCAGCCCCTTCCAATTATTATTACGAATTTATATTTAAAAAGTTTCTTTTATTTTTATTTATTCTTACCTTATCATACCACTTTTTACATAGTCTAAACCTTTCATTTTTATTACATATTTTACGCAATTGTAAACCATCATAACCTTTAAAGGAGTGATATCGATGATTGTACAAGATGTAATGAGCAAGCAAGTGATTACGTGTAGTCCCCAAGATTACGTGAACGAAGTTGCCGAGCAAATGCGTTCATTGGATATCGGTTGTTTACCTGTAGTAAGCAAAAACAAACTCGTTGGGATGATAACTGACCGCGATATTGTAACCCGAGCTGTTGCTAAAGACGTTAAATGTAAAGTGGAAGAAGTCATGACTAAATCAGTCATTTCTGTTTCACCACAGGATACTACAGTAGATGCTTCTAATGTGATGGGTGAAAATCAGGTTCGTCGACTCCCCGTTGTGGAGGATGGGACTTTAGTAGGCTTTGTATCCCTTGCAGATTTAGCCTTTCCTTTTCCTCATATTCAAGAAGTTTCCGAAGCTATACAAAGTATATCCGAACCAAGAAGTTATTAAACAGGTGGAGCTATCCTTGTAAAAATAGGGTAGCTTTTTTGATAATACCTCATTTTCTCTGCACCATTTCGAGATGAAAAATCCTGAAGAAAGATGTAATATAAAGGATATGGTTTGAGAAAGCAGGTTTTACAATGAAAAAATCTCTCTTTATATTAATGTCAGTCCAATTTTTGGTCTATCTTGGTTTCGGGCTTATTATCCCCGTATTACCTGAGGTTATACTCCAAGAAAACTACAACGAGGTGCATGTAGGAGGATTACTGACAGTCTACGCTTTGGCGTCCTTTTTCACAGCTCCTTTATGGGGAATGCTATCTGACCGAATTGGACGTAAAATGCTCATTTTAATAGGTTTAGTTGGTTTTAGTTTAAGCTTTTGGTTATTTTCCTTATTTTTTGATTCATTGTTCATGCTCTACCTCTCTCGTGTAGTAGGTGGATTATTTTCAGGGGCGCTTTATACAGCAGTAACTGGTTTTATAGCAGATTTATCGGATGAAGAAAATCGTAATAAGTATATGGGATTCATGGGAATGTCTATTGGATTAGGGTTTATCTTTGGACCAGCAATTGGAGGAGTTTTAGGACATATAAGCTTAGAAACTCCGTTTATCGTCTCCGCTATTCTATTGTTAGTTATTTTTGTTTATGCTTTGATAATTTTAAAAGAACCTACACGTACTGGTGAAGCTAACAAACGCGCGTTACTTCCTAAGGGAGCTTTAAGTTTGTGGTCCTATCGCATTAAATACTTATTCCTATTCTCCTTCATGGTTACTTTTCTGCTAGCAGGCTTAGAGGCAACCTTTCAGTTATTTCAAATTGAAAGAGTCTCTATAACACCTTTACAAATTGGCTATCTATTCATGTTCAGTGGATTTGTCGATGCAGCAATTCAAGGAGGAGTCGTTCGACGGATCAAGAATGGAACGGAAACAACCTGGTTGATATATGCACAAATCGTTACGGCTATCGGATTAATCATGACAGTGTTTACAACTAATATTTTTTGGGCAGGGTTTTCCCTTTGCGTATTCACCGCAGGTAACGCCCTTGCAAGAACTACTATTGTATCACTCACCTCTAAGGAATCTGGTGGTCGATATGGAACAGCAGCTGGCATGACTTACTCAATGGATAACTTGGGACGCATAATCGGCCCGCTTTTATTCGCATGGTTATTCACTAAACAGCCGGATAATATTTATGTTTTATCTGGTATTCTTGCGATTCTAGCAATTGGTTTAATTTTTGGTTATCGCAAATCAACTAAAACATTAAAAAGAACAGCATAAGAAAATGCCAAGGAGTTATTTCCCTTGGCATTTTCATTTTAAAAGAAGCTGATTCTATTTATGTGAGAAAACACTACTAATGAAGAGCAAATAATGATTTCCGGCGAGCGATAAGCCATCATCTAAACTTGTGCCCAATTAATAATGGCTTATCTGCCTCAATCATCTCACGGGAATCGCCGCCTGCCGTTCCAATCAACAGAATAACAAATATTCGTGTTTCCCAGCTTCGCACTTTTCCCAAATCTCGGCTGGCAATTTCTTATTCTGGCTGAGGTTCTGGAGAAGCGTCTTCTCTACCTTTCGAAAGCTCAGGATGTGCCAATTTAATGACGGATGGTCTTGCAAGCACTAATACAATCACTATTAGGAGGATGCTTGACACGATTAAGATAAGCTCTGCCGCCAGCACATCATACAGGAACCCAAAGATAACCATCCCAAGCGGCATTAACGCCATGGATCCTGTTTCTAAAATAGAAAATACTCTACCTTTGTAATCATCATCAATCGTTTTTTGCATCATGACCATTATTGGCGTATTGGTGACAATCATAGAAACCCCGAAAGCAAATAGAACTATGATGTAAAATAGAGTGGTCACAAAATATGACATATTAACCAATAGTGGCGTAGCAATGGCCCCTAATAAAATTCCAGTTGCAACTATACTCCACTTCGATACAAGAAATGGATATTTTAACTCCTTTGTGCTGGAGAAGTAAATAGACATTAGCAGCATTCCAATGGCAAAGGCCATTTCTGTATAACCAAAATGGACAGGGTCAAGCTTTAATTTTTCGATTAGAATAAACGAATATCCCACTTGAAATGCTCCAAACAAAAAGTTAACGATCAATGAGATGAAAATCATAATTTTTAATATAGGCTGCTTCATAAGATAAGAAAATCCTTCTTTGATGCTTTGTAACATGGATTCCTTTGGTGCCCCTTCTACTACTTCTTTTCTTGTAGCAAATAATTTAAAGTTCATCGTGGATTCTAAAATCACAGCTATAATAGACGCAGCTAAATAAATTTGTAGAAAAACCGGCATAGACACTGTACCGTATAATATACCTCCTACCGCTGGACTTCCGATTGCTGCAAAGGAAATCGACATTTGGTTTAGAGACATTGCTTTTTGAATTCTTGATTCATCTACTAACCCTGTCATAGAAGAACTAAATGTTACTCCAGAAAACGTGGATGTTATGGATAAAATAACCGTTGTCGTGTAAATTGCAAACAATGATAACTCAGTTGTTAAACTGACGATTAATAATCCACCTATTGCAAGTGATGCAGCGATTTGAGCACCAATTATAATGGCCTTTCTAGAATATTTATCGGCTGCATAGCCTGCAAATGGAGCCAACAGAGTTCTTGGTAAAATACTACAGATTAGATTGGCTGCAAAGCTAGTTGCAGATCCGGTTAACTGCAGAATGTAAAAACTGATAGCAAATGCATATACTTGTGCACCAAAAGTCGATAGGAGCTTGCTAATGGTAAATGTCCACAAATGATACGTCGCTTTTTTTAACTTTAATACCTCTTCCATAACTATTTCCCCTTTGTTTAGCCTTTTCAATTTCACCCTAAATAGTTCTGAAAAAACTAAAAGTTTAATTTTATTAAACAAATAATATCATATTCATTCTTCCATTACAACAAAAAGTTTAATATAATTAAACTAACGATAAATGAGGTGAAGCTATGCAGACGCTTGGAGAGCGAATACGTACATTAAGAAAACAACAAAAGATGACTCTAGAGGCTCTTGCAGGTACTGAGTTAACAAAAGGAATGCTCAGTCTAATTGAAAATAATAAGGCAAAGCCTTCCATGGAAAGCCTACAATACATTGCGAATCAATTGAATGTGGAAGTATCTGAGTTATTAGAAGAAGTAAGTGGTCATGAATTACGAGAAGTTTTAGAGAAGGCTGAAATACTTTTCAATACAAACTATGATGTTCTATCCGATGAATATGAGCAATTAATACATTTAGTCGAGCCTTATTTGCCCAAGCTAGGTCAGGGATATGAATCTGCTCGTTTACTAGAAATGTATAGCCGCTGTAAACACCAAGCACACAAAAAAGACTGGGAAGAACCGTTGAACCAGGCTGCAGAAATATATGAAAAGTTAAATATCACTGCTAGGAGAGCTAAAATTGGAATCGTACGAACGGCAGTTAAATTCCAAGAACATAAATATCAGGAAGCCTTAAACATCCTTCAAGAAGAACGTGCTGATTTAGAGAAAAAAGGAATTTGGATGGACCCCGTCTCTCGACTTGACTTTGACTATGTAGAAACAGCGCTTTACTACGCAATAGGCGACCATGAATCCGCATTAAAGCTTATGGATCAAGCAATTGAGTATTCTAAAGAAAATAAAACATTTTACCACTTAGATGACCTTTATAGAATCGCGGCAGCCCATGCCATGATGAGCAGGGATGAGGAAAAAATAGAATACTATTTAAAAAAAATAGAAGCTTATGGAGTTTTTGCAGACGACATAGATGCAGAACGTTTCTCCTTTTTTGTAAAAACCCATTACCTGAATTCTTATAAGAAGCAATATGAAGAAGCAGACAAATTATTTAAAACGTATAATTTAGAAAAAGACAAGTTGTTTACTCACTACTTTCTATTAGAAAGAGGAAAAACCTTTTACGGTTTAAAACAATTTGAAGAAGCAATCGAACAACTGGAGCAGGTAGTAATACAGGATGTTATTAACCATCCTATTGATTTATCAATTTTTTATGAAAAGGATGCTTATCTAGCCTTATGCTATACAGCAATTGGTCAAACAGAGAAAGCAAAAGCATTTGCCCAAAAAGCACTCGATCTTATAAAAGAAATGCCTGACACTCCTTACAAAACTTTCATACAGGAAACTTACAAACAAATCGTAACAGATTAAAAAATTACTCCTATCCTCCTGTTGTGCTATGCGACAAATAAAGAAAAAGGCCGGCTTTCATAGAGAAGAGCCGGCCTTTTCATTGAACGGTCATAATTTTTTTTATGCAATCATAACTCCACTCTATCCGACAATAAATTTTTCTACCCGATCATAACTCCGTGCTATCCGGTCATAAATTTTTCTATCCGGTCATAACCCACGCTATCCGGTCATAAATTTTTCTATCCGGTCATAACTCCACGCTATCCGGTCATAAACACACCCAAAAGAGTCATATCTGAATAAAACATCTCAATTCAGGCTGCTTTGTTGTTCACTATCATGATATAAACGATAATTAGCGAACCATTTTACAAACTTAGTCCAAGCAAGCTCGAAATCAGGCTGGATACAAGAGATTTGTATAAGTCCCTTTTCCTTTAGATAATCACTTCTGTAGTGCAGGTCGAAGCCGGACATTCTAGCATCCTCGGCAAGGTATGGGAATTCCTTTTCCTGGATAGTGAAAATCATTGGATAGTTATGATTTGTAAAAAGTTCTATGTCGAGCCTTTCTATTTCTTCCTCGATAAACATCCAGCGTTTATGTAATAGCTTATATCTTTGTCCATTATCATAGGCCATTAATGCATTTTCTAGGCTAAGGATGAATTGAGATGGCATTGTAAAAGGAATAGCAGAATTTGTTGTTAAACCTATGTCCAAGTAAGTTGGAATTCGCTCACAGGATACTATTTCTGAGTTAGCAAATACAAATGACAAGCCACTCATAGAACCTATCGCTTTTCCACTAACTCCAGTTGCCAAATATACCCCTTCCATTGAAAACGGTAGAGAACCAAATGAACTCACACAATCTGCACACAGCAACACGTTATAGCGTTTACAGATTACTTGTAGTTCATCTAAATTATTTAGCATTCCTGTGGAAGTTTCACCATGAGCCATGAGTAACCAACTATAATTGCCGGAAGATAGTTTTCTTTCAATTGTTTCTAGATGATAGGTCTGTCCCCATTCATAGCTCAACACATTATATTCTAGTCCCCATCGCATCGCCTGCTTTTCAAGACGCTCTCCAAAAGCCCCGTTCGTCAAAATCAAGCCTTTTTCATCTAATACCTTCAATTGAGCTATCATCGCTTCATTCGCTAATGTACCACTGCCCACTAGTAAATGAGCATGTTTAGTGCCACTCATTTGACAAAGTCTGCTTTTCACACGTTCGAGCATAACTTCATATTCATGAGAACGGTGAGTAATTGGATCTTCTTGAAAAGCCATTTGGATTGGTGCAGTTAGATGAACTGGGCCAGGATAAAAGGAATGCCTTTTCTGCTTAAAGCGCGCAGCTACCGAATTATCAAAACGCTCTCTTGTCAAAACCATTGGTACATAGAGAGCACCCTCCGCTCCTACTGGGTCAGCAAACGGTTCGAAGCCTAATTGGTTGTAAAGCTTTTGCTCCCTTACCGTACCAGATATAACAGCCGCACCATACCCATTCTCATATGCATAGTCAGATAACGCCCTAGCTAAATAATAAAACACACGCCCATTGCGATGTTTTTTATCTACTGCCAGTAAACGAACCTCGCAAAGCATTCCTTGAAGCGCATCTTCCGGCAGAATATTCTCCACCGGTCCTAGCTTCTTGTCTAAAGAAAATGGTCGCTCCGCTCTAAAGGCGACCATTCCAGCAAGCTCTTGATCTTTTAACACAATCACGTACACATTTTCATGATGAAATGGATCAACTCTCATCCCACTTGGATTTGGTTCATGCTGTGGAATCTCTTCTACAAATGTTTCATAATTTAATCTAGCTATAGCTTCAAATTCTTTTTCTGATCTTGCTATTTTACACCAGTACATACCCATCCTCCTTTTTACTCAATTGAATGGCCACGTTCTGATTTCTTTTCTAAAAGATATATTGCTCCCGATATTAACGTAGCCGCAAGTAGTAGCATCATCCATAAGTACGTCGAAACAGCACCTAAGGTTTCCCCATATATGGTAATTCTTTTTAATGCTTCCATTGCATAGTAGATTGGAGAGAGCCATTTCATGGCCAAAAGACCTTCCGATTGTACTATTTCAAGGGGCCAATAAGCACCTCCTATCATGGCAAAGGCAACTGCCAGTAACGAGATAATTACTCCGCTTTGGCTAACTGTTTTGACGAGAGAAATGATTAGCAATGATACAGCTAAAACTAATAATACATAAATACTCGTTATAAGAATTACTTCCAAAAGTGCTCCGTACATATTGGTTCCTACCACAAATCGAAAAACCAAAATAACTAAAAGCATTTGCAGAAGCCCAATTATAAAGCTAAAGGATAAATGCCCAAAATACAATTGGAATCTACTAATAGATGCTAGCTTTAAGCGATTCCATACGCCAGTTCGCTTATCCTCCAATATAAATTGAACATTAGTAGAAATCGTGTAAAACACAAAAAAGAGCATATATCCGAATAGACTTTGAAGTGCTCCGTCATATCGAAAAACCTGTGCTTCATCCATCGCACTTGTGTTCATCTGAAAGGCTTCTTGTTTACTTAGATTCTCTTTTACCTCGAGCCATTTAAGTTCTCCACCAATCTCTATTATTTTTTGTTGGAAGGCATTTTCGCTATATGCAGATTCGATAGCAAGCGAGATTTCCCTTACAGAGTCTGTCTCAGTACCCGTCAGAACTGTATAGGCTGTTTGAGTCAGATGGACGCCGATTAAGTCTGGATCTTGTTCCACTTTTTCATAAAGAACATCCTTTATTACCTCTTCTATAGAATACTCCTCAAATGTATTTAGCTCGTCTAAAACTTCCTTACTTGTAGATGTATTATCTAAAGCAATTAAGATCGGTGTTTGGCTCCCTACTCCTCCACTAAGAACGTAGGCAAGCACTAAGGTCATGAGTGTCATCATTATAAGTACTAATGGTTTTCTTTTTAAATTCTGAAGCCTTGCAATCCAAATTCCCTTCACGACTTAGCACCTCTTCTCGGAAATAGAATTATGGAAAGTAATACACATATAAAAATTCCAATATAAAGTACATTCAGATGAAGCCATATTCCGCTAAGCTTTTCCCCAGATTGAATAGAGAGTATTGCTTTCATCGTTGCACCATTTGGTGTATAACTCCCTAAGTTCGCTAGTGTTTCCGATATATCGCTTATTTTGAAAAAGGAACCGCCTAAGAAGGAGAAAATAGTAATGACCAATCCATTAAATACATTAGCAACTCCTTCTGTTCCAGTCTTAAATTGAAGGGTAGTGAGTAGAGCGGAAAGTCCCCCAATAAACAAACTAAAGCTTAGAACAATAACGGCCATCGATGGCCAGCCAATCCAATCAATACCTAATGCCAAACTGCCATACATTAATACTAAAGCTTGCTGTATGAGCGCCACAATTGTTCCAGTGATTAAAATAGATAGTACATATAAGGTGCTAGATACTCCTGCCAAAATAATTCGATCATACACCTTCCACTGTACTTCCTGTAAAGCAAAGCCCGCCAGAAAAGATGGTATATAAAGCGCAAACATCACAAGCATTCCGATTGAATAATATATAGAGGACGGAACTGTTCGCTCGCCCTTTGGCAATACTTGCTCTATTTTTATTACTTGCTCCGTTGCTCCTATAACTTTATTTGGAGGTATTCCAGCTTTCGTAAGGGCTAAGGACTGGCTATATCCTCTTTGCCACTCCTCAATAATTGATTGGACAATGGAGGCTCTGATTTCACTGTTTTGGTTTAAAAACAATTCAAATTTCGGTTCTTCACCCGTGTTGAAATAAGCATATTTTATATACTCTAATCGAAAATTTACAGGAAAAGATAAAATGCCATCGATTTGTTCATTCTTTCGAAGGCTTCCTAGGTCTTCAGCTTTTCCGTTTTCTACCTTTAGATATTTTTCTATTTCTGTGGAAGAAAGAATCGAGTTTTGTAAAACAAAAATAGGATCATTTTCTTCCAATGTTTGAAGAAGAGAATCTTGCGCCGGTCCTGCTAACCCCTCATTCTCTAAAAATAATTTTATTTCCTCACTTTCCTGCTCCCAGCTGGATGAATCAACTATTACTAAATCTGCTTGAATAGCCCCCTCTGCTGTACGGTTCATAACGCCTGCCAGAGCAGAGGATAAAATAGTGATGAGAACAATCGGCATTACCAATAAAATAATAAGTGGTTGCTTATTTCGAACAAGCATTTTTAGCTGCTTACTAATTAGGCTCAATAACATTCCTATCTTCCTCCTAATCTCTCAATGCTCTGCCTGTTAAATGTAAAAAGACATCCTCGAGAGAAGGCACCTTAACTATAGCTGAAGTAATGGTCACCCCATTCTCAGCAGCAATTGCAAAAATACGCGGTAGTGGTTCTTCCTCTTTGGCTAAGGCAAGTAAGAGAGATTCCTCCTCGCGGTATACGGTAGCTGCAGGAAAATGCTTCTGAAGTGACTCTTCAAATAAAACTGGCAATGTATGACCCTTTAGTTCAATTGTTTGGTTTCCGGAGACAAGAGATTTTAGTTCTTCCTTTGTTCCAAATGCAATAATTTCTCCTTCATCCATGATGTAAATTCGATCACAAAGTAACTCAACCTCTTCGATATAGTGACTTGTGTAAAGCAAAGTCATACCTTCCTCTACTAGTCGTTTGACTGTATTTAAGATATAGGCTCTAGATTGAGGATCAATTCCAACGGTAGGTTCATCCATGATTAACAACGATGGGAGGTGTAGCAGAGCAGCCCCGATATTGAGTCTACGTTTCATCCCTCCTGAAAAAGTCTTGACTTGATCCTTCTCCCTCTCCTTCAACCCTATTTTAACTAGAACATCTTCTACTCTGTGCTCTAGAATTTGACCTTTAAGACCATATATCCGTCCAAAAAATTTTAGGTTTTCCCTCGCAGTGAGCTCTGGATATAAAGAAATTTCCTGAGGAACTACTCCTAATGTTTTACGAAGTGCTTCTGGATTATCCTTAATGGAAACATTATTCCACAATACATCTCCACTAGTTGGTTGAACTAAAGAAGACAACATAGATATAGTTGTAGATTTCCCTGCTCCATTTGGACCTAATAACCCTACTGATTCTCCTGCACCGAGCTCCAAATTTATCTTTTTAACAACTTCCTTTGTTTTAAATTTCTTTTGAAGGTTTCTCGCCTGTAGCATAATCCCATCTCCTTAAGTCAAAATCCCTATTTAATTATATCAAATAATTCAAACTTCTTTTCCTGGAAATTCACTAATATTAATCACTTATGCTTATGGGTTTACTAAATATGTTACATTTCTTCTTTCTTTTAACTAAATCGGATATACTAGAGAAGAAAGACATGTATGATTTGGGGGTGCAATTTTGGCTGCAAGTATTTATGGGTTTATCGTTTCTGGAATACTAATTTTGAATATATCGCTAGCGATTGCCTTAATATTTTTAGAGAGACGAGATGCTTCCTCCACCTGGGCTTGGATATTAGTTCTCTTCTTTATCCCCATTCTAGGATTTGGAATATATTTATTGTTCGGGAGAAAGCTGCGACGTAAAACACTTTTCCGTTGGGAAGGAAAAAATAAAATCGGCATTGACAAACTAATTGATTTTCAAATGGAAGCCATTGAGGATGAATCATTTGATTTTCGTTTAGATGACGCCAGCCATTACAAGGAATTAATCGTTATGCATCTGCATAACAATCATGCTGTTCTGACACAAGACAACAAATTGGAGATTTACTCGGATGGGCGAGAAAAATTTGATGCACTTTTAGAGGACATGAACAATGCGAAAGACCATATTCATATCCAATATTATATTTTCCGTTTGGATAATTTAGGACGAGAAATATATAATGTCTTATTGGCTAAAGCCAAGCAAGGCGTAAAAGTACGTATACTATATGATGACACAGGATCTCGATCATTAAGAAAGAGGCATTTTAAAGAATTAGTTGAGCTAGGTGGTCGCGTCGAGTCCTTTTTCCCTTCTATTCTTCCTCTGATTAATCCACGAATGAACTATCGTAATCACCGTAAAATAGTTGTAATTGATGGGCGTATTGGGTATATCGGTGGCTTCAATGTGGGAGATGAATATTTAGGAAAGAAAAAGAAATTTGGTTACTGGAGGGACACTCATCTTCGGATAGAAGGAAGCTCAGTACATCCATTGCAAACTCGCTTTATATTGGACTGGAACCAAGCCTCTGCAGATCATGATATTGAATACTCAGATCATTTTTTCCCTGCTATTCCTATGAAGGGCTCTGTTGGACTACAAATCGTATCCAGTGGACCAGACTCGGAATGGGAACAAATTAAAAATGGATATCTTAAACTAATAATGATGGCTAAAAAGTATATATATATCCAAACTCCTTATTTCATTCCGGATGCAAGCTTTATGGACACTCTTCGTATCGCCTGTCTATCAGGAATTGACGTACGGATTATGATTCCTAATAAGCCTGACCATATGTTTGTATATTGGGCAACTTATTCATATGTAGGAGAGCTTATCAGAGCAGGTGCTAAGATATACATTTATGAAAATGGCTTCTTGCATACAAAAATGATTGTCATTGATGACGAAGCCTCTACTGTAGGTACCGCCAATATTGATGTTAGAAGTTTTAAGTTAAATTTCGAGGTGAATGCATTTATCTATGATCGAGAAACTTCCCATCAGTTAGCAGAGCTATTCGAAGAAGACATGAAGCTCTCTACCGAATTGACTTGGGAACTTTACGAACAACGCACATCTCTAATTAAGTTTAAGGAATCACTTTCTCGATTGATTTCTCCTATTTTATAGGATGAACAATTAGCTACCAACATAAAATACGAGATCCCAATGAATAACTGGAATCTCGTATTTTTATATACCTAAATATTCTTCTAAAGTAGTGTTAGCTTCGTATATTTTTGTTGCATGATCTACGCCAACATATCGGAAATGCCATGGCTCAAACATATAGCCAGTAATTTTCTCTTTTCCATTAGGATAACGCATGATAAAACCATATTTGTGAGCATTAGCTGCCAACCATTGGCCGGCTGGTGTCTCTCCAAAACTTTCTCTGGCAAAATGTTGCTCAAAATGTAGTTCACCTATATCAAACGCAAGACCGGTTTGGTGCTCAGAATATCCAGGACGGGCACTATATCGGTCCGCTGCATCTACTCCGTCATTGCTCACATATCTATCATAAAGCTGCTGTTGATAGTCAAATGATCGATATGTACTAAATGCTACTAATTCGTAATCAGATAGCTTTGCTTCTGCTGCCAATGCCTCAAAGGCTTCTCTAGCTTCTGCACTTTCTCCTGGTGCAAAAGTAGAAGGTAAAGGGTACCTCTTACTTGCTATTAATATTCCGTCCACATAAGTAGGCTCCGCCGGTAGAATTTCATTGCCCACGTAGCCTTTTGCACCCGAACGATCCACTTCTTCTGCAGGTTCCTCAACTACGGGCTCTTCCATTGGTGGTTCTTCCACTTCATCTATTGACTCTGTTGGTTCCTCTACTATTTCTACCTCTTTATCTTCCTTAGTTGGAATTCCTAATGATTCTAAGCTCTTATTTATATTCCAATCATTTATACCAATCCATGCAACGACACTAACAACTATTAAACCCGCGACTATACCCGAAACAATTTTCGGCCATTTTTTCTTTTTCTTTTGCTTCATAAAGCTAAATCTAGATTGCATCCCTTGCTCTTCCTTCTTTCCAATTTACGATACTATTAGTTTAACATTTTTTAATGAACTAATCCCTAATCAATTCAAAATGCATTATAATATATTAGATAAATATACGAAAGCAATGAGGTCGGCTATGAAATCCCAAAAATGGTTATCTATCAACTTCTTTACTTTTTTCTTTACGTGGGGCGTGTTTATGCCGTATTGGACAGGCTATCTAACAAATGCAAAAGGTTTAAGTGTTACCTCTGCAAGTATTGTAATGGGAGCAGGGATGCTAGCAAGAGCCTTCTCCACCTTTGTTTTATTTCCCAAAGCAACGGGTCTTTTTAGCATGCAGAGAGTTCTACGATTGCTTGCACTGTTCTCTTTTGCAGCTATAGTTTTATACATACCTTTTAATTCTTTTTATTCTCTCTTAGCCATTACTGTTACTTTTAGCTTAATATATCCAAATCTTTTACCTGCCATGGAGAGCAGTGCCTCCATACTTATGCAGAAGGACAAAATCCACTACGGGAAGAGTCGTTCCTTTGGATCTGTGGGATTCATGGTCGCCTTATTATTTATAGGTGGAGTAACCGCTATTTGGGACGAGCAAGCGATACTATGGACGATGTTAGGAGCACTTGCCGTCATTATGATAACTTATTCCAAGCCAATGCCTGCTTCTTTGAGCGAATTACCTCACCAGGTAACTAAAGACAACACAGGCAATTGGAAAAACCTATTTACCTCTAAGCAATTTATCGTTATTTTAATCTTAACTATTCTTATTCAAGGCTCACATGCCTCTTATAATAATTATGGATTTATCTATCTGCAGGATATTGGAGTAAACAGCCTTTATATTGGGATTGTTTTAAACGTTGCAGTAATCTTTGAAATTGTATTCTTTCTATTTGCAGACAAGCTATTTTCCAATAAAAAAGTATCCTGGATGCTATTGTTAGCCGGAATTGGCGCAACGATCAGATGGATTAGTATTTACCTATTTCCTTCCGTCTGGATATTCATCCTAACTCAAGTTCTACATTCCGTTTCATTTGGTATTGCCCATTACGCTTTTATCCAATATATTTCTCGAACGCTGGACAAAAGCCTTATACCTGCAGCCCAAGGAATTTATGCCGCATTATCTATGAGTCTAAGCAGTGCATTCCTAACTTTCGTTGGCGGTTACTTATATGATGTTGAGCCAAGACTTGCATTTTTAGGAATGGCCTTCTGTACAATTCCAGCTATCGTAATACTTCTCCTATCTAGAAAAAAATATGCCTACTAACTACGTATAATTCCATAAAAAAACATTACCTACGAAAGGTAATGTTTTTTAATTTATTATTAAAACTAAGACTAGTACAAAAAGGATGGTGAAAACTATTGCCATCGTTCTCATCCACTTTGCTTCACGGATATGCCCTTTTTCCTTAAAAACAATTGCCCGATAGCCATTACTTAAAATAAAAATAACTGTCATGAATAAAACAGCGAGATTAATGTTCCCTTTAATAATAAATACTAAAGATGCGATACTCGCAGCAACAATCAAAATACCAAATATCCAATTTCGTTTCATTTTATCACCTCATAACTTAGTAAAACGCAAACGCCTATGTCTGCCCCGACTAGCAAATGGAGAAAAGCGAGGAGGCAGTTTCTAGCCAAAAAAAAGAAGCTCTTTTTGCAAAAAGCTTCTCCTTGTTTTATACAGACTTTTCTGCTTTTTCAGGATGATTTGAGTAGAATTTACGTCCTAAATATGTTTGGAATATCAACAAAATCCCACCAACAGCCCAATATAACGGTAGCGCTGCCATAGAACTAAATGAGATAAACATAATCATAATAGGTGAAATATAAACCATCATTTTCATTTGCTGCTGTTGTTGCTCTGGAACTGTCCATAGAGACACTTTTGCTTGTGCAAAGTACACCGCTCCTGCAATAAGTGTCATAGCAATATCAGGAGATCCCAGGTTATACCATAAGAATTCATGAGACTTAATATCTGCAGAATACAATATTGCAAAATAGAGTCCCATAACGATTGGCATTTGAATAATCATTGGCAAGCAACCCATATTTAAAGGATTAACGCCATGTTTACGATATAAGCCCATCATTTCTTGTTGTAGAGCCATTTGCTCTTCTTTTGACTTAGTTTCTTTTAGTTTCTTTTGGATTGAATCCATTTCTGGTTTTAGCTTGTCCATTTTTTCTTTCATACCTTGTTGATTCTTATAATTTTTAAGCATTAAAGGCATGAGAGCTAAACGAATAATAATGGTAATAGCAATAATTGCTAACCCATAGCTACCGTTAAAAATGTCCCCAAAAAATTCTATTAAAAATTCAAAAGGTCGAACAAATATATTGTAAAAAGTTCCTTCTTTGTTTTCTACTCCTGAACAACCACTCAGTAAAACTGCTGCAAAAACAAGAATAGAGAGTAAACTAATTTTCTTCTTCATCGTTTCACCTACAATTTTCAAACTATAAAGAGTATACCCTCTATGAAGCTATTTTTCAAATATTACTTAGATGAAAAATCAATAAGTTTTGGGCTCTTTTGGAAAATTATACTTAAAGTTCGGGTGTTCCTGATGATCCCTAAATTGTTTCGGAGTAAGCCCTGTATACTTTTTAAAGATACGAGTAAAATAGCTTTGATTACAAAAGTGAAAAGAATTCGAAATTTCCGAGATAGCTTTGTTTGTATGGCGCAAAAAGTATTGGCATTCTTCTACTTTACGAATATTTAAATATTCTACTAATGTTACCCCAGTATGTTCTCTAAAAATTCTGGATAGATGGCTAGTGCTAATATTAAATTGCTTTGCAATGTCTTCTACAGTTAAGTTTGTTTCTATTTCGTCATTAATATAGAGAATGACCTTGTTTACCGTTTGGTGACCAAAAGAAGGCTTCTTTCTTTCTGTTATAACCATTACAAAGAACTCAACGAGTTCATCGGCACATTGTAAAAATTGTGCATCACTCATTTTGTTATCAATAATTTCCACACTCGCATTATTAAACGCCATAACTTTATCTAATGGAACCTGGCTTTCATACAACTTTCTAGCCATGACAGCTGATAATTGTATGTAGTAGTATTTTACATTTTGAATCATTTGTTTATTATTAGTCGCTATAATTAAATCAATAATCTCTCTCAGCACTGTTTTTGCTCGTTCAATCTCGAAAGAATACATATCTAAGAATAACTTTTTTTCTAATTCAAAAAATTGATCGAGACCTTTAACTCTATTAGTAATACCCATTTCCTTGGCATAGGCTTTTGTGAAGTAATCTAAGAATATTTTTTCTGTATTATCCATAAGAACCTCATCTTTCTAATCAGTTTTATAGTTCTTTAGTAACCTTATGTTTATAGGGATGTAGAATCATTTTATAACATTTAATTGTAAAAAACTAGCCTTTTTAATTTATTTAGATTTTTTTAGGCAAAAGCATATTTAAATGCTTTGGAAGAACCTGGATATTAAGAGGTGTACAGTCTCCCTGATCGCCATCTACATTGCAAAATAACGTTCGATTCGAGTCAATGTGTAATCTTTCTGTTTTAAAAGTTTCTACACCTTCGTCTTCACCTAATGTGCCTAGCATTACTTTAGCACCCATACGCGCAATTGAAGTAAAGCCTGCCTGTTTAATAATAAAAACATGTAGCTTCCCATCATTAATTTTAGCAGAATTAACCAGATCCTCAAATCCACCTACAGAATTGGTTAGAGCAACTAAAACTAATATAGAAGTCCCCTTCCAAGTACCCTGATCATGCTCTATAGTCATTTCCACTTCTTCATTGGAGAGTAAGGCTTTTGCGCCAGCTACTAAGTAGGCCATAGAACCATATCTGGTTTTTTGCTCAACTGGAGTATCTGCAACCTTACTTGCAATATCTCCTATTGCTACCACGTTCACAAAATATTTATCCCCGATACGCCCTACGTCTACTTGTTCTGTATTAGTCATTTTTAACGCTTCAATTGCTATATCTGGCTCAAGAGGAATACCTAAAGCTCTAGCAAAATCATTTACAGTTCCAAGCGGAACAAAAGAAAACAATGGTCGATTTTCTTGTTCTGCGAGACCGTTCACTACCTCGCTAATAGTCCCGTCCCCGCCCATAGCCAAAAGAAAATCCATCTTTCTTTCACAGGCTAATTTAGCGAAATGGGTAGCATCATCTTGCTTCTGAGTTTCCTTTTCCATAACCTCATATCCTAAATTAGTTAAAACCTCTATTGCTCTATCCTTAAATTGACTAGCTTCTTCTCTTCCGGAAGAAGGATTATAAATTAACATGGCCTTTTTCACTTTTGCATCCTCCTTTAGAATATAATCGTCTCTTTTTCGTACCCTAAATATCCTACCTTGAAACTGCGTAATTATTAAAAAAATGCTAAATCAATAATGTAGACGATATAGAAATGAGATTAGTTTTATTTGAGTAAATAATGGAAATGCCTGCTCCCCTTATTACTCTCTAACTTAACAGGTATTTTTTAGAAATTATACAGTAATATCTATATATGTAAAATAAAAAAGGTGCCCGAAGGCACCTTTTTAGAAAAGTTTATTTTTCTCCCACTTTAGCATCATTGTCGGGAGTAGTTTTTATATCATCTTTTACTTGTTCTTCCTCATTATAATATTGAACGCTTGTCATCGCACCCTCATCCACCATTCTGTTATCTTCTTCATGATATGGATTTGGGTTACCTGTATTTTCATTACTAGTATCTTGCTGCTTTTGAGCTTCCATAAAGGAATTTACTTTATTTTTCGTATTATTAAATGCTTCCATTGCTTTATCACGATTTTCCTTTTTCCTAAAGTAAGCATAAGCCCCTGCTGCAAGCCCTGCTAACAAAAGAGATTTATTTTTTGCCATCTCTATTACCTCCAATATTCTTATTGATAAACTATATATACCCTAATACATACAATATAACCCTTTTTTAATTTGTAGACCTCATCATATACACATGTGGTATACCGTCTTCCTCGAACTCATTCGAGATAGTATGAAATCCTACTGAATAATAGAATTTTTGCAAATGACTCTGTGCACAGATTCTAATGCTTGGAACATTCCAAGTCCTCTCTGCTTTCTCAATAGCTTCTAACATAAGAATACGAGCTAAGCCTCTTCCTCTAGCATGCTCCTTCACAATAACTCTTCCAATAGAGCATTCTTCATATTTATGTCCACCAGGGATAATACGGCAATAAGCAATAATTTCATTGTTCTCTTTATAACTTAGATGAAGGGCATGCTGATCATAGTTATCTAGCTCTGGATATGGACAATTTTGTTCGACGACAAAAACTTCTACACGAAGCTTTAGTATTTCATATAAATAATTAATATCTAATTCACTAAATTTCTTCAAATCCCAGGACATGTTTGCCTCCTATGTAAAAATGTTTATTTTCAATATTTTTCTATTTAATTATAGAAGATTGACAGAAATTTTGTTATGATTACAAAAAGCTGAAGAGGTGATTTCAAATGATAAGGGCGACTACGTTAAAAGATATTACTACTATTCAACAGATCGCTAGGATCAGTTGGAATGATACTTATAAAGATATAATACCAGAAAATGTTCAGGAAATATTTTTGGAAAAAGCTTACTCTCCTATGATGCTAGCCAAACGAATAGAAAAAACAATTTTTTTAGTTGCGGAATATAAAGGTGAAACTATCGGCTTTGCTAACTTCACTTATGTTGATGAAGATGGTGATGCTGAGCTCACCGCAATTTATGTGCTTCCCGAGTTCCAAAAAATGGGATACGGTAGAAAGCTGTTAGAAGCAGGTGTGAATCATATGTCTGTGGGAAAACAATTATTTGTTTATGTAGAGAGCAAAAATGAAAGCGCTCGTATTTTTTATGAACGGTATGGATTTGAATGTCTAGAAGAATTTGATGAGTATTTCGAGGGTCACCCTCTATCTACCGCAAAATATTTATATCCATTAAAAACACCGGCCTATTAGGCCGGTGTTTTTTTAATAAGTTTGTTCAGTTGAATATTCTTCTTCAAATTTAACTGGTGTTTTGCGTACGAAGCACATAATTGCAGCAACATATAAAACGATGGATGTTAATGAGATAATTCCTGCAAAAACTCCCCCTACAATAAACATGATTCCTGCTAATTTTGGCTTTTTGTTTTTCGAAACGAATACAATTCCTAAAATATTAAATACTAAGCTAATAACAAACGTTATAACAGCCGCCCAGCCAAAAACGCCAAACAAGTCTACAAATACTTCCATAAATTCCGTAGCTGCAGCAGCTTCTTCAGCAGTTAGTGCTGGATCGCTATAAATGTCTTCTTCAAAGACTTGTGTGAACCCTTCCTCCTGCATTACCGAACTACCATTAATGACAATCAATGAAACTAGTATAATTGCTATTACATTAAAAACAGCTCCAACTACGCCTAAAACAACTTCTCCTGTACGTGAAATCATTTTTTTACCCCCTATTATTAATTGATATAGCTATTTTACGAAAACATAGCCAAAAGGTTTCATCAATCTCTGATTTCCCTGCAATATTTTTTATAAACCTGTTTGAGTCTACTAATAACAGGGTAATTTAATAATAAGACCAAAATAGAAAGGAAGATTTACATGGAAAAGAAACTTATCTTTAATCAAACCGACTTCTTATATACACTGGCAGGTGCATCAGCATTAACTGGAATTCTAGTTCTGTTTACTTCTATTTAATCATTAAAACGTAAAAGGCAATCCACTTTATATTAAAGAGGATTGCCTTTTATTATGCCTTTATATCATCATATTCGTTAGATTTAGCAAATGCATCTACTACGTATGAGCAAACTGGCTCCATTTTCAATTCATTTTCTCTTGCATAGGAAGCGGCGCTGTCTAATAACTTTTTCGCAATCCCCTGGCCTCTTAGCTTACTCGAAACATAGGTATGGTCCATAACCATTACATCACCTAGTAATGTCCATGTAATTTCTCCAAGTCTTTCCCCATCTTCTATTACTTGATAGGCAAATACATCATTGCCAAGTTCTTTATATTGAAAATCCATTAACACACACTCCTTTTTTAGAATCTTAACATAACAATCATTTAATTGACAACGGACGGAGCTTCGCTTCAATTTCTTTTCGCTTCGGCTCTAAAAATGGTGGTAGGGCTAACTTTTCACCAAGCTTTGCTAAATCCTCATCTGTATCAAATCCCGGCTCGTCAGTAGAAAGCTCAAACAACACTCCATTTGGTTCTCTAAAATAAATAGCTTTGAAGTAGTGACGATCGACGAGACCAGACGTTGTAAATCCGTTTGCTCTTAACATTTCCTCCCATTTAGGATAATCCTCCATGTTTGGAATACGGAAAGCCACATGATGTACACTACCTCTACCAGGTCTTTCCCTCGGTAAGTCTTTTCGAGTTTCAATATGCACCTCGCCAGCTGGTCCTCCATCCCCAGTTGAATAAACCTTAATATCTGGAGCATCTGTAACAACTGAAGGATAGGAGCCGATAAAAACAAAGCCTAATATATGCTCTAAAACCTGTTCAGTAGCACTTGGATCCTTTAACGTTAAAGTAACAGGACCTAAACCAACGATAGCATTTTCTGCAGAAATCTCTTCTTTTATCCAAGGCTTTCCAAAAGGAATACCCTTACCATCATCTACAACTAACATCATTCTAGACCCTTCAAAGTCTTCAAAATAGAGTGTTTTTCTGCCAAACCTTTCGACTATCTTATCATGAGGAACTCCGAAATCATGCAATCTTCTTTCCCAAAATTGTAGAGCTTCTTCACTCTTCACTCTAAAACCCGTATTACTAATACTCGACACTCCAGGATATGTTCTGCCAGCCATTGGTATGTCAAAGTAGGTCATGTCTGTACCAGGAGTACCTTCTGCATCTGCATAAAATAGATGGTATGTGGATGGGCTATCCTGATTTACACTCTTTTTCACTAACCGCATTCCCAATATTCTCGTAAAGAAATCATGATTCTTATTTATATCTGCAGTAATAGCGGATACATGATGAATTCCTGCTAATTTCATTTGATTTTCCTCCACTCATTTATCTCGAATTCGAGATAAATTATTTTATTTTATCTTATCAAATAATCTTCTCCACTTCAAATAATTTATCCTCGCTATTAACAAAAGAAAATCTACCTGAATTTACAGGTAGATTTATCATTTAACTAAAGATAGATCGAATGGAATCGATTAGATTGTTAAAGAAATCTTTAACACTTTGCCAAAATCCTTCATTATCTTTTATTTGGTTAAATTTATCTTCGATTGTTTTACTAAAATCATTTAACTGATCAGACCATTTACTAAAATCTATATCTAGTTGACGAATTCGATCCATCAAATCAATCAGTAATTGACGATCCTTATCGGAAAGTTCAATTTTAAGCTTAGATAGCTGTTCTGAAACAATTTTTTCAACTTCTTCACGGGATGCTGGGTTTTGCTCAGCAATTTGCTTTTTAATTTCTGTTAAAAGCTCTGTTACCTTTTCTTCATCTACCCCACCTTGTTTAGACAGGATAGTTGCGACAGATAGCTCATCGTTTGCTACATCTGTACGTTCCGGGTCTAGTTCTCCTCCCGTAACCTCATATGCTTTATAAATACCTACCAGGGCGGAGTGTCCTGTTACAGGCTTAGGAGCTGCAATATCTACTACCGCGTCTTCTATTCCAGCAGTAAGCATAGCGTTAGCATACATATCTGCCGTAACTTCAGTAATGTTATCTGGAGTTACGATGTTAATAATTAGACCAGATCCAGCATCTTTTCGGGTAATTTTAGCAGAAGAGAACATTCTAGCCGAAGCGTCTCCATCATTTAGATAGGTTGCTAGGTCCTTACCTGTAACTACAATTTCTTGTACCTCTGATTTATCTGTAACTTTTAAACTCTCTTTTACACTATTTTTTTGATCGTCAGTTAGGTTACCTCCATAAACAACAATAGGCGCCCCAAACTTTTCATTTACAACTTCAGTTTCAGCTTCTCCATTTGTATCAGCTAAAGCTACAATAGGACTTACTAGTACTCCAATGACAAGTAAAAATGCCAAGTACACTTGTACCATTTTTTTCATTCCATTAAAACCCCTTTCTATTGGTTGGTACTATCATTAGTACGTGAAAAGGAGTAAAAAGTTCCGATGGTCATCGATGCTTCTTACTCCTTTTTATCTAATCTTATTGCTTTAACTCAGTCCATCCGTCCTGTTGGTTAATTTTTTTCTCTTTCATCAGCTTCCCTAAAGCACGCTTGAAGGCAGCCTTACTCATCGAAAACATTTCTTGAATTTCCTCAGGTGTAGATTTGTCTGTGAATGGCATTTTCCCACCGACATCATTTAAATAGCGATAAATTGATTCGGCGTCGTCGCCCATACGTTCATGCTTTCTAGGGAGAAGAGAGCCATTGAGAGACCCATCATCCTTCGTATCAATAATACGCACGGTTAAGTCTTGTCCTAATCTAGGTTCCTCAACTCGCTCTGATTCATGAACGAAAATACGATAATTTTCGGGAACGCTAAGCAAGAAGGTTCCTACAGGAAGTAGTCTGTATGGTCTTGCTTGTAAATTTTTGTTTAAAAGTGTGGTTGGCGCATCTATATATAATTCCTCTACACGATCCTCCGTAGCAAGACGGCCAAATAATTCACCCTCACGATCTGTTCGAAGTGTCATATATAAATGGTCCCCTTGAGTTGGCCACAACTCTTTGATCTTTGGCAAATCCTCGGCTTTCACTTGCACTTCTTTAGAAGTACCAATGTCTACAAAGGCTCCTTCTTTATCTGAAACTTTTATAACTCTTGCCCATCCGTAAGTTCCCTTTTGTATGGTAGGGAGCTGTGTAGTAGCAGAAAGATTACCTCTTCTATCTACGAACAAAAATACTTCTAGTGTATCGTCGACTTGTAATTCTTCTGGAGCCTCGGAAGCATTTAAAGATATCTCCATATCCTTGTGCTGAAGAATCCATTTCGATCCTTCCCTCATTTTCACTTGTAATTTTACTATTTCTCCTGATGCTAATTCTGTCAAAGTTACCGCTCTCCTTCTGACCATATATGAAATTGGTCGTTACCTTTTGTTTTAGTATATCTAGTGCACTATCTACTCGTTCTAATAAAAAATATTTGAACTTTTAGGCGTCAATTAGTATACTTTTCGATTCATTGTGCTTCCGAATCATTTGCTACTTCCCTTATAACCGATTCATCCTCATTATAAACAACTAGGCATATCCTTCTTATAGTCATCACTTGTTGGGATATTCTGTACTTTAGAATTTTTTTATTTAATTATAGTTACCATTATTATGCCCATTTTTTTTTGCATACTTGCTTAAAATTTTCGCCAAGTGACCTATGTACAATAGAAGTTTGACTCAGCTAATAATATGTATTTATACATTGGGAAAAAATTTCTGAGAGATTCTTTTCACAATTTCCCTAGTCTCATCCATTTGATTAGTCATAGCATTGTCAACCTTAAGAATATCAACGTATTTCTAGCAACTCCTGCCAAAAACTATATAGCAAGACTTTGCATGACATTCTATTCTATTCCATTCCTACAAATACTTACTCACTTAAGTCTTTTCTTAACTCTAAAAGTTGTGTCTGTATAGAGGCATTATCTTCTAAGAGTAAGACCAAATCTGCAATTCGATCAATGGAGTTCCAGCTAAGATGATGTTCGATTCCTTCCACATCCGCATAGATATTTTCTTCCTCCACTCCTATAAGGCGTAAAAATTCCTCTAACAGTTCGTGTCGTTTCACTAGCTTCTTTCCTAGCTTCATTCCTTTAGTCGTTAAAGTAAGCCCACGATATTTTTCATATATTAAAAAGCCATCCTTATCCAATTTTTGCACCATTTTGGTTACGGAAGATGGCAGTACAGATAATGCTTCTGCAATGTCAGACACACGTGCATAGCCTTTCTGCTCGATTAGTATATAAATTTGTTCGATATGGTCTTCCATGCTTGGTGTTGGCATATTTATCTTCCTTTCATCACTTCTTATATTTTACTACAACAGACCTACCATCTCAATTCATGTTAGTATTGCCCTAGCTTTTACAATAGTTTCACTTTATGAACATTATAATAGCAGCAAAAATTGGATAATAGCATCATGCAAGCGTAGATATAAATTCTAAGTTCTTTTTTAGAATTCTCCGAGCAATAAAGTATAAAAGAACCTTATCGAATGACAAGGCTCCTTTTCTATCTATGAGGATATTTTCCAACGACATGAATGGAATGGATGATTCTTTTATTAATCCACTCTAAATTTTCTAAAGTATTCATACGTTCAAAAACAGCCTTTCTTCCTTTTTCGGTTGTAACATAGTGGGTTGGAAGAGTATTTAAGCTTAGGGCAATTATATCTAATTCACATTGAGGACACTTACAGAAAGTTTGATACTCTGTTCCTCTCATCAGCACTCTCACAAGGCTTTGAACGATTTCTTCCATTACATTTGTTAACAATTCTATCCTTCTTTCATTATTCAAAAATATCAAAAATGTTTAACCCTTAGTATATAGGGGTAACTTTCTAATAATAACACGTATCAACAATTTTAAGAAGAAAGGATGACTAATAATGGGTAAAATTTTATGGGGTATAGTAGTAGTTCTTATCGTACTATGGTTGTTAGGACTACTTCTTGACTTTGGCGGAGGATTAATCCACACGCTATTAATTATTGCAGGTATTATTTTCGTTATTCAACTTGTCACTGGTAGACGAGCTGTCTGACAAAAGGGGTTGCCATTAGGCAACCCCTTTACTTTTGGTTTTAGCATAAATACACGTATCTCTTAAACTCTTACCATCAGCAGACAAAGAATCATGATGGAGAGTCCCCTCTAGAGTATAGCCAAGTCTTTCAGCAACAGATCGACTTCGGACATTCTCACTATCACAACGAATCTCAACTCGATTAGCTTTTAGCTCCTCAAAGGCAAAGGTTGTAATGCGTTCGACTGCCTCTGTCATCAAGCCTTTACCCTCAAATTTACTATCAATCCAATAGCCAATTTCAAATTTTCGGACATCCCAGTCTATACGATGGAGTCCAGAACATCCTACGAATTCTCCTGTTTCCTTTAAAAATAAATGAAGTCGTAGATCCTTTCGCGTGATGAAATCTGCTACTGCTTGACGAAGATTTCGCACTCTTTGTTCAATGGATTCCTTTTCTTGTGCCCAAGGCATCCAGTCTTTTAAAGCATCTTGAGAAGCAACTACCGCTCTTTGCACTGCTTCTGCATCCTCAACTTTAGGAGCTCGGATGATTAATCGCTCCGTATAAAATTCCTCTGGAAAAACTAATTCCTCTTTTACTTTTTCAATTATATGAAAGTCATCATCCCACTTAACCGGGGTTGAAGTACCCTTCATAAAATCGTCTCTCGTCATTCCATATGTAACAGCATCGTAGTATGAACTTTCTTTTGGAGAAAACCATGCTTGTCGGAGCTGTGCCTCTTTGACAAAGCCTGCACGCTCAAACGTTTTTCGCATTGCAAAATTATCTTGGCGTGTATGACCTTCTAAGCGAATTTTACCCTCCGGTAGATTAAAAACATATTCCGTAATCTTTTTTAGCGCAAGTGGGCCATACCCTCTACCTCGAGCCTCGTCTGCAATACGCAAATCGAAAAGAGGAATATCATCCTGCAGATCATAAATCTTCACAATGCCCACTTTTTCATCTTCGTCATTCTCAACCCAGAAGGTTTTCACTTCATCTGATTGATAACCGCCCTCTTCAATTGTTTTTTCAATCAACTCTCGTACAGGGTGCGAATTTCCGTGATATGGCCATGTATTCGTTGTCATGAAATGGATCAGCTGCTCCTGCTCCTCCATTGTCCATTCTGTAAGCTTCATTGATAACCCTCCGAACCTAATGAATAAATATATTCTGTTCTAAATATTCTCTCCCTGTCCTGTAGTCTGGACAGGGATTTATCAAACAATATGTTGAAAGTGTTATTTCCAAGGGCTGTTATCTTGACTGAATGTAGTTAATAACCGTAAGGAATTTAGAACTACCAGTAATGTAGCACCCATATCAGCAAAGATGGCAATCCATAATGTTAACCATCCCGGAATGATAAGAAGTAGCGCAATAATCTTTAACCCTAATGCAAACATAATATTTTCTTTAATAATATGCAATGCTTTTCTGCTTAAACGTATTGTATATGGTAATTTTTCTAAGTCGTCAGCCATCAAAGCTATGTCAGCAGTCTCTAAAGCTGCATCTGTACCAGCCCCACCCATAGCTATTCCGACATTTGCAGCTGCTAAGGCCGGAGAATCATTGACACCATCTCCTACCATGGCCACTGCTCCGTATTTTTCTTTTAAGCTTTGAATGGCAGTTAGCTTTTGCTCTGGCATTAGACCTGCATTTACATCAGTCATTCCCAATCTACTAGCAATGGCAGTAGCTGTTTTTGGGTCATCACCCGTTAGCATAACAGTATGCTTAATCCCATTATTTTTTAAGCTTTGTAACACTTTTTTGCTAGTGGATCTTATTGGATCTGCAATGGCAATAAAGCCTCTATAATTCCCTTCTTCTGTTGCAAGAATTACTGTATTTCCTTCCGTTTGTAGCTTTTCAACTGCTTGCAGAACCTCTTCTGAAATAGAACTAATGGTTTTTATCCAGGTAACGCTCCCTACAGACCATTTTATACCATTAATAACTGCTTCGGCACCTTTTCCAGTTATTGATTGAAACTCTTCTACTTCTATCGGATGAATATGCTCCTTAGCCCCATACTGAACAATAGCTTGAGCAAGCGGGTGCTGTGAATAGGCCTCTATAGACATTATATTTCGTATAAAATCTTTCTCAGAAGCTGCCTGTACATAGGTTACTTCTGGATAGCCTTTTGTAAGAGTGCCGGTTTTATCAAATGCAATTGCCTCGATACGACCAATCTCCTCCAAATGAATACCACCCTTTATCAAAACTCCCTGCTTTGCTGCGTTTCCAATAGCTGTTACGATAGCAACTGGAGTAGATACGACCAAAGCACAAGGACATCCTACAACTAAGACAGCTAGCCCCTGGTAAATCCAAGTCTGCCAGTCTTCACCTAGAAGTGGCGGTATAATTGCTACTAAAAAAGCAATACCAATAATGGCTGGTGTGTAATACTTCGCAAACTTGTCTACAAAACGTTGAGAAGGAGCTTTTTCTGCCTGTGCCTCTTCCACTAAATGAATGATTTTAGCAATTGTAGTATCCTCTACACGCTTTGTCACTTGTATTTCCAAGGATCCCTCTTCGTTTAACGTCCCGGCGAAAACCTCCTCGCCTTTCTTTTTGACTACGGGTACAGATTCTCCAGTAATGGATGCTTGGTTAATTGTCGAGCTTCCTTTTAAAACAATGCCGTCCATTGCAATTTTTTGTCCCGGCTTCACGACAAGTACGTCTCCAATTTGAATAAACTCCGTATCTAATTCAATTAACTCATTGCTACGTCTTACGGTTGCTGTAGGCGGGGCAATGTCCATCAATTCACTAATAGATTGTCTAGCCTTGTTCATGGAGTATGCCTCTAATGCCTCACTCACTGCAAACAAGAATACTACAACTGCGCCTTCTCTCCATTCGCCAATTATAGCTGCACCTATAATAGCAATCGTCATAAGTGTCTTCATATCGAAATAGAAGCGAGAAAGGTTAATAAGACCACCCTTAAACAACTCAAATCCACCAATTAAGATAGATAAAACAAATAAAGAGAGAGCTGCAGGATGAGACTCCTCATAAACAAAGGAAGCAATGATTCCTCCTATTAGAAAAACAAATGAAATCATTGTCACAACGTTTTCATGCCGTTTAAAAAAAGGGGTCTTTTCTATTTTTCTTTGCTTAACGGGCACGACTTTAATTCCATCAAAGGCACCTGCTTTTTCTATGTCACCAACGGATACATCTCCTATGATAGAAACTTTAGAAGCTCCAAAGTTAACAGTCGCTTCCTGCACAGTTGGAAGACTCTTAATATTTTTTTCGAATTTCATAGCACAGTTGGCGCATGATAGGTTTTCTAAGCGGTACTCTTTTTTATCTAAGTTGTTCATTTGAACCCAGCTCCTCTTCAACCGAATGCTCATATGCGATTTTAACTAATTCATTCACGTGATGATCAGCTAAAGAATAATAAACTAATTTTCCCTTGCGACGAGATTTTGCTAGAGATAGATCTCTGAGAAAACGAAGATGATGGGAAGCTGTTGCCACTGATGATCCAATTATTTCACTCACATCACATACACATAGTTCTTCTTCAATTGTTAATGCGTATGCAATTTTAAGCCTTGTTTCGTCAGCTAATGCTTTAAAGAGAGTTACAACCTTTGTTAAATCCGGAAGCTGTTGCTTCACCTCTCCTACTATTTTTTCATTTACTTTTGTTACATCACATATATCCTTTGATTGCATATGGACACCTCATTCAAATGGTCGTTTGATTATTACCCTCATTATATGTTCAGATAATTCGAAAAGCAACTATATTCAAATACAAATTTTAATGTAATCTAACAAATCGGGAAGAAAGTAAAATTTTTATAAAGTAACTTTTAGATTGCGGATTTCCGCTTTAGGCGAACGCTTTCCGCGGGAGGAGCATTAAGCCATCACCGTCGCATTCGCTCCGTTTGTGATGTCTTAGCTGTCTCCCTAATCCCGTCGGAGTCGTCGCCTGCCGCTACAATCATAGGCTGTGTCGGAATGGTATGTTTCATATAAATGCAGGTGCTCTGAATATTTTTCACTAAAAAAGGAACCGAGAGAAAAATTCTCGGTTCCCTAGCTGTCTTTCAATCTTCTAATTAGCTTTTAATATCAATTCAAAGCCTTCATCTATATCTCCATCAATTACCGTGGTGTGATAATTACCATCTGCCCAGTCTCTTACCTGGCTGTGATACCAATCAGATTTAACATGACCAACTTGGCCCGGACCTACAATATGGTACGCCTCTGAAAGGTCAGACAAATCGGCAACAAACCTCCAAGAGGCACCGTGATCTACACTACCATCTTCACCATAGCCTGCAGCTTGAACGGTAATATTAGACCCTCCAATAGGCACCGGCTTAGGATTTAAGAAATAGGCAAGTATTGGAGAGGCACTTGAGATTGGGTGATCGAAGGTTAATTGGTGGAAATCTCCCCATTTCCATTTGTCTTCATTTTCACCAAAATCCTCTTCTATCTCTTTCACAGTAATCACAAAGGAATCGTAGACCCATTTATCAATCCCACCATACTCTTCTAACCAAGCACTGGCTTCGTTTTGATAACCCTTTCTTAATAATTGATCAGAAATATTACCCTTGCCCGGTAACATTGCATAGACGTCCTCGGGCATTTGCCCTTCAAATAAAGTTTTTGGAAGCTGTTTCATCCATTTGTGGAAAACTAATGGGGCAGACTGATCTTTATCGTCCACTTGGTCCCAATTCTTTAACATGACTAATACATCCTTGTATTGCTCATTGCTATCTTGTTTTTCCACCGACTCTACCATCGAAGCTAAAAATTCCCTTGCATATAAGTTTTCTTGGTCCATCTGAAGGTCCATCATATCTTCTTTAGTAAGGTCATCCTTGCCCTCAAGCACTTCGGCAATTCTTTCGTAGCGATAGGATTGAGCCCAAAAATCAGTTATATGATATGGATAAGAGTCATTTACTACCTCATTATTCGCTGTTGCGATAAAACCTTTCTCCGGGTTTACAACCGAGGGTAACTCATTGTAAGGCACATATCCAGTCCATCCGAATTCATTTGAATCTCCTGGAACCGGTAGCTGTCCATCCCCTGTTTTACGTAATGGAATTCTACCATTTGCTTTATAAGCAATAGTTCCGTCCTTCGCTGCAAATACAAAGTTTTGTGCAGGGGCATGAAAATCTTCTAGTGCATTCTCAAATTCATCCCAATTAGATGACTTATTCATCTTCAATATTGCCTGTAATTCTAAAGTAGGCTCTAGCGCTGTCCACTGCATAGAGAATAGACCTGATGCTTCCTCCTCTTTGAACAGCACATCAGAGATGATTGGCCCATGCCGAGTCACTACAACCTCAAATGGCACATCCTCTTCTCCCTTTACTTTTATGTTCGTTTTCCGTATATCTGCTTTCTCCCATTTACCTTCATACATAAATTCCGTACGATTGTCAGGGTTCGGTGTTTCTATATATAAGTCCTGTACATCTGGCCCTACATTCGTAACTCCCCATGCAACCTCTTCGTTATGGCCCAATATAATACCAGGGATTCCTGCAAAAATTACTCCGCTCACATTTTGGTCTGGTGATTCTAAATGCATTTGGTACCATATGGATGGTGTGCTAAGCCCTAAATGTGGGTCATCCGCTAATAGCGGCATTCCACTAGCAGTCTTCTCACCACTTACTACCCAGTTATTACTGCCATTAAATTCATTCGGCAGTACAGTAGTATCAAAACGGCCACTAACAGTAACTGGGTTCTTCAGATTTGCTTCAATAATAGATGGTGAATCCTCAGGATAAGTTATAAAAAGCTCTTCTGCTTTCTCTTGCTCGAACTCATTGATTGCCCAATGCCTGATTGCTAAGCTTGACCAGTTACCACCTAAGTCATAAGCCATAAACTTTCCAATTGTTAAGGAATCAACCGGAGACCATTCTCTCGGCTCATAGCCTAGTAATTTAAATTCATAACTAAGCTTGCCCTCTTTTATTGCATAATCAATGAATTCATTTACTCCTTCTGAATACCAATCCAGCACTTGCTTTGCCTCATCACTATAGCCTGCATAGGATTTTTCTGCTGCATCTCGTAGGCTAAAAGTCAAAAAGAATTTATCTGTATCCAACGCGCCTTTGCCCACTACCTCAGCAAGCTGACCACTTGCCTGTCGTCTAGCTAAATCCATTTGAAACAAACGATCTTGCGCCTGAACAAATCCTTGAGCACGATAAAGGTCTGCATCGCTCTGCGCTTTAAGATGAGGAACCCCATCCTGATCCCTTGTTACCTTCACTTCTTCATCCAACACATCTACAGCCAGCTCACCACGAATAATAGGTTTTGTGTTAGACAAAAAAACATTTAAACCAACCACCCCCACAATTACAATAGCTACTAGAATCCCAATTATCCAGACAGCTACCTTCCAACCCTTTTTCAAATAATTACCCCCTTTATCTATCTATGACATAATTCGACGAAATGCATTTAACCCCTGCTCATCCGTTCAATTTCTTATAAAATAATCTAATGTAAGTCTCTAAATGAAAATAAAACAGGTTCTATGAATTATGTATATTCATAGAACCTGTTTTATATTATTTACTGTTCTCACCAACGATTTTAACTTCTAGTTCTAGTTCCACCCCGAAGTTGTCACGCACCGCTTTTTGAACCATTTCGATTGTATTAATATAATCTGTTGCTGTTGCATTGTTTTTGTTGACGATAAAACCTGCATGCTTGGTAGATACTTCTGCTCCACCAAACCCTTTACCCTGCATCCCGCTATCTTGAATTAGCTTACCTGCAAAATATCCTGGTGGTCTTTTGAAGACACTTCCTGCAGAAGGATACTCTAATGGTTGTTTAGATTCGCGTTGAAAGGTTAAATCAGCGATTTTTGCATTTACTTCCTCTGGATTTCCTTGTTTCAGCTCAAATTCCGCCGATAACACATAGTAGCCCTCTTTCGTAATGATGCTTTTACGATACTCTAACTCCAGCTCATCTTTTGAAAGAATAAGTTTTTCTCCGCTAGGTGTAAGAACGGTACATTGCAAGATTATATCCTTGATTTCTCCGCCATAAGCTCCAGCATTCATAGCCATTGCTCCACCAACTGTTCCCGGAATACCGCACGCAAATTCTAATCCTGCTAATGATTCCTTCGCAGCTGCTTTAGAAACATCAATAATAGCAGCACCACTTTCAGCATATACATGATTAGCTTCAATAATGATTTTATTCAGCTTTTCTAAGGAAAGAACAATGCCACGTACTCCCCCATCTCTTACAACCATATTAGAACCATTGCCTAACAATAACAGAGGAATTTTATTTTTATGAGTGTAATCAACTATGAAAGCTGCTTCATCCTCATTTTCAGGTGTAACAAATAAGTCAGCCATGCCACCCATACGTGTCATCGTGTGTACATGAAGTGATTCATCTATTTTTACATTATTTGGGTCTAGCTTTGTAATTAAGTCTTGGTACCATACTTGTTTGTTCAAAAAAGACAATCCTTTCTTCTTTAACCTGTCACCTTACATAGTATGCGTTTTCCTATATAAATTTTCAAGTTTATTATTATAACCAATCCTTGGACCAATTTTCAATCCCAGTTATAACATTTTTAAGGGCCATTCCTTTGTCAGTTAGGTTATATTCTACTCGAACTGGCACCTCAGAAAAAAGAGTTCTCTGAACAATACCTTCTCTCTCAAGCTCTTTTAATCGTTCAGACAACAAACGTCCACTAATAGGAAGAGAAGACTCTATTTCATTAAATCTTTTAGAGCCATCTAATAATTGATAAATAATTAAAGTTGTCCATCTTTTACCTAACAACTCCATAGCCTTGGAAAGTCGCGGACACAATGATAATTCTTTCATATAATTCACCTCTATCACTACGCATTATACGCCTTTTCATATTTTTTGTAAAACCAAAGTAATTAAATTACTTGACGTAATCATATTATTAAATTATAGTTACTTACATAAAGTAACTTGTAGCAAGTTGCTCACGACTCTCAAATATAAAATATTTGAGTCCACATCCATCTTTTAGATGATGGAGCCATAAAAATAGATTTATAGGAGGAAATGAAAATGACAAAATTTAACTTGGACGCAGCACATTCTAGTATCGATTTTTCTGTAAAACACATGATGGTTTCTAAGGTAAAAGGAAGCTTTACTAACTTCACTGCTGATTTAGAAGGAACTGCTGAAGACTTAACAGGTGCAGAAATTAATTTTAATATTGACGTTAATTCCATTAATACTAATCATGAGGATCGTGATAATCATTTACGATCAGAAGATTTCTTCGATGCTGAAAAGTATCCAAATATTAAATTTGTAGCAACAGATATTAAAACTACTGACGTAGGCGAATACGATGTAACAGGTGACATTACGATTAAAGACGTAACTAAGCCAGTTACATTCGAGGTTGAGTATGGTGGTAAAGGCAAAAATCCTTGGGGGCAAGAAGTAGTTGCTTTCTCGGCAGAGACTAAGATAAACCGCAAAGACTTTGGCTTAGTTTGGAACCAAGCACTTGAAACAGGCGGCGTATTAGTTGGAGAAGATATTAAAATTACAGTAGAGTTAGAACTGAATCCTGCTGAATAAAAAAATTTATGAAAAAGGGCATTCCATAAGAAATGGAAATGCCTTTTTTTATATTTCTCAATGAAAACACTTACATAATTTTATTAATAAATTAATTATTCTGAAATATATTATATACTTTATTCCGATAAAGTTTTATGTTAATGTATTGATTATTCTTTATTGTCAGAAAGGACGGAAAATTATGCCGCAAATGCTTGCTTTAGTTATAGTTATTGCTATTTTATTTATTGGAGAATTGGTCTCCACTCGAACAAAGGCCTGGATCCCCTCTGTTTTTGTTTCAGCCGTCCTTTTCATCATTGGCTATTGGACCTTTTTCCCTAAGGAAATCGTATCTATAGCAGGAGTACCACCTGTAGTTGCAACTATGATGATTTACCTGCTAATCACTAATATGGGAACACTTCTTTCTCTTCAACAGCTAAAGGAACAATGGAAAACTATTTTAATATCATTAGCTGGTATTTTAGGTATAATTGTCGCTCTATTCACGATTGGAATTCTATTGTTTGATTTTGAAACTGTTGTGGTAGCTATCCCTCCATTAGTTGGTGGCGTTGTATCTGCATTAATCATGTCAGAAGGTGCGGCAAATGCAGGACTTACAACTTTGTCTGTATTTGCAATCGTTATCTACGTTATGCAGGGATTTGCAGGGTATCCCCTCACCTCAATTGTTCTCAAAAAAGAAGGAAAGGATCTACTTAACAAGTTCCGTCAAGGAAAATTAACTATTGCTGGGCAACTAGAAAATTCAACTGAGGATTCAAAAGAAGAACTTAAAATGTTTAAAAATTTACCTACCAAATACAATTCAGATTACTTCAAGCTATTTAGATTAGCGTTTGTCGGGTTCCTTGCATATGGAGTTTCTACTCTTTTAAATCCTATTGTAGAAATTAGTCCCTTTGTTCTCTGCTTATTATTTGGCATTATTGCTGGAAGTGTCGGATTCTTAGAACGTAACGTACTTCAAAAGGCAAATAGCTTTGGTATTTGTATTCTTGTTTTAATGCTATTTGTTTTCGATGCTTTAAAAAATGCTACACCTTCCATGATCATGGAAATTCTTTATCCTTTGGTGGGGACAATCGTTCTAGGTGTAATTGGAATGTACATATTCTCCTTTATCATCGGGAAAATTTTAAAGGTAAGCAAAAACATGGCATTTGCTGTTTCTTTAACTGCTTTATACGGTTTCCCTGCTGATTACATCATTACAAATGAAGTTATAAAGGCTTTAACAGAGGACGAGAAGGAAAGGGAAGTTTTAACTAGTCACATGCTTCCTCCAATGCTAGTAGGAGGATTCATCAGTGTAACTGTTGTATCTGTTATTCTAGCTGGTATTTTCGTAGGATTTTTATAAGGAGTGATAGAATGATAGCCAATCAGCAAAGAATTGAACAGCATATTAACCTATTAAGTGAATATACAGCAACTCCTGGAGCTGGAGTGACTAGACTTACATATTCAAAGGATGACTTAGATGCTAGAAACTATATTAAAGATAAAATGAAAGAATATAACCTCTCTGTATCGGAGGATGGCTTAGGTAACATATTTGGTAAATTAGTAGGCTCCAACCCTGAAGCCCCTTCTGTTTTAGTTGGCTCTCATTTCGACTCCGTGCCAAACGGAGGGGCTTATGACGGAGCTGCTGGTGTAATAGTAGGATTAGAGGTCGCAGCTCTTTATCAGGAACAGCAAATCCAACCAGTTAACTCGCTTGAGATTATTGCCATGGTTGAGGAGGAAGGAACTCGCTATGGTGGAGGATTAATGGGCTCGAGGGGAATGATGGGATTATTGTCAGAGGAAGATTTTCAAGCCCTCGTTGATAAAGACGGTATTTCTATAAAAGAAGCTATGACTAGTATTGGCTTGGATTGTACAAAGGAAAAATACCGTGACCCAAAATCAATTAAAGCCTTCTTGGAACTACATATTGAGCAAGGCCCTATTCTGGAGGAAAAAAATATATCCATTGGAGTAGTTGATGCAGTCGTGGGGCTGACCCAGCTAGAAGTCACTGTCCAAGGCATGGCCGGCCATGCAGGTACTACCCCTATGGACAGAAGGGCAGATGCATTAGTAATAGCAGCCGAAATAATATCAACATTTCCAAAGCTAGCTGAGGAAATTGGACATGGAACAGTTATTACAACAGGTCAGCTAGAAGTTTTCCCTAACGGTTCCAATGTGATTCCAAACAAAGTGATTTTTTCAGTAGACATTCGTTCTGGAGATGAAAAAAATGTTCAGTACTCGATTAGTAAAGTGAGGCAACTGATTGAATCTAAGACCACCCCAACCATACGAACTACTATAGAGCAGTTGCTTTATACTACTCCAAAAATGATGGACAAAAATATTGGTACTATTTTAACTGAAACCTGCGAGAAACTAGACATTCCCTATTGTCATATCAACAGTGGTGCAGGACATGATGCTATGATTTTCTCCGATTACACAGCTTGTGGAATGATTTTCATCCCTAGCAGAGATGGATTAAGCCATTGCCAAGAGGAATGGTCCGATGTAAACGATCTTGCTAAAGGGGCAACTATTTTATATGAAACAGCATTACGACTAACGGAGGGACAGCATGATAAACAATCAAATTAAAGAATCTATAAAAAACAATAGTGAGGAACTAGTCCAATTACGCAGAACATTGCATAGTGAGCCTGAATTGTCTTTTGAAGAGTTTAAAACGACGGAATTTATTTGTGATTATTTAGAAAAACTAGGAATCTCCTATCGAAAAACCAATCCGACTGGTGTTATAGCAGAGATTAAAGGAAATCCCGCTGGAAAGACAGTGGCTCTTCGAGGTGACATGGATGCATTATCCATCCAGCAGCTAAATGATGTCCCTTACGCTTCTAAGACAGATGGAAAAATGCATGCTTGTGGACACGATGCTCATACGTCCATGCTATTAATCGCTGCCAAGGCTTTATCAGAGATGAAGGATCAGCTGCCAGGAAATGTTCGGTTATTTTTTCAACCTGCCGAAGAGGTCGCTCAGGGTGCTAAAGCTATGGTAGCACAGGGTGCTATGGAAGGCGTGGACAATGTTTTCGGTATACATATCTGGTCACAAATGCCGACGAACAAAGTATCCTGCACACCTGGCCCTTCGTTTGCAGCAGCAGATCTTTTCACAGTTAAATTTAAAGGACGCGGTGGACATGGGGCGATACCTGAGGCATGTATTGATGCTGCTCTTGTAGCTTCTTCCTTTGTGATGAATGTTCAGACAGTCGTATCGCGGACAATCGACCCGCAAAGCCCGGCAGTACTAACAATTGGAAAGATGGTGGTTGGTACGAGGTTCAATGTAATTGCAGAAAATGCAGAGATTGAGGGAACTGTTCGTACCTTCCATCCCGAAACTCGTGATTTTATTGAAAAATCCCTTACCCAGTATGCTGAAAACGTGGCGGCTATTTACGGAGCGACAGCAGAGGTAGAATACACACGTGGAACTGATGCGGTAGATAACGAGGAAGAAAGCGCAAAACTTGTTCAACAGGTTGCGGCTGAAGCATTTGGCCCTGATTCAGTCTATAACGAAAAGCCTACTATGGGCGGAGAGGATTTCTCAGCATTTTTAACTAAGGCACCTGGAAGCTTTGCACTTGTAGGAAGTGGAAATCCAGAAAAGGATACAGAATGGGCCCACCACCACGGAAACTTTAATATCGATGAGGATGCACTTGCAACAGGAGCAGAGCTTTATGCTCAATACGCTTGGGCCTACCTAAATAAATAGAAAATCTTGAAAAGCTATTCTAATGGTCGATACACACCTAATAGAATAGCTTTTCCTTTTTTTGAAATTACTTTACTAATTGGAAACTATTTTCTTTATTTTTCGTATATACTAGGGAAAAAGAAATAGGAGGAAATAACATGGAAGACTTTTTTGGACTTTTTATTGGATTCGTTGCTGTAGTGATGGTTTTTTCAATCCCTTTAACCGCAATTTGGACAACCCATTTACGCAAAATGCAATCTATGAAATCTAAAGTAATCAAGGACGAAATTGAATTAGAAAAATTAAGATATGACAATTTCCTATTAGAAACGGAAAAAATGCGATTAGAATTGCAAAACAAACAAGCTAGTCTATTAGAAATGTCTGCAGATCCGCTAGTTGTAGAACTACAAAAGAGACCTAAAGCAGAGACTAAGGCATTATAAGTATCGTGCAACTCACTGTTTGCACGATTTTTTTCTTTAAAAATTTACAAAGAAGAAAGGAGTGTTTAGGATGTCCTCATCCACTAAAAACTTTTTTCAATTACTGAAGAGTTTAAAATGGCCAATCAAAATGGCTATTTTAGCAATAGTCCTTTCCTTATTGAGCACTGTCATTAGTCTAGTTGTACCTTTAGTAACTAAAACCTTGGTTGATTCTTTGACCTCTGCTTCCTTCAACTGGACACTTATTCTCATATTATTGGGTGTATTTATATTGCAGGCGGTATTCGGAGGGTTCTCCTATTATCTCTTAGCTTACATTGGTGAGTTTGTAGTTGCTGATTTAAGAAGGAAACTGTGGAGTAAGGTTCTCCATCTACCCGTCCCCTATTATGATCGCCATGAAAGCGGCGAGACAATGAGTCGTATCACACAGGACACGACCACATTAAAATCATTGGTTACCGACCATTTAGTCAATTTTGTGTCAGGCATAATAACGATAATTGGTTCAGTTATTATTTTATTTTTCATCGATTGGAAAATGACACTGATTATGCTGATTAGCGTACCATTAAGCATGGCAATTATGATTCCTCTTGGCTCCAAGATGCATAAGGTAGCTAAGGCTACTCAAAAAGAAATGGCCTCTTTTTCTGGATTGCTTGGCAGAGTACTTTCTGAGATAAGACTCGTCAAATCATATCGAGCAGAACGTACCGAAACAACTAGTGGCGGAGAAGCCATTCATAGCTTATATCGATTCGGTTTAAAGGAAGCAAAAATCCAGGCATTCATATCCCCTTTAATGACACTTATAATGATGGGAATTTTAGTAGTCATATTAGGCTATGGAGGCTTACAGGTCTCTAATGGCAATCTCTCCGCTGGAGATCTTGTTGCTATTATCTTCTATCTTGTCCAAATTATATTTCCTTTTGCTCAAATGGCTACTTTCTTTACCTCCTTTCAGAAGGCGGTTGGAGCAACAGAACGTATTCAAGAGATATTTAAGATGGACAGTGAGCCTATTGAACAAGAGGCAAACAAACCATTGGAGGATGGTGTTATAACATTCCTAGATGTTCATTTTTCGTATGGAGAAGACAAAAAAGTCATTAACGGGGTTTCATTTGAAGCTAAACCAGGTACAGTTACCGCCTTTGTAGGTCCAAGTGGTGGAGGTAAAACAACGATATTTTCTTTACTTGAAAGGTTTTATGAGCCAAACGATGGTGTGATCTATTTTAACAACTCTCCTATCCAAGAACTTTCTTTAAGAGATTGGCGCTCGAAGATGGCTTACGTATCACAGGAGAGCCCTTTAATGAGTGGAACGATCTTGTCCAATATGACTTATGGTATGACCGATATTCCCTCCATGGAAAAAATTAAAGCTGCAGCAGAATCGGCAAATGCCTCTTCCTTTATAGAAGAGTTACCAGACAAATACGATACATTGGTAGGCGAACGAGGTATGAAGCTATCAGGTGGACAAAGACAACGAATTGCTATTGCGAGAGCCCTTTTACATGATCCTAAGATACTACTGTTGGATGAGGCTACCTCAAACTTAGATAGTGGATCAGAAACTTTTGTTCAAGAAGCTTTAGAACGGCTGATGAAAGGTCGCACCACTCTAATCATCGCTCACCGTTTAGCTACTATTATCCATGCAGATCAAATATTCTTCTTAGAACAAGGGAAAATAACAGGCAAAGGTACACACGAGGAATTAATAAATCACCATGAGTTGTATAGAGAATTCACTCAAGGGCAAAGGTTGTCTTAATAATCATATAAACACATTATTTACCATCAGTAATATTTTTAGTAGATTGTGAATAAGATTACTTAACCCTCAAAATTCACCTAAAAAAACATAATCACAATGTAAATATTTTACTTTGAAGTTTCAAAACTACTATCTTAGTCAAGAAACACTGTAGTAAAATTAATTCAATTTAAATCCAATTAATAACAAAATTTAAAAGAAACATAACTATTTTAAGAAAGTGAACGAAGAAAACCTCACTTTTTTGACCTATTTCACTGTTCACTTTCATAATAATTCAATTCTATACTTTTTTCAGTTTTTTTATGCTATCTTTATTATAGTATCTGATTTTGTTTCCTATTAAGATCCTACTCGAGGGGGGTTGAATTAGGTGAATATAGGGCAGCTAATCAAATTAGAACGCCAAAGACAAAATATGAAGCAGGAGTATCTAGCTTCAGGTATTTGCGTTCCTTCTTACTTAAGTAGAATAGAAAATGGGTTAGTTATCCCTAGTGAGGATATACAGCAACACTTATTAAAACGATTAAACGTGCCTTTAGATGCATTAAATAATGATGGTGATGAAGCAAAATTATCGTACTTCAAATCACTTTTTAAATCAGTCATAAACTCTCGAGATAAACAAAAAGCAAAAAGTCTATATCAAGATGTCCATATTTACATAGAGGAACATCCATTTGAACCTAATAGACTTACTCTTCTAGTAATGGAAACAAGACTGATGCTTATGCTACCTAATTATGCAAATGAAGTTCTAACAAACGTTGCAATCTTGGAAGAGTTTAAGAAAGAAATGTCTACAGATCAATTATTTTACTTATCTACAATCCAAGGAATTATTTCCTACCAAAACAATGAATTTCGGCAAGCTTCAGAAATATTCATGAACATTTTTAATTTAATTAAAAGTTACCGCATGGAAGATTGGGAAATGGCAGAACTTTACTATATTTCAAGCCTGGCTTTTTTATCTGAATCAAGGTATATACTTGCTATTGATTATGTAAAATCAGCCTTATCTTACTTTAATCAAGAAATTTTAATTGAAAGATCAATTGAATGTCTTGTAATTTTAGGTATAGCTCAAAAAAATACCGGTGTTTTAAAAGAGGCAATAGCATCTTATGAAAAGGCAAGAGAAATAAGTTCTAAAATTGAATCTTCTAAATTTAAAGGTATGATTGAACAAAATATTGGGGCATGTTATTCTCTTTTAAAAGAAAGCGATTTAGCTCTTTTTCACTTTAAAAGTAGTTTACAAGCAAATTCTGATCCTAATATAAATGTTATTTCTATTCTTTCTATTTTAAAAGAACATCACAAAAACAATGATATTAGTAATGCCTTAATTTGGTTAAATAGTGGCTTAGAAATCTTATATAAACTTTCTGAAAGTAATAGAGATTTTTATGCCAATCACTTCTTAGTATATAAAACAATATTACTTAACGAAACAAATTCTATTTCCACCTTCAAACGGGTGTTGGATTATTTCGAAAGTAAGCAAGAATTCAAATATTGTTCTATCTATTGCTATGTTTTAGCAAAAAAATTGGCTAAAGAGAAACAGTATAAACAAGCTACTATTTATTATGAAAAAGGTTTTAACTATCATATAAAACAATCAAAAGTTTCTAGTTGGGAGGAATTATCATGAAGAAATTAATTGGATTACTATGTCTTACAGCTATACTAATTGCAACTGTTTCATTCGAAACAGAACTTGCTGTAGATGCAAAACCAGAAATCACTTCAATCAAACCTGGATTTAAGGCACTATAATATAACTTAAAGGACCCCAGTTCTCTGAACTGGGGTCCTTTTTTGATAATCTATTCAATATGTTCTATCTAATTGTACTGCTTCGTCTAAAATAATATGGTGACTGTAGACTTCCGCAAATTCTAATGATTCTTCGATTTTATCAACCATTTCGAAAACATCAAGAATCATCACTAATTTTATTACTGTCTTTTCTCCAAAGGCATTGGTATAAGTGACGTCTTTAAAATGTTCCTTTACTAAACGATCTACATCTTCGAATCGAGGTGCTCGAACGATGTTTATCGTTTCTTCAAATGTTTTATTAGGCATAGATTCAGGCGAGGAAATATGTTCAAATAATAGTTTGACTGAAAACGTTCTCTCCATTTTTTTCACCTCTATTCCTTTTTTTTCTTATCTTAATTATTGTATATTTTTATGTTAAAAGCCATATCTTTAAGTTGTGAAAGTACCTTCTGAAAATAGCACTTAAACGTGAAAAATTATCGCTACTTTCATACTAATATTCCTTTCTTTTTTTATATAATTCGACTTATATTTTACTTTACCACCCTAAAGTTGCTAGTACTAAATTACTTTTATTTAAAAAAAGTCCTCTGAGGCCATTGACAATCCCCAGAGAACTTTTCCTTTTATATATTAAATTGACTTTCATATAGCTCAAAATAAAAGCCTTTTTTCTGTAATAATTCCTGGTGAGTCCCTGATTCAATAAGCTCACCTTGATGAATTACTAAGATTCTGTCTGCATTTTCAATTGTTTTTAGCCTATGCGCAATGACAAAGCTAGTTCGTCCTTCTGATAATCTATTTAGTCCACGTTGTATTTCAATCTCTGTTTTCGTATCTATACTAGAAGTAGCTTCATCTAATATTAGTATATCGGAATCAGCCAAAATCACTCGAGCGATAGCCAGTAGCTGTCTTTGGCCTTGGCTTAAGCTCGATCCACCTGATGTAATGAGTGTTTCATACTGCTCCGGCAAATGCTTGATAAACCTATGCGCTGATGCTAGCTTAGCAGCCTCAACTATTTCGTCATCAGAAGCATCTAATCGCCCATATCGTATATTCTCCATAATCGTACCTGAAAACAAGAATGTATCCTGAAGCACAATCCCAATTTTTTCACGTAGCTTGTTAACTTTATAGTCTTGTATATCAATTCCATCTATTTGAATTTTTCCAGAATCAATATCGTAAAAGCGCATTAGTAAATTTATAATGGTTGTTTTACCAGAACCAGTCGGACCAACTAGTGCAATCTTCTCTCCTGCTTTTGCTTGGAAGCTAATGTTCCTTAAGATAGATTCTCCCTTTTCATAGGAGAAATTCACATGAGAAAATTCTACAGTACCCTTCAAAGATTCTATTTCTATGGCATTTGTCTTATCCACCATGTCTGGGGATTCATCCATAATCTCAAATACCCTCTCTGCCCCAGCAATTGCGGATTGAAAAGTATTTAGTAAGTTAGATAATTGGTTAATCGGACGGAAGAACTGTCGGGAATAGGTAACAAAAGCTGCAATGATCCCAACGGTAGCCATTTCCTGAACAGTCATAAGCGCACCAACTCCAATAATAAGGGCCAACCCAAGATTATTTATAAAGTTATTAATAGGTCCAAGAAAACCTGATACTGTATCCGCAGCCATTGCTGATCCTCTCAAACGCTCATTCACTACGGAAAATTTATTAAATGTATTTTCTTCTTGACCAAACAGGGTAATTACCTCATTACCTGAAATTGACTCCTCGATGAAACCATTTAACTCTCCTAAATCACGCTGTCTCTTAATGAAGTTACTACTGCTATATTTTATTATTTTCTTCGTTGTAAATATAATCAGCGGTATGATTAGTAGTGCTACTATAGCTAATAACCAGTTCAAAGCAAACATAGCAATCGTAACGCCTGCTACCATCAGAACAGAGGAAAATATTTGAATAACGCTTTGACTCAATGCATTATTAAGACTCTCTATATCATTCGTGACTCGACTCATGAGATCTCCATGTGTCCGTTTATCAAAAAAACGCAATGATAACGTTTGGAACTTGTTAAACAAATCTTGTCGAAGTGTTTGAATAGTTTTTAGCGATACACGTACCATTAAAAATGTTTGGAGCCATGTGAAAACGGAAGAAGCAATGTATACTATTCCTAAAAATATTAAGAATCGAATAGTGCCATCTAAATCCTTTGGAATAATATAATCATCGATAATTACCCCTATCAAATATGGGGCCAGCAAATTCAGCAAGGTCGAAATAATGACAAGGCCACTGGCTGCTATCAATGCTATTTTTTGCTTTTCCATATAGCGCCATATTCGTTTGATCGTACCCTTGCTATCCTTTGCTTTAACAACTGGTCCTCCGAATCCTCTCGGCCCTCTCGCTCGGCCCATGGCATTTGGTGGTGGAGTAGATGCTTTATTCATCTGATAGAACCCCCTTCCCACTTTGTGTCTCATAAATATCTCTATACACCTGGCTCGTTTGAAGAAGCTCTTCATGCGTACCAGCTGCTTCAATCATTCCATCATCTATCACTAGTATTTGGTCGGCATCCATAATGGAAGATACCTTTGAAGAAATGATAAAAACTGTTGTTTCTCCATAGTGATCTCTTAACGTTTTTTGAATAGCAGCTTCCGATAATGCATCTACAGCTGAAGTTGAATCATCAAAAACAAGTATTTTAGGATGGCGGATGAATGCTCGAGCCATAGAAAGACGCTGTTTTTGCCCACCAGATAGATTGGTTGCACCCTGCATGAGTTCATGATTGAATCCTTTATCCAATCTCTCGATAAACTCATATGCTGCCGCTGAACGAGCAGCTAACTCCATTTCATCTGGATTTGCATTTTCTTTCCCATAGCTTAAATTTTCCTCAATCGTACCAGAGAACAAGGTTGCTTTTTGAGGAACAAAACCTATTAAAGTTCGCAATTCCTCCAACGAGTAATCCTTTAAATCTTTTCCACTTATTCGAATGGTACCCGTGTCTGGATCATATAACCGGGATATAAGTTTTACTAATGTAGACTTACCACTTCCTGTTGAACCAATAATACCGATTGTATCTCCAGCGCCAGCATAGAAGGAAATGTTTTTTAAGACATACTCTCCATTTTTACTATAGCTAAAGTTAACTTGGTCAAATTCTACCGAACCCTTTATGTCGCTAGTATGTATTGGATTTACTGGTTCTTGAATATCTACTACCGTTTCTAACACTTGTTGAATACGATTAGCAGAAGTAAAGGAACGGGTGATTTGCATTAATACATGGCTACTAGATATAAGGCCATTCATAATAATGTTAAGGTAATTGATAAAAGCAAGTATGACCCCAACCTGCATAGTCCCTTCATCGACTTTTATAGCACCCATCCACATACCAAAAACGACCCCAACATTAACTACAAATAACATTACGGGCATAAGGGATAGAATGACTTGTTCCGCCGCCATGTTTCTTTTTGTTAAAGTGTCATTAACATCCTTAAAGGAATCCATTTCATAATTCTTCCGATTGAATGCCTTAATTACTCGAATTCCAGAGAAGGTCTCCTGTAGCTTAGTATTCACCTTATCCATAGCTTTTTGGACCTTTACGAAGAGCTTTCCAGTTTTAGAAGAAAAGAAATAAATGAATGCCATCAAAATAGGAATGGTTACAAGTAAGACCGGGAATAACTCTCTTGCTGTGACCCATACGATAATAACGGAGCCTATGAACAAAAGTGGGCCCCTTACAAATACGCGAAGTGTCATCATTAAAGCTTGTTGGACAGAAGTGACATCATTTGTCACAATCGTGATTAACTTTCCTGCCCCATATGTGTCAGTATTTCTGCTAGAAAACTGCTGTGTTTTTCGAAAAACATCTCTTCGAATATCTGCAGCAAAATTGACTGCAGCCTTAGAGCTATAAACCGTACACCCAGCTCCACCTATTAAACCTACAAATGCAGTGACGAGCATCAATAATCCCATCTGAATAACATAAGCATTGTCACTCTGTGCAATCCCGTTATCAATGATATGCTGCATAATTGTAGGTTGAAGTAAGTCCATTGCCACTTCTATACACATTAGGAGAGGGGCTAATATGGCAAAAAGAGTGTATGGCTTTAAATATTGAAGTAGCTTTTGTAGAGACTTCATGTTTCCTCTCCTTTCTTTTGTATTTCTTTTTGTAATTGATTTGTCGTATCTTGAATAAATTCAATAAGCCTGGAAGTACTATCTTTATCCTTCCTTGAGGCTTTAATCGCCTTTCTTAGTTCATTTTCCCATTGATCGATCACTTCTTTTAGTTGGGTTGCTTCCTCTGAATTTTGCCATTCCCATCTAGCCTTCCAGTCTTCCCAAAAATCACTCTTTTTTTTATTGGAATGTTCGGTTAGGCGAGTTCTGCCTCTGACCCCTAGAGAATATATCTTCTTACCTGTATCAGGTAGTAACTCAATCATTTCCTGCTCCATCAACTCCTGTAATGCAGGATAGACTGTTCCGGCACTTGCCGAATAAAAGCCACCAGAGCGATATTCTAATTCCTTCATTATTTGATATCCATGCTTCGGCTCTTCATCAAGCAAATGAAGGATAGCCAGCTGCACGAAACCTCTTCTCCTTTTCATATCATTCACACCCTTCATGTATATCGATAATTTTAATCGATATACTTTAGGAAGACAATAGGTGAAAATTAAAAAGACAAAAAAAGCCGAGAAAGTATGGTTCCTCTTTCTCGACTTTTAAGCTAGTTTCCGACGCTCTTAGAAACAGCTAATTTAATTTTTCTAATGGTTCAAACGCAGGTCCCTCTAACACTTCACCCTTGTAATTAAAACGGGAACCATGACATGGACAATCCCACGAGCTTTCTGCATTGTTAAAAGCTACATCACATCCCATGTGTGTACATACAGGCTTTACTAAATACACTTTTCCATCCTGGTCCTTGTAGGCTCCTACCTTTTTCCCGTCTACTTTTACAATATCTCCTGTGCCTTCTTTTAAATCCTCTAGCTGAAGATCTACTTTTTCTGTCTTGCCTTTAACAAACTCCTTCGCTACACTAGCGTTGGCTTTTGTAAATTTAGTAATATCTTCTTTTTTCATTTTAGATCTTGTAGGTGAAAAAAATTCTGAAAACCCATTTTCTTTCGATAATACGTTATCTACCATAATTTTAGCTGCGACTATACTATTAGTCATTCCCCATTTGCGATATCCTGTTGCAACTAATACATTTGGCTTGCTTGAAGTCATTGCACCTATATATGGAACCTTGTCTAATGACTCCAAATCCTGTGCAGACCATCGATAATTGTACTGTTCAAAATTAAATTTTTCACGTCCGAAAGCTGCTAATGCCTCATAGTTCGCAGTGGTGTCTCCCTCATTTCTACCGGTTACGTGACCTTCACCTCCTAAAAGGATATATCTTCTACCGTCAGAACCAAGAGTAGAGCGTATCGATCTAGTTGGTTGTTCTACGTTAATGTACATCCCTTTTGGAAACTTTTTATCGGCAGGAGCGGCTACTACGTAGGATCTATTTGATTCTAAACGTGTAAAATACAAACCGTTTTCATCATTAAAAGGAAAGTGACTGCAAACGAGAATTTTTTTCGCCTTAATCTTGTGACCATCAACCGTTTCTACTACATTTTCTAAATTAAGGTCTTTGGCTCGTGTCTCCTCAAAAAAATGGACACCATTCTCGATAGAAAAGTCCACTAATGCCTTTGCAAACTTTACTGGATGAAATTGCCCTTGATTTTCTAGTTTGAGGGCTTCCTTTACTTCATAAGGAAGCTCTGTTTCTTTTGTTAATGAAGCAGGACCAATCCCTATCTTCTGATAGGCATCCATTTCTTTTCTTACAATTTCTACCCCTTTTTCGGTATCCGCATATATGTAAGCAGGTACTTTTTCATAATCACATTTAATATTTAAATCGGAAACAGTTTGTTCTATGAAATTAAGTGCCTCATTTTGTGCAGTATAATATAGTCGGGCTTTCTCAACATCAAAAGTATCAATAAGCTGTTGATAAACATGTCCATGTTGGGTTGTTACCTTAGCGGTAGTAAAACCTGTTGTACCATTTAAAATTTTACTTCCCTCAATAACAGCTACTGATTTTCCACTCTTGCTTAATAGATATGCAGCTGTTATTCCTGTTAAACCTGCTCCCACAATCAGCACATCAACTTCTATATTTTCATTTAGTTTTGGAAAAAACGGAAGATCATTGGTAGATAGCCAATAGGACTCTGAGTTCCCGGGTAAAATTGTTTTTGTCATCATTTTTCCTCCTTTTTACTAGTTTCTATCTATTCAGCAAACTTTATTCAACTAAAACGAATATAAAATGGAAAGAGATGTTTATTTAGTTGTTTTTTATACTGCTTGTAGGTCTTTTACGTTCTCATTTTGGTCAATGCTAGATAAAGGTACATTAATTCTCTTAAACTTTTTGTACCCGCACATACTAGAACAAAACGTGTCGTTAAGATAGTTGGTAAGGAATGTAGAATGTTACTTGCAACTTCACTAGCTTGTACGATACAAAAAAGCCTGCTTCCCGTAAGGAAAAGCAGGTTTTTTCTTTATCTATCTTCCTCTTCCCAGCATTCTGTATTTTTCAGACCTGGAATTGTTTTTGCATAAAATGTTGGATCCTGTCCTTTTTTTCGTTGCCTTGTAAAGTCATCCAATACTTTAAAGGCTACTTTACCTAAAAGTATAATGACTACTATATTCATTGTAGCCATTAAACCCATAAATAAATCTGCTAGGGTCCAAACAAGCTGAACATGTGCAAGGGAGCCGAACATTACCATTCCTAATACAAGAAAACGATAGGCAGTAAGCCAGCCCTTGCCAGCATTCATAAATTCTATATTAGTTTCTCCGTAGTAATAGTTCCCCATAACAGAGCTATAGGCAAAGAAAATAATTGCTATGGCCACAAAATAAGGAGCCCATTCACCTACATGTACTGCCAAGGAATTTTGAGTCAGGATGACACCGTCATCCTCCCCAGTACTATAGAGCCCAGCTAAAATGATAATAAATGCGGTTGCTGAACAGATAATAATGGTATCAAAGAATACCCCTAAACTTTGAACAAGCCCTTGTTTTGCCGGATGAGATACACTTGCTGTCGCTGCAGCATTTGGTACACTACCCATACCTGCTTCATTCGAAAATAATCCTCGTCTAACCCCTTGCATGATTGCAGCACCAATTGTTCCTCCTACTGCTTCCTCTAGGCCAAACGCATGTGTAATAATTAGTTTGAATACTGCTGGAATTTCTGAAATATTAGTAATAACTACAAAAAGTGTTATAGCCAAATAGAATACTGCCATTACAGGTACCACTATTTGGGTGACACTGACAATTCTATGTACTCCGCCAAAAATTATAATTGCTGTTAGTAACACTAATACTATCCCGATAATGTATGGAGGAATGTTAAATACATCCCCTACTGAAGCAGCTATTGTATTAGACTGCACTGCATTAAATATGAAGCCAAAACACAAGATTAATAGGATACTAAAAACTATTCCAAGTTTACGACTACCTAATGCCTTTTCAATATAATAAGCAGGACCACCTCGGAAGCTATCTCCATCCCTTACCTTATATACTTGCGCTAAAGTACTTTCTATAAAAGCCGTAGCCATTCCGATAATAGCTATGACCCACATCCAAAAAACAGCCCCAGGTCCTCCTATACCAATTGCTAAAGCTACCCCGGTAATATTACCAGTACCTACGCGGGATGCTGTGCTAATTGTAAATGCCTGAAAGGGAGAAACTCCACTTTTATCTTCTTTTTTTTCTGTGATTAAGCGAAACATCTCACCAAATAAACGAAATTGCACAAACCTCGTACTAATTGTAAAATACAACCCTGCTCCAATGAGCAAAGCAATCAATATATAAGTCCATAACACATTGTTTAATCCATCCACAATGGTTTCAATCCAACTCATATTTCTTACCTCCAATTTTTATACTCTATGGTATATACCCTATTCGAACTATAAATAACAATTATCCTTCGATTAATTTATTTTCTTCCTAAAATGATTTGTTACCTAGAAGAAAATAATTATAAAAAAAACTTCCTAGTAAGTTTACTAGGAAGTTTTTATATTTTAATTTATTCGGCTAAAGCCTCTGTTAACGCTGGTACTACTTGCTTCTTACGAGATACCACGCCTTTTAAAAGCGCAACATTATTAACAAATGTTACATTAAATGCAGTCTCTGCTTTTAGCGCCATTTTACCTAAAGCTAAAGCAACAGAGTCGTTATTTAATATGTCTGTTACAACGAAGAAGAAAAGATCTAATTCTTTTTCTTGAATTTCAAGGTTTATTAATTCCTCTAATTGTCCCTGACGTCCCATCACATCATTCACATCGACAGCATTCACTTGAGCAATGATTACTTTATGCTCTCCCATACTAAATTCTTTTGCATCCAGGGAAAGTAGGTCTTCTAGGCTCTTATCGCTAAGGTCAGCCCCTGCTTTTAGCATAGCTAGTCCATACTCCTCAACGTTTACACCTGCCATTTTTTCTAACTCGCGTGCAGCTGTAATATCTTCTTCTGTGCATGTTGGTGATTTAAATAATAATGTGTCCGAAACGATAGCTGACAACATCAATCCTGCAATATTAGATGGAATATCGACACCTTTTTCTTTAAATATTTTATTGATTATCGTAGCTGTACACCCTACTGGCTCTGCACGATAATATAGAGGATCTGCCGTTTCAAAATTAGCAATACGATGATGATCAATAACCTCTGTAATTTGAACTTCTTCTATTCCAATAGCACTTTGCTGTTTTTCATTGTGATCTACTAGAATTACTTTTGTCGCTTCAGTTTCTACATTTTTTATCAATCGTGGAGCTTCAAAACCAAACTTTTCAAGCGCATATTTAGTTTCGTTATTTAATTCTCCTAAACGAACCGCCTCTGCCTCTACCCCAATAGCATTCTTTAAATAAGCGTATACAATCGCAGAAGTAATTGTGTCTGTATCTGGATTTTGATGTCCAAAAACTAATACTTTTTCCATAAGTAATCCTCCTAAAAATCTATTTCCGAACTTATTTTATCATATATCTTGTCTATCATTAAAAAGTAAATTTGCTAATACATCCTTGTTATTGAGAAAGTCCGCTAATGTATATTCATCTAGTATCATTAGATACGCCTTGAGTGCTCTATTTAAAGCTCTACGTAACCCGCAAGCTGGAGTAATCACACACCGGTTTGCCTGACAGTCAAAGCATTCTACTAGATGGAAATCATCCTCCGTCTTCCTTACAACTTGTCCTATATTAATATCCTCTGGCCCCATAGCCAAACGGATACCGCCACCTCTGCCACGAATCGTTTCGATATACCCAAGTTTTCCTAAGTCATAGGTCACTTTCATTAAATGGTTTTTAGAAATACCATATGCTTCTGAAATATCTTTAATAGTTGAAAGTTCCCCTTTGTCTTTAGCTCCTAAATAGATCAATACTCTAAGGGAAAAGTCTGTATACATTGTCATTCTCATACTAACACCGCCATTCATTCCATTATACCTACTATGACAAACTCGTGAAAGAAATGTGACTGTTTATTTACAAAAAATAAAAGAAGTATTTTAGATATTGCTTTTAATTTTTAAGAGGAGTATGGTGAACTTATAAAAACAAAGCGCTAATATTTCAATTGATTAAACATTGATAGCGCTAAAAACTAAAAGGATGTGCAAACGCATATGTTATCACAAAAAACTATTGATATAGTCAAATCTACCGTTCCAGTCCTAGAAGTTCACGGAGTAGCAATTACTACTACATTCTATCGAAATCTTTTTGAAGCCCATCCAGAGCTATTAAATATTTTCAACCACGCAAACCAAGAAAAAGGTCGTCAGCAAAATGCTCTAGCTAATACTGTTTATGCTGCAGCTGTTCACATTGATAACTTAGCTGCCATTATCCCAGTAGTTAAACAAATTGGGCAAAAGCATGTCAGCCTAGGGATTAAGCCTGAACACTATCCAATTGTCGGGCAATATTTATTGGAAGCGATTAAAGAAGTTTTAGGTGATGCGGCTACTGATGAAATTATTAACGCATGGGCTGAAGCATATGGAGTTATAGCTGATGCTTTTATAGGAATTGAAGAAGAAATGTACGTAGCAGCCGAAACTCAAGAAGGAGGCTGGAGATTTTTTAAAGACTTTATCATTATAGATAAAGTAAAGGAAAGCAATAACATTACATCATTCTATTTACAGCCAGCAGATGGGTCTGTCTTACCTTCATATGAGCCTGGTCAGTATATTACAGTTCGTGTAAATATCCCAGGCGAACAATATTTGTTAAACAGACAATATAGTCTGTCCCAAGCCGCTGACTTGAAATCATTCCGAATTTCAGTAAAAAAAGATGATGAAAACAATCCCGAAGGTAAAGTATCAGTACATCTGCATCAAAATTTAAATATCGGAGATAAGGTAGAGGTAAGCGCTCCTGCTGGGGAGTTTACACTTAGTAAAGAAAGAAACACTCCAGTTACTTTCATCAGCGGAGGTGTTGGAATCACACCTATGATGAGTATGCTTGAAACAGTTACGAAAAGTCAGCCAGAACGTGCAGTTTCCTTTATCTATAGTGCTCGTACGAAAAATTTACATCCCTTTGACCAAGATATTCGCTCTTTAATGGAATCTTTGGAAAATGGCACTTATAAAACTCTCTATTCAGAAGAAGGAGATGGATATATAACGAAAGAAATCATTCAAGAGTATGCGCATCTAGATGGAGATGTGTATGTATGTGGTCCTGTCGGTTTTATGGAAGCGATGATTAATCATTTACTCGATATTGGCTTAGCAAAAGATAATATTCACTATGAGTTCTTTGGACCTGCGCTAAATTTAAATTTAAAAGAAGTTTAATAAAACCAATATGAAAAGGTGCTACTCCCTAGTGAAGTAGCACCTTTTTTAGGTATTATTTTACCAATTAACATGCTTTTAGATATATGCTTAGTCAAAAAGGAGTGCTATAATTAGCCTATATTTATTTTAAAAATAGAAATGGGTGATAAATTTATAATGGTTAAACAATTTGAAAGTAAGTATATTCCCCTATCTAACTACTTTAAAAAGTGTATTAAAAAAGAATTTATTCTTACATATGAAGAAATTGAGGCTATCATCGGTCAAGCGCTACCAAATGCAGCTTACTTAAGTAGTAGTTGGTGGAAAAAAACAAAACCCCCTGCTTTACACTATTTTGCATGGATAGATAACGGATATTCTGTTAAGGACGTTGAGCTAGGAAAATCGGTCATTTTTCATTCGAGCAAAGAGATAGACGATGAAGAGGATGACAAAGAACAAGATATATTAGTTATTCGAGAAGCAGAGCTGGAAGATGCTCGACCATTCATCAATCTCCAGGAAGCTATTTTTTCTGAAACAGACTTCATGCTATATGGAGAATCTGACTTTCAAATGACTGTTCAGCAAATACGAAAAAGGATGACCTCTTGGAAAACCTCGTCTAATTCTATTCTTTTTCTGGCCATTATGAATGGACAGATTGCAGGCTTTATATTACTTCAAGGTACGCATGCTCCACGAGCAAGACATCGCGCCTCCTTGGTAGTAGGAGTAAAAAAGCAATTTTCTAGAAAAGGTATTGCCACTTCTCTTATTAATAGGGCGTTTCTGTGGGCAAAGGAAGTAGGAGTTACTAAGCTGGAGCTCTCCGTTATAAAAGAGAATGCTATTGCCCACAAACTCTATCAAAAGGCAGGCTTTGAAAAGGAAGGAACAAGAAAAAACTCCTTACTGATTAACGGCCAATACGTAGATGAATACTATATGGGTAGAATAATAGAATAAGAAAAGCATGTCTCCTAGTGAGTGATCTCCGCTCTAGGCGGACGCGTTCCGCTACAATCAAATATGGAATGATAAAGTAATTTGGCTAAATTAACTTAATCTAAATTATATAGTCTGTCAGAGGTAAGGAAACTCTGAAAAAATTGTAACTAAAAAAGCCGACCACATTTGTGATCGGTCTTTTACTTACTCTTTTTTTAACGCATTTTCGATACATATGGGTTGTCATTTGCCCAAAAGCGATACGGATAATGTACTGCTTCTCCACTATTATCTATACCAATTCTTGGACCGGTAGAGATAGATATAGCCTTCTCTCCCTCTGTCATATACAAGGGCTTTTTGCTCCAATGATGCCCGTAATATTCCATTGTAATCGCCATTGCCTTCGTTAACTTTCCAGGACCATTCGTCCATTGCTTCATCGGAAGATCACGCCGATTTTCCTTCATCTGTTCTAACCCTTCTACAGGCTCTACAGCGCGTATTAAAATCGCATGAGGGGTGCCTAACGGGGCTGACACCACATTAATCAGCGTATGGGTATGCATTTGATAAGTATAAATATGGCCTGGCTCTCCAAACATTACTTCCGTTCGCTTAGTTCTACGATTACCGAAGCTATGAGCTGCTTGATCCTCTGCCCCCATATACGCTTCGGTTTCAACTATCTTACCAATCAGAAGACCACTTTCATGCTCATGAACTATATACTTTCCTATTAAATCCCTTGCCAATTCTATAGTAGGTTGATGAAAAAAAGATGGCTCGATTGGCTTCATATTAGATAAACCCCATTTTTTTCGCTTCGAATGTTAGTTCTTCTCGGAATTTAGGGTGAGCAATTGCTATTAATTGCTCTGCTCGCTTAGAAATTGGCTGACCGAACATACTAGCTACACCGTATTCCGTTACAATCATATCGATATCGTTTTTAGAAGTCGTTACTATGGAGCCCGGTGACAGTGAAAGCTTAATACGAGAAATTTCATCATTCTTTGCGGTGGATGTCATACATACAAAGCCTTTTCCCTCTTTGGAAAACCTTACACCTCTTGCAAAATCAGCTTGTCCTCCAGAAGATGAATAATATTTGCCAGCTACAGTTTCAGAGGCACATTGCCCATAAAGGTCAACCTCGGTAGTTGCATTTATAGAGACAATTCGTTCCTCCTTAGCAATTTCCCTTGGATCGTTGACTACACTAACTGGTAGGAATTCTACCGAAGGATTGTTATCTAGGAAGTCGTATAGCTTCTTGGATCCATGAGCAAAGGTCGCCACTATTTTTCCTTTATTCGTGAACTTCTGTGTACCATCAATTGCACCAGCTTCCACTAAATCGACTATACCATCTACAAACATTTCTGTATGAATTCCTAAATGTCGATGATTTTTAAGTAGGCTGACAACTGCATTCGGTATAGAACCAATCCCGATTTGTAAGGTGTCCCCATTACAAATCATTTCTGTAACATACTCAGCAATTTTAATATCCTTTTCTACAATTGGCGGAGCTACATCTTCGAACAAAGGACGATCATTCTCTACATAACCAAGTATTTGACTAATGTGGATTTGATTTTGACCAAATGTTCGAGGCATATGCTTGTTAACCTCTAATATGAAAGGTACCGACCCAATAAATTCGCTCACTATATCCGCCTGGGTCCCGAGTGAAAAATAACCGAATTCGTCCATAGGAGATGCAACAGCCATTATCATGGAAAGATTAGTAGATGTTTTTAAAATCCTCGGCATCTCATGAAAGTTGTTTGGTACTAGGTCTACCAGGCCCTGATGAAAGTTCTTTCTTGTTGCTCCACTCAAAAAGTAGGAAACATGCTTTAACTTATCAGGAAAAGCCCCTTCCATATAGGGACGTTGCTTTAATGACAGTAGCTGATGCACCTTCACGTTTATTAAATCATTTGCATTCTCTTCTAATATATCTAAAAGTTTATGTGGTTCTCCGTTAGTTAAAGGCAGAATAATATCTGCATTTGGAGGAATAAACTCGATTATTTGCCTGTCACTTAATATTTTGTCTTTCATTAGTATGCACCCCTATTATATTTTCATTTGTTGTCCGAGCAGTGTCTAAAAAGGCCTTTACTTCCTTAGGGTTCCTTAAGATACATATGTCTCTTTGAGTGGACGCATCTTCTAAGACATTTAATATTGCAGGTCGTACTTTCTTAGGGAAGCTCCATACAAATCGGAGAAATTCCCAATCTAGCTTTTCATTGCATCCTAAAGCCATATCGTCTCTAGTCTTCCCTCGATGCATCCATACTCGCTTTAATACTCGATACGTACAGAGTGTTCGTTGGAAATCCAAAAATATGATTAAATCAGCATACTCTGTTCTCCACTCAAGCGTAGACTTAAAGTTCCCATCCATTATCCACTGTTCTTCTTCCAGCTTATCTTTTACTATTTCTATAAACTCATCTTTTGGAGTAGGAACCCACCCCTCGTTCCAATAAAGGGAATCTAAATGAATTAATGGCAAATTCCACTTTTTTGCTAACTGTTTAGAAAAAGTCGACTTACCCGCTCCACTAGAACCAATTATTAATACCTTTTTATGTCTAGATCGTTCCATTTATAATTCCCCTTTCCTGAGTCATATTTATTGTACTATGTTTTAACTCGGAGACAAATAAAAAGCTGCTCCCTAGGGAGCAGCTTTACTCTTATTCTAATTCTATTTGTTTTGTCTCAGTACCTAAGAATATAACTGCGATTACTCCAATAACGATAGCGATACAAAAAATACCGAATATCCAGCCAATTTCATAGCCTGCAGTCACTAATGTACCAACTAGCAATGGTCCAAGAATACCTCCTATACGACCGACTGAAGCAGCCATCCCCGATCCAGTTGCTCGAATAACTGTAGGATATTGTTCAGGAGAGTATGCATATAAAGCTCCCCAAGCACCTAAGTTAAAGAAGGATAGCAGCATTCCTGATGCGATTAAGATAGCTGTCGACTCTGCTGAACCAAAAACAAATGCACTTGCTGCAGTACCTAATAAGTAAGTAACCAATACAAATTTACGTCCTGCTTTTTCAATGAGCCACGCGGCAGAAAAATAACCAGGCAATTGAGCCAAAGTCATAATGAGTACATATTCAAAGCTTTGGATAAGTGAAAAACCCTTCATGACCATTACACTTGGAAGCCACAAAAACATACCATAGTAGGAGAACACCACCGTAAACCATACAATCCATAGCATTAAAGTTGCCTTAGCAAACTTCTTTGACCAGACATCTTTCATATTTTGGATTATTGATCTAGTCTCCGTATTCTTTGATGTAAATTGTGGTGAATCAGGTAACTTCAAACGCAGATAAATAGCATAAAAGGCTGGTAAAGCAGTTATCAATAGTGCAACTCTCCAGCCATATTCAGGAATTATAAAATAGGCAATTACTGCTGAAACAATCCAACCTGCTGCCCAAAAGCTTTCAAGAAGAACAACTACACGTCCTCTCTCCTTTGCTGCTACACTTTCTGATACTAGAGTAGATGCTACAGGTAGTTCTCCACCAAGCCCCATACCTACAAGAAAACGTAATGCCATAAATGCAAATAACGTGGTAGTTAAAGCAGATAGCCCACTAGCTACTGAGAACAAAATTAATGTAATCATAAATATTTTCTTACGGCCTACCTTGTCAGCAAATACTCCAAATACAAGAGCACCTACAGCCATCCCAATGGAGTTTACACTACCTATCCATCCCATCTCGTTTGGTGTTAATGCCCATTCACTTGCCAATGCAGCAATAACGAATGAGAGAATTCCCACATCCATTGCATCAAACATCCACGCAAGTCCTGCTATACCAAGCAATTTATTTTTAGATAATGGTTTTTCTACCTTCTTTGTATTTTTTTCTAGAACTGCTGTCATAATTATCCCCTGTCTTTACACCTGTAATGTTTTTTGTTTACATCAATAGTATACTTATAGAACTGTAAACTTACAACAGAAATTTTCACTTGTATTTTTCGATTATTTAGAGTAAAATGTCCTTTATATAAATACAGTTGTTTATCTAAGGAGAACAGAAGGGCGGAAATCACATGGCTTGGCAAGGACTAATTGAACAATATAAAGAATTCTTACCTGTAACTGAAAACACACCAAAACTTACATTATTAGAGGGCAATACCCCTCTCATTAAATTAGAAAACCTGTCCAATGAACTAGGCATTGAATTATATGCGAAAATTGAAGGAGCAAATCCAACAGGATCCTTCAAAGATAGAGGAATGGTCTTTGCGGTAGCTAAAGCGAAGGAGGAAGGTAGTAAGGCAGTTATATGTGCTTCTACAGGAAACACTTCTGCTGCAGCTGCAGCTTATGCAGCCCGAGCTGGGATGCGTGCAGTAATTGTAATTCCTGAGGGCAAGGTAGCTGCGGGGAAGCTTGCTCAAGCTTATATGTATGGAGCAGAGGTCGTTCAAATAGAAGGCAACTTCGATGTAGCGTTAGAAATGGTTCGTGCTATTAGCGAATCCTCACCTATTACTCTCGTAAACTCTGTAAATCCTTATAGAATAGAAGGACAAAAAACAGCATCATTTGAAATTTGTGATGTACTAGGCTCTGCCCCAGATTACTTAGCCATTCCAGTTGGGAACGCTGGCAATATCACAGCATATTGGAAAGGCTTCAAAGAATATAATGAGAAAAAACAAACTGGTCTACCTAAAATATATGGATTCGAAGCAGAAGGGGCAGCGGCTATCGTTCAAGGTAAGCCGATTGAATTCCCTGAAACAATTGCTACAGCCATCCGAATCGGTAATCCAGCTAGCTGGGATTACGCAGTAGCTGCCCGTGATGAGTCACAAGGACTGATTGAAGCTGTATCAGACGATGAAATGCTTGATGCATATAAACTAATCGCTAGTAGAGAGGGCATTTTTGCAGAGCCAGCATCCTGTGCTTCTATCGCCGGCGTTATAAGATCAGTCAAAGAAGGCAAGATAATACCCGGTAGCAAGGTCGTTGCAGTTCTAACTGGAAATGGATTAAAAGATCCACAGACTGCAATAGATGTAAAAGTGGCACCACCACATAAAATTGAAAGTAATGCCCCTGCACTAAGCGCATTTATAGAGGGGGTGCTTGCATAATGACATGGTCTATTTCCATACCTTCAAGCACTGCAAACTTAGGTCCAGGTTTTGACTCGATAGGTATTGCATTAGACAAATATCTAGAACTAGAGGTGGAGCTTGCCTCCCAACTTTCAATCGAAAACTTAACTGAAAATCTGCCTTTTGTCCCTAATCCGGCTGATCATTTAATTGTACAGTCCGCGGTAAAAACGGCGGCTATGCATGGACTAGAATTACCTGCTTGTACATTGAAGTTAAAAAGTGAGATTCCTCTGGCCCGCGGTATGGGTAGTAGTGCATCCGCTATCGTTGCAGGTATAGAGCTAGCCAATCAATTGCTTGAACTCAAACTGACTGCTCACGATAAGCTAAAAATTGCTACGATGATGGAGGGTCATCCCGATAATGCCGCTGCCTCTATTTTTGGAGGATTTACTATCTCTTCTAGTACAGATAACGGTGAAATCCACGTATTTCATTCGTATCACATAGAAGCTAGCTTTGTTTTATCTATTCCTCAATTTGAATTGAAGACAGAAAAAGCTAGAAATGTCTTGCCTGATCATTACACACGATCAATCGCAGCTCAGGCTAGCGCATCCGCCAATTTATTGGTAGCCGCATTTCTATCACAGTCTTTTGAACAGGCAGGTATCTATATGGAAGAGGATTTGTTTCATGAGCCATATCGCTTAGGTCTTATCCCACAAAGCAAGGAGCTGAAGATTGCAGCTAAAAAAGCTGGAGCATTTGGTACTTGCATTAGTGGGGCTGGTCCAACTCTATTATCACTTGTCCAAAAGGGCAAGGAACAGGAGTTTATCTCCCAAATGAAAGATAAATTCCCAAGCTTTGATCTTGTTCCAGTTTCTATCAACAAGACAGGAATCATTGCAACTAAAAACAGGATAAACCCGAGCTCCTCCTATGCCTACTCCGACACACAAATAGGGAAAAGCGAGATATCAGATTCACAGCTATCTCCCATTTGATCTCTAAAGCTTCGGGAATGACTTGTTTCTATCATATAGGAAGAATTTAAGAGAGGATGGTCAGTGACCCAAGTCACGACCATCCTCCTTTTGCGTTAATAATAGGTTTTTTGCCAATCCGTGATTAACCTTACAGCTTCCACATTAATGATTGGAGCAGCAAGACGGCGACTCCTGCGGGAGGAAGGAGACAAATAAGACATCGCATCCGACGCGTTAGCGGCGGCGATGGCTTATCACTCCCCCGCGGAAAGCGCCCGACTAGAGCGGAAATCAGCCATTAATTGTTCATGTTATTCCTGTGAATTTTTTTGGAGTTAATTTATCCATACTACTGTGCCGTGTTTGATTGAAGCGACAGGCGGCGACTCCTGCGGGAGGAAGGGAGACAGATAAGACATCGCATCCGACGCGTTAGCGACGGTGATGGCTTATCGCTCCCCCCGCGGAAAGCGTCCGACTAGAGCGGAAATCAACCTATAATTCATACATTCCCTGTTAAGGATATATTCATCTAACCATACAATTTATACTTTCTCGCATTTCTAAGTAACCGACAAGTAAAAGAGCTCAAAAAAGCATGCACTCCCCTCTTATTAAGGAGAATTGCACTGCCTTCTCTTTATGCCATTAACACTAAACTTAAAGCCATCACAAGCATCCCAGCCACTACTCCATACATAGAAGAATGAGTCTCATCGTATTTCTTAGCTGCTGGCAGTAGTTCATCCAATGATATAAACACCATGATACCTGCTACTGCTGCAAAAATTACTCCGAACATAATTCCATTTAAAAATGGCATCAATATTAAAAAGGCAACTAAAGCGCCTACTGGTTCTGCAAGCCCTGATAAAAACGACAATTTAAATGCTTTCATTCTACTGCCCGTAGCATAAAATATAGGAACAGCTACCGCAATCCCCTCTGGAATATTATGAATAGCTACCGCAATAGCAATTGCTATACCAAGATTAGGATCCTGTAATGCTGAAGCAAAAGTGGCAATCCCCTCTGGAAAATTATGAATACCAATAGCAAGTGCAGTGAACATACCCATTTTCATTAAACGAGCATCTTCTGCATTAGCTGGCTTGAGTTTCATATCCTCAACACTTTTTACTTCATGCGGATTTTCATGTGAAGGAATCAATCGGTCTATTAAGGCTATGAAAATCATTCCTCCAAAAAAACCAGCTAATGTAGCCCAATAGCCATTAGTAGATCCTAGTTCTTCTACTAAGGAGTCTTTTGCCTTAACGAAAATCTCCACGAGCGAAACATAGATCATTACTCCCGCTGAAAATCCAAGAGCTACAGATAAGAATTTTTTGTTTGTTCTACTAGTAAGTAAAGACAACAAACTCCCTATCCCAGTAGCAAGGCCAGCAAACAAAGTAAGTAATAATGCAAAAACTACATTTCCATCCATTGACCCATCTTCTTTCTCTCTAATATAAACTTATTATACTTAAAAAGTTTCCTTCAAGCAACTTTATTCAACACAAGAAGATATCATAATATTTGGCTTTTAATATATTCACCGATTTTTATCCAATCTTCTTCTAAAAAATCTCGATTAGATGGACGATAGAATACTGAAGCAGGATGATAGGTTGGGATAATGGTATAGGTTTCAGTGGACCACACAAATTCTGATGAGTTTAGCGACTGTAGAAATTGAACAGGCTTTTGTAGTAATTGCCCATGTAATTTAGAAACCGTTGCTTCTCTTCCTAGTAATCGCTGTAATCCTACATTTCCTAAAGTAACAATTAGTAAGGGTGAAATATTTGTTATTTCGTAGTCCAAAATAGGGGCATGTGCAATAATTTCTTTTTGAGTAGGCGGTCGATTATATTTTTTTCTTACTGCTTCTCCGTTTCTTTCCTTTTTCTCTCTCCAAACGAAGGGACGACTTCTTACGGCACTTGTCATATATACGTCTTCCCTTGTTAAACCTATACTGGCTAGGGATTTTTTCAATTCCTCACCTGCTCTTCCGATAAAAGGAATACCCTGAATGGCTTCATTTTCTCCAGGCGCCTCTCCAATTAGCATAAGAGTAGGCTTTCTTGGACCTTTCCCTTTTACAAAACCCTCAACCGGATAACCCTCTATTCTTTTTATGCATAAATCCATTAAATGGTTCGGTATCTCAAACAAAAAATTTCCTCCTTACAAAAAATCCCCTCCGTTAATTGGAAAGGATTTATAATTTATTCTTTTTACTTTTTCTGTTACGTTTTCTAAGCTCGTACCAAATAGCAACTAGTATAAACCATGTATACCCTGCCATCCACCCAGCAAACACGTCTGATGCATAGTGACGTGATTCCGCTATTCGCGAAAGACCTATCATAATGGTCATTAATATGGCTCCTGACCAAATAGTTAACGAAATTTTTTTGTTTGTCTGATGCTCAGTAGCTAAATAAGCAATTGTAAACAAATAGAGCAAGCCTACCATCGCATGTCCAGATGGAAAGCTAAACGTTTCTAATTGATTGGATACATCAGGACGTTCTCGCTGAATCACTTTTTTTAGTAGTTGGTTTAAAGCATTCCCTACCCCAACTGTAAACAAAACAAATAACATGCCACGATAATTATGAGATCGAATCCACAACAATAATATGATTAATAGTGCGATAAGCAATATAAATTTTGTATCTCCAAAATAGTGAAATGCCGTGATGAATTGACTGCCACCAAGTAGGTTAGACATTTTGTGGTCTAATGACACCACTTCATCTTTTGTAATGTTTAAATACAGCATTGCAAACCCTAGTAATGTAACAAGTCCAAGTGGATAGAACCATTTCTTCACAGTATCCCTCCTATTAGTTATAAAAATTATAAGCTAGATAACTTATAAGTACAAAGAATTAGAGAATTACAGTTTATAAAAATATGTAGTGAGCAATATAAAAGGACTTTTCTAGTCCCTTCATTCAATACCTAATGAAATAGGTAAATTATTATCTAACCTTGGAACAGACTATTCTATGTGATAAAACTTTATGAAGGATGGTCATGACTCATTTCAAGGCCATCCTTCATAAAGTTATATATGCTTTAAAATATTTAGAAACGCTCTTCTGTTAAATCTGTGTTAATAGATACTGCTGCTTTATTTCCATCTGCAGCCGCAATCATTAGTGATGAGGGAATAGGCTTTCTTGTTTCTCCAGCCACATAAACATTTTTTTGAGATGCACGACATCGAGGATCTGTCATTACCCTTCCCTTTTCATCTATTTCGCACCCTAATTTTTCTGCAAAATAATTTGGACGATAATATGTGGGCGCAACAAATCCCTGAGTTCTATTTATAATTTCTCCAGATTCTAACTTTACTCCCTTTAGATAACCCGCTTCTCCTATAAGCTCATCTATTTTCTCAATCTTTATTTCAATATTATGTTTAGCCAACTCTTGCATACCTTCGTGAGATAATTCTTTTCCATTGGTTAGAACCATCAAGTCATTTGACCAATTATAAATTAGCTTAACCATATGAAGAACGTGTTCTTCTTTCTCCGCTAAAATTAAAAGAGGCTTATCGCGCAATTCCCATCCATCACAATACGGACAGCTAAATAGACTTTTTCCATAAAAGCTTCGAATACTTTCAATTGTAAACATTTCTTGGATGCCAGTAGCTAGTAAGAGCTTCTCTGAAACGTATTCTTCATTATCTCTTGTTCTAACGATAAAATTACCTTCGTTTCCTTCTCTTCCAATTTCAATAATCGTTTTATTGAAATAAGAGACATTCGGATAGTTCTCTAGCTCTTTAAGTCCTATACCTTTGAATTCATGAGGTTTTATCCCATCCCGAGTGATAAATCCATGCGATTCATGGGTCACTCTGTTTCGATTTGTTCCATCGTCAAACAAGGCAACTTTTCTTCTTGCTCTTCCTAACGTTAAACCTGCACCCAGCCCCGCTGGACCGCCTCCAATAATAATACAATCATACATGCTTAGTGCCTCCTTACATTAGACCAGCAACCATCCAATTTGCTTTAAGTAATTTTCTTCATTAGTGTTCCCTATTTTTTTCTTTTACTAACATTACTTTTCTAAGTAAGTAATTAAAATATTCAAGCATACATGCAATATAATCTTTTTTTACAAAAAAACACGAGGAATTTCTCCTCGCGCTCAGTAGTTAAGTCTAACTGTTCTATACCTAATACAGTTAACAGATATGCTTCTGGAACAGGTAAACGATTTTTTTGCATTCTTTATCGCATTTAACTTGTGCACCAAAGTAGTTCTCTATTTCTTTATAAATTTATTACTAAACAAAAAGTCTGCATGTAATTGTCATATACCTAACAATTACATGCAGACTTGAAAAATTTAAATTAGATTAGATAGCTACAGCATTATCAATAACTTCTTGTGGAATCTCGATTTTATCGACTCCATTAAAGTTAGAGAAATCTGTCTTTAAATCTTGTTTCATATTAATAGACTCGCCTTCTGCTTCCATGTCCATATCTACAATTACATCGTATTTAGTAGTTTGGAAGCTTTCTTTATCAATATGAATTAAATAGTTAATTGAGTTAATTTTAACGTCTAGTTGAACATCTTCTCCAGCCTGTGCCATGCTTTGCATTGTTTCATCTATTTGTGCTTGTACTAAGTCGTTAAATTTGTCCCCTGATGCATCAAGTGTCAAAATATAATTTTTATCATCTTGCTCAAATTTAAAGTCTTTTAAATATTCTTCAATTTCAGCTAGTGAATTAGCAGGATTTGCAGAATTTGTTTGTGCCATGACGTCACCCATTGCTTCTTGTGGTAACTTCATCCACTGCTGCGTTGTTCCTTCATACATATACAAATCAGTATCATTGAAGTATATTTCTGTATCCATTGTTTCGTTCATAGAACCATCTTCAGACTTCATAGAAGTAGTTCCTTTTTGATAAATCTGCATAGGTTCTATTATTAAATTCATGTCCATAGCAGTGCTAATATCTACATTCATCTCTTCGCTCGGTATATGCATCTTTTGTGCTAAGTCTACTTTAGCAGAGACACTTTTCAATTCCTCAGACACTGCCATTGATTTGTTATACACTTCTTCTAAAGTCATCTCACTAGTTTCTTTTACGTTCTTGTTTGCTGGTGTGGCAGTTTCATTACACGCGGCTAAACCAAAAGTAAGTGTAGTAACTGCTAAAAGCGTTTTCCATTTTTTCACTTTATTCCCATCCCTTCTTTGTTTCACAACATAACTTACGAACAAATTAACGAAAGGTTTCACTTTTTAAGAAAAATTAACGAATACCGCGCATGTATTTTTGGATTAGTGGTGTCATTACATATAGGATTAACCCCAATCCTATCGCTATTGCACCAATTACTCCAAAGTACATAATCTCCGTTTCAGGCTTATACAATTTAACAACCTGAGCATTGATTGCTTGTGCCGAAGCATTTGTCATAAACCATAAGCTCATTGTTTGAGCAGCAAAGGCTGCCGGTGCTAGCTTTGTAGTTGCAGACAAACCAACAGGTGAAAGAAGTAATTCACCAAGTACTACTAAGAAGAAGCTTAGAACTAGCCACATCGGGTTAGCTAACGTATCAGTACCATTAAAGTAAGCAGGGAAAATCATCACAACAAAAGACAAACCTGCAAAGAATAATCCATATGCAAACTTACGAGGAGTAGACGGCTGTCTATTTCCAAGTTTCACCCATAGCCAAGCAAAGAGTGGAGCGAGTGCAATGATGAATAATGGATTCAACGATTGGAACCAGGCTGGTGAAATTTCAAAAGAGCCAAGTGTTAAATCTACTCGCTCATCAGCATATTGGGCTAAAATATTGGAACCCTGTTCTTGAATTGCCCAGAACATCATAGCTGCTACGAAAAGTGGAATATAAGCAAGTAAACGAGACTTTTCGTCTGCTGTTGACTTATCACTTCTATACATAACTATGAAGTATAGGGTTGGTATAAGAATACCCAATATGGAAATAGTCATTGTGAAAACATCAATCGTCATAATACCAGCTTGGATTAAATAGAAACCAAGGGCGGCAATAATCACAACACCTATTGCTAATCTAGTAAAGAATTTTTTCTTTCCTTCACTAGAAAGTGGGTTTGGTACATAAGAGCCTGCCAAACCTAAATATTTTTTCTTCGTAGTTAAAAAGACTACTAAACCTATTGCCATACCTACTGCCGCAAGTCCAAATCCTAAATGGAAATTGTACTCTAAACCAATTGTTCCTACGATTAATGGTGCAACGAACGCTCCCATGTTAATACCCATGTAGAACAAGCTGAATCCTGAGTCTCTACGAGCATCATCCGCTGAATACAAATCACCAACTATAGTAGAAATATTAGTTTTCAATAGACCTGTACCAATGATGATAAACGCCATCGATAAAAATAAGGTAGTTAATCCTCCAGGAAATGCCAGTATTATATGACCAATCATGATTAATACTCCGCCATAGAACACTGTTCTAGTAGTACCGAATAACCTATCAGCTATCCAACCACCGATAATCCCAGACATATATACTAATGAACCATAAACGGCCATAATAGAGTTAGCTGTTGATCGTTCTAGCCCTAAACCGCCTTGGGTCACTTCGTAGTACATATAATAGATTAAAATTGCTCTCATACCGTAGTATGAAAAACGCTCCCAGAACTCCGTGAAAAATAAGGATAGAAGACCCTTAGGTTGGCCAAAAAACCCTGTTTGAGGTACAGATTTTACTATTTCTTCTTTCGATAACATCTTATTACGCCTCGTTTCTACAAAAAATATAATTAAATATTCCCTAATTTTTCAAAAAAGAAACATTATAATATTTCGACAACTGAAATTATTAGTTATAATAGTCGTTATGACAATGAAAAGGGAGTTACGAGATGCTTAAAAAATTTTTTTCATTTTACAAACCACATAAACGATTATTTATTATTGATTTCAGCAGTGCCGTTTTTGTTGCAATTTTAGAACTAGCATTCCCAGTAGCTGTGCAATGGTTTATAGACGATCTTCTTCCTACCGGTAATTGGGCTACAATTGTTCGAGTTAGTATTGTGCTCTTATTCGTTTACATTATTAGTACCGTTCTCCAATATGTCGTGAGTTATTTGGGGCATAAGCTAGGTATTAATATTGAGACTGATATGAGACAAAAACTGTTTAACCACGTGCAACGACAATCATTTCGATTTTTTGATAACACCAAAACGGGCCACATTATGAGTAGAATCACAAATGACCTATTTGATATAGGAGAACTAGCACATCACGGACCAGAAGACCTATTTATCGCTATTATGACGATTATAGGGGCCTTCACTATTATGTTCAACATAAATCCTGAGCTGGCTGTTATCGCTATTATTATGGTTCCTTTTTTATCCATCGTTGCAACCTATGGAAATATAATGATGAATAAAGCATGGAAGAATATGTACGGCAAAATCGCTGACGTAAATGCAAGAGTGGAAGACAGCGTTTCCGGAGCCCGTGTGGTCCAATCCTTTACAAATGAAAATTTTGAAATTTCAAGATTCAAAGAGGACAATTCACAATTCCGATTAGCAAAGCTAGCAGCTTACAAAGTCATGGCAGGTACTCATTCTAGCATTTATATGATGACAAGGCTAGTAACTTTAGTTGTACTAGTAGTAGGAGCCTGGTTCTCTTACCAAGATTACATAACCTCTGGAGAGCTAGTAAGTTTTATTTTATATGTAAATGTACTAATTAAGCCAGTGGATAAAATTACCGCTTTATTGGAATTATATCCAAAAGGAATGGCTGGTTTTAAACGCTTCCTAGAATTAATAGAGCAAGAGCCAGAAATTGTAGACAAGCCAAATGCCCTTCAAGTTCAGCATTTAAAAGGAGATATTTCCTTTGACCATGTTAGCTTCCGATATGATGATCACCAATCTGTTTTAAAAGATATTAATCTATCTATTCAAGCTGGTGAAACAGTTGCGTTTGTAGGACCTTCTGGAGCAGGGAAAACAACCATTTGTTCCTTAATACCTAGATTTTATGATGTAAATGAAGGAGCAATTTCCATTGATGGACTAAATATTCAAGATTTGGCACTTCACTCCCTTCGTTCCCAAATTGGAATTGTACAGCAGGATGTCTTTTTGTTCACTGGCACCATTCGTGAAAATATCGCTTACGGCAAAAGAGACGCTACCGATGAGGAAATTCATAGTGCTGCTAAAAAAGCTCATTTAGAAAGCTTAATAGCTTCACTCCCTGATGGATATGACACGCAAATTGGTGAACGAGGTCTGAAGCTATCTGGGGGACAGAAGCAAAGACTTGCAATTGCTCGTATGTTTTTAAAGAATCCACCTATTCTCATTTTGGATGAAGCAACATCCGCTCTCGACACAGAAACAGAGAAAATTATACAACAATCCTTAATGGAACTCGCAGAAAATCGAACTACACTTATAATTGCCCACCGTTTGGCAACAATTCGTGATGCAGATCGGGTAATTGTAGTGACAGAAGAAGGAATTGCCGAGGATGGCTCATATAATGAGCTTGTGGCTAAAGATGGAATATTCGCTAGACTTCATAATATACAATTTCAACAAATTTAGTTTATTTGAGCAGAACATAACTTAATGTTATGTTCTGCTTTTTTATGGATTGACTTGATAATAAACACATATAACTGTTAGTATATTTTTTCTCAAAAGTAATGAATGTCTACTTTAAACAGCTTTAAATCTAAAAACAAATGCATGTTGGAGCGACGGTGACTCCAGCGGGAGGAGGGAGACAGATCAGCCATCACAAACGACGCGCTAGCGACGGTGATGGCTAATCGCTCCCCCGCGGAATGCGTCCGCCTAGAGCGGAAATCACTTAGTAATTGTTTACTCATTTATATAAATGGGAATTAATATATTTTCTTCCCTTTCAAAAAAGCTGCCAGTTATGGCAGCTTTTCCTTTTTATAATTGATATACATATTCTTCAAAGCGATTATAATCTGATTTTTTGAGCTCTACATGGACTAAGGTCCCTTCTTCCTCATAGGAGGTAGATTTGACCGAAGCGTTCTCATTTAGATAGGAGACAATATCTCCACGGTCAAAGGGTATTAACAAGTTACATTGAACGTAGTCTGAGAAAATATATTTCTTAATAATCTCTAGCAGCTCATCTAGACCTTTTCCCTCTTTGGCAGATATCCAAATATTATCTCCTGATATATATGGATACTTCAACTCTGCCAAGTCTGATTTGTTATAAACATAGATAGTTGGTACGTCCTCCACCCCGACATCCAGTAAGGTATGATTTGTAACATCCATCATATATCGGTGTTCCTCGTTCGATACATCCACTACATGAAGCAATAGATTTGCATCTCTTGCCTCCTCCAAAGTTGAACGGAAGGCTTTTACTAGATGATGGGGTAATTTGCTGACAAACCCAACTGTGTCAGTGAGTAAAAATTCTTTTTGATCCGATAATTTTATTTGTCTCACGGATGTTTCCAAAGTAGCAAACAGCATATCTTTTTCAAAAACTTGTTTAGATTGCTCTTGCCCAACTTTATTTAATAGCTGATTCATGATAGTCGACTTTCCAGCATTAGTATAACCGACTAAGGAAACTACTGGAATATTGTTTTTCTTACGTTGCTTTCTTTGTGTTTCCCGCTGGTCCTTAATTAGTTCTAATTCTTTTTTTAGCTTCGATATTTGGTCTTCAATTTTACGACGATCCAGTTCTAGCTTGGTTTCACCAGCACCACGGTTCTTGAATCCTCCACCAGTTCCTCCACCTTGACGACCAAGAGACGCCCTAAGACCAACTAATCGCGGAAGCATATATTGAAGCTGTGCAAGCTCTACCTGCATTTGTGCTTCATTAGACTTTGCACGTCGAGCAAAAATATCCAAAATCAGCATGGTACGATCTATTACCTTGCATTCTAAATCCCGTTCTAAATTTCTAATTTGAGATGGAGAAAGCTCATCATTAAAAATGACTAAGTTAGCATCCATTGCGTCAAAAAGATTTTTAATCTCCTCTACCTTTCCTGTTCCTACATAATGGGAGGATGTAACTCGTTCTAGATTTTGCGTCATTTCACCGACTACTTCCACATTTAAAGCTTCGGCTAAGTTATAAAGCTCCTCTAGTTCATAATCAAAATGCTCGTCCTTTTGTAGCTTTACTGCCACTACTATGGCTTTTTCCACTAACTCTTCCATTCAAAATCCTCCTCATAATTTAAAACGATATTCTCCTTGTTCGTAAATAATAGCTTCTTGTCTGGAGTCGCCTTTGATTTGCACACGTATTAGCCTTTCTTTTGTTCCATCTTCAAGTTGTTTAAATACTAATTTCGTATTTGGTAGCAATAGTGTTTGATCATCATATTGCTCTACATTCAAGTATTTTTCCCATTTTTTTATTATTTCCCTAGGTTTTTTAACATGAAACTCACAACTTTCAATGGACAGCTGAAGATTGCTTTCCACAATTGTTCCATCTTTTTTTAGCAACTCATACCTATCCTCATCTGTTTCCTGCCATTCAATGAAAAAAGGCATTGGTAATTGGTCGCTTACTTCCTCTCGGATAAACAGCATCTTCCATTTACGTACAAATCCACTGGTTGTCTTTCTCTCAGCATATAAGACTCCGGAGGTTTCTATACCTTTCTCTTCAAGTTCTTGTTTCAATACGTCAATTTTAGATGTCCGAATGCAAATGGTCCCAAATCCCGGACTTTTCTTTAAATCATGTAACATCAAACTGATTAAAGGATGATCTGTATTTTGAGCAATATGCTCATCTTCAATTGACAGCCATTCTATATAACTATTTTTTGTATAAAGAAGCGCATTATACGTTCCCCAGTTTATATGTTGCCCTCCAACTACAGCATGAAGCCCTTGCTGTTGCCAATCCTCAGCTATTTCTAATGGATTTTTTTCTACAAAATGAACTATATGGTCTAGATACATGCTTTCACCTCTTATCCTAAAATTATGTTCCATTTCCTTCATTTTAGTATACAGTAAAACAGAAAAAAGCACCGATTGTAATCTCGGTGCTTAAAGAGTAAACAATCTCTTAATATAAGGATGCTCTATGTCGCTTTTGTTAAGCTTTATACTTTTTTGTCGATTTCCCAGGAAATAAACCTTTTATACCTCCACTCTCTTTTTCGACATTTCTCTGAGCAGAAACTTTTGAATTTTCCCAGAAGCGGTCATTGGGTATGCATCAATGAATTCAATGTACTTCGGTATTTTATGATAAGATATTTTCCCCTTACAATATTCCCTTAAAGCCTCCGGAGTAAGATTTTCACCAGACTTTAAAATAACCCATGCCATAAGTTCCTCACCATATTTTTGGTCTGGGACTCCTACTACCTGTACATCTTGTATAGATGGGTGCTGATAAAGAAATTCCTCTACTTCTTTAGGATAGATATTTTCACCACCTCGAATTACCATATCTTTAATTCTACCCGTTATGTCGATATAACCCTCATCATCCATTACCGCAATGTCACCAGTGTGCAGCCACCCATTGTCATCAATTGTCGAATTTGTAGCCTCTTCATTTTTGTAATAGCCCTGCATGACTAAATATCCTCTTGTGCAGAGCTCGCCAGGCACTCCTGCGGGGATATCTTCTCCAGTTGCTGGGTCAATAATTTTCACTTCTACTCCCGGATGAGCCTTACCAACCGAAGATACGCGTTTTTCAATTGCATCGTCTGTTTTAGTTTGCGTAATAACTGGAGATGTTTCGGTTTGTCCGTAAGCAATGGTTATTTCGGAAGCACCCATGTCTTCTATCACTTTTTTCATGACCTCAATTGGACAAATCGAGCCAGCCATGATTCCAGTACGTAAGGAAGACAGATCAAATTGTTTAAAATCTGGGTGGTTTAACTCCGCTATGAACATCGTAGGTACTCCGTGCAAGGCAGTGCATTTCTCATCCTGTACCATTTTCAATACTTTCCCTGCATCAAACTGTTCAATTATAACCATCGTTGTGCCATGCGTTACCGAAGCAATCGTACCCATTACACATCCAAAGCAATGAAAGAAAGGAACAGGAATACATAAACGATCATGTTCTGTAAGATGTATGTAGTCCCCAACGAGTTGACCGTTATTAACAATGTTTTTATGGGACAGCATTACTCCCTTTGGAAATCCAGTAGTACCGGATGTATATTGAATATTAATCACGTCATCGTTGTGAAGCGCTTCCAAATACTCATCTAAAGCCTCATCAGACACTTTATTTGCAAATGCAACAAACTCTGACCATTTATATATCCCTGGATAGTCATTTTCACTCATTACGATTACTCTCTTAAAATGAGGGAGCTTTTCAGATTGGATGTTTCCTTTTTTAGACGTAATAATTTCAGGACAAATTGCTCGAATAATATCGAGATAAGAAGTAGATTTAAAGGATTCACATAAAATAAGGGTAGTAGAATCAGATTGCTGCAAGAGATATTCAAGTTCTTTCTCCTGATAGTTAGTATTGACGGTTACTAAAACGGCTCCCATTTTGCCAGTGGCAAATTGGCTTAGTAGCCACTCTCTTTTATTGTCTGACCAAATGGCTATATGTTCCCCTTTTTGAATACCCATTCCAATGAAGGCTTTTGCAAGCTCATCTGTTTCAGCATCAAACTCTTTATACGTTTTACGAATCCCATGCTCTGGGTACACATAGGCCTCTCTATTAGGAAACAAACTCGCTGCTTCCTTAACAATCTCTCCAATCGTTTTTTCATTTAACAAACCAATCTCCCCTTTCGATTGACTACTTATTATTTATATTATCATAAAATTCTGATAGTATAAAAGAGTATTAAGTGTTTTCTCTCGTCTCATAAAGGAACTTCTTTACCTACGTAATATCTCGTTGTGATACACTATTTTCAAGTATCTTACGAAAAAGAAGGCGATATTAATGGAATTCCTAGAAATGAAAGAAAAGGTATTAGACCAAATTTTATCTAAACAGCTTATTCAGGCGACTGTTAGTCAACCAAGGGCTAAATCAAATGAAATTAAACGTGTAAAATTAAAACCTATTGAGATAAAAAATATGTATCATATCCAATTAGAATACCAGTACGAACGTATTTTAAAGCACGAAAATATTCTATTAGAAGAGTTTCCTGCTATATGGGAGAAGTTACTGGAGGATTTCCGTCAATTCCATGCTGATTTTCTTGAGGAAAAGCTTCAAATACAACTCTCTAAGAAAAATAAAGTTATGTTTAAAGCTGAAAAAACAGCTTCTGTTAAACAAGTGAATTTGTCTCATAACCGCAAAAAAAATTATTTGTTAGACGAGCACACACCTTATCCTTTTTTAATTCGTTTAGGGGTACAAACTGCTGAAGGAAAAGTGAAAAAACAAAAGTATGATAAATTTAAACAAATTAATCGCTTTATTGAATTCATTGATGATACTCTTGTTTACTTACCAAAGGATAAAACGGTTAGAATCCTCGATTTTGGCTCTGGTAAATCCTATTTAACGTTTGCGCTATACCACTACTTAAAAATTGAAAAGGGCTTAGACATTCGCGTCACCGGGCTTGACTTGAAGAAGGAAGTCATTGAGGAATGTTCGCAAATAGCTAAAGACTTAAACTATGATCAGCTTGAATTTTTAGTAGGAGATATAAATGATTACAACGAAGAAACTGCCGTAGATATGGTTGTCACCTTACATGCCTGTGATGTAGCGACAGATATGGCACTAGCGCGTGCAGTCAAATGGAATGCGAGTGTCATATTAAGTGTTCCTTGTTGTCAGCACGAATTGAACAAACAGCTCGAAGCACCTAATTTAGATATCATGTTGAAGCATGGTCTCATTAAAGAACGCTTTTCAGCACTAGCAACAGATTCTATTCGAGCGGAAATCTTAAATATGGTAGGATATGAAGCTCAATTAGTGGAATTTATAGATTTAGAAAACACACCAAAGAATATTTTAATACGTGCTTATAGAACAGGACATAAGCCAACCTCTAAACAAATGGAAGCCTATCAACAATTTAAACAGATGCTAAATGCTCAGCCATTTTTAGAAAATGAATTAAAGGAATACTTGAAGACGAACTAACCACTTCATTTCAAGGAGAGAAAATAGTGAAAGATCCTACTTACCAAAAAGTTGCCTATGGCATCGTTATGGCTATTGCGGTGATTATTGTCCATTTCTTAAATGTAAGAATTTATCCACTCCACCCGATTCTTTCTTTTGTCATGGCCATTTTAATAATATACGCAGGCATTACAGCAGTTAAAAAATCAGGGAAATTTGAACAGACGATTTCAAGAATGAGATATAATTTATTAAATATGATTGTAGTATTTGTACTATTCATCGCATATTTTACTATTGCCGCATCCTAACACGAAATGCGCAAGCGCCTATGTTTGCCCCGACAAGCAAATGGGGGAAAGCAAGGTGGCTGCTCTTCGGCCACCGCTGCTTTACTCCATTTGACCTCGAGGGGCAAGGCGCTGGAGCTAGACAAACACGAAATGCGCAAGCGCCTATGTTTGCCCCGACAAGCAAATGGGGGAACGTGCTGGAACTGGAACAAAAAAGTGAACAGATACCGTAAAGGTATCTGTTCACTCTTTTTTGTCTTATAGTTCTTGTCTCAAAGCTTGAATTACGTCAATTTTAGTTGCTTTCTTAGCTGGTCTCCAGCCGGAAATCATTGCTACGCCTATACTTATGAAAGAAGCAATTGCAACAAGCTGCCAAGGAATTAATGAAAAAGTAAGTGCCATGCCCTCAATACTCTCTTCCTCTAATGCCATTCCAACTACGATTGGCAGTACCCAATTTGCTAAAAAGCTTACTGCATAAGAGATAATGACCGCCAGCACAGTCCCTATAATTCCAATCCATGCACTTTCCATCAGGAAAAGGCGTCTAACTAGTTTAGGACTTGCTCCTATTGCTTTCATAACACCAATTTCTCTTGTTCTCTCCGTTACTGCCATTGTCATAGTATTGAAGATACCAATAGATGAAATTAAAACTGCGATTGTACCGATAAATATAAGACCTATTTTAAATACCATGAAAAACACGTCTAACTGCTCTAGCTGTTCAGATACAGAGTAAACGCTGTAACCCATTTCTTTTAACTCTTCCGTCACTGCTTTCACATGCTCTAGGCTTGCCGTATAAATGGTAGTTCTAGTATATAAAAAGTTCTCTGGTATCTCTCCAACATTCGTTTTATATGCTGCTACTAACTCGTCCATCCAACTATTGTCTATAAGTATATTTTGGTCCACTATCCAGTCTCTTGCTGGTTGAGCTGCAACCCCTACAATCGTAAACGTCCATTGCTCTGGGAATAATTCCTCTTGATCATATGGCTGTAAGGATAAGGTGACTTCCTTGCCTAGAATGGAGCCCTCATATCCTTTGGGCATATCCCCTTCTTCTCCTCCCTTTTCTTCCCACGTTAATCGCTCTTGTTCGGTCCATAAATTTTCTGCAAAATGATAACCAACTACAATTTCCTTATCATTTGTAGGCATTCTACCTTCAGATAGTTTAAGATTTGATTTTTTTTCTTCCTCAAAGTCTGTCATCAGGGCATTCCCGTATATTGTTCTATCATCTAGTTGAAACAAGTTTTGCGTTTCTATACTGGTTCTTTGAACAACTGCACCAATAGACTCTATATTTTTTATTTCCTCATAGTCAATGCCATCTTCCTTTTCATATACCTCTATCTCCGTGATAGCTTGGTCTTGAAGAATTTCAGTACGCATCATATCCTGTACCCCAAACCCAATTGATGCTAACACGATTAAAAATGCGCACCCCATTGTCGCTGCAAGTACAGTCATAAATACTCTTAGTTTATTTTTCTTAATATGCTGGCTCACAAATTCTAATTGATCTTTAAATAACATGAGACATGTCCTCCTTTTTTAACTCTCCATCGTGCATCTTAAATTTACGGTGGGCAATACTTGCAACTTCATCGTCATGTGTAATAATGACAAAAGTTACCCCCATAGTCTGATTTAAGTCCTGGATGAGCATCAGAATGTCTTGCTCTGTTTCTGAATCCAGGCTACCTGTTGGTTCATCTGCCAATAAAATAGGCGGGTTGGTTATCAAGGCACGAGCAATACTTACTCGTTGCTGCTGACCACCGGACAACTCATTAGGATAATGATCAGACACAGATTCCAACCCAACCTTTTTCATAAGTTGGAGGACACTGACTTTGCGTTTTTTAGGTGATACTCCCTTCAGCTTTAAAGGAAGCTCAATATTTTCGAAAGCAGTCAATCCCGGCATAAGTTGAAAGCTTTGAAAGATAAAGCCAAAATTGTTTAAACGAAATTCTGCTCTTTCTGTTTCATTTAATGCCGCCGTTTCTTGCCCATTAATAATAATGGATCCTTGTTCTGGACTCATAAATCCTGCTATTGTGTTTAATAAGGTAGATTTACCAGAACCACTCTTTCCTACAACCGCTACTATTTCTCCCTCTTGCACATTAAAGGTTAGCCCTTTTAGTACCGGTACTTTCTTTTCCTTTCCTTTCTTTCCTATTAAAAATGTATGATTAACGTTATTTACGTGTATCATGCCTATTCCCCTTTCTAATTTTGCTATACACTCATTCTAGCCAGCCTTTCTTAACATTTAAGAAGGATAAAGATGAAGAATTTCTTAAGATTGTATATAACTTTATGTAGATAGGGTATTTTCGACACAATCCCATGTCACTTATAAGCAAATAACAGATAGTAACGATAAAGTAATGGCCATCTGATTCTGTGTTGTGGTGAAACCGACCGATTGTTAGAAAAGTAATACCGCATCAACAAGCAAATACTCACTCTTCTCATTTTCAGGAGACTTTCAGACATAAGTCTTTAAGGGGAGCAATATGCTAAAAGTAGACAAAAAAACTGCTCCTATCTCACTGTTAATGAGATAGGAGCAGTACTATTTTAAGATGGCATAGGTGTGTCTGTTGGTTTTGCATAGCCTTCTTTATATGCTTCGTCTATCGCTGCGCGAATTTCAGTAAGTGACTTACCTTCTTGAACCATTTTGATAGACGTAACGGCTGTTTCTAAACAAGCGGCACAGCGTGTACCATGGTCATCCCAGACTACTTCGCCATTTTCTTTAATTTCATCGACGAAACAGTTGAAATTGCTTTTATGGCCAGCACTATCGCCACATCCGCAGTAGCAAGGCATCCATTTAAGGACATCATTTGCTTTTGCAGCTGCCTGATAGATTAGTTGCATATCTTCAGATTGTTCATTCAAAAACTCTGGAAGCACGTCTGTAGACGACGTGGTTTCTTGAATATCGCCGTTATCTAAATGAGTCACATGGTCGTGCTCCATGTGTTCTTTCTCTTCTTTACTCTCTTCTTTTTGACTGCATGCGGCAAGAACCAATATAGAACAACATAATATAAATAGAATTTTTTTCATATTAACCTCGATTAAATCATTTTTTCTGGTCGTACAATTTCATCAAACTTGTCAGCAGTTAAAAGCTCTAGCTCAATTGCTGCTTCTTTTAAAGTAGTGCCATTTTTGTGGGCATGCTTAGCAATTTTCGCAGCATTCTCATATCCAATGTATGGATTTAAAGCAGTTACAAGCATCAAAGAATTGTTTACGTGATGTTTAATTGTTTCTAAGTTCGGTTCGATTCCAACTGCACAGTTGTTATTAAAGCTAATGATTGCATCACTTAATAATCGCACAGATTGTAGGAAATTGTGAATGATTACAGGTTTAAATACATTTAACTGGTAGTTACCTTGACTCGCCGCAAAACTGATGGATGTATCATTCCCCATAACTTGAGCAACAACCATAGTCATCGCTTCACTTTGAGTTGGGTTAACTTTACCAGGCATAATAGAGCTTCCTGGTTCATTTTCAGGAATTGAGATTTCCCCAATACCAGAACGGGGACCACTTGCAAGTAAGCGGACATCATTAGCAATTTTCATTAGGTCCGCTGCAAGAGCCTTAACTGCACCATGTACATAAACAACATCGTCATAGCTTGTTAAAGCGTGGAATTTATTTTTTGCTGATGTAAATTCAATTCCTAGTGCCTTGGATATTTCGGCTGCCACTAGGTCACCAAAACCTTTTGGGGCGTTCAAGCCAGTACCTACCGCTGTCCCTCCAACAGCAAGCTCTTTCATATCTGCCACAGCTGTTGTAATCATTTTAGAAGATTTCTCTAGCATTCTGTGCCAGCCACTAAATTCTTGACCGAGGGAAAGAGGTGTTGCATCTTGTAAATGTGTACGTCCAATTTTAACAATATCCATGAACTGTTCAGATTTTTTACCTAACGTCTCTTGTAGAACATCAATTGCAGGTAAAAGATCTTTTTCGACAGCAAGAACACCTGCAATATGAAGTGCAGTTGGGAATGTATCATTTGAGCTTTGTGATTTGTTTACATCATCATTAGGGTGAAGTCTCTCTTCACTACCTTTTTCTTCTAATAGTTGATTGCCTCGATTGGCAATAACTTCGTTAACGTTCATATTAGACTGTGTACCACTACCAGTTTGCCAAACAACTAATGGGAAGTGATTGTCTAATTTTCCTGCAAGTATTTCATCGGCTGCTGCTGCTATAGCATCTTTCTTTACTTCTGATAAATTACCAAGAGAGTGGCTAACGATTGCTGCAGATTTTTTTAATAGAGCTAGTCCATGTACGACACCAATCGGCATTTTTTCTGTGCCAATTTTAAAGTTTTCTTTAGATCTTTGTGTTTGTGCTCCCCAAAGACTGTCTTGTGGAACTTTAATTTCTCCCATAGAATCATGCTCAATACGATAAGACATTTTTTCTCGCTCCTTTTCTTTACCATTGATTATTGTGTTCTTCTAACATTTTAAGAAATTCATCTAGAACCTTTGGGTTAAATTGAGTTCCCCTACCATCCTTCATTTCCTGAATGGCTTTTTCAAAGGTCATTGCACCCCGATAGACCCGGTTTGTTGTCATTGCATCAAACGCATCTACAACCGAAACTATAGATGATTCCAAGGAAATTTCATTACCCAGCAGTCCATAGGGATACCCTTTTCCATCATACCTCTCATGATGCTCTTCGACAATAAAAGCAGCTTCACGAATACGTGGAATTTCATGATTTCTCATTATTTCTGCCCCTAATGTCGTATGCATTTTTATAATTTTCCATTCTTCCTCTGTAAGCTTTCCAGCCTTATTAAGGATTTCAATGGGAATTGCTAATTTGCCTATATCATGAAAATAGGAGCCTAAACTTAATCGATCCACCCCGTCACCATTTGGCATCATTCTTTTCCAAAGCTCGATGGAGTAATCTCTAATTCTTGCACAATGGTGATAAGTATATCCATCCACCTCCTGAATGCGCAGAGCATCTCGATGAATTATACTTCTTTCTGAAAAATTTCTTTCAAAATAGTCAGATGTCATTTCGATTAAAATCTCAACTATATCCTTTGCATGACATGTTATGAGTGCATCATAAAATTTTGGTTCAATTACATCACCAGGGCTCAAAATTACTTGTTCGTCACACCAATTTATTTTTAATCTACCAGTTATGATAGTATATTTCTCTATATAATTCTTAGTATTATTTTGTTTACAGTATATCCATGAGGTACTTGCAGACGTCAGTGTATAAAGGGCATATGAAATATTATTAGAACTACCAATATAAGTAGTAACCGTTTTGTCTGTGATTACTTGTGGTAGACTTTGCTTTTCTTTAATATCTTGAAGTTGCTCTCTTGTAAGTATCATTATTCCTCCGGAGTCCAACAAAATTCGACATTCTTAACCTCAATTATACAATTAGTTACCTACAAAGGAAATATATACATAAAAAAAAGAAGGTTCTCCAGTCATGGAGAACCTTCTTTTAAATACTAATATTGTTAGAAATATTATTTAACTTCTTGAACTTCACGTACTTCCTGTTCATCCTTGGATTTTTTTACTTCCTGAGTTAATTGCTCAATGCTTGGGCGAATATTTCCTTTCCCCGCATAACTCTCGAGCATCTCCTTCACATCGATTCCGGAGGAAGCCTTTAAAGTTTCTTGAAGTGTAGACATCAAATTAGTAGCGTAAGAGGTAACCTTGTTAGCACCGCCGCCTTCTCCACCACCAGTGTCTACTACAGTTATTTTATCAATATTCGAAAGTGGGCTAGCAATTTGTTTTGCATATTCAGGCAACATATCTACAACCATATCTAAAACTGCGGCCTGACCGTACAGATCAAACGCTTCAGCAATTTTTCGTTTTGCTTCCGCCTCTGCAAGACCTTTAAGTCGAATAATATCTGCCTCAGACTCCCCTTGTGCACGCTGAGCGTCTGCTTTAGCTAAACCATCCAAACGAACTTTTTCCGCATCTGCTTTTGCCTTTGCTTCAATTCGATATTTTTCTGCATCGGCTTCGGCAATTTCACGTGATTTGGATGCAGCTGCATTTTGTTCGATAGCATAGCGATCTGCATCCGCTTTTTTCTTAACCTCTGAATCATATTGCTTTTCACGACGTAGTATCTCTTTTTCTTCCAACTCAATTTGCTTTTGACGTTCGATAATTTGAATTTGCATTTCCTGCTCGGTTACTTCCTGCTTAGACCTAGCTGTTTCTAATTCGTAGGCTTGGTCTGCACGTGCCTTCGCAATATCTTGCTCACGTCTATATTCAGCAACCTTTAACTGGTTGTCTTTTTCCGCCTCAGCTATTTCTGTCGCTCGCTCAATTTCTGCCTTTTGAGCATCCTTGGAAGCCTCCGCTCGCTTGATGCGCGTTTCTTTTTCTGCTTCAGCTGTTGCGATATCCGCATCACGCTTAACTTGTGCAATTCTTGGTTTCCCTAGTGAATCCAGGTATCCATTCTTATCGCGAACATCTTTAATCGTAAATGAAACAATGATTAATCCCATTTTCGCTAAATCTTGTGAAGCTACCCGTTGTACTTCCTGAGAGAACTTATCTCTATTTTTGTAAATTTCTTCTACTGTCATAGACCCTAGAATAGAACGTAAATGACCTTCTAGTACTTCTTTTGCTTCATTTTCTCTATCCTGCTTTGATTTCCCTAAAAACTGCTCAGCTGCTGTAGCAATTTCTGAAATTGAACCGCCAATCTTTATAATAGCTGTCCCGTCGGCCATAACCGGAACTCCTTGTTCAGTATAAACTTCTGGGGTGGTTACTTCCAATTTGCTTGATAAAAGACTAAGTGGCTCGCCTTGCTGGAATACTGGAAATACAAATGTACCTCCACCGCGAATAATTTTAATGCGATTACCCGAATCATCTGTATGGACGTTTTTCGAACCCAAATAGCTGCCTGTAACTATTAGTGCCTCATCTGGCCCAACTGTTCTATATTTTGTTACGTAGACTGCCAACATTATTAATAGAACAAATACAACTACTCCTATAACTATTAACATTTCCATTCCCACTATAATTCCCCCTTTTTATTTTATAAAAGGCACATATTCTTTGACTAAAAAAGTGCCATCTTTCACTTCAATTATTAAAACCTGTTTATCATAATTTATTTCTTCATTGTCAAAACCTGTTGCTCTTTTTGCAATTAAACCGTTAACTGTCTCAATAATGATTTCACCATACCCATTTGAGGGTATAGGAACAATAACCTTTGCGACTTGCCCTTGTAAAGATTCGTTTGTATAGGCTGTGGATACTTCTGCAGAAGCAAGGGGTAAAAGGACAAAAAAGTAAAGCAAAAAGGTTAAAAGGACTGATATGACAACAGAAACAGCGATTATTACAATTTCACTCCAATTAGTTAGCTTCATAAGAATGAATCCAGCAGCACAAATAAATAATAGGAAGGAGAGTACCGTTGTCGGATTAAAAAATCCCATTTCCAAGCCATCTATTGCATCTGCAAATAACACATAAAGAATAGTAAGAAGACCAATTACAATTAAGCCGTATAAGAAAATTTGATCTATTTTTCTCACCCCTTTACCAGTTTATTGATTGCTTACTAGTTATACGTATCTAATACAAAGAAGTTTCAAAATTTAACAATAATTGATTGATTATTTTTACAAGTTATTACCGTCAAAGTTCGTCAAAATTAGGCTTTTTCGCCTTTTATTCCCCCTTTATCTACACTGAAATGTTACAGAATTGTAAATTTCGCAAATTTCAAGTAAAAAGTGTGTAGATTTTGCATTTTTTTTGGTATGCTATTTGAGGTAAATTCATAGCAACAATACATTCTCAAAGTCTAGGAGGCTTTTATGATTAGTTCAAAAAAACCAGATCCTTTTTTCTTGTCCCTGTTAAAAATTGCAGAAAATGTACGTGAAGCCACTCATTACGCAGATGATTTCCGTATTAATAATGCTTCAGATTTAAAAGAAATTAGCTTACACCTTAAGAATTACGAAACAGCTGGGGATACATTAATTCATGAATTAATCGTTATGTTGAACAAATCCTTCATGACACCGATTGAACGTGAAGATATTCTGGAATTAGCAATCCGAATGGACGATATTTTAGATGGAATCGACAATTTCACTGCGCATCTGGAGATGTTTACTTTAGTTGAAATCGATGATTCAATGCGTACCTTCTTAGGGTATATCGTTAAGAGTACTGACGAAATTGTTAAAGCGATGGAGCTTTTAGCTCAGAAAAAATTACTTAAAATGCATGAGCATTCCATTCTCATTAAAGATTATGAGCGCAAATGTGATGAGGTACTTCGCTCTTCCATTAAGCAATTGTTCTTAAACGAAAAAAATCCAATTCGCATTATTCAATTTAAAGATATATATGAACAATTAGAAGATATCGCAGATTATTGTCAAAACGTAGCTAATACGCTTGAAACAATTATTATGCGTAACGCGTAGGAGTTTCAGTAATGGATACTATTTTTATACTAACAATACTAGTTGTATTTTTTGCACTTGCCTTTGATTTTATTAATGGTTTCCATGATACCGCAAACGCAATTGCTACTTCAGTTTCTACGAGAGCTTTAAAGCCTAGAGTTGCTGTTTTAATGGCAGCTATTATGAATTTTGTAGGAGCTTTAACTTTTACAGGAGTTGCTAAAACAATTACAAAAGATATAGTCGATCCTTTTACTCTTCAAAACGGATCGTTAATCATTTTAGCGGCTCTACTTTCAGCGATTATTTGGAACTTAGTTACTTGGTATTATGGAATTCCATCTAGTTCGTCCCATACTTTAATAGGTTCTATTGCTGGAGCAGCTATTTCTGCTGCTGGGTTTGGGGTTTTGAACTATAATGGTTTTACCAATATCTTAATCGCATTAGTTTTATCCCCATTCCTTGCTTTAGCAATCGGATTTTTAATGATGTCTCTATTTAAAGTCATTTTTAAAAAGGGAAGCTTGTATGGGACAAACAAAAGATTTCGGATTTTTCAAATTGGTACAGCGGCATTACAATCGTTTACTCATGGTACAAATGATGCCCAAAAAGCAATGGGTATTATAACAATGGCTCTAATTGCTGCCCAATGGCAGGCTACAGATGATATCCAACTTTGGGTTCGTATTGCTGCAGCAACCGCAATGGGTCTTGGTACTTCTATCGGAGGATACAAAATCATCAAAACAGTTGGTGGTAAAATCATGAAGATTCGTCCTATTAACGGGGCGGCAGCTGACTTATCATCTGCTATGATTATTTTTGGTGCAACAACTATTCATTTGCCAGTGTCTACAACACACGTTATTTCATCCGCTATTATGGGGGTTGGAGCAGCACAACGTGTGAAAGGCGTTAAATGGGGAGTTGCTAAAAAAATTGTATTAACTTGGATTATCACTTTACCTATTTCTGCTCTAGTAGCAGCTATCATCTTCCAAATCTTAAATTTATTCTTTTAAATAATTAAAACCTCGTAATTGAATACGAGGTTTTTTCTTTTACTCTTTTATGATTACTCCTAACGATTTGGCAAAGCCTATCGCTTGCTCCATGGACACAGTGCATCCCTTAAGGTCCTCCATTGATACTATTAGATTTTCATAAGTTGAGGTACTTAAGTCAATTCCATTCAATGAGGTATCTGTAAAGTTTGCCTCGTTTAGTTCACAGTTTTCTAGCTCTACCTGTTGAAAGGTTGAATCTACAAAATCTGCATGATTCAATATGCACTTAGTAAAAGACACCTTTTTTAACTTAGAAAAACTTAAATTTAAGTAGTTTGCGAGGTTCTCCACCAGCCTGACATCTGTTAGTCTGCCGTCAGTAATGTTAGCTCCAAAAAGCTTACACTCGATAAATTCCACTCTGTGGAATAGTGCTTGGTCCATTACTACATTAGATAGATCACACTTTTCAAAAATACAATCAATAAACTCTACCTGGTAAAAATGTAAGCTCTCAAATGATGCTTGCTGGAAATGAATTTGATCAAAAACGACTCTTTCCTCCCACTCGGTAATCCCCTCCAGTGAGCTAATAGTTCCGTTAGATATATAGTAATCCTCCTCTAAAGCATCTTTTATGTTAATAGCCTCTAATTCTTCTCTACATTTTGGAGCTGTAATTTTCAAGGTTACTCCTCCTTCAAAAGTTTACTCTTATCATAGCATTATATTAGCAGTTGAACTTACTTTCTATTACAATAAAAAGGAAACTCTACCACTTTGATCTTACTGTTTAAATTGTAAGCTATATATTATTTGGCTTTACCTAAGGAGGAAATATATGAAGTTTTTAGCTAACCTAGTGACACGTCACTATAAAGTCACTTTGGGAATATGGATCATCCTGTTTGCCGCTCTCGCCTTTTTTGCCCTACGTCTTCCGGGTTTATTGGAGGGCGACGGTTTTAATATGGATGGAGAACATCAGAAAGTAATGGATGAGCTTACGGAAACCTTTGACCTTCCAGCAGAGACGCTCTTTGTTGTATTTGAAAAAACATCGGAACAACAAATCGAGGAAACGTTAAATGATATAGAAGATTTGAAGATTGTAAAGGACATTCAATCACCATTAGAGGATCCTTCTCTACATAAGGAAAATGTATCCTATGCAATGCTGCATTTTAACAATGATACTGAAAGTATGTCTGAAGTAGTAGATGAAATTCGTCAATCTATCGGCAACCAAGAGGGCATCACCTTAACCGGTGCAGCTGCCATCAATAAAGATATTAATACCGCAAGTCAAAAGGATTTAGCTAGTGCCGAAGCCATAGGTCTTCCAATTGCCCTAGTCGTTCTGCTCCTTGCATTTGGAAGTGTAGTAGCTGCTTTGGTTCCAATTGCTATTGGTATTGTAACGGTAGTTTCCGCACTTGGAGTCCTGACATTCTTTGGTGGATCCCTAGACTTATCTATTTTCGTTTTGAACATAGTCCCAATGCTAGGGCTAGCACTTAGTATTGATTTTGCATTATTGCTCATCAATCGTTATAAGGAAGAGCTCGCCGAAAATTCTGTTATAGAAGCAGTACAAATTTCTGTAAAAACAGCGGGTCGCTCTATTATTTTTTCTGCTCTTTGTGTATTTATTGGCTTAGGAGCAATGTTTGTTTTAGAAGTAGAAATCTTTCAAAATATTGCTCTTGGTGGAATGTTAGTTGTTGCTTTAGCAGTTTTAGGCTCGATTACACTCCTACCTGCCTTACTCATGGTATTAGGGGAGCGCATCAATAAATGGACCCTTCTTCGTGTGAAGCCTGGTGCTACTACTAAATGGAGAAATTTTGCCTCCTTCGTTATGAAGCGACCGGTCACCTTAATAATTGTTGCTTTGGTATTGCTAGGAATTGGTATAATTCCAGTTAAAGAGATGACGTTAACAATTCCATCTGTCGATTCTCTTCCAGAGGACTATGATTCGCGACAAGCGTATGAATTGATGGAGGATGAGTTTGATATGGGGGACCAGTCTACGATTTATGTAATTGCTGATCGTCCAGATGGTTGGGAAAGTACAGATGGACTAAATTCTATTAAGGATTTAGAAAAGCAATTGTTGAACGATCCTGATGTAAAATCGGTAGATACGATTTTCACAGCCAGTGAGATATCGACAGTCGAACAATGGGAGCAAAGCATGACGGTTCCTGAAGTTTCTAGTCAGCTTACTCCACTAGTAGAGACATTTATACAAGAAAACAAATTAATGATTCCTGTCACATTAGGGCTTAATGGCTCATCCGATGAAGCACAGGATTGGGCAAGGGAATGGGCCGACAAAGATATTGGTACAGATATTTTAATAGGCGGTCAACCGAAGTTCAACCAAGAAATATTCGATGAAATATTTGATAAGGTTGGGATTCTCCTAGCGATAATACTTGGCTCTACCTTTGTCATATTAACTGTTGCATTCCGTTCAGTGCTAATTCCTTTAAAAGCTATCATCATGAATGTTATTGGTTTGGCTTCGACGTTTGGCATACTGGTTTATATATTTCAATATGGTCATTTTGGTTTAGAGGAAACGACTATTGCTTTAATTATTCCGGTAATTGTCTTCAGTCTAGTGTTTGGGCTAAGTATGGATTATGAGGTATTCTTGATATCACGCATTCAAGAGGAGTACTTGAAGCATCACAACAATACTAAGGCAACAGTAGATGGATTGACCTCTACTAGCAAAATTATTACCTCTGCTGCATTAATCATGATTGTCATTACTGGAGCATTTGCCTTCACAGAAGTAATGCCTGTTAAGCAAATCGGTATCGGTATAGCTATTGCAGTGGCTATAGATGCTTCCATCATACGCTTGCTTCTAGTACCAAGCCTGATGAAGCTCTTTGGTAATTGGAACTGGTGGTTGCCTTTTAGAAAAGGACCTTACAAAGCAAAGAACTTTCATTAAGTTGTAGTTACAAACTAATAGTAAAACATCATGGTTTAAGTGAATGATGCAATTGCCATTTCTTAAATAAACACGAAACAATAAAAAAAGCCTAGTAGATATTCGGCACTGACTAACGTTTTTGAGACAGGAATAAAACACCCTATTATGCAGCCGATTGACGGTATTGAACCGGCGATTG
>NZ_JACSQO010000012.1 GCF_014836595.1 Psychrobacillus faecigallinarum | reverse complement strand
TTGATAAGTTAGGTATTGTATACCCGTTTTTCAACGAAAGGTGTTTTTATTTGTCTCATTTCTTTAGGTCACTGCAAATATTACATAGGCTTTTTCTCTGGTCGAAGATAAAGCACTTGTGAAGATTTTCAAAATGAAGGATAATGAGAAAATTAATATTTACGTAAAGGGTGTTATAAAAAATGGACGATGTACAAGTTAAGCAAGTGTTGAATACGCATCACAATACTTTGGAAAATCGAGGACGCCTACTAGTAAAATGTGTAGATAAGCCGGGTATTGTATCAGTGCTATCTACTTTTTTATATGAGCATGAATGCAATATCATAGAGTCTAGTCAGTATTCAAGCAATCCTGAGAATGGGATGTTCTTTATACGAATTGCGTACCACGGGGACAACTTAGTGGCAAAGGCAGCTAAAATGGAAAAGGATTTTGAGGAAGTAGCACATACCCACGGAATGGAATATAAGTTTTCATATCCAGCACAGCGAATTCGTTCTGCAATCTTTGTCTCTCAAGAACCACATTGTTTAATTGAACTTCTATGGGAATGGCAAAATGGTGATCTGGACACTGATATTGTTGTTGTCATAAGCAATCATGAAACGGCTCGCCCGATGGTAGAGTCTTTAGGAATTCCATTTCACTATATTCCCGCTAACAAAGAAATTCGTAAGCAGGTGGAAGAGGAGCAGATTCGATTAATGGAGCAATATGAGGTGGATTTATTAATCTTGGCACGATATATGCAAATACTCACTCCTGATTTTGTTGCTCATTTTGAGAATCGCATTATCAATATCCACCATTCATTCCTGCCAGCATTTATAGGAGCTGGTCCCTATGAACGTGCATATGAACGAGGAGTAAAGCTGATCGGTGCTACCTCTCATTATGTAACAAACAATTTGGATGAAGGGCCAATCATCGAACAAGATGTGGAACGAGTAGACCATCGGGATGATGTGACTGATCTTAAGAAGCTTGGACGTCAAATCGAACGACGAGTGCTAGCAAGAGCTGTAAAATGGCATTTGGAAAACCGAATAATTGTAGAGGGCAATAAAACAATCGTATTTCATTAAATAGAACCCATAGTGGGAGCTTTAATTAGTAAATCGCTAGAGATTTCAAGCGAAGGAAACGTAACATATCATAGATAAGTTAGGATTAGAGAACGAATATAAATAAAAAACCTGTATCGATTTATCTCGATACAGGTTTCTTTTATATATTACCTTTAGCAAGCCAAGGTAAAAAGCCATCTAGGAATCGTTCAGTTGCGGGCATGAAATAAGAGCCAAAATGATAGTCTGGGTCAAGTGTAGTAATAATCCAAGTACCCTTTGTGCTGACCTTATCAACGTAAAGAACAGCTCCTCCGTCCTCAGTAGTAATCAGCTTTTGAGCACCTTCCTCTGGCCAAAATACACCGTGCTGGTGCCAAGTTGCATCTTTCAAGGTTATATAGTTGAACAAATCATATTTTGGATCAGCTAACACTAAACCACTTTTTGCGTCCTTTTCTAGCCACCACCAAAAATTAGTCTCACGTTCTTCCCATTTTTGATTTGGGAGCCATTCCCAGGGCTGAGGCCCAAAGGCTAATACAATTCCTCCATCATTAGCAAAAGCATGAATTTTCGCCTTCGCATTCATCAATAAATGCTCATTCAATTGAGAGGGCACAAACAATACATCTACTCCCTCTAAAGAAGCATCCTGGAATTCAGGGAAATAGATTAGTCGGTCAATGTATTGCTTATATTTTGGTTCATTAAAAGTCCGGTGATGAGGCGCATGTCCACTGTAAATCACGGCAATTTTTCTCATTTGGTGCTGCCTCCCTTTTGTAATACCTGATATTCATCTTGAATCCATTGAAGCAGCTGAGTGCTAATGCGATCTGTCGATTTATTTTGCATGCGATGAGCGAAAAGATCTCGACCAGAATGGACTAAAATCGTGCCTTTCGTTGATTGTCTATCAATATATGTAATAGCCATTCCGTCTCGGAAAGTCAGAAGTACATCTGAACCAGCTGGAACAGGGGAGTGTGTCACCCTAGCAAAGAAGCCTGCCACACCTTTGTTATAGGTCATATCATCCGTGTCTACTCCTTCAAAAATGGGATGATCTATTTTCTTATATACATTGTAATCTTCATGGGATTCAATAGTTCTAGGAGTAAAAATAGGACAACCAGGAAGCCACTCTCTAAATAAATGTCCCCCGAAAATAACAATTTTACCTGCCTCTAAAAAGACTTGAATAATTGCTCTATTTTTATATAAATACTCTTGGTCTGCAAAATCGTGAACTACTATACAGCAGTATGGCTCTAGATTATGTTGAGTTAATTGGTATTGATCGATAATCGTAAAATGTTTGTTCATGAAAGGATTGGTACGGTTGGACAATCCAAAGGCATGACCTGGATCCAAATATAGAATACTGTTTGAGTTAGCCAAAAAGAGCCCTCCATTTAATTTAATTGATAACTATTCTCATTTGTTTGCATCATAACACAAAAATTAAAAATATGAAAAGACAAAATTTTACTATATTGCATTCTGAATATTATTTTTTTAATAAGCTTTCTTGACCTTTTGGGATAATTATTATAAGTTAGTTAGTAGTTGAAAATGATTCTCAATAAGAAACGGGGACAAATGTAATGAGGAAACGTACATATAGATATTTAATTGCATCGGCTTCCATAGCGTTATTGCTAACAGGCTGCGGTAATAATGATAATGAAGTGGGCAGTAAGGATTTAGAGGCTAGCCAAGAAACGAAGCTAATTGTAGACGAATTAAATAGAGAGGTAGAGATACCAGGAACATTGGATAGTATTGTAATGGGTGGAATACTACCATACTTCTCTACATGGTTTATCGCTACAAATTCTACTGAGGAGATTGCAGGGATACATCCAAATTCTTATAATGCAGCTTCCCACTCTATTTTAAAGGAAATTTCACCATCTATTCTAGATGCTAAAACGAACTTTATTGAAAATGGTGAAGTAAATGTAGAGGAGCTATTGTCTTTAGATCCAGATGTATATTTTGAGATTGCTAATCAAGAAAAAACGGTGAAAAAACTTGAAGATACGGGTATAACAACGGTCGCTTTAGACACTGCTACTGACTCACTTAACCCGCTAGATACATTGAATCGCTGGTTGACCTTAACTGGAGAGATTACTGGTGTAACAGATCGACCTGCAGAGATAATTGCAGAGGGTGAAGAAAATCAACAAATGATTTATGACACGTTGGACGAAGCAGGTATTGAAGAGAAAGATATGCCTCGAGTAATGGTATTGCAATACCATAATAATGGAGAGATTTCTGTAGCTGGAACAGGTATGCACGGTAACCGTTGGTTGAACTCTACTGGTGGAATTGATGTTGCAGCAGAAGAGGTCGATGGTATTAAAGCAGTAAATATGGAGCAAATTTATAAATGGAACCCTGATATCATTTATATCACTAATTTTACAGAAACTCAGCCTGAGGACTTGTATAACAACGTTTTCGAAAGCCAAGACTGGAGTGAAGTAAAGGCAGTTCAAGATAAAAAGGTTTATAAAATGCCGCTCGGTATTTATCGCTGGTATCCACCAAGTGGAGATGCACCATTGATGCTAAAATGGATGGCTCAAAAAAATCATCCAGATTTGTTTACGTATGACATGAACGAAGAAATAAAAGACTATTACAAACGTTACTATAGTTATGATTTAACTGATACACAAGTGGAAGAAATTCTAAATCCACCATCGGAAGCAGCAAAATACTAATACAAAGGTGTCTTAAAAATGAAGTCTAAATTAATCAAGATATTACTTTGGACATTGCCTGTCATAGTTGGTCTGATTTCGATTGGGGTAGGCCGGTATCAAATTGATTTCATTGTTCAAATCAAAATATTACTTTCACAAATAATTCCAATGGATCAAACATGGTCTAATATGGAAGAAACAGTCGTCATGAATGTCCGTTTGCCGAGAATTTTATTAGCTATGCTGATCGGTGGAGGTTTATCTATCGCCGGTGCAGCGTTCCAGGGAATGTTCGCCAATCCTTTAGTTAGCCCTGATATTTTAGGTGTTTCCGCTGGTGCAGGATTTGGTGCATCAATTGGAATTTTGTTATTCGGTAATAGCTTTACGATGCAAATCATTGCATTAGTAATGGGGATGCTTGCAATTGGCTTCACATTTTTAATAGGTGGAGTAAAACGAGATATGCCTATATTTATGCTTGTCCTTGCAGGAGTAGTTACTAGTGCATTGTTTCAGGCCTTAATCTCTCTCGTGAAGTTCCTAGCTGATCCTGAAGAAAAGCTGCCAGCAATAACATATTGGTTGATGGGTAGTCTTGGTACTGCAAGCTATAGCGATTTAATGATTGGTGGACCAATTATTTTGGTTGGAATACTAATTTTGTATGTGCTGCGCTGGAGATTGAATATCCTTTCCCTTTCGGAGGAAGAGGCATTATCATTAGGTATTTCTGTAAACAAGCTGAAATGGCTAATTATTTTAGGGGCAACCTTGATCACTGCGGCAGCAGTTTCAATAGCTGGTATCATTGGCTGGGTAGGGCTGATTATCCCACATATCGCTCGAATGATTGTAGGGAGTAACAATCAATATGTCCTTCCTGCATCTATTTCCATAGGAGCAGTATACTTATTAGTCATTGATAATCTTGCTCGAAGTCTAACGGCAGCTGAAATCCCACTTTCTATTTTGACAGCTATTATCGGAGCTCCTTTTTTCGCGTATTTACTTCGTAAAACAGGAGGTGGCTGGAAATGATATTACAGGTAAAGGACGGCAATTATTTTTACAAAAAAGCCAAAAATCCTGATGCTCAAAAACTACTTTATGCAAATGATATCAACTTTGAGCTTCATCCTGGTCAAATATTGTCCATACTTGGCCCAAATGGTGCAGGGAAGACAACTCTATTAAAATGCATGATGGGTTTACAGGATTGGAAAAGAGGGGCAACCTTACTCGATGGCGAGCCGCTTTCTAATATGAATTCTAAGGAAGTCTGGACAAAAATTGGTTACGTTCCTCAAGCTTCGAGTATGACGTTCAGCTATTCCATTTTAGATTTAGTGACGATGGGAAGAGCAGTTTACATTCGCTCATTCGCCCAGCCATCTAAAAAGGACTATGCTTTAGCGTTAGAAGCATTAGACTCTGTAGGCATCAAGCATTTAGCAGAGGAATCCTGTACATCTGTCAGTGGGGGAGAACTGCAATTAGCATTAATCGCTCGAACATTAGTGGCAGAGCCAGAAATTTTAGTATTGGACGAACCTGAATCGCATCTAGATATGCAAAAGCAAAAGATTATACTACAAACAATTAAAAGGTTAGTGAAAGAAAAAGGGTTAGCCTGTGTCATCAATACACACTATGCCAACCATGCATTTTATTTAGGAGATAAAGTTTTAATGGTCGCCAAAGAAAAGCCAGTGATAACCGGAAGTGTTTCTGAGGTTATGACGGAAGAAAACATTTTGAATTATTTCCAAATTGAAGTAAAGCGTCTAAGACATGAATTGGACGGACAGGTTTATGAAACCGTGGTGCCTACATATTTCGGAAATGATACTTATTAGGGGCGAGTTGAAGAAATCAGAAAAGAGTAGACGTTTAAATGTCTATTCTTTTTTATATAATCTAAGATTTGTACTGTTTAGGATACACATATAAAATATAGTTGCATAAAATGAAGTAATCCATTAGTAATGAAATCTATTAGTAAAAAGCAGAGAAGTAAGGCATATTTGACCAGTATGAGTTGAATATGCATTGCTTTCTGTATATAATAACAATAAGCAAGTAAGTTAAAGGACTGGATACTGCAATATCCAGTCCAACAATATGCAGACCGCAGAAAGAGCGGTTGGTCCTAGGTCAGAAATAACCGTCAAACCTTTGCCAGGGGACGGTTATTTCTTTTTTATGAAGAAAATAATCAATGTCACTACGATAGAAAAAGCTGTTAGAAAGACAGCACTTAGCTGCATTAACAAATTCATCGTTTCGTAAATTGTCATTGGCATCACCCCTTTGAAAGAAGTGACCGCCGCCCAACCTGGTATGCAATTGCTTTTTCTATTATAACACATTTAAGAACAAATGTTCTTGTTCGTAAAGTTTTTATTTAGAAAATATTTACTGAAACATCAAAAAACCGCCAAAATGGCGGTTTTTAAATTTCTATCTGCATTGGTTTTTTTGCGCGGATATCTCCTAGCAAAAATTTACCATATGGGATAACGTTTTGAATAATGACCGAAATAATAATTGGAATTAGAGTACATAATATAGTGTAACCGACGACTCCATATTCAACGTAATCGTTTAGAATCATGTCCGTAAAAATATGTAAGTACATAATTGCAATGGAATGATTTTCGATTTTTCTTAACCAATCTAACGAAATAATCTTCGTAACTCTTTGGAAAAGACCGACAATGACGATGATAAAGGAGATCGGAACGATTAAATCTAATAACATATGGTCATATCGTAAAAATTTCATACTTAGCTTATAATTGATTAATCCGTTTTGGTCAGCTAGAATCATACCAAACGCTACAAAGCTTGCACTGAAAAGCCAAGGCTTGGTTACATTCATCCAAAGAGATTTACCATAATAACCTAAGGAGAAATATACAACTGCCATTAATACTACATCTAAATTCCATACCATTGGAATAGATTGTGCTGACTCTACTGCAGATTCACTAATTACTTCTCTAGCAAAAATACTTTGCAAATGTGCAGCTAAATAACAAATAGCGATTAGGCTTATTTGTTTTGTTTTGCTTAAATATTTAGTCATCCACATAAATAGTAAATACGTAAAGAATAAAGTGGTTACAAACCAGAAAACTCCGTATGCACCTCGTACAAATCTTCCTGCAATAATTAGCTTCCATAAATCTTGAAGATACCAAGATATATTATAATTACCTTGAGCTACCTCCATTCCGTAACGAATGCTGGTAATGGATAAAAGGAAAAATAGATACGGAACCATAAGCTGTAAGAATCTCTTTTTGACGGTTTTATTAGATGCTTCATCTTCTTTAATTTCCTTAAAAAATATACCGCTTAGCAAGAAAAAAGCTGGCATGTGAAACCAATAGATATATTTGGATAATGGGAAGTTTAGTTCACCAGGATAATGACCTATAACTACTAAAATCATTAAAAAACCCTTTGTGACATCTACCCAAGTAACTCGTTTTTTATTCATGATGTTCCTCCAAGGCAGTCTTATATGTTTGTATAACCGTTTTTTAGTGAATATAAACTTATAGAGCACTATAAAAATATAAAAATTAATAGATTGGAGGTTTGTAATATGACTACTGTCGTTTGCTTTGGTGATAGTATCACCGCAAGAAAAGAAGGTTACCCTGCTCCAGCGCTAACGTTTAAGCTATCTCATAAATTGCCTGACTATGACTTTATTAATGCTGGAGTTTCGGGAAATACAACCGAACAGGCAATCGAGCGCTTTGCCGCAGATGTTATTGCAAAAAAACCTGATTTTGTCACTGTTCTGTTTGGAGCCAATGATTCTGCCTCACATCGATTAGTAGACATTGAGCAGTATAAACGAAACTTATGTACATTTGCTAAAGTAATTGGTCCCCATAAAACTATTCTCATCACACCAGCTCCTGTAGATGAATTCTTACAAGAAAATCGCACTAATGAGAGACTACAAAGGTATGCAACTGTAGTAAATGAGGTCGCCAAAGAAACTGGAAGTCAATATATCGATTTTTTTACCGCTATGTATTCCAGAGAAAACTACAAGGAGCTTTTAATTGGAGAAAAAGATGATGGCCTCCATTTTGGAGAGGCGGGATACGAAATATTGTCTGATTTAATCGCAAATAAGCTCGTAGAAATAAATCGAGATCCACCAAAAAAAGGGCTTTTTGAAAAGGTCATTAGCTTATTTTTTGAAAAAGAAAAATGATTTTCTCATCTGTATGTTATCGCTCGCTTTGGGAAACTCTATAAACGAGAATTCATATGAAGGAGTGATAGCAAATGCTTCAGCTTAACACAGAACTAGAAGGTAAGTTCGCAAATTTTGGAGATTTACAGGATCGTATCTCAAGTCTAGGCTATTCAATCGGAGGAAACTGGGATTACCATAAAGGTAGCTTTGACTCTATCCTCTGTCGCGAGGAAGGTGAAACAATCTACCTTCGAATTCCCTTTACAGTGACTCAAGGGATGCTTGATGATTCTGATGCACACATTAGATTCCAGTCCCCCTATTTGATTAAGCATGTCGTAAACGTCGGTTTAGATAAGGATGAAAATTCATTGCTTACCACTACTGGCTTCGATCAGTTTCAGACGCCTGTTGATCAGGATGGCAATATCACTGACAAAAACCGCTGGGAGCATGCTGGAGAGCAGGAAGTTCAAAAAGTGCTTCGATTACTGCAATAAAATCTTACTTAGGACTGTCTCACAAGGGATGTGAGGCGGTCCTTTTGCGTTTTGGAGTGTTTGGAGAAAATTGCATGGGAGAGGGAGAGTAGATTGGGGATTGTAGTAAACTGGAAGGGGATTGTCGCAAACTGGAAGGGGATTGTCGCAAACTACGAGGGGATTGTAGTAATTCAGGCATGAATTGTCGTAAAAAACGATTGGATTGTAGTAAATCAGAGGGAAAATGTAGAGCGGATATAGGATTGTAGTAAACTACGGGTTGATTGTAGTAATCCAGACGCGAATTGTAGTAAACCAAGCGCGAATTGTCGTAAAAAACGATAGGATTGTAGTAAATCAGAGGGAAATAGTAGAACAGATTGAGGAATGTCCCAAACCGTTCGAAGTCCAGTGAGCGGACTGTTTATTGCAAAATAGATTATCGTTAATTTGTTTAAGAGATCTCTCCACAAAAATGCCCTATAGTTACATTATGAGCTGTAATTCTTTATAATAGAGTCAAATAGATTTGTACTTGAAAGGAAAGCGATCGACGATGTATGAACGATTGATTGATTCGGAGCAGGAGACGGAAGCATTAGCCCGACAGCTCGCTGAAAAACTAAATCCTGCAGATGTCCTGACATTAGAGGGAGACCTTGGAGCGGGAAAGACAACATTTACGAAAAGTGTGGCGAAGGGGCTTGGAATCACGAGAAATGTGAACAGTCCAACGTTTACGATATTGAAGCAATATGAGGGCAGACTGCCTTTAAATCATTTGGATGTGTACCGATTAGCTAATAGTGATGAAGATTTAGGCTGGGACGAGCTATTTTATGGTGAAGCGGTAAGTATTATCGAATGGGCTCATTTAATACAGGATGATTTACCATCAGAACGTTTAGCGATACAGATTCACCGACTAGAAGGAGACAAACGCAGATTTACGTTTGAACCCTTTGGGAAACGATATGAACAATTATGTGAGGAGCTTTTTGAATGATTTGGTTAGGAATAGATACATCTCATACACCGCTTGCAGTAGCAATCGTGAAAGATGGACAGGTGCTTGCGGAATATAAATCCTCAGTGAAGGTAACTCATTCTATTGGAACGATGCCCGCGATAGAGGAACTCATGAAAAAAGCTAACATCAAGCCGAGTGAGCTAAATGCGATTGCTGTTGCAAAAGGCCCGGGCTCTTATACGGGAGTGCGAATTGGTGTAACAATTGGCAAAACGCTTGCATGGACGCTGAACCTTCCGATTTACTCTGTTTCAAGCCTACAGGTGCTAGCTGGGAACGCGCCATATTTCCAAGGAGCAGTTTGTTCAATTATGGATGCGCGACGTGGAAATGTATTTGCAGGAATTTATGTAAACGGAGAAACAGTGAAGGAAGCTCATATGTCGATGGTAGACCTGTTAGCTTTGTTAGATGAAATGGAGCAGCCGGTTTTATTTGTTGGGATGGATGTAAATCTTCATTGGGAACAAATAAATGAGGTGCTTGGTGATAAGGTAAAACAGGCGGGAGCGGCGTTCTCCTTACCAAGTGCAGCTGTTCTAATAGAAATTGCTCAAAGCATGGAGCCGATAAATGTACATACAGCGGTGCCAGAATATTTGCGAATAACTGAGGCAGAGGCAAACTGGATGAAAGAGCAGAAGAAAAATGGAAACTAAGACTATCACCTATCGCAAAATGACAATAGAAGATATTGACCAGGTTCTTTTAATAGAAGAAGAAGCATTCACTCTTCCTTGGACTAGAGAAGCATTCGAGCATGAAATGACGACCAATCTATATTCCTACTATTTAGTAGCAGAGACAGAGGAAAAGGATATTGTCGGCTACTGTGGAATGTGGATTGTTATGGATGAAAGTCATATCACGAACGTGGCTGTTGCTGAGCGTATGCGAGGACATAAAATTGGGGAAGGCTTAATGCGCGAGGCTATTCGTGTCGTGAAGGAGCAAAAAGTAGTCCTCATGACATTAGAGGTGCGCGTATCCAATATAGTCGCAAAAAACTTATATTATAAGCTAGGCTTCCAAGACGGAGGCATTCGAAAAAACTATTATACAGATACACAAGAGGATGCTCTTGTAATGTGGGTGGAATTCAAATGACAAAAGATCAATATATATTAGGAATAGAAACGAGCTGTGATGAAACCGCAGCTTCCATCGTCAAAAATGGAACAGAGATTATAACCAATGTAGTAGCATCTCAAATAGAAAGTCATAAACGATTCGGTGGAGTAGTGCCTGAGGTTGCTTCTCGACATCATGTGGAGCAGATTACGCTTGTTATCGAAGAAGCATTGAAGCAAGCGAACATGACACCGCAGGAACTAGATGCAGTAGCGGTGACTGAAGGACCTGGACTGGTTGGGGCACTTTTAATAGGAATAAACGCAGCAAAAGCATTCGCGTTTGCAAATGACCTTCCTTTAGTAGGCGTCCACCATATCGCAGGACATATTTACGCAAATGCATTAGTCCAACCGATGGAATTCCCATTGCTTGCTCTAGTAGTTTCGGGAGGGCATACCGAGTTAGTATTGATGAAGAAAGACGGTCAGTTTGAGCTAATCGGAGAAACACGCGATGATGCAGCTGGTGAGGCTTATGATAAAGTTGCAAGAGTTTTGAATCTTCCTTATCCGGGTGGTCCACATATTGATCGTCTGGCGAATGAGAGCGATGAAGCAGTTTCATTTCCAAGAGCTTGGCTAGAGGAAGGCTCTTATGATTTTAGCTTTAGTGGCTTAAAATCGGCAGTCATCAACTATCAGCATAATGCGGAGCAACGTGGGGAAGAGATCAATCCAAACCACCTAGCAGCTGGATTCCAGCAAAGTGTAATAGAAGTACTGACTACTAAAACCGTACGAGCAGCTAGAGAGTTCAATGTAAAGCAGGTAATTGCTGCTGGTGGAGTAGCCGCAAATAAAGGACTTCGTAAATCTTTAGAAGAAGCCTTTGAAAAAGAAAACATTCCATTCTATGTACCACCTATAAATTTATGTACAGATAATGCCGCAATGATCGCAGCCGCTGGGAGCTCTAAGTACTCAGCAGGGCAAACGGGAGATTTGTCGATGAATGGAAGACCAGGGTTAGAACTAAATAGTTGGAACTAAATGAAATCCTCTTTTCTTCGACAAGAAAAGAGGATTTTTTACCACGTATTATTTCTGTTGTCAATAGAGAACATTCGTACTTATGCACAATCTGTGAATAACTTGTTAGTAAGTTGTGTTTTTTCAATATATTGTGGTTATTTATGCTTACACCTTGTGGAAAAGTTTGTTTTAAAACTGTGGATAATGTGGATAAACCTGTTGATAGATTGATATAACAGTATTTTTGATGTTAATAAATATGTGGAAAAAGAATTTGTTGAAAAAGGTACTTGACCTATATATATGCCAGTGTTCGACAAAATACAACTAGGCTATTATATATGCTTTCAGAAGGAGCGCAGAACAATCTCCAAAAATCGGACGGTTTGAGCAAATAATTGGACAGTTCACCCCAAAAATTGGTCGGTTTCTCTCTAAAATCGGACCGTTCGACATTATTATTTTTCCCCATATAAAAAAAGGTAAACCGAGTCAATCGGTTTACCCTGTAATCTCTTCTAATTGTTCCTGTAGCTCCAGCCATTCGTTGGAGATTGTGTCTTGCTTTACCTTTAGTATATCCAATTCGCCTTGTAGCTTTTGGACTGCCTCATGATCCTGGAATATCTCTGGATCACATAGCTTCTCTTCAATAGAAGCAATTTCTGAATCTATGGAAGGAATCTGTCCTTCTAGTTCCTCAATTTGACGACGTAGCTGGCGTTCCTTTTTCTTCGCCTCTTTATCAATTGTAGACGTATTGACCTTTTGAACTACAGTGTTTTGAACCACTGCATTTTCCATGGCGATTTCCTCGAGCTCTTCCTTTTTCTCTAAATAATAATCATAGTCTCCCAAGAAAAGGGTGGCATCATCAGAGGAAAGTTCAATTACCTTCGTTGCAATTCGATTAATAAAGTAACGGTCATGTGATACGAAAATAATCGTTCCAGGAAAATCAAGCAATGCATTCTCCAAGACTTCCTTGCTGTCTAGATCTAAATGGTTAGTAGGCTCATCTAGTACAAGTGTATTCGACTTTAATAGCATGAGTTTTGCAAGTGCAAGTCTAGCCTTTTCTCCACCGGATAGATTAGACACAGTTTTTTGTACATCGTCTCCAGAGAAGAGGAAGCGACCTAGCACATTGCGTATATCCTTCTCATTCATCAGAGGCCATTCATCCCAAAGCTCTTTTAGGACGGTTTTATTGCCAGTAAGAGCTGCCTGCTCCTGGTCATAGTATCCAAATTGCACATTTGTGCCGTATTGAATATTACCACCAGCCGAAGGGAGCTGCTTCATAATAGTTTTTAGCAAGGTGGACTTACCGACACCATTTGGTCCAACCAAAGCGATGCGGTCCTGCTTATAAACTGAAAATGAGATGTTAGAGGAAACGGTTTTATTTGGATAACCTACAGCAATATCCTCTAAACGCAGAACATCATTACCGCTAGGACGGTCAATGGTAAAGCCGAAGTTAGCGGATTTCTCATCGCCATCTGGGGCATCCATCCAGTCAGTTTTCTCGATAACCTTTCTTCGAGATTGTGCCATCTTCGTTGTAGAAGCACGCGCCAGGTTACGGCTAACAAAGTCCTCTAGCTTTGCTTTTTCCTCCTGCTGCTTCTCATATTTCTTTTTATCGAGCTCATAATTTTTCGCTTTCTGCGTTAAATAGGCGCTATAGTTACCTACGTATCTCGTAACGTTATGACGTGAAACCTCATAAACTAAATTTACTACCTGGTCTAGGAAATATCGATCATGGGATACAATTAAAATGGCACCACTATAGTTTTTTAAATAATTTTCAAGGAAGCTGAGTGTTTGAATATCTAAATGGTTTGTAGGCTCATCGAGTATAAGTAAATCGGGCTTGCTCAACAGCATTTTAGCTAATGCTAGTCTCGTTTTTTGTCCCCCGGATAATGCTTGTACTGGCTTATCATAATCCTCTGGGAAAAACTGCATACCATGTAAGATGGAACGGATATCCGATTCAAAGCGGTATCCACCAGCCTCATTAAAGGCTAGCTGAAGCTCGTCATAGGTTGCTGCAACTCTAGCATAGGCTTCTGAATCTTCATAGATAGAAGGGTCAGCCATTTGTGCTTCTAGTGAGCGCAGTTCTCTTTCAGAATCAATCAAATGACTAAAAATCGATTTCATTTCCTCCCAAATCGTCAGCTTCGATTCAAGACCCGCATGCTGCTCTAAATAGCCAAGTCTAATATTTTTAGGCATAATAATGTCACCGGAATCGTATGACATTTCTCCAGCAATTATTTTAAGTAAAGTAGATTTTCCCGCACCATTACGCCCAACCAGTGCAACTCGGTCGCGGTCTTGAACTTCTAACTTTACGTTTGTTAATATATCTTCACCATTAAAGGATTTAGTTACTTGGTTTACTTGTAAAACAATCACGTTAATTTGCACCTCAATTCTATCCTAAGTGTAATAGATAGGACTTGTCGTTGCAACGTTCTCCCTTTACAATAAAAGAAAGGTAACGTGTAAAAATGAATTTGCCTTATACAATAGGAGGACACTTATGAAACGTGATGTACCTCGCATCCCTCAAGCGACAATGAAACGACTTCCTTTATATTATAGATTTTTACAAAGCTTTCATAATGCAGATCATAAACGAGTTTCATCCCAACAGCTAAGTGAAGCGATGAAGATAGATTCAGCAACCATTCGAAGAGATTTTTCTCATTTCGGTGCGCTAGGAAAGAAAGGGTACGGCTATGATGTACCTCATCTACTTGAGTTTTTCAGAAAGACACTTGACCAAGATGAAGCGGCACGGGTGGCACTAATAGGTGTTGGTAGTTTAGGAACAGCATTTGTAAAATATAACTTTCAAAAAAATCATAACACTAGAATTGTAGTAGCATTCGATACGAAGGCACCACTCGAAGGAACGATTATTAGCGACATTCCTGTATTTCATTCTAGTGTGATGTTGGAAAAGCTAAAGGAATACGGAATTGAATTAGTGATTTTTACACTTCCAAGTCGTGCGGCTCAGGAAGTTGCTGATCTTTTAGTGGGCTCCAATGTAAAAGGGATTTTAAACTTCACCCCAGTCCCAATAAGTACTCCAGATGAGATTCGCGTACATACGATTGACCTTTCAGTTGAACTTCAAACACTCATCTACATGATTCGAAACGAGATCTAAGAAAAGCGAAAGCGCCTATGTCTGCCCCGACAAGCAAATGGAGAAAAGCGAGGAGGCAGTACCTCAGCCACCAGAGCTTTTATCCATTTGAACTCGAGGGGCAAGGTGAGCGCTGATACCAATCTTATAAGAAAAAAAGCCTTCGACTATTATCTAGTCGAAGGCTTTCCTATTTATATTCGCTTTTTAGTAGGGAATAGATAGCAAGATCGATATAGCGTCCCTTTTCGAACTCATGCTGTCTTAAGACTCCATCTTTGTGAAAACCTAGCTTACTCAAAAGGTGAAGGGAGGCATCATTCTCTGAAGTAACCTCAGCTTCTATTTTGTTCATGTTCATATCATGAAAGGCAAAATGAATGATGGGCTTAAGCGCCTCCGTCATAATTCCCTTTCCCCAAGCTTTAGGTGAAAGATCATAGCCAATTTCTATACGCTTATGCTCAGCCTCATAGTTTAAATAACCACAAGTACCGATTACTTTTTGGGTTATTTTATCTTCTATTACCCAGCGCATACCAGTTTGTTCGAGAAAAATTTTCTCGTACCAACTAATTTCGCCCTTTGCATCTTCAACAGAAGTAAAGGGACCGATTGCCATATGCTGTACTACGTTTTCATTAGAATATAACTCTAAAATATCCTTTGCATCCCGTTCGATTGCTTTTCGAAGGATGAGTCTTTCTGTTTCTATTGTAGGAAAACTTACAAATGAAAAAGTCATTATGATTACCCCTTATTGCTGCAACTCAGCAAGTTTTTCTAAAAAGTTGACGATCTCTTCATTATACAGTTGAACAATTACTACGAATCCATTAAGTAGCATATGGGCAATAATAGAGGTGATAATTCGCTTTGTTTTATAGTAAATGAAAGCGAATATAAACCCAGACACAGCATATATTAGTATGTGTGTGAACTCAAAGTGAATGACGGCAAAGGACAGTGAGCTAACAAGAGCTGCTACAAAGAAGTTCGTTTTAGGCAATAAAGTTCCGAAAATGATGCGACGGAATATAAGCTCCTCTAAAATAGGTGCGAAGAGCACAATGGAGAAAAAGACAAAAGGTACTGAATTGCCAAGATCCATAAACTGCGACGTATTTTCAGAACCAGCTTCTATACCAAAAAATCTAATTTCAATATTAGCAGCTAATGTTTGGCCGTACAAAACCATGAGAAAGCCAAGAATTCCCCAGCCAATTGCTCCGGGAAGACCGGATGCCTTCCCTTTTAGAGGCCGTATAAAATTCTTGTCTTGGCGAATCATAAGCAAGGTGATAGCTGTAGCAATTCCCATTCCAAGGAAAACCCACCATCCAGAAGCTAGGTACCTTGCGTTTTCTAAGCCGAAATAGTTAAAGATTATTAGTAGAAGAGGAGCAAATAATGCACCGGAGAGCTGCATCACACAGTAGGTGATTAATATGTATAAACCTGTCTTTTGTTGTTTCATCTAAATATCCTTTCTATTTATAGCAGTTGCTTTTATAAGTTTACTAATCAGGATAGTAAATAGATAATCTTGCTTTTGTAAGATGTACTAGCCTTAGCCTTATTGTAAAGGAAAACTAAAATAAAATCGCTCCTTAGCCATTTTATAATCATCTTTAATAGTCAACTTTAGTATCTTCGTTTTCAAAAACTAGAAGCCTCATAGGTTTTAAACCAACTGAGGATTAGAGCGTTAAAAATTATTAAAAAAAATGATGTTCTCACTTGCAAATTCTTCTAAGTTTAATTATTATTATAAGTGTGTTAGCACTCAAAGTGTGAGAGTGCTAATAAAAATAAATTCAACTATTTTAGGGAGGTAGTTTCACTTGTTAAGACCATTAGGTGATCGTATTGTAATCGAATTAATCGAAGCTGAGGAAAAAACAGCATCTGGCATCGTACTTCCAGACTCTGCTAAAGAGAAACCACAAGAGGGTAAAGTCGTTGCAGTAGGTACTGGACGAGTACTAGAAAACGGAAACCGCGTTGAATTAGACGTAGCAGAAGGGGACCGTATTATCTTCTCTAAATATGCTGGAACTGAAGTGAAATATGAAGGCCACGACTATTTAATCTTACGCGAAAGCGATATTCTTGCTGTAATTGGCTAATAAAAGAACTTAAAAAGAAAAATTAGGAGGGCATATTAACATGGCAAAAGAAATTAAATTTAGTGAAGACGCTCGTAGCGCAATGCTGCGTGGGGTAGATAAATTAGCAGACGCTGTAAAAGTAACTTTAGGGCCAAAGGGTCGTAACGTAGTTCTAGAGAAAAAATTTGGTTCACCACTTATCACTAACGATGGTGTAACAATCGCAAAAGATATCGAGCTAGAGGATGCATTCGAAAACATGGGTGCGAAATTAGTGGCAGAGGTTGCTTCAAAAACTAATGACATCGCTGGTGACGGTACAACAACTGCAACTGTTCTTGCACAATCTATGATTCGTGAAGGACTTAAAAACGTAACTGCTGGAGCTAACCCAGTTGGTATTCGTAAAGGTATCGACTTTGCTGTAGCTTCTGCTGTGACAGAGCTAAAAGCAATCTCTAAACAAATCGAAGGTAAAGAATCTATCGCTCAAGTAGCTGCTATCTCATCTGGTGATGAAGAAGTTGGTGAGCTAATCGCTGAAGCTATGGAGCGCGTTGGTAACGATGGAGTTATTACAATCGAAGAATCTAAAGGATTCACAACAGAGCTTGATGTGGTAGAAGGTATGCAATTCGACCGCGGTTATGCTTCTCCATACATGGTAACTGATTCAGATAAAATGGAAGCTAATCTAGACAATCCATATATCTTAATCACAGACAAAAAAATCTCTAGCATTCAAGAAATCCTACCAGTGCTTGAGCAAGTAGTTCAACAAGGCAAACCACTTTTACTTATCGCTGAAGATGTAGAAGGGGAAGCATTAGCTACTCTAGTAGTAAACAAATTACGCGGAACATTCAATGCAGTAGCTGTTAAAGCTCCTGGATTCGGTGACCGTCGTAAAGCAATGCTTGAAGATATTGCTATCCTAACTGGTGCAGAAGTAATCACAGAAGATTTAGGACTAGACCTAAAATCTGCGAACATCACTCAATTAGGACGCGCTTCTAAAGTAGTAGTAACAAAAGACAACACAACAATCGTAGAAGGTAACGGAGATACGAAAAACATCGCTAGCCGTGTTGCTCAAATCCGTGGCCAATTAGAAGATACAACTTCTGAATTCGATAAAGAAAAACTTCAAGAGCGTCTTGCTAAGCTTGCTGGTGGAGTAGCTGTAGTGAAAGTAGGAGCAGCAACAGAAACTGAGCTAAAAGAACGCAAACTTCGCATTGAAGATGCACTTAACGCAACTCGCGCAGCTGTAGAAGAAGGTATCGTATCTGGTGGTGGTACTGCACTAGTAAACGTATACAACAAAGTAGCTGAGCTTGCAGAAACAAAAGAAGGCGACGTAGCAACTGGTATTCGTATAGTACTTCGTGCATTAGAAGAGCCGGTTCGTCAAATCGCTAACAACGCTGGTTTAGAAGGATCTATCGTAGTAGATCGTCTAAAACGCGAAGACATTGGCATGGGCTTCAACGCAGCAACTGGCGAATGGGTGAACATGATCGACGCAGGTATCGTAGATCCAACTAAAGTAACTCGTTCAGCTCTACAAAACGCTGCATCTGTAGCTTCTCTATTCTTAACTACTGAAGCAGTAGTAGCAGACATTCCAGAACCAGCAGGAGCAGGCGGCATGGGTATGCCTGACATGGGCGGAATGGGCGGCATGATGTAACCTGCCGTATGAACCCATAATATGAATGGGTTTGTATGTAAGATTAAATTGATTTGCTAACATGAGGTTATTAGCGGGGGCTTCTCGAAAGTTTATTAGACTTTCGAGAAGCCTCTTTTTCATCTTTTGAATATGAGAGATTGGGGTAACAAATAAAATTCATACTAAAACAGCACAAACTTTAGCTAGTCAAAGTAAGTGCTGTTTTATTTATGGAATAGCTGGAATTGATATTTCAACTGTGGAGTCTGGATCGTTAACACTGCCAGTAAAGACATAGATAGGCTGATAATACCCTTTAGTATCATAAGTATAGCCTAATTGAACATCCGTTATTGTTAGCGTATCTCCTTTTTGTAAAGGATTGAATAAGTTAAACTTTCCGTTTGTCAAAGCTTCATATGCTTCCTGTTGTGAAATGATTTTCTCTTTCCCAACTATTTCATTGTTACTAACATCGTAGATGATGTTGTCGGGTATTTGCTGATCAGAGAGTGTGATTACGAGGAAACCTTGAGAAAAATCATCACATACAGTTTGTAAATCCACTGCTTCAGCTAAATCCCAACGAATTGTACGTTCATCCTGCTGCTGATAGATAGCGTTACTTGGAAATAAACCTTCGTTATCTAGCCAATTTTCTATAACCTGCTTTTGCTGTTCAATATCAACTTTTGGCGGCTCTTCACTATAATTTTCAGAGGAAAAGGACCAAAAACCATTTGACATGAAATAAGTTAAATAATAGACAAGGCCTTCATCATCTATAAATTTTAATTGACGGTTTTCTCCTTCCCTGCGGATGCCGCCTTGCTGTTGTAATTCAAATTGTTGTGCAATGGATTGAGAGATTGATTTTATATTTTTCATATCTTTAACATTTGAATTGTAATAAACGCAAGCGTTCGATGATTTGTTGGAGAGCTTTGTTTCCAGTTCGACATCTATTTGATCCATGTTTTGTTTTTGTGAAGGCTCGAATGGCAGATTTCCAAATTCCTGTGCATTATATATAACGGTTGCTACACCAAATAATGCAACAAAAAAAATAGGAATAGATATAGCTTTTACAATTGGAGCAAATTTTAACTTTCGTTGCTCTATGCTTAATATGATTGCCATTACGAAAAAGTACCCAGCTAAACTCCCTATTGTATTATGCAAAAGGTCATCCAATTCGAAAATTCCTTTACCTGAAACAAATTGGAAAATTTCAATGCAAAGTGTGAATACAATTGTTATAACTAGTACACGCGAAAACGATTTGTTTTTTTTGTGAATTAACGGTAAGAGTACTCCTAATGGCACAAACATTAACATATTAAAGATGATTAGCTGAAATTCAGACACTGACCATTTGTTCCATGAACTTACATAGCTACTCAAAAGACTAAGATTAAACTGACCTGCAAACATCGCCGGTCTATTTAAAGTTGTGATACCTAATACAACAATTCCCCAGCAGATTAGTAAAATGATAAAAATAAATTTAGATAGATTTATTGTATATTTTTTCTGAAAAAAGATCTTAAATACGAAGTAGCCAATCATTAAGATGACGAAAATGAAAATAGAATATTTTATATACGGTAAAAGACCAGACACTACACTCAGTAAATCCATGAAACGTAACCTCCTAAAAATTTTGGTACGTTTATCGTAGCAAGGAATTCTTAAGAGGCTGTTAGTATAAATCTTAAGATTTTATGAGTAATAAGTTTAAACAGCAATATTTAATTTTTAGTACCAATCAATTTTTTCACTGATACATTCTCAAATAGTTTTGTAAATGTAAATTTAGTAGCTTTGAGTTGGATAGATCTTCATTAGAGCCAAATGTACTTTCAAGTCTCTCTTCATAGTTATTTTGACCCCTTATATTTAGCGCTTTTGAAGAGCCAGGGTATCTGTTCAGTGAAGAAGGAGACTGTACTGTTTTTAAAGGAATAAATTCTGTATGCTCTTGATCAAACTTTTTAAATGTAGGATTAATTCGGATAAAATCCTCTACATAATTAATAATAGTATTAGTAGAAAGTGCCTCTTTATTATCCTCACTTAGCTCATTATAAGTTATATCATATTCGGAACCAGAATCACTGTTTTTCCAGGCAGTAAATTGCATTGCCCGTGGTATGTCTATAAACACATTACTTTGGAAGGTAGGATTAAGGGCGCCGCTTGCTATAATCCCCCTGTTAGCGTTGTATTTACCTGGAGCAACATTTTTAAACATATTGTTTTCTATCGTTGCATTACTCCAGTTCAACACGCGAATTGCATCCTGACGCATTTTCTCTATTTTATTATTTCTGATTATGATTTTATCGTGATATTTACCACCTGAATATTTATGGGTGCCAATTGCACGATCAAGGCCGTAGAAAATATTGTTTTCTATCTTCATATTGGAGTTAGGTGTTTTGTCGAACTTACTCCAAACAGAGCTCCAGCCATTTGTTAGCTTATCAGGAGTATCGATATTAATTGCTTCTTTGATTTCAGTTGTTGAAGGTATTGAATTCATAAATTTATTGTTGGTTATAACAGCATCCTTTGTTGCATCTATCTCAATGAAATGACCGGAATACATGTTTTGAAAATTAATATTTTCAATCCTAATATTTTGATTATGACCAGCAATAATAGCAATAGCATCCTTTTCGAAATTCAAATCAATCGTCGCTGAACCAGCTCCAATGATGGAAATATTTTTTTCACCATCATACCCTCCATAGACACCTTCTTTTTTACCAAGAGAAGGACGAATGAAATGGAAAAGTGAGTGGTCAGCATTGAGCTTAGATTTACCTGTTTCACTACCATTCATAATTTTCGCGCCATCTTTTAGTTTTATCGTTGTATTAGATGGTACGAACAATACATTAGAAACTATGTATGTTCCCTTTTCTAATTCGAGTGTGCCACCACCTGTTTCTTCAAGTCGTTCAAGATATGTACGAAGTAAATAATAATGTTTCGTATCATTATTGTAATTAGAATCGTTCATTAGATTCCTATTATATGTTTCGCTATTTGGCGAAATAGTATATGTTTCTGCCTTAGCTTCAATTGAATTCGAAGGATAGATAGCCCACAAACTCCAGACAACTAAGATCAGTAATAATTTTTTCATGATTCCTATGTTCCTCCTGACAATGCTTTTAAATATGATTGTAAACTTAGCTCATTATCAATTGTAGCGAAAGGCTCAACTCTAGCAGGATGAATGAGACAGATAAACCTCACAAACATGCGGAAGCGAAGCTGATGGCTTATCACTCACCCCGCCTAAAACTGTCCATCTAAAGTGGAAATCGATATTGGATTCAGTTGTTCAATCTTTTAAATGTATACCCTAAATACAAATAAATAATCTGATGAAAGAGCATTACATCGCAATCTACTGAGCAAGAAATGACACATTCTGACTTGTATAAAGTAATTCTATATCTTGCATAATAAAATGAGCGTAAATAATGGGAGGGTACAATATGAGGACAGGCATTCAAATAACTAGAATAGGTTTTTTTACATTGATACTATGCATGTTTAGTATTCAAGCACATGCACAGTTGGGTCCGGATGAAAAAGTGTATTATGATAATTATCAAAGTATATTGCAAATCATGGAAAAGGGAATGGAAGAATCGATTAAAACAGGTGATCCCAGTCTTGATTTCCTTTATGAAATGATTCCACATCACCAGGCAGCTGTATCGATGTCTGAAAATGTCTTGAAATATAGCGATAATGAACAAGTCAACAAAATAGCAGCAACCATTATAAGAGAACAACTGGAAGGTATTAAGAAAATGGAAGCTCTTAAAGATAAAATAAAGGTGAGCCCAGAAGTAAACGTACAAGCGGAGGCATCTTACTTAAAAGCTTATAATAACATCTATAAAACGATGATTGCGTCTATGGAAGATGCCAGGCCAACAGGGAATATAGATAAAGATTTCCTGGAAGAAATGATCCCACATCATGTAGGTGCAATAAAATGGCTGGAAATATCTTGAAATATACTCAAAATAGTGAACTCAAAACAATTGTAGAAAACATTATAACTACTCAACAAAAACAGGCTACAGAAATGCAAAAACTTTTAAAGACTATAGATTAAAAAAGTAAAGCCAAGAAGAGGCTGACCAAAACGCTCATTTAGGAATCCTTTTGGCCAGCTTCTATTTTTTATTTAAATTTAATTCTCTGTTTGAGACGAACCCAAGGTGGCTCGTCTCTATTTTTATACTTAAAAGTTAAAAAAGTATAGGTAATATTAAAAGAGTGCTATTGATAGCGCTTTCATAAAAGTATTCAGAATTTATAATTAAAAGGTAAGGATTTTATACAAAGGGAGAGTGTTAAAAATGTTGAAGAAGTTCAAGGGATTCACATTTTTATTTATGTTAATGGCATTTGCCATAGTAGCAGCAGCTTGTGACGCAAGTGGGAGTAGCTCAGTAGATGTGGGAATAGTGTTGCCTACGAAGGATGAGCCTCGTTGGGTGCAGGATGAGCAACGTTTTAAGGATGCTTTAGCGGATTCGGATTATTCTACGGAAATCCTATTTAGCCAAGGATCATCTGCAAAGGAAAAAGAAAATGTAGAGGCATTGTTGAATAAAGGTATTAAAGTATTAATCATTACTCCTCATGATGGTGCGGCAGCTGCATCTGCAGTAGAGGCAGCTAAGAAAGAGGGAGTTACTGTAATTGCATATGACCGTTTAATAACTGATACCGATGCTGTCGATTACTATGTAACTTTTGATAGTTTAGCAGTTGGTGCAGCACAGGCTCAGTACTTAGTAGACAATGCAAAGGGTTCTAATGCACCTCTTTACCTGTATGCTGGTGCGGCATCTGATAATAATGCATTCCTATTTTTTGAGGGCGCTTGGCAGGTGCTTCAGCCGAAAATCGCTGATGGTACATTTAAAATTGCTAACTCCAGTGAAGCAGAGGCTTTAAAGGATTCTGCAGATCTTTCTCGTGATCAGCTCGGAAAAATCATCGGGCAAATTACGACTAACTGGGATTCAAATGAAGCAAAAAACAAGGCACAAACACATTTAACTGCCGCGAGTGATGACCTAAAAGGGGATGTTTTAATCCTTGCTCCTAATGATGGGACTGCACGTTCAATCGCAGATGTGTTTGGTTCTGATAGTGCTATTACAAGCTATTTTGTAACGGGCCAAGATGCGGAGAAAGCTTCTGTACAATACATTATTGATGAAAAACAATCGATGACGGTGTTTAAAGATGTTCGTTCATTAGTAAAAGACGCTATGGGCATGGCAGTTGAAATTTTGGATGGAAAAACTCCTGAAACTACTGGTTCTTACGATAATGGTGCTATAGAAGTGAAAGCGAAACAAACGAATGTAATTGTTGTAGATAAAGACAATGTGAAATCAGAGTTAATTGATTCAGAGTATTATGAGGCAAGTGAATTCACCGGTATAGAGTAAAAGCCAATAAGAGGAGAAAAAGTGTTGTAGCGATCAATCACTTTTTCTCTATCTTTAATTTGTATAGGTGAGGGAGGTACGAGAATGAGTGGCTATATTTTAGAAATGAATAACATATCCAAAGAGTTCCCTGGAGTAAAGGCTCTCTCCAACGTAAATTTCAAAGTAGGTAAGGCAGAAATCCATTGCTTAGTCGGAGAAAACGGAGCAGGTAAATCTACTCTAATGAAGGTATTAAGTGGAGTATATCCATATGGTACCTATGATGGGGACATAGTGTTCGAAGGACAGGTACAACAATTTCAAGTAATCAGTGATAGCGTAAAGGCTGGTATTGGAATCATCTATCAGGAGCTAGCCCTTTTTCCTGATTTATCGGTCTACGAGAACATATTTGCCGGAAATGAAGTTAAAAAAGGTCCCTTTGTTGATTGGAATCAAACCATTGTCCAGGCTACAGGGTTACTTAAAAAAGTGAATTTAAAAGTGACTCCAGAAACATTGATTAAGGAATTAGGTGTAGGTAAACAACAACTCGTGGAAATTGCCAAAGCACTAAGCAAGGACGTTAACTTACTTATTTTAGACGAACCAACAGCAGCTCTGAATGAGGATGATAGCGAAAATCTATTAGAACTCTTAAAAGAATTGAAGAGCCAGGGAATTAGCTGCATTATGATTTCGCATAAGCTGAAAGAGGTTATTCATATTGCAGATAAAGTAACGGTTCTTCGTGATGGGAAAACCATTTGCACATTAGATGCAAGCAAGGGAGAGGTGGCTGAAAATGTCATCATCAAAAATATGGTTGGAAGAGACATCGAAGATATTTATCCAAAACGACCTGACAAGAAAATCGGAGAGACGGTTTTATCATTAAAAGATTGGTCTGCCTATGATACACAGCTAGGAAGAAACGTAGTTAAAAATGCAAATCTTCAACTCAAGAAGGGAGAAATTATTGGTATTGCTGGTCTTATGGGCTCAGGGCGTACAGAGCTTGCATTAAGTATTTTTGGCAATCCCAAGAATTATAAGCTTCAAGGAACGTTAGAAATGCAAGGGGTATCTAAGACACTAAAGCATACTAGTGATGCGATTAAAGCAGGAATTGCCTATGTGACAGAGGACAGAAAGGGAGACGGTTTGTTTTTACTACAAGATATAAAGAGTAATGTCTCTGCTGCTCATCTGAAGGGGATATCAAGCAGAGGAGTCCTTAACTTAAACGAAGAGGTAAAGGTCGGTAAAGAATATAAGGATTCTTTATATATTAAAGCTAGTTCTCTAGAACAAATAGTTGGCAAACTTAGCGGTGGAAATCAGCAGAAGGTGTCTCTTGGAAAATGGTTGTTTACTGGACCTAAGATCTTAATTTTGGATGAACCGACACGAGGTATTGATGTGGGGGCAAAATTTGAAATTTATACGATTATGAATCAGCTAATCAATGAAGGAATGAGCATTATCATGATTTCCTCTGAACTCGGTGAAGTGCTAGGAATGAGTGATCGTATTTATGTAATGGCTAATGGAGCTATAAGAGGTGAATTGACTGCAGAAGAAGCATCTCAAGAAGCTATTATGGAACTCGCTACTCAATAGATAGAAAGGGGAAGAATCATGAATTTATTCAAAGAGGCTAAGGACCTTGTGAAAGATAATATACGAGATTATGGAATGTATATTGCTTTAGCAGTCATTCTATTAACATTTACGATTATGACAAACGGTTTGTTTATGTCTTCGAGAAATATAAGTAATTTACTAGATTCCGCGGGCTACATTGCAGTGCTAGCAGTCGGAATGACACTAGTTATCGTCATCCGTCATATTGACTTATCAGTTGGCTTTGTCGCTGGTTTTTTAGGCGCAGTGGCAGCAATATTTTTGACACAATGGGGTGTTTCCATATGGATTACAATTCCAACAGTCTTAATCTTCGGGGTAGTTATAGGTTTATTTAACGGTGTTTTAGTTGCGAGAATCGGTATTCCTTCTTTTGTTGCCACTTTAGCAGGAATGTTAATATTTCGAGGAGCGCTTTTACAGGTAACGGAAAGAACAGGGACAATTATTATTAAGGACAGTCAATTTAACGCTATTGGAAATGGGTTTATACCATCTCTTATGCAAATTAACGGATTACACCTTATGACATTGATTGTTGGGTTGATCGGTATACTTTTGTATATTTATAGTGAATTTTCTAATCGACGAAATAAATTGAAATATGGCTTTGAAGTAATGTCTAATGGCATATTTACTATTAAGCTTATTTTAATATCAGGAATTATTGCGTATATCACTTGGATTTTAGCGGGATATAATGGTTTTTCTTGGACGGTTGTTATTATGGTAATTGTGGTTATTATTTATCATTTTTTATCTACTAAAACGGTGCTTGGTCGACACATTTACGCGGTGGGTAGTAACCCAGAAGCCGCACATCTCAGTGGCATAAACGTACAAAAGATTACATATATCGTCTTCGGCTCTATGGGGATGCTTGCAGCCTTATCAGGAATATTATTTACTTCGCGTCTTCAATCAGCTACCACTACAGCTGGTACTCTTTTTGAGTTAGATGCTATAGCAGCGGCTTATGTAGGTGGGGTTTCGTCTGCAGGAGGAGTTGGAAAAGTAACTGGCGCCATCATTGGTGCAATTGTTATGGCTTCTCTTTCAAGTGGCATGAACCTACTAGGCGTTGGAATATCGTATCAATATATGATACGTGGTGGGGTTTTAGCTGGAGCAGTAATATTTGATGTGATGACACGAAAACAAAGAGCTTAATAGAAGAAATGGACAAAAGGTATTAAGAAAGGTCTAATACCTTTTTGTCTTTTTATTTCTTACAATTTTTATAATACTTGAAAACTATTGCAGTATCTTAATGCATTTTCAACATTATAACTTTTCCTTTAAAAATAATGATTGATCAGTCTGTTGATTGTAGCGGCAGGTGACGACTCCTGTGGGATGAGTGAGACAGATGAGTCATCACAAACGACGGTGATGGCTTAGCGCTCCCCCCGCGGAAAGCGTCCGTCTAAAACGGAAATCATGCTTAGTAGAGGTGTCTTCATAGAAGAATGAACTTCCGTTTTATATAGCTTATTGTCAATTAATGGACAAATGATAATATAGTAGAAAAAGCGAGATGCAAGGAGAGAAGGGAATGGGGAAAAAAGTAGTTTTCATACTTGGAGCACTTATTTTGATCTTTAGTTATTTGACCTTTTCCACGGCAACCCAGGCGCTCCGTACTACTAGCGAAATGCCCAAAACCATTCCCTCTAATGAGGATACCATTCGCCTTGTACTTATAACTCAGGAACTGGACACCCCTTTTTGGAATAAAGTCGGGCAAGGTGCAGCAGAACAAGCAAAATTAGAAAATGTTCAATTAGAGGTCTGGGGAAGCTATGGTAATAACGAGGAAGATTTTTTGAAAAGAGTGGAGATAGCCCTTCATTCAAAGGTTAGCGGAATAATTGTTCAGGGACTAGATAATGAAGAATTTAAAGAATTGACCAAAGTGAAGGCTGCATTCTACGGTATTCCAGTCATTACAGTCGCTAACGATGTCCCGGTCGAGGAAAGTTTAAGAAAGACCTATATCGGTTCAAATCAGCTCGAAGCAGGAAGAATGGTCGCACAACGATTAGTCAGTACAATGGGTACAACTGGAGATATAATCATTCTAGGAGATAAGAAACTAGCACATTATCAGAAGGAACGCTTGCAAGGAATTCAAGAAGTGCTTAAACACTATGAGGGAATTCAGGTGACCGTAAGAGGGACCGAGGATACTAAGGAACAGGTGATGGCTACAACTCAGCAACTTATGAACGAAACTCCACAGGCACAAGCTTTTATAGCAATCAATGCAAATTATGCTGGACCTATGATACAGGAAATTGGGAGACGTACAAGGGTAGAGCCATATCATATTTATACATTTGATGATGGAATTGAATCCAAAACTTTACTAGAGCAGGGGCAACTAGATGGTGTGTTGGAGCAACAGCCGGAGAGAATGGGTAAGGAAAGCGTGAAAAGACTCATGAAATGGTTAACTAATGAAACTGTTCCCCTTGACTCTGATGGTTATTTAACTGAAATAAGAATGGCTGAATTGGATGGTACGAAGCAATGACTACGATTCATAAAAAGATTTGGATGCTCGTTTCAGTAGTCCTCGTTATAATGGGTATCATTTGGTTAATGCTCACGTATTACAACCAAAGAACACAAGAGCAAACAAATGATGTATTACAGCGATACTTAAGGATGAATGAAGTAACTACAGCTAGTCAAAAAATAATAACTAATCTAAACAATTATTTACTAAATCCTACAGAAGCACATAAGCAACAGCTGGAGAAAAGTATAGTAGATATAAAAGAGGTTCAAGAGGATGTTGCAGAGCTTAGAAACGTGGAGAATTCATTTTCCTTAACGAATTATATTCATTTAATTGATAGTTTAGTAGAGACTACGGAGCGTTCTATTATGCTCATACAGGAACGAGATATAGAAGACTCCACCAAGGAATTCAATGAAGCTAATCGTATTTCTATGTACATATCAGAAATGACATTGACTATTTTGGATCGTGAACTGAAGACATATAACGAATTTTATCGGGCAATCATTAACCAATCCGAAGAGTTAAAAAAGCTTGGAATTTATTTGCTGCTATTGATTACCTGTGTGCTACTACTGGCGACTTATTGGTTTTCATTGAGCATTACTAAACCAGTTCATCAGCTTACAAAAGCGGCCAATGAATTAGCACAGGGGAGATTCAACCAGCAGATAGAAGTGAAATCTAATGATGAAATAGCATTTCTAGCCAAAACATTTGATGAAATGCGAATCAATATTAATGATTTAATACAAGAAATTCAACAAAAGGCACAACTGGAGCATGAGCTACAACAAAGCAGACTTCTACTAAAGGAGAGCCAATTAAAGACTTTACAAAGTCAAATAAACCCTCATTTCCTGTTTAACACTTTAAATACCCTTTCTAAAAAAGCTTATTTGGACGGGGCAGAGGAAACGAGTGACCTACTTGTAAGTGTCGCAGGATTACTTCGCTATAACCTCAAGCGAGGGGATGGAACGGTAACATTATTTGAGGAGGTTATAGTTCTCAATCAATACATGGAGATTCAAAAGGCTCGCTTTATCGATCGATTACGATTTATATCTCACATTGATGAGACGTGCTTACATATAAAAATTCCAGGTCTAACACTTCAGCCAATTATCGAAAATGCAGTTATTCACGCTATTGAGCCTGAGATAGATGGAGGCACAATTTGGTTTAGAATTCTTAAAGTGGAATCATTCGTGATTATAGAGATAGAAGACAGTGGCAAGGGGATGACAACGAAACAAATTGAAGAATTACTTAAGGGAGATATTGTGCCTAGCGAGGGGCATTCAACAGGAATGGGCTTTCAAAATGTTGTAAAAAGGCTGTCTTTGTTTTACGGAGATAAAAGCACTATCACTATTCATAGTATAGAAGGTCAAGGGACAAAGGTAATCATACAAATTCCAATAGCATGGGAGGAAAATGATGATGAAACTTCTGATCGTCGATGATGAACCGATAGAACGTGAAGGAATGCAGGCTATACTTCAAAAATCTTTTCCAGAGTACTCCTTTTATCAGGCTAAAAACGGGAAGCAGGCAATCGAACTTGCAGATAGTATTCGTCCAGATTTAGTGTTAATGGATATTATGATGCCAGGCATGAATGGGCTAGAAGCCATAGAAAAAATAAAAGAAACGAATTCATCTACCAAGTTTGTGATGGTAACTGCATTCGATATGTTTGATTATGCAAGGAAAGCTATTAAGCTTGGAGTGAAAGATTACTTACTCAAACCTAGTAAAGTAACCGAAATAGTCTCTACTGTAGGTAAAGTATTAGAGGAATGTAGAGTAGAAAAAGAAGCGGAGGCTAGCAGCCGTCTAGCAAATGAAATGTGGCAAAAAACATTGACTTTAGCAGAGACAGATATTGTAACACAGCTATTATTTGATCATGTTCACGAAGTGCATATAGACTTACTAGTGGAAATGTTAGATACCCCTTCTACACAAGAAAAATTTGTAGTTGTTATACTCTTACCGGAAGGTGCAGAGCATTTGTATGTGGACATCAAGCAGAAAGTTCGTCAAACAACCAATGCTTGGGTTGGTGCCTTATATGGAAGGCAATTACCAATTATTGTGTTTAGAAACCCTGATCAAACATTTCGTGCACAGGCAATAGCATTTTCAAAAGAGATTTTATCCTTAAATAAAGAAAACATCGGTATGGATTGGTTTATTGGAATTGGTCAAGTATATGGGGAACTCTCGGAAATTAGGCAATCCTACCAAGAGGCTCTTATTGCTACGATGGATCCCACTTTGGTTGTAAAGTATCGGTTTTATTCTGAAGTTCAGGCTATTACTGTTGAAACAGACTATCAGGTCATCAGACAACGGGAGCAGCTGTATTTCGAACAATTAAGACTAGGGGATTGGGAGTCGATTCGCTTATTTGTATTGGATATGATTCAACAGCATGAAAAAAAAGGAAATGCACTTATCTACACTCAACAAAGAGTATTGGAGTTATTGTGGATTGCACATAGAGTCATGAATGAATTAGGAATTGACTCAGAGGTACCTGTTTTCCCACTTCAAGCACTTGAGTATCGTCAGTTGCGATTGGAAACTACACGTTTGCTTGATCGTATGCAAACTGTTTATAAGAGCTATTTTGAACGGATGGAAGTTGATAAAATTCAACAAATCAAACAGTTTATATATGATAATTCCCATAAGGACATATCCTTAGATATACTGGCGCAAAAAGTCGACTTAAGCCCAATCTATATTAGTAAAATGTTCAAGGAGAAGCTAGGTATTAACTATATTGATTTTCTAACGGAGTGTCGAATTGGAAAGGCTAAAAAGCTCCTCAATAATTCAGAACGAAGCTTAAAGGAAATTACGTTTGAAATTGGCTACCATGATCCTAATTATTTCAGCAAGGTATTCAAAAAGATGTGTGGAATCTCTCCAAAGGAATATAGAAAAACCATGTTAAGTAAGAAAATAGAATTTTAATGAGAGGGGGAAAAGGATGAAACAAAGGGCTAAACCTATTTGGCTTTTGGGTATCATTCTGCTGTTAGTTGCTTGTTCCCCTGATACTGAAAGGGAAAGTATTAAACCAGAGAAAGGACCCCCTTCTCCAAAAGAAGAGGAGCCGATACGAATAGGGTTTTCTATGGATACCTTATTGGAAGAACGATGGCTAAAGGATCGAGATTTATTCAAGGAGGCTGTGGAGGCTTTGGGTGCCGAGGTAGAAATATTTGCAGCAAATGGAGATGATGCACTTCAAATATCTCAAGCAGAGCGACTTATTCAAAGCGGTGTCGATGTATTAGTAATTGTTCCGCATAACGCCGAGGCAACCGCGGCCATTGTCCATAAGGCTCATCTTGCAGGTATACAGGTGATTGCATATGACAGACTTGTGAAAAACTCTGATCTCGATTTGTATGTTTCCTTCGATAATGAACAAGTGGGAGAAATGCAGGCAAAGGCTATTACAGAGCTTGTACCAAAAGGGAACTATGTGATTATAGGGGGAGCAATCACGGATAACAATGCGCATCTTCTGAAAAAGGGAGTATTTAAAGTACTTCGTCCATATATAGAGAATGGAGATATCAACATTATTTATGACCAATGGACGAAGGATTGGACACCAGTAAATGCAAATGCGAATATGGAAGAAGCACTTCGTACAACAAATCTACAGATTGATGCAGTAATTGCAGCAAATGATGCTACTGCTGGTGGGGTAATAGAAGCACTTGAGGCCAAAGGGCTCGCTGGACAAATACCAGTCGCAGGCCAGGATGCGGATTTAGCAGGGGTACAGAGAATAGTTAAAGGGACGCAAACTATGACTGTATACAAACCTATTCACATGCTCTCAGAGGAGGTTGCGAAACTGGCTGTATCCATGGCTAAAGGTGAAAATATTAATGCGGGGCAGAAAGTTAAAAACGGAAAAATTGAAGTTCCTTCGGTGTTATTAACACCAATTCCAGTAAATAAATCCAATCTTAATACCACAGTTATTACAGATGGTTTTCATTCAGAAGAGGAAGTTTATCAAGAGTAGAAAGAGTAGCCCCCTTAATAAAAGGCAATGTGTTTGATTAACAACCCACTTCTGACTAATTTAGCAATATAAATTACACTAAGAAAACGCTCAGAGTAATTCAGTCTATATGTATTCCACACAACAATGGAATGTTCCTGTAATAATTGTTTTTATCTATTTAACCTACTGTGTCATTTAAAGTATAAAGCTTTAAAACTTATTCTTATATTAACCTAAGCATTTTATTTGATTTAATTGTCATCAAAGCATTTTAAGAGGACTCGACTTTTGATGTCCTTATAAATTAAAACACCCTCCAATCAACTGGAGGGTGTTTTATAATGAAGCAAAAATACTAATTACTTTGTTTAGCTGTTTGTTGCTTTCCTTTAATAAAGAAAGATAGGATAATTCCAATTACTGCTAGAGCAATAGCGTATTTAAAGGATGTTTGTACCCCATAAATAAACGCGTCTACTGATGAAGCTGATGCACCTTGCTCTGTCACAAAGGAAGCTTGGGCAGAGGACATAATGGTAATCGCCACTGCAGTCCCGATTGCACCGGATACTTGCTGAAGAGTATTCATTAATGCGGTGCCATCTGGATATAGATGACGAGGCAATTGATTTAAGCCATTTGTTTGAGCAGGAGCCATAACAAGCGATACACCAATCATCATTACACTATGTAGCACGATAATCGTTAGCTGAGATGTCTGCTGGTCAATTTGCATAAAGAATACGAACGCAATCCCGATTAAGATGAAGCCAGGCATTACAAGTACCTTTGCACCGTAATTGTCAAACAGGCGTCCGACAATTGGAGAGAAAATACCGTTAATAATTCCACCTGGTAACAAGACTAGACCAGCGGCAAATGTTGCTAAAGCCAATCCAGTTTGTAAGTAAAGTGGAAGTAAAATCATAGTTGAAAGAATACACATAAAGGCTATAAATACGGCGATTAAGCCTAATGTAAACATTGGATATTTTAGAACCTTTAAATTGATCATTGGTTTTTCCATGTTGTTTTGACGCCAAGCGAATAAGGCAAGACCAATTACTCCTGCAGCTAGAGCAATAATTACAATCGAACTGCTCCAGCCTTTATCGCCAGCTACACTAAAGCCATACACAATGCCTCCAAAACCAATACTAGAGAAGATAACAGATAGAACATCAATCTTCGGATGGGTAAGCTCATTGACATTTTGCATATAGAAGTAGCCGAAAATCAATGCAAATACAAGGAATGGAAGTGTAGTCCAGAAAATCCAGTGCCAAGTTAAGTATTCTAAAATAATTCCAGAAACGGTAGGGGAAATCGCAGGTGCGAACATGATAACAAGTCCCATGACACCCATCGCTGATCCACGTTTTTCAATTGGAAAAATTAATAAAACCGTATTGAACATCAATGGCAATAAAATCGCAGTACCAATAGCTTGAACTATACGAGCCATCAATAAAAACGCAAAGGTCGGTGCAAGTCCTGCTATAATAGTTCCTATTATAGAAAATATCAAGGAAGTCAGGAATAGCTGACGAGTGGTGAATTTTTGAATCAGTAATCCGGAAATAGGGACTAGAATACCAAGTGTTAATAAATAGCCAGTAGTCAGCCATTGAATAGTTGTATGTTCAACGCCGAGCTCAATGACTAATTGGCCTAACGCCATGTTTAGTGCTGTTTCACTAAATAGTCCAACAAAACCAGCGATTAGAAATGCTGCTAGTATTGGTGTTTTTTTGATTGGTTGTGACATGAAAATCCTACTCTCTTAATAAATTACTTTTTGGTGCTACTAAATAAGGGATTTGCTTGGCGATTGCTCTGAGCGGATCACCAGAAGCACTTGTGATGCTTAATAATATACCACCTTCAAATAGTGCATTTAATGTGATTGCAAGATTACTTGCATCTTCCTCCTGCATCCCACAGTCAATAAATTTGTCTTTTATCAGTTGTTGCCAGCTTTTAAAAACCTGATCACAGGCTAGGCGTATCTCATTGTTTTTAATCGCCATTTCACCAGCAATATTACCAATGGGGACACCATCTATTTCGCGGTTCAACTCAACTTGTGAAGCAATATGATTTAAATGGCTTGATAATATCTTTATAGGATCTGCGGATTCACTCAACAAATTCCTTGTATCCTGTAGCATAATTTTTCCTGTATATTGAATAGCTGCTAATAACAGCTCTTCTTTGCCATTAGGAAAATGATGATAAAGGGCACCCTTTGTTGTATTACATTCTTTAATGATTGTTGCAATACTAACCGCCTCAAAACCATACCATCGAAATAGATGACCAGCAGTCTGAATTATATGCTGTTTAGTTTCCTGCCCAACGGACATATCAATTACTCCTTTCCACAAAACAGAACGGTCGGTTTGTTTTTTAGCACAAAATCTAGTATAAAGAGTGATTAAACACAAAGCAAGCTTGGAAGCTCAGGCTTTAGCTCAAATCCATTAAAAAAATCAATGAATGGGCAAAAATAAAAGAACTCTAATGTAGCAACGCTGCACTGGAGTTCCACTCTATATTTTACAATGTTCCGCGATCTACTTGTTCCTTTAATATTTGTAGATTACCTAATACATTCTTCGAGACCTCTAACGTTTCTTCGATTGCATTAGCTTTTTCATCGGCTAGCTGGTAAATTATTTCGTTAAATAATAGCTCCATCTCCTCTAATATAGCTAAGGCAGCGACATTGTACAATCTTACATTTTCAAATTTAGCTGGTTCAAAAATGGCAGTATCCAGATAGGGCTTAAAATTGTCTAGCATTTCCGGTAGGTTTACATTCATCCTATTGAATCCAATGCGCAAACTTTCCATTAAGACCTCCATTTCTATAAGAGGCTCGAGGGCACTAGCTACAGCACTTTTTACTCTATGTTCATAATCTGTAAACAAACTCATCAGCAAACCGATGGGATTTCCGTACAGACCGATATTTTGAGCAGCCTTTACAGCGAGGATAATTGCAGTTAATGCAGCTTCTATTAGAAGTGCAATAACTTCTAGGATGGAAAGGATGGGACTTAATATTGTTGTTCCTAAAGTAACTATCGTATTATGGGCCAATTGGACTTGAACTTCCTTAATTTTCATTCCTACTACTAAATAAGAGGATTCCTGAATCGTCTTAATCTCTGTTTTTTGAACTGCATCTACACGATCTCCAGGTGAAGATCCCATGTGTATAGCATCTGCTAGGCTGACATCACGGTTAATAAAGGAATTGGCAATGTCATTAACCTGAGTTTCGTACTCAGTTAATTGATTGTATACTTCTTCTTTATTTATTTTTAAGATGTTATAGTGCGCATCCAGCTCCCCGACGACTGCATCGACAAAATTGTCTGTTCCTCCTCTAAATAATTCAGGTATATCCTTATACATAATATTGTGTGCACTCGTCACTAGATTATCTACGTCTAGCTTAAGCTGATTTAAATAATCTCTTGCTGGAGCGAAGAGTGTTTCTACACTTATGTCAGTTGAGGTAATAAACTCAATGATTTCAGCCGGTTTAGAGTTTAAAATGCTGTTTAATATTCTACAACGATCCTCTGCTGTATTAAGAAGATCTATTAGATCATCTATGGCTGCCTTGATAAAGGCCCCTGTCTCTGCAATGCCCTTAAAAACGGGGTCTCCGGCTATTTCTTCAAGCATTTGTTGAAAGATTTCTTGGAGGGTAGTTACACGCTGACTGAATTTAGCACTCTCATCCTCAACAATACTTACCGAGTTACCTATATACTCTTTGACATTTGTTATTCGACCTTTTACTTGGTCTCTTATTCCGTTGGAGAGTAAAATCATATTTTCTTGGTTAATCTCAATTTTTTCAGTATAGCCTCCATAAATAGGATTTCCTGTCCAAATACTTGTTACAATATGATCGTCAGCACCAATGTGGATATATCCATGTCCGGGCTGTCCCTTTATACCAACTTCAACAACAAAGTTCCCGTCTTTATCAGGGGTAACGTAGCCTGTATGATTCGATACAATCTGTGAAAGCAGGGGAACCCCATTGTTAATGTTATATTTTTTCCCTGGTATTCTATTGCCCATTCCAATAGCTTCTTCTGTGCTCGTAAGAAAGTCGAAGCGGCTGTAATAATTGGTGATATTCTCATACATCATCGTAGGATCCACTAAACCAGCAGGAAGGATTGCAGGGTTCAATGTTACAGCTTTAACCTGAGGGTTATTAATTGCAACAGAGTTAGTAAGTCCACCACCTAGAGAATTACCTGTTACTGAATCTACGTTTCCAAGACTAGTATTTACCCAATCAAAATACTTTTGAGCATCCTCTAATTGAGCGGGAGGAGTATCCGCTAGTAGCTTTGCATTTGTATCAATCCAATCCTTGTTGTCTGCGCTACCAACAAAAACTACAGTCAATTCCTTTGTTTCATTGTTTTGGACGGTAAGTGCATCAAGACCTGAAGACATCCCGTATTGGGTATCCACTACTCTGAATACTTTATCGTTAACTGTTATAATTCTACCTTCTGGATAATTTCGATAAGCATGAGAACCAGCTAATTCTACTAAATCTTGATCATTTGTCTGGACGTTAGAAACAGGATTAATAGTAGTCATCGAGATTTCCACTCCTATTCTTTCATAATCTCATTTAATTTAGTCTTGTTTATCGAGCTTTTTTTTGATCCGTCAGCATACTCTGCGTTAATCAAGTTATCGTGTAAAATTACCGAGTAAGAGCCTTGGGGTATTCCTTCCATTTGCTCGATATCTGAAACAATTTGGTCATAAAGTGCTTCATCTGGGTCGGTATCGGATTCTTTCATATATAAAGTAATAGTGATGAGCATTAGATTAGAATCGAAATTATACTTTTCAAATGAGCTTTTTAATTCTTCCTTGCTAATTGTTGGGTCTTCTATATATTTGTTATAAAGCTCTGTAAAGTATTCGCCTGAGGCACTTGTGTAATAATAGGGAGTTGCAAATCCATTAGCACCTACTCTTTCCACTGCCTCCATACGAACTCCTACTACAGGATTTTTTACAGTTATTTCATTTAAGTATTTATCAAGGTTAGAAAATTCCTGATCATTAATCATTGCATAAAGACCAGTAGAAATTGCATCTTCTATCTGTCCCTCTTGAGACCACACTTTGTCTGATTCTACTTTTTCCTTTTCCACATCAATAGGTACAATGGCAAAAGTGTAGAAATGAGGCTCTCCAACAGATTCTACGAATACAGAGGCACCGTCCACAGCTCCCACGATGTTATGGATTTTTACCTCTGTTTTATACTTGTTTAGAAAGAACTCCTTTACCGCTTGTTCAATCGAATCACGATTCTCCTCCGCGATTTTGTCCGTTTTTTCTCCATTTTGTAAGGTGTATTCGTCACCTTTGTAATCTTGAACGCTGACAAAGCTCTCACTATCTAAAGCAATATCACCATTTCCAAGTATTTTGGTTTCCTTTGTATTCTCTACATCCACGTTGCAACCTCCTAATAAAAGTGTTGTGCTAACAATTGCTAAGGCCATTTTGCTTTTCTTCATATTAATCCTCCCGCTTTAGAGCTAAATCCGTCGGTTTTTATTTATTGTAATCAAACCTTACGAGATAAGAAAATAAAAGCTTAATATTTTGTTTGAATTTTAAGAAAACAGGTGAAAGGTTGTATAGGGATTTTGTGTAATAAGGACTTTTGTTTTAAAGGGGAGAAGGTCATCCTTGGATGTGTTAACACCAAATTCATGAAGGGAGAGTAATGAGTGAATCAATTTTTCGCAATCGTACACTATTTATTTTAGATAAGAAAAATCTCATCCCTAAGATGTACTATAATTTCGTTCCGGAGATGTACTAGAAAATTTTACTAAATTGTTATACTTATTATGAGATCTAACAAAAAAGGAAAGATAGGGCAATTAGAAAGAGAATAAAAGAGTACAAGAATAGGGGAATGGTCGCGTGAAAAAGACAAAGAAATTAATCATATGTATTTTAGTATCAATTGTAGTAGTCCTAATAGGAGCCCTTTTTTCTCCGACATGGACAGCGTCTATTGAAGGGGAAAACAGTATTAGTGTTTTAGAGCAATTGGAGGTTAATGGAAGTAACCATGAAGTATTGATTCGTGGCAATAATACCGATAACCCTGTTATCCTTTTTGTGCATGGGGGACCAGGAAGTTCAGAAATACCGTACGCTTCTCAATACCAAGACTTGCTAGAACAAGATTTTACAGTTGTTCAATATGATCAAAGAGCAAGTGGAAAATCATATCATTTTACAGAGGACTATTCTAATCTTTCAACAGATTTACTAGTAGAGGATCTGTTAGCTATGTCCGATTATATTTCGAAGAGACTTAATAAAGAAAAGATCATATTAATTGGTCATTCGGCAGGTACCTATATTGCTACCCAAGCTGCATATCAATCACCTGAAAAATATGAGGCATATATTGGTATAGGGCAAATGAGTGATACTATTGAAAGTGAGCTAGAGAGCTTAGCCTTCTGTATTGATCAAGCTGAAAAGGAAGGGAATATGGAGGATGTTACATATTTACAGGGGTTAGATGAAGATATTAAAAATGGTGACACAGTTACTCCAAGAAATTATGTAATGAAATATGGTGGGACTTCTAGACTTATCGAAAATCCAGACGGTAATAGCTTAAATAATTTTCTTAGCAAGGAATATAATTTATTGGACGTGATTCGTTATAACTATGGAATTTCCTACTCACAGAAAATGATGTTACCTGATTTGTTAAAAAAGCCGTTACCTAATATAGTTACAAAGCTTGAATTACCAGTTTATTTTGTAATGGGAAAGCACGATTATCATACTACTTATAGTACAGCCAAAAAATACTTGGATACTTTAAATGCAGAACAGAAAGAATTTATTACCTTTGAGAAATCAGCTCATTATCCACAATTCGAGGAAAAGGAAAAATTTTATGAGTGGATGTCCACCACTTTTACACAATAAATATATTTTAAACTAAGTTTTAAGGAAGGTGAACAAATGGAAAGGGCTTTAACCAATATTATTAACAGTGAAAATTTAAATGATTATCCGTTGTTTATAGAGTTTTGCCTATACAAGGAAAAAGGTCTACGTAAACAATCGTTAAAGTCATTAAATCTTTTTCTTCAGCAAGCATTAGAATGGGATATAAAAAAACAACAACAATTTGCATGCTGGATTTTTGAAGTAATTGAAGTATCAGAAGATGTACATCAGGTACTTATTCACCCATTAGAAGAGAGATTATTGAAACCTTTAATGGAGAAATGGATGGATTTAAATCCTGAAGACCCAAGAATGTACAGATGGTATGGTCTATTTCTGAATATCGATAAGCGGACAACCTATTTAGATAAAGCCTTAAAATTAGGTGGCGATAAGGAACAATTAGTAATACTAAAGCTAATAGATATTTATATAGATTCTCTTTGGTATTCTTTTCACCATATTTCAGAGGACCTATACTTAGGTGATATACAAGAAGATAGATTACTACTGAAAAAAATAGAACAGCTAAGCAAGAAAGTAGAAAAGGAAGAATACAAAATAAATATTTACCAACTTGTATCTTATTATAGTAATTTGATGAGTGATTGGATTTCGTTTTCAAGTGAAGGTACAGTCGGCTTTGTGCAATGGTGTGAGGATAAAGGCAAGGCCTATGAATTTACTAAGATCTATTATTATGAAAAGTAGGTTCCTGCATCTGCATTAGGAGATTTGAATGATTTTTTATAAAAAACAGAAAAAATAAAACTTTCCTGCTTATCGTTACGTCTAATGGGTAGAAGTGGAAGAAGGAGGGATATAATTGAAGAAAATACTAATGTTACTGCTACCATTTGTTTGGATCGTAGGATGCAGTTCTAGTTCGGAAAAGGATATAAATGAAACTAACGTTGCACCAGCTCAAGAAGTGTCTGAGGATACTGAAGAAACAGCTAGTGACCCTTCAGGAACAAAAGAAACTTATTTAAATAAATTAAATGAGATTGAAGTTAGTTTAAAGGAATTCGACAAGGTATATGAGTCTGGAACACAAACGGATATGAATCAAGCTAAATCAGAAACATTCAAAAGGTGGGACGAAGCTCTAAATGAAATTTATGGTGTACTTAAAGAGCAACTGTCTGAAAGTGAAATGGAGGATTTAAAAATAGAACAACGCGATTGGATTAAGCAGCGTGATAAAATCGCAGAAGAAAAATCCAAGGAAGCAGAGGGTGGAACACTTGAGCCGTTCCTGTATTCGAGTGCTTTAGCTGATCTTACTAAAGAAAGATGCTATGAATTAGTAAATAATTATATGAAATAAGTGAAAACGCCCCTCCGAGTGAGTGGCGTTTTTTTCGTTTAAAGAATTTTTGAAATCACAGTATTTAGATGAGACAGAATCAGAACGGCTAATAAAAATAATCAAATAATATCTAACTCTTAAAAATTTATTAAATAATTTTAAAATTAGGTAAATTTTAGTTTCTAATTTCCAAAATTTACTTTACAATATAATTATTACCGTAAAAGGGGGACTATTTTTGAAGAAGATAGGTATTATATTAACGGCTTCGGCTTTATCGATTGGAATGTTTTCATCTGCTGTAAGTGCTGCTGGTACAGGAGGGGCACAACCATATAATGTGATGACTCAGGTTGCAGCAGTGGATGTAACGGTATCTAAGGAGGACCTGCTAAAGAAATTTAAAGCGAGTTTTCCAGGGATATTTGACTCTGTAAAGGCTAGTGAATTTTATATGCATTCCTATGAAAATCCGTATGAAAACAAAACAAGATATGATATGTCTTTTAATAAGCAAGTAAAAGGTAAGGAAATCTACGGTAGTATTGGGTTTTCTGGAGACAATTTTGAGATAGAATCTTTTCACTATGAGCCGGTGACTACCGCTGATGCTTTATTTCCTGCAAAGGTATCCAAGGATGAAGCTAAAAAAATTGCCAATGACTTTGTACAAAAGTATATCAAGGACGGAAGCTACCAGCTAACAGAAGGGATGAATGATTTTTATTATTCTCCTCAACTTCTAACTAGACCTATTCGTTATTCTTTTTCATTTAATCGAGTCCAGGATGGAATTGCTATTCAAGATCAGAATGTAAACGTAACTATTTTAGGTAGCGGAGAGATTGTAGAATTTAATCGTTTTAATACAAGTAAATCTTCAACGTTTGAAGATGTGAAAAAATTGAATGATTCAAAAGAAGCACTAGCAAAAATAAAAGATAATGTAACAGCTAAACTACAATATCAAATTACTGCATCGGATGAAATTAATAAATATGATGTAAAATTAGTTTATACGCCAGATGTGCTTAGTTTAAATGCAACAACTGGTGAATGGTTTAATAGCTATGAATTTTTAGCCGAGAACCCTGCTAAAAAGGGATATGAAATGATTGTAGAAAAGGCATTGCCTGCAAAGCAAAATGGTATCACGAAGGAAGAAGCCAAAAAAACGGCAGAGAATCTACTAAAGGTAGATTCAAGTAAGGTAAAGCTATCTATTCAATCTGTAGAAGAGACGAAGAATTACAATGGACAAGATGTAATCAGTGTTCAATATATGTATAACTACTCAAACGGTAGCGGTTCTGGATCTAATATAGAATTTGATAAGAAAACAGGAGAGCTAGTTCAGTTTCATAGTATGAAACGTGAAATAACTGAATATTTAGAAGAGAAAAAAGATGACAAAGCTATTTCCTATGAAGAAGCACTAGCTAAGGCAGTGCAATATGCTAAGGAATATTTACCTTCTAATCTTCACCAATATGCACTTCCGACCGATTCATTTTATGAAGATCCTAGGGGTCTCTATTACTTTTCATTCCCTCGAATTGTAGACGGAGTACTTGTTTCAGGAGATCAAATAAATGTGCATTTAGAAAACGATGGCACTTTAGGCGGTATAAGTATTAATAGACCACAGATTGACGAGTGGCCATCAAAGGACAAAGTGATTTCTGAAAAAGAAGCAGAAGAGATTTTCAAGAAGTCTGTTTCATTAAAAACGAGTTACATGAAAGAATATCAGAAGAAAGAAAATAATCATTATAACTTAATATATTCTCCACAGTTTAATGAAGAAGATTATCAAGTATTAGAGGCAAACACAGGTAAATGGTTCAATCAATATAATAGAGAAGTGTTGCCAGAAGTCTCTCATAAAACCGCAGCAGATGAATTAAATTATTTAATACAAGCAAAAGTATTAACGGTTAAGGATGCAAAAACCTTTAATGGAGATGCAACTGTATCGAAGGGGGAAGCCATCAAAATAATGATGAATTCCTTGACGTATATGTATTCTGGTTTTCCTGGAGGAGATTCAGAAAACGTCAAACAAACCTTTACTAATGTAGATTCTAAGCATACATCTTATCAGGCAATAGAAAGAGCGGTAGAGCTAGGAGTACTCACAGCAGACAAGTCTACCTTTGATGTGGATAGTCCGATTACTAAAGAGGAGCTATCAGTATGGTACATCCGTGCTCTAGGCTTAGAGGAAGCTGCAAAACAATCTAAAATATTCAAAAATGATTATACAGATAGTAAAAAGATTAAAGCCGAGAACGCAGGCTATGTTGTGTTGGCAGACTCTTTGGGATTAGTAAAGGCAGAGAAAAATGAATTCAACCCTACTAAGCAAGTAACCTATGCAGACCTAGCAGTTTCTACTATCCGTTTAGGACATGAAATGTCTAAAAAAGGCAGAGACTATAGATTTGGTTATTAAATTTTCAAAAAGCGGTCAAGAACGCTGTATAACGAAAAGAAACGTTGTACAAATGGAAAGAAGTTTAAAGAAGAGCCCTCTATTTGATAGAAGGCTCTTCTGTTTTGTAGAAATCGAGACTGTATCAAAAGACAGTGCAAAAACTCACCAAGATTTTCTCTTGGTGAGTTTACTTTATTATTTCAGTTTTAAATAAAACCAAACGGCATTGATGAATGTCTGAGTTTGACCCTTAATAGATGTTCCATTAAAGGTTACTAAGAAAGGATTAAGCAGTGACTGAAGCACGCTTTTACGTATACGCTCCTGTTTAAGCTCAAAAATAATGGCCTCATAGAGATCCTCTTGTTCCATTGTGAAGTTCCCTGTTGCTTTAAGATGCTTGGCCATCTCCAATAGTTCGTTTATTTCTAGCGGTTTTCTATCTATATTCATTCGCATCAAATGGAAAGTAGATTGATCGATTAAAGAAGTATTATGTTGAATCATATGGGGAATGATAAGGCCAATGTATTCAAGTAAAACCTCTACAATCCGATGGAGTGAGAATGGTGCGTTAGTTATGCGTATCGTAAACATAATGTGCTGTAGCATACCATGGAATAATATAGCGCATTCAAAGGCGTGTTCTGAAATTTCTTCTCCAAATACAGCTTTAAATCTTATGGCTAACCATTCTAATTCAAATATGCGATGCTGTAAAACCAATTTTTTTAAATCTTTTTCGTTAGAACTAAGAATGGCATCGAAGAGTGCATGAAGGTTCCGCTCTTCATTTAACTGAATGATACTATAAATCTGCTCGGTTAAAACTTGTTGGTCTTTTTCGTTTTTCCCGACCTGACTTTGCATACGAAGCTGGCTAGCATCATAACGTAATCCTTCAAGTATTTCTGCTATACAATCATTTTTAGAAGTAAAGTAATTATAAAAAGTTCCTTTTGAAATATTTGCTCGATCTATAATATCTTGTATAGATGTTTGTTGGATGCCTTTTTCCACAAAAAGCATTAAGGCTACATCTGCGACATGTCTTTTACGTTTATTCATAAGTCCTCCACTACTATACTGATGGCTTTAGTATATATTTTGTGAACATAAAGTTCAATGTTTTTAAACCTTGAGTATAAATATATTGAAATAAATGGACTAATGGTTTAATATAATTCGAGTAATGAAATAAAAAGAGAAAAATAGAATAGGGGAAGACGAAAGATGAGTAATATTGAAAATAGAAAATCTACGTACTTAATGCTTGCCGTACTGTTTGTCGGAGCATTTGTGTCGTTTTTAAATAACTCGCTTTTAAACGTAGCGTTGCCTTCCATTATGGTGGATTTAGATGTCGATTATTCCACGGTACAATGGTTAGCAACGGGTTACATGCTAGTGAGTGGAGTATTAATACCAGCATCCGCATTTTTAATAAGAAGGTTTTCAAATAGAACGTTGTTTATTACATCAATGGCGATATTCACATTAGGTACTGCTATGGCAGCATTGGCACCAAATTTTGGCCTGCTATTAACTGGTCGTATGGTTCAAGCTGCAGGTTCGTCCGTAATGGGACCATTATTGATGAATGTTATGCTAGTTGCCTTCCCACGTGAAAAACGTGGAGCTGCAATGGGGATTTTTGGATTAGTTATGATTACAGCACCAGCGATTGGCCCTACATTATCAGGGTTTATAGTAGAGTACTATGACTGGCGTGTTCTTTTTATCATGATTCTGCCGTTAGCAGTCATTAGTTTAGGCTTAGCTGTATGGAAGTTAGGAAATGTAATGCAGACGGATAAAACTGCAACCATTGACTTTGCATCTGTCATTCTTTCAACATTTGGTTTTGGTGGTTTATTATATGGTGTCAGCACAGCAAGCTCAGCAGGTTGGGATGACCCAATTGTATTAACAACCTTAATAGTCGGAGCTGTATCTTTAGTAATTTTTGTTGTACGTCAGCTGAAGCTAGACGAACCACTATTAGATTTGCGTGTATATAAATATCCGATGTTTACTTTAGCGTCTATAATTGCTGTTGTTAACTCGGTAGCAATGTTCTCAGGTATGATTTTAACACCGGCGTATGTACAAAATGTACGTGGCATTTCACCTCTTGACTCAGGTTTAATGATGCTACCTGGAGCAATTATTATGGGAATCATGTCTCCGATTACAGGGAAATTATTTGATAGGTTTGGACCACGTCTTTTAGCGATAATCGGATTAGTTATTACAGCAATTTCGACGTATGAATTGTCCACGTTACAAATAGATTCTTCATACTTATATATTATTTCTATTTATACAACTCGAATGCTTGGGATGTCTATGGTTATGATGCCTATCATGACCAATGGTTTGAATCAGTTACCAACACGCTTAAACCCGCATGGTACAGCTGTTAATAACACTGCTCAACAGGTTGCTGGTTCTATAGGTACTGCAGTTCTAGTATCGATCATGAATTATGTGACTACAAAAGAAGGAGAAAGTCTAATGTCTAAAGTAGACCCTGCTACTCTCACTGAGCAATCTATGGGATTATTAGGTCAACAAGCCCTACTAGCAGGTATTCAATATTCTTTCCTAGTAGCATTGGTTATGAACATAATCGCATTAGTATTAGCCTTCTTCTTAAAACGAGTAGATGTAAGCCCTGCTGCACTTCGTAAGCTAGAAGAAGAAAATCAAGTAGAAACAACAAAATAAAGTATATAATTTTGGCCTCCTTCTATATAGAAGGAGGCTTTTTATATGTAAGTGCAAAGTTCTATTTAGGTAATGGAAGTACGCTTAGCCCATAAAAAACAGGATTTAACTAGAGAGAAATAGGGTACATGAAAAATACAACAAAAGTAAAGGAGGACATACTATGAATCACTTAAAAGCACTTCTTATTAAATTTGTCATGATTGCAGTAGTCCTTATTGTGGTTTTGACGCTCATTTTTGATGTTCCATTTATGGATTCTATTTGGACTAGCTTAGTATTAACTGTATTAGCTTACATTTTAGGAGACTTTCTATTATTCCGTCTTGCGGCAAATCGCTCCAGTCAGAATGTCCGTAATATGATAGCGACAGGCGGAGATATTATCATTGCCTTTCTAACTATTTGGTATATGCAAGTTGCTCTAGTAGATGCCAACGGATCTATTGCACTTGGTTCATTTATCGCTGCGGTTATTATCGGTGCAGGCGAATGGTTCTTCCATAAATACTTGGATGGAAATGTAGTTTCTAAAAACACTCGAACAACCGCTGATTTAGAAGCAGATTATAAAAAATAACCTTAAAAAATCCCTTTCAGAAATTCGAAAGGGATTTTTTTAACATAAAGTAAGAAAAGACTTCTAGTGAAACAGGATTGTAGTAAAAAACTTCTGGATTGTAGTAAAATACGGCATGATTGTCGTAAAAAATGAAGGAATTGTCGTAAAAGGTGAGTGGAAACTTCTAGTGGAACTGGATTGTCGTAAAAACCGCTGGGATTGTAGTAAAATACGGCACGATTGTCGTAAAAAGTGAAGACATTGTAGTAAACAAGAGCAATCCTTAGGTAAATAGCTCTCAACAGTTGGTTTATTCCTCTGCAAATTATTTGAAGTTCTTTTAAAAACTTACTAGCCAAAACCTACAACAAAATAGAATCCACTTTATCAGGAATTAAAAATAAGGGCTATCCCCCCAGAATGCGAGAATAGCCTTTAATTTGTATAACCTTCATAAATCTTCTGTAATCTCTCTTCGAATTGACTCATATGGACAATACGCGCTTCCCGTAAATATTCTTTCCCATCTATAAATAGAAGCAGCGCAGGGACTGAAAAAACAATGAACCGTTCTGCAATCTCTTCCACTTCTGCGGAATTGATATGTGCAAGCTGTATTTCCGGAAAATTTTCCATTAGTTTCCCGACTTGTGGTAAAAGGGCATGACAAACACTACAGTCTGTATGCGAAATATAAATAAAGGATAATGGATTGCTGGAAATGAAACTGTCCACAGCTTCAATTGTGTGCAACTCCTCGAAAGTTCTCATTTTGCTCCACCTTTCTGTGCATAGTTTAGCCACCCATTAGACAAAAGTAAAGAAATCTACAGGAAAACTCATTCTCCATAAATCAACCTTGCTCTTCAACAGAGCTGTTAAAAGACTCACTTTTACTTTCATCAATTCCTACAGCTCAATACCCACTATTTCAAGCTAACTGTTTTTTATTTAGCTTACCTAAAGCGGTATATGGTAATTGATCGACGAACACTATTTCTTTTGGCAGTTGAAGACGAGAGACCCTTAGGCTAAGCCATTCTATTAAGATGTCCTTTGTTAAATGCTCAGTACTGCTCTTTAATTCTACATATGCTACTAATCTTTGGCCGTACTGCTCGTCAGGTATGCCAACAATAGCAACTTCCTCTACTGAGGGATGAAGTATTAATACTTGTTCCACTTCAATGGGATAAATATTGACTCCAGCAGAGATAACTAAATCGTCTGTTCTTCCACACAAGAAATAATAACCATTCGGATCTCTATAGCCCAAATCTCCGGTTTCTATCCAGGACGCACCTTTGTTTTTCATAGACCATTTATTTTTTATACAAAGCTGACCAACCTGTCCTTCCTTTAACGGCTTCCCGTTGTGGATGGTCTGTAGTCGCACTCCTTTAACCAATCGGCCGATAGTGTAAGAGGAGTATTGTAAATCCTGAGGAGTAGCAATTATATTAAGCCCTGCCTCCGACGTTCCATAAAGGTTGTACAATACTTGCCCTAATTTGTTGTTAACCTCAGCTATCAGCTTAGCATTTAGCTTGGCTCCACCTGAAGCAATACATTGTAGAGAGCTTAAGTCATTGGAAGAAACCTGAAGTAATTTATGAATCATAAGCGGAACGACTGTGATTACTTCGACCTTATGCTCACTAATAATTTTACTTGACTTTTCTGCTCGAAAGTTCTCGGAAATTATCGTTTTTTTCCCTAATGCAATAAACGTAAGCAATATAGCTATTCCATAACCATGGTATAGTGGCGTCGCTATATAAGCTGTTTGGTATTGCATTAACTTCAAGCGTTTTAAAAGGGTTAAAAACGGATTTAAGTAATTAAGAATAGAAGGTTTATGGATTGCTTCTTTAGGTGTACCAGTTGTGCCTCCAGTTAGTAAGACGAGACTACTTTTAGAGGACTTTTTGAGTGGTACTTCTCTCATTTTTATATTTTCATTAATATTGCTAGCAAAGTTACTAATAATAGCTTGATGGGATAGATGATGCTCGTCTATGAGTGAAAAGGCTTCTTCATCGTGTATGTATAAGTCAAAATTATAGGCATCAACCAATTGTTTAAACTGATTCTTACTTATATCAGGATTAAGTAAATAAATGTTCGCTCCAAGGCGAGAAACAGCAAAAATAGATTGCACAAAATAGTGATGATTCTTACAGAGAAAGGCAACTCGTAGCTCAGTGCCTATATGGTAATTGTTTTTTAAATAAATCGAAGCTACTTCGCATTGCTTAGCTAGTTGGCTATAAGTAAAGCTTTCCTTGTCACTGACTAACGCGATTTTATTTCCATATTTTTTTTCCGCCAGTCGCACTAAAACCATTAAGTTAATACCTTCTGTATAAATAGTAGAGATTAAACTAAATAATCCAAGAGGTGAGAGGAGGCCCATCTTCCATAATACTTGTAATAAGGAACCAATCATTTGTTCAACCCTCTTTTCAGTAAAAGCCTAGGTAATATTTTTTCCAAAATTCTTCGACCAATCAACGAACCAATCTGACCAATGAATAGCCACCATGGCTTATAGATTTTGTTTTTGGTATACATGGATTTCGCAATAATATTCGCTACATGAACTGGACTCATGGCAGGAGTATTCCGGTAAGCGGCAGTAGGCTCGATCATTGGAGTCTTCACTAATGGAAGATAAATGGAGGTAGTCGAGATACCTTTCCCGTTTAACTCTGGAGCAGCTGATCGAAACCATGTATCAAAGGCAGATTTAGATGCCTGGTAGGCTGCCCAAAAAGGTATAGGAAGAAGTAATGCATTAATGGTAGATACATTTATGATTTGTCCCTTATTCTTTTCTAATAAAGGAATTGTAGACAGGAGTAATTGAACCGGAGCAAAGTAATTAATAGCCATCGTTCGAGTATAATCATGATAACGTTCTAAGGATTTTTCAATGGATCGGTTGATTGATAATCCAGCATTGCTCACAATAATATCTATTCCATCAGGTTGTCGATGTAAAAAGTGTAACAGGTTGTCCATTTCTGCTATTTCTCTCAAATCGGCAGAAAAGACACTAACTTTGGCACTGGATTGTTCAATTTCTTTTTTTATTAATAATAGTTGCTCCTCGCGTCTGGCTACTAAAATGAGGTGGGCGTTTATATCTTTTAAAACAAACGCTAGCTCTTTTCCAATCCCCGAGCTGGCTCCAGTGATAAGAATTGTTTTACCTTCCAGCTTCCTATGAAGTTTTTTTTCATTCAAAAGAGTTGAACAAAACAACAATTTTTCTATATGGTTGTATCTATGCATTAAAACAATCCTTTTTTTATTAGAAAATTTAGATATTTATATTTTAACACTTGGATTATAAATAAAGTATAAATAAAATTAAAAGTTAAGAAATGTTGACTTCTAAGTTTTATATATGATATTATTATCTCGGATTAAATATATATGAAGTTGAGGTAACTTTGGTGTATATCTCGAATTGGAAATATAAGGGTTAGAATATTTGGCGTTCTAAAACTAGGAGGCTAATAAGTATGAGTTTATGGAATAAACTTTTTGGACAAAATAACAAAGAAAAAGAAATAGGAGGAAAAGAAATGTTAAAAATAGGTATTATTTTAGGGTCAACTCGTGAAGGACGCTTAAGTCCACAAGTAGGTAACTGGGTGAAAGAATTAGCAGACAAACGTGGAGATGCTCAATATGAGATTATTGATATTGCTGACTTCAAACTTCCATTATTAGGGGAAGCTGGCGGAGACGCTTCAGGTGCTGCTGCTTGGTCTTCAAGAGTAGCTGATTGTGACGGATTCGTATTCATCGTTCAAGAATATAATCACTCTATTACTGGTGCATTGAAAAATGCTTTAGATTATCTTCGTGTAGAATGGAACAACAAAGCTGCAGGTATCGTATCTTACGGTTCAGTAGGTGGAGCTCGTGCAACTGAACATTTACGCGGAATCTTAGGGGAATTACTAGTTGCAGATGTTCGCGTACACCCAGCTTTATCATTATTTACTGATTTTGAAAATGGTACTGATTTCAAACCAGCTGCAGTTCAAGCAGATTCTGTAAATCAAATGTTAGACCAAGTTATTCCTTGGGCAACTGCTCTAAAAACAATTCGATAATAAGAAAAGCGCAAGCGCCTATGTTTGCCCCGACAAGCAAATGGAGAAAAGTGAGGAGGCAGTTCCTCAGCCACCGGAGCTTTTAACCATTTGACCTCGAGGGGCAAGGCGCTTGCGCTAGACAAATAAGAAAAGCGCAAGCGCCTATGTTTGCCCCGACAAGCAAATGGAGAAAAGCGAGGAGGCAGTTTCTCAGCCACCGGAGCTTTTAACCATTTGACCTCGAGGGGCAAGGCAGCTTTTCAGTAAAAAATCCACACTTCTAGAAAATAGAAGTGTGGATTTTTTCGTGTTTAAAATAGCGATAAGAATGACTTTTATTTGAGTATAGGTAATTCTTCAGGTGGATGAGATAATTGATAAGTGGAGCACAAATAACTGCGAACAAAAGAAGAATGTGTCATAGTAGAGAAAACTAGTATTATTTTTGCAAAAGGAGTTCCAAATGTCTTATTTAGAAATTGGGAGAATAACGATTCCTGCGATATGGATAATTGTAATAGGAGCAGTCTTTATAAGTTCTTTTCTCTATCGAGTGGCTTTAAAAGAAAAAGTAGGAGAATGGGTTAGTAATGCATTTTTTACTTATATTCTTGTGTGGAAGCTATCCTATATTTTATTTAACTTTTCGTTAGTTAGCCAAATGCCGCTATCAATCGTTTATTTTAATGGAGGAACCAAAGGGCATTTTCTTGGTATCCTTGCAGTAATTATCTATGTGATAGTTGTTGCTAAAAAGAAACCCCGGCTATATATGGAGGTGCCGTATTTTCTGTTGTTATTTTTTGCTACTTATGAATTCATGAACAATATAGCAAACGAAAATATTATAATAGCTATACTATTTCTAGTAATTATCATAATCCAAATTGTTTTACATAGAAAAAAAGCAGAGTGGATGAGGGAAGCATTTACACTGTTATTTGTTGTTCAGCTTTTGCTAGTCACTATAAATGATTCGATCTTTTCCATCAAAGCCTTCACTTTTATAGGCTTTTATTTACTTTCAATGTGGATTAAATTTTTCAGAGAATAAGGCAGTTCCATTTAATGTGGGCTGCCTTTTTATTTGTTTGTTCCTTTGTATATCACCGGACAGACTTCTTTGCAATTTAAGGTCATTTTCTTCAACATATCTTATGGTAACTTTTGTATATAATACACGACTAATGCAAAAAGGGGGGACAATTATTTGAAGGTAGCACTTTTAGTGATGACAGCTGTCCTAAATCTGTTTTATTGGTCCGGAGAAGGGGAGAAGATAGCATCTATAAAGAAAAAAGAACAATTGGATCAGTCTGTGATTAGACAAAAACCACCGAAGCTAGCTGTCACTATAGGAGAAATCCCCATTAAAGTCTTTCTGTCTGGCTATGGATGGAGTTACAAAGATTCAAATGGTGATTGGATGACAGTAGAGACCCATGCTATAGAACCTACGAGTGTAAAGAATATAGAGAAAGCACCTGTTGTCGAGGTGGGAGAAAAAATGGAATTCACCTTTGAGATCGCTCCTCAAAGCTTTGAGGCTTTTCTATTAGAATCAGAAATTGGTCTAAAAGGGGAGCTATCCGAAATTAGTACTGGCGAACTGAAGGGAAGGGCTTCTTTTCAAGTAATCGCCGAGTGGGAGCAAGGAAGAGGTAGCTATTTGTTTTATGTAGATTTTCAATGAAGGAGCATTTGGATGATGCGTTTATTAATAATAGTCGTTCTATTGTTTGCTGGCTGTAATGTCGAGACTCCCCTCCAAGCTAAAACCTTTCAGACGTTTTATGAAGATGGAAGTACTGGACAAATGAAAACAATAGAAGACCAAGAAAAAGTCAATGAGTTCCTCCATTTAGTGAATGAGGTTGAATTTATACCGCATGAAGATCAGGAAGGAAGCGTTGGCTGGAGATACGCTGTTTACTTGTATGATGGAAAGACAGTTTTTAATACAGACTTATCTAATATCCAAAACCAAGTTTATCATTCCAAACCTAATATTATTCCATTGGTTGATACTTTTTATAAGGAGTTAAATATAGAAGAAAGCCCCATCACAGAATGATGAGGCTGGTTTGAACTATTAAGAAATAAAATATTGTTATCTTTTCGTACCTCGGAAGCCTGCTGCTTCAGCTTCTTCCTTGCTACAAAACATCTCTTCAGCAATTGTCATTTCGTAATATTGTTGTCCAGGTGTATGATAGATTTTTTCACCTTTAGAATTGATATTACCTTTAATCGTACAATCAGCATCGTTGTTTTTTGTTGAATCTGTTTCAGTAACTTTTTCTGACTCCTCAATCGCCTCTTTATCGTAGCCTCTATCTGTTACATAATTCTCGACAGACCATATGCCAACCGCTTGTTGTTGAGCGGACTTTTGAATAGATTCGAACCAGTCAACATGCATTGTATTCGGGGCGTATATATATGCCACCCGAGCAAGTCCTTCTTTTAATAATTCTTCTTGGACACTCTTGCCATCAGCAGTGTAAATGTAGGCGAGGAGACGATTATACTTATCTCTATAAGAGACGTCAAACTCTAAGAAGACCGTATCTTGTCCCTCTAGTAGCTGTTTCGTAAAATCCTTTGCCTCCTGTCCAAAAGGCTGTACTCCAAGCTTTGGATGATTAGTTTCAGGAGTGTCTACCAATAAAAAACGAACATTTTCATTTGCACCGTTGTATTTTATTTTAATCGTATCTCCATCAATCACGCTGACTAACGGAAATTCTTCAAATTTAGATATATCGTGAATGGTACCTGGTGACGTGACCTTTGTTGGTTCTTTTTCAGTTTGTTGAGTTTCCTCAGTTGGTCCTGTAAATGGAGTTTCTTCCACTAGTTCATCTATACTGCTGCATGCCCCTAACAAAATGGTTAAGGACAACAAATACATAATCCATTTTTTCATATCAATTACCTCTCTCTTTCAATCGGTCACTATCTTAACATACAAATAAAAGGAAGAGGAAGAGAAAATGAAGAATACAGTACGTTAGACGTAGCTTTTTTCCATTTAAAATATATTTTATTTCCATTGAACGTTTTCTTTAAAGAGAGAGTCTAACAGATACGAAAGAGGGGGAACGAAAATGGAGCACCTAGTTAGGAGAGCAATCGCTGGAGATGACGATGCTTTCTTACAGCTAATGCAAATACATCGTGATGTTTTATATAAAACAGCCTTCATCTATTTGAAAAATGAGCATGAAGTACTGGAGGCTCTTCAAGAGGTGACTTATCGAGCTTATACAAAGCGTCATCAAGTGAAGGAGTCATCTTTTTTTCAAACATGGCTGGTAAGAATACTGTTGAATTATTGCATGGATACATTGAAGAAACAAGGGAAGCTAGCATCCTTAAATGAATATGTAGAGAAAGAAGAAAGTACTTCTAACCCAGATCTCAATTTAGCACTTCAAGCCCTGCCAACTGCACAGCGAGAGCTTATTCATTTAAAATACTTTAATGATTTAAAGGTTAGTGAAATAGCTAGAAGGCTAAAAATTCCAGAGGGGACAGTAAAATCAAGGTTACACCATACATTAAAGAAAATTCGTGTGTTTATGGGTGAGCGAGGGGGGGATATTTGATGAGCGGTATAAAAAAGATACAGCAATTAATGGATCAGCAGATGGAGGTAATCCAGGTTAGTCAATCTACTGGAAGTGCCATATTGAATGGTATCAAGCTAGCCCAGAGAAAAAAACAACGCAAAACAAAAATAGTTTTTAGCTTATCAGCAGTAGCCGTGCTGTTCCTTGGCTTTACCTTTATGACCCGAATCTCTCCAGCCTTTGCTCAGGTGTTTGAGAGCATACCTGGCTTGGGTGCTATTGTAGCAATTGTTGAATACGACAGAGGGGTAGAAGACAGTGTTCAAAATAACTATTTTGAGGAAATCGGTGTATCCAACACAGAAAACGAGGTTACCTTTACATTAGACGGTGTCATTGCAGATGAAACTGGAATGTTACTTTCCTATACCCTCGAGTCTCCTCGATCCGTTAATGATTATCGCTTAGGTAAGACTGTACTGCTACAGAATGAGGAAGAGTTGGGTCTTGTATATGTAACTTCAGATTTTGCGCAAGATGAACAAATAAATGAAATAAAGAACACGATTAGAATTTCTGATCCTAGTAGTGTAATCGATTATTCTAATCCATCCTTTGAATTAGAAGTGTCCGTTATAGGGCAGGAGGAACTAAAATTTGTAATACCTTTTACATTAAATAATAAAATAGCAAAACCAAAGAAATATAATATTAATCAAGAGGTGGTAGTAGCTGGGCAAAAGTTTACGGTTGAACAAGTGAAAATTTCACCCTTGCATGCTGCTATTGAGATAGAAACAGATAACCAAAACGATATGGTCATTTTTGATTTCCTTTCCATTGAATTGCAAGATGGAGATGGGGATATGTGGGGAAATGGATCTTCTTCCATTAGTGGTTTTGGCAGTGCAGATAATACGAAAAGAACGTTTTTTTTGGAAAGCAGTTATTTTCAGGAACCAAAAGAATTATTTTTAGTCATTGGTGATTTAGTCGCTTTACCAAAGGATGAGCGAGAGGTCGTCATAGATTTTGGAAAAAAAGAGGTTGTTTCTATGTCCGAGCAGTATCCGTTACAGCTTGAAAATATAAGCGAAGAAGGATTCGCAGTGAGACTAGATGAACATTTACATTATAAGCAAACTCTTTTTAATAATGGATTAGATACAAATGGAAAGAATATCGCGATAGGCGTATCTAATAGATTCTCTGATACGGAGAATTTTCAAGTATTTACCTTAGAAAAAGGAATGTATGAAAATCCAGTGACCTTTGAATTGCAGGGATATCCTAATTATTTGGAGAATGATATAAGCATCAAGATAAAATAGGATGATAAGTAATGGAAGATATAAAAATAAAAAAACTTTTATGGATGTTTCCGATCGTGTTTCTTCTTCATGATGTAGAGGAAATTTTGACAGTAGAGAAATTTATTCTGCCACTTCCCTTTCAAGTAACAGAAGAAGAATTTACGCTTGCCTTTAGCTTGCTATGGGTGATTGTTACTGTGGGTTGTTTAGTCACTGCAGCAAATAAAAGATTTTTAGGGATGGCTCCTAGTTCATTTTTAATGCTGATGGTTGGAGGAATTTTTTTAGCGAATGGAATTGGTCATGTCCTTCAAGGTATTTTTTTTCAAAGGTATGTGCCCGGCCTAATTACTGCGGTTATATTTTTAATACCGTTTTGCGTATATAGTATACGTGTATTGCTACTAAATAAAATGATTAAGGGAAAACAAATACCTCTATATATAATGCTCGGATTTATATTACAAACCCCTTTTGCATTTACAGCCTTATTGATAGCAAAGTATTTGCTAAGTTGAAACTAATACCATTTATTTTCTTTGTATGGGATAATTAGGTAAAAATGTTCGGGAGGTTAGATGGCACTTTTACTAGGAGTATTATCTATGCTGTGTGGTTCTCTTTTGATGTCTGTAAAGGTTGAAATGCTTGATAATTCGTTCTTAATGGTTTACGGGGTGGGGCTATTTTTTTTAGGTGCAATGGTACTTAGCTCGAGGAAAACAAGGAGAGTAAAGAAGCCTGTTAACTCCAAAATAATTCGTATATTCATGCTAATTTTGGGGCCAGTCATTGTGCTAGGCGGAGTTTTATTAGGGGAAAATCTTTTAATATACTTAGGTTCTTTACTATTTTTATTTGGAGCTATCTTTTTTATCCTGAAAATCGAGCTTTTGGAATGGAATGTTAAGCCACTAGTAATATGCAAATATATGATTATTTTTGGAATGATTATTGTGGTGAGTACAATTATAGGATTGCAAAATGAAAGCTTAAGGTACTTTGGGTTCATTCAGTTAGTATTAGGCGTTATTTTTGCCTTGATTGAAAGCGTGAAGGAAATAAAACCGCCTGCTAAGCAAATGCCATCTAAAGCAAAATAATATATTTTTTCTCCGAATGAGGGTACGCTAAATGTGTAAGGAAAAATGTGTACATAAGGAGAGATTCGCATGCAAGCAATTAAAGGGAAAACGGCATTGATTACTGGTGCAGGTCGAGGCATCGGTCGTGCAACAGCCTTAGCATTCGCTAAAGAGGGGATCAACCTTGGACTTTTGGGAAGATCAATAGAAAATTTAGAGGCAGTTGCAAGTGAATTGCAATCGTACGGTGTGAAGGTTTCTTTAGCTACTGCAGACGTTTCCAATATGGAATCTGTGAATGCTGCAGTTGAGAAAATTCGTGGCGAGCTAGGTCCAATTGAAATTTTAGTAAACAATGCTGGGATTTCAAAGTTTGGCAAGTTTCTTGAAGTAGACCCAGAAGATTGGGCTAAAATCATTCAAGTGAATGTCATGGGTGTTTACTATGTAACAAGAGCAGTATTACCAGATATGATTGAAAAAAATGCAGGAGATATTATCAATATTTCTTCTACTGCTGGCCAAAAAGGTGCTCCAGTCACAAGTGCTTATAGCGCCTCAAAAGCAGCAGTTATCGCACTAAGTGAATCATTAATGCTAGAAGTAAGAAAGCAAAATATCCGTGTAGTAACATTGACACCAAGTACTGTCGCAACAGATATGGCAGTTGAATTAAATCTTACAGATGGCAATCCAGAAAAAGTTATGCAGCCAGAAGACATTGCTGACTTCATGGTAGCCCAGCTGAAGATGAATCCAAGAATTCTACTGAAATCAGCTGGATTATGGTCAACTAATCCATAAATCTTAAATGAAGATCGTGATGAAAATCACGATCTTTTTTGTTTACGACAATATTGATATGGATTACTATAATCCCCCAATAGATTACGACAATACAGGCTTGAATTACTACAATCGCCCAATGGATTACTACAATCATTGCTTGGATTACGACAATCACTCCTCGAATTACTACAATCCCCTCAAAGTGAATTTCATTAAAACTATTTCTTTATTAATGTATAAAAAAAACATAAATATGGAATATTCTGATTCTATCTAGCATATAAATAAGTAGGTTTGTGTTTTTCTATAAAAGGGAGGAGACTTAAGAGCTAAATTATGTTCAAGCAACCTATTCCATAGGGGAAATTAATAGACAAGCATAGGGAAGATAGATAAAAAATATGAGATTACAAAATGGGGGACAATCTTGGTTAAATTAAATAAGCTTGGGATCATCTTGACTTCATCTGCATTGACCGTTGGATTATTTTCTACTACTGCTAGCGCGGCAACTACGGGATTGGGGCAGCCGGATAAACCGTTAGTTCAGGTAGCATCTTCAGAGGTTGTTTATACGAAGGAAGATTTGATTAAAAAGTTTCGCTCGTATTTTCCAAAGCAATTTGATTCATTAAAAAGTAGTGACTTTCAAATGAGTAGTGGCAGCTATTACTTCCCAGAGGATGAGACAACTCGATACAATCTAAGCTTTACTCAAACGGTTGAAGGAAAAAGAGTATATGGCAACGTGGGATTTGTTGGTGAAAATTTAGACATCGAACATTACTCGTACTCACCACCAATTGGATCGGATGCCTTATTTCCAGCGAAGGTTTCCAAGGATGAAGCAAGAAAATTAGCAGAAGACTTCGTTAAGAGTTTGTTGAAGGAAGACTCATACAAGTTAGAAAGTGATAACAATTATTATTATCCAACTCGCATTTTAACAGAGCCTATTAATTATTCCTTCTCCTTCTCAAAAACCAAAAATGATATTTCAATATCGGATAACCGCGTGGAAGTGACGATTCTTGGAAATGGTCAAATCACTAATTTTTACAAATATCCATCCAAACAAGAAAAGAACACTTTTGACGAAGTAAAAAACATTAAGTCTGAAAAGGATATATTAAGTAAATTAAAAGAAAATGTTAAAGTAGAGCTTCAATATCAGGTGAATGTGGATTACCAGTCAGGAGAGCGCACGGTTAAGCTGATTTATCAACCAACGGGTAATTTTATTGGGGTCCATGCTTCAACTGGCAAATGGTTAACTGCAAATGGATTGACAGATAAATTTCCTTCAAAGACAAAGGTTACAAAGATTGTAGAGAAACCTCTACCTGCAAAACAAAAGGGAATAACGGTAGAGGAAGCTAAAAAAGTTGCAGAAAAGCTCCTACAAAATAAATCAGATAAATTGAAGCTAAGCATCCAATCAATTGATGAGATTGAAAATTATAATGGTCAGACTGTTTACAGCATTCAGTACATGTATAACCACAAAAATGGTGGAAGTGGTGCTAGTATTGAGATTAATAAAGCTACTGGAGAAATTGTTCAATATCATAATATGATGGGATATTTACTTCAAGAGCTAGGAGAAAAGCAAGCGGTAGCAAAGCCAATTTCTCAAAAGGAAGCCTTAGCGAAAGCAACAGCTTTTATCAAAGAATGGATTCCTTCTTCCTTGCATAACTTTAGCATGCCAGTTGACGAGCCATACTATGATGAAGGAATGGGAACATATAACTTCTCCTTCCCTCGAGTAGTAAATGGAATACTAGTAAATGGAGATATGATTAATGTAGGTGTTTCTGCAGATGGCTCACTAAGCAGCCTATATGTAAATGAACAAAAAATAGATGAGTGGCCTTCTGTAAAGGATGTACTTCCTGAGAAAGAGGCAATGGCAATCTTAAGTAGTTCTTTAAAGGTAAAGTTAAATTATACAAAGCAAATGCAAAAGAAGGATAATAAGCATTATGATTTACTGTATGTGCCTGTCTACAACGATAGCCTTTACAGTACACTAGATGCTAAGACCGGTAAATGGAGCAGCCTATATGGAGAGCAAAGCTCAGTGGTTGTTTCACACCCGACTGCTGAGGAAGAACTCAATTACTTAATTAGCACGAAGATTTTAGATGTGAAGGATGCCAAAACCTTTAATGGAGATGCTGCTATTTCAAAAGGTGATGCACTTAAAATTCTGATGAATTCTCTCACCTACTTCTATGAGGGAAGATATTATTATGAAAATGAAGCAATGGAGCAAACGTTTGATAATATCGATCCAAAGCATCCATTATATCAAGTAATTGAAAGAGCGGTTGGATCTGAAATTCTGAACGTAGAAGGCAAAAAATTTGATGTAGACTCACCAGTAACAAGAGAAGAACTTTCTACATGGTATATTAGAGTACTCGGCTTAGAGCATGCTGCAAAGCACTATGATATATACAAGGTAGACTTCGCTGATACAAAAAATATAAATCCTGATTACATTGGATATGTCGCTCTAGCAAATAAATACGGGCTATTTGAGACATCTAAAAATCAATTTAATCCTAAGCAAGAAGTGACATATGCGGAAATGTCGGTTTCTACTATTCGTCTAGCTCATGAGATTGCTAAAAAGGGAAGATATATTAATTATTAAATAATGCGAGCCCTCGTGTAAGCGAGGGTTTTTATTGTGGTCAGAGGTTTAAAATATTTACAATTGGGGTTGTTATAAAATGAATAAATGGATTACTTTTGATTTGGATGGAACCATTATGCAAAACCCTTTTGTTAGTCATGTGTTTCCAGAGATACAGCGTATCATCCATGAGAAAAAGAGAGATTCTGTAGATTGTGTAGAAGCATTTATCCTAGAGCATCAAACTCTATTGAGCCAGGGAAAATTTGTTGAGGCATATGACTGGGAACAAATTGTGAATTCATATACTAATAGCATAAACCTGAACCTCCCGATTAATGTGGAAGAGATAGTGAAAAAATATTGTATGCCAACCTCAATCTATCTCTTAGAAGAAGGAATTATAGAAGTTCTGCAGGAGTTAAAGCGAAGGGGATATTCACTGGCAGTTATAACAAATGGTTATTTAAAGTATCAGCTGCCTGTATTGGATGCTTTAGGGCTTACTGCATGTTTTGATAAAATAATTACCCCTGATACAGCTGGCTATGCTAAGCCAGATACAAGGGTGTTTAAGGAGCTTCAAGCAGTTGTAGCACATATAGGAGATCGAATTGATCACGATATTATTCCAGCAAACCAGACGGGAGTAAGGACTGTATGGATCAATAGGAGCCTACCAAACCACTTCAAGCAAGTAAAGTCCAATGCAAGAGCGGGATCTGAAGGAATGGAGGATATTCTCCTAGCTAAGCTCGCAAAGGAATCAAATAATAATGTAATATCTCTCCCAAGCGAAGCTATCCCAACACACGTAATTTTTAGTATTACTGAGCTTTTGGATATTTTGACATAAGCCTCACTGTATTTGAAAAATTAATTAATTGCACTTATTAACAAAGATTGGTAATTTATATATTAGAAAATTAGAGTGGGGAGTAAGGGATATGGAGCAATTCATTCAACCGATTCAATACAACATCCTAAAGGAACAAGCAAAAAAGTTAGTGAATGGGCTTGGAGTTACTAAGGATAAAGCAGTTATCAAAGCTTTAAAGGAACTTGTCCAAGAAAAAAACAGTGAGGCCTTTACGGATTTAAACAAAGAACAGAAGCTATTAATCGATAAAATTTTAGACCTAGAGAACAAGGAACAGTTAGAAGCCTTTTTAAAAGAACTAAGAACTTTAGTAATTCCTTTTCCAGAGGTTTCGGAGCATACGATAAAAAAATTCTTTCCAAAGGATAAAAAACTAAAGGCCCCTAAACAAAGCGTAGAAGAAAGAATTGGTTCAGTCTATTTCTGTATCACCGATAATGGTACTAATCGAAAGTATATAATATACGAAAAAGATGGCCAATTACATGGAAGACGTGGAACATATGGTAACCAAGTGAAGAAAGGAATTTGTGCCATCTGTAATCACCTCGAAGACGTCACTATGTTTATGGTGAGTTCGAAAAAAGGAAATGAAGGAACATTTACGAAACAAGGAAATACCATTTGCGTGGATAGCATACGATGTAACGAAAATATTACAGACGCCTCTAAGCTAACAGAATTTTTAAGTGGTTTGAAATAATTTGAAATGCTCTTTGATGGAAGAAACTTTGTCAAAGAGCATTTTTTAGATGAAGGAGTAAGAGAAAAGATAATTCTTTTTAGGAGTTGGCATGAATTTCATTGCCTGCTCCTTTTTTCTGTTCTTTAATGTGGGACTAGACAATATACATGGTGTATAGGAATTATTGAGTGTGATAAAAGAGGTGCAAAGGGGATAAAAAGTATGTTTTCTAGGTTTTTTTCTAAGCAGAAGTTACGCATCTTCGCCCCTGTAAGTGGGGAGGTACTTTCTTTAGATGATGTTCCAGATCCGGTGTTTAGTCAAAGGATGCTAGGAGATGGAGTAGCCATCATGCCAAGTGGAGGAAATATTCATGCTCCTTGTAGTGGGACAATTATACATCTTGCTAACACAAAGCATGCTATTGGTCTACGAACAGACGATAATACAGAGCTTCTGATCCATGTTGGATTGGAAACTGTTTCCTTAGGGGGACAAGGCTTTACTGCTTGTGTAAAAGCAGGGGAAAAGGTGGAAAAAGGTCAGCTGCTACTAAAGGTGGATTGGGATTTTCTACAGGAGAATGCCGCCAGTCTGGTGACACCTCTTGTCATAACTAATAGTGCAGAAAAGACTGTTCAATTAGAACAAGTACAACATTGCGAACAGGGGAAAACGGTTTTGATGACCACTTTCTCCAATTGAACAAATTAAAAGAAATTTGGAGGTGAGCAGAGCTAGTTAATTGTTTTGGCTTAAGCAATCATTTTAAAGATTCCCTAAATCTATAAGGAGAATAGGAGATGTTAAACAATGAAAAGCTATATTCAAAGGCTCGGTCGTTCATTAATGCTTCCAGTAGCTGTATTGCCCGCTGCGGCTATATTGCTGGGGGTAGGTTATTGGCTGGATCCAACTGGCTGGGGAAGTGGTAATGTAGTTGCAGCTTTCCTTATTAAAGCAGGAGGAGCAATTTTAGATAATTTAGCAGTCCTGTTTGCGGTCGGAGTTGCAATTGGACTTTCCAAGGAAAGAGACGGCGCAGCAGCGCTTAGTGGTTTGGTTGCATTTTTAGTCGTAACGACTATGCTATCTCCAGGTACAGTTTCCTTGCTCCAAGGAATTGATGTAGGCGAGGTAGATGCATCATTTGAAAAAGTGAATAATGCATTTATAGGGATACTTTCAGGAATTATAGCTGCAGCTATGTTCAATCGCTTCAGTCATGTAAAGCTGCCGGACTTCCTTGCTTTCTTCAGTGGTAAGCGAATGGTGCCAATCGTTACTTCGTTTGTGATGCTTGCTGTTTCCGTAGCACTATTCTTTATTTGGCCAATTGTTTACGGAGGATTGGTTTCATTTGGAGAAACTATCAGCGGATTAGGTGCAGCAGGAGCAGGGCTGTATGGATTCTTTAATCGCCTTTTAATCCCAACCGGCTTACATCACGCGTTAAACGCTGTTTTTTGGTTTGATACGATTGGAATAAGTGACATTAAAAATTTCTGGTCGAGCTCTGGTGTCAAGGGCGTAACAGGAATGTATCAAGCGGGCTTCTTCCCAATTATGATGTTCGGTTTACCAGCCGCCGCTTTGGCTATGTACCATACTGCTAAAACAAAGCGTAAAAAACAAGCTGCCTCTTTAATGCTTGCAGCTGGATTTGCCTCATTCTTTACAGGCGTAACAGAGCCTCTTGAGTTTGCCTTTATGTTCTTAGCACCAGCATTATATGTGGTTCATGCAGCTTTGACAGGTTTGTCTTTATTTATTGCAGCTTCCTTCCAGTGGACAGCAGGCTTTGGATTTAGTGCTGGATTTATCGATTATTTCTTAAGCTTGAGCATTCCAATCGCAAATCAACCTTATATGCTGATTGTCCAAGGGCTAGTATTTGCGGTGATCTACTACTTCTTATTCCGTTTCTTAATCGTCAAATTCAATTTGAAAACTCCAGGAAGAGAAGATGATGAAGTTGAACAAGTTGAGGAAATATCAACTACTGACAATAAATTTGCAACGATGGCGACTAAAATATTCGCTGGTCTTGGTGGCAAGTCAAATGTATCATCAGTAGAGCATTGTGCTACTCGCTTACGCGTTGAAGTTAGAGATATGGACCAAGTGGATCAAATGAAAATAAAGTCATCAGGTATACATGGTATTAATGTTGTCGGTCCGAAAAGCATTCAAGTAATTGTTGGAACGAGCGTGCAGTTTGTCGCTGATGAAGTAGATAAACTTCGAAAATAAAGGTTGAAATTTGGCGTATCCAGTAAATTAGAAGTTGATTCACCTAAGTGTCTAGATGAGTAAACTCACATAGTAATAAATTGAAGACTGGCCGACTTCCTTTTGGGTCTGCCTCTCTTTTTTTCTATAAACCTAACGGGGGTGAGACGATGAAAAAGCGTTTTAAAATTACAGCTCAGGAAGGTATTCATGCTAGACCGGCTGCGTTATTAGTTTCAAGTGCTGCGTCTTGTCGGTCATCAATGGAATTGAGTTTCAATGGTAAGTCAGTAAGCTTGAAGTCAATACTTTCAGTTATGACCTTATCTATTCCTGTAAATTCAACCATTACTATTTCTGCTGACGGCGACGATGCTGCTGAGGCACTAGAAAAGCTAGCTGAAGTCATACTTTCTCATGGGATTGGTGAACTATGCGAGAGTTAAAAGGGATTCCAGCTTCAACTGGTGTCGCGATTGCAAAGGCGTATAGCTTTGTAGAACCAATTCTTTCATATGATCAAAACCATATCCAGGAGGCAGAAATAGAGGTAAATAGACTTAAAAACAGCATTGCTAGTACAAAGGAACAGCTCCAGTTAATATATGCAGCAACTCGTCAACATTTGGGAGAAGAAAAGGCTGCTATTTTTTCTGCCCAGCAGCTCGTTTTAGAGGATCCTGTTTGGATTGCGGCTATTATTGAACAAATCAATGAAGGGAAAAATGCAGAGACAGCTTTAACTGAGATTACAGACATGTACAGGGCGATGTTCCTCGCACTAGATAATGATTACATGAAAGACCGAGTTATAGATATTCAGGATGTCTCAAAGAGACTACTTGCCGACTTATTAGGAGTAAAATTGCCTGATTTGAGCTTGATAGATTCTGAAATAATTATAGTAGCAGAGGACTTGACTCCCTCGGTAACTGTTCATTTGAACAAGCAATATGTTAAGGGAACTATCACTAACATTGGGGGCACTACTTCTCATTCAGCAATATTGGCTCGTTCATTAGGAATTCCAGCAATTGTAGGTACAAAAACAGGGACCTTAGATATCGAAGATGGTACATTGCTTATTATAGATGGTGAAGAGGGAAGAATAATAATCGATCCACCAGAAGACGTAAAAATGTTTTATCTTACTAAACAAAAGGTATTAGAAGAAAGAGAAGAATTGTTGAGAAATTACTTTTCCATGTCTAGTGTTACGATGGACGGGCATCAGGTTCATCTTGTTGCAAATATTGGAGCTCCTGAGGATGGAGAAACAGTTCTTTCTGAAGGTGGGGAAGGTATTGGTTTATTTCGCACCGAATTTATGTACATGAATCGCAATAGACTACCAGATGAGGAGGAACAATTTGAAGCTTATCAAGCTGTAATTTCCAAGATGGAATACAGACCTACCGTGATTCGAACAATGGATATTGGTGGAGACAAGGCATTGCCTTACTTAGAGCTCCCAAATGAAATGAATCCTTTTTTAGGTTATCGAGCTATCCGGATTAGTCTAGATAGGCAGACAATTTTTCGTACACAGTTGCGAGCTCTCTTAAGGGCAAGCAAATTCGGAAAGTTAAAAATTATGTTTCCTATGATTTCCACACTGGAGGAGTTTAGGACTGCGAAGTCAATTCTATTTGAAGAAAAAGAAAAGCTTTTAAATGCAGGAGTTATTGTATCGGAAGACATAGAAGTTGGGATGATGGTGGAAACGCCTGCAGCTGTAATGATTGTGGATTTATTCGCTCAGGAGGCTGACTTTTTTTCTATCGGAACAAATGACTTGATACAATATATGTTTGCGGCGGATCGTTTGAATGAACAAGTATCCTATTTATATCAACCATATCATCCTGCAATTTTAAGAGCAGTTCAAAAGGTTGTAGAGGCAGCACATCTTAACGGAAAATCGGTAGGTGTTTGTGGAGAAATGGCTGGTGAGCAAATTGCTATACCTCTTTTACTTGCATTAGGCGTGGATGAGTTGTCGATGGATCCTTCGGTTATTTTGAAAGCTAGGTCACAAATAGCTAAATTGAATCACGAAGAATTAAGGAAGCATATGCAGCACATATTAACATTGGCAACGGATAAGGATGTAACAGAATATGTAAAATTACATCTCCTGTAATCTTACTTCTTTTCTTTTGCCTCTAAATATGTAATGATGAAATATCAGGTGGAAAAACTTGAACAGATTAGATCATTGTTAGGAGGAGATTGGAATGGAAGAAAACACTGGTAAAGTTGAGATTGGCGATATTTTTACTGTTATAGATGAAAATGACCAAGAACAAGATATTGAGGTATTAGGTTTGTTGGAAATTGAAGGAGATACTTATGCAGCTGTTGGCTTTGCGGATGAAGTACAAAAAGAAACAGATGAAGATTTCGATGTATTTTTCTTACGTATTGAAGGCGAAGACGAGCTAGCTAACATTGAAAGCGATGAGGAATTTGAAAAAGTATCTGCGGCATTTATGGCTGCTGAAGCTGAATAATTTTCTTTTCTGCCCCCACTTAAACAGTGGGGGTTTTTTATTTATAAAATTATTGATAATAGTACCTTTCAAATAGCAGTATTAACTATACTCTATCCAAATATTGTTTATTCACTTATTGGATTAACTTATCATAATCCCCACGGAAAGCGTCCGCCTAAAGCGTAAATCAAATTATATAATAGAAATTATGAAAAATAATTCTTAAATGTAATTTCTTGCAATTTGATACAATAAAAATAGAATTGTATATATTTTCAATTGTTTAAGGAGGAGAACCGATGAAACATGCACTTGTAATTGGTGGCACAGGAATGCTAAGAGAAGCAACTCTACGACTTCAAGAAAAAAAATTCAATGTAACCGTGGTCGCAAGAAATCAAACAAAGATGCAAAAACTTTTAGAGCAATCCTCTGGAGCACACACAATTACACCTATATATGTGGACTATAGCAATGAACAGCAATGGGAAGAAGAGATACAAAAGCTTATAAAGGAAAAAGGAGAAATTGGTGTAGTTATTGCATGGGTTCATTCATATGCAAGCAAAGCTTTACCAACTTTAATAAAAGCAATGTCTAAGTGGGAGCACAACTGGAAACTCTATCACATATTAGGGAGTAGTTCGAATGTGGAAGAGACTAGAAACGGCCTTCCAATTTCACAAAATTGCTCGTATTATCAAGTCCAGCTAGGTTTTATGCAAGAAGGCAATACATCCAGATGGCTAACACATTCAGAAATTTCGAAAGGTGTAATAGAAGCGATTACGAGCGATCAAGAAAAACGCTCATTTCAAATAGGTCAGATAGAGCCGAACTGAGAACATAAAGCATAAAAAAACAAAGAAGAAAGAGAAGAAGTGTTATGTCTAATAACTCTAATCAAATACGAGCAGACCTAGTTCCAGATTGTCAAAATTGTTTTGGACTATGCTGTGTCGCTTTACCATTTGAGGCTTCCTCTGATTTCGCCTGCAATAAAGACGGAGGAAGACCTTGTCAGTATTTACAGTCTGAATATCGTTGTGCTATTCATAGTGAGTTAAGAAACAAAGGATATCGTGGCTGTACGGTTTTTGAATGCATTGGAGCAGGACAGAAAGTATCTCAGCAGACCTTTAAAGAAATGGATTGGAGAGATAATCCTAACATAGCTAATCAAATGTTTCTTGCCTTGCCAATTATGCATCAGCTACATGAAATGCTTTTATATTTGTCGGAAATTCTTTCTTATGATAAAACATCTTCTTTACACAAGGATGTCCAAGTATTGATAAATAAAACAGAAGAGTTAACATCCTTGGAAATAGAAAGTCTTTTAACGGTGAATATTCCTTTATATAGGGTGCTTGTAAATGAAATCTTGATAAAAGCAAGTGAATTAATACGCTATGAAGCAATGAGAAATGGCAGCAAAAACAAAAAAAATTCCCAGCTTTCAAAAAGAGGAGCAGATTTAATTGGGGCTAAGCTTAAGCGTGCGAATCTAAGTGGTGTCAGTTTTAGAGGCGCATACCTTATTGCTTCTGACTTACGGGAAGCAAATTTACGAGAAGTCGATTGGATAGGAGCAGATTTAAGGGATGTAGATTTAAGTGGAGCCGATTTAACTGGTTCGTTCTTCCTCACTCAAATGCAAATTAATGCGGCAAACGGAGATATTTCTACTAAGCTACCCGACAGACTAAAAATTCCTACTCATTGGAGAAAATAAAATTGTTTGAAGAGTATAATTTGAGATTGATTGATAGGGTTACCATGTTAATGTTATGTCGGTGCAGTATATAGCTTTATTGGGATGTATCAATAAATATACAAACAAGCCTTTTAAAAAAATAGCTGCTGTTAGAAAACTAATGATACGATGCATAAATCATTGAAGAAAGGTGATGATAAATAGAAAGAAAGGATGATCCATATGGAAGATTATAAATTTGCGGAACTAGATAGCGAGCAATTAAAAGAGCTAAGTGAATTGGAAGAAAGGCTTGGCGTTACTTTGATCGCTTATAATGCTGCTTTACACGAACCTACTATTATAAGTGATCAATCATCTCCTATAACTTAATAACATGGTAAATGAAGGGAACATTTTCTAACTAGAATTTGTTCTTTTTTTATATAAGTCAAAGGATATAATATTTTTTTAGTAATAAATAGAACGTATGTTTCATACAATGCTGTAAAAGGAGGAAACGGGCTTGCGTATTTTGGTATTAAAAGCTTTAAAATATCATCAATTAGTAGAGATGATTTATATAAATGAAAATGGGGAAATTAGCAAAAGAAGAATAAAGGTAATAGGTTTAAAAGCTGATTCATTTCAAGCATATTGCTACTTAAGAAAAACAAAGAGAACCTTCAAAATGAACAATATTTTGGCATTTGTCCCTCTAACAGAAAAAGAAAAGTATGTAATATAAGAAATGCTTAAACGATAGTATAAATGGCTTTCAAAAAACAAAAACTAGAAATAGGAGCAATTAAAAAAATTGCTCCTATTTCTAGTTCTTACTTTAAAAAAGTAGAGTGCATATTGAATGCACTCAGTCAATATTTGGATATAAGTGAAGCGTTTACGTTTGTTTGTCTATTTCCGTCATCGTTTGATAGTGTAACGGGCAGGTCAAAAATTTGGTTTCTTAAGGTTAATAATGCATCTCTATTCAAGAAAACAATTGCCAGACCGCTATTTTGCCTTGTACTACGTGTCTCATAGTATTTTGGGATTGGTTTTCCATTAACGAATATTGCAGTCGGTTAATTTTATTTACTTTAACCGATTAAGCTCTGCATTATCCTCTTTAGACTATGCCTGCTTAAATCTGTTTAATGTTGTGTAAGAAAGACTTAAGTAGACCTCTTATTAGGAACTGTTCGTTCCGGGAGTATAAGCAAGCATGTGTAAAGTAGAATAACACAGCCTCATTTTTTTCCTTAACATCAGTAGCCGCAGAAGTGCCAGTAGTTCCTCGACTACCTTTGAAACAGCAGCAAGGATAATTATCACATCCTAACAGCATTTCCATTAAAGGAACTTGTTAATTCATTTTCACCCCCTCTATCACATCCTATTATTTTTTAATGTGTTGATAGAGGTCAAAGGACTACTTGTCTAAATTATTTTAAAGAATAAAGACCTTTTTTAATAAACTCCATACATTAGTTTATATTTTTTGATATTTCCTTATAGAAAGTACCACTTTAAATTATTTAAAGAACTAATCATTTTATGCTTTTATGCTCTTTGATAAATTCTTTTTGAAACATTTACTTACTATTCCTTCCTCTTCCCTATATTTAGAAGTCGTCGAGTGTAATGGTATTGCTTTGACATAAAACAATACATATAATAATATTCTTTTATAATAGATGGAAAATTCGGTAAAAGGAGGGCGTGTAATGGACATCACAAAAGAGTACGCTAGAAAGCTAGATAAAGAGGACACCCTGAAAAAATACCGTACAGAATTTTATATTCCTTCTGGAACTGTCTATATGGATGGGAATTCATTGGGGCTGCTTTCGAAAAGGGCTGAATCAGCAGTATTATCTCTTCTCGACTCATGGAAGAATTCAGGCATTGATGGTTGGATGAAGGGACAGCATCCTTGGTATTATTTTGCGGAAAGGCTGGGAGGGATGTGTTCACCGTTAATTGGTGCTATGGATGAGGAGGTCATCATTACCGGTTCTACCACCTCAAACCTTCATCAATTGATAGCTAGCTTTTATAAGCCCCATGGCAGCCGAACGAAAATATTAGTGGATGAATTGAATTTTCCTTCCGATTTATACGCGGTTAGTAGTCAGCTGGCGCTTCATGGATATGATCCAAGCGAGCATATGAAGATAGTAAGAAGCCAAGATGGCATGCTATTGGAGGAAGTGGATATTATCCAAGCAATGACAGAGGACGTGTCATTGATTGTTTTGCCGAGTGTACTTTACCGCAGTGGACAAATATTGAATATGAAGCTGTTAACAGAAGAGGCTCACAAAAGGGATATTTTAATTGGTTTTGATCTTTGTCACTCCATCGGAGCTATTCCACATGCCATGGATGAATGGGAAGTTGATTTTGCCTTTTGGTGTACATATAAACATTTAAATGGAGGACCAGGGTCAGTCGGAGGATTATATGTTAATCGTAAACACTTTGGAGTTGGCCCAGGACTTGCTGGTTGGTTTGGGTCAGATAAGGATAAGCAGTTTGACTTAGACATTAAAATGACGCCTGCTACTCAGGTCGGCTCATACCAAATAGGGACACCACATATTTTGAGTGCAGCCCCATTGTATGGTTCTCTTCAAATATTTCAGGAAACTGGCATAGCACGAATTAGGGATAAATCATGGAAACTAACAGAATATATGCGTTGTTTAATAGATGAACTGCTAAGTGAATATGCATTTCAGAATGTCTCTCCACTGGAGCAGGAAAGAAGAGGAGGACACTTATTTCTAATACATGAGGAAGCGGCAAGAATTTGTAAGGCATTAAAGGAAAAAGGCGTAGTTCCTGACTTCCGTTCCCCTAATGGCATTCGTTTGGCTCCGGTTGCTCTCTATAATACCTTTGAGGAAGTATGGGAGACCGTTCAATTTTTAAAGGAGATTATGGAAAAAGAGGAGTATTTGAAATTCGAAAATAAACGAGAAGTAATTGCCTAGGAAGGAGTGAGGAATTGTCCGAACAATTTGCTAAACAAGAGGATAATAATTCAAATGAAAAGGGGATTCATACTAACTTTCAGCAGGATATGACCTACGGTGAATATCTTCAGTTAGATACTATTCTGGCTAGCCAAAAAACCTTATCTACTCATCACGATGAAATGCTATTTATTATCATTCATCAAGTAAACGAGTTATGGATGAAGTTAATCCTACATGAGCTAACTAGTGCTATACAGGCTATTCAAGCTAATAATCTACAATCCGCCTTTAAAATGCTAGCGAGAGTAACGAAAATACAATCACAACTTATCCAAGCATGGGATGTGCTGTCTACATTGACCCCTGCTGAGTATTTAGAGTTTAGGGATCATTTAGGTAAGTCCTCTGGATTTCAGTCATATCAATATAGGCAGATTGAGTTTGCTCTTGGCTATAAAACAGCACATATATTGAAAATTTATGAAAAGGACACGAAGCTGCATGAACAGCTAGAGAAGGCATTTCATGCACCGAGCATTTATGATGTCTCGATTGAAGCTTTGTCGAGGGGCGGTTTTTTCATAAATCCTGCCCTTCTGAATAGAGATTATTCTATAACGTATTCTGGAGACAAGTCAGTGGCAGATGCATGGAAGACTGTGTACCAAAATGTCAATCAGTATTGGGATCTTTATCAATTGGCTGAAAAGCTTGTTGATATTGAGGATTGGTTACAGCAATGGCGTTTTCGTCATATGAAAACAGTGGAGAGAATAATAGGCTTTAAGGTTGGGACTGGTGGTTCATCAGGAGTCAATTATTTGCGCAAGGTACTCGATCATCGATTTTTTCCGGAGCTTTGGGAACTTAGAACTGACTTATAGGAGGAAGAAAGATGTCTAAAAGATGGATAGACATTACACAACCGTTAACGAACCAAATTGCAACATGGCCGGGAGATACTCCTTTTCATTTTGAAGTGGCTCACACAAAGGAGCAGACAGGCTCTGTTAATATAGGTCAGATAACAGCTAGTGTGCATACTGGAACTCATGCGGATGCACCTTTTCATTTTAATAGTAGTGCGGCTACGATCGAACAGTTAGATGTTAATCATTACATTGGACCAGCCAAAGTAATAGATGTAACTGGAATACCATGGGTTGGTCAAGAAGAGTTAATGAATTTTGACCTAGATGGAGTTAGGCGGCTAATCTTAAAAACAAAAGAAAAGGTTCAAGTTGAAAAATTTCCAGAGGATTTTACCTTGTTAAAAGAAGATATTGGTGAGTTTCTACAGAACAAAGGAATATTCCTGTTAGGCTTAGATATTCCCTCAGTAGATGCAGCTGATAGTAAAGATTTACCGATACATCATACGCTATATAAGAATGGGGTACACATTCTAGAGAACTTATATTTGCAGGATGTATCTGCTGGAGACTATGAACTGATCGCTTTGCCATTAAAAATTGTTGGAGCAGATGGAAGTCCTGTTCGTGCTGTTTTAAGAAAAATGTAAGTGGATAATGTTTATATGTAGTAAAAAAAGGATGGATAAAGCTGTTCCGCTTTTATCTATCCTTTTATTTTCTCGTAACGACAGTAAAATGTATGAACAATGGATGGCTGATTTCCGCTTTAGGTGGGCGCTTTCCGTAGGGTGAGCGATAAGCCCACTGAAGTCGTAGTCAGTCGCTACAATCATAGAGTGTAGCAAGAAGAAAGTAAGAAGGTTGCTTAATTATTTAAAGATTTTTCTTAACAATCCTGACTTAAAATTTATTAGGAAATTGTTTTACGACTCCATTTGATAATGTATCAGCTAGCTGGATGATATTATCTAACCCCTTATCTAAAGCAACAATAGATGCATCCCAATCTTTTGCCAGTCTTGCCGTAACATCCTCTGTTATTAAAGCTAAATGCATTTCCAACATTTCCTTTAATTCTTCTTTTGGCCAATTTGGGTTGGCTTTGCTAAGGAACTCGGCTATGTCGTCAGCATTTTTATACCACTCTTTATTGTATTTTTCCAAATCAGCTTGGTTACCTCTTTTTGCCGCATCCACTACGTTTCCGGCGATGAGGATATGGTCCTTTAACAGCGCAGTCAATTTATTGCCTGCAGCTTCTCCATAATAAGTCTTGAAAGCATTCCCAATATCCTCCTGATTTTTTAATAACCTCGCTAGTACATTTTCTTGATCGTCCAGACCTTCCAAAGCGCTCACAATATAAAGTCTAGTCCACATGACATGTTCTGTCCAAAGCTTTCTTAAGTCACCCTTCAATTGACATGCTTCTTGGCTAAAACACTGTTCTTGGGATCCGGTTTCAGCTTTTGTAGTTAATGGTGAAACAATCAAAGCAATAGACATAAACAATAACGCTAACTTCAAAGAATGTTTTTTCATACTATCTGCTCCTTTTTAAAGAATTAGAAAAATGTCTTTATTACTTTGGTTTTTTTCTCTAATTTTATCCTTCTTTGCAAAAAGAGTACTTAAGCTTTATTCTTAAGTACTCCTTTTGCTATATTTAAAAGAACTAACCACCAAGGGAATCCTGATAGTTAATCACTTCGATCAGAAATAACTTCAATTATAAATGCAAAAATTATAGACCTTATTCTTCAGTTGTTTTTTCTCTATCCAAATTTGACAATCCTGTAAACTATCAGAGAAAATCACCTAGAAGAGTGAGAGAAATCATACTCTATCCTGTATTTTCTGTTTATACTTAAGATAACATAGTACGTAAGAAGAACAGAGGAGTGAGCTTTTTGAAAAAGATAGTTGTAGTTGGTGGTGGAATTACTGGACTTTCTGTGATGCATTATTTGCATCTGCTTAAAAATGAAAAAGCTTTAGATATGGAAATGACTTTAGTGGAATCGAATGATTATCTTGGAGGAAAAATCCATTCAGTTTATGAGGACGATTTTATCATGGAAGTTGGTGCAGACTCCATAGTAGCACGTCACGAATCAATATTGCCCCTTGTGGAGGAACTTGGTTTACAAAAAGAGCTAGTATATAACGCAACAGGAATTTCCTATATTTATACTAATAATGAGTTGCATGCAATACCAGCAGACTCAGTTTTTGGAATCCCTACAAGTGTGGAATCGCTAGAAAGTAGTTCACTTGTTTCTGGGGAAGGAAAGCAGGAGGCACTGAAGGACTTAGAGCTAACTAACGAAAGCTTTACAAAAGAAGACTCAATTGGTTCGTTTTTAAAATACTTCCTTGGAGAAGAACTAGTAGAAAAACAAGTAGCTCCAGTATTATCAGGCGTATATTCAGGTGACTTGGACAAGCTAACATTAGAAACAACTTTACCCTATTTAATTGATTATAAAAATAAGTATGGCAGCATCATTAAAGGGCTTGGGGCCAATAAGGAGCAATTCCAAAAATCTGCTAACAAAAAATTTATTTCATTTAAAAACGGTTTATCTACACTCATTAATCAAATAGAAGATGAATTAAAGGATTCTAAAATTATAAAAGGTGTTCATACAAAAAAAATTGAGAAAAAGGGGGGAAGTGAGTACAGCGTATATCTGTCAGACGGACAAATAATAGAGGCAGATTATGTAGTGCTGACCACACCTCATCAAGTTGCACAAGAAGTGCTAAATAATGAACAACTGAATGAGGACTTCAGCAAGTTTAAAAATTCTTCGTTAATCAGCATATATCTTGGTTTTGATATATCCGATGAGCAGCTGCCGGCAGAGGGGACTGGTTATATTGTTTCGGAGAACTCAAATGTGAAATGTAACGCTTGCACATGGACTAGTCGGAAATGGGAGCACACCTCAAAGAATAACAAGCTATTAGTCCGTATGTTTTATAAGAGCACTAATCCAGAGTTTTCAAAGATGAAGCATATGAGCGAGGAAGAGCTTGTAGAAGTGGCAATGCAAGATATTCAACATAGCTTGAAGCTTGATGGGAAACCTCAAGTAGTTGAAGTAACGAAATGGAATGATTTAATGCCAAACTATCATATGGCGCATGCGGAGGCTATCAAATCTATTGAGAAAAAAATGTCTACATTATTTCCTCAAGTCATACTTGCTGGTTGCTCATATTATGGAGTTGGTATTGGACCTTGCATTAAGAATGGGAAAGAAACAGCAAAACAAATTATTGAAAAATTAAGTTGAACACTTTAAAAAAGGACGTTTGTTAGAAGGAGGAATCCTTCTACAAATGTCCTTTTTAAGTTATTATTCGTACATACTTTAGAAAACTCTAGAACTCCAGTATGAATAGTAGTTAGCGTACAAGTGCTGAGCCGTTCTTTGCCTTTTTCAGTTGAACGACAATAATAATGCTTATAATCACGAGTAGAAACCAAGAGCTAATCTTCCCAATATGAACGATGGACCACACTTGTTCTTGGTTAGGATATTGCCAAGCACCTAAAAAGGTAGTGATATTCTCAGCGATCCATATGAAAAAACCAATTAACAAAAAGGATAAGACGATTGGCATTTTATAAACCTTTTCCTTTACTCGAAAGCTGACGACAGTCCGGAAGAAAACAATAAGTAAAAGAGCCTTTAAAAACCAGCGTATATCGAAAAAGTAATGATGTGTAAAAAAATTAAAATAAATAAGAGCGCCAATAATTGTAGCTGAAATAGAAGGTGGCCAATGATAGATATGTAAGTCGAACCTTCGCCAAGCTTGACAAATATAACTTGCGACACTTGCATACATAAAACCGCTATAAAGCGGTACTCCCCCAATTTTGCTGTATGCATTCTCTGGATATGACCAAGATCCCATATAGGTTTTAAAGAGTTCCAATGCTAAACCTATTACATGAAATAGACAAATGACTTTAAACTCATCCCATGTCTCTAACTTTGAAATTAGCATAAATATTTGGCCAACTATACAAATAATAAGTATGAAATCATAGCGGGGCAGGTATGGTATAGAGACTATCTTAGAAAGAGCTAAAGCTCCAAAAATAATGACAGGAAATATGCATGAAATTGCTTGTAAATAGCCAAAATGTATAAAGTTTTTCACGTTCTCGCTTACCTCCTCTATGTAGAATTTTTTAAAGTTGTTATGTATTTTGCATGAAAGTAAACATGCATTATAGAAGGAGACGAAAAGTAATAATGTAAGTTTCCAAGGTAATAATAGTATATAAGGACTATGTTATTTGTATATTACTTAGAAAAAACTCCTACCTAAAGAATGAAATATGAGGTATAATATTCATCGTGAATTGGAACTATATAAAATAGCCATTTTAGGGGAAAGTTCGATAAAGGAGAATATGTGTGACTACTGAAAATATTAATGTAGATAGAAGAGTGAGAAGAACAAAGAAGATATTCAAGTCTCATTTTATAGATTTAGTGAAAGAAAAAGGATATAAAAATGTTACGATAACTGATGTTGTAGACAGAGCAGACTACAATAGAAGTACTTTTTATATATATTATAAGGATAAAGAAGATCTTGCCGAGGAGCTTGTAAAAGAAACTTTAAAGGATCTAGAATATGCCTTTCACAGTCCATTTTTAGGAAGTTCGGTAGTTGATTATGGTAAAATTATTCCTACCTCGAATGCTTTCTTCAGACATTTATATGATCATAGAAGGGTGTACAGTCTTTTATATATATCAGACACTATACCAGGCTTTCAAGAGAGTTTTTTAAATAAATTTAAGAAAATATTTTATGGTATTACTTATTTAGACCAGTCTAATGAAGTCATCGGGATTAAGCATTTTAATACTTATAAAATGTATGGGTCGTATGGAGTAATATTAGAGTGGCTAGAGGGAGGGTGTATAGAAACACCTGAAGAAATAGCAGATACACTTTTAGAAATATTTAAAACATCGGAGAGTGCCTTTAAGCTAGAAAAGACAGCTATTAGAAAATAGCTGTCTTTTTTGCTATATAAATATAGGACTTCTATATCTATCGCTCACTAAAGTATCTTTTATGAGCAAAAAAGTGGGCTAGTAACTAATGTCACTACCCACCTCTTTGGAAACTATATATTATATTTTCTTTTCTTTCTCAGAATCCTCAAGCTTTTTATCATCTTTTTCTTCATCATTGATGATGTCTCTTGTAGAAGTTTTAAATTCTTTTAAAGTTTGACCAACTGCTTTTCCTAGTTGAGGCAGTTTGGAAGGACCGAAGATAACTAAAGCTATAATTAAAACGAGTATTAGACCCGGGATACCTATATTTGGCATATTGTTTCCTCCTTGTCTGTAATATAAATGTTGACGCATGTTAACTATAACACATCATTACAGAAAAATGGTCTCTTCTAGCTTCGATTCGTTGACTAATCTATACCTATATAAGAGATTACACTAATTCTTTTGATTTTGTCGCTGATACTAATTGTCCGCCACCGTTTTTAAGGTATTGTACCATACCTTCTGTTGCTCTATAAGTAAGGGCAGCAGCTGTTGGGGTTGGATTAGTCGGTCCAAAGTGAGGGAAAGCAGAAGCTCCACACACAAATAAGTTTTCAGCATCCCACATTTGAAGATAGTTGTTTACTGCAGATGTTTCTGGATTGTCTCCCATGATTGCTCCACCAGCGTCATGCTGGAATGTGAATCTTCCGCCAAAATGTTCGGCCATAGGGATTACATCTATAATGTCAGCACCCATTTCTTTTACTACATCTGCACATTTCTCTACTAGGAATTCGTTACGCTTATGGTCCTCCGCAGTATAGTCGAATGTAACACGGATTAATGGATCACCATTATCGTCTTTATAAACAGGATCTAGATCAAGATAGTGATTTTTATTCGGTAAAATGGCTCTTTGAGAAACAACGGTTACATTTCTATGGAAGTAATGTAAAGAGTTTTTCTTGAATTCTTTACCCCAAGTTGGTGTTCCAAAAGGAGCAGGATTGTTAGCAATTGGTTCATTACCGAATAAGTGCATTTCAATTTGTCCACCATGGATAAACTCAACTCCATTATGGTCGAAATTATCTGCATTGAAATCGTTAAATGCAGAACCTAAAGAGCCAGTACCGATGAAGCTATTGAATTTCTCTTCTTCAAAGTAACCGATTGCTCCAGTAATAGTATGGTGATCTGTGTAGTTCTTCCCGATAACCCCGGTACCTGTTTTCGGATTATAAGGCTTCCCGATACCAGACAAAAGAAGTAGGCGGACGTTATTAAATGTATAGCTTGTTAATGCTACTACGTCAGCAGGCTGTTCAAATACTTCACCAGTTCTGATGTCCTTATACAATACTCCAGTTGCTTTGCCATTCTCATAAAGTACACGAGTTACTAAAGAGTGGGTACGCAATTCAAAGTTACCTGTTTTCTTAGCAGTAGGTATAACTGTAACGATTGGATCTGCTTTAGCTCCGTATTCACAGCCATAGTTACCACAGAAAGAGCAGTACTGACAAGCGTTTAGTGTTTCCCCATCTGGATTTGTATATGATTCGGATACGTTTGCTGTAGGAACGACAAATGGGTGATGTCCAAGTTTTTCAGCAGCTTCATGAAACATCTTCATTTGTTTTAGTTTCTTTAATGGTGGTGTTGGATAGTCAATTGAACGGGGACCCGCTAAAGGATCTACCTCCCCAGAAATACCAGCCATTTGTTCAAACTTGGAATAGTAAGGTTCTATTTCATCATAGGTAATGCCCCAGTCTTGAATAGTTACATCTTTTCCGATTTTACCTTCTCCATATTTTTCAATGGTTTTACTGCGAATTTCAAAATCGTAAGGGAAGTAGCGATAAGTTTGTCCACCCCAGTGGGCACCACCGCCGCCAGTTCCAGTACCAACAACTAATGCTGACTCATCGCGAACTGGACGAGCTTCGTCATTTAAAGTGTTTCGAAAAGTAATAGTATCCTTGTTTAATTTTTGCATTAACTCTTTACGAACGTTGTACTTTAATTCATCATGTCCGTGCAGATAATCCTCAATAGATCTTTCAACTCCACGTTCAAGACCGACCACTTTATAGCCTGCTTTTGTTAGCTCAGCAGCAACTATTCCGCCTGTCCAACCCATACCAGTTGTTACAACGTCCACCTTTGGTAATTTTGTAACCATAACCTTAGTAACCTCCATTTTTTAAATAGCTTAGTGTTTATGTCCACCTAGACTTACAGGTGGTATTGATACGAATTCTTCTTTATCTAAATAGGCAGTGTACGACATTTGAGCTCCTGGGAATTCTTTCATCTTCCAGCCTGCCATATCCTTATTTCCTCCATATAGTGGATCAGCGAAACATCCTTGAAGTGTTGCAGATCTTAATGAATTAAAGAATACTGCAGAGTTGATAAATTGCATTTCTACTTCACCCATTTGGAATGCAGTTAAGATAGCAATTTGTTGTTCTTCCGATAGATCTTTGAATAGTGCTCCTTCATGCTGCTTCTCTGAAACCTCGTTTAGCTTGCGAACTCCTTGTAAAAAGATTTCACTGTTATCTAAAGGAATTTCTCCAGCCTTAAATGGACCTTTTCTATAGTCATCGGCATTACTTCCCCATGGGCTAGCTAATTGTTTATCGATAAAATACGGTGCTCCTAAAGCAATTGCTCCTGGGCCATGCTCATCTTCTGGATAGATAAGCTCAGTAGCAGCTGCAAGTGCGTCGAAATCCTTTTGACGAACAAAAAACTGGCGTGTCTCACTATAATCAACTGACTTATGAGCTGTTTCGACTCCAGATTTAGTAGTACTTTCTTTTCCGCCAACTAAGCTACCAATAGCTCCACCTAGTACTAAGCCTCCGACTGTAAGCCCTGAGTTTTTGATAAACTTCCGTCTCGAAGAACGTTTATCTAAAAAAGTTTCTTTGTTTTCTTGTTCTGACATATTTGTAAACCCCCTATTATAATTTGATTAATGGAATATTGAATGCCAATTGTAGATTAATAAAAATAAGCCTGTAAAAACTAGCAAACTGGCAATGAAATAGATTTGTACTTTTTCTGCCCAGCAAAGAACAATAATAGCTAAACCAATACCTGCGCCTAGTAATGCAAACCATGGGAAAGAACTATTAGAAAAATGAAGAAAAAGTGCAAAATCTGCTACTAAAAATAGAGCAAGTAGTACGTTATTTAATAAAAATAGTTCTTCTCTATTATAATTAGACATTATTATCCTCCTATATAAGACAAAATTTTCTTTAATATACTATTTCACAAGAACTATGTAACGAAAGAATTTTATCAATAATAAATATAATCTACAATCATTAATAAACTGATATTTGCCTACCTACACAACAGATTCTTTCTATTTGTCTAATTTTTAAATATAATTAATTATAAATTCGATTATATTGCCAATAAATTCAAAAAATACATCTTAGGTCTTAGTTGATTTCCTCCTGCAGACTGTTCAGTAAATCCTCTTAAATAAGAGATGATGAAGGAACAAAAAGAGAGCATCTTGTTGATGGGGTGGAAAAGTGGAGAAGACGGTCTATATTATATTAAGTGACACAAGTACATGGTTTTCTAAAATGATTGGAATGTATACGGGAAGAAACAGAAATCACGCGTCGATTGCCTTTGATGAGCAATTGAATGAGATGTATAGCTTCGGTAGAAAACAGAGATATAACCCAATTAATGGTGGCTTTGTTCAAGAAAACGCGAGGGGCGGGGTGTTTAAAAACGCCAACTGTTCTATTTTTCAATGCAAGATATCTTTAAGTGAATTTGAGCAAATGCAAAACAGAGTACTTGCATTTCGGGAGGAACAAGATAGGTATAAATATAATTTGCTTGGTTTGTTTGGAATTGCCCTTCGATTGAAAATTCATCGGGAAAATGCATATTTTTGTTCTCAATTTGTAGCTACGATTATGAATGAATCTTCTACTTTAAGCATAGACACTCCTACTTATTTAGTTCAACCACATCATATTGCAGAGCACCCAGCGCTTCACCAGATTTATGAAGGGCACTTTCAGTATTATTTTTTAAATAACAATTTAGGTGATGCATCTAAGTGGAAGGAACTTGCATATTAGCTACTTCCTTTCTCCTTTGCTAGAATATTTACTTTTACTTTTGGACAGAATGAAGACGAAGTAAAGTTTAAGCTTAGGAGGATGAAAGATGGCAAAGGATCATTCTAAAAATGAAACTAACCGCGAGACAGAGGATACACTGACAAATAGACAGGGGCATCCAATTACAAACAACCAAAATATAAGAACGGTTGGAAACCGTGGCCCAGCAACATTAGAGAACTATGATTTTATCGAGAAAATTAGCCATTTTGACAGAGAGCGAATTCCTGAACGTGTCGTTCACGCTCGCGGAGCTGGAGCACACGGGTATTTTGAAGCGTATGGAGCAGTCGGGGATGAAGACATTGCAAAATATACTCGGGCGAAGATATTTCAAGAAAAAGGTAAAAAAACTCCGCTTTTTGTACGTTTTTCATCGGTTATTCATGGAGGACATTCCCCTGAAACATTGAGAGATCCACGAGGTTTTGCAGTAAAGTTCTATACAGAAGACGGCAACTGGGACCTGGTTGGTAACAATTTGAAAATCTTCTTTATCCGTGATGCGATGAAATTTCCAGACATGATTCATGCTTTTAAACCAGACCCTGTTACTAATATTCAGGATGCAGAAAGATTTTTTGATTTTTGTGCAAGCTCACCTGAGTCATTCCACATGGTCACATTCATTTATTCGCCTTGGGGTATTCCCGCAAACTACCGTATGATGCAGGGTTCTGGGGTAAACACATACAAATGGGTTAATAAAGAGGGAGAGGCAGTCCTGATAAAGTATCATTGGGAGCCAAAACAAGGAATACGCAATTTAACTCAAGCAGAAGCTGAAGAAATTCAAGCAAAAAACTTTAACCATGCTACGCAAGATCTATACGATGCTATTGAAAAGGGAGATTTCCCTGAGTGGGAGTTAAACGTTCAAATAATGAGTGATGGTGATCATCCAGAACTAGATTTTGATCCACTAGACGACACCAAGCTATGGCCTAACGATCAATTCCCTTGGATGCCGGTTGGAAAAATGGTTTTAAATCGAAATCCACAGGACTATTTCACTGAGGTGGAGCAGGTGGCGTTCGGTACAGGTGTACTAGTAGATGGCTTGGATTTCTCAGATGATAAAATGCTTCAGGGACGAACATTTTCGTATTCAGATACACAGCGACATCGTGTTGGAGCTAACTACTTACAGTTGCCAATCAATTCTCCAAAGAAACGTGTTGCAACCAATCAAACTGGCGGACAAATGGCATACCGTTTAGATAGAGGGCCCTTCCAAAATCCTCACATAAATTATGAGCCTTCAATTTTAGATGGCTTGCATGAGGCTGAACAAACTGGCAAAGAATATACTCCGATGATTAAGGGAAACTTAGTTAGAGAGTCGATAGATCGTCAAAATAATACGAAACAAGCAGGAGAAACTTACCGTAATTTTGAACAATGGGAGAAGACAGAATTGTTGTCTAATCTAATAAATGATTTATCTAAATGTGATCAAAGAATCCAAGACAAGATGATTTCCTTGGCAGAAGAAGCGGATGAAGAATACGGAAGACTTCTAAGAGAAGGTTTAAAAAATGCACCAAAAGGTGGCTCTAGTCAGCATCCGCTTGGAGATGTAGACGGTGAAAAAGCCCCACAGCAAGCAGTAGAAAATAGCCACGAATCAGATCCGTATTAATTAGAGAAAGACACATTAAATAGTGCTCAGGCTGTAGAGATTCAAAGAAATTTGAAAATGTCTACAGCCTTTTCCTATTTATAATACATAGTAGGAAAACGTCAATTTTAAGGTTCAGTAGCTAGACTACCATAGGCAGAGCTAAGTCCGACTAACTATCAATTTAAAATAGTGAACGGGACTTGTGATTTATACTTAGGTTTTCATTGAGCAATGATTTTAATAGTCCGAATATTGTTTAATTTGTTTTAGTGTAGTAAAGTAATATAAAAGCAAGTGGTTTACTAGGTAAAGTTTTAAGGCCCGACAAATAAGGAAAGTAATAAATAAACGATAAGGAGCTGCTAATATGTCAAAAATTTATATTATCCATGAAAATGATGAGTGGACAATTCATTTAACCAAACGATTAGAAGAGCTGGAGTTGCCTTATGAGACCTGGCACTTGGACAAAGGAATTGTGGACTTGACAATAGAGCCACCAAATGGCGTTTTCTATAATCGTATGAGTGCATCTTCTCACACTAGAGGACATAGATATGCACCAGAATTGGCAGGTGGCGTACTTACGTGGTTGGAGCACCATGGAAGAACAGTATTCAATGGAACTAAAGCATTAAATCTAGAGTTGAGCAAAATCAATCAGTACACTGCGCTAGAGGCAAGTGGTATTCGAACTCCGAAGACAATTGCTGCTGTTGGCAAGGAGCATATCGTTTCAGCAGCAGAAAAATTAGGGAAAGTCCCTTTTATCACTAAACATAATAGAGCTGGTAAAGGATTAGGGGTGCAATTGTTCCAAACAATCGATGCATTAAAGGAATATGTATATGGGTCACTTTTTGAAGATCCAGTGGATGGCATCACACTAGTTCAGGAGTATATCCAATCGCCAGAATCATATATTACTAGAGCAGAGTTTGTAGGGGGAAAATACTTATATGCAGTTAGAGTAGATACCTCGGAGGGCTTCGAGCTCTGCCCGGCAGACTCCTGTCAAATTGGTGATGCGTTCTGTCCAGTTGGGGAAGAGCCAGAAGTTAAACCAAAATTTGAGATTAAAGAAAATCTAGATGAAGGTTGGATTGCTCGTTATGAAGCCTTTCTACAAGCAAACAATATTGACGTTGCAGGCATCGAATTTATTCGAGATAGTAACGGAGAAGTTTACACGTATGACGTCAATACAAATACAAATTATAATGCGGATGCAGAAGAAAAAGCAGGCAAATATGGAATGCTAGAGCTGGCTAAATTTCTAGGAGCTACACTTGAGAGCTTGAAGGCATTTAACTAATGAAGAAAAGGCTGGGACATGAGTAAATTCAAGCAACGTAAAAATGCTGTGAGTTGAATCTGGTAATAATCCCCAACGAGAAGGATACTTCTTTCTGAGTGAAATTCGTTTTGGTAATTATTAATTTCACTACAGATGTCCTCTTTTTACTTAAAATATATACAGTTTTCACTTGGTGTCGAAGAAATTGTTCGGAGCGATGGCCGCGACTCTTAGGGGACAAGCGCGTGTGAGAGACTACAGGCTCGACCCGTGCCCCCAGGAAAGCGTCCGCTGTAGCGGAGAACACCGATGCTTAAATTTTTAAGGTGGGTTTTGTCCCAAGCTCATTTGGTTTTTAGAGAGAGAAATCTTCCTTTAAAATAGAGTAAATCTTCAAATCCTCATGGTTACCTCTTACCTTCATCCCTTTTCACATAACTCCCTCATAGGACATGCCGGCTTTTTCCATAACGCGGGAGGAGCCAATGTTTTTTATAAAGCATCTAGCCTGTATTCTTATTAAATCCATATGGGTAAATCCAAAATGGATTAACTCCCTTGCAGCCTCTGTTGTTATCCCTTGTCCCCAGTATTCCTGAGAAAGGACATAGCCAATTTCGGCGCTATTATGTTTTGCCTGCCACCCTACATAGTCGATTGTTCCGATTAGCTTACCGTTTTCCTTATATTCAATGCCCCATGGGGAGATACCTTTGTTTTCATACTGCCTCAGAACAAAACGTATGAATTCCTTTGTATCTTCAATCGTATGGTGCGTATCCCAAGTCACATATTTGGAGACTTCGGGATTGGAGGCATATGTATACATATTCTTTGCATCCTCTAGCGTTATTTTTCTTAGAACTAGCCTCTGCGTTTCTAATCGAGGTAGATCCCCATAGATTGATTGAACTTCCACTATAATCCACCCTCTTTTTTGTTAGTTCTTTCCATTATAAATTTTATTTTAAAAAAGGAAAGCAATATTTAGATGAGTTAATTTCATAATTCCTATTATTATTAAGAAACACGAACAATCGAGAAGAGAATAAAGAGTAAAATATAATTGATTTCCGCATTAGGCGGACGCCTTCCGTGGGGGTGAGCGATAATCCATTACTGCCCTCTACGCCCACGTTTGTGATGTCTTATCTTTCTCAATCATCCCACTGGTGTTGCCGCCTGTCGCTCCAATCACTCATTGACAAAAATTCGTGTTTTACGGGTAAAGTGCTATTTATGAAATTAACTAAGATATAATAGTAGTAACAGAAAATTTAATAGAGAAGAGTGGGAGTATGAAAAAACTTGAGATTATCTTATTCGATTTAGACGGAACAATTTCTGATCCTAAAAAAGGTATAACAGCATCTGTCCAATATGGACTAGAAAAGATGGGAATTGTGGAGCTGGATCTTCAAAAGCTAGAATGCTTCATAGGCCCACCCCTACAGGTTTCTTTTGCTGAGTATTACGGATTTGATGAAAAGCAATGCCAACAAGCCATTGAGTTTTATCGAGAGAGATTTAAAAAAACTGGCATGTATGAAAATGAACTTTATGAGGGAATTGAATTGTTACTGGAAAGATTGAAGGCAGAAAGAAAAAAGCTTGTAATTGCCACCTCTAAGCCTACCGTTTTTGCAATTGAGATTTTAAAGTACTTTCAAATCGATGAATATTTTGATTTGGTGGTAGGTAGTGAATTAGACGGAACTAGGTCAGCTAAGGCAGAGATCATTCAATATATTTTAGACCAGTTCGAAGATTATACAACTGACAGCTTTGTCATGATTGGAGATAGAAAGCATGATATTATCGGTGCTAATTTAACTGGCATCGATTCTATTGGAGTAACATATGGATATGGTTCGGCAGAAGAGTTAGAGAATGAGAATGCCACTTTTATTGTGGAGAGTATAAGAGAATTAGAGAAACTACTTGTCTAAACAATATTAGAGGAAAGAAGATTGGCAAGGAAACAAATTATAAAAATAGTTAGGGGTGTAGAATAATGAGTTTTGTTGCGTTGTTGATTAGTCTTTTAGTAGTTATCTTTGGTATAGCCATTTTAGCGGGTATTATTTATCTATTGATGAATGCGGCAAAGAAATAATACTAAGAGTTTTACTGTTTAAATAAGAAAAGCCTCAACGTCTATGTCTGCACATCGATAGGCAAATATAGGCGTTGAAGCTAGACTAGAGCAGGCTGATTGTTAAATTCTAATCGGCCTAACCATTAATATTTATATGATTGTCCGCCATCAATTGTAATTACAGAAGCATTTACAAACTTAGACTCATCCGACAACAGGAATGCCACAACGTTTGCTACCTCTTGAGGTTTACCGAAACGTTTCATAGGATTGGCTGAAACAAATTCCTTACCTGCTTCTTCCCAGCCTTCTTCACCACCGATTTGTTTTAAAGAAGCTTCAACCATAGGCGTCATAATAGCACCTGGTGCAATCGCATTAATATTAATACCGAACTGACCATATTCAATTCCTGAGTTTCTAGTAAGACCGACTACACCATGTTTACTAGCAGAGTAACCGGATTGATTGCCGACTCCACGAATACCACCCACAGAAGCAGTATTTACTACAGAACCAGCTCCATTTTTTTTCATCTCAGCTAGCACATATTTTAAGCCATAAAATACTCCGTTTAGATTAACGTTTACTACCTTGTGGAATTCATCAATACCGAAATCCTCTGTAAGGTTTTGTTTACCTTCAATCCCAGCGTTGTTGAAGAACCCATCTATACGCCCAAATTTGTTTACTGTTTCATCCACATAGTTTTTCACAGCTGCCTCATCTGCAACATTTGCCGTAACTAGAAGCAATTCTGCCTCTGGCGCCACTTCAAGAATTAGCTTTTTTGTTTCCTCTAAACCATTGCTATTTAAATCGACTAATGCCAGCTTAGCGCCATCTTTCGCTACAGTTACTGCCGTTACCTGGCCTAGACCTGAACCAGCTCCAGTAATAATTATTACTTTATCTTCAAAGCTTTTACTCATGATTAATCTCTCCGTTTCTTTTATCTTTGATTCGTATATCTCGAATACAAGATAAATATATACCATAAATTTTTGTAAATCAATAAATTTGCTCAAAGTATATTGGCACACAATTAGGACTTATATACATTTGCCTCTTTGTTAATTTACAGACCTTTTAGGTTCCTTTTATAATAAGAGAGTTATACAATGATAGAAAAGTTAACCTGATCTTTTTAAATTGGGTTTTTATTCAATACAAAGAAGTTGTCTTGCTTTCGTGCTATATTTTTCAATAGGTGCACTAGGCGTAGACTCCGGTGAAATCAAGCATATTTTGCTCTGTATGCTTTTGAGTAAGTACATATATAGAAAAATTAACACTGCAAGGGCGCCATGCGCTTTTCTTATTGGGAGGTACTAAAATGAAGTTAGTATCGTGGAACGTAAATGGGTTAAGAGCCTGTGTAAACAAAGGATTTTTAGATTACTTCCAGGAAGTAAATGCTGATGTCGTGTGTCTGCAAGAGACGAAGCTTCAAGAAGGTCAGATCCTCTTAGAGCTAGAAGGCTATGAGCAATACTGGAATTATGCATTGAAAAAAGGGTACTCGGGAACGGCTATCTTCACTAAGATAAAGCCTCTTTCCGTTAAATATGGTGTAGGTGAATTTGAAACGGAGGATGAGGGACGTATCATTACGATGGAGTTCGAGGATTTTTACTTGGTAAATGTGTATACCCCAAATGCCAAACGTGATTTAACAAGACTCCCTTATAGATTAGAATGGGAAGACGAAATGCGTACATACTTAAAGCAGCTGGATACAGTAAAGCCCGTCCTCATGTGTGGAGACTTGAATGTTGCTCACGCCGAACTAGATTTAAAAAATGCTAAATCTAATAGAGGAAATTCAGGATTTACTATAGAGGAAAGAGGGAAAATGACCTCCCTTTTGGAGGAAGGGTTTGTAGATACATTCCGGTACTTCCATCCTGACAAAGAGGGTGCCTATACGTGGTGGTCCTATATGAGTAAGGTAAGGGAGCGTAATATTGGTTGGCGCATCGATTATTTTATTGCTTCTCAAAAGTTAGTTCCTAGACTAAAGAGCGCTTCGATTGATTCGCATATTTTAGGCAGCGATCATTGTCCTATTTTGCTAGAAATTGAAGATAAATAGTCGTGACAACCTCGTGGAATACTCAATATATTATGAGAAAGGATACAATCCCTGAATAAAATAGAGTACAATGTTTTTAAAATAGAAATTCTGGAGGTACCAATAGATGAATACTTTAGCTGTCCAATTAAATGAAAAGATGCAAAAAGAAAATCCAGCAATTTTTAATATGTTATCCGATTTAGGCAAGGATTTATACTATCCCAAAGGAATATTGAGTCAAAGTGCGGAGGCTGGGAAAAAAGCGCACCGCTTTAACGCTACAATTGGAATAGCTATTGAAAATGGAGAGCCGATGCATTTTCGCCACATCCAAAATAAAGTAGATTATAATCCAAGTGACATTTATCCATACGCTCCGCCGCAAGGAAAGGAAGCACTTCGTTCTGCTTGGAAGGAAAAATTACTTATCGATAACCCCTCTCTTCAAGGAAAAAACTTTGGATTGCCAATTGTTACAAATGCATTAACCCATGGGTTAAGTATTGTTGCTGATCTATTTGTGAATCCGGGAGATGTGTTAATTACTCCTGATCATTATTGGGGTAACTACAATACAGTCTTTCAAGTTAGACGAGGTGGCAGAGTAGAAACATTCCCTCTATTTAACGGAGATGGGGGCTTTGATGTAGAAGGTTTCCGTACAACACTATTGAAGCAAACAGGAAAAGCAATTGTCGTGTTAAACTTCCCGAACAATCCTACTGGCTTTACTCCATCTATTCAAGAAGGAGAAGCAATAGTGGAAGCCTTGAAGGAAGCGGCAGATGGAGGCTTGAATTTAATAGTACTATTAGATGATGCTTACTTTGGTTTATTCTATGAGGATTCTATTAAGGAATCTCTTTTTGCTCTGCTTGCAGGTGCTCATTCTAATATCTTACCTATCAAAATAGATGGGGCAACAAAAGAAAATTATGTCTGGGGTCTTCGCGTTGGGTTTATCACCTACGCAGCAGGGCCAGATGTTTTAGATGCATTGGAGCAAAAAACTAAGGGAATTATCCGAGGTACAATCTCTAGTGGTTCTCACATTTCACAAACGATGATCCTTGAGTCTCTTCAGTCAGATGAATTCCCAAAGGAAAAGCAAGAAAAATTTAACATTATGCAAGGTAGAGCCATTAAAACAAAAGAAGTACTCGCAAATGAAAAATTTGATGCTTACTGGACATACTATCCATTTAACTCTGGCTACTTTATGTGCCTAAAACTTCACAATCTAGATGCAGAAACGCTTCGTTTACACCTATTAGATCAGTATGGAGTCGGTGTTATTGCTAGCAATAAAACGGATATCCGTGTAGCCTTCTCATGTGTAGAAGAAGAGGATATTGAAGAGCTCTTCAACCTCATTTATAAGGGCTGCCAAGATTTAACTAAATAATCATTTAAGTAATGCTGGAACAAAACACACCTAACAAAATCAGAAGCCTCGGAAATTTTACTATTCGTAAAATTTTCGGGGCTTTTTTATCTACTTCTCTGCCGTTGATTTCTGCTACGTTGGACGCTTTTCAGGGGGCATGGATCGAGCCCCCGCGCGTTTGTCCACTAGGAGGTCGCTCCGAACAACTAGGATGTCCATCATATGTAAAACAAAAGCTTTAAGAGGAAGAAATGGATGCGAGTGATTATCAACGTAAAATAAAAGAGTAGTCAATCTTGGGTTTCATGCAAGCTCTTTTTACGAAAAGAAAGCATATGCTTCCATGCAATTACATACCTTTGTCCGCCTTTAGCTAGGTGAAAATCTACATAGGAAAATAGGCTTGAGAGGAGATAGTTTACTAGGCTGGCACTTTCTTAACTTTAGAGAGATTTGAATAGTCATGGCCCGATAGAACAGGAAATTCTATTAACGTTACCTCACATTTATTTGTTAAATATGTGACTGTATTTCCTTTTGAGAGAATTAAAAATAATTTCTGCGCATATTTTGTAGTGTATTGAATCTATTTTCTTTAGTAGTTCGGAATAATAAAGGGGGGAAAGGAAATGCGTAGAAGAAGAGAATCATCAGTCATATCTCAAATATTTGTAGGTAGCTGTATTGCCATGGTCGTGATATTTGGGCTTTATCTTATTGCAGACAAGAACAAGGAAGAAGTGCAGCCTGTTGTGCCACAAGAAGTGGAAGTCGTACAGGAGACCAAAACAGAAGAGCAGAAGATAGAAGGAAAGGTGACACCAAGTCCATCTAATCCAAATATAAAAGTAGAATATTCTTCTAAGGAATGGGTGACTCATGGGGGAGATTACTATAATAGGAGGTATTCTATTCTCGATCAGATTACATCTGAAAATATTGGAGATTTGAAGCCGACATGGGTAACGAGCTTAGGGTCTGGGGCAGAGCCAAAGTATTCGGGGGAGGCAACTCCATTAGTCGTTGATGGAATTATGTACGTGGCGACTGGAGCAAATGACATTTTTGCTCTAGATGCAAAAACGGGAGAACAAATTTGGGCCTACGAACCTGATATTAGTCAAGAGATGGATACCGTTTGCTGTGGCTGGACAACAAGAGGTTTAGCCGTAGGAGATGGTAAAGTATATGCTGGTTTACTAGATGCTCGTCTAATCGCACTTGATCAAAAAACCGGGGAATTGCAGTGGGAAACAAAAGTGGCAGAATGGGAGGAAGGCTATACCGTTACTAGTGCACCTCTTTACTATAATGGTAAGGTCTATACCGGTGTAGCAGGTGGAGAATACGGAATTCGTGGTCGTGTAATGGCATATGATGCTGATTTAGGATACGAGGTATGGCGATTCTATACGATACCGGGACCAGGAGATATAAATGGCGATACATGGCCGGACAATGACTCATGGTTGACTGGTGGAGGCCCTGTATGGAACACTCCAGCTGTTGATCCAGAGCTTGGATATATTTACTTTGCTACCGGCAATACGGCTCCGGACTTAGACGGTAGTAATCGAGAGGGAGACAATTTATACGCTAACTCAGTTGTTGCGATAAATGCTGAAAATGGAGATTACGTTTGGCACTTCCAGGAAGTACATCATGATATATGGGATATGGATCCAGCAAACCCTGTTGTTTTGTTTGACGTAGAGAAGGACGGGGTTATGAGAAAGGGACTAGGGCAGGCAGGAAAAACTGGCTGGGTGTATTTTTTAGATCGGACAGATGGGACACCTCTTATTGGAATTGAAGAGAAGCCAGTTCCGCAACTGGCAGAACAAAAAACCTCTCCAACACAACCTTTCCCAGTAGGTGATGCTTTTGTGCCTCAAGGAGTTTTCCAGGAGGACGTGGATAAGGATCTAGGAGATGAATTTGAAGGTCAAATAGGAGACATTTTTACTCCTTTCTGGGAGGAGCCGATTACGCTTAAGCCAGGTCCAGCAGGCGGAGCAAACTGGCCACCTTCTGCATATAATCCTGATACTGAATTGTTCTATGTGTTAGGGAATGATAATTATTTTTCATTTGCAAGACAAGAAGAAGAAGCTTTTGAAGAAGGCTCAATGTATATCGGAAGTATAATGCAGCCAGTTTCTAATGCGCCGGTTAGAGGAACAGTCACCGCGTTAGATGTGAAAACAAATAAAATTGTGTGGCAGCAAAACTGGGATGCACAAGCATATAGTGGGGTTTTAACTACTAAAGGGAACCTTGTATTTGTAGGTCATAACGATGGAAGACTCATTGCTTTTGACGCAAAAACAGGCGACCAATTATGGGAGTACATGATGGATGCAGGAGCCAATGCTCCTTCGATCACCTATGAAATAAATGGTGAACAATACATTTCAATTTATGCAGCAGGTAATGCTTTAGCGGGCTCGAAGCATGGAGATAAAATCTATACCTTTAAGCTTGGGGGCACTTTACCAGAAGGGCAAGTGATCGATGGCTCTGTAAAAGAAAAGGTAGACGTTACTGAAGAAACGGAAGGCGAGACGGTTAGCTCTGATTTTGGCCTTGGAGTATACACAAATAGCTGTATAGCTTGTCACGGAGATCAAGGTGCGAATGGACATAATGGGCCGAATCTACAGGATAGTAAATTCGCGGAAAATAGAGAAAACGTAATAGAGCGAATCACTAATGGAGGAACTTCTATGCCATCCTTTAAAGATACATTAACGCAGGAGGAAATTGACGCCGTTGCCGATTATGTCTTGACGGTCATATCCCCTTTAGGTAAATAATAAGATAGGCCACTTAGCCAGTCCTGTTTTGGGCTGGTTTTCTTGTGGGGTAAAGGATTAAATGGTTTTGAGTGTTCAAAAAGGAAAAAAATTTATTTGTAATTTTATAAATAGTAGTTTGCTACCTATGCATTAATATCTATTACATATTGATTGAATCGACAAGAGGAAGATAGATAAGTCATCCTAAAAACGAAGCGTAAGCGACGGGGATCCGCGGTAAGTATCTTAACTAAAGCGGAAATCAGCTATTCCTTTTTCTCAGAAACCAAGGAGCTTTATCCTCGCTATTCTAGTGGTTAATTTTCATGCAAAAGGGTAAATAGTGTATACTAAGTTCAATAGTTATGAGAAGGAGATCATCATGAGAAAAAAATATCCAGATGACAGTTTAGCATTACATACTGATTTATATCAGATAAATATGGTAGAGGCCTATTGGGCTGATAATATGCATGAGAGAAAAGCAGTTTTTGAATTATTTTTCCGTAAACTTCCTTTTGGAAATGGGTATGGAATTTTTGCTGGTCTTGAAAGATGTCTCGAATACTTAAGAGACTTCCATTTTTCAGAAAGTGATTTAGAATATTTACAAAATGGGCTTGGGTATCGTGATGATTTTATTGAATATTTAAAAACTGTTCGCTTTACTGGCGATGTTTATTCGATGAAGGAGGGGGAATTAGTATTTCCTAATGAGCCTATTATTCGAGTCGAGTCAACTCTTGCTGAGGCACAATTAGTGGAGACTGCACTATTGAACATCGTAAATTACCAAACGTTAATCGCCACTAAAGGGTCACGCATCAAGCAGGTGGTCAAGGATGAAGTAGCAATGGAATTTGGTTCTAGAAGAGCTCAGGAAATGGATGCCGCTATATGGGGAACCCGTGCTGCATTTATCGGAGGAATTGAAGCAACTAGCAATGTTCGTGCCGGAAAAATGTTTGGTATTCCAGTCGCTGGAACACATGCACATTCAATGGTGCAGGCATATAAGAGTGAATACGATGCTTTTCTTTCATATGCGAAAAGACACAAGGATTGTGTATTCCTAGTAGACACTTATAACACCTTGAAAACAGGTGTACCAACTGCTATCAAGGTAGCTAAGGAGCTAGGAGACAAAATAAACTTTATCGGTATTCGTCTAGATTCAGGAGATATTTCTTTCTTATCGAAGGAAGCAAGAAAAATGTTAGATGCTGCTGGATTCCCAGATGCCAAAATAGTTGTATCAAATGATTTAGATGAGTATACAATTTTGAACTTAAAAGCTCAAGGTGCCAAAGTAGACAGTTGGGGAATCGGTACTAAACTCATCACAGGTTATGATCAGCCTGCACTAGGAGCAGTATACAAAATTGTTTCTATAGAAAACGAGGCCGGAGAGATGGAGGATACTATTAAAATCTCTTCTACAACTGAAAAGGTGACTACTCCTGGCCAAAAAAGACTCTACCGTATCATTGATAAAGAAAATGGTAAAGCAGAAGGTGATTATATTACGATGCATGACGAGGATCCTACCCACGAGGAACGTCTAAAAATGTTCCACCCTGTTCATACGTTCGTTTCTAAATTTGTCACGAACTTTGAGGCAAAGGAATTACACGTAAAGGTTATAGAGAACGGGGCAGTCATATATGAAAATCCAGAGCTCACCGAGGTTCGTCAATATGCTCATGAAAATCTAGATTTACTTTGGGAGGAGTATAAACGATCTCTGAACCCAGAGGAATACCCAGTCGATTTAAGCCAAAAGTGTTGGGACAATAAAATGCGTAACATTCGAGAAGTGAAGGAAATGGAACATAATTTTATAGCACATAATGGAGGGAATTAAAATGTCTGAAAAACAGAGAGAAATTATCGAAGCCTTGAAGGTGAAGCCTGAGATTGATCCGAAAGAGGAAGTTCGTATAAGTATCGATTTTATGAAAGACTATTTAAAGAAGCATCCATTTTTAAAAAGCATGGTATTAGGTATTTCTGGAGGACAGGATTCTACACTAGTTGGTAAGCTTGCCCAGATGGCAGTAGATGAGTTGAATGAAGAGATGGGCGCAGGTACTTATACATTTATCGCTGTAAGCCTGCCATACGGTGTCCAATTTGATGAATCTGATCGCCAGGATGCATTAAGCTTCATCCAGCCAAGCAAGCGTGTAACTATTAACATTAAAGAAGCAGTAGATGCGAGCGACCGTGCATTGAAGGAAGCTGGCATCACCTTAAGCGACTTTGCTAAAGGGAACGAAAAGGCGAGAGAACGTATGAAGGCACAGTATTCTATAGCAGCAATGCATAATGGAATTGTACTTGGTACTGACCACGCTGCCGAAGCAGTCACTGGATTTTATACAAAGTATGGAGATGGTGGAGTAGATTTAACTCCTCTTTTCCGTTTGAATAAAAGACAGGGTAAACAATTGTTAAAACATCTAGGAGCACCGGAGCATCTTTATACGAAGATTCCGACTGCAGATTTAGAGGAAGATCGTCCTGCTTTACCAGATGAAGTTGCTCTAGGTGTAAGCTATGATGACATTGACGACTATTTAGAAGGAAAAACGGTATCACAGGAAGTAGAAGAAAAGATTGTTGGCTTCTACGACCGTTCCGAGCATAAACGACAGCTACCAATAACTATCTTCGATGACTTTTGGAAGTAATAGAAGCATGGAATTTCTAGAGATAGAAATTTCATGCTTTTTATTGCGTTTATCAAAGGGGAACTATTTTTAGTTATCTTTTTATTAAAACTATATATTTAATTGCTCTACCTACTGAACGTATCCGCCTATTCTTCTTTTGTTCGTATATCATTAACTAAATTGAAATTATGAAATAGATTGAGTTCCAAAATATATCCTTTTTAAATGAGTGTCGTCTAAATTAAGGTACAGCTTTATAAATTTTAAAAATAGGATTAAGAACTGGATACTAAATTCATATATTATAAATTTTACAGCAGAGATTTTAGACAGTTTTAAGCTAGATTTTGGATTCAAAAAAATTGGCAGAATATAACTCTTTATATAGGATAAGTAATTTTTAAATTGTTTTATCCTTTTATTTTCGTTATGCTTAGAGTGTATTATAAAAATTTTCTAACTAATCATTTAATGATAGTTTTGGGGGAAACCATATGAAGGATCAAGCACAGATTCAAGCAATTATTACTAACATAGAGAAAGTTATGATAGGGAAGAAAAGCATTGCGGAATTAGCAGTCATCTCACTTTTGGCAGATGGACATGTATTACTAGAGGATGTACCAGGAGTGGGTAAAACTATGATGGTACGAGCTCTCGCTAAATCTATTGGAGCAGAGTTTAAGAGAATACAATTTACGCCAGACTTATTACCATCAGATGTATTAGGAGTATCTATATATAATCCTAAGGAAATGGAATTTGAGTTTCGACCTGGACCTATTTTAGGAAATATTGTGTTGGCTGACGAGATTAATCGTACATCGCCAAAAACACAATCTGCGTTATTGGAGGGAATGGAAGAATCATCAATAACAATCGATGGTATTACTATGCCGCTACCAAAGCCATTTTTTGTTATGGCAACCCAAAATCCTATAGAGCATGAGGGTACATATCCATTGCCAGAAGCTCAGTTAGATCGCTTTTTGATGAGAGTGAAAATGGGCTATCCACATCCAAGTGAAGAAATTGAAGTGTTAAATAGATTAGAGCATGCCTCTCCTATTGACAGCCTTCAACCAGTCATTTCGTTGGAAGAGCTTATTCATCTTCAAAAGCAAGTGAAACATGTTAGCGTGGATCAAACCATGAAGGGCTATATTGTAGACCTTGCTAATAGAACTAGAGTTGATACATATATTTACCTAGGGGTAAGTCCTCGTGCTTCTATTGCTCTAATGCGTGCTTCACAAGCGTATGCATTGTTACAGGGGAGAGACTATGTTATTCCAGATGATATTCAGTATTTAGTGCCATTTGTTTTTGGACATCGTGTGATCCTTCGACCAGAGGCAAGATATGATGGTATATCCTCTGAGGAAGTACTTTCTCGTGTTGTAAAAAGAACTTCTGTCCCTATAAAGAGGAAGGTAAACGGATGAATAGTTGGTTAGAGGGATTTAAGAAACTTAAAGGTATTGGTGGAGTCCTCCTTCTATTAGTGGTCGCTTTTGTTTACGCAATGTTCCAGGGAGGATTTGTGAGCTGGTTTCTTTTTTACCTCATTGTCCCTATAGCTCTATATTCGGTGCTCCTGTTTTTTTATCCTCTATCCAAATTAGAGGCCGAGCGGACGATTGAAACACGAAAGGTATATAGCGGAGGAAAATTCTCTGCAACAATCAAGGTGACAAGAAATGATAGCTTTCCCTTGCTGTTTGTTTGGTTTGAAGAAAGAGTGAGTAATTCACTTTTGCATACAGGCTCTAAGAAACAGCTCATCTTTTGGGGTATGAAAAAAGAATTTACCTGGACATATGAAATTGAACATATGCCTCGTGGGGAGCATGTATTAGAAGGAACATCAATCGAAATAAGCGATTTGTTCGGATGGGTGAAAAAAAATGTATTTATTCCTAATACTAAAACCTTACTCGTCTTTCCAAATCTAGTGGATATGGTTTATATTCCTATCGAAACTAGGTATGATCAGGGAGCAGCGGCCTCAAGAATTCAGGTTATGAAGGATACTTCTATGGCTACGGGGGTTCGCTCCTATCAGCCCGGGGACCGAGTATCCTGGATACACTGGAAGTCATTTGCTCGTACTCAAACCCTTAAAACAAAGGAATTTGAGGATCGTCAATCACAGGATTTGTTTATATTAATCGATCGGACTTTGTCTCCTATGTTCGAGGACGTGGTAGATTTATCTGCATCTATTATGCAGGCGATTGTCCGTCACCAAGCTAGTAGCGCTTTTCTATCTATAGGGCAGAATCGTTTTTTCGTACAGAATGTAGAAAATGAGGAACAGCTTCATAGAGTGCTTTATCATCTAACGAAGGTACAGCCAGATTTAGACAAGCCAATCGATCAAGTAATATCGCAAGAGCCTACTTTGGCTCAAGCAACTTCATTGTTATACATTACTAGCGAGTTAACACATGAGTGGGTTGATGGGATACAACGAAATGCTGGAAACCTGCGAGTGTGTCGTTGTTTTGTCGTGAAAAATAAAGACGAAAAACCAAATAAAAATGAAAATGCCCTCTACCAGTATGCGAAAAGTAGAGGAGTTGAAGTTCATAATATTACGAAGGATCGTTTTGCCCAAGCGTTTATGGAGGTGAATCGCTCATGAAAGAAAGCTACCAGCAGAAAATAGTTTCTCTTCTCATTTATATATTTACTTGTCTTTTGATGGTGGAATGGTTAAAGCCGGTAATGGAATTGACAGATACAGACCATTTGTCATTGTTTGTCTTTTATTTGGCCATCTCATTCTTCTTTTACTTTATTAAATTGGATTGGAAGCTTGCTATACCTATTAAGTTATTATTTATATGTTGGATAATAGTTTATATATACACTGATTACTCCTTTTTCTCGAAGGTTTCTTTAGATTATCTTGGTGTAGAGCTTCTACATAACTTGTCTGCTATTTTTAGTCAAGAATGGGGAGCGATTACTGATCCATTCCGTACGTTTTTATTTTTTGTATTGCTTTGGATGACGACCTACTTATTAAATTATTGGATTAGAGTTCGGAAGACACTTCTGCTATTTTTTATCCTCACGGTATTATTTATAACCATTTTGGATGCATTTAGCCCGTATAGTGGTAAAGATTCCATAGTCACTACTCTAATATCTGGATTTATAATTATGGGATTATTGTACATTCAAAAGCTATTGGTAGAGAATAATATATCACTTAAAGGTACTTTTATTACTGCTTCCATCGGCAGCTTAATACTGCTGCTTGCAATTAGCGGTATCACAGCTTATGCTTTGCCAAAAGCAGGACCAATCTGGCCAGATCCTGTTCCTTTTTTCACTACTTCTACTCTTGAAGTGGACGAGCGTGAGGGAGGAGTGAAAGGTACAGGCGGCATAAAGAAGGTTGGATATGGAGAAAATGATGAACAGTTAGGTGGTGCCTTCCAAAGCGATGATACGCCTATTTTTTGGGCAGATGTAAATACACAACAATATTGGAAGGTAGAAACAAAGGACACATATACCTCTAAAGGGTGGATTCAGTCGGAGAGTGAGGTAGAGCTTCAAAACTTTGGAATTGGAGAGATATTTGAAAGCGATATACCACCAGGAGAAGATAATTTAACAACAGATGCCAACATAGTTATGGCACAAGATTTTCCGTTAATCCTTCAGCCATATGGCATTAAAAGCATACAAACAAATGAAGAAGCAATGTTTACACGAAACCCATTAAATCAAAAAATTTCGGTTCTTAATAGCTCTAATTCTAGTCTATGGGATTACAATGTTTCATTTAGTGAGCCTACGTACAGCCTGAAAGCGTTGCGTGCTACTAATACAGAGAGCTTGAATTCATTATCTAGTGATTTTGATAGATATTTGCAGCTACCAGATACATTGCCAGATAGAGTGAGAGAGCTAGCAGTTAGTATTACACAAGACAAGTCAAGCCTCTATGATAAGGCGAATAGTATTGAAAGATATTTTAGATCAAATAGTTTTAGCTACAACCAAACAATGGCTGCAATACCTGATAAGGACACCGATTACGTAGACCAATTTCTGTTTGATACGAAGGTAGGGTATTGCGATAACTTTTCTACATCTATGGTAGTTTTACTTCGTTCTATTGATATTCCAGCACGTTGGGTGAAGGGCTTTGCACCTGGGGATCGTACGAATATGGAGAATTTGGGAGATGTCTATGAGATAACGAACAATAACGCACACTCATGGGTAGAAGCTTATTTTCCAAATGTGGGATGGATAACGTTTGAGCCAACGATCGGCTTCTCTTCAAGCGCTAATATTGTATACGATGTTGAGAAACAGACAGACGAACTACTAACGCCAGAAGAACAACAGGAAACTCCTAAGAGCGAAGGATCTAAAAAAGAGGATGAAGTGTCTTTCAGCTTTACAGCTTTTTTACAAACCATTATAGACTGGATAAGTAAGAAGAAAGTGACAATCCTTTGGTTTGTCATTATCCTTGGAATCTTAAGCTTATTTGCCTACATACACCGAGGCAAATGGTTGTCAAAGGTTTTAATCCCAACATCAAGGCTGCGAAAAAATGACTGGAATTCCTTCGAAAAAATGTATCATCAGCTGCTACGGCAATTGAGTCGTCGCGGCCTTGTAAGAGAGCAAGGTCAAACCTTGATGGACTTTGCACGAAAAGTAGACAAGGACTTTGGCGATACTCATATGATAAGGCTAACTAAAGCGTATCAACAAGGATTTTATGGTAACAATAAAACTGAACTCAATTACGCGTCAATTAGAGAAAGTTGGGAATATTTAATCAATCAGCTAAGCGGTTGATTTTAACCTCAACAACCTGTAAACTGAAGTCAAATTAAATTGACCAGTTGCCCTCGTATATGTCCGATAATATGGTTCGGATGTTTCTACCAAGTTACCATTAATAACTTGACTATGAAGGTGAATGCAGTCATGCCTTTTTTAGGTGGCGGCATTCACCTTTTAATGTAGTAAGCATAAACGCGTAGAAAGAGGATACTTTCGCACGCGTTTTTTTGTATACGTAGTGAATTGGCACAAATATTAGAAGAGGTGGAATGCATATGTCTTCAACTCCATTGTTGAAAGAGCAAGAAAAGATTGTTGTTCTAGATTTCGGTAGTCAATACAATCAACTAATCACACGTCGTATCCGTGAATTCGGAGTTTATAGTGAGTTACATCCTCACACAGTAACAGCAGAGGATATAAAAAAAATGAACGCTACAGGAATTATTTTCTCTGGTGGTCCAAATTCTGTTTATGACACTAACGCTTTTCACATTGACAAAGCAATCTATGACTTAAATATTCCGATTTTGGGAATTTGCTATGGAATGCAGTTGATGGCTTATCAATTTGGTGGAAAAGTAGAAAAGTCTTTTACAAGAGAATATGGTAGAGCTGAAATAGATATAAAGAATCCAACGACATTGTTTGGTGATCTTCCTTCTAACCATGTAGTGTGGATGAGTCATGGAGACCATGTGACAGCAGCTCCAGAAGGTTTTGAGGTAATCGCTACAAGTCCATCTTGTGACATTGCAGCAATGGCTAATGTTGAAAAAGGCTTATATGCAGTACAATTCCATCCAGAAGTTCGTCACTCTGTATACGGATTAGAATTACTTCGCCAGTTCGTATTTGATGTTTGTAAAGCAAAAGGTGATTGGTCAATGGAAAGCTTCATCGAGATGGAAATTGAAAAAATCCGAGAAACAGTTGGAGACAAAAAAGTTCTATGTGCACTAAGCGGCGGAGTAGATTCTTCTGTAGTTGCAGTGTTAATCCATAAAGCAATTGGTGACCAGCTGACTTGTATGTTCGTTGACCATAATCTACTTCGCAAAGGCGAAGCAGAAGGTGTAATGAAAACCTTCACTGAAGGCTTCAATATGAACGTTATTAAAATTGATGCTCGTGAGCGTTTTATGAGTAAATTGGCTGGAGTATCTGATCCAGAGAAAAAACGTAAAATTATAGGTAATGAATTTATCTATGTTTTTGATGATGAGGCTTCTAAGCTAGAAGGTATGGATTTCCTAGCACAAGGAACTCTTTATACAGACATTATCGAGAGTGGTACAGCTACTGCTCAAACGATTAAATCTCACCATAATGTTGGTGGACTTCCAGAGGACATGCAATTCAAGCTAATTGAACCTCTTAAAACTTTATTTAAAGATGAGGTTCGCGAGTTAGGTTCAGAGCTTGGCTTAGCGGATGAAATCGTATGGCGTCAACCATTCCCAGGTCCTGGACTAGCTATCCGAGTATTAGGAGAAGTAACAGAAGAGAAACTAGAAATCGTGCGTGAATCAGATGCAATCCTACGCGAAGAAATCGCTAAAGCTGGTTTAGAACGCGATATCTGGCAATACTTCACTGTACTTCCTGATATCCGTAGCGTCGGTGTAATGGGAGATGCAAGAACTTATGACTACGCAATCGGTATCCGTGCAGTAACATCTATCGACGGTATGACCTCTGACTGGGCACGTATCCCATGGGACGTTCTAGAAAAAGTATCTGTTCGTTTAGTAAACGAAGTAGCACACATCAACCGCGTACTGTATGACATTACGAGTAAACCACCAGCTACGATTGAGTGGGAATAATACTTTATACCTATAAAAGGTGTAAAGGCAGTCATACCAATGTCTAATGCAGTTGTTAATCCCTAAATATGTGATTAACGTGCAACTATTCATATGTTAAATATAAGACTCTCTTTTTAGTTATTTATAACAAGTAACTTTTAAGGGGGTCTTTTTGTTTTGGTTAAAATTAGTGAGTTGATTGATGACTTTAAAATTAATCAGCAAATACAAGGGCGTAAAGAAAAGTATATGGAGTTAACTACATATCGCTTAAATCGTTGGCTTACCTTCATGGTAGAGGAATACAGTATTACAGAAATTGAAGATGTAACACCGCGACATATTAAAGAATATATCCGCCATTGTTTAAGTTTAGGCGTTGAGAAAGCGATAACGATTAATAGCAGCATAGCTACATTAAGGGTGTTCTTTAATGGGCTAGTAGATGAAGAATGGATTGATGAGTTTAAAAATCCTATGCGACGTATTAAAAACTTGAAGGAAGAAAAGCGGATCATTAAGACGTTTACAGATGAAGAAGTAAAAAGAATACTGTGTGACGTTGAAGAAGAAACCAAATGTACGCGATAAGTTAATTTTAATTATGCTATTTGATACTGGAATACGTGTTAGTGAACTATGTGATATTAAAGTAAGTGATGTTCCATTTAAACATATTACGATTAATGGTAAAGGATCTAAGCAGCGGCAAATTTATATATCACAGATCATGCGAAAGTATATGCGGAAATATGAAGAACTAAAGAAACACCGTTTTAAACGTAAGCGTAAAGCCGAAATAGAGGGCTATTACTTTTTAGATCAATCAGCTATGAGGTTATCACGTTCGCGGATAAATAAGATTCTAAAGGAACATTGTAAAAATGCCGGCGTGAGAAAAGAGGTTAGATGTTCACCACATGATTGCCGCCATTACTTTGCACATAAGTAGCTAAAAAACGGATTGGATATTTACAGTTTAAGTCGTTTAATGGGGCATTATGATACTCAAATTACATCGAATTATTTAAGAGGTTTGGTAACAGAAACAATTCTTGAAATAGGGAGGATTAAATCACCACTTAATAAAGTGAGGATTAAATAGACAAAAAAAGAGAAGGTGCAACTAACACCTTCCCACGTCCTAAGTGTTTTGCGACACGTTAGTACAAATCGTTTTAACCTTGTAAATTAAATACGAATTTCAATGCCTTTATTTTACTTGAAAAAAAGTAAATCTGTAAAGGTCTAGTTTCCTATTGCCTTTTTTAGGTAAAATTCTTTGGTGGAATGCCTACTCACACCAATCAAAAATAAACTTGAAAGGTTATGACTTAACCGCTGCAATAACTAAGTCTAGGATACAATAAAGTACTTCCTTGTTAGTGCAAGTATCTGAATGGTGTTAGCGACCATTAACGGCTAGGAGTGGAAGATCTGATTAGTTACGGCTAAGCAGTATTCACCGTTGATTGTAATTGTTGCCGAGTTCCTCGTAACAGTAGGATAAGCATTTACGCTACGTGTAAGGCAAGTATAAAGGATTACAAGCACTATCCGGGGGCAGAAGTAGATAGTAGGTGAATTGTTCGAAAGGACACATAACAAGGGCATACATATACGGATACCTCAAATGACGGATTCATGTACATACATAAGCAAATGGCTGTCTATGTTTTAGATTCTATTAGATTAGTTTCTAAAATATAGGCATTCATTTTTTGCACCAAGCCGTTGTCCTCAACTCTGGACTCATGGTAAAATTTTACTGAATAGGGGTGTTGTTATGGAAAAATTAAAAAGTACATACTTAGTAGATAAACAAAATTTTATTGATAACTTGTTTGAGTTGTTTCAAAGCAATCCAGGAAATTTTAAAAGAAATATAGTCTTTCAAAGTTTTTTTAAAGATGTAATAAGTATGGATTATACAATAAATGATTTTACCTTTTTAACTGATGTTGTAGATGGAATATTTGAGAAATCAACAGAGTTTCCACCAAAATTTTTAAATGATATATATATAATTTATGGAGTTTATGAAAGTTTATATTTTAATTTATCGACTAATACGGACAGACTAAATGCGAATCAATTTATTAAAAAACCACTTGATATTCAAATTCAGACATTATTAAGCTATTTACAAGATCAATATACACTTTCCAAAACAGATAAATATAGTCCAATTAATAAAAATATACTCACAGGATTTGATGAATTTGTTGCGAACAAATCACATGAATTTGAAAGTATAGGTCATGAAGTAAAAGTCTCTCTAAATGAAATATTAGATACTTTAGTAGAAATTATCAATTTGATTATACCTTTTTTATATTTCAAAAAAAGAAGTGAGAAATTAGGAAGCCCAATAGTTCAAAATAAAATTTCTCCATATAATGATGGAGGATTTGAAGAATTACTATATGTAACACAACAACGCTTAGTTCTAACTACTTTATGGGAAAAATTTAAATACGAAGACTGGGGATTCTTCATTGAGAAGACTACAGAAACTAATGAGAATATATTTTGTTATGTACCAAAGATAGAAGAAGTTGAATTAGCTAACTTTTACGGTGTGAATAGATTAAATTATCAAATTAACTCCAAGGCCTTACTAACAACTAAAGCACAGGAAAGTGATGTAAGAAAAGCCTATGAACTTATAAAGAAATTATCAAAATATGGGACATTAGATCTTATTAATAATTTAACGGAAGTAGAATATAACACAATTAAGGTGATAGCAAAAAAAAAAATTGACATTGAACTGAAATTTTTAGATGAATACTATTTTAAATTGTCTAAAAATGAAGTTAATGTGGATTTGATTTTAAATTTCTTAGAATTTATGATAACTATTAGCCTTATTAGCGAAGATAAAAAATATCCAGAAGAAGGTATTGATGGTGATTTTAGTTTCTTAGTACCGAAAATACGGAAAGACAAGTTAGCTAAATCATTTTCAATAATTAAAGGTTATTCAGAAGAACTTTCTTTAAGGGTAATAGATATTTTTGTGTATGGTTCAACCTTAAATCGAGGATACGACTTATTTTCTAAACCTTTAGTACATATTGATAACCAAACTGTAATATATACGCCGTATTTATTTACTCACTTAAATATACAAAAAGCTGTTCAAGAATGGATTAAACAGTGTGGTTTTAAAATTGCAAAAAAAGGTTTTGGATTTGAAAAATCAGTAACAAGAATACTTGAAAAGAACAAATATTTGAATATAGAAAGTAATATTAAGTTTGCGGCTTCTGATGGGAAGGAAATTGAATATGATTTAATTGCTAAAATGGGTAATACAACTATTATCATAGAATTTAAGAACATGTTCCAACCATATACAGGGAAAGACCATTTTAAAAATATGGATATTATTAAAGAAGGAATTGAACAATTAAATAGAAGAGAAATGATTTTAAAACAAGATTTTGAAATTATTAATGAAAAATTGAGATTTGATTTGGATTGTCAAAGTAATATCATAAAGATTCTTTGTACAAATGTTTATAATTACACTCCTTTAGAGTTAGATGGAGTATATATAACGGATGTTTCAACATTAGGTAAGTTTTTCACGAATCCTGAAAGTTATTATGGGGGATTTGGAAAAAAATCAGACACTCACGTCTTAATAAAATATAGTGATGCTTGGAAAGGTGATGTACCAGACGAAGAAGATTTAATTAATTTTCTAATGGAACCAGAATCAATTAAGCATTTAAAAAATAAAGTATCTAAACAATTTAAACCGGTTTATAGAACAGAACTAACAGATCGAAATATTGTTTATTTAGATCACTATTTTGAAGAAAATCCTTATATACCTAAAAGCAAAACAGAACCAAACACTGGTGGAAGAAAAAAGCCTTGTTTTTGCGGAAGTGGTAAAAAGTATAAAAGATGTTGTGGTAAAAACAAATAGAAAATTGTACTTTATTGTGCAAAAATAAATTTAGATATAAATAGCAATACCAATACCATATATATATAGGATATGTACAAAAATCAAATTAAATATGCACAATAAAAGAGGGGGCTATTAAACCTCCTCTTTTTGCTGTTTATATTCCTTTATGCGACGTTTAAAAGTAGCGATACTACACTTAGCGTATTCTGCTGCTTCAGGCTGCGACAATTCACCGCGTTCAACCATTTCAATTGCATGTGATAATGCACCTTCAATTTTATATGTCTTAGACTTCCTACCGAACTTAACACCTTTTAACTTAGCTTCTTTAATACCATCTTGTGTACGTTCGATAATCATTGATCGTTCAAATTCTGCAAATGCACCTAGTACATTAAACAATAACTTAGTCATAGGATTATCCATATTTTCTGCTGTAAAGATCCCCATATTTAAAATGTTAACAGTCACACAAGTGAAGTTAGATCTGTTACACTCTTTTCTAATTGTGAAAGGGAACGTGCGATCCGATCCGCTTTAGTGACTAATAATGTATCCCCAACATAAGGGTATAAAGAGGTGTATCTACTACTATCTAACGTCTTCTCTATATACAAATTACTTCAAAAACTTTTTGTAGCAAATACTTTATCATGATACTCTATTTAAAACGGATAATTTTGGAGGATTTTATGAATCTGATATTTGTTTGGATTGAGGAATATAAAAAAATAAGAAACTTTCAAACTAATTTTGGTAGTAAGTATATTATTGAATTTAAGGAAAAACAAATTAGTGTTAAACCTAATAACCACTTTGTTGAAGATTTTTTTGAGGTAGATAAAAGTGATATCAATATTCATATGTCTGCGATAGTTGGAGAGAATGGTACAGGGAAATCCACTTTACTAGATTTTATCCTTGAATATATACAAAAAGGTAGTTTTGAGAATGGATATATAACTATATTTGAAGATATGGGGAAACTTTATATAGATACTAATATTGATGTCAGAATTGAAGATAAGTCAAATATAGTTTCTTTAAAAGATGAATCTCTTGATCCTATCTTGGGAAATTTAGTTACTATATTTTTTTCTAATGTGTTTGATGTACGTTATTTTGATAATAAGAATAGAAATATAGAGGTTTATGAAAACGAATTAAAAGATTTTGGAAATCCTAGATTAAAGGATCTCCCAAGTATTATGAATATAACAACAAATGAACTATTAGCTACCTATGACAATGCCGCGATGGTATTAGATGCAGATTCTACAAATCAAATATTCTTTTCTAATGAGTATCTAGATACTTTAGAAATAGGTAAGATGTTAGAACTCCCAAATAAAATCTTTATAAAAAATGGTAAACAAAATATAAATTTATCCATGCTATCTGAAAAATTCGAGAAATTTATAAATGACTTTTCGTTTGATGATGTTGCTAATATGTATTTTAATTTTCAACCAGATAATGAGTTAATTGATACTCTAACTTTAGATATCCTAAAAAATTATTGTATTGAAGTAGCTAAGGTTTTGAGAAAGTATCCAGATTTACATGAAGACATGGTTGAGGAAGCATTTTTCTACGGATCCAATGATAGCGACATAATTAAAATCATTTATAAAGGAATTCTTAAAGTATTAAAACTTTTGCAAGTAAAAAACTTATCGGAAATAAAATCGAAGCTAAATAGCATAGGTGAGAAATATACAACGCTTTTAGAATTAACCAGAGAGATAAAAATTTATAAAGGTTTAAATGAAACCCATTATTTAATTAATGATGAAGCTACTTCTAAATTCATTAAATATTATAGAGAAAACTTTTACTCCCAAGGATTAATTAGCTTACATTGGTCTGATATGAGTAGTGGACAATTGGGGCTGTTAAATCTTTTTGGTAGATTTTATAATGCATTACATGAAGTAGAAGAAGATTTATTATCGAGTTTAAATGAAATGGATCTCAATGAAGAATACTTTGAAATGGAAGATGATTTAGAAAAATTCACAGTATCTGACAAATTAAAAGACTATAACTATTTATTATTACTTGATGAATGTGATTTATATTTTCACCCTCAATGGCAAAAAGATTGGTTATATTACTTTTTAAGATTGATTGAAATTTTATTCAAAGGAAATGTACAAGTAATTTTAACTACACATTCACCTTTTGTCTTATCAGATTTTCCAAATAGCAATGTGACATTCTTATCTAAAAGTTCACTAACAAAAAATGATTTAGAAGGTAGTATTAGAACTTTTGGTGCTAATATTAATGAATTGTTTACGAATTCATTTTTTATAAGTGATGGATTAATGGGGAAATTTGCTAAGAATAAAATAAATGGTTTTATCAAAGAATTTTTAAATGCTACTCCAAATGAAGTAGATGCAAATAAAGAGAAATATAAGCAGTTCATAGATTTAATAGGCGAACCATTAATAAAAAATAAGTTATTACAAATTTATAATGAAAAAGTTGTCCTAGCTTCAAATAATTCAATTGAATACCGTATTAAATATCTCGAATCTGAATTAAATAAAATCAAGAATCGAAGTGATAAAATTGATTGAGTTAAATTTGACAGAAGAGATTATTTCTAGACATACAGAATTTATTTTTGGAGAAGAAAATGTAAATAAAAATGGTAGAATTAACAAAAAACTCGAGGCAGCTTATTGTAGTGAAAGAAGTAAATTAGGTAAGGATGTATTTAAGTTTGTAATAGACCGTTTTAAAGAAATAGTATTAAGTGATATAGAAACATTATATAAAATTAAAGAAGAGTACACAGAGGTATTGAATAGAATATCTACTGAATCTACTAAGAAAAGGGTACATAATAAACTTAAGAAAATGTTTCATGCTGAATATAAATACTTTTATAGCGATTCTGTATTTAATGCATATCAATTACAAGCTTTATTAGATATCAATATTTGCCCTCTATGCGGTACCCAATTTATATTTTTATATGAATCAGAAAGTGGAACAACAAGAGGTACTTTAGATCACTTCATAGATAAAGGAAAATATCCGATATTTGCGGTTTCTATTTATAATTTAATTCCTGCTTGTAAAGTTTGTAATTCAGATTTTAAGAGAACACGTACAGTTGATTTAGAAAATTACTATACTCCTTATGAAAAAGGAGTTATAGAGTATATCAAATTTCGTAAAATGTTAATCCCGAATGTAGAAGAAAAAATTGTACCCAATATTATTGAACAGTTAAAAATTGAAGACGAGGCAGAGATAGACTACGTGTCAGCACTATTAGGTATAAATGATGATTTTAATATTAAAGTGGATTATTCTTCAGCACCTCCCAATATTTTCAATAAGATTGAGGGGAATATAAAATTATTTAAAGTTGAAGAATTATATAATATATATCATAAAAAATTTGTCCGAGAACAAATAAGAAAAGCATATGTTTATAATTATATTTATAGAAAACAACTGATGTATAACTTTAGTAACCTATTTATCACAGAAGAAGAAGTTAGGGCTTTAATTGTCCCAAATATTGATGATGATAATAAATATATACTGAATAAACTAATTAGAGATATTGTATTAGTTGAAACAGAGAGTTTTTCAATTTAAATTAATCCTTATATTTATTGATATTTTATTGTGAATTTCGTGCTACTATTTAAATGTTGTAATTACTAAAAATTTGAATTTTAAATTTATCATAACATAGATATTTGGCAATACTTCTGCGTACTACCAGACATCCGTTCAGTAGGCGTAATGGTCGATGGCCGTACGTACGACTACGCAATTGGCATCCGTGCAGTAACATCTATCGACGGTATGACCTCTGACTGGGCACGTATCCCATGGGACGTTCTAGAAAAAGTATCTGTTCGTTTAGTAAACGAAGTAGCACACATCAACCGCGTACTGTATGACATTACGAGTAAACCACCAGCTACGATTGAGTGGGAATAGTACTCTTCAGTAATATAATCTAAACAGGTTAAACGTAGTCATATCCATGTCTAGCCTAGTATGTTAAGAACTATCAGTGATTAACGTACAACTATTTATATTTCAAAAATTAAACTCTCTTTTAGTTATTTATAACAAATAACTAGAAGAGGTTTTTTGTTTAGTTAAAATTAGGAACTTGATTGATGACTTTAAAGTCGTTTAAAAAATAATAAAATTTTTAAAAATGCGAGTCATTCTATTTAACAAATGGTCTATACAGTGAAATGAAGGAAACAGTTGGATTTTATACATCTCAAGCCCTAGCTTTAAATATATCTCAGGTCCATTAACAGGAGTTCATTCGCACTGTAAGATACAAATATAAAGAAGTAAGTACTGGAACGAAAGTACATAAAATAAAATGTTTGATTTTCGATTGCTATCAGCAATTGTGATGAAAGATAAGGAGTGAGAATATGAAAAAGCTTTGGTTCTTTTGGTGGATTGCTAACACTTTTTGGGTTGTCATTTTTGCAGTAGGTACGGCTTTCGTTTGGTTAAGGGATGTTGATGGTGCAGGTGCAATTCAAACACTTGAGGCAAAATTAGCAGCATTTATAGTTTTATTAATCGCCTTTATACTTCCCTTAATAATTCAAGTTGTATGGCTAATTGTTAACTTGGTAATCAACAGTAGTAAAAAAACTAAAATTCAGCAGGTATAAAAGGGAATTATGTACTTAAGAAATTAGCAAAATGAATTTCCAAACGCGATTATAGAACAAAAAACTTAGATTTTTAAACGACTTTATTGTTATATTTTTAGTGTAGCAAAGTACCTTTCATCAAAAGTTAAACGATTATATTTTAACCCCGTTCTAAATTTAGAAAGGGGTTATGTTTGTTTGTTCTTTTAAAATTAAATAACTTTATTGTCATTTTACATTAAAATGAAACAGAAATTTTTGGTCGTAAAGATAAGTATAATGAATACCATTTGGCTAAGAATTATTTTAATAAGTTTTTACTGATATATACAAGGTTAGGCAGTACACTAATGAAGTAAAAAGGTTTAATTCAGTAAAGTAAGGTATATTATATTTGTTGAATAGATTCTCTTTAAAGACAAGAAAAGAAGGTGAACAAAGTGGGAAAATACCAATTGGATACCAAAGGTAAGGCAGTTGTGGCAAAGTATCATGAAAAACACAAGCCTGCCAAATTTGATAAAAAGCAGCAACTTGAAAAAATACGTGCGGAGTATTTGAAAAAGAAACAAAAACAAACAGATAATTAATATGAATGAAAACATAGGAAGACTAAAATCTCCCTATGTTTTTCTTATTCGAAGTCCTTTTTTAAAAATTGAAGATAGAGTTTATTATTCTCCTAAATTTCAGATTCGGTGACAAAAAAACTCGTCATCAGATATCCCATTCGAAACGACATAGCCATTATTCAAACTAATAACGTTGTAAACAGGGGGTTCACCAGGCTACAAATGAGGACAAGAATTACACGATCTGAACGGGTTTTTCTGTTTTGATAAAAAGCGTTATATATAAATGGTTGGCGCGTGCTTTATGATATTACGAGTAAGCCACATGCTACTATGAGTGGGAATAGTATAAATAAAACCTTGGACTGCCTATTTTATAGGTTTTCCAAGATATTTTTATTCTAAGAAATATAGGTCTATTTTACTTTGAAAATTATTTTGCTTATAAGCAGAAAACGAACTATTATTTGGTTATATTAAATAATGTTCGTATTTAGTATTGATTTCGGCATAATTCGGTGTTATATTACATATATAATTTAATTATGTCGTCGTATAACGTTGGGAATAAGGCCCAAAAGTCTCTACCGAATCACCGTAAATGATTCGACTACGATGAGTGAGCCTATTTATATTCACTTATTGGGGATAGTACATGTATACGACCGAAAATGGTTGTATACTTTTTTTCGTTATCGCGACAAAAAATGGAGGAACTTATGAAAAAGTATTTTCGTTTTGAGGAATTAGGAACTAACTATCGCCGCGAGATTATTGGTGGATTAACAACGTTCTTAGCTATGGCTTATATCTTAGTGGTAAACCCTATGACGTTATCACTAGAATCAGTGCCTGGATTACCTGAATCTATGTATATGGATAAAGGGGCAGTCTTCACTGCTACCGCAATCGCAGCAGCATTAGGTTCTATTTTAATGGGTGTCCTGGCTAAATACCCGATTGCCTTGGCACCTGGTATGGGTCTCAATGCTTTCTTCGCTTACACTGTAGTACTGAAATTCGGAATTCCATGGGAAATCGCTTTGACTGGTGTTTTTGTAGCCGGGGTAATCTTTATCTTACTTTCTTTATCAGGTATTCGTGAAACTATTATTAATGCCATCCCATCTGAGCTTAAATATGCAGTAGGAGCAGGGATAGGCTTATTCATAACCTTTGTTGGTTTACAAAATGCAAAGATTATCGTTGGTAATCCTGATGTGATTGTTGCGCTTGGTGATTTAGCTGACCCAAATGTTCTATTAACAATTTTTGGTCTTATTATAACAGTTATTATGATGGTTAAAGGCGTTAAGGGCGGAATTTTCTACGGTATGTTGATTACCGCTATCGTAGGTATGATCTTTAAGTTAGTAGAAGTTCCTCATGCGATTGTTGGAGAGGTTCCAAGTATGGAACCAACTTTCGGGGCAGCACTCAAACCTATTTTTGAAAACCCAGCATCTTTAATGACATCACAATTTTTAATTGTAGTACTTACCTTCTTATTTGTTAACTTCTTTGATACAGCTGGAACATTAATTTCCGTTGCGAACCAAGCAGGGTTAATGAAAGATAATAAATTGCCTCGTGCAGGTAAAGCTTTACTAGCAGATGCTATTGCTACAACTGCCGGAGCTGTTGCTGGTACCTCAACTACTACATCTTATGTAGAATCTACAGCCGGTGTTGCTGCAGGTGCTCGTTCAGGGTTTGCGGCAGTTGTTACTGGGGTTCTCTTGTTATTATCATTGTTCTTCTATCCTGTATTAGATGTAGTAACTTCTTATGTAACTGCACCAGCATTAATTATAGTGGGTGCACTTATGGTTTCATCTTTAGGAAGTATAGAATGGACGAAATTTGAAGTAGCAGTTCCAGCATTCTTTGTTGTAATTGCAATGCCATTAACTTATTCAATTGCAACTGGTATAGCAATTGGTTTCATATTCTATCCAATCACGATGATTGTAGCTGGAAGAATAAAAGAGATTCATCCGATAATGTATGGGCTATGGGTAATATTTGTCGCCTACTTCATATTCTTATAATTTTCAAGCTATCGAGAGGGGCCAAGTGCCTCTCTTTTTTTGTATTTCAAGAAGAGGGATATAAAGAGATAATAGAGAAATAGTTTATATAGTAGAAACTCGAAAAGATAATGGGGGGAAATTGTAGTGATGCAAATAAGAAAAGCAACACCTTCAGATGCAGAGGGTATCGCAAGAGTTCACGTAGAAAGCTGGAAATCTACTTATATAAACATTGTTCCAGAGGATTTCCTAAAAAACCTTTCCTATGAAAAAAGAGTAGAGTATTGGTATTCTGCTATACCGGATGGAGAAGTATATGTAGCGGAAAATGAAGAAGGAAAAGTGATTGGTTTTGCTTCTGGTGGCAAGGAACGAAGTAGGAAGTACTCTAAGTATAATGGAGAGTTATATGCCATTTATATTTTGCAAGAGTATCAGGGGAAAGGTGTCGGAAAACTACTGATTAAACCAATAGTAAAAGCACTAAAGTACCAGGGAATCTCATCTATGTTAGTGCTTGTGTTAGAGGATAACCCTTCGTGGAAGTTTTATGAAAAGCTTGGTGCAAAGAAGATTGATTGTATAATAGTTGAAATTGGTGGAGTGCAGCTTAATGAGCTAGTATACGTGTGGGAGGATATTGATCTTCTAGCTTATGAATAAATCAGGAATTAAAGCCGTCTAAAGCGCATGGAGAGAGGGATTAGAAAGTCTAAAAGGTTTTAAAAGACTTATCAGAATAGATTGTTATTATATTTTCGCTTATTTTATTAAAAATACTGTTGACGAATAGTTAAATAGGGTGGTATAGTTATCAAGTTCTCATTTTTACTTCTGATTTCAAAAAAACAACTTAAAAAAAGTTGTTGACATTGATGGTTAGATTTGATAAGATAATAAAGCTGTCGAAACAAAACGACACAATGAACATTGAAAACTGAACATGCAAAACGTTAAGACATATAGCGTCAAACAACTTCGGTTGTATTGAAGCAAAACAATTTTTGACATCATTTAATGATGATGCCAGCAAAACAAAATGAGCTTTTTAAGTTCTCTATTATGGAGA
>NZ_JACSQO010000011.1:7545-135053 GCF_014836595.1 Psychrobacillus faecigallinarum | reverse complement strand
CATACCGAACACGGAAGTTAAGCTCTTCAGCGCCGATGGTAGTTGGGGGTCTCCCCCTGCAAGAGTAGGACGTCGCTGGGCAACTATAGGAAGTCGTCACCGAGTAATCGGTGGCGGCTTTTTTTGTTCTACAAAGAATTTTTAAGTACCGAAGGCACTAACCACTCCATTAACATAGCAGTTCTTTTTACTGTTGAACATAATTAATAAGGAATGTCCTTTTATAATGTCGAAAAAATTAAAGGTCTTTTCCTCGAAATGACATTTCCCGGGAAATAGAAACTAGATATGACAGGAAAGATTAAAAATAAAATAATTAAAAGGAAATATAGTATATTTTAGAATAATGAAGTTATATATTCATTCAAAGTGAAATTGTTGTTGAAAAAGAGAAATTTACAATATCTCTATTTATGCTATTATGCAGAAAAGGAGGGGAGTTTTGATTAATAAAAGTGGCTCTATAAATTATAATTACATTGGTTTACAGGCTCTATATGAGCGATTAGGGAATGATCATCCTATGAAAGCATTAATACATTCCAAAGTAATGTCTGTAAAAGCAGGTATTAATGGAGAGGCAATTATAGAAGGTATATTTAATAAATATGCTTTTCCCTTCGAATATAATATCATGTTTGATTTGAATCTTAGTGCGGATGGTAAGTTTCAAATAGATGCCTTATTCATTTCTCGACATTATATATTAATGCTTGAGTCGAAAAACATTATTGGTGAACTAAGCTTTGAAAGAGAGCCATTTTGTTTAAGAAGAAAACTGGAGAGCGGTCATGTTGATATTTTTGAGAGTCCAGAGGTTCAATTGGAAAGAAATTTGAACATGCTACATAGATGGCTAGAGAATCGAGGTATACAAATACCTCTAGTTGGGGCCATCGTGTTAAGCTCTACAAAGTCTTAAATTATAAAGCCTCCAGAGAATGCATGCATTATGTATCCAAGTAGTATTCCGAATTTTATATGGAATCAGTCAAGAAAGGCTGCATTTCTATCAACCAATCAATTGGAAGAGTTAAGTAAGAGTATTCTTAAGGCTCATAAAGATTATTATCCTTATCCAATGTGTAAAGCATGGGGGATAGATTCTAATGACTTGATCAAAGGTGTGAGATGTAAGGTATGTAACAAGATAGGCATGCGGCGTGTTATACGAACATGGAAATGTCCACATTGTCTTAATCAGCACAAGGATGCGCATATTTTAGCTATTAAAGAATGGTTTATGTTAGTTGGTGAAGAAATGACAAACAGTGATTGTCGAAGTTTCTTAAAGATAGAAAAGAGTCAGACAGCGACTAGGTTATTGCAGAGCATGAAGTTGAAAACTATTGGTGAAGGAAAAGGTGCAAAATATAAAATGAGTAGAAAAATGCTGAACGGTCATAAAATAATTTATCCGGTCATAAAAAATTCTATGCGGTCATAAAGTTAGTCTATCCGGTCATAAAACTAAGCTATCCGGTCATAAATCTCCACGAACGGTCATAAATCCAAAATCCATCCAAAAACAGTTCCTAAATAAACTTATGATTGGTTAAAATGGCACCTACTTTTCTTAAGAATGAGTAGAAAAATGCTGAACGGTCATAAAATAATTTATCCGGTCATAAAACTAAGCTATCCGGTCATAAATCTCCACGAACGGTCATAAATCCAATATCCATCCAAAAATAGACCCCAATTAAAGCTTCATTTCAGTCACAACACTCAAAATTTCCATCAAGCATTCCAAAGACATGTATTTTCCCTCATACTTCATTCATCCCTCTGTCATTATAGATATTTTCCCTCACACATTCTTAAGAACAACTACAATTCTTCAATTTTCCGATTAGGTCTAACCATAAAGGGTATATATTAATACATCTTCAACCAATGGGGAAGTATTATATAAGAGGAGTTGAAAGAATGTTAGAAAATGCATTTACTATGGTTTTGATTATCTTCGCGATTAACATTGTTTATGTTACCTTATCAACAACAAGAATGATTCTAACACTGAAAGGCTATCGTTATGTTGCAGCTTTTATGAGTATAATAGAAGTAACCGTTTATATAGTAGGTTTAGGACTGGTGTTAGATAACTTGGATGCAATCCAGAATTTAATTGCTTATGCGCTTGGTTTTGGTACAGGGATTATCGTTGGTTCTAAACTTGAGGAAAAAATGTCTTTAGGATATATTATGGTCAATGCTATTTCTACTGAAAGTGACGTTAACCACTTATCCTCTATTTTGAGGGAAGAGGGGTATGGTGTTACAGATTGGACTGCAAATGGTCTGGAAGGTCACAGACAAGCATTGCAAATATTAACTCCGAGAAAATACGAAGTTAAGCTGTATAATCGGTTAAAGGAAATCGACCCGAAAATATTTATCATTGCTTATGAGCCCAAAACTATTCATGGGGGCTTCTGGGTCAAAACGGTTCGGAAAGGGAAGTTATTTAGATGAAGCAAGAAACCAAATGGTTTGAAGTGGAGGAAAACGAAAGCATCTCTGCTTGTATGGAAAAGATGGCAAAGCAAGGCTTTCAGGTGGTCGGTAGGAGAGAAGAGCCTTTATTTGCAGAGGTAGACGGAGTTCCTACCCCTATAAGACAAATGATTCAATTAAAAGGAATAAAAGATAAAGAATCTTGAAATAAGTACTAAAAACCGAACATTATAGTTTTCTGAAAATTAATTGTTCGCTTTTAACCGTTGACGTTACTATCTAGACTTGTTAGAATATTAATAGTAATAGAACGATTTTATCCCCATATATGCTAAAGAATTGGCTTTAGCGTCTCTACCAAGTCACCGTAAATGACAGGACTATGAGGGAAAGCGACTTTTGGAAACTACTAAAAGGGTGAGTTCTTATATGCATATGCAAATAACAAACCCATTTTTTATATTCCTCAAGTAAACTGCTTTTCTTCTAAAAGAAAACAGTTTATTTGAGGAATTTTTTGTTTAAAAAAGGAAGGGACGAAAATAATGGACGCAAAAATTGGTGTAATTATGGGTAGTTCTAGTGATTGGGAAACAATGAAGCATAGCTGTGAAATCTTAGATGAATTACACATTCCATATGAAAAACAAGTAGTTTCTGCACATCGTACTCCTGATCTTATGTTTGAATATGCAGAGCAGGCAAGAGATCGAGGTATACAAGTTATTATTGCTGGAGCTGGCGGAGCAGCACATTTACCAGGAATGGTAGCTGCAAAAACAACTCTTCCAGTCATCGGGGTTCCAGTCCAATCGAAGGCATTGAACGGATTAGATTCCTTGTTATCAATTGTTCAAATGCCTGGAGGAGTTCCAGTAGCAACGGTAGCTATAGGAAAGGCAGGAGCTACAAATGCAGGGCTACTAGCGGCACAAATTCTTTCCATTCAAGATGCAGAAATTACTAGTAGATTAGAGAATCGAAGAGAAGCAACGAAAAATAGCGTCTTAGAAAGTAATGGTGAGCTACGATGACGAAGACAATCTATCCAGGACAAACAATAGGAATTATTGGTGGGGGACAGCTTGGTAGAATGATGGCCCTTGCAGCCAAAGAGGCAGGGTTTAAAGTAGCGGTACTCGAGCCAACGATGGACTCTCCTTGTGGTCAGATTGCAGATATTCGAATTGTGGCGCCATATAATGATGAGGCTGCATTAGAAGAATTAGCCGATGTAAGTGAAGTTATAACATATGAGTTTGAAAATATAGATTATGAAGGTCTAAAACGTCTTGCAGAAATTGCCTATGTTCCTCAGGGGGCAGATTTGGTAAGAATTACGCAGGACCGTATTTTAGAAAAGAAATCTATAAGAGCAGCTGGAGTTCCGGTGGCAAAATTTATAGAGGTACAAAACTATGATGAGCTAGTGTCCAACATTGACAACATTGGTTACCCTTGCGTGGTGAAAACTACGCGAGGAGGGTATGATGGTAAGGGACAGCAAATTGTCAAAAGTAAGGATGCTTTAAAACTAGCTAAGCCTCTTTTTGAACACTCGGCGTGTATTGCAGAGGCGTTTGTACCATTCAATAAAGAAATCTCTGTAATCGTTCAAAGAAATGGAAATGGTGAAACCTATTGCTTGCCAATCGGGGAAAATATTCATGTGAACCATATTCTACACGAAACCATTGTTCCAGCAAGAATTAGTACATCTCTATCGGACAAAGCGGTGGAAGCTGCTGAAACAATTGCGAACCATTTGAATTTAATAGGGACGCTTGCTGTTGAAATGTTTGTGCTAGAGGACGATAAATTACTGATTAACGAGTTAGCACCTAGACCCCATAACTCCGGTCACTATTCTATAGAAGCTTGTAATGTCTCTCAATTTCATCAGCATGTAAGAGCTGTTTGTGGTTGGCCATTACGACAACCAAAGCTATGGACGAACGCAATTATGGTTAATGTACTAGGACAGCATGTTATCCCTGTAACAAACTCGCTAAGCAAGTATCCAAACTGGTCGCTGCACTTGTATGGTAAAAGTGAGGCAAAGGAAAATAGGAAGATGGGACATGTTACTATCCTTTCGGACAATATAGAGGAAACACTGACAGAAATTGAACAATCAAAAATTTGGTCTTAATTTGGAGGAAAAGAAATGATAGAACGCTACACACGCCCTGAAATGGGAGCGATTTGGACAGAAGAAAATAAATACAATGCGTGGTTAGAGGTAGAAATACTAGCTTGTGAGGCATGGGCAGAGATTGGTGATATACCAAAGGAGGATGTCGCACTTCTTCGTAAAAATGCATCCTTTTCTGTAGATCGTATTTTAGAGATTGAGCAAGAAACAAGACATGACGTAGTAGCATTTACTCGTGCAGTATCCGAAACTTTGGGGGAAGAGCGTAAATGGGTGCATTACGGACTGACATCTACGGATGTAGTAGACACCGCTCTTTCTTATGTGATCAAACAAGCTAACGGCATTTTACGTAAAGACATTCAAAATTTTATTGAGATATTAGAAAACAAGGCTAAAGAGCATAAATATACGGTAATGATGGGTCGTACACATGGTGTTCATGCAGAGCCGACTACCTTCGGTTTAAAACTAGCTCTATGGACAGAAGAAATGAAGCGTAATCTTGAGCGCTTTGAGGCTGCGGCTACTGTAATTGAAACAGGAAAAATGTCAGGAGCAGTTGGTACTTATGCAAACATCGATCCATTTGTTGAACAGTATGTATGTGAAAAGCTAGGATTAGCAGCATCACCAATTTCAACTCAAACATTACAACGTGATCGTCATGCTCAATACTTAAGCGTAATTGCATTAGTAGCAACTTCTATCGAGAAATTTGCAACAGAGATTCGTGGTCTTCAAAAGTCAGAAACTCGTGAAGTCGAAGAGTTTTTCTCAAAAGGGCAAAAGGGTTCATCGGCAATGCCTCATAAACGTAACCCGATAGGATCAGAAAATATGGTTGGGATGGCACGTCTCATTCGTGGATATATGATGACTGCCTATGAAAATGTAGCCTTATGGCATGAAAGAGACATCTCTCACTCTTCTGCTGAGCGTGTAATTTTACCGGATGCAACAATTGCACTGAACTATATGTTAAATCGTTTTAGTAACATCGTGAAAAATCTTACTGTGTTCCCTGAAAATATGAAACGAAATATGGATTCTACATTAGGGCTGATTTACTCGCAACGTGTTTTACTTGCGCTTATTGACAAAGGGCTGGCTCGCGAAACTGCTTATGATACAGTACAGCCACTAGCAATGAAGGCTTGGGAATCTCAAACAGCTTTCCGTAACTTTGTGGATGCAGATGAAAAGATTACTTCATTATTAACAAAAGAAGAGTTGGATGATTGTTTTGACTACAATTACCACATTCAGCACGTCGATATGATTTTTGACCGCTTAGGCTTAAACGAATAGAGTTAACGAAAACATTAAGGCATATCTGAATAATGGAGGAAATTACCGTGATAAAAGGCGATCTATTATACGAAGGTAAAGCAAAAAGATTATATGCAACAGAGAACGAAGACGTTCTCTATGTTGCATATAAGGATAGTGCCACTGCATTTAATGGAGAAAAGAAAGCAGAAATTGGTGGTAAGGGAATATTAAATAACAAAATTACTACCATACTTTTCGAACAGCTAAAAAAGTATGGTATTGAGTCTCACTTTATCGAGCAAATCTCTGAAAATGAGCAGCTTGTAAAGAAGGTGGAAATTATTCCACTTGAGGTTGTCGTTAGAAATATAGCCGCTGGTAGTCTTTCAAAAAGACTCGGGATGGCAGAGGGCACTCCTTTAAAAAAACCAATCGTTGAGTTTTATTTCAAGGATGATGACCTTGGGGATCCACTCTTAACGAATGCACATTTGGAATTATTAGAAATTGCTTCACCAGTAGAAATAGATACGCTTCAAACAATGGCGCTCGAAGTTAACCAGGTGCTTCGCCCAATATTCTCTGATATTGGTGTTACTTTAGTAGATTTCAAATTAGAGTTTGGTAAAACAACAGACGGCGCTATTTTGCTTGCTGATGAAATCTCTCCTGATACTTGTAGACTATGGGATAAAGAAACAAACAAAAAATTAGATAAAGACGTGTTCAGACGCAATTTAGGAAGCTTAACAGAGGTTTATGAAATTATACTTTCCCGTCTAGGAGGACTATCAAAATGAAAAAAGTTAAAGTATATGTGACACTTCGTGAAAGTGTTTTAGATCCACAGGGGAGTGCAATAATGGGTGCTCTACACTCTATGGACTATAACGAAGTAACTGACGTTCGAATCGGTAAATATCTGGAGCTACAAATTGAAGAAGGAACACGTGATGTAGATACAGTTGTAAGAGAGATGTGTCAAAAGCTTTTAACTAATACAGTAATCGAAGACTATCGTTATGAGGTTGAGGAGGCTGTAAGCAAATGAAGTTCGCGGTAATCGTATTTCCAGGATCGAACTGTGATTTAGATATGTACCATGCGATTAAAGACGAGCTTGGAGAAGAAGTAGAATATGTTTGGCATGATGAGAAGGATTTAAGCGGATTTGACGCTATTTTATTGCCAGGCGGATTCTCTTATGGTGACTACTTACGTTGTGGTGCTATTTCTCGCTTCTCGAATATTATGTCAGAAGTAGTGAAGGCTGCTGAAGCTGGTAAGCCTGTACTAGGCGTATGTAATGGTTTCCAAGTACTAACAGAGGCTGGCCTTTTGCCTGGTGCACTATTGCGCAATAAAGACTTGAAATTTATGTGCCGAACAGTTGACTTAAAGGTAGTGAACAATGAAACTCAATTTACCTCTTCATATGAGAAGAATGAAGTTATTCAAATCCCTATTGCCCATGGGGAAGGAAATTATTATTGTGATGAGCTAACACTAACGTCTTTAAAGGAAAACAACCAAATTGTTTTCACCTATGCTTCAGAAAATCCGAACGGAAGTATTGAAGATATCGCAGGTATTGTAAATGAAAGAGGAAATGTTCTTGGGATGATGCCACACCCAGAGCGTGCTGTAAACGAAATTATGGGTGGAAATGATGGATTAGCGTTATTCAAATCTATTTTGAAACAGTGGAGGGAATCTCATGTCAGTCATGCTTGAACCAAATCCGGAGCAAATTAAAGAACAGAAGCTATATGCTCAAATGGGAATGTCCGATGAAGAATTTGCTATGGTAGAAAACATTCTAGGTAGACTACCAAACTATACAGAGACTGGTTTGTTCTCGGTTATGTGGTCAGAGCATTGCTCTTATAAAAATTCTAAGCCAGTTTTACGCAAATTCCCTACTAAGGGACCACAAGTTTTGCAAGGTCCTGGTGAAGGCGCAGGGATAGTCGATATTGGTGATGGTCAGGCAGTAGTATTTAAAATGGAATCTCATAACCATCCCTCTGCAATCGAACCTTATCAAGGAGCTGCAACTGGGGTAGGAGGCATTATCCGAGATGTATTCTCTATGGGCGCTCGTCCAATTGCAATGTTAAATTCATTGCGCTTTGGAGAACTAAAAACACCACGCGTAAAGTATTTGTTTGAAGAAGTAGTGGCAGGTATTGCTGGTTATGGTAACTGTATAGGTATCCCAACTGTTGGAGGAGAAATTCAGTTTGATGACTGCTATGAGGGTAACCCATTAGTAAATGCTATGTGTGTAGGCTTAATCAATCATGAGGATATTCAAAAAGGTATTGCGGCTGGTGAAGGTAACACGGTGATGTACGCAGGAGCAAAAACAGGACGTGACGGAATTCACGGAGCAACATTCGCTTCCGAGGAATTGACGGAAACTTCTGAAGAAAAACGCCCTGCAGTTCAAGTAGGAGACCCATTTATGGAGAAACTTTTGCTTGAAGCTTGCTTAGAGGTTATTAAATCTGACGCTATTATCGGAATTCAAGATATGGGAGCAGCAGGATTAACTTCTTCTTCAGCAGAAATGGCTTCCAAAGCTGGTTACGGAGTAGAGATGAATTTAGACTTTGTTCCACAACGTGAGACAGGTATGACTGCCTATGAAATGATGCTATCTGAATCACAGGAACGAATGCTGATTGTTGTAAAAAAAGGCCGTGAAGAGGAAATTGTAGAGATTTTTGAAAAATACGGTCTAGACTGTGTAGCAGTTGGTAAGGTGACCAACGATAAAATGCTTCGTCTATTGCATAAAGGGGAAGTAGTGGCAGAGGTTCCTGCAGATGCATTAGCGGAGGAAGCACCTGTTTATTATAAGACATCAGCTGTTCCTGCTTATTTCACAGATTTTCAAGCAATGGAAAACAAAGAACCACTAGTAACAGACTATAAAGAAACTCTTTTAAATCTTCTCCAACAGCCAACGATTGCTTCCAAGGAATGGGTATACGATCAATACGATTACCAGGTCCGTACTAGCACAGTAGTAACACCTGGTTCTGATGCAGCAGTTGTACGCGTTCGAGGAACAAATAAAGGTCTTGCTATGACGACAGATTGCAACTCCCGCTATATTTACTTAGATCCAGTTGCTGGAGGTAAGATCGCTGTGGCAGAGGCAGCACGTAATGTAGTGTGTTCTGGTGCTAAGCCGCTTGCAATTACAGATTGCTTGAATTTTGGTAACCCGGAAAATCCAGAAATATTCTGGCAGCTAGATCAGTCTGCTGAAGGAATTTCAGCCGCATGTATCGCATTAGAATCACCGGTAATTGGAGGAAACGTGTCCCTTTATAATGAAAGAAGTGGAACAGCAGTTTATCCGACACCTACGATTGGTCTTGTAGGATTAGTGGAGGATTTGGCTCATGTAACGACTCAATCCGTTAAACAAGCGGGGGATCTAGTTTATTTGATTGGTGACACTAAAACTGAATTTGGTGGATCTGAGCTACAAAAATTAGTAGAAGGACGTATTTTTGGTCAAGCACCTTCTATCGATTTAGATGTAGAGGCAGCTCGTCAAACGGCTTTACTATCAGCGATTAAAGCTGGCTTAGTACAGTCTGCACACGATATTGCAGAAGGTGGATTTGCAGTAGCCCTAGCTGAAAAAACGTTCGATGCTAAAGGGCTTGGAATTGAAGTGACGGTTCAAGGTTCGGCAATAACAACCCTATTCAGTGAAACACAGTCTCGTTTCATTGTGACTGTTAAATCTGAAAATGCTAGTCAGTTTGAAGCACTAGTACAAGATGCGGTGAAAATTGGACAGGTAACTGATACAAACAATCTAGTAATCTCTCAAGAAAACGGAACTACTTGGATAAACGGTTCTGTTGAGGAATTCCGTTCCGCTTGGAAAGGAGCAATACCATGCTTACTGAACTCAGAGGCTTAAATGAAGAATGCGGAGTGTTTGGAATTTGGGGACACTCAAACCCAGCAGCTATGAGCTATTACGGTTTACATGCATTGCAGCACCGGGGACAGGAGGGTGCTGGAATCGTAGTAACAGATGGTAAGTCATTGCGAGCTGTTAAAGGTGAAGGTCTTGTAAACGATGTGTTTAACAATGGGAAGTTGGAGCAGCTTGAAGGTCATTCAGCAATTGCCCATGTTCGCTACGCAACTGCAGGGGGATCAGGTATAGAGAACGTACAACCGTTACTATTTAATTCTACTACTGGCAGCCTGGCAATTGCTCACAATGGTAACATCGTAAATGCCACTCGTTTAAAGCGTAATTTAGAGCAGCAAGGGAGCATCTTCCAAACAACTTCGGATACAGAGGTGCTAGCACATTTACTTAAAAAAAGTAGACTTCCTTCATTTGAAGAACGTGCAAAGCAATCTCTTCGACTATTAGAAGGAGCATTTGCTTTCATCATTTTAACTGAGGATGGAATGCTAGTCGCACAGGACCCACAAGGTATGCGTCCTCTTTCTTTAGGGATGCTAGATAATGCTTGGGTGGTTGCTTCTGAGACGAGTGCCTTTGATTTAATAGGTGCAGAATTAGTTCGCTCGATTGAACCAGGAGAGCTATTAATCATTAATGATAATGGCTGCCGTTCTGAACGATATATGGAGAAGAGAGATCGTGCTATTTGTACAATGGAATATGTATATTTTTCTCGTCCAGATTCAGATATAGATGGTATTAACATTCACTCAGCAAGAAAACGATTAGGAAAACAGCTTGCAAAAGAGATCTTCATCGATGCTGACGTAGTAACAGGCGTTCCGGATTCAAGTATCTCTGCTGCAATTGGATTTTCAGAGGCTACAGGAATTCCTTATGAATTAGGACTTATAAAAAACCGATATGTAGGCAGAACATTTATACAGCCTTCGCAGGATTTGCGTGAGCGTGGAGTGAAGATGAAGCTATCACCAGTGCGTCAAGTAGTTAAAGGTAAGCGAGTGGTAATGGTAGATGATTCAATCGTTCGGGGAACAACGTCTAAAAGAATTGTGAATATGTTAAAAGAAGCCGGAGCAACAGAGGTTCATGTAGTAATTAGCTCTCCTCCTTTAAAAAATCCATGCTTTTATGGAATAGATATTAGTTCCGACTCGGAGCTGATTGCAGCAAATAATACTATCGAAGAAATGAGAGTCCTAATTGGTGCGGATTCCCTTTCCTTCTTATCGGTTGAGGGAATGGTAAAAGCTATTGGGAGACCCGAGGGAGAAAAGAATTGTGGTCATTGCTTAGCCTGTTTCACAGGAGAATATCCAACGGATATATTCCCAGACACGAAATTACCACATGAAAAAGAGCTTGTTCGATAGGAGGATTATAAATGTCAAAAGCATATGAAAAAGCTGGTGTAAATATTGAAGCCGGCTATGAAGCAGTTGAGCGCATGAAATCACATGTCGAACGCACAGCTAGAAAAGGAATCATGGGTACATTTGGTGGCTTTGGGGGAATGTTTGACTTATCTTCCTTGAATTATAAGGAACCAGTTTTAATCTCTGGAACAGATGGAGTTGGGACGAAGCTCAAGCTAGCCTTTATGACTGACACTCATGACACAATCGGGATTGATTGTGTGGCTATGTGTGTAAATGATATTGTCGCTCAGGGTGCAGAGCCTTTATTTTTCTTAGATTATGTGGCAGTAGGTAAGGCAGTGCCAGCTCGCATCGAACAAATTGTGAAGGGCGTTGCAGATGGCTGTGTTCAGTCAGGAGCGGCTTTAATCGGTGGAGAAACAGCAGAAATGCCAGGTCTATACGAAGAAGACGAATATGATCTAGCGGGATTTGCTGTTGGAGCATGTGAAAAGTCTAAAATTGTTACGGGTGAAAAGATAGCTGAAGGGGACGTTTTAGTCGGTATTGCCTCTAGTGGAGTTCACTCTAATGGATATTCCCTTGTGCGTAAAATAGTATTTGAAGAACAAGGATACAAGACGGATACAGTAGTAGAGGGCTTCGAGGAGCTTGGAAAAATAGGCAAGGCTCTATTAACTCCTACTAAGATCTACGCGAAACCAGTAATGGAGATGCATCAAAATTTAAACATTCACGGAATGGCACATGTAACTGGCGGAGGGTTCTATGAAAACCTTCCACGTATGATGCCAGAGGCTTTAGCGGTGGAAATTGATCTTGGCTCATGGGAAGTGCTTCCGATATTCCAATTTTTAAAGGAAAAAGGTCAGCTCACGGATAAGGATCTTTACAATGTATTTAATATGGGAATTGGTTTTGTACTAGCATTGTCTCAAGAAGAGGCAGAGAAGGCGATTGCTATAGCTGAGTCTCATGGAGAAAAGGCATATACAATCGGTCGTGTGGTGAAAGGTGAAGGTGTTCTATTCAACGGAACACATGACGGGAGCTTAGTGTAATGAATACAGGACCAAGATTTGCCGTCTTTGCTTCTGGAAGCGGCTCTAATTTTCAAGCAATCTATGATGCTGTACGGACAGGTAGGTTAATAGGTGAACCCGTATTAGTTGTAACTAATAAACAAGACGCTTACGTTGTAAAACGTGCAGAGGCAGTAGGAGTAGAAACACTTGTTTTAAAGCCGACTAGCTATTCTACAAAAGACGCCTATGAGCAGGAGATTTTAAAAAAGCTACAAGAACTGCAGGTCGAATGGCTAGTGCTTGCTGGATATATGAGATTAGTTGGCAATATATTGTTGGATGCATTTCCAAATCGTATTGTTAATATTCATCCATCCTTACTCCCAGCATTTCCTGGAAAGGATGCTATTGGTCAAGCATTGAAGCATGGAGTAAAGGTTACTGGAGTTACAGTACATTTGGTAGATGCAGGTATGGATACCGGACCAATACTATCTCAATATGCAGTAGAGGTTGTAGCGGAGGATCGAGAGAAGACAGAGGAAAGAATCCATGCAGTGGAGCATGAATTATACGTGAAGACCTTACAACAGCTATGGAGTTAATGGAAGAAGATAAGACAATGCCTGTAACGAATATTCACATTGACAAGGTAGTATAAGCTCGTACTTTCAAAAAAGTAAGTCATAAAGTAAAGTATGTTGATTTCTGCTCTAGGCGGACGCTTTCCGCGGGGTGAGCGATAAGCCATCCCCGCCGCTAATGCGTCGTTTGTGATTTTTCCGCACGCTAATAAGTAGGTGCGGACATAGGCTGCACTTTTCTTATTAATGAGTAATATTGATTTTTCGATAAATTAGGAGGAATTATTGTGTCAAAACGTGCATTAATCAGTGTATCAGATAAATCAGGAATTCTTGAGTTTGCAAAAGAGCTGGAACAGCTTGGTTACGAAATATTATCAACTGGTGGTACTAAATCATTTTTAGAACAAAATGGTGTTGCCATTACTTCTGTTGACCAAGTGACAAACTTTCCAGAGATTTTGGATGGTCGAGTAAAAACATTAAATCCTATGATTCACGGTGGATTATTAGCGAAACATGATGATCCTTCTCACCAAGCTCAGATGGAGGAACATAAAATCACACCGATTCAAATCGTTTGTGTAAATCTTTATCCTTTCCGAGAAACTATATCAAAGCCTGACGTAGCATTTGAGGATGCGATTGAAAACATCGATATTGGTGGACCATCTATGCTCCGTTCGGCAGCAAAGAATCATCAATACGTAACAGTGGTTACCGATGCCGCGGACTATGATGAAGTATTAAGCCAGCTAAAAGAAAACGGAGAAACTACTATTGAAACACGTCGTAGACTTGCTGCTAAAGTATTCCGTCATACTGCTGCATACGACGCGTTAATCGCAGATTATATGACAAATCTTGCGGGGGAAGATTTCCCAGAGCTATTAACCCTTACATATGAGCGTAAACAAGCGTTGCGTTACGGAGAAAATCCTCATCAACAGGCTGCTTTCTATAAACGACCACTTGGCTCAGATTTCTCAATTGCATCGGCTAAGCAATTACATGGAAAGGAGCTTTCCTATAATAATATCCAAGATGCCAATGCTGCTATCCAAATTGTTAAAGAGTTTGACTTGCCAGCCGCTGTAGCGGTGAAGCATATGAATCCATGTGGAGTTGGTACAGGAAAATCAATCTCTGAGGCATTCCAAAAAGCCTATGAAGCAGATTCTACCTCTATTTTCGGAGGAATTGTAGCTTTAAACCGTGAAGTGGATTCAGCTACCGCTAAAACATTGGCAGGAATTTTCTTAGAAATTATCATAGCTCCGTCCTTCTCTGAGGAAGCTATTGCAATGCTTACAGCAAAGAAAAATATTCGCCTATTGACCATTTCTTATGAACAAACTAAAAAAGACAAATGGAATACTGTATCGGTAGAGGGCGGATTATTAATACAATCTCCTGATACATTTGGATTAAAAGATGCAAATATAAAGGTTGTTACGGACCGTGAACCAACAGAGGAAGAATGGAAATCGATGACATTAGGTTGGAACGTTGTGAAGCATGTGAAATCTAACGCAATCGTGGTAGCGACTAAGGACATGACAGTTGGTGTAGGTGCAGGTCAAATGAATCGTGTTGGATCTGCAAAAATTGCACTTGAACAAGCAGGAGGCCTTGCAAAAGGAGCAAGCCTTGCATCAGATGCTTTCTTCCCTATGAATGATACGGTGGAGACTGCTGCAAAAGCTGGAATTACAGCAATTATCCAAACTGGAGGATCTGTAAAGGACCAAGATTCCATCGATAAAGCAAATGAATATGGAATTGCTATGGTATTTACAGGTGTACGTCATTTTAAACACTAAAGGAGGCTTCCTCATTCATGAAAATACTTGTTATTGGTAGCGGAGGGAGAGAGCATGCAATTGCTAAGCAGTTTCATTTATCTCCCTCTGTGCAAAAAGTGTTTGTAGCACCTGGAAATGCCGGAATGGCAAAGGAAGCTCAAATCGTTCCAATAGAGGCCCTTGCATTTAAAGAATTAGCCAAGTTTGCAAAGGATAATGAAATAGATTTGACGTTTGTCGGACCAGAGCAACCCCTTGCAGAAGGAATTGTAGATTTCTTTGAGGAACAAGGCTTACGCATTTTTGGACCAACGAAGGCTGCTGCACAAATTGAAGGAAGTAAAACCTTTGCTAAAGAATTAATGGACAAATATGGTATTCCGACTGCTGCTTATGAAACCTTTACAGAGGTAGACAAAGCAAAGGAATATATTGAAAGGCTTGGGGCTCCAATTGTTATAAAAGCGGATGGACTTGCTGCTGGCAAAGGTGTTGTAGTTGCCATGACGGTTGAAGAGGCAGATTCTGCAGTAGAAGACATGATTGGTAACCAATTGTTTGGAGAATCTTCTTCGCGTGTTGTAATAGAAGAATTTTTAGATGGAGAAGAATTTTCATTTATGTCCTTTGTTCACAAAGGGACTATTTATCCAATGGTTATTGCTCAAGACCATAAACGTGCTTTCGATGGCGATAAAGGTCCGAACACTGGAGGTATGGGGGCGTATTCCCCAGTTCCACAAATTTCTCAGGCAGTGGTGGATACTGCTTACGAAACTATCGTGGTGCCAACAGTTCAAGCAATGACGGCTGAAGGCATATCATTCACAGGTATATTATATGCTGGTTTAATCCTTACTAAGGAAGGACCAAAAGTCATTGAATTCAATGCCCGTTTTGGTGATCCAGAAACCCAAGTAGTTCTCCCTAGAATGAAAAGTGACTTTGGGGAGTTCATGAAATCATTGATGGATGAAAAGCCATTTGATTTGTTTTGGTCTGATGAAGCTATGTTAGGTGTAGTAATTGCTGCGGATGGTTACCCAGAAAATCCAATCAAAGGTGCAAAACTTCCTAACCTAGATTCTTTATTTGAAAAAGGCTTGCATATTTTTCATGCAGGCACGAAGAAACGGGATGAAGACTTTGTTTCAAATGGGGGTCGAGTAATTTTAGTAGCAGCAAAAGAGACCTCATTAAAAGCTGCGCAAGATAAAATATACGAAGGTCTTTCTAGTCTAGAATGGAATGACTTATTCTATCGAACTGATATTGGCTGGCGTACATTTAAATGACCACGAAAAGAATGTCCGGTAACATTACGGACATTCTTTTTTAAGATAGGAAGCATATTTCTTTTTACAAAACTTTTTAATTGAAGCGACAGACGTCGACTCCAGCGGGAGCAGGGAGACAGATGGCTTATTGCTCCCTCGCGGAAAGCGTACGTCTAAAGCTGAAATCAACCGCAATTTGTTGAAGGCTTAGACGCTTGCACTTTTCTTATCATATTTTTTTCAAATAAAACTATTATATAGTATCGAGTACTTTTATTCGTGAAGTAAATTTTAAAGTGTGATATAAACATCTTCATAAAATATAAGGGAATATACCTTTAAATTGGTTGATTAATTAGTAATGACAATAGACCTATTCGTGTATCAGAATTTACAAAAAATACATTTCAGTGCTTTGCTTTACTAAAGTACTGTGCTACTATTATTTAAATAAAAGACTTACAGGAAGGAGAAGGAATCATGCATTATCCAATATGGAAAATCGAGCATATAAGGCATCAAATAGAAGTGGTGAACGGAACGAAAGCACCAGACATATTAATAACCAATGCTACCTACTTACATAGTCATCTTAAAAAATGGATTAATGGAAATATTTGGATTGTAAAAGATCGAATTGTTTATTCAGGTACTGATATGCCGCTTATTACGAATCAGACAGAAGTATACGATGCTGCTGGACAAAAAATTGTACCAGGCTATATAGAACCTCATGTTCACCCTTTTCAATTATATAATCCACAAACGTTTGCAGATTTTGCTGCACAGTTGGGGACAACAGCGTTTATTTCAGATAATTTAATCCTTTTCCTAATGTTGGAAAATAAGAAAGCGTTTTCAATTATGGACGAGCTTAAAAAGTTGCCTTTCTCTTTTTACTGGTGGTCTCGATTTGATTCTCAAACAGAATTAGAAAATGAAGAGCAACTATTCACCTCTAAAACAGTGGGAGAATGGATTAATCGTCCAGATGTTATTATGGGAGGAGAGCTGACAGGTTGGCCAAGATTATTATCTGGTGATGACCAAATGCTTTATTGGCTCCAGCAGGCAAAAACAAATGGAATGAAAATTGAAGGTCATTTTCCAGGAGCCTCAGAAAAGACGCTTGCCAGAATGCGTTTACTAGGAGCAGATGGAGATCATGAATCGATGACGATTGAAGAGGTTGAAAGAAGAATTCTTCATGGCTATGCTGTAACTTTAAGGCATTCTTCTATTCGTCCTGATCTGCCAAATCTCTTGAAGGACATTTTAGAAAAAGATCTTCACATTTTTGACCATTTAATGATGACTACAGACGGTTCTACACCCTCCTTCCATACGGACGGTGTAATGGATAAATGTATTCAAGTTGCTTTAGATGCTGGAGTTGACCCGATAGACGCTTATTTAATGGCTTCCTTCAATGTAGCAAAATATTATAACTTATCGAATTTACATGGTGTAATTGCTAGTGGTCGCTTTGCCACACTCAACTTCCTAGAGGACGAGCAAAACCCAGTGCCAATAAGTGTTTTGTCAAAGGGTGTTTGGTTAAGGAAGAATAGTGAAAAAGTAAGAGCATTAGATCCAGTTAATTGGTCAGGAATGGCGCTATTTAAACTTGACTTTGATCTTACTGATAGTGACTTTCAATTCTCTATGCCGTTTGGAATAGAGATGGTAAATGATGTTATTACAAAGCCTTATTCCGTAAGCGTAGATACTACTGACAATGAGTTATCTACAAACCATGATGAAAGCTTCCTGTTGCTTATAGACAGAAATGGTAAATGGAAGGTATCAACCTTGATAAAGGGATTTGCGAATAAGCTTATGGGCTTTGCTTCCTCTTATTCCAACACGGGGGATATATTGTTAGTTGGAAAGAATAAGGAAAGCATGCTTCAAGCCTTTAACGAAATGAAGAAGATGAATGGCGGAATTGTCATTGTAGAGAATGAACAAGTTGTTTGTTCTATTAGTCTTCCAATAGGAGGAGGACTCTCTGATAAACCGATGGAAGCACTTATAGAAGAAGAGGTAGAACTAAAAAAAGAACTAGCTGCTAGAGGCTTTAAGCATGGGGATGCTATATATACACTGCTGTTTTTACAGTCCACTCATTTACCTTATGTCCGGATAACACAAAAAGGGATATTCGATGTAATGAAGAAAAAAGTACTATTTCCAGCAGTTATGAGGTAGGAGGATTCGAGAAAGTGTTCAAAAAATGGGGAATCATTGCTGTTGTTTGCTTGTTGCTAGCAGGTTGTTCAAAAGATGCTGGCATTGAAGAAGCTGTCGCTGAAGACACAGGAGAAGACATAGAAGATGTTGTAGAGGAAGTGATAGAAGAGGAGCCAGTTCCTCTTCCGTTTGTTGCTCCTTTTACAGGTATAGGCTCTGAAGTGGAGCTTAAACAAAGACCTGTCATGGTAACGATTAATAATCATCCGCAAGCTCGCCCACAATCCGGAATTTCTCAGGCGGACATGATTTATGAAGTGATGGCAGAAGGGAATGTAACCCGTTTTTTGGCTGTTTTCCAAAGTGAGGTCCCTGATAATATAGGACCAGTTCGAAGTGCGAGAGATTACTTTGTGGAGATAGCTAAAGGATTAGATGCTTTCTACGTAGCTCACGGCTATAGTCCTGATGCTCAAAAAATGTTAAATGCAAGAGTAGTAGATAATATAAATGGTATGCAATATGATGGGATATTCTTTAAGCGTTCTAGTGAAAGAAAGGCACCCCATAATTCCTATATTTCTAGTGAAAATATTTTTGCAGGAGCAGATCGAGTAGGAGCTTCTATGGAAATAAATAAAATCCCTACTTTTTCATTTTATGAAACAGCTGAAGGAGCAAAACTAGGTAGCCCAGCTTCTAATGTTAGCGTTCGTTATGGTTCTGGAACAAGCTTTGAGAATGAATATAATTATGTGCAAGAGCAAGGTATTTACGAAAGAAAATCTGCAGGTATTTTGACAATTGACAAAGAAAAGCAGACTCCAGTGAAGCTTGCTAATCTAATATTTATGGAAATACCACATAAAACCATTGATAATGCTGGTCGTCAGAAGCTATCCTTAGCTGATGGAGGAAAAGCATATCTTTTCCAAGCTGGTATTATGAAGGAGATAGAGTGGAAAAACGTAGACGGAATATTAGTTCCGATGGAAAATGGCATACCGGTCAAGCTGGTGCAAGGCAAAACTTGGATTAGCATTGTTCCTACTAATCCAGGGATAGAAAGCATGGTAAAGTATTTGCCATAAGTAAACGATGAAAGGAATGAACTATATGCAGATTGATAAAATTAAAGGTAAACAAACAGACCAATTATTTAATGCTATTTTAGAATTGAAGGATATAGATGAATGCTATCGCTTCTTTGATGATCTATGCACAATTAGCGAGATTCAGTCGCTTGCTCAACGATTTGAAGTAGCACATTTGCTTCGCCTCAAAAAAACTTATGAATCTATAAAAAAAGAAACTGGAGCAAGCACAGCTACTATTTCACGAGTGAGACGTGCATATGATTATGGAAACGATGCATACGATGAAATGTTAGGCAGACTCTATCCAGACGAAGCACCTGTAATAAATAGAAAAGAGTAGTAGTGAAAAGGAAACGTACATAAAGCCTTTATTGCTATTTAATATGAAAGGGCAAGAATGCTGGTAAAACAGTTATTCTTGCCTTTAGCTTTTTTAAAACTTTATAATAGTTAACCGGCATCCTTTTGTGACAGCTAGTTTTGTTTATGAGGGAATCTCTAAGTTAGTGTAAAAAAAACGATTTAAAGCTAACACCTATATGCTGCGTAATTATTAGAAAAATATTGAAGGGACCAATTAGATATTATTTATTACAAATTTAGAATCATTATGGGCTGAACAGCGATGTCTGTTCGGTTTTTTGTTATAATGGGTTAATGTTAATAAACAATTATATGTAGGTGAAAAAATGGATTATAAAGAATGGCGACATATATTTAAGCTAGACCCTGCCAAAGAAATTGCTGCTGATGCGTTGGAGAAGGTTTGTGAGTCGGGAACCGATGCTATTATTATCGGGGGCTCTGATGGGGTGACCTTAGATAATGTGATAGATCTTTTAATGAGAATTCGGAGATACGCAGTCCCTGTGGCATTGGAAGTTTCTACAATTGACAGCATTACACCTGGGTTTGACTTTTATTTTATTCCTAGTGTTCTAAATAGCACTGACACCAAATGGGTGAAGGATCTGCATCATAAGGCAACAAAGGAATTTGGTGAGGTTATGAATTGGGAAGAAATAATCCCAGAAGGTTATTGTATTTTAAATCCTGATTGTAAGGCTGCAGAGCTGACACATGCAGAGCCAGTCAATTCAATCGATGATATAATTGCCTATGCACAAATGGTGGAGCATATGTTTAAATTCCCTGTTTTCTACATGGAATACAGTGGAATGTACGGAGAAGTACAGACCGTGGCAAAGGTAAAATCAGGCTTGAAACAGACTCAGCTTTTTTATGGTGGGGGCATTAAAACAGAGGCACAGGCTCGTGAAATGGCAGCCCATGCAGATACCATTATTGTTGGAAACCAAGTATATGATAATTTAAACGAAGCATTAAAAACTGTGAATGCTGTTAAATGATAATTGAGTAAATGCATAGCCAACGGTATAATATAAAGAACAAATGTTCTTGTAGAGGAAGTGTAGTATGGAACTTATAGCAAAAAACCTATTAAACGGGATGAATAAAGAGCAAGAAGAGGCAGTCAAAGCAACCGAGGGTCCATTACTAATCATGGCCGGGGCAGGATCAGGTAAGACAAGAGTACTCACCCATCGTATTGCTTACTTGATAGTAGAAAAGGAAGTATACCCTTCTAAAATTTTGGCCATAACGTTTACAAACAAAGCGGCACGGGAAATGCGTGAACGTATAAATACTATTTTAGGAGAGGGCACTGGAGAGAGAATGTGGGTTTCCACTTTCCACTCAATGTGTGTGCGAATTCTAAGAAGAGATATTGATCGAATTGGTTACTCAAAAAGTTTCTCTATTTTAGATACTTCCGATCAGCTAACGGTTATTAAAGGTATTTTAAAAGAGCTAAATATTGATACTAAGCAATACGATCCTCGTTCTATGCTGAATGCGATAAGCAGCGCCAAAAATATATGTATCGATTCGGATACTTATAAATCACAAATGAATGAGTCTAATCCTTTTGAAAAGACGGTTGCCAAGGTTTACGAGGGTTATGAAAAACGCCTGAGAAAAAACCAATCCTTAGACTTTGATGATTTAATCATGACTACTCTAACGTTATTTAAGCGAGTACCAGATGTTTTGGAATTTTATCAAAATAAATTTCAGTATATCCATGTAGATGAATATCAAGATACGAACAAAGCGCAATACGAGCTGGTTCAAATGCTTGCTAAGAAATTTAAAAATATTTGTGTTGTGGGCGACTCGGATCAGTCCATCTATCGCTGGCGTGGAGCGGATATTCAAAATATCCTTTCCTTTGAAAAGGATTATCCGAATGCAAAAGTGATTATGCTGGAGCAAAATTATCGTTCCTCCCAACGAATCTTGAAGGCTGCAAATGACGTCATTGGTAATAACCAAAGTCGTTACCCTAAAGTGTTACGCACAGAAAATCTTGAGGGCGAAAAAATTGAACTATTCCGCGCCAATGATGAACAACAGGAAGCCCAGTATGTAGTACAAAAAGTTCAAGAGCTGATTGAAACCGAAAATAGAACGTTAAACGATTTTGCCATCTTATATCGCACTAACGCACAATCACGTGTTATGGAGGAAGTGCTTGTAAAATCGAATATGGCCTATACAATAGTTGGCGGTACTAAGTTCTATGATCGAAAAGAGATTAAAGACTTATTAGCCTATCTTCGCTTGATCGCCAATAATGACGATGACTTGTCACTTGCACGAATCATTAATGAGCCGAAGAGAAATATAGGAGCTACTTCCTTTGATCGTATTGCGAGATACGCTATTGAACAGGATCGCTCTATTTTAGATGCGTTAAACGAAGTAGATTTTATGGGATTACCAGCTAGAGCTGTAAACTCGGTCGTTAAGTTCCATGGACTTATTCAAAACCTGACACAAATGCAGGAGTTCCTATCAGTAACTGAAATCGTGGAGCAGGTGTTAGAGAAAACTGGTTATAAAACTATGCTTAAAAACGAGAAAACGATTGAAGCAGAAAGTCGATTAGAGAATATCGAAGAGTTTTTATCTGTTACGAAAGCATTCGAAGAAAATAGTGACGATAAGTCACTTGTTGCATTCTTAACAGATTTAGCGTTAGTTTCAGATATCGACAAACTGGACGAAGATGAGGACATGTCACAGGGGAATATTATCCTAATGACGATGCATGCTGCTAAAGGTTTGGAGTTCCCGGTAGTATTCATCATTGGAATGGAAGAGAATATTTTCCCTCATGCTCGCTCAATCGGAGACGATGATGAGATGGAGGAAGAGCGTCGTTTAGCTTATGTTGGAATTACCCGAGCAGAGGAAAGACTTTATATCACTTGTGCACAATCTCGTACAATATTTGGGCGAGGTAGCTTTAACAGCCCTTCTCGCTTTATCTCGGAAATATCGGATGAGATTATTGAGGTTGTTGGATGGTCTCGAGATATCCGTAAAAACAAAAGCAGAGATACGAAGGTGATTGCACCAGTACCAAGAGCTGCTGTTTCAAGACCAGCATACCAGTCCACTGGTGGTGAGCGTTTAGGCTGGCAGGTTGGCGATAAGGCTTCTCATAAAAAATGGGGAGAAGGTATGGTAGTAAGCGTTCGTGGCGAAGGTGAGAATACAGAGTTAGATATCGCTTTCCCTAGTCCAACTGGTATAAAACGACTACTGGCTAAATTTGCACCAATCGAAAAAGTATAATTTTCTTAGCGGAGGAAAGTTCATGGATAAATTAGAAAGAGTGAAAGAGCTGCACAAAATATTGCATGAATATGGATATGCTTATTATGTGTTAGATAAGCCCACCGTTCCTGATGCAGTTTACGATCAATACTTACATGAGTTAATCGCTTTAGAGGAGGAAAACCCTGATTTAATCTTCCCAGATTCTCCTACTCAACGAGTAGGCTCAACGGTAAGTGAAGGGTTTAAGAAAGTTACCCATGCTAATCCAATGCTAAGTCTGTCCAACGCATTCAATGAAGAGGATATTAGAGACTTTGACAAGCGTATTCGAAATATTATTGATGAGACCCCTGTCTATGTATGCGAACTGAAAATAGACGGGTTGGCTGTTTCGCTTCTATATGAGGATGGCCGACTAGTGCGTGGTGCAACTCGTGGAGATGGAACTACAGGTGAGGATATTACAAGCAATATTAAAACCATTCGTGCCGTCCCTTTGCGACTAAAGGAAAATGTAACCCTAGAGGCTAGGGGAGAGGCGTATATGCCTAAGTCATCCTTCCTTAAGCTAAATGAACAACGAGCTGAGAGAGGCGAGGAACTATTTGCCAATCCGAGAAATGCTGCAGCTGGTTCTTTGCGACAGCTAGACCCTAAAATGGCCGCAAGTAGGAATCTTTCAATGTTCGTCTATGGAATGGGTGGAGATGGGGAAGAGTTTAATATCGATACCCACTCAGAAGCCTTGAAATTTATGAAAGATGTAGGCTTACCTACTAATAACGAAACTCGAGAATGTCGCTCGATAGAAGAGGTTATGGCATTTATAGAGGAATGGACGACAAAAAGAAATGATATTCCTTATGAAATAGATGGAATAGTTATTAAGGTGAACAATTATTCTCAGCAGGAGGAGCTTGGCTTTACAGCAAAGAGTCCCCGCTTTGCCATAGCCTATAAATTTCCGGCAGAGGAAGTAGTGACAACTATTATTGGTATCGACCTAACAGTAGGACGAACCGGTGTTGTGACCCCGACCGCATTATTAGAACCTGCTCAGGTAGCGGGTACTACCGTACAAAGAGCTTCTTTACACAACGAGGATTTAATCCGTGAAAAGGATATTCGTATTGGAGACCGCGTTATTATACGAAAAGCTGGTGACATTATTCCAGAGGTCGTAGAAGTCATCCTACAAGAAAGAAAAGAAGACTTACCTCCTTATGAAATGCCGACTCATTGTCCTGTCTGTGAAAGTGAGTTAATACGGATAGAGGAAGAGGTTGCACTAAGATGTGTCAATCCGCAATGTCCAGCTCAAATTCGTGAGGGAATTTACCATTTTGCCTCTCGTAATGCGATGAATATTGAAGGGCTAGGTGGGAAGGTCGTAGAACAGCTGTACAGAGAGAAACTTGTCCAAGACATCTCCGATTTATATAAGCTGACTGTAGATGATTTAGTTAAGCTAGAGCGAATGGGATTGAAATCTGCTACGAATTTGGTAGAAGCGATAAGTGCTTCCAAATCTAGTTCTATGGAAAGAGTGTTATTTGGTTTAGGGATCCGTCATATTGGTGAAAAGGCTGCCAAAATTCTATCAGAGAAATTCCACAACTTCGATGCGCTCATGCAGGCATCTAGAGAAGAAATAACTGCTATACACGAAATTGGGGAAAAGATGGCTGATTCTCTAGTAACTTATTTTGAGCAGGAAGAGGTTCAGCAACTAATTGGTCGCTTAAAAGAATCTGGCCTTGGTATGAAGTACACAGGTAAAATTATTGATGCTTCTACAATGGAAAACAGTCCTTTTGCAGGCAAAACAGTAGTTTTAACAGGTAAACTAACACAGTTGACACGCCCCGATGCAAAGGAAAAAATTGAATCATTAGGTGGCAATGTAGCTGGAAGTGTCAGTAAAAAAACGGATTTAGTCATTGCAGGTGAAGATGCCGGATCTAAGCTTGAAAAAGCTATTAGCCTAGGTATTGAAGTATGGGATGAGCAAAAGCTGCTCAATAATTTAGAGGAATAAAAGGAGTTCTAAGCATGGCAAAAAAATATTTAGGTATGTCTATATTGATTTTATTGCTAATCGTAACTGGATGTACTCCTAATCAAAAAGATAAAACGGAAGTTATACAAAATACGGAGGAAGAAGAAGGTGAGACTGTTATTATTCCAAGTCTCCAGCTAGATGAAACATATTATCGCACTCTTTTTCCATATAAGGAGAGCGCTAGCAGGGGCTTGGTTGTCTCCAATCTTTATACGAAATATGATATGAAAGAAGTCGAATTAGGCCTCTTTAGAATTTCTCAAACAGAGTTTTCTCCAGACAAGTATTTATTCCAAGAGGGACAATATTTAGATAAAAAAACAATATCCTCCTGGCTGGCAAGAAGCAGTCAAACAAAGGAAGGTTTAAATCCAAGTGATGAGGGGCTTACTGGAGAAGAGAAAGCATTAAAGGCTCCCGTTTATGTGACTCATATTGTGGAGCAAAACTATCTAGAAGTAGTTGATAAAAAGGCAAGGTTGGCTGGAGTCTCAGTAGGAGTTTCGTTAAACTCTATCTACTACTATCAAAAAGAACAATATGGAGCAACGTTTGAACAACCTCTAACACAGGAACAGATTAAGAAAAACGGTGAAAGAATTGCAGCTGAAATTGTCAATCGTATGAGACAAATAGAAGGATTAGAGGAAGTACCTATTGTTGTAGGGTTATTTGAACAAAATAGCCGCAATGCTATAGTACCAGGCTCCTACTTCCAGTATAGTGTAGCATCAAAGGGAGCTAATTTATCAGATTGGAAGCCGGTTGATGAAGAGTATATTATGTTCCCATCCACTGATGCCGAAAAAAAATATCGTGAATTAAACACAATATTTAGCAACTTTAAGCAAGATGTAGGAATATACTTCTCTAACTATACTAGCGTTATCGGTAGAGGCTACTTTAGAGATCAACAGCTTCAAAAGCTTACGATTGAAATACCTATACAATTTTACGGCACTGCCGAGGTAATAGGCTTTACCCAGCAACTCGCTGTATTGTTGAAAAACCATTTCCCTGCCGAGATGAGTGTAGAAATTCAAGTGACCTCTCTAGATGGAGCAGAGGCATTATTAGTAAAAGAAGCTGGAGAAGAAGACGCATTTGTTCATATTTATAACCAGTAAGGAAACCAATCGTACTCTGTTCAACTAGTGTGAAAAATGATATGATAGTTGTTATGGTTATTGAATTCGGAGGTGTAAAAATTGGCGAATATTTCAAAAGAAGAAGTAAAGCATGTTGCACATTTAGCTAGACTTGCAATTACAGAAGAAGAGGCAGAAATGTTTGCAGATCAACTAGCTGCAATTACAAAATTTGCGGACGAGCTTAATGAGTTAGACACTACTGATGTCGCTCCAACTACTCATGTATTACCATTAGTGAATGTTCTTCGTGATGACAAATCTGTACCTGGTTTAGATCGTGAAAAAATGATGAAAAACGTAAAAGAACAAGAAGCAGGACAAGTTAAAGTACCAACTATTATAGAATAAGAAAAAGTAAGGAGGGCATCTGATGACATTATTCAAACATTCAGCAGCAGAGCTTCAAGATCTTATCAAAAAGAAAGAAGTATCTATTCAAGAGCTAACTGCTGAATCCTATAAAAGAATTGATAAAGTAGACGGAGAAGTTCAAGCTTTTCTAGCGTTAAATGAAGAGCAAGCTACTGCTCAAGCAAAAGAAATGGATCAAGTTCCTTTCGAGGAAAGAGGCCCCCTTTTCGGATTGCCAATCGGAGTTAAGGACAATATTGTAACTGAAGGCATTGAAACAACATGTGCCAGCAAAATTTTAGAAGGCTTTAACCCTATTTATGATGCAACTGTTGTACATAAATTGCGTGATGCAGGTCTAATTACTATTGGTAAGCTAAATATGGATGAATTCGCTATGGGTTCTTCTAATGAAAACTCTGCCTATAAAAACACACGTAACCCATGGAACTTAAATCATGTACCTGGTGGTTCGTCAGGCGGCTCTGCTGCAGCAGTTGCAGCTGGTGAGGTTCCTTTTTCATTAGGTTCTGATACTGGTGGTTCTATTCGTCAGCCTGCTTCTTTCTGTGGAGTAGTTGGGATGAAGCCTACATATGGTCGCGTTTCACGTTTTGGATTAGTAGCATTTGCTTCTTCTCTAGACCAAATTGGACCTGTTACTCGTAATGTAGCGGACAATGCCTTCTTACTAGAGGCTATTTCAGGCTTAGATGCAAACGATTCTACTTCTGCAAATGTAGACGTACCAAGCTTTACTAAATCATTAACAGGTGATATTAAAGGACTCCGTATTGCTGTACCTAAAGAGTATTTAGGACAAGGTGTTGGAGAAGCTTCCAAACAGTCTGTACTTGACGCACTAAAGGTTTTAGAATCTCTTGGAGCAACATGGGAAGAAGTATCCTTACCACACTCTAAATACGCACTAGCAGCTTATTACTTATTATCATCATCTGAAGCCTCATCTAACTTGGCTCGCTTCGATGGCATTCGTTATGGCTTCCGTGCAGACAATGTAGAAAACTTGATGGAGCTATATAAAGAAACGCGTGCACAAGGCTTTGGTGACGAGGTTAAACGAAGAATTATGCTTGGAACATACTCGCTAAGTGCTGGTTCTTATGATGCTTATTATAGAAAAGCACAGCAAGTACGTACATTGATCAAGCAAGATTTTGACAATGTGTTTGAAAAATATGATGTAATCATCGGGCCTACTACACCAACGCCAGCTTTCAAAATTGGTGAAAATGTAAAAGATCCATTAACGATGTATGCAAACGATATTTTAACAATTCCAGTTAACCTTGCAGGTGTACCGGGAATCTCTATCCCATGTGGATTTGCAGAAGGTCTTCCACTTGGTTTACAAATTATCGGTAAATACTTCGATGAAGCAACAATTTATCGTGTGGCACATGCTTATGAGCAAGCAACAAGCTTCCATAAACAAACTCCGCAAATATGGGAGGGAGCAAAATAATGAATTTTGAAACGATTATTGGACTAGAGATTCATGTAGAGTTAAAAACTGATTCTAAAATGTTCTCACCAGCACCAGCTCACTTTGGAGCAGAACCAAATACAAACACACATGTAATTGATCTTGGTTATCCAGGGGTATTACCTGTAGTAAATAAAACAGCAGTAGAGTGGGGAATGAGAGCCGCTCTTGCGCTTAATATGGACATTGCACCTATTACGAAGTTCGACCGTAAAAACTATTTCTATCCTGATAATCCGAAGGCTTACCAAATTTCTCAATTTGACAAGCCGATCGGTGAAAATGGTTGGGTAGAGATTGAAGTAGGCGGCGAAAAGAAACGTATCGGTATCACTCGTCTTCACCTAGAAGAGGATGCTGGTAAGCTTACACATACAAGCAATGGATACTCTCTTGTAGACTTTAACCGACAAGGTACTCCTTTGATTGAAATCGTATCAGAGCCAGATATTCGTACGCCGGAAGAAGCTTATGCTTATCTAGAAAAGATTAAATCCATCATTCAATACACTGGAGTTTCTGACTGTAAAATGGAAGAAGGATCACTTCGTTGTGATGCGAACATTTCCTTACGTCCATATGGTCAAGAAAAATTCGGTACGAAAACAGAGCTTAAAAACTTAAACTCCTTTAACTTTGTACGTCGTGGTCTTGAGCATGAACAAGTTCGACAAGCTGAGGTTCTTTTATCAGGTGGAGTTATTCCACAAGAAACTCGCCGTTATGACGAATCAACTGGTAAAACAATTTTAATGCGTGTCAAAGAAGGCGCGGATGATTACCGTTACTTCCCAGAGCCAGATTTAGTACAAATTGTCATCGATGATGCTTGGAGAGAAAGAGTTCGCTCTGAAATTCCTGAGCTTCCAGATGCTCGTAAAGCACGTTACATTGAAGATTTAGGCTTACCTGCATATGATGCAATGGTACTTACTTTAACAAAAGAAATGTCTGATTTCTTCGAGGAAACTATTGCCCTAGGAGCAGATGCAAAGCTAGCTTCTAACTGGTTAATGGGTGAGGTATCTGCGTACTTAAACGCCGACCAAAAAGAATTGAAGGATATCAAGCTTACTCCTTCTAATCTTGCTGGCATGATTAAGCTAATCTCAGATGGAACAATTTCATCTAAAATTGCGAAGAAAGTATTTAAAGAGCTTGCGGATAATGGCGGCGACGCTGCTGAAGTAGTAAAAGCTAAAGGCTTAGTACAAATTTCAGACGAAGGCGCTCTTCGTGAAATTGTTACAGCTACATTAGATGCTAACCCACAATCCATTGAAGACTTTAAAAACGGGAAAGACCGTGCAATTGGTTTCTTAGTAGGGCAAATTATGAAAGCAACAAAAGGCCAAGCTAATCCGCCTCTTGTTAATAAAATCCTAAATGAAGAAATTGTGAAAAGATAATAAAAGAAGATGACTCCTTAAAGGGGTCATCTTTTTTGTTTATAGTATAAGTAATTATAGATATAATTTGTTATAAAAACGCCAATAATATATGGTTGATTTCCGCTTTAGACGGACGCTTTCCGCGGGGGGAGCGCTAAGCCATCCCCGCCGCATGCGTGTCGTATGGGATGTCTTATCTGTCTCCCTGCTCCCGCAGGAGTCGCCGTCTGCCGCTACAATCAGCGGTTATATATAAAAATGGGGAAGTCGTATAGACAACACTCACCCAACTACATAAAGCTTGAACAATTAAATAGTTGATTTCCGCTTTAGACGGACGCTTTCCGCGGGGGGAGCGCTAAGCCATCCCCGTCGCTTGCGCGTCGTATGGGATGTCTTATCTGTCTCCCTGCTCCCGCAGGAGTCGCCGTCTGCCGCTACAATCAGCGGTTATGTATAAATGGGAAGTCGTATAGACAACACTCACTCAACTACATAAAGCTTGAACAATTAAATAGTAGATTTCCGCTTTAGACGGACGCTTTCCGCGGGGGGAGCGCTAAGCCATCTCCGTCGCATGCGCGTCGTTGGGATGTCTTATCTATCTCCCTGCTCCCGCAGGAGCCGCCGTCTGCCGCTACAATCAGGGGTTATGTATAAATGGGAAGTCGTATAGGACAAAACTATTTAACTACATAAAGCTTGAACAATTAAATAGTAGATTTCCGCTTTAAACGGACGCTTTCCGCGGGGGGAGCGTTAAGCCATCCCCGTCGCATGCGCGTCGTATGGGATGTCTTATCTGTCTCCCTGCTCCCGCAGGAGTCGCCGACTGCCGCTACAATCAAAAGTTGAGTATTATTTATAAGCTTATTTTTGTCTTTATTAATAAAGCAAACGTTACTTCAACAAGAATTCCCCAATGTTTTCACACTAATGCTTATTTCTATTTTGACACCACAAAAAGTTGAGAACTCATAACTTCTTTTCCATTTTCTGAGACATAAACTCGCACTTCTTTGCCATTTATAATTCTTAAGGGGTTTTTCATGGAAACATATAGTTCTCCTTGCTCATTAGGTTGAAATAAAGTTCCCCCAACCATTGTTCCAAATCGTAACTCTACATTTTCTTTAGGTCCAAAAACAACTCCTTCGCTATTATCTCCTTCAAGTGAAATTTCATAGTTTGCAGTTGGTTTTAATCCCTTTGCTAATACAATTACATCAATAATTCCGTCTTCAATAGAACTGTCATCGATTATTTGCTCAAAGGCAATAGTTACTCTACCTGATCCATCTTCCAAAGGTATATCTTCTGCCATATAAGCTCTGACTTCTGTAACACTTTCTTCATTTGAGCAACCGGTTAACACTAGTCCAAAACCTAATAAAATGATAATAATACTACGCATTAGTATCCTCCTATATTGATTAGTATTTTTATTCCTATTGTCCATAGAATTCTATCTTTTATATTTTAACTTAAATATCTATTTACGATATATATAGGAAAAGCCATTTTTCAAATTCCTTAAAGATAGAGGAGAACTAATTTACATTTAATTTACTAACAAATGGTGCTATGATGAGAGATAATTAGGAGGGATAGGGTGATGAGGATGGAGCTTTGTTTTATTGGTGGTGGACATGTTTTAAATGGTGAACTTAATGATGTTTTGGAAGAATTGGAGTGTAAAATTAATCCTAATGCAAAAGTTTTGATTATACCATTTGCAACAGACGAATCTAGATATGATAGCTGGATGGAAAGCATGAGACAGGCTTTTGCTCGCATTCCTAACGTGACACTTGGTTTATTGCATGAAGAGTTATCAAAAGAAAAAATGGTGGCGATGATTCAAGCTTACGACGTTCTTTATTTTATAGGAGGACAACCAGAGAGATTGCTTCAGGTTATCTTGGATAAAGAGCTGACTGGAACTATTAGTAGCTTTCCAGGATTGATGATTGGCTATAGCGCAGGTGCATTAGCTTTTTGTACTGACTGCATACTGACAAAGGATGAAGACTACCCTGACACAATAGTATTACAAGGATTAGGGTTAGTGGATTTTAGTGTAGAAGTCCATTATCGTCCAGAATCAGATAATGAGCTATTGACTCTATCTAAAGGGAGAACCATCTATGCTCTTCCAGATGGTAGTGCTATCTTTTATAAGGATGGAAACATAGACACAAGAGTAAATAATATCATTACCTTTGAGAATTCGAATAAAAGCATTGTTTAAGAGAAACTGTCTTCTGGGGCAGTTTTTTTGTGTGAAGAAAAAAGTGCTGGTTAGGTCGCATATCAGTAAAGCGAAACGATTATTTGCCCTAAACCGACAGATTCCAAAATATCAATATGGAAAAGCCCCTGCTATCTGACAGGGGCCATTAGCTTTCCTCACCCAGTAAATATCTGATCATTTGGAAATTTATATTTTACCTTTTTTGGTTTAGTCAAAATGAAGAATAAAGTCAGTGGTCCAATCCTTCCTAAGAACATCAATATACAAATTAGGAATTCTCCTATATTTGATAGCTGTGGGGTGACACCCATTGTGATTCCGACCGTTCCAAAAGCTGAGAAAACTTCGAATAGTAATGGAAGTAAAGGTAAGCGCTCCGTTATGGTTAATGCAAAAGCAAATATAAATACTGTTGCCAAGCTTACGGTACAAATAACAAGAGAACGGATAATAATCTCTCTGGATATGGACCTTTTAAACAGCACAGGCTCCTCCTGTTGACGGAAAAATGCAATTGTTGCAGCTATAATGACAATAAAGGTCGTTAGCTTAATACCGGAAGCAGTGGAGGCACTACCTGCACCAATGAACATCAAAAGCATTGTAAATAATAGAGAAGGGTCCTCCATTAGGCCATAATCGACCATATTAAAGCCGGCAGTTCTCGGAGTTACTGCATTAAAATAAGAGGTCATAATCTTCTCTAGTAAACTCATTTCACCGATTGTATCGTTATTATTAAATTCTAAGATTAATAGAACTAGAGTTGCAAAAGTATTTATACATAGTGTCCCTATAATCATCAGCTTAGTATGGAGTGACCATACTCGAAAGCTGTTTTTACGTAATACATCAATTACTACTACAAACCCAATACCTCCAATGATTATAAGGCTCGTGATAAGTAACACTACTATAGGGTCGTTTGTAAAGTCCATTAGGTTATCTGAAAACAAAGAGAAGCCTGCGTTATTAAAGGCGGAAATTACATGAAAAAAGCTATAATAGATTGCATCGACGAAGCCATACTTCGGAATCCAATGGATCGTTAAAAGAATAATAGCCACAGACTCGATACAAACAACAAACAGGAGAATATGTTTAACTAGCTTGACGATACCTCCGATAGAGGGCTGGTTAAAGGATTCCTGCAAATAAATTCTTTGCTGTAGACCAATTTTCTTTCGGAGAAGAATAAGTATAGCGACAGCAAATGTCATTAAACCGATACCGCCACATTGTATCAAAATAAGTAAAACTATTTCCCCGAAAAGCGTAAGAGTACTACCAGGATCAAAAACGCTAAGACCTGTAACAGTGGTAGCAGAAGTTACCAAAAAGAGAGCGTCTACCCATGAGATATACGTTGTCGTCGCTATAGGCAGCTTTATCATAATTGTTCCGATAAATATTAAACAAGCAAAACTACCAGCAATAAGAACTGGCGGTGAAAAAGAGAGCTTCTTTCCCATGTGGCACTTCCTTTTAATGGATATAAAATAATAATTACTTTAATCCTATTAAGATCGGCTGTCAACAACTTGTTTGAAACAAGTTGTTAAACGAAGTATACTAAAGAAAAAGGGGGATTTTTCATTGAAAACAGAACAGCATTACTTTGAAGAAGCTAAAACGTTGGAGCAATATATGAATGATATGACAACGAAAAAAGAGGAATCCTTTAGTATTTATGACCAATTTGAAGTCCCAGCAGATGATGAATTTATTGAGATATTAAAAACAAAAAAACCGCATATACTAGCTATAACTGAAGACTGGTGTGGAGATGCTATGATGAATAATGCGATTATTCGTAAAGTTTCAGAAGCAGCAGGTCTAGAAACCCGTGCTGTATACCGCGATGAAAATTTAGAGCTTATGGATCAATATTTAACGAATGGTGGACGTTCTATTCCTGTTTATTTATTGCTCAATGACGATGGGAAAGTAATTTCTAAGTGGGGACCGCGTGCAGAGGTCGTTCAAAAATTTGTAATGGACGGTAGAGCGAAATTTCCAGATAAGGAAGATCCTGCTTTTGAAGAAACGCAAAAGAAGTTTTATGAGCAAATGACTCATGAGTTTATGACTAACAATGAATTCCATTTAGCCGTATACGAAGATATTCGTAGTCACTGGCTGCCACTTCTTCAAAACAAATAATCGAGCATTGTTTTTTATGGGAGTCGGCTATAGTCGGCTCTTTCGTACGTTAGGAACTTATTGTGAATAAATATAGTCTTTATAATTAAGAAATTGTAAAGTAGAAAGGAAATCTGTATGAAGCGTGCACGAATTATCTACAATCCAACCTCAGGAAGAGAATTGTTTAAGAAACACTTACCAGGAGTATTGGAGGCTTTAGAAATAGCAGGCTATGAAACATCCTGCCATGCGACCACAGGTGAAGGGGATGCGATTAACGCAGCCAAGAAAGCAGTAGAGAATAAATTTGATATCATAATTGCCGCTGGGGGAGACGGGACTCTCAATGAGGTAGTAGCTGGTGTAAGTGAATTTGAAAATCGCCCGAAAATTGGTGTCATTCCAATGGGAACGACAAATGACTTTGCACGAGCTGTGCATATACCAAGAGATATTCATCGAGCGGTTGAAATTATTATAAAAGGCGACACAATACCAGTTGACGTGGGTAAGGTCAATGACCGTTATTTCATTAACATAGCAGGTGGTGGTCGTATCACTGAGCTTACATATGAAGTGCCAAGTAAACTAAAAACTATGCTTGGACAGCTGGCCTATTATTTAAAAGGAATTGAGATGCTTCCATCCATAAACGCAACTAAAGTCCGTATTGAATACGATGACGAAGTATTTGAGGATGAAGCTATGATGTTCCTTGTGGGGCTTACAAACTCTGTAGGCGGCTTTGAAAAGCTAGCTCCCAACTCAAGCATTAATGATGGGAAATTCTCCTTACTAATTCTTAAAAAGGTAAATATTGCAGAGTTTATTCGCCTGGCAACACTCGCTATTCGAGGAGAGCACTTAGGAGATCCTCATGTCATTTATAAGAAAGCGACAAATATTAAAGTAACTTCTGACGATAAGGTTCTTCTGAATCTAGATGGTGAATATGGTGGTACCATTCCAGCAACATTCCATAACTTATACAGACATATTGAGGTTTTTGTACCAATCGATGAAATTCGAGAGCAGGACAGACCGTAAAATTATTGAACCCAGCACAATATACGTGCTGGGTTTTAGTGTAACTTTTTTTATGCAATCCTTCATTATTCATATTTGTTCTAATTTTACTAATAGTATGTTAGAAATCCATCTTTTTAGGGAATAATTTAAAACTAATACTGGATAAGGAATATGAAGGAGTGGAATAGTATGTATAAGAGACAAGAGAAGTATTTGATGTGGCTCGCCTTTGTAGTTGCGGGAATTATGATACTATCGATTGCTGGAAGAGTTTTTGGAGGATGAGGAGGGTTTAGCATGGGAAATGCTGATTCATTATTTTATAGTCGTGTTTTGACAGAGTTGACCTTATCATTTCATATTATTTATGCGACGATCGGCGTTGGTGTTCCTTTAATGATTATGATTGCACAATGGGTAGGTATTAAAAAGAATGATGAACATTACATATTGTTGGCAAGACGTTGGGCAAGAGGATTTGTAATTACGGTTGCAGTCGGAGTAGTTACCGGTACAGCAATTGGTATGCAGCTATCACTTTTATGGCCAAATTTTATGGAGCTAGCAGGTAATATTATTGCACTTCCATTGTTTATGGAAACATTCGCATTCTTCTTTGAAGCAATTTTTCTAGGAATTTATTTGTACACTTGGGATCGTTTTGAGAATCAGAAAAAACATTTATTATTGCTAATTCCTGTAGCAATCGGTGCTTCCTTTTCAGCGGTATTTATCACTATTGTAAATGCTTTTATGAATGCGCCACAAGGCTTTGATGTAGTAAATGGAGAGCTAGTTAACATTAGCCCCATACTAGCGATGTTTAATCCAGCGATGCCTACAAAGGTAGCACATGTAGTTGTAACAGCTTATATGACATCAGCATTTGTGTTGGCTAGTATAGCAGCCTTTCGTTTGTTAAAGGGATCTAATCATATTTATCATAAAAAAGCTTTATATTTAACGGTAAAGCTCGGATTAATCTTTTCGATTGCGACAGCCATTATCGGTGATTTTTCCGGTAAATACTTAGCGGAGTATCAGCCCGAAAAATTAGCGGCAGCTGAATGGCATTTTGAAACAGAAGAAAATGCTCCACTTATTTTATATGGGGTCTTAGACGATGGAGAAGTTAAATACGCTATTAAGATTCCTTATGCATTGAGTATACTTGCACACTTCAACCCAACTTCAGAGGTTATTGGATTGGACCAGTTCCCAGAGGATGAAACACCACCGCTTTATATACATTATCTCTTTGATATTATGGTGACAATCGGTATGGGATTAGCTGCACTTTCAGCGCTATATTGGCTAGGTAAACGATTAAAATGGGCATTTGTCGATTCTAAGTTTTATAGATGGCTTCTCGTTTTAGGAGGCCCAGCAGCTATTATAGCAATTGAAGCTGGCTGGTGGCTTGCAGAAGTAGGGAGACAGCCTTGGATATTAAGAGGAATAATGAGAGTAGAAGATGCAGCTACTACGAGTGATCAAGTAGATTTTATGTTAATCCTGTTTGCAGGTCTGTATGTGGTACTTGGAATAGGTAGCGTTGTAGTGCTTACTCGTATGTTCCGAAAAAATCCGGTTGAGCAGGAGATTAAAGATAGAAATTCAGAAAAGGGCGGTGATATTCAATGAGTCTGGAAATCATAGGTCTCACAGTTCTTTGGACATTTCTATTTGGCTATGTAATTGTTGGCTCCATTGATTTTGGTGCCGGGTTCTTTAATGCTTATAGCTTGATAACTGGGAAGCAACATATATTGAGTAATATTATTCAGCGATATTTATCCCCTGTTTGGGAGGTAACAAATGTATTTCTCGTATTTTTCTTTGTAGGAATTATTGGCTTTTTTCCTAAGACAGCTTTCTATTATGGAACAACTCTTCTTGTCCCAGCGGGTATTGCTTTAATATTGCTCGGGATTAGAGGCTCCTATTACGCGTTCGAAACATACGGGTCCAGAGGGCATAAAGGGTACTCCTTTATGTATGGTTTATCCGGATTGTTACTACCAGCCTCATTATCAACAGTCCTGACCATTTCTGAGGGTGGTTTTATCGAAATGATTAACGGCTCACCAAGCTTAGATTACAACGCCTTGTTCATCAGCCCCTTAACCTGGTCAATTGTAGCATTAAGTCTTACTTCTGTTTTATATATTTCGGCTGTTTTTTTAACATGGTATGCCAACAAGGCTGGAGATGTAAAAGCAACAAATTTGATGAGAAAGTATGCATTAATCTGGTCTTTTCCAACGATCATTACAGCTGGTGGAATTATTGTAGAATTGCGCTCGCACAACGTGGAGCATTACAATAATATGCTCGATATTTCGTGGGCCTTTGGATTGTCATTCCTATTGTTTTTAGGTACCGTCTGGTTATTATGGAAAAAAAGTAAGTATGGTTTGGCATTTGGATTATTGGCAGGACAATTCTTAATCGCCTTTTTTGCTTACGGCTTTTCCCATAAACCTTATTTGCTTTATCCATATTTAACAATCTATGATAGCTTCACAAATGAGGCAATGGCAATATCCTTAATAATTGTGTTTATACTAGGTTTAGCCTTGTTAATCCCGTCCTTATATCTTTTATTGAAGCTTTTTCTTTTCAATAAAGATTATGTCAAGGGGAAGAAGAATAATCACGCTTAGGAGGAACGAACGCTATGACTGAATTTCTAATTTTTTATGCACCCTTCATCGTACTGATCGGCTCCATTATTATTGCATTTTGGGCATCCACCAAGGATGGCCCAGTTAAGGATGAATAAGTAAAAAGGACCTCATTAGTAGAGGTTCTTTCAGAATGTAGACAAACACTATGAATTTTGGTGCTTTGCCTACAGTTTTTTTTTAAGAGATAAAGCTAGAAACGTTGATCTCCGCTACGAGCGGACGCTTTCCGCGCGCACGGCTTCAGCCGCTTCCCTCGCTAAGCTCAGTCCAGGGTCTTCAGCTCGCGCTATTCCCGCTGGAGTCACCGCTCTCCGCTCCCATCACCAGTGCTTCCTATTAAAGGAATGAACAAGCCGGTTTGGCATGGAAACCCCAACTTGAAGTAATAAGAACCAAAATGATAAGCTGCAACGGACTTTTTCGCCGATTTAACCTAGATTAATTGGAAAAGGGTTGGGAATCGAAATGGTTTCCAACCCTTTTGTCATTTATTTTTCAAAATAAGTACACTGATTTGGAGAAATGAAAGCCTCTTTGAGGCAATCATCCCTTTTCTAAGCTCCTTGCCAAGTCCATGTGGCCAGCTTTTTCAAATTCATTGCAGCAAAAGTAAGCACCGCCTGCAGGGACAATTTTTTAAGGCCTCTTAGCGTTGTCCATCGCATACCATGATTTTCTTTCGCATCTGCAAAGAACGTTCAATCGTCTCTTTGCATTTTGCATAAATTGATTTCACTTCCTGATGATGACGAAGATGTTCGACTTCTTCTAAATAATCTGCCCAAATAGGACGCTGAATCAATTTAGTAGGATTTTTACTTTCTGTACATCTGTTAAGAAGGGACAGTTTGCAGTCGAATATAGTGGCTCAACAATAGGATAGAAAAAAGAAAACTCAATAGCAGCATCTAACTTCCGTACTAAGTGATCAGAAGGAACAAGTTGTTCCATTGTTAGTATTTCAAGCTGTTCACGTTCATTGATTTGATTTTTAGTCATCATATTTATAGACCTCACTTTATTACATAGAATATTTAAGTTGATTGGAATGGAGGGACCGTGACTCCACCGGGAACAGCACGAGCGGAAGATCCACTAAATGGGCCTACCGTTGTAGGCACCATTTAGTTAGCTGGAGCCGTGCCCGGGGAAAGCATCGGTCCCGGAATGGAAATCAACGATCTTATTGTTAATTTAATTCTAAAATATAAAAAGACTGTAAACAAACCCTATTTTAAGAGTTTGTCTCAGTCTGAAAGGACCTCATTAGTAGAGGTCCTTTTTGCTTAACAATTTCTAAACAAACAAGAAAAGTGATTATGCTAAAATAGAATTAGAAGGGGTGGAGAAATAAATGAGATATGAAGTAATTATGTTCGATTTAGATGATACCTTATACGATTTTGGAATGACTGAGAAAAATGCATTTCAACAGTTATTTGTAGAATATGGATTACCAAATGGACTTCAGGATTATTTAAGCAGCTATAAGGCAATTAGTAAGGTATTATGGGATGAATTAGAAAACGGCATTACAACACTAGAACTATTAAAAATAGAGCGATTCAAACGTTTGTTTTTAGAGCATAGCCTCGAGTTAGATGTAGAAAAAGTAAGTGATAAATATATTGAAAACCTTGGAAGAGAAATTCACTTAATCGATGGTGTAGAGGAAATGCTTACGGATTTATCTGGTTGCCGTTTTGCTGTTTTAACGAATGGCTTCCAAATAGCCCAGCATGCAAGAGTCAACGGTTCTCCTTTGAATGGGAAATTTGAAGCTATAATCACTTCAGAAGAGGTTGGTTATCAAAAACCGCAGTCAGCTATTTTTGAATATGCATTCAAGAAACTAGGAATAACAGACCCGTCTAGCGTTTTAATGGTTGGTGATTCACTTACCTCTGATATACAAGGTGGGAATAATTTTGGTATTGATACTTGCTGGTTCAATCCTCAGCAAAAAGAAAATAGAACTTCTATTTTACCTACATATGAAATACAAGATTGGAAAGAGATGAAAAAAATAGTTCGAGGTCAAATGTTAGAAATTTAAGCTTTAGGAGATTCCAATATTAACAATTTTATAAAAAGAATAAACAAATCTACAAAGCAAATTGCACTCCTAATTTGTTTTATAACAAAAGAACGAAAAACAACAACGTACAAATAAACGTTGTTGTTTTTTTATTATTTGAGATTATAAAGATGCTCCTCTCATTGTATCCGCTGTAAAAGAGTGTTAAGTATTAAGCTCCGTCCCCTGTAGAATTAGCCTCTTACAATCCAACTTTTCCATTAAAAAAACAATAAAAAGATATTATAACTTCTTTTAGTTTTTTATATTAATCTCTGCATAATTTCTTCATATTTATTATCTATACTATTCGTGAGGATAATGAAAGGATAGGTGAATTTATTGTTTGACCAATTAAGTTTATTCTTGGCTTTTGGGGCGGGATTTTTGTCCTTTATATCGCCTTGTTCATTACCCCTTTATCCCGCATTTCTTTCATATGTAACTGGGGTATCTCTAAATGAACTTACACAAGATAAAGGTATGTTAAATAGAAAGGCATTGGTACATACGCTTCTTTTTTTACTTGGATTTTCATTCATTTTTATGGCATTAGGTTTCTCCACATCTTTTATAGGAACAATTTTTATTGAATACCAAGACTTAATACGCCAAATAGGAGCAATTCTTATAATATTTTTTGGTTTAGTAATACTAGGAATTATTAATTTTGACATTCTCCTTTCAGAGAAGAGAGTTCAGTTTAAAAAGCGTCCCAAGGGACATATAGGGTCTGTGTTGATTGGTATGGGATTTGCTGCTGGATGGACTCCATGTACAGGACCAATTCTTGCTGGTGTTATTGCTTTAGGGTTTTCTGATCCTGAACGTGGAATCCTATATATGTTATTTTATGTCCTAGGTTTCTCTGTCCCATTTCTCATTATGTCGTTATTTATAGGAAAAATGAAGTTTTTACAAAAAAGAAGTGAAATGTTTATGAAATTTGGAGGAACTTTAATGGTTGTCATGGGAGTCTTACTATATTTTGATATGCTGACAAAGATTATAGAATTTTTGACTCCTTTTTTTGGAGGATTTACAGGGTTTTAAATTAAATCAAAACTTATTAGAGAGTAGGTTTTTTACTATGGAAAACAAAAAGAAAAAAAGATTTTACATGCGACTTACACTTTTGACGATAATGGTTGGAGTAATTGTCTTTACCATATACACTAATTTAAGTAAAAGTAAAAATGAAGTTTTACAAGTAGGAGATACAGCGCCTGATTTTGTATTAATTGATATGAATGGAGAGAGACATAAATTATCTGATTACAGAGGTCAAGGGGTCTTTTTAAACTTTTGGGGAACTTGGTGTAAACCTTGTGAGAGAGAATTCCCGCTGATGGACAAACAGTATAAAAAAGTAAAAGACAACGGTCTTCAAATACTGGCAGTAAACATAGGTGAGTCCGATTTTAAAGTGCAAAAATATATTGATCGCAAAGGTTTGAGCTTCCCGGTTTTGATAGATAAAAATAAAAGTGTAATGGAGACATATAATATTAATCCTTTACCTACTACTTTTCTTGTTAACCCGGAAGGTAAAATTGAGAAAATAATCACTGGTGAGATGAGTGAGGAAAGCATAAAGCGATATATGCAGCAGATAATGCCTTCATAATATTTAGTTTCATTTGGTTATTTGGATTCTTTAGTGAGAAGGTGTAAATGGTTTGATGAATAGAATTTCGACAAAGTTAACAGCTTATTTTTTCATCGCTGTACTGATAATGGAAGCATTCCTTATTTTTTATCTCCATCAAAATATTGTACATGCAAGAATTGATGAGGAGTTCTCTTTATTATTAAAAAACGGATCAAATCATCGCGAGGTACTTCTTGAATACTACTCTGATACTACTATGAGACATATCGTATTGATGGAAAAGGGAAAGGAAAGAGAAGTCGTTATTACAAATAACAAAGGGGAAATCATAAATAGCTCATTTGAAAAAAATTTGCCTTTAGATGACTATATCCCACTAATAAAAAATCTGGATTCGAAAAAAGATGAAGTACTAGTTTCAGAGTGGAATGAATCACCTTATATTATAAGTGCACATCCCTATAAAGTGAGTAATGATCAATCTGGTTATGTTGTCATGTTTCAAAGTACATCTTCTATTAAGCAATTGGTGGATAAGCTAAACATGCATTTTGGAATTGCCGGTGGGACAAGTGTTATCCTCTTGTTTATCGTCTATACGGCATTATCTAGACTACTTACGAGACCTTTAATACGTATGAAAGAAGCTACGGAGAACTTAAGCAAAGGGGATTTTGCTGTGAGTCTTCCTTCCATCGGTAAGGATGAACTCGGGAAATTGTCAGGTTCTATTCAAAAGTTAGCGAATGACCTAGAAAGAATGAAAACGGAACGAAATGAATTTTTAGCTTCAGTTGCTCATGAACTGAAAACTCCTCTTACATATCTAATTGGATATTCTAATGTAGCAATGCGAAAAGAGATTAGTAAAGAAGAACGTGAGCAGTATCTTTTAATAATTGCAGAAGAGTCAGAAAGAATGAAAGAACTTGTTAAAAATTTATTAGATTTAGCAAAAATGGATGAGAATTCTTTTACTGTATCAAAGGAGTATTTTGATGCACAGCCGTTTTTTGACAACATCATCAAACTAGTTGGACCTTCTTTTGAGATGAAGAATATCAAACTAAGTTATGTATGTGAGGACAATTTTCAAGTACATGCCGATTCTTTGCGATTAGAGCAAATTGTATTGAATTTACTTGATAATGCATTGAAATACTCTAAAGAAAATACAAAGGTTTCATTGGATGTACGTAAAAAAGAGAAGAGGACAATCATTTCTGTTATTGATTGTGGAATAGGAATTCCCAACGATGAAATTAGTTTCATATTTGAAAAACTATACCGTATAGAAAAGTCACGTTCACGTTCGTTTGGTGGATCAGGAATTGGGCTTGCTGTTGTGAAGGAATTAGTGGAAGCACATGGAGGAAGCATTGAGGTTCATAGTATTTTGGGAAAAGGAAGTACATTTACAGTAATAATTTAGGATTATGTAAGGATTGAATAGGAGGTTTTGAGCGTTTATGCAGAAAATTTTGTTAGTGGATGATGAGCCTAGAATGTTAGATTTAATTGAATTATTTCTTCAGCCACTTGGATTCATATGTATGAAAGAAACAAGTGGCAAGAAAGCAATAGAGATACTGCAAAATGAGAAAGTTAATCTTGTCCTTTTAGATGTCATGATGCCAGAAATGGATGGATGGGAAGCTTGTAAAAAGATAAGAAAGTTTTCTGATGTTCCTATAATTATGCTTACAGCCAGATCTGAAAAGTTAGATTTAGTAAAAGGATTAAACACTGGGGCTGACGATTATATAACAAAACCTTTTGATGAAAAAGAGTTGGTGGCAAGAGTTAATGCAATATTACGCCGGTTATCTGTGAATGAATTGGAGGAAGTGTCTATAACTTACGAAGCTTTTAGACTAAATAGGGAGACTTATTCATTACAATACCATGAAGCAATCGTACAACTAACATTGAAAGAATTTTATATTATTGAAGCATTAATTACTCGCCCCAAAAAAACATATACACGCGAAGAGCTATTGAATGCTGCATGGGAATTTAGCACATATACAGACACAAGAACGGTAGACTCACATATACGCAATTTGAGAGAAAAATTGAAAGCTAATGGTTTCCCTATTGATGAATTTCTTAAGACGGTATGGGGAATCGGATATAAATGGAGCTAAGGGAGTTATATTAAAATGAAAAAATATAAATTTTTAATTGGTTTAATTGTAATATTATTTCTCCTGTCTGCATGTAACTCAAATGAAAAGGAAGGATATTTATTTAACGAAGTTAAAAATAATAAAATTGATCATATACACGGTATGGGATATATAAATGGAGGAAACGAATTTGCCATTGCAACACATTTAGGATTATATGAATATGGCAAAGAAGGATGGAAAGAAGCAAATAGTCAAAAACATGATTATATGGGCTTTCAAGCTGTACGAGAAGGATTTTTCTCAAGTGGTCACCCAGAAGAAGGAAGTGAATATAAAAATCCTCTAGGTCTTATAAAGAGCAACGATAAAGGAGCAAGTTTCGAACAATTAGCTTTTTATGGAGAGATTGATTTTCATTATCTTGCGGCTGGCTATGATTCAAATACAATTTACGTATTAAATGAAACACCCGTTAAAGAGATGGATGTAGGTTTACACTATTCTGTAGATGAAGGTGTTTCTTGGAAGAAGGTTGCTATGAATGGATTTACGTCAGATTATATTTCCAATTTGTCTGCACACCCAACGTATAAGCAAACTATTGCTGCAGCAAGCAAGGATGGATTATTTATTTCGGATGATTATGGACAAAATTTTAAACGGAAGAATGATACTAATAATATCACGTATGTAACATTTAATGAGACAGGAGGTTATTATTCTAATTTTGATAATGATAAGGTATTTCTAAAATCTTTCATGATAGAGAATAGTGAGGAAACAGAAATTGAACTACCATCTGATTTAGAAATGGATCCCATTATCTTTATTGCAATAAACCCAGGGAATCTAAAAGAGATCGTAATAGCTACAAACAATAATAATATTTATGTAACAAAAGACGAAGGATTTTCTTGGGATAAACTCGCTTCAAATGGTGAGTTATCAATATAAGAAAATAGAAGGTGAATTTAGATGTACAGTTTGATGTCAAAGATAAGTCAAACAATAAGTAACCCAGTTACTGATTTCTTACACTCCTTCGAACATTTTCCGATTGTAGTCGCACTTCTACTTGGTTTAATTGGGGCGGCTGCACCTTGTCAATTAACGGGGAATTTAAGTGCTATTACCTTTTATGGAAATCGAACAATTCAAATGAAGGGGAATTGGGGAGAGATTATATCTTTTATCGTAGGGAAAATCGTTGTATTTAGTTTAATTGGATTATTGGCTTGGATATTTGGTCAATCCTTTGAGACAAAAATGACAGAGTTCTTCCCAATATTTCGTAAAGCGATTGGGCCACTTATGATGGTTACAGGTCTTGTACTTTTAGGGATTTTTAAGTTTGGCTTTATTAATAGATTAACTATGCGCATCCCATTGGTATTAAAAGAAGGGAAGTTAGGTTCTTTTCTATTAGGAGCTAGTTTTTCATTAGCATTTTGTCCTACAATGTTTATCTTATTTTTTGTTTGGTTAATGCCTACTGTTTTATCAACCTCTTATGGTTTTGTCTTACCTGCAGTATTTGGATTTGCGACGTCCTTACCGCTAATTCTTTTGTTTATATTAATTTGGTTATTTGATGCAAGGCAATTAATAATGAAAAAAAGTATGAAGCTGGGAAAAGTTATTCAGAATTTAGCAGGCATTATAATTCTTATGATAGGACTTTTTGACACAATCACTTACTGGGAAATATAAGCTTTTTGGTCAATTATTTATGGGGAAGTTCTGCATAGTTTTTTCATAATTTCAGTGTATGATTGTCTTCAACAACAAAGTTTCTTTTGTTGTGTGTAATTAATAAAGATTGAGGAGGATTATAATGAAAAGAAATTTAATAATAGGTACCATTTTGTTGGTTGTTGTAATGATTATTTCTGCTTGTGCTAGTGATGAGAAGGAAACCAATACAAACCCTAATCCTAATAATATGAACATGAATGAAAGTTCTGGCGAGAGTATGGAAGGTATGGATCATTCTAATATGGACATGTCTGGGTCTGGTGAAGTTCCTGACGGATTGAAAGTAGCTGAAAACCCAACTTTTGAAATTGGCAGTCAAGCGATTTTAGAGACTGACCATATGAGCGGCATGAAGGGTGCAGAAGCAACTATTGTAGGAGCTTATGATACATCTGTATATGTCATTTCTTATACTCCAACAACTGGTGGCAAAAGGGTGGAGAATCACAAATGGGTAATTCAAGAAGAAATAAAAAATGCCGGTGATCAACCTTTAAAACCAGGAACAGAAGTTACCATTGAAGCTGACCATATGGCTGGAATGGAAGGTGCTAATGCAGAAATTGACTCATCAGAAGCTACGACCGTATATATGGTAGATTACATTTCAACTACAGACGGGGAAGCAGTTACAAATCATAAGTGGGTAACAGAAAGTGAACTATCAGCAAAATAGACTAAAATTTTTATAACTTTCACGAAAGAGTTTGTTTGAAGTTGCGGAAGAAATGTCTATATTGCAGAACAGATACTTCTTTCTAAAAATTACTTTCTAAAAATAAAAATGGCGTTGATGCCATGCTGCTTTTTTAGGTTGTATAGACTATTATCAAAAAGACATTTAATGTATTTTGAGATTTTAAAAATTATATTTTTTTTTAATATATAATTTTATGATTTTCCAAAAAATGTATACTTTTCTTTTGTTTAATGAGATACTATGGTAATAACAATGATAAATTGTTAATGCCATAAATTGGAGTTGAACATGTTTGTGATTGCACGTAGCACGAATGGTGTTACAGAAGTGTTGAAAAATTCAAATAGCCAACTGATAAAAGTATTTTACAATCTTGAAGAGGCCGAGCAATTTGTAGCTCGGTTAAACAAAAGCATACTACCTGAGAAGCAGTGGACTGTCATAGAGGATTCATTAATGTTAAAGTTAAACGAGTAAGGAAATTTTCCTTACTTTTTTTTGTGGGTAAAATAAGTGAGAAATTTAATACACTTAAGCTAACTGATACTATTGGACGCCTATATTTGATATAATAATATCCATTACACAAGAACGGAGATTTAAAGTGAACACACCAGTAAAAAAGAATGATCAGTTAGCGGTTTATATAGAGGATTTGACACATGATGGATCTGGCGTTGCTAAGGTCGACGGCTATCCACTATTCATACATGGTGGTCTGCCAGATGAAAAAGCGGAAGTACGTGTTTTAAAGACATTAAAGAACTATGGCTTTGCCAAATTATTAAATATTGAAGAGCCCTCCCCATTTCGCGTAGAAGCTCCATGTCCTGTATTTTATGAATGTGGCGGCTGTCAGCTCCAGCATATCAATTATGAAGGTCAGTTAAAATGGAAAGAAAATATGGTTCGAAATGTCATGCAACGATTAGGCAAGATTGATGCGCCAGTATTACCTGTAAAAGGAATGGACAACCCTTGGGAATACCGTAATAAATCTCAAATTCCATTTGGTTTAGCGGATGGAAAGGTGATTGCAGGGTTTTATCAGGCGAAGTCTCACAGAATTGCAGACACTCCAACTTGTTTGATCCAATCGGATGAAGCTGATCGATTGATGAGAGCATTCAAGGAAAAGGCATTAGAGCTAGACTTAGTCCCTTACAATGAAGACACAAAAAAAGGTCAGCTGCGTCACTTAGTAGTCCGTAAAGGCAGAGCAACTGGCGAGGTGATGGTCGTTTTAGTAACAAAGCATCCTAAGCTTTCAAAGAAAGAAGCAATTATTGAACTAATTAGAGAAGCAGAACCAAAAGTCACCTCGATTATGCAAAATGTTAATTCAAGAAATACGAACGTCATCTTCGGAGACGAAACAAACCTATTGTGGGGGAAACCAACGATTGAGGATTTAATCGGAGATGTTCGATTTGAAATATCTGCTCGTTCCTTTTATCAGGTAAACCCAGAGCAGACAGAAGTATTATATAAACAGGCACTCGATTATGCTCAGCTTTCAGGAGACGAGACTGTAATTGACGCTTATTGCGGAATTGGTACAATTTCATTGTTCCTTGCGCAAAGAGCGAAGCAAGTGTTGGGTGTAGAAATTGTCCCTCAAGCGATTGAGGACGCAAAAAGAAATGCTGAGCTAAATGGCTTCACTAACACATACTTTGAAGCTGGCCCAGCAGAGGAAGTCATTCCACGGTGGTACAAGGAAGGAAAAAATGCTGATGTTCTAGTAGTGGATCCCCCGAGAAAAGGCTGCGACGAAGCACTTCTGACGACAATCATAGAGCAACGCCCAAAACGTGTAGTTTATGTCTCATGTAACCCAGCAACACTTGCACGTGATCTTCGCATTTTAGAAGATGGAGGCTATAAGACACAGGAAATTCAACCAGTGGACATGTTCCCGCAGACGACACATTGCGAAGCGGTTGCTTGGCTGGAGTTATCATAAGTTTTCACAAACGAATTCTGATTTTGGAATTCGTTTTTTTTATTTTTCTCTTACCTAAATTAAGCCTGGAAGAAGCTCCTACTTATGATATAAATTCAATACATCTACTAGGGTCTTTGATTCATTTTTAAATTCGTACTTGAAACGTCGTGATTATTATCTTGTTTGCCGTGGTTCTTTCAGTTAAACTTAGTGTAATTAAATGAATTTGCAGGGGGACACGTTTGTGTTGAGAAGGTAAAACCTGACCCTTAGAACCTGGCTGTTAATACGGACGTAGGGAGCAAAGTACACGATGATCAATATGTACTTACTTAAGCTCCGCGTATTATTTACGTGGAGCTTTTCTTTTGCAAATACTTTAATTGCGGGGGGACACATTGTGTTGAGAAGGTTAAAACCTGACCCTTAGAACCTGACAGTTAACACTGGCGTAGGGAGCAATCATGGGTGTAGTCTACACTTTTTGGGCGTCTCTATTAGAGGCGCCTTTTTTGCACTTACGTCCACCAATTAAGGAGGACAAAAAAATGGAGTTTTGTGAAAAAGTTAGACAGGAGACGCAATTTTATTGGGAGGCTAGTTTTAACCATCCGTTTGTGCAAGGTATTGCTGATGGTAGTTTACCACTCGAAAAGTTCAAGTTTTATATGCTACAGGATGCGTATTATTTAAAGCATTACACAAAAGTCTTAGCTTTAGCAGCTGCAAAGGCAACAAATGATGAGGACATTCAGTACTTTTTAAACAGTGCGAGATTTATTCATGAAGCAGAGCTTGAGCTTCACCGTACAACTTTTCAAGACTTAAATGTAACGGCCGAAGAAATTGAAAATTTTGAGGTGGCACCAGCTACTTATAATTATGTGAGTCATATGTACAATGCAGTCCATAATGGCGATGTAGCAGAAGCATTTGCTGCTATATTACCTTGCCCTTGGCTCTATCAAGAAATTGGGCAACAGCTTAAGTATGCTCGTCCGAATATACCGCTGTATGCGCAATGGATTGCATTATATGCATCTGACGAAATGCTTCAATCGATTAATAAGCAAAAGTCGATGTTAAATCGTTTTGCGAAGGAACAGCCCATGAAACAAAAGGTTTTAAAGGCACATTTTGAAAAAAGCTGTTATTACGAGTGGATGTTTTGGGAAATGCCATGGACGATGCAAAATTGGACAAAAGGGGTGTATATGAATGAGCCTACAAAAAATTAATCTACAAAAACCTTTAGTGCATTGTATCACCAACTATGTCGTGGCCAATTTTACAGCAAATGGCTTACTAGCAATAGGAGCTTCACCTGTGATGGCCGATGCGGTTAAAGAAGCGGCGGAAATGGCATCAAAATCGAATGCGCTTTTATTAAATATCGGCACATTAAATGAACAGACTATAAAATCAATGCTTCTAGCAGGAAACAGTGCGAATGTGAAGAACATTCCTATAGTTTTTGATCCCGTCGGTGCAGGGGCAACGAATTTTCGATTAGAAACAACGATGGAAATATTACAACAACTTAAAATTAATTTAATTCGGTGTAATGTCGGAGAACTCGCGGCTATTGCAGGTGTTACTTGGCAAGCAAAAGGCGTCGATAGTGGCGTGGGTGAACTTGATGTAGCTGAGACGGCCATGCATGTTGCAAACAAATATAACTGTCTTGTGATTGTGACAGGTAAGCAAGATGTGATTACAGATGGTATCAGAATAGAATGGATCGTAGGTGGTCATGAAAAGGTAACGAAAATGACAGGAAGTGGCTGTCTATTAAGTGCCCTTTGTGCAGCAGAGCTCGCAAGCTGTGAAAATGCATTCGAAGATCTTGCGAATCTACTTCGTGATTATAAACAAGCAAGCTCAAATGCGTATTCAACGATTGGGACATTCCATATGAATTTTCTAAATCAACTTGAATATTTAGCGGAGGGACACCAATGATTACATTAACGATAGCGGGTTCAGATAGTGGAGGCGGAGCAGGCATTCAGGCAGATATTAAAACGTTTCAAGAGCTTGGTGTATTTGGTACAAGTGTTATCACTGCCTTAACCGCCCAAAATACGTTAGGTGTACATGGCATTTTTCCAACAACAGTACAATTTGTAGAAGCACAATTGAAGGCGGTCCTTGAAGATTTTAATGTGACAGCGATTAAAACAGGCATGTTATTTAATTCAGAGATTATTGAGTGTGTCGCTGCTACACTTAAAAATAGAGGCTTACCTCTTATCGTTGACCCTGTGATGATTGCGAAGGGCGGCGCCAGCTTGCTTCAACAAGAGTCTATACAAGCTCTTAAAAATAAGCTGCTACCCATTGCAACTGTTTGCACACCAAATATACCAGAAGCCGAGGTCATAAGTGGTCGCTCCATTCATACGGAACAAGAACTATTTCTAGCTGCTCAAGATATTATCTCCCTTGGGGTACAATGTGTGGTTATGAAAGGTGGACATTTAGCTGGTGACAAAGCGATTGATGCGGTGTTTATAAAAGGGGAGGTTCCTTTTGTCTTAGAAACGAATCGATTTGAAACTAAACATACGCACGGAACAGGCTGTACATTTTCAGCAGCATTAACAGCAGAAATAGCAAAAGGAAAATCTTTGCAAGAAGCCGTTTTGGAAGCGAAAAAATTTGTCCATTTAGCGATTAGCAATCCATTAAATATTGGGCATGGTTTTGGTCCAACGAATCATTTTGTCTATCGTCAGCTTGAGGGGAAGTGTGATGTTGTATGTCACTAAATCTCGATAAATATTTTATTATGGGTACGATTAATTGTAGGCGTGATCCTTTAGTGGTGTTAGAAGCAGCATTACAAGCCGGTATTACGATGTTTCAATTAAGAGAAAAGGGTGAAAATGCACTTACTGGCGATTCCTATGTACAATTTGCACGTAAATGCCAAAGTTTATGTCACGCTTACAAAGTGCCATTTCTAATAAATGACGATGTAGAGCTAGCCTTAAAGCTTAATGCTGATGGGATTCATGTTGGTCAGGATGATTTAAATATTGAAATGTTTCGTAAGCGTGCAGAAAATAAAATCATCGGTGTTTCTGTGCATACGATGGAGGAACTGGAAAAGGCGATTGCAAATGGTGCAGATTATGTTGGGATTGGACCCATTTTTGAAACATCATCAAAAAAAGATGCCGAACCACCAGCAGGGGTTGCATTTTTAAAGAAAGCAAGAACTGACTATCCGAATGTCCCCATTGTAGCAATTGGTGGTATTTCACCAACAAACAGTAGCATCGTACGTGAAGCTGGGGCTAATGGTGTTGCAGTTATTTCTGCCATTAGTCTTAGTGAAGATATTTGGAAGACTGTTAGAGAAATTTAAAGTGAATTTTCGTAGTTAATACAAATATAATTTGTTATAAAATCTATAACTTCATTAATCATTATACGCATTGAAGTATGAAGATAAATATGAAAAGGCTACCTTTAACTATAGCAAGTCCTAGCTAATTGCTTAAACCACCAGCATCAAAGTATTGCCACATAATGCGAAGCAGTGGCATGGTTGGAATTAGTTTAAAGTAACTAAGCAGACGGTTTAGTAGTGCGATAATGCATTTCTAAACCGTCTGTTTTATATTTATCCTATTTTTAATCAGATAAGAATGGGGATAAGTAAGTATTGTAGAAATTAAACCGAAAAAGAATAGGTGGTTTTACGTCATTGCTAAGCTTAATACCTTCTTTTATCTGTTTAACTTAGTGTTAATATTCCACTACATACGGAAATCTTCTGTTTATTAATCTGTATATTTTCCCCTTTTAGTGTATATTTAGGATAAATAAAATAAATAAGTACGCAGCATTGCATGCGTTATTTGAAGGGGATGTACTATGAGAAGGATAATTTTATCAACAGAGAGTGGAGCGGATTTACCGAAGGACCTGGTTGAAAAACATCAAATTCAAGTGGTACCGATGCACGTCATTATGGATGGGAAGGATTATTTAGATGGTGAGTTACCTGTAGAAGATGTCTTCGATTATCATAGTCGCACAAAAAAAATTCCATCTACAACAGCAACGAATACACATGAGTATCATGAATTGTTTACGAAAATCAGAACAAATTTTCCTGAGAGCATCATTATTCACATTGGATATACATCAAAAGCATCTGCTTCCTTTCAAAGTGCTTTAATTGCAGCGGAGGATTTTGAAAATCTTTTCCTAATTGATACGCTAAACGTGACAGGAGGATTAGCTGCAGTTGTGCTGTATGCTGCCAATTTAATGGAGGAAGAACCTTCCATTGATCATAATCAGCTAATAGAAAAAATAGAATCTATCGTTCCTAAAACAAAGCTGGCTTTCATACCAGGCAGTTTGGACTTTCTAAAATCGGGTGGGCGCGTAAGTAACATGGCTTACATTGGAGGGTCATTATTAAAAATAAAGCCCTGCATTGAGCTAAAAGAAGGCAAGCTTGTTTCAACGAGAAAATATCGTGGGAAAATGAGCATCGTAGCGGAAAAGCTCATGCAAGATTACTTAAACCAATATGATATTGATAGAAAACAGCTGTATTTGATCTATTCTATCGGACTTGATGAAAGTATTAAGAGGCAAGTGGATGAAATCGCAAAGGAAACAGGCTTCGAAAATGTAACATGGATGCAAGCTGGTGCAATGATTTCTACCCATGCTGGACCTGGAGGCTTTGGGATTGCAGGGGTAGAAAATTAGAAAAAGTTCTGAAAAAACATCAATGAGTTATAAAGTTACTTATAAGTACTGGTCGCGTTGTGTGTCTAAGCGAATCAAGCACTTTCTTTAAAACTCACCAACATCTCCTATTTACCATATACACTAAACATATTGTGAAGTGGTCGCTAAGTTAAAATTAGGATAAGAAAAACGAATTCCAATGATGGATTTCGTTTTTTTATTTGGCTGTTTCCTAAACTTCCAATTACCATTTTATGGTATAATTAATTAGGAAGTAGAATCTTGAAAACGTGTCAGGTTACTTAAAGAGGGGAATACGACTAGGATCATTTTATTTGTTGTATAAGTATAATTATTTAATTAGTAGTTTAGGATATTAGATGTTTTTACATATGATAATAGACAAGGAGATGATTCAAATGAAAAATTTAGGATTTGTCAAAATTACTGTCCTCCTCTTAGTCGTATTGACTCTTTCTGCTTGCAGTATGCAAGAAGAAAATAGTAAAGACATTGAAGAGCCAGATGATAGCATTGTCGATAATGAAAACGAAAGTAACGAAAACGATTTAGACTTTGTTACAATCGAAAAAATTGAAAAATACGAGGGAATGGAAATTTCCGACTGGATCGATGAACAGACCGTTGTCCTTGCAAAAGAAAACCAAGAACTTGGAAAAATGAGTCTCTTAGAGAATGCAGAGTTCTACCCTAGAAGTATATATGAGTACAAATTGGACACAAAAGAGTTTAAAACGATAAAAGCCCAAAAAGACATGTTCCTTGGTGGGGCAATTTTGTCTCCAGATAAAAAACATCTATTGTATTATGAATACTCTATTGGGGATGTAGCCTATTATCTGATGAGTTTGGAGGACGTGGGGCAATCTTCTGTGACGGAGGACATTATTGGTAGCGCCTATACAGCTGGGTGGACTGACGAGCAAAATGTAATCGGTGCTTCCTATGCAGGAGGGGCATATATGGCTGACACGAGAGGTAATCTAACTCAAATTGCCGAGCTTCAGGAGGAACAATTGTTCACAGTTCATAAAATGAAGGAAAAAATCTATTATATAACTACAGACAGTCCAACCTTTCAGGTATATATGCTGGATCTGGTGACCAAAGAAAAAAAGAATCTGCAAGTGGAAAATGCGGATGGAATCACACTCTCGCCTGATGGAAAGCAAATGCTAGTTACTCAAGCAACAGAGACTAAGAAAAGTCTAAAAATTGCTGATGCCGATGGAAATATACAAAGTACTATTACTGAAGGTTCTGATGTGACTGGCGCTTCCTGGTCTCCCAATCAGCAAATGGTTGCATATCAATTAGATTCTGTTATCAACGATGTAGACAGTAGTGGACTATACCTGTACGATGTATCAACCGGTAAATCCATACAAATTGCTCCAAATGTCAGAAATGCGAAAATCAAATGGAGCCCTTCAGGTAAAAAAATTTCCGTTACAGAACTGGATGAAAGAAACTATAACAGCAGCATTATATATATAAAATAGTGCGAGGTATTTACTTTTTACTTAAAGAAGACAGTTAGCTAACTGTCTTTTTTTGTGTTTAATAAAAGTTTTAAGAATTAATGGAAGCGTTGTGAAATTAAAAGTTATTGTAATATTACAAAATTTAAGTTATGTTTTAAAATACTCATAAAAATTTAGAAGAATGTATTGGTTGTTCAATTTAGTGTGAACATCTCAATGAAGTAAAACTAAATCATAGAGAACGAGAGACACACTTTCTTTTAAAACTATAAATTAGTATCAGAAAGAGGTATAAAATAATGACACTTCAACAGTTAAAATATGTAATTGAAGTTGCAAGAAGTCGTTCTATTAGTAAGGCTGCACAAAATTTATTCATTAGCCAGCCAAGTCTTTCAAATGCACTAAAGGAGTTAGAAAATGAAATAGGGATTATCATTTTCCAAAGAACTAATAAAGGAATTATTATGACACCTGAAGGCGCAGAGTTTTTAGGTTATGCTCGACAAGTGGTTGAACAAGCAAATCTTCTGGAAAATCGCTATTCCAATATTCAATCTTCCCAGCAACACTTTTCTGTATCAGCTCAGCACTATGCTTTTGCGGTAAGTGCATTTGTCCGTCTGCTAGAGGAATACAATCGAGATGAATACGAATTTACATTAAGAGAAACCAAAACCTATGAAATTATTGAAGATGTAAAAAATCTACATAGTGAAATTGGTATTTTATATGTAAATGATTTTAATAAAAAAGTGATTTATAAATTCCTGAGAGAAGGTAATCTCATCTTTCAAGAGCTGTTTGAAGCAAAGCCTCACGTATTTATTAGCTCTAGAAATCCGCTAGCAAAGCAGGAATTTGTAACTTTATCAGATTTAATTCCTTATCCTTATCTTTCCTTTGAACAAGGAGATTATAATTCTTTTTATTTTTCTGAGGAGATTTTAAGTACTTTTTCTAGGCCAAAGAATATACGAGTTAGTGATCGAGCGACACTCTTTAATTTATTGATTGGACTTAATGGTTATACAATATCAACTGGTGTGATAAGTCATGAACTAAATAGTAATAACATCGTTTCAGTTCCTTTACTTGTAGATGAACGGATTACAGTTGGATATATTACACATAAAAATGTAAAAAACAGTCCTTTAGCGACTATATATATTGAATATTTAAAAGAAACAATTGCTGAAGAACAAGTTCAGCTATAGTTTAAAACTATAGCTAGAGATACTTAATAAGTGTTACATGCTACCAATTGTATAGTGCTAAAATTTCCTTACATACACATTGCTTTGCTTTTTTAATAGCCTATCCTTTTATTTTCTATCAAACTGTTGCGAGACAAATAGAAATGATAGCTAATTATCTACCTTAAACTACGTGTATATAGGAGGTACCATGAGAACAGTAAACCCGATTGAAATAGTTAATCAGAGTAAATTGAAAGTCTTTCATTACGTGCTTATTCTTTGTTTATTTTTTATCATGATGTTCGACGGCTATGATGTGGTCATTTATGGTGCAACCATTCCAATGTTAAAAGCGGAGTGGGGAATCTCTGATTTAGTAGCGGGGGCGATAAGTAGTTATACGACAATCGGTACAGCAGTTGGCGCTGTTTTATTCGGTCTGTATTCAGATCGTTTTGGAAGAAAGCGTATTATTATTTTAACGACCTTCTTATTCAGCTTTTTTACATTATTATCTGGATTTGCAACGTCACCGATTTTATTTATTGTTTTTCGTATTATTGCAGGTTTAGGATTTGGTGGTGTTATGCCAAACATAGCAGCTTTAATATCAGAATACGCTCCGTCCAAACACCGTGCTGCAATTATTTCAATCATATTTTGCGGTTACTCCGTTGGTGCAATTCTAGCCTCGTTTAGCGGTCAGGTATTGCTCGAAAGATTCGGTTGGCAACCGGTATACTGGATAGCCGGCTTACCACTGCTTGTGTTGCCTTTTGCTATACGTATCATTCCAGAATCTATTAATTCTTTAATTAAACAAAAGGATACAAAACGTCTTGTCAAAGTCCTTCAAAAAATAAACCCAATGATCTCTAAAGATGTTCAATTTAAATATGTCCATCAAGAACAGCAACAAAAGTCATCGGTTCGTGATCTTTTTAAAAACAAACTTGGATTAAGCACGATGATGTTCTGGCTGTCTTGCTTCTGTACATTTATCCTCATGTATTCACTAAATACATGGCTTCCAACTTTAATGATGAATGCAGGCTATAATCTGAAATCTAGTCTGTTCTTTGTTGCAGTACTTCAAATTGGTGCCATAACTGGTACAATGATTTTCGGTAACATTATTCAACTACTTGGTTTCAAACGTGTCCTTATTCCACTTTACTTAGTAGGGGCTATCTCATTAATACTGATTGGCTACTCAAAAAATATTTATATAGCTTATGGGTTAATTGCCATTATAGGTGCTGCATCAGTCGGTTTACAAAACATGTCTAATGCATATGTAGCTCAATATTATTCTGTCGATATTCGAGCAGCTGCTCTAGGAAGTACAATGGCTTTTGGACGTATCGGTTCGATTGTTGCTCCAACTTATATGGGAATTTTATTAACTTTTAATCTGCAGCCACAGTTTAACTTTTTTGCAATTGGTATTGCTGCAATCTTTGGCGCAATAGCTATGAGTTTCATTCGTGAAGACCATGCAGACTATGCAGTAGAGAAGCAATTAGTTTCTAATGAAATAGCCTTTAAAAAAGAATCTTTATCATAACAGAATACAAGGAATTCATCATATTTTGGTGAAGACTTACTTAGAAATCAGGAGTGTTGAATGAACAACACCCCTGATTTTTTTATTGTAAAATTATTGATATTTTATACTATCTATCGACTTAACCAACTCCTAATATGAATTCATTTATTTTTCCAAAATTACAAAAAAATTCTTCGGTTTATATGGTTTAATAAAGATAGAGAAGTAAATAGGGAGGGGTTTAGCAATGGGGAAAGAATTCTTTAAAAGACTTGAAAAATACATAACGAAAAATAAAAAATACTTAAATAAAGGTGCATCTAAAAAAGAACTCCTAAAATTAGAGCTGGAAACTGGCTACCCATTACCTGAATCCTTTAAAGCTACGTATTCTGTTCATAATGGTGAAAAAAAGTTAGGATTAATGTTTGGATTAACCTGGTATTCCATCGAAGAAATTTTATCGGCATGGAAGGGGTACAACAACTATTATGAAGAGTCCGTTACCGATGTCATTTCATTCGAAAAGAATAAAATCCAAGAGGCATACTACCATCCAGGATGGATTCCTATAGCATACGATTATGGAGGAAACTATCTTGCGATGGACTTTGCACCTGGGGAGAATGGGAAAGCTGGACAAATTATAAATTTTGGGCGGGATGAAAGACAAATGTTTGTCATAAGTGAAAGCTTTGATGCGCTCCTCGAGCTACTAATACAACAATTTGAGAACGGAAATTGTTCTCTAATTACGGAGGAAGACGGTAATCCATACGTTATATGGGGAGATTATGGTCACTTTTTTGATAATCTCATTGAACTTCAAAAGACTCCTTGTGCAGGAGAGGATGTACCTCTGGAGCTGGATGAAAGCTGGACAAACTTTCTTACCCAAATGTTAGGAAAAACGCCTAGTAAGATTCATGAGTTACAAAACATAATAACCCTTAGGTTATTTCCATCTAATATAACTAACTTAAAACCACTTGCTTACTTTCAAAACGTCCGCGAATTAATCGCAAGTGGATTAGAGATCACAGACTTCACACCAATTGCTGAGATGCAAGACTTAAAAAAACTCTATTTGGCCAAAACATCTTTGCAGCATTTAGAGTTTTTAAAGCCACTTAAAGATTTAAAGCAATTATCTATTGGAAACACCAAAGTAAGAGACATATCTGTATTGAAAGAGCTGCCTTTACTTCAAGAGCTGTCACTTGAAAATTTAGTAATAGATGATTTGTCTCCTTTGGCATCCTGTAAGAAGTTAAGTCACTTAAATCTTTCAGGTATTCAAACAGCTGATCTTCATGGTATTAAAGATATTTTCAGCTTGCGTGAGCTTGATATTACGGGGATTAAAATGAGTAATCTGGATGTTCTAAAAGGGATGATGAATCTACAGGATATTAGATTCGAGGAAGTGGAGAATTATTCAGCTCTCCAGGAACTGGATAACCTTCAATCACTTACTTGTCCGTTCAATGCTTTTATTGCAACAAAAGATCTTTTCGATAAAAAAATGAACTATACCATTATGGGAGAGATTAACGACGAACAAGATGAAATTTACACTAATTATGTGATGGAAGGATAAGCTAAGAACACAACTAACAAAATTGCTGCCCTCTTTTTCATCACCTTCCAAATGAGTATAGGCATTTAGAGATACATTGAAGAATAAATTGATATTAAGTAATTAGTTAGAAGTAAGGGGTACAAGTGAAGAAATAAAGAAATGTGGGTTATAATAGCAATGCTATACAGCTGGATGATTTCCAGAACGGATAAAAAAACAGTAAATGAAGGTGACAGATGAACATCTATTTAAAACCAATAATAAATCCTGATGAATGCTATAGGGAAGCTGAGCAAAAGGCAGCCCAATATTTTAATAAACTTACTGTACAGGCCACAGAAAAAAGCTATATTCCGGTGTTAACGGACGATATTAAAACATGGAAATCTGATCACGTTCATCATCCCATGTTATCCCTTTTTACGCTTGGAAAAGGAAAGGACGATTCTAAGAACTTTAACCATTATATACAGTACTTAAATTATAGAGGGAAGCTAGATAGCTACTTAAACAGGAGCATCTCCTATATTTTTCTCCGTGATTTAGGAAAGTCCCTTGATTCTCCAAATACGCAGACCAGAATTCATAGTGTAGTGAGTAGCTTAAAGGATCAGCTTACCAATTCTAAGCCAGATGGCGAGGAAGCTGAAGCATTTAGTATGGTTGGACTGTATCGGATGGCAAAGAAGGATGGTGTGGAATTAACTTATATTTGGCTATTAAACAAGCTAAAGCAAGTGTCCAATCATATACCAAAGGGAATGGATGCAGAGCACGCCCAACGAAAACTTATAAAAATAATTGCTGGGGTTATTATGCAAGAGAATGAGGAAATGGACAGTGATATATCATCTGATGAGCGTGCTGCAAGGCTCGATAAAGCTATCAGACTGGGATATTCCTATGGATTGACCTATCCATTTATTGACGATTTGCTTGATGCCACGATTTTGTCGGACGAAGAAGAAAAGCAATATGCAAATTTAATCAGGACAACGCTTACTACAGGCAAAGTACCAAAATTGGGAGAATGGCTTGGAGAAAACGAGGAATTAATCACTTATGTACATCAGGAGCTTGGTGAGGCTTTTCAGTATATTGAGCAAAATCAGCATCCTGAAAGAAGGAACAAATTTTTTGAGCAAGCATATGTGTTTTTCCATTCACAGGAAGTAGATCGTGAAAAGAATTTAATGAACTCTCATTATACGAATGAAGAACTATATATACCTGTTATTTTAAAAGCATCCTCATCTAGGCTTATCGTCCGTTCAGTCCTTAGTGCCTCTGACGATAAGGAGATGGATAACCGTACTTTTTACTACGGTATTTATAATCAGCTGTCAGATGATTTTGCAGATATGTTCGAAGATATGAAAGATGGAGCGGTAACTCCCTATACATATTATTTAAAGTATCACGGGACTCGACCAGACCTGATTAACCCCTTTGAATTGTATTGGACTGTCATTAGCAACTTAATCCATAATATTTATGGTTCTGACGAGAAAACACGAGAAGTAATATTGGACAGAGCCATAAATGGACTCAAGCGATTGAAAAAGCGTGTAGGTACAAACAAATACAAAGAAATTATGAGTCTATTTAGATTCGGAAATCCAAGATTCAATAAACTTCTACAAGAAATGGTTCGAAAAGCAGCTGACGTGGACTTTTTTGATAAATTACTGCGTGATCACATGATTACCGTATTAAAGAATGAAAGTAAGGAGAGAGAGGATTTCTCAAATACGATTAAAACAGTGCGAAACGAAATAAACCAAATATTAGCCATTCCTCTCACGGAGAGTTCTTCCTTCGGAAGAGATTCTATAGCCGAGGCAGCAAATTATAGCTTGGAAGGGGATGGCAAAAGGCTGAGACCGATTGTTACATGGTTTATGAGTGTAAAGGTGTACGAGTTAGATGAAACTGCAATAATGCCACTTTTGAAATCATTAGAATACCTTCATACGGCTTCTCTTCTATTTGATGATTTACCTGCTCAAGATAATGCAGCGATGCGACGTGGACGTCCAACTCTACATGAAGTTTATAACGTAGCGATATCCGAATTAACCGGTCTTTTTCTCACTCAAAAAGCAATTTGGGAGCAGACTAAACTAAATCAATTTGATTCAAAAACGGTACTTCAGATGATTCAATATTCTTCCCAAACAATAGCCGATATGTGTAAAGGGCAAGCTATGGATCTGGAATCTAAAGGAAAACCACTTAGTCGAGATCAGTTAAACACCTTATGCTTTTATAAAACAGGGATAGGATTTGAAGCAGCTCTTGTAATGCCAGCTCTCCTTGCCAACGCAAAGGAAGAGGAAATAATTGCTTTAAAAAGGTTTGCTCGTTTTGCTGGCATCGCCTTTCAGATTAAGGACGACTTACTCGACGTAGAGGGAGATGCAATGCTACTCGGTAAAGACCTTGGAAAAGACGCGGAAAACAATAACTCTACATTTGTTTCTATCCTGGGTCAGGAAGCTGCCACAATCGAAATGTGGGAAAATTACTGTCTAGCAATGGATGCACTTCAGCACGTGTCCAAAGATACAACCTTTCTAAAACATTTTTTAAACTACCTTATAAATCGAGAACAATAAGATTTGTCCCCATGTTAGCAGCCAAAAAGTTAATGATTGATTTGTATAGAAAAATGAGCTTGGAGATGCTACTCCAAGCTCATTTTTTGTCTTTTTATTAAAGTATATATGCGTCCGTTAGTTACAATAAAGTTATCCGGCTCCTAAAATACTTGACGCAAATCAATCTGACCTTCTCCGTGACCTTGCGGGTCCGGCATCCGCAGCGCCCACTCAATGGCTTCTTCTCTTGACTTCACATCAATGAGAATGAACCCGGCAATCAAATCATTCGATTCAGTAAATGGACCATTGGAAACTACCGGTTTTTCGCCTGATTTCGGGTACGAAATGCGAACCCCATTTGAACTTGGATGTAGTCCTTTAGAATAAACTCGTATGCCTGCCTTAACTAGTTCTTCATTGTACTTCGTCATGGCTTCCATAAGATCATTGCTCGGCAGCTCTCCAGCTTCAGAATTCTTCGAGGCTTTAACAATCATCATAAATAGCATAAAAACTTCCTCCTTCTTTTTTAGAGACATATCCCCTAATTGATCACTTTATAAGACAACAAGCCGGTATTTTCTCGACATATTAATGAAAAATAGGGAACTTTAGTGTCAGGAACTTCATAGGAATTATAAAAAGGTATTGCATAAATAGCACTTTACGTCTTAACCACGAAAATTTTTTATTTGTTGATTGTAGTGGCAGGCGGCGACTCCGGCGGGATGAGTGAGACAGATAAGACAACACAACGGCGCGTAAGCGACGGTGATGGCTTATCGCTCACCCCCGCGGAACGCGTCCGCCTAGAGCGGAAATCAAGTCCATATCTATAATAATTACAAGGCTTCCAGTAGTGTCGGTCTCTGTATTATTGAAAGTAACAGAACTTCGTCTTTGGCATAATAAGTTTTATTGATTTCTTCATAATTCTTCTCCTTTGTATCGATTGACTTCCATATAGATTCAATAACCTTGTTAAACAATCCTCCTACTTTAAGCGAAAGTTATTTCCTTTCTAATTTTATTTAATGATAGATTCAAGAATAAATTCATAATCTCTCGAATAAAGTCTCTATAAAGAGATAACAGACAAGGGGTAGTGAACATGAAAATATTCATAATCTATCTATTAAGTGCTATATATTTCTTCCTGTCATTTTCAATGGATCATATTCGCTCCATTGGTTTTTACTTAATCGTTTCTGTGGCATTGTTCTTTTGGGGAACTTGGGAATGGAAGCGGCGAAGTGAAGAAATTATAGCAGAGAATAGAAGAAACACAGAAGAGGTTTTAGAAGAGATTCCACATACTCAAATGTTACTGTCTCCCAATAATTTAAATGCTTTACTGATCAATGAAGTTACTAATATTCTTTATATCGCTCGTCGGGAAGAGCTAGGAAGTGACTTTGAGATAAAAGATATTCCTTTCAATAAAATATTAGAAGCTGCTTTATTAGAGGATGGAGAAACTATCTCGATGTTTCCTAAAGAGGGTATACTTAGCAGCCGCATAAAATCCGGGGATGAAAAGGAAACAGATGAGGAAGAAGATGAAGAAGATGACGAGGAAGAGTTTGAATTTAGTCTTTGCTTTAAAATCGTTTCCGATGATTTAACAGAGCCTATCCATTCTTTTACCTATTTGGAAGATTATAAAGAGGATTATAAGGAATCTGAACAATACGAAGAGGCGATGGGAGCCTGTAACCAATGGTTTCAAAAGTTAAGCATTATCATTAGACGTTATCAGTATGATCGAGTAATGGTGAATCGATGGAGTTAACGAAATTTATTGATTTTACTTTTAACTATTTCTTCTAATTATTGTCTAGCTTAAGTGTCTTTTCCTAAGGTCAATTGGAAAAATCGGTGGTGGATGGGGGGAGAGCTGTCTTACCCTTCTTATGTTTCAGTTAGATCTCAAAGGGAAGAAAAGAAGTAGATGACAATTTGTTAGGAGGAATACAATTGAGTAAAACAATTTTTATTACTGGAGCTGGAAGTGGCCTTGGAAGAGGTACAGCCATAGGACTAGCAAAAAAGGGACATCGCTTGATTGCAACTACCGAAACAACTTCTCAAAAGACAGATTTATTGCGAGAAGCAAGAGATCTAGATTTAGATATGGAAATTTTCAAGTTAGATATAACCAATGCAAGAGATCGTGCTCAAATGGAAGAGTACGACTTTGATATATTTGTAGCTAATGCCGCTATTAATGAGGGTGGACCTCTTGCCGAGGTGCCAATGGATCGATTCCGTGCATTATTTGAAGTAAACGTTTTTGCAACCTTAGAAACAGCACAGATTGCAGCACGCAAGCTTGTGAAAAAAGGAAATGGTAAAATTGTATTCCTTAGCTCGGTAGCAGGACTTTCAGCAACTCCTTATGTAGGGCCTTATACAGCTACTAAGCATACAGTTGAAGCAATTGCAAAAACGATGCAGAAGGAACTCGAACAGTTTGGCGTACAGGTAGCAACGATCAATCCTGGACCATATAATACAGGGTTTAATGATCGAAGTGCTGAAGAAAAATGGAAATGGTTTAATGAAGAAAAGCATTTCACGAAAAAGGAAGATATGAAAGAGCAAGAGGAATCCTTGAAGAATCAATATGACCCACAAGACATGATTGAAAAAATGATTGAAGTCATCCCGGCAGACAATCATAAATACCGTACTGCGTGGCCGAAAGAGATTGAAGAGAAAATTAAAAAAGACGAAAAAGAACGTTGGGAACTAGAAGTATAGTACAAAGAGGAGAGCATTGCGAGCTAGCAATGCTCTTTTTATGTTTTATACTTTATTCTCTTCTCGATAGTTCGTGTTTCTTTATAATTATAGGAATTATGAAACTAATTCAAGAAAGTATTTAAAACATTTGTTAGCAATAATCGGTCAGTTATCCCGGATAATCGGTAGGCTCCCGTATTTAAATCACTAAATAAGAGGAAAATCCAACGGCTAACTCGAATACTAATAGTAGTAAAACGGGCGGTGAATCTGTTGGATAATCGATTTGTGATGTTTTCATTGGCACATTGGGGTGCAATAGCTGTACTTATTACCTTCATACTTCTTCTATTCATTACGAGGACACGCTGGACCGAATCAGAAAAGAATATTCTGAGCATGGAGCGTTTATTTGGCTTGTCTTTATTAGTGATTGATATTTTATATCATGTATGGCTTGTTCAATCGGACAGGTGGGAGTTAAGTAATTCATTGCCATTGGAATTATGCAGTATTAGCCTTCTATTGACGATTGTTTTGTTATGGACTGGTAATCGTCTGGTTTATCAGTTTGTTTTTTATGCAGGCATAGGTGGTGCTCTACAGGCCATGCTAACTCCAGTTTTGGATATGGATTTTCCACACTTTAGATACTTTCATTTTTTTTATACACATGCAGGGATTATATTAACTGCATTATATTTTACTTGGGTGAAAGGATACCGACCAACGTTTAAAGGTGTTCTCACAACATTGCTTGCTTTAAATATTTTGCTGCCTTTTATCTTTTGGATCAACTACCTTTTTGAAGGGAATTATATGTTTTTACAAAGAAAGCCTTCTGGTGGAAGCTTGTTAGACTTTTTAGGACCATATCCTTGGTACATTCTATCATTAGAGATTGTTGCATTTTTAATATTCATATTTTTATGGTTTCTTTTTAAGAAAAAGTAAATTAAACTTATATCTTGTAATGATGAAATTTTCATCCAGGTGAAAATATTAGATGGGCAAAATTTTTACCTATCTAATTGCATATAAGAAAGGACGTTTTTAACGGTGAAAAAAATTCTATTAAATAAGATGTCTATGCTCCTAATTGCTCTTATAGGGGTCTTAGTACTTTTAAGTGCCTGTAATGAAGAGAATAAAGATGAGGAAACAAAAGAGGCTACTTCAGATAAGCTAGCTTACATAGTAGATTTCGAACTTTCCACTAAAAGTTTAATCATTGATGAAGTAGAATGGATTGAGGAAGCGGATAAAGAACGCATCAAGGAACTGGGGCTAGATGTTGAAAAGGATTTGCCTACGGGATTTATGATTTATGATGAAACTCAGAAGGCCGAAAGCATTAAGCTAGCTGAAAACGCTGAGTTCTTTTTGGTTAACCATGAGGATATCGCCAAGCCTAAGCAAGTAGAAGAAAAGGAATTCATATCTTATTTAGCAGTTGGAAAAGGACCATATGATTTAACCATAGAAGATGGGCAAGTAGTAAAGGTCTCTGAAAAATATACTCCGTAACAAGCAAAACACTTGATAACTATAAATTAGTTATCAAGTGTTTTTTATGAATACATTTTGGAAAGGACACAACTCTATGGAAAAGTTAATCCATCTCCTTTACAAAATCCTTCACTTCCTCGCTCATTTTTTCAGACTGAGACCAATGTAAATAATGATGACCTTCTAAAGGAATTAGCTTGCTTACATTGCTATTCTCTAATTGCTCTTCATAAAAGGTAATATTGGATTTCCCTTCCTTGTTTGCTTGGTTATCATTTGTCGTAAATATCATGACAGGTAAATCAGTAGGGAAGTTAAGCTCCTTTGTGAATTCCATGTTTCTTTGAATATAGTTAGTTTCATTGATTACATTTTGGTTGTAGCCATTCCATGATGATAATAGTTTGGTCATTTTCAAGTTTTCTTTAGAATACGTTCCATCCTCTGCTATAGGCAAAAAATCCTCTGGGGCAATATACATTGCCAATCGAGCAATTCCACTAGGAGCAATAATGCTTAAAGCTTTTGGCATCGTTGGGGCAGCTTCATCAAAATATTCAAGTGCCTGAGGCAAGGTTGGATCAATACCGATTATTGCTTTTATTTCTTCTGGATACAAGTTGGCATAATACATGCTGTATACTCCTGAAATGGAATGTGGCATTAATATGTATGGTTGTTCAATGTTTAACTTCAATAGAGCAGCCCTTGTTTCCTCTACGATGTTTTCTACGGTGCGTTCACTATCTGTTCGATCACTCCAGCCATAGCCAAATGGTTCTACTACAACTACTCTATTGTCCTTTGATAGCTCATTCACTAATGGTTCAAAGTCAAGGGCAGGGGCAGTTGTTCCTAAACCACTCCATAAAACAACCGTGTTGTCGCCATCCCCTTTTTCATAAACATGCATTTCTTTACCATTAACCTCTACTAATTTGCCAATTGCTTCGTACTTGTTCTTTTCATACACAGTCATTAACTGATGAATAGCAAACCAAATACATACAAGACCTACTATCCCTATAATAATATTTTTGAAAATCTTCCAAATTCTATGTTTCATTGATTTCATCCTTTTTAATAATTTCTCTTTAATGAATATTACGAATATATTTTCTTAAAGTTCCATAAGTGGCTATAAAACCACTGTTATAAAACAAAAATATTATTCTAGGTAAATGATATAACAGATTTATATTGACAGTTTAAAAAGTACTTGTTATATTTTGTGTAACCGGTTACACATATAAGGGAAAGGGGAAAACAGATGGCAAACATAAGAGATGTAGCAAAAGAAGCTGGTGTTTCGGTTGCTTCTGTATCCCGATATCTAAACAAAAAAGGGTATATCAGCGAAGATACAAAGCTCAAAATAAGAAAAGCGATAGATAAGTTAGAATATATACCAAACCAAGTAGCGAGATCCTTAACAACAAAGCAGACGAACTTCATAGGGTTGATTGTTCCTGATATTACTAACCCATTTTTTCCGGAGCTTGCTCGAGCAGTTGAAGATATCGCATTATCTTATGGATATACAGTAGTTTTATGTAATTCCGATGAAAAATCTGAAAAAGAGATACATTATATTGATACTTTAAAGCAAAAATATGTAGCAGGATTTATAGTAACGACGAATCAGTTACGTGCAAGTCATTATGAAGATTTAAATGTACCACTGGTGGCGTTAGACCGGATGATTCATGAATCCATTCCAACAGTTTCCTCCAATAACGTAGATGGAGCATGCATGGGAACAAATCATTTGTTGGATTCAGGCTGTGAAAAGATTGTGTTTATGAGAGGACCTAAAGGGTTGGGACCAGCTGATGATCGGCTGGCTGGATTTTTAAAGGCTGTCGAAGGAAAGAATGTACAAACACATATTGTTGAGAGTCCATTCCATTTTGGGGAATCTGAGAAGATCGCAAAGAAATTTTTAACAGAAATTGAAGGTGTAGACGGTATATTTGCAAGTACGGATGTATCGGCCGCCGGGGCTTTGAAGGCTGCACATTCATTGGGTATTAGTGTTCCTGACCAGCTACAAATTATGGGGTTCGATGGTATTTCACTTGGAGGAATGCTGACACCTGGACTGACCACTGTAGCCCAAGACATTTATAAAATGGGTGCTTTGGCAACCCGTATACTCATTAAAATTATTGAAGAAATTGAATTAGACGAAAGAGTTATTCAAGTACCCGTTGAGCTAGTGGAACGGGGAACGACGAGGAGTGTACATCGATGATTACAGTTATAGGTAGTATGAATATGGATATAGTTGTGCAAACAGACAACTTCCCTGTCCAAGGAGAAACAGTTTTAGGTCAGCTATTTACTACTGTGCCAGGTGGAAAAGGGTCTAACCAAGCAGTAGCAGCAGCTCGTTTAGGCAGCAAAGTACAAATGCTTGCCAGTGTTGGGATTGACAGCTTTGGGAACGAATTATTGGCTGACCTTAAAGCAAATGGAGTGAATACGGATTCTGTCATACAAACAGAGGAGGCTGCAACTGGAATCGCTAATATCTTACTGTCGGAAGGTGACAATAGAATTATTGTCGTTCCAGGTGCAAACTATTCATTAACCGTGGAAAGTATAAAAAATATGAAAGAAACTATTCAACAAAGTACGTTTGTTATCATGCAGCTAGAGATTCCGATTCCAGTTGTAAAGTACACATTGGAGTTATGCTTAGAGCTAAATGTCCCAGTATTACTAAACCCAGCTCCAGCAAGCGGTTTTCAGCTGGAATTTATGGATTATATTGCTTACCTGACACCAAATGAAACAGAATGCGAGTTAATTTTTGGTGAAAATATGGAAGCGACTTTGGAAAAATATCCAAACAAGCTAATTGTTACACTCGGCAGTGATGGTGCTAGATATTTTGACGGAAATAAGCATATTGTCGTTCCTGGATTTAAAACAAATGCGATAGACACTACAGGTGCAGGAGACACGTTTAACGGGGCACTCGTTCATGCACTTGGGCAAGGGCTAAGTTTAGAGCAAGCGGTTCGTTTTGCAAATGCATCTGCCTCCTTGTCAGTAGAAAAATTTGGAGCTCAGGGCGGCATGCCAAGTCACGAGGAAGTAGTCAATAGATTAGAAGGAGCTTGTAAATGAAAAAACAAGGCATTTTAAATCGAGAGCTGGCTGGCATTTTTGCCAAGCTAGGTCACACAGATCAAATTACAATAGGTGATTGTGGCTTGCCTATTCCTGATGGAGTTAAATGCATTGATTTATCATACATTGTCGGCAAACCATCATTCGATGAAATATTAGAAGTTGTTTTAGAAGATTTAGTAGTTGAAAGAGCTTATATTGCTGCTGAAATGAAAACAGCCAATGCTGAAATGAATTATGTAGTCAGAAAATCAATTGAACAAATTACGGAAGTATCACATGAAGAATTTAAAACAATGACTAGTCATTCTAAAGTCATTATACGTACTGGGGAAGCTACTCCTTATGCAAATGTAATCTTGCAAGCTGGTGTCATATTTTAAAGGTGGTGGAAGCAATGATTGAGATGACTGGTATTTCAAAGGCCTTTAACGGAAATACAGTGTTGAATAATGTTGAATTTGAAATAGCTCCAGGAGAAATTCATGCACTAATGGGTGAGAATGGTGCAGGTAAGTCTACCTTAATGAAAATTTTAACCGGAATTTACACTAGAGATTCAGGTGAAATCAAGATCAAAGGAAACCCTGTTGAATTTAAAAATCCCAAGGAAGCAGAACAGGCTGGGATAGCAGTAATTCACCAAGAGCTTAATATTCTACCGGATTTGACGGTTGCAGAAAATTTATTTCTTGGAAATGAAAAGACGTTTGGCAAATCAGGAATTTTAAAAACAAAGGAAATGAATAAAGCTGCTAAAGAGGTATTGTTAAACCTTGGCTTGGATGTAGATGTAAAAACAACAGCAAGAAATCTATCAGTGGGTAAGCAGCAAATTGTTGAGATAGCAAAGGCCATTTCTTCCAATGCAGATGTTATCATTATGGACGAACCTACTGCTGCTTTAACAGATAGAGAAATAGAGACATTGTTTGAAACTATTAGAGCATTACAGGCTAAGGGAGTGTCCTTTGTTTATATCTCTCACCGAATGGAAGAAATTTTTGCAATATGTGACCGTATCACTATTTTACGTGATGGAAGCTATGTGGGAGTTAGAAATGTCAAAGAAACGACCTTCGATGAAATTGTCCAAATGATGGTTGGACGCGAACTAGGCGGGCGCTTCCCCGACAGAACTTCTAAAATCGGTGAGGTGAAGCTTGTAGCCAAGAACTTAACAAGAAAAGGCTTTTTCGAGGATGTTTCTTTTGAGTTACGAAAAGGAGAAATACTTGGCGTTGCAGGACTTATGGGTGCAGGGCGTACAGAGGTAGTTCAATCATTATTTGGCTACAAAAAGCTGGACAGTGGTGAACTAATTCTAGATGGTAAACAAGTAAAGATTAATACGCCACTAGACGCTATTAAGCTCGGCTTTGGCTTTGTAACCGAGGACAGAAAATCGGAAGGGCTAATATTAGATTTCTCTGTTAAAGAAAATTTAGGCATTACAAATTTCAACAAAATATCAAAAAACGGTGTTGTGAGTAACCAAAAAGAAAAAAGCTTATATGATTCTATGGTGAAACGATTAGGCGTACGTACTTCTGGTCCTGATCAAACAGTTAAGTCACTGAGCGGTGGGAACCAACAGAAGATTGTAATAGCCAAATGGTTAGGCATTGAGCCTGATATTTTAATATTGGATGAACCGACACGAGGAGTAGACGTAGGAGCGAAAAAAGAAATTTACTCCATTGTGAACACACTTGCTGAAAACGGAGTATCTATTATCATGATATCCTCCGAGCTTCCTGAAATCATTGGAATGGTCGATCGAGTGCTCGTGATGCATGAAGGAAAGATAACTGGTGAAATAACCAAAGAAGAAATGTCACAAGAAAAAATAATGCATTACGCTACCGGAGGGGACAAAGTTGCTAAAATCTAGTTCACAATCAGTGCTACAAAAATTAGGGCCATTGCTAGGACTAATTTTACTAGTGGTAATCATCACTATTATGAGTCCAAACTTTTTAACTGTAAATAACTTAATGAATGTTCTAAGACAGGTTTCTATCAATGCTCTTATCGCATTTGGGATGACCTTTGTTATCTTAACTGGAGGGATTGACTTATCAGTAGGATCGATTTTAGCTCTTACGGGAGCTGTCACAGCAGGGTTACTTGCTGGTGGAATGGATCCAATTTTAGCAATGCTAATAGGTCTTGTTTTAGGGGCAATTTTAGGGGCAATTAACGGAATTATTATTTCTAAAGGGAATGTTGCTCCATTTATCGCTACTCTAGCAACAATGACTATTTATCGAGGACTAACCTTAGTTTATACAGAAGGTAGACCAATTTCAGGATTAGGAGATTCACTATCATTCCAAATGATTGGGAAAGGATACTTCTTGGGTATACCTGTGCCAGTTGTAACAATGGTTGTTGCATTTGCAGTACTTTACTTTATTTTGAAAAAGACGACATTTGGACGTAGAGTTTATGCAGTCGGAGGTAACGAGGAAGCTTCTCGTCTTTCTGGTATTAAGGTTGGCCGAATTAAAATTTATGTTTACGCATTAACTGGAGCTTTAGCAGCCCTTGCTTCGCTTATTTTAACATCTCGTTTAAATTCAGCTCAGCCTACCGCCGGTAACATGTTTGAACTAGATGCAATCGCAGCGGTAGTTCTTGGTGGTACAAGCTTAACAGGTGGTCGTGGTTGGATCGTTGGTACTTTAATCGGGGCTCTTATAATAGGTGTCTTGAATAATGGTCTAAATCTAATTGGTGTATCCTCCTTCTTCCAGCAAGTGGTGAAGGGTGCAGTTATATTATTAGCGGTTTTAATAGATCGCAAAAAAACAGTATAAAGGAGAAAAAACAGTATGAAAAAACTTTATTTTGCTTTACTGTTAATCGTAGCATTGTTCCTAGCAGCATGTTCAATGGATGCACCAGGCTCTGAGAAATCCGATTCTAAAAAAGAATCTACAGGATCAAAGGGTGACTATAAAATTGGTTTATCTGTTTCCACTTTAAACAATCCGTTTTTCGTAACATTAAGTGATGGAGCAGAAGCAAAAGCAGATGAATTAGGAGCAACAGTTACAGTTGTTGACGCACAAGATAATGCTTCAAAACAAGCAAGTGATGTAGAGGATTTAATCCAACAAGGCGTTGACCTTATTATCATCAATCCAGTAGACTCACAAGCAGTAGTTTCATCTGTAGAATCAGCAAATGCAGCAAATATTCCAGTCGTAACAGTTGACCGCAGTTCAGAAGGTGGAGAAGTAGTAGCCCATATCGCATCAGATAATGTTGCTGGTGGAGAGCTTGCAGGTGAATATTTACTAGAATTAGCAGGAGAAGGCGCTGCAGTAGTTGAATTAGAGGGTATCGCGGGATCTTCTGCAGCTCGTGACCGTGGCCAAGGTTTCAATAATGTGGCTGATGGTAAATTAGACGTTGTAGCTAAACAAACAGCAAACTTTAATCGTGCAGAAGGTTTAACCGTTATGGAAAACATTCTTCAATCTAACCCAGACATCAAGGGTGTCTTTGCCCACAACGATGAAATGGCATTAGGCGCTTTAGAGGCAATCGAAGCAGCTGGCAAAGATATTATTGTAATTGGCTTTGACGCTACAGATGATGCTGTAAAATCTGTAGAAAATGGTAAGCTAGCTGGTACAATCGCTCAAAAACCAGAACAAATTGGTGAAAAAGCAATGGAAGCAGCTATTAAAGCATTAAACGGTGAAGAAGTAGAAGCTTCTATCCCTGTAGATTTAGAATTAATAAAAAAATAATATATAGAAAAGCTATCCTACGGGATAGCTTTTCTTATAGGTATGCCGTGAACAAGAGTTCACGGTATTTTTATTCATTTTAGGAAAGCAAGCTAGCATATATCCACTTTCTGCCGTTACGCAACAAAGCAAGAATCTAACGGACGAAACGACCTAGATTGCAAGATTAGAAAGGGGATTGACAATATAAGCTTAATTACTTTATATTTGTGTTAACCAATATAAAAATGTGGTTAACTCATATGTGGGGGGAATAATTTTGAAAAAGGGAAATACATATCAGTACGTCTTAGCAGCAATTGGGGCAGCAATTATAGCAATACTTGCGCAAGTGACGATTCCGCTACCACTCGTACCAATTACAGGGCAAACCTTAGCAGTAGGTTTAGTCGTTACCATTTTAGGTATGAGAACAGGTGTATTATCAGTGATAGTATATATATTAATCGGTGCAGTAGGGATGCCAGTATTCAGTGGTATGTCGGGCGGATTAGGGGTTGTTATTGGACCAACAGGAGGCTATATTGTTGGATTCTTGCCATCAGCGATACTTATGGGACTTTACATGAAAAAATTTGGTATCACAATTTCACACGCCATTGTAGCAAACTTAATCGGTATGGTTGTCACATTGGTATTTGGTACAGTTTGGTTAAAAATCATAGCTGACTTGACATGGACAGCAGCGTTTATGGGTGGCGTTGCACCGTTTGTTATCGTAGGTGTAATAAAAGCAGTACTAGCTGCATGGTTTGGTGTTGTCGTTCGACGTCGCTTAGAAAAAGCTCATTTAATCGTGGCAACGGCATAAATGAGCGGAGTTACCGTGATAGTTTTAAGATTTACGGCTAGGGAGTAGATGAATAAATTTACTAACACTATCCTTAAAGTTATAATTTTTCAAAAAGAAACGGCGCTAGGGAATCATCCCTTAGCATCGTTTTTTTTTCTGCAGTTTTAAGTGTATTTCAGAAGTCATGACATATTTTGAAGTGGCAACATTGATTTAGTGCGGCTATGGAGGCTTATCGCTAACCGCCCCTTATAGCGGAAAACAATAATACTTAATTCCATATATACTTTTTTTAAAGTATATATGGAGACCTATCTATGTAAGGAAGCGAATGCGCTTTTCTTGCCTCAAACTACTTAATAGCTATTTAATAACCACGTTGATTTTCACATGCATAAAAATAGGTAATTAGTTAAATTTTTTATAGGGGCAAACACTGTTATTTTATAACCAATTCATATACTATTAGTATAGTAAAATCCGAATTAAAGGTAGGAATCAAAATGGAGGATAAATTTAAGTTTGGCATACGTTCCAAAATTACCGTTGGCTACATTATCATTATTCTTTGTTTATTTGCTTCCGTTATAATATTGAACAGTCAAATCCGTTCACTACAGCAAGAAAGAAATGATTTAATAAAATATAATACCGAAGTGGAAACATTTACAAATAATGTAGAAAAATATGTAATGGACATGCAAGCTGGTCAGAGAGGCTTTGTCATTACAGGCAACGAGAGTTACTTGGAACCTTATTATAAAGCTGCCGATGAATGGCAGGTAGAGTTTGATCAACTGTTTGACCTTTTAGAGGACAAGCCAAAACAGCAAGAAAAGCTTGTGGAGGTAAAAGGCACAATCGACCTTTGGATAGCAGAGGCAGGTGAGCGTGCAATTGATTTTAAGCGACAGAATAATGAGCAAGGGATTCAGCAATTCTATGCAAATGATCGTGGTCGTGAGTATATGCAATCTATCCGTAGTCAGTTTAACGATTTTAGAGAATACGAAAGAAATGATGCACAAACTAGAGCGCAAGAGTTAGATGATCGCAATAATATGTTGACTATAGGATTATTTGGTCTTTTAGTGATCGTTTCTGCTATTGCAATAGCAATGGCTAGTCAGGTCTCCAAATCGATTGTTCGTACTGTCAAAGATGTAACGGAAACTATTAAAAAGATTGCTTCAGAAAATGGTGATCGTAAGGAAAGAATTCATGTTACTACTAACGATGAGATTAAGGACTTAGCAATAGCAACAAACGAACTATTAGATAATCTCGATGACAGAGAATGGCTGCAAACAAGTCTTGCAGAAATTGTCACGAAATATCAAGGAGTAGGCTCGATTGATAAGCTCGCTAGTGTGTTTATGTCTGAAATCTCTAAAATGACAAACTCGTCTTATGGCGCTTTTTATGTGAGAGAGACAAACAATCAAGAAGTTCATTTTATAAAAAAAGCGGCTTTTGCTGACTCGAATTCTCAAAATGAGATTGGAAGAGAAAGCTTCCGATTGGGACAAGGACTAATTGGTCAATGTGCCCTTGAGAAAAATGTTTTTGTCTTTAATGAGATTCCAAAAGATTATCGCTATATTTCTACTGGATTAGGTGAGGTTCCGCCGCGAAGCATATTTATAGTTCCTATTTTGTTCGAGGATGAAGTAATAGCAGTAGTAGAGCTAGCGACAATGTCAGAGTATAGCAAATTACAGCAAGACCTCGTAACACAGATTGTGGAAACGTTTGGCTTATCTATCAATAGTGTTATGGGCCGTATGGAAATTGTTCGACTTCTAAATGAGTCAAGAGCAATGACAGAAGAATTGCAGGCACAATCTGAAGAATTACAAACACAATCAGAGGAACTACAAACTCAATCTGAAGAGCTACAAATGCAAACAGAGGAACTAACTCAGATTAATGAACAATTAGAAGAACGAACAAAAGATGCAGAAGCTAAATCGGAAGAATTAGAAAAAATTAGTCTGGAATTAGAGGAAAAAGCAGAACAGCTTACTATTCACTCTAATTATAAATCAGAATTTCTTGCGAATATGTCACATGAATTACGTACTCCTTTAAACAGTATATTAATTCTTTCCGAAATGCTTTCAGAAAACGGAAAAGGTAATTTATCTGAAGATGAGGCAGAGTTTGCAAAAGTAATTCATTCTTCGGGGGAAGATTTATTATCCTTGATCAATGATATTTTAGATCTTTCTAAAGTAGAGGCAGGAAAGCTAGAGGTTTTATTTGAAGAGGTTAATCTAAGCGAATTACCTGTTCAGATGGAGCATATATTCTCACCAATAGCCCAGAAGAAAAATTTAGATTTTCGTATAAGTAAGGCAGAGAATGTTCCTGATATTTTCTTTACAGACGAAAAACGCTTCCAACAAATTATTAAAAATCTATTATCTAATGCTATTAAATTTACGGAAAAAGGCTCCGTTGCTTTAACGATAAAGCAATTAGATAGTAATCTTCAAACGGAACAAATGTTAGATATTAGTAAAGAGTGGATTGAGATCTCTATTGCCGATACCGGAATAGGGATTCCAACGGACAAGCACGATTTGATCTTTGAATCGTTCCAGCAAGCAGATGGTGCAACTGTACGTAAATACGGAGGAACTGGTCTTGGTTTATCTATTTGCCGTGAGTTTGCTAAGCTGCTTGGTGGTTGGATTACCCTTCAAAGCCAAGAGGGAATGGGAAGTACCTTTACTTTAGTTGTTCCTAGTCTGCCAAAAGGTCCAATTTTAGAGCAGATTGATTTGAGCTTCGGAGAGGTTGCCTCTACTCAAGCGAAAGTGGAGGAAATACAAGAGGTACGGGAGGAACAAGAGAATTCAACTCTTGAGGAACAGGAGCAAAAGATAAAAGAGCAAGAGGAAAAGTTTGAAGCTCTTCCTGAGGATGCGAATGTATTTTCCAATAAAAATATTTTAATCGTCGATGATGATTATCGAAATATTTATGCACTCAAAACGGCATTAGAAAGACGAGGAATTAATATCCTTGTTGCTAAAGATGGTTTGGAATGCTTAGATATTGTACAAAGTAATGCAGAAATAGATGTTGTACTTATGGATATCATGATGCCAAATATGGACGGATATGAGACAATGTCTAAAATTAGAAATGAAATGAATATGACAGAATTACCGATTATTGCTTTAACGGCGAAGGCGATGAAAAATGATCGAGATAAATGTCTAGAGGCGGGTGCTTCTGATTATATTAGTAAGCCATTAAATCTAGATCAATTATTCTCTGTTCTTCGAGTTTGGTTAGCATCTTAAGGGAGTATGGAAATGGACAGTCAATATGAAAGTGGAGAGCTAGAGGGCGTTAATATTCAACATGAAGACTTAGAAGTAGATTTCCTGCTGGAAGCAGTCTATCGCTTATCAGGGTTCGACTTTCGGCAATATAATCGATCTTCCATTTCTCGTCGAATTCATAATCGGATGAAGATGAATGGAATTTCAACCATTACAGGTTTACTAGAAAAGGTTATTCATGAAGACGGTTTTCTAGAGCAATTACTAAATGATTTTTCGATCAATGTTACCGAGATGTTCCGAAATCCAACTTTTTTTAAAGCATTTAGAGAAGAAGTTGTGCCGATTTTGAGAGAATATCCTGAAATTCGTATTTGGCATGCTGGTTGTGCTACTGGAGAAGAAGTTTACTCGATGGCCATTTTATTAGAAGAAGAAGGGCTAAAGGATAAAACCGTTATCTATGCAACCGATATGAATGAGCAAGTGCTAGAAAAGGCAAGTAAGGGTGCGTTTCCTATACAAAAGATGCAGGCATATACTAAAAATTATATGCTTGCAGGTGGAAATAAAGCATTTTCTGAATACTATAAGGCGGATTATCAATATGCATATTTCCATCCTTCTCTTTTAGAAAATATTATCTTTGCACAGCATAATCTTGTTACAGATCAATCGTTTAATGAATTTCATGTAATTATTTGCCGTAATGTTCTTATTTACTTTACTCCTGAACTTCAGGATCAAGTACAACAATTATTCTATGAGAGCTTAAGTCCACAAGGTTTCCTTGGGCTAGGAGACAAGGAAACTTTAAAATTTTGTCAGGTGATGGATAACTTTCAAGAGGTAGTAGGTAGTGAACGTATTTATCAAAGATATAAATAAAAAGCAGGATTCTTATATTAAAATAAGAATCCTGCTTTTTCAATTCAAAGTGTTTCTTATGAAAAGGAGGATGGTCGTGACATAGGTCATCACAGCCATCCTCTCTAAAATTTTCAGTAATATATAAAGTCGCTTTTTCTATTCTTAATTGCATTGAACCATTAAGACGCACATGTCGTCGGGTTGATCCTGTTGCTTTTCTTTGGATAGCAAATTATCAATTATACCTTGAGAATGATCCCATTTTTTAGAGGTTAAAGTTTCAATTTGTTTTTCAGATTGTATCTCATTTGGCCCCATAGCCTCTAGAACCCCATCTGTATATAAAACAACTTGGATATTCTTCTCGTAGGAAATTACTTCCTTCTTAACTTCAATTTCATCAAAGAACCCTACTGCACAACAGCCTTTGTTAATCGGAACAACCGTTTCTTCATCAATTAGAGCAAATCCAGGTGGATGACCAGCATTAACATATTCTATCGTTTTTTGCTCTGTATCCACAATCATATAGATGGCTGTGAAATAATATGGTATACCAACCTTTTCGTTATGTATTAAAACCATATAGCGATTTAGCTCTTTAATAACAAGTTCCGGTTCCACTAATTGTTTAATAGCCTCTCTTAATACAGAAGATATAAACATACAAACTAGGGAAGCAGAAATTCCATGTCCCATCATATCTAGTAAAATCACGGCATGACGATGCTCGCTTATTTTATGCCAATAGTACATATCGCCAGCCAGATTGAAGGATGGTAAATATGAAACCTCAATTTGAATGTTTTTTTCATTTAATGGTGGGTTTAGAAGACTTCTTTGGACATGAGTTGCTAAATCTAATTCATATTGGATTTTGTTTTCATGCTGAGTATGCCAATCTAACTCTGCTTTTAAGCGAAGAGCAACTCTTATACGTGCCAGTAACTCTGTCTTATTTATAGGCTTAGTAATATAATCACTTCCACCTACATCTAGTGCTTCAGCTAATTTGTTTTTATCCTCTAATGCTGTCACGAATATTATTTGTACATCCTTAAATCGTTCTTGCTGCTTAATTCTCCTACAAGCTTCAAGACCGTCTATTTCAGGCATCATAATATCTAGTAATATTAAATCTACTGAATTACAGGTTGGATTTTGTTCGCCGATCTGTAAATAGTCAAATAGCTCCTGTGCGGATGTAAGAGATACAGTATCTTTATAACCAGCGCTATCTAATATTTTTTCTATTACAAATAGATTGACCGTGTTGTCATCTACCAGTAAAATCGTCATCGCTTATTTCCCCCTGTAGTGTTTAAAGATAGTGTAGTTAAGTTATCTCTATCTATTAAATTTCTATGATAACTCTTCTTATTTATTATACAAAAGAATATATGAATAGTGTATTTATAAGCCTTTTGCTTCAATGTTTAATATCTAACTTCTTATCCTAATCTTACTAAAATAGTTATTTCGGTAGCTTAATGTAAATATTAATTAGCAAGCTTCTATTTAATTTATTTGAATTATCTATATAATAAAATGAGAAAAAGAATCAAACGAGGTGAAGTAAATGGCAATCGAATTAGTTAAGGAGTATTTTAAAAGATTTGGTATGGAAGACAAGATTCTAGAATATGAAGCTTCAAGTGCTACAGTAGAGCTCGCTGCAAGTGTTCTTAACGTAGAGCCTGCAAGAATAGCTAAAACATTATCCTTCAAAAAAGAGGAGGATTGCCTGCTAGTAGTTGCAGCTGGAGACACTAAAATCGACAATGCTAAATTTAAAAGAACCTTTGGAGTAAAGGCTAAGATGCTTTCATCGGATGAGGTGGAAGAAAAAGTTGGCCATGCCATTGGAGGAGTTTGTCCATTTGGTATACCAGAGAATGTATTAGTGTATTTAGATATTTCCTTGAAAAGGTTTGATACAGTATTCCCCGCGTGCGGAAGTAGTAATAGTGCTATAGAGCTTACTTGTGAGGAAATATATACATATGCAAAAGGTGTGGAATGGGTAGACGTTTGTAAGGCTTGGGAATAGAAAAGAGGGGTGTAAAATGGATTTATCATTTAAAACTGATGAAGGCAGATTTAATTATCGTGTTGCAGGATTACTTCTAAATGAAAGTAAAGTATTAATTATGAAGGACGAGAATTCTCCATACTATTATTTTCCTGGTGGGAGAGTGAGCATGCACGAAAAAAGTGAGGATGCTATTCTCCGTGAAATTAGAGAAGAGCTCTCAGTAGATGCTGCCATCGAACGTTTACTATGGATCAACGAAAACTTTTTTGAAGAGGAAGTATTAAAAGAGAAATTTCATGAGATTTGCTTCATTTATCTTCTATCGCTAAAAGACGATAAGCTTTTAATAAAAGGAAATGAATTTGAAGAGAATGAAGAAGGGAAAATTCATACGTATTATTGGAAAACCTTTGACGAATTGAAAGAGTTAAATGTATATCCATTATTTTTAAAGAATAGATGTTCCGAGCTGCCAGAACATCTAACTCATTTTGTAGAGACTAAATAGTGTAGGGAAATCTCGCTTTTTTAGTATGACTTTTATTGAAAACGTTCATGCTAGAAAAGAGGAGGTGTGATACTAATGGCTAAAGATGTACTTTGTGAAGTGAACAACTGTAAGTTTTGGAGACAAGGAAACAAATGTAATGCAAAAGCTATTTATGTAGTAAGCCGTAAAGGAAACCAAGCTTCCAACAGTGATGAAACAGATTGTAAAACATTTGAACCGAAGTAATATATCTGCATGTCTATTATTACTCACCTAATCACACGTTAAAAAAATAATGTGTAAAAAACAGTACAGCTAGTCTCTCATAGAGGGCTAGCTGTACTTAAATAGGGGAGTATGGATTTAATAGGTCGTAATTTTTGTATAGCTTTGGAAGGCATAAATCCAACGCTGCCACCAAGTAAAATCATTTTGATACTCATTCACCTCTACCGTATACATAGCATCCTCGTTGTTCCATAGTCTTTTAAAATATTCCTCCATTTCAATAGCTAGCTCACTGTCATTTGGGGCAATGATTCTTACGTTGTTCTCTAAATTGTAATTATCTAAAGCACGTTCCGTATAGTTTGCAGCACCGTTTGAAATGATTGTATTTTTAGGGGTCTGAATCCATATAGCTTTTGTATGATATTGACCAATTACGGTGTTATACCATCGTATATTAATCTTCTCATTTGTATCCTCAAGCAGTTCTTGTACGACTGGGCGATTTGGCAATCCAGACTTTTCTCGACCAAAGGAATTCTCATTAGGGTCTAATATCAAATTTACCTCTACTCCGCGATTTGCGGCATCAACTAGTGCATTAACGATGTTACGTTCGGCGACAAAGAACATTCCTAACCAAATTTTATCTCCCTTTTTAGTGTCATTTATATCGTTCATTAATGCATCAAATATTTTCTTCTCGGTTAAATATTGTGCCTGATACTCTCCTTCTTGTTTCTTAGCCTGTATCCTAGGAAGCTTCGGTCCTCCTGAAAATACAGAAACAGCTTCCTCTGCCTCTAAAATATCATTAATAATTGGTCCATCTAATTTTATAGCTATATTGCCATGAAAACCACTGGCATCGTGTGGATTGGAGGAGGTAACAATTGCAGCTTTTTCCGTTATCAACGCTTTTCGATGATTAGCTTTTACGTTTAGAAGCGTCATATAAGAAGCAACTGTCATTTTCGGAGCTTCGCTAGCCATTGCATTGGCAATCCAGCCTTTGCCACCAATATCAAACCATTGAAAAAAAATGCGGTAAATTCCTGAATAGACTGGGGTTGAATCTCTTAAGGCATCTAAATCTGTATAGACAATTTCTACTCCAGCATCTCGCATTTTTTTGAACCATTCGCTTTCATAGGAGCCATACCCACGATTAAGAGGATCTGTGATAAATACAATTGGCATCTCCGGGTTTTCTCTTTTCTTTGCTGCTACTGTGGAGGAAAGTGTATCCGCTATATTAGGAAAGTCCTGATCCTCATCGTAATAACCATCTACTAGGAAAAAATCTAATACTACAAATTCCTCAGCTTCTTCAATAGTTTTATATACCTCATCAAAAATGTTATTTTCATGCACTGTATTTGTCCCTTTTTTATCCTGCGCATAAGTTAAATCCGTTAGAAATCGTATATTGTTTGTTTTATGTAAATCTCCTGCATAGGAAACGCCTTGGGGAAGTGGCTTAAATGTATGCCATAAGATCACAGCTATGTATATAAGAGCAAAAGCGGTAATAAAGGATGCGACAATCCTCTTCTTTTTGCTCCATGGCTTTTTAGTTTTTTTAGCCATGAAAAAACTCCTCCTATTAAACTTCTATTTTACATATAATATTCCCACTTTTAAAATCTACAAACTTATAATTACATCAGATTTATACTATAAATTAATTATTATTTATTTTAAAAATGCTATTGTAATAAATTTATTTTTGAGATATTATGAAAATGATAATCGTTATCAATTAGAAAAAATATAGGGAGATGAAAAATGATGAAAATTAAAAAATATTGGATGATGAGTGCAACAGCGATGCTAGCGTTAAGCTTAGCTGCTTGTGGAGATAAAGAGGAAAGTTCTACTGAAAAGGTAGAGGTAGAAGCTAAAGAAACTTCGAGTGATGAAGCAAATACAGAACAAACACTTACATATTTAGGCGAAGACTACGTGGTACCCGCAAAAGTAAATAATATTGTGGCAGCTAGTCTAGAATCTATGGAGGATGCAGCAATCTTAGGAGTTAAGCCAGTAGGCGTTCTTGCAATAGCAAATGCTATTCCTACATACCTAGCGGATGAATTAGAGGGAGCGGAACTCGTTGGAGATAAATTTGCTCCTAATAATGAGGCTATCCTAGCGTTAAATCCAGATGTGATTTTAGGCTCATCTAAGCATGGTGAAGAGGTTGTAACTGCATTAAATAAAATTCAAACAATGATTCCTTACTCTCATGTTGCAACGAATTGGAAAGAAAACTTGACGTTACTGGGTCAATTAACAAACAAAGAATCAGAAGCAGAAAAAATAATTACTGACTATGAAGAAAAGGCTGAGAAGGCTAAAGTAGAATTAGGAGAATCATTAAAGGATAAGGAAGTACTCGTATTACGTATACGTAAAGGAAGCATCAATGCTTATCCTGAATCTATTTACTTAAACCCTGTTATCTATGAGGATTTGGGGCTGAAAGTTCCAGAAGTAGTTACAAAAGCAGAGGCTCAGGCAGAATTATCTCTAGAGGCTTTAGCAGATGCAAATCCAGACTATATATTCCTTCAATTTGAAGCAAGTGAAAATACTGATAATGCAGCTGCCTTAGATGAGCTTTTAGAAAATCCGATTTTTGGTAGCATAGAAGCTGCTAAAAATGATCATGTATTTGTAAACGCAGTTGATCCATTAGCGCAAGGTGGTACGGCTTGGTCTAAAGTAAAATTCTTAGACGCAGCGATTGAAAATTTATCGAAGTAAAGTTAGGTGCGATGAATAATGAAAAACAAAAATACATTAGCTTCCATTATTTTAATAGTTTCTCCTCTGTTCATCGCGCTAGCAATAGTTTTATCTATATTATATGGAGCTAAAGATATTAGTCTACTAACAGTTTGGCAGGCGATTACGCAATTCGATGAAAATAATGTGGACCATAACATTATTATGACATCGCGGTTACCACGCGTAATCGCTGCTTTATTGGTTGGAGCTTTTCTAGCTGTTGCTGGAGCGGTTATGCAAGGTATTACCCAAAACTATTTGGCATCTCCTTCGATTATGGGAGTAAATGATGGCTCAGCGTTTGTTATTACAATAGCTATGGTCTTTTTTCCGGGGCTTCCTAATTATCAAATGATTATTCTATCAATGATTGGATCTGCAATTGGAGCAGGTCTCGTCTTTGGTTTTGGTTCCTTGATAAAGGGTGGTTTATCTCCGGTAAGATTGGCTATTATCGGTACAGTCATTGGAACATTTCTGAGTAGCTTAGCTTCGGCTATTGCAATGTACTTTCAAGTGTCGCAAAGTGTCAGCGTTTGGTATAACGCAAAATTACATACAGTAAATCCTGACATGCTATTATTGTCCATTCCTTTTGGTTTGGTTGGCCTCTTTTTAGCATTAGGTGTTGCCAAGTCGATTACAATTGCCTCATTAGGTGATGAGATTGCAGTAGGTTTGGGGCAACGGACAAAATGGGTGAAAATCATCAGTATTCTAGCAGTAGTCTGTTTAACAGGAACTGCGGTTGCCTTAGTTGGAAAAATAGGATTTGTTGGTTTAATCATTCCACATATTACACGCTTTCTAGTTGGAGTAGACTACCGATTCCTAATACCATGCTCCGCGGCTATTGGAGCGGTCTTTTTAGCTTTGTGTGATGTGCTAAGTCGCTTTATCAACTTCCCGTTTGAGACGCCAGTCGGTGTAGTGACCGCAATTATTGGTGTACCCTTCTTCCTTTACCTAATTCGGACGAGAGGGGGAGCACAGCGTGCATAAAGGCCCTTTCATACGATTTATTACAATGATGTCTATCTTTATTGGTCTGACTATTATCGCCTTTTATTTTCATATTACTAACGGCGCCTTTGATATAAACGTCATGGATATCATCAAAACCTTTCTACGAATAGATCCAAATGAAAAACAAGATTTGGTTATATTTGAGTTTAGATTACCAAGAATTGTAATTGCTGCATTAGTAGGAATTGGCCTAGGAATTGCAGGAACTGTTATTCAAGGAGTGACAAGAAATGGTTTAGCTGATCCCGGCATATTAGGGATTAATGCAGGAGCAGGAGCTTCCATTGTTATATTCATGTTTTTCTTTCAAATGTCTGCTACCAATATTAGTTTCGATAGCTGGTATTCCGTGTTTATCATGCCACTCTTTGGCTTCGTGGGAGGAGCACTTGCTGCAGCTATTATATATATTTTCTCCTGGAGAAATGGCGTGCTGGATATGCAAAGACTAATCCTAACTGGTATTGCGATAAGTAGCGGTTTTGGTGCGGTATCCTTATATATATCGCTCAAGATGAATGCGAGCGACTATGAAATGGCTGCTGTCTGGATCTCTGGCAGTATATATAATGCAAATTGGTCTTTTGTTTTATCAGTTTTGCCTTGGGTTGTTATTCTTGGCTATGCAATTTATCGCAAAAGTCATTTGCTGGATTATCTTCAGCTAGAGGACGCAAGTGTAAAGAGTCTTGGAATATCTGTGGAAAAAGAAAAATCTATCCTACTGCTGTGTAGCATAGGACTTGTTAGTGCATGTGTATCAGTATCAGGCGGAATTGGCTTCATTGGCTTAATGGCTCCTCATATTGCTAAAAGGTTGGTAGGCATTAAGCATCGATATGTAGTGCCGATGAGTGCTGCAGTAGGTATGTTTTTATTGGTCTTCTCTGACTATATTGCTAAGACCGTATTCGAGCCATCAGAGCTACCGGTAGGAATTATCGTTTCAATTATTGGAATTCCGTACTTTTTATATTTATTAGTTAAAACAAGAGCATAGGAGGATACCTATGATAGAAAGTATATTACGAGTGGAACAGCTTAGTTCAGGCTATGAAAAGCAAATTGTTTTCACAAATTTAAATACGTCCATTCAAAAGGGGAAAATAACTACAATTATTGGGCCAAATGGATGTGGAAAATCGACGTTGTTAAAAACGATTGGGCGTATTCTCCACCAAAAGAGTGGTAGGGTTTATTTACAAGAGCTAGATATGAAGTCACTGTCAACGAAAGATATTGCCAAACGTCTAGCGTTACTTTCGCAGAGTCCTGTAGCCCCAGCTCAATTGAAAGTAGAGGAGTTAATCTCTTATGGGCGCTTTCCACATAGAAAAAATATTGGAACTCTTTCAAAAAAAGATATAGAGATTATTGAATGGGCAATGAAGGTCACAAAGACAATCCAATTTCGCTCAAGAGAAATCGACCAACTATCCGGTGGACAACGCCAAAAGGTTTGGCTAGCAATGGCGCTCGCACAGGAAACTGAAATATTATTGTTAGATGAGCCAACGACCTACTTAGATATGGCGCATCAGCTAGAAATGCTTAAGATTGTGGAAGAGCTCAATAAGAAGCACCAATGTACCATAGTGATGGTATTACACGATATAAATCATGCTGCTCGCTTTTCTCATGAGCTCATAGCTATGAGAAACGGAGAAATAATAGAGACTGGAACACCAAAGGAAATTATAACAAAGGAAGTCATGAAAAAGGTTTTCCAAATAGAGGCGAAGATTATGTTCGATGAGGATACAGCTTCACCTGTATGCTATGGATACGAAACGTTAGAGGAGGTGTAATAGATGGATAAGGTGTTACTAGAGGATACAGAGCATTGGCAAATAGATTCCGAGTATACGAATTATCTATATGACATAAAGGTATCTATCCCAACCAGCGCACCTCCTAAGGAGGGCTTTCCAATCTATTATGTACTAGATGGAAATTGGTATTTTCAGCTTGCAAGGGATGTGGTGAAGCTACAATCACAGAACGCACCAAAAACTCTTATCGCGCCTTCTATCGTAGTTGGAATTGGACATTCTGGAAAAGAAGATGTAGCGCGCAAGAGAAGGTTTCTAGACTTTACACCAGAGGCAGAAGCCTATATCTATCCAAAGAGATTAAATGGGAAAGATATAGGGAAACACGGGGGAGCAGAGAAGTTCCTTGCTTTTTTAGAGAAGGAGCTAATACCAAGGGTGCAGAAAAGGTATCAGGTTGACCTACAGAAGCAGGCTCTTTTTGGTCACTCCTTAAGTGGCCTTTTTGTCATTTGGGCTTTGTTTAAGAAACCGAATCTTTTTTCATGCTATCTTTCCATAAGCCCTTCAGCCTGGTGGAATGAATATGAGCTATGTAAGGAAGCAGAGAATTTTGTCCGTTTCCCCAAAAATCTTCATTATAAAAAATTGTTTATATCAGCCGGTAGCAAAGAAGGCTTTATGGTAGAAGACGCAAATCATTTGTACACAGCTTTAAAAGAGAGTGTAAAAACAGAAATATTTATTGCACAGGATGAAAACCATGCATCAGTGGTACCATCTGTTTTAAGCAGGGCATTCCGATATTTAAATTAAACTAGGTTGTGGATGTGAATATTGTCGTTCAAACATGGCTCATTTTAAAGCTCCAAAAGCAATAGATTTTGTAGAGGCACTTCCAAAAACGGCCACAGGTAAGCTACAAAAATTCCGTCTTCGAGAAATGTACTGGAACGGACCTAAAAAAGTAAATTAATTCGCAAAGATCTCACAGCTTGCTAGCTATGAGATCTTTTATTGTTAAAGATAGTCTAAGCTGGCAAATATCAAGACTATCCCTACAATACACATAACCCAAGAAAGAGCAGAGTCTTTACTTTTAGATAGTCTATCGTTTAGTTTTCGAAAAGGCTGATGTAGCCAACGACCAAATAGTGTATACATAACCATCAATATAATGGATGGCAAGACCATAATTATATTGTAGATCCCGAGAATAGATGTCCACTCCAGTAATGTTAGATTGGACGTACTCATCAAGCCAATGGCAGCAAAATAAGGAAGCGCTGTTCCTCCTTCGATTAAGAAAGTAGTAAAACCAAGCTTAAACATGGTGAAAGTGGTTTTTTTGCTCGGAACCGAAGGAATGGCGGCTTTTTTCTTTGGCATATAAAAGCTTACGATAAACATAATCATTCCTATTAAAAATATTGTCCAGCTAAGAATCTGATGCTTAAAAAGCTCCTTGAAAAAATCAAAGGATAAAGTTATACCAAACATAAGAGAGACACCTAAAAAGAAATATAAAATAGCTATTGTAATTAGATATACAGATAGAAGTCTAATAAGCCTTTTCTTTTCCATCACTACTAAATAGAGAGTTACGCCAATTATAGTAGGGCTAAGCGTGTCCAATACAGCCAATCCCATAATCGTTAGAAGAATTTCCATATTCATAACATCCCCTCATTCCTTCTTGGCTAGGTAGATAGCGTAGGCACTCTCCAGAAATTCAAGTAAGTCTTGGTCAAGGGGATAGAGCCCTAGCTTTTCAGATTCTTTTTCTGATTTTCTAATCTCCCAAAGTTGATCGAGAAAATCGTTCTGTTGTCCATATTCTTGTATTCGTTTTTCTTCCATTTGTAAAATAATATGTTGGACGGTAGGAGAATGGGGTTCCTCTGACATAGAATCCTTTAATAATCCAATCAAGCTAATCCATTCAAGAGATGCTTCTTCATTACTTGACATATGGGGGAGTTGATCCCATTGCTCTAAATCTGTTTTAGAAAACGTAGATTCTCGAAACATTCTTTTGCTCTCTTTGTCTGTTACTGCTAGTTGCATTAGCTTTTGCAAAACAACTGCGTTATCTTCTCTTTCCATTTCATATGAATTTATTAATTCTCTTAAGGAAAGCTCAATTGTTTTTAATTTTTCTTGTTCATTTATGACATAATTCAGCTGTTCTTTTAAACTAGTGGACCAGCTCCATGTGTTGGAGTATAGCATTTGTTTAATTTCCTCTAGTGAGAAACCCGCTTTTTTGAGGAATTGAATTTGTAAGAGCTTTTGTAGTTTTTCCTCGTTATATAAACGATGACCGCCCTCCGTTTTAGAGGCGGGGCTTAGCAGATTAATTTTATCGTAATAGCGTAATGTTCTTACGGTAGTACCAGTGAGTTCAGCGACCTTGTTGATATGAAGCAATTTATCCATCCTCCCCTTTGGTTAAGTATTGTATGACATAGCCTACTCCTAAGCCTATCAATACCCCTGGAAACGCAGCATCGAAAACTAAACCAACTCCTGCACCTATAATAACGCAACCGTAAATAATGATATCCCCTTGTTTCATCAAATCTCCTCCAATCCTCCTTAATTATATAAAATGACGTTACGTCAGTTTCAAGTATTTTAAGAGAAAATTTAAATAGTTGTAAATGACCCAACGTCATCTTGTAAGGTGGTTCTAAATAGATTGGAGGGTAATAGATGAAAAAGTTATCATTAACAGGAATTATTATCTTAGTACTTCTTGTTTTGAGTGCTTGTTTTAAAGAAGAGGGAACGGAAGATTACGAAAGTAGAGAACTGGACAATATAAGGAGTATTGAAATTGATTATGGAAGCACAGATATTACATTGGAATCAGTTGAAACAGATTTTATAGAAGTGATGCTAGTGCTGAAAGACAATGGACCGGGTATCCGTTTGGAGGAGAAGGAAGAAAAGCTTATGATAAGTGTACGTAGTGATATTACTCGTCTATTAAAAATAAATAAAATGCCTAAGCTTCATGTAAAAATCCCTTCAGAATATAAAGGGGACATTATATTTAAAGGGTCTTCAGGAAAATTGAGAGGGGAGAACTTATCCTTATCCACCGATCATTTAGAGGTGAATGGGAGCAGTGGAGGTGTTAATCTGGATTTTCAAGATTTTCAAAGCAATCTCTTTGTAAAAGCGACAAGCGGTAATATAGACATTAAGTTGGACGATGCCAATCCTGATGTAGCTTGGTTTCTTCAATCTAATAGTGGTAATAGGAACACAAGCAAAATGTTTGTTGTGAAAGAAAAAGAGAAACAAGAAACAAAAGGAGTATTAGGAAGTGGAAAATATCTTATAGAATTGAAAACTTCCTCAGGAAATATACGGCTAGAGTAAAAAAGGATAGTGTAATTGCCATAAAAAACTACCGCCTTAAGTTGGTGGTAGTTTAAACATCTGTAATTTTAAAATAATCTTTTTCGAGGGGGTTTACAGGTAAAGTTGCTTTGGAAGCGCATATAATTGTGCAATAAACGGGCATGCCTCCCCGATTCGGTATGACGATTAACAAGTGGGCGGAGTCTTTCTATAAATTCGCGATCACATTCACATTGACTTCGCCCACTTTCGTAGCAAAAGTCGTGCATCATACATGTAGCATCTACTTCGTTTACTGGTGCTCCAGGTCCGCTGCACCCAGGGCCACACCAATTATAGCCAGGAACGCAAAAGCCGCGTTTTCTTTTTCTTCTTTGTCGCAAACTAACACCCCCTTCCCTTTATTAGTTAGGGTATTCTCATTTTTATATACGAACAAATACAAGCACCTAGCTGTCCAAAGTTTATTTATGTTCTAAGAAAAGCGCACGCACCTATGTCTGCCCCGACAAGCAAATGGAGGAAAGCGAGGAGGCAGCTCTTCAGCCACTGGAGCTTTTTTCCATTTGACCTCGAGGGGCAAGGTGCGGGAGCTAGACAAATAAAAAAGCGCACGCACCTATGTCTGCCCCGACAAGCAAATGGAGGAAAGCGAGGAGGCGGCTCCCCAGCCACCGGAGCTTTTTTTCATTTGACCTCGAGGGGCAAGGTGCGGGAGCTAGACAAATAGAAAAGCGCAGGCACCTATGTCTGCCCCGACAAGCAAATGGAGGAAAGTGAGGAGGCAGCTCTCCGGCCACCGGAGCTTTTTTCCATTTGACCTCGATGGAGACAATAAATATATTCAATAAAGTATTGCAATGTTATCTGTTTAAAAAAAGCAGCCCTAAGAAAGGCTGCTGTATCGTTTAATAGTATTAAGTTAAATATGGAAGTTTTTTAAATAACGAATATTGAATAATTGCGTCTGCTTCAGTTTTAGTTACTGTATTTGAAAAGCCGTTATGGTGTCCATTCTTGAAAATTAATGCTATGCCGTTATACAAGTCATCTAAAGTCATGAGAAATATAGTATTCTCATTTCTCTTGTCTATTAGTTTCAGCGTTTCTCCAGTGAGTAAAAGACGAGCTGCCCATTCATCTTGATATATCCCAGCAGGCTTTTCCACCCACTGTGCCTGTTCCTCTTTATGTATAACCCATTGGCCCCCTTCTAACACAGCATTCATTATATTTTCGATATACTCCTCAGTGATTGAAACAGTTACTTCTAATTCCTTCACTTGCTCAGAAAATATTTGATCCATTGTCTTTCCCCCTTATCATAAATTCCCTTCCCATTTAATTTACTATTAATTCATAGAAACTTTAATAATCCAAATCATGGAAAATGGGATATTTAATTAGAGTAAGAGAGAAGTTTATAGCATTTGCTTGGTTTTAAGCTATTAATATTTTAATTAAGATAATAATTATTTCTTTCGAAAAGATTTCAATTCAAACTTTTTTCCTACAGTTGAACTTATTATTTTTCCCTATCTAGAAGAAATTACTAAGAATCGAACCGGCTTGTCCGTGAGGTTGTACCAATAATGTAACAGATTGGCGTCAAACATCGTGGAGCCCTGTTCCTTCAATTCTTCTTCCTTGCCATCTACTACTACAGTTAATGTTCCTTCCACAACAAAAAGAAACTCGTGACCACTATGTGAAAAGGCATTTCCTTTGTCTTCCCCTGGTTGAAGAGTCACTAATATAGGGGTGTATGAAGCATCCTGTAAACCATTAGATAAATCCTTGTAATAAAACTGCTGTCTTATTTCAGCTAATTGATCGTTGGATGAGACATCTGAAAAGAAAACGGTTGGATTGACTTTTAGCGCATCTGCTATTTTTTTTAGGGATTCTAAAGTTACACTAGATTTTCCTCTTTCAACTTGAGAGAGGAAGCTAATCGAAACCTCTGTTAGTTCTGCGAGTTCTTTTAAGGTGAGCTTACGTTCTTTTCTTAAATCTTTTAAAATGGTTCCTATTGAATTAGAAGACATATGTATCTCTCCTTTTTTTCTCTATTAACCATCATACCTATTAAATGGAAATGCCTCAACGGTAGCTATATTAAATTTTTATTGACAGAAAATTTAAAACTATTAAAATGAAACTGAGGGAGAAATTAAAGTATCACTTCAATTTTAGAAAGGGAGATGTAAATGGATCCAAAACAAATGAGAAAGGTCTGGATTGCTAGCTTAGTAGGAAGTTCAATTGAATGGTTTGATTACTTTCTATATGGGACAGTGGCTGCCCTTGTTTTTAATCAGCTATTTTTCGTAACAGAGGAACCAACTGTAGGGTTATTGCTCTCATATGCATCATTTGCTTTAGCATTTTTTATCCGTCCATTCGGGGGAATCATATTCAGTCATATTGGTGATCGGATTGGTAGAAAGAAAACCTTAGTTATTACACTGAGTTTAATGGGAGTTGCAACGTTTGGTATGGGATTATTACCAACGTATCAGGCAATCGGAGTATGGGCTCCAATTCTTTTAATTACGCTACGATTAATCCAAGGTTTAGGTATTGGAGGAGAGTGGGGTGGTGCACTTCTACTAGCAGTTGAATATGCACCAAAAGAAAAACGTGGTTTATACGGAGCAATCCCACAAATGGGAGTAACAATCGGTATGGTAATGGGTACAGTTGCATTATCTATTATGACTCTACTTCCAGAAGGTTCCTTTATGACTTGGGGTTGGCGAGTTCCGTTTATCATGAGCGCTTTGTTAGTTATTTTTGGATTATGGATTCGTAAAGGAATTGAAGAAACACCTTCGTTTAAAAGGGTACAAAAGTCTGGAGAGATTCCAAAACTACCGATTGCAGATACGCTAAAATATCATTGGAAAGAGGTTATTATAGCTGTAGGAGCCAAGGTAGTTGAAACAGCACCATTCTATATTTTTGGAACTTTTGTTGTTTCTTATGCTACTGCTGAACTTGGCTTCTCTCGAACTGCGGTATTAAATACTGTAATGGTTGCCACAATAATCACCACTATCCTTATACCGATAATGGGAAGTCTCTCAGATAAAATTGGTCGTAAGAAGATTTATGTAGCAGGAACAATTGGGATGATTGTGTTTGCTTTCCCTTATTTCTGGATGCTTCAGCAGCAATCGCTTGTGTTATTGGTTGTGGCTACAGTAGTTGGACTTGGAATCATCTGGGCGCCAATTACTGCGGTGCTCGGGACGATGTTCTCGGAAATCTTTGATGCAAAAGTACGTTACACGGGAATCACATTAGGTTATCAAATTGGGGCGGCTTTAGCAGGGGGTACAGCACCGTTAGTAGCGACAAGTCTCATGCTTCAATTTGACGGTTCCTATGTCCCAGTAGCATTCTATATTATCTTCACGGCTGTTATTTCTTTATTAGCAATTTGGGCAGTTAAAGATAGAAGCCAGCAGAATTTAGATGATGTGACGGCAATACAAACTGATACACCAGTAACAAAGACAGCTAAAAAAGAATTAAGTAAAGTGTAATTCGCATGAACATAAAGCTCGTCTTACGCTAAGGTGGCAAGACGAGTTTTTATTTTGAAGGAGGTCCTTACAATGTTAGTGATAAATGAAAAAGAAATAATGCATACATATAAAATGCAAGATGCGATAAGGGATGTCAAAGATGTCCTAAAAGCAAAGGCAGCAAATAAAATAACAAATCCACATAGAACAGTAATTGAATTTCCACAACACGAAGCTTCAGCTTTATATATGCCAAGCGCCGATTTAGTTGGGGAGGTTACAGCAGTGAAGGTAGTCACTATCTTCCCGAATAATCCATTACAAGGGAAGCCCACTACACAGGGGGTTGTTTTACTTTCAGATGCAAAAAATGGAGAACACTTGGCAATGCTAAACGCCTCCTATTTAACAAGGCTAAGAACTGGAGCACTTAGTGGTATTGCCACAGATTACCTCTCTAAAAAGGATTCAAAGGTATTAACAGTAATTGGGACAGGAGCAATGGCCTTTGAACAAGTGCTTGCAGTACTTGCTGTTCGTAGCATCGAGCGTATTATTCTCGTCAATAGAACTTCCTCAAAAGCAGAAAGGTTTGGTCAAAAGCTAGCAGACTTTGGAGTCAACATTCCATATGAGGTGTTTGTGGATGTATCTGCTGCAGTTAGTCAGGCAGACATTGTCTGTTGTGCAACGAGATCTAATGAGCCGGTTTTCAATGGGAATGATTTAAAGCCAGGTACTCATATAAATGGAGTTGGCTCTTATTTACCTCATATGCTTGAGATGGATGTAGCGACCATAACCAAGTCATCCAAAATAGTAGTAGATGATATTGCTGGCGTTAAGGATGAAGCAGGGGAACTTATGTATGCAGATAAGATTGGTAAATGGTCATTCGAAGAAGTTCATGGAGAAATTGGTAAGCTTGTGACGGGGGAATTGAATGGCCGAGAGCAGGAACAGGAAATAACTTTATTCAAATCAGTTGGTGCAGCATATTATGACTTAGCTGTGGCAAAAGGTGTCTATGTAAAAGCGAAGGCGCAGAAAATCGGAACGGAAATAGATGTATGAAAAGGAGTCCGAGTAGCAAAATATGCTATTCGGACTTTTTGAATTGACTTCTATTTTTTTACATGATAAAATTATCTCGAATTAAAGATATATTAATTAAAGATAAAAAACTGGAGGAGTATAATATGAATCACTTAAAAGGTATGCACCATGTAACAGCTATTACAAGTAGTGCAGAAGAAAATTATAAATTTTTTACGAATGTATTAGGGATGCGACTTGTTAAGAAAACAGTTAACCAGGACGACATTCAAACGTATCATTTGTTCTTTGCAGATGATGTAGGAGGAGCGGGAACAGATATGACATTCTTTGACTTCCCGGGGATTTCAAAAGGTTCCCACGGAACGAATGAGATTTATAAAACAGCCTTTCGCGTTCCAACTGATGCGTCCCTTGATTATTGGGTGAAGCGCTTTGATCGTCTAAACGTTAAGCATACTGGTATTCAAGAGCAGTTCGGAGTAAAGGTACTATCGTTTGTAGACTTTGACGACCAACAATACCAATTAATTTCCGACGAGTATAATAAAGGCGTAGAATCAGGAACTCCTTGGCAAAAGGGACCAATTCCATTAGAGCATGCCATTACTGGACTAGGTCCAATTCATATTCGTATTGCTCAATTTGACTATATGAAGGAAGTTTTGGAGAAAGTGTTACTTTTTAAGGAGATTGCTCAAGAGGGAGATATTCACTTGTTTGAGGTCGGAGAGGGTGGAAATGGAGCACAGGTCATTGTTGAAAAAAATGTTGTTCTCCCTCCAGGTCGTCAAGGCTTCGGAACAGTGCACCATGCCGCATTCCGCGTGGAAGACAGAGCAGTATTAGATGAGTGGACAGAGCGTATGGAAAGCTTTGGATTCCAGACTTCTGGTTTTGTAGATCGGTTTTTCTTCCAGTCTTTATATGCTAGAGTGGCAAATGGCATTTTATTTGAGTTTGCTACTGATGGACCTGGCTTTATGGGTGACGAACCTTACGAAACCTTAGGAGAAAAACTTTCACTGCCACCATTCTTAGAGGCGAAACGTGCTCAGATTGAAAGCATGGTAAGACCTATAGATACAGTAAGAAGTACCATTGAGTTTGTGAAGGAATAATGTAAAAAGTCCATTTCCTATTGGAAGTGGACTTTTTTAAACTAGAATATATATCGAGTGGAAGACATTACTCTACAAATTGGTAATGTCTTTTGTTTTGCCAATGAAATTGTTGAACGATCATAAATTTTTCTATCCGGTCATAAAACCTTCGTGAACGGTCATAAATTTTTCTATCCGGTCATAAAACCATCGTGAACGGTCATAAAAAATTTTATCCGGTCATAAAACTATTTTCATTGCAAATCACTTAATTTATTTGCCGATTTCCTAGTTATTTAGTTTTAAGATAGATGGTTCGTCAACCAACGTGGAAGTGTTGAATAAAAACAAAACATCTTTAATATCATTATCAGACATATACTCATCAATGCTGCCATTATAATATCTAATGTCTATCACATGAATTTCTGGAACGTGTCTTGTAAGAAAAGGAATTACGTTATGCGCATAAGAGTCCTTAATGACTAGTAGCTTTTCTTGTTCAATCTGTTGCAAGTCAAGGTCGGTTGTAAGCGTCATTAGAGCATGAACACCGCCAAGAAAATAGGAGTACTGATCCTTCTTGGCAAGAAAGCTGTTATCGTACATACTCGTCATCGTTTGATTTGTATCTGCGATATACGTGTTTGTAGACGTGGAATCACGAGGAATATAGACTTGGATATCATCTGGAGATAAACCAACAAACTGCCCTCTTGTATGATAGCTTCCTAAAAATGAATTACTTACAGTTTGGATTAGGAAATCTTTTTTCGAAAGGAAATCCCACTTTTTCTGCTCTGCATATGCAACATATGCCAAATAAGCTCCATATGTCGTCCAATGATGATCCGTACGATAATAAATCGATTCCGAAGCATGCGGGCCTAGGAAATCAAAGCCATTCATAAAGGTTAAGCCTTTCCACATATGCTCGCCGATAAATTCATTTACCTTCTGTTGAGAATACGACGGTGCCAACCACGGTAAACGATCAGGAGAAAGACCAATCGATGTTGGCGCTAGCATGAAAGTCATGTCTACTGTCGGATGATTCGTGGCAAATTTATTCACCGAATCTATATATTGCTGAATCTTTGTATAATCAGGCTCTAAAAATTTTTCAAATAAATAGCCATCTTTCCCTTGATAGATTCCGTTATTTTCTTGCTGCAGCCTAGATTGTTCTGCAGCTGATTTTATGAATAACCATTTATCTCGAAATGGAAAGTGGTCTGTTACGAAACTCTCAGTCTCTTCTGCATATTGCTTAGATAATAAATTATCCCATGTAAGAAGCGGTGTAGCTTGTAAATATCTGTTCTCTAAATTCGAGAAACGTTCTTTAGGTAAAATAAAAAAGAAGAAAGCAAATAGAAACAGCGTTCCTACAAACCCTAAGACCAATAATTTCTCTGCATTCTTCTCCATGATTTCTACCTCCCTAAAAACGAAAATATAAGAATGGGTTAAAAGTTGCATCTACTAAATAGGAAACGGAAAGAAAAAATAGAAATCCGTACCAAACGAGATGTAAAAACGATAATTCATTCTTTCTTGGCCATTGCTTCTTAGGTAAAGAGGCAATAATCAATATTAAAAGCAAAATTATATTTGTATAAAAAAAGTACAACGTGTCATTATTCCATAGCGCTTGGTGATTTAATCCCGCCATGGCACTCAAGTAACTAAGTATTAAAGAAGGCTGATCAAAAACAAATAATACCCACCCTATGAGAATAAGAACTAGTGCGTACACATGTCTCGTCCAACGAGGTAAGCGGAAAAGTAGTTTCAATCCAACCCATTTCTCCATAAGGAGAATGACACCGAAATACAAACCCCATGCGATAAAATTCCAGCTAGCTCCATGCCAAAATCCCGTAAGAAGCCAAACGATGAGTATATTACGCATTTGAATGACTAAACCTCGACGATTGCCTCCAAGAGGAATGTAGACATATTCTCGAAACCAGCTACCCAAAGAGATATGCCATCTTCTCCAGAAGTCAGTTATACTCTGAGCAATATAAGGCTTGTTGAAATTCTCGTTAAATCGAAAGCCAAACATAAGGCCAAGACCAATAGCCATGTCGGAATAACCGCTAAAATCAAAATATATTTGAAAGGCAAATGCAATAATACCAAGCCAAGCAGTTAATACAGTCAGTGAATCTGGATTGGTATTTGAAATGGTGTCCCAAAGCAATCCAATATTGTTAGCAAGTAACACCTTTTTTGCAAGCCCAATAGTGAATCGCCGAACGCCCTCCGCAAACATTTTGATATTCTCCGTTCTCTTATGGAGCTGTTCAGCAATCGTGCTATATTTCACGATTGGACCCGCAACTAATTGTGGAAATAAGGCAACGAACGTTCCAAAGTCAATCCAGTTTCGTTGTGCTTTAGCTGTCCCTCTATATACGTCTATGATGTAGGACATAGATTGGAACGTATAAAAGGAAATCCCTATGGGCAGAGGAAGATCCGTTAAAGGAATACTTGTACCAAGTAACGTATTTACATTCTGGATAAGAAAATCAGCATATTTAAAATAAGATAACAGCGCCAGGTTAACTATAATAGAGCATGCGACAATCCATTTGCGTTTCAAAGAAGTCAAATTAGGTCTATCTAGTAACAACCCGAAGCTGTAATCCGTCAGAGTCGACACCAACATAATAACAATGTAAATCGGCTCTCCCCAAGCATAGAAAACAAGACTAGTTAAAAACAAAATCAGATTTCTAATCCGTCTTGGCGAACAATAGTAAAGTGCTAGAACGGCAGGCAGGAACAGGAATAAGAAAAGCAAGCTACTAAATACCATAGTGGCTTATTTTTGTTCAAAAAAGCTATCGTAGACTTTTAGAAGTTCGTCTGCATCTTCTGAGATGACTAATAATATATAGTTGCCTTTCGTAACAAGTTTATAGTTTTTGGCATTCTCATATTGGTCTGGAAGATACGTTTCGAATTGCTTTTGTACATTTTCTGCTCTTTGTTTTATTGCTGATTCTACGTCAGGTACATCTTTAGCATCTTTTACTTTCAAAATTGCAATTTCATTTGTTTTTACGTTCATCATTGGTATTCTAATCGAATATTCTTCGAGCTTCTCAGGATTTAGATTATATAAATCCTTTATTTGATCTGGTTCTAATTCCATTAGACTAGGTTGTTCAACTTTCTCCAACATTTTATCTGCCATTTCATTAGCTGATAGCTCCGGTTCTATTGTAGAGGACTGATCTTTTGAACAGCCCGCGATTAATAATCCTAATACGATTGTTAACATAAGAAAACTCATTATCTTTTTCATTGTTATGTAAACTCCCTTTTTTTATATTAATTTTGACGTCAATGCATTTAGACGTAAGGAGTTCATTTAAGTTACATAATTTTTTTAGTCAAGGTTAATTCATAGAGAAAGAAGGCAAAGTAAAAAGACCTAAGTCCAGTAAAATACTGAACTTAGGTCTTGGTAGTTGCTTTAACCTATTAGTTTAACTTTTGGGTCACTGTAAGGTTAAATTTATAGAAGTTCCTTAAATTTTAAACGCTTATTTAATGCAAGCATTAATGGAATACCTATTGCCATCACGACAAATTCGCCTAGAGCAACAGTATACCAGGTGTATGAAAAGATAGAGGCCGGCAAGTCAAAATATAAATGAAGCTCAATGGCTATAATAAACATAGTGAAGGTAAATATAAGCGTATTTATAATCATCCGCCAAAGATCACTCTTAATAAATTTTCCTACAAATATACTAATAGAAAGTGTAAGAATGGAATGACCTACACCAAAGGTTAAATCGTAGAGACCCATTGGTGAGAATAGATTTGTGATAAATACACCGATCACAATTCCAAAGAAATACTTTTTGTTGAACACAATAAGGTGATTAAACATTTCGGATATCCGAAATTGAAAAGCACCAAATGCAAGAGGCGCCACTAGCAGAGATACAGCTACATATAAAGCTGCAATAATTCCACTTGTAGCCATCGTTTTAATCTTCATATTCATTTCTCCTTAGTTTTTTTACGTGGGAGGTTCTCGAACCACGTTATAATTTATCGAACAATCCATAATATTAATCTAATAAAGGTAGGATGTCAAGAAGTCCCAATAGAATGATAGTTTGAAAAATAGTCTTATTTTTTTATTGTTATTCCATTTCATAACTCCTACTTTTTATAAAAAACACAAACAATAGAAGAGAGCATAATCATTTTTATATACTTTGAGTAAAGAATAAGTGATTTCCACTCTAGTCGGATACTTTCCGCGATGGCTTGTACCCCGTTTGTGGTGTCTTTTCTGCCTCACTCATCCCGCAGGAATCGACTTTCACTCCAATCAACAAAGTGACAAATGTTCGTTTCTAGTGGATCAGGAAACCTGTGTGAAGATAAATTAAATAAGCTAGGTTATACTATAATAATGACTTAATTGACATCCCTTGAATTGCCATATTCATTACGCACAATTTAAGGGTTAGTTTGGTTAACTATTATAAACTAAAATTTAATTGATTTAACATGAGATATATGTTAAAAAAGTAGAAGCATTTTATCCCGTAATGCATAATGAGAGGATTTGAATTTCAATATGAATGATAATTTTTGGCGTGATTTACCGCGACCATTTTTTGTACTAGCACCAATGGAAGATGTGACGGATGTTGTTTTTCGACATGTAGTAAGTAAAGCTGGTAGACCGGATGTGTTTTTTACAGAGTTTACAAACACGGAGAGCTATTGTCATCCAGAGGGACAGAAAAGTGTTCGTGGACGATTGATTTTTACAGAGGACGAACAGCCAATGGTTGCACATATATGGGGAGATAAGCCTGAACATTTCCGACAAATGAGTATTGGTATGGCCGAGCTAGGCTTTAAAGGCGTAGATATTAATATGGGCTGCCCAGTACCAAATGTGGCAACTAGAGGGAAGGGAAGCGGCCTTATCTTACGCCCGGATGTCGCTGCAGAAATTATACAAGCAGCAAAAGCGGGAGGTTTGCCGGTTAGTGTGAAGACAAGGATTGGTTACACGGAGGTAGAAGAGTGGCAGGATTGGCTAACACATATATTGAAACAAGACATAGCTAATCTTTCTATCCATCTGCGTACAAGAAAGGAAATGAGCCAAGTAGATGCCCATTGGGAGCTGATTCCAGAAATCAAGAAATTACGTGACCAAGTGGCACCAAATACGCTATTAACAATCAATGGAGACATTCCTGACCGACAAACTGGCCTTAAGCTCGTTGAACAATATGGCGTTGATGGGGTTATGATTGGGCGTGGTATTTTCAAAAATCCTTTTGCTTTCGAAAAAGAGCCGAAAGAACATAGTACTTCGGAATATCTTGATCTTCTAAGATTGCAACTGGATCTTCAAGATCAATATTCAGCAGAATTGCCACGTTCAATCACAGCTCTGCATCGCTTTTTCAAAATATATGTCAAAGGATTCCGAGGGGCAAGTGAATTAAGAAATCAATTGATGAACACAAAGTCAACTGATGAAGTGCGAGCATTGCTCAATAACTTTGAATCAAACAATGCTGATTGATGACAAATGGTAGAATGATATAACTACAAATAAATAACAACATACTACGCTGTTAAAGTACAGAAATGAATACGATAGCGAATACACCAGCATATGTATGCATTCATCTACACTTATCACTAAGTGGTTAAGTGAATTAGTTTAAAAAGAACGAATTTCCAAAGAGGAAATTCGTTCTTTTTTCTTTGAGTTGTAAGGTGATACACGGAATTATCTTAACTGAAGCTATGAGTTTAAAAAATAATCAGTTTTTTTAGAAAAAACAAACTTTAGTGGTCTGAGAGTCGTTTAATATAGTGAAAGGAGTTGCGAGCAGTTTGTCGATAAATGATTTAAGAGAGTTAATGCTTCAATATACAGAGCCATTAATACGCTTAGCTTATGGATACGTGAAGGATCTTCAAGCGGCAGAAGATATTGTACAAGAAATATTCATTAAGTTTTATCATCAGCAGAATAATTATGAAGAACGCGGTGAAATGAAGGCTTATCTAACAAAAATGACTGTTAACAAAAGCAAGGATTACTTGAAGAGTTGGGCGTATAAAAAAATTCTGCTTCAAAATAAATTTTTTCCACAAGAAGGTAAAGAGAGCAGGGATGAACTAGTTAGAAAAGATGAGCAAGCAATAATTGGAGACGCCATCCTTGGTTTGCCTTTAAAACATCGGGAGGTTCTCATTCATTTTTATTTTAATGAATGGTCCATTTCAGAAATAGCGCATGTTTTATCTCTCCCAGAAAGTACAGTAAAAACTCGCATAAGTCGTGGCAGAGAACTTTTAAGAAGGCAACTGAAAGAAATTGAATGGGAGGTGTTTTTAAATGAATGACTTTATTCCTCCAAAAATAAAAAATTTAACGGAAAGTAAGAAACGTGTCATACAAAATGTAGAAAGTGCGATTGAAAACAATTCAGGTTCAGTAAAAAATAAATGGCGGTATGTAGTAATAGCCACTATTCTAACCATGTCATTGATGATTTTTGTATTAAACGAAGTACGGACTGAAAATGTTCCTTCTACAGCTGAACAACATATTGGGTTGTCACAGCCCGCAATCTCCAATGAACAAGGTATGCTTTATCTACAGGGAATCACATTAGGTGATCCACAATCACAGGTTATTAAAATCTTTGGTGAAAATTATACTAAAGAACATGAGGACGGAAGTGGGTCTGATTACGTCATGGTTTACGAAGATAATATGAGATTCTATATTTATCAAGATAAAGTAGAACTGATTATATTTATGAAAGTAGATAAAAATTATTTCTATAAGTTATTTAATAATTATGATGGTTTTAAAGTTGGATCTTCTGATCTAGGTGACCATGATCGTTTTATATATTCTAAAGAGACTAATCACATATTAAAAGCAACTACATCAGTTCCAAATAAAGACCTCTATTTATATCTAACATATGCAGCACCAGAAATTATGGAAAATCCAGATTTTATTGAAGCAGAACGTATATTACAGGATTCCCCCGAATATGTAGCTAAAAATGAAGAAGAACTATCTATTCTGGATTCTGAAGCGGCATATGAAATGTGTAAGAGAGTGCTGACTGACTATTATAAAGCGGTATGGAACGGCTCGGATATTGAATTGGGTGCATTTATTGATAACGAAAATCTGAAACAGTATACGCAAAAGAAAATTCAATACCAATTTGACATGTATTCAACGAACGATCTGACTGATGATTCGGTGAAGAGTGTTGATATTGGCACTCGGGGAGCGGATTGGGAAGTGGAGTATACTGATGACGCAGATGGGGGGGTTCTCTATTTAAAATTACCTACGGAAATTAAAAATATTGTAGGTAGTTATGGTGAGCCCACTGAATTTCTCGTACGCAATGTAAACGGCAAATTAGTCATTGTTGATTGGTATACGGATGCAAAAGATAGTTATGATTTCATGGTACGTGGAGAAAATCTAACAATTGACAACCCGAATATTTGGAATGATAGTGAATGGGTTAATAAATTAAATAGTAAACAGATTGAATTTTCGGGCTCAATTCGATAGTTATTTACTGCTAACTTATCTAACAAAGTAGTCCAATATGAATCGTGCTATAAACTAATTTCACTTATTAAACAAAGGGTGCTTTAGTTAAACATGATCATTATTTCAATGGTCTATTTTTATAGTAATTGAGTTTATATTGGAATGCGTATGGACATAATTTGATACTAGGAAGGAGAATGATAAAGAAACCAACTATAGAGTTTAAGAAGAAATTTAGTAAGTAAGTAGATAAATATCTTGATACTTTTAAATGTAATTTTCTATTTACAAGTTAATTTATAAAAGACACCTAATTCGATTTAGGTGTCTTTTTTTTATAATTCTACTTGTTGTAAAATTGAAGTTTAGTATTTTTTAATGTGGGCGAATGCACAGACGGTAAATCCTTACAAAGCATAACCTAAATCGAGATCAAAAGGAGGAAAAAATAATGACACAATTTAATTACGATCGATATGATGATGATGACTATGAATACGGTTATGACAGTTATGGGAGACGCCGCAGAAGACGACGCCCACGTTATCAATACCCGTTTTTCCCTATATTCCCGTTCTTTCCAATTTACCCACCATACCCACCATACTATCGTTATCCATACTACAACCCACCGTTCAACCGTCCTTATGGCTATTAATATATAAAATGTCTACTCACTAAAACTAGGACCGACAGAATTTTAAGTAAAAATACTGACGGTCCCGTTTCGTTTATTATGTGTTTTTATAAAAGTTAAAAGACATAAAATCCTTATGTTCTAAAGTTTCATAAAGTTTCATCGCGAAAGAAATTCTGTACGACATGCTGGTCCTCCTGATAGGTTTTCAGCGTATAGCCTTCCTTCTGGAGCCATTCAATAATGGATGGAAGTGCCTTTGTCGTCTGGCTTCGATCATGTAGTAGTACTATAATGTCTTGATCTCCAGATTTATATGCCTTCTCCACTTCTGTTTGAACATTTGTTATTATTTCTTGAAATTCCTCATCCTTGTATCTCCAATCGTTAGAGTCTACATCCCAATCCCATAGTTTATAATGCTGTTGTTTCAATTTTTCTTTCATAGGAGTAGTTAGATGTGGCTTACTGCCATAAGGTACACGTATAAGCTTAGAGCTGTGTCCAGTCATCTGATCAATGAGACTTACACCGCTATTAATCTCATCAATAAATGCTTGAGCATTTTTATATACCTTTTCTTTATCGTGGGTCATACTATGTGTTCCAATATAGTGCCCATCGCTAGCAACCGCCTTCACAATTGCCTCATTGTCTTTCATATGCTTTCCTAAAAAAAAGAATGTTCCATTGACATTATATTTCTTTAATATACTGTTATGGGTAGTCGTGAATTTGTTAGGACCATCATCAAAGGTTAGGTAAACGTTAGCTTTAGAGCTTGGAGCAGGTGCTGGAGTTGGAGCAGTCACCTTTTTTCGTTCTAATAATCTATTTATATGTTTTTCTACCACCTTGTGGTCTGAAGCAGCAATACTCAACGTTGGAAACGTTAGAGCGCTTATTAGCAACGATACACAGAAGAGCAATAAAAGCTTTCTCATAAAAATCACCTATTTTCTTCGAATTTTCCATGACTGCATTATTTATATATACTCAGTAGAGAGTCTATTTAGAAGAAAAAAGTGTATTTAATATAAGGAAGTGTTTATATGGAAGATGAACTTTTGAAGATATTTGATGAGGATAAAAATTTCGTAGGAGTAGCAACACGAGAGGAAATACATAAGCTGGGGCATTGGCATGAGACATTTCACTGTTGGTTTATAGGGAGTGACCATGGTGAGAATTACATATATTTGCAACTTCGAAGTGATGCTAAAAAAGATTATCCCAGCCTATTGGATATTACAGCAGCCGGTCATATCCTATCCAATGAAACAGTGGAGGATGGCATCCGGGAAGTGGAGGAGGAGCTAGGTATTAAAGTTCCTTTTCATCAACTCAATTCTATAGGAGTTATTGGTTACACCATCATTTCAGATAAGCTAATTGATAGGGAATTTGCTCATACTTTTGTTTATAGAAGTTTTCCATCTTTAGATGAGTTCAACCCTCAATTAGAGGAAGTAGCAGGAATTGTCCGGACAGAATTTCGTGCTTTTGCAGACCTATGGAGGGGAAGAGAAGACGAAATAAAAGTTGAAGGAGTAAAATTTGATGATCAAGGTAATAGTAGTTCCTACATAAGAACTGTAGGAAAAGAAAGCTTTGTACCTCATCCTTCAGCTTATTTTGAAGCAATTATTAAGGGGATAGACGAATTGTTAGAGAGGGAGTAGTTTGGCTTTTTATAAATAAAAGGAGCCCATTGTTCAAATTAATGTTACAGTTAAATAGAAATTTTTAAAGATGAGAAGGAGAACAACATGATAGAAGTAAAAACATCTCCATTAAGTAATGGAGAATTCAATAGAGGGGTATTTGCTACGCGCGATATCAAAAAAGGAGAGCTTTTACATGAAGCACCTGTCATTGCCTATCCAAACGAACAGCATCAATACATTGAGCAAACTATAATAGGTGATTACGCTTTTGAGTATGGGATAGGTAAATCTGCCATTCTTTTAGGCTATGGAATGCTATTCAACCATTCGTATGAACCTAATGCTACATATGAGATTAATTTTAGAAATCACACATTTGACTTCTTTGCTTTTACGGATATTAAAGCCGGTGATGAGATTCTCATTAATTATAATGGTGATGTTGATGACAAAGATGAACTTTGGTTTAATAAGGAATCTTAAGAAATCCGTTAGAAATTAACTCAAATCAAAAATCAACCTTAATTAGTTCATAAAATGCCCATCCAGCTCTATGTGAAGTTGGATGGGCATTTGTAATTAGAAACCAAACAGTTGAAGTATAATCCAGCTAGAAGCGTAAAATACCATAAATTGTACTCCAGCACCAATACCTAAAATACGATTTAATAGACCACCAACAGTAGCAACAGTTAATGTTAGTACAATTCCTAAGAGTTGTGCTTCATGATAAGCCAGTAGACATGCCAGCCCAATAAACATAGCAACAATCGCTTCTTGACTAACATATTTTAAAACTAATACAGATGCTTTACGCGCATAATTCATAGAAAATGGATAAGCGATTAAAGAAGCAACAGTAATTCCTATTAGACCAAAAATAAAAAATTCCCATGAAGTTAAATAGGTATGCAAGTTATTAATAGGCTCTACTGTAAACACTGGTGGTGCATTGAATAACGGAGAAGCTGGTCCTAATGCCACTGGACTTAATGGAATACCAAATGCTATTAAAGGAATAATAGCTTCTGCGATATAAGTAGATTCGGTTACCCCATTCATAACTGTCAGACTTGTAGTTGATTTTTTGTAGGCACCCTTCGTTCGAGATCCGACTATTTCTCCCATTAACGATGTCATTCCTACAGGGCTAAATACAAATGTTAATGACGATAAAAATGTGGTGATAGAAGTAAATATGGTCTGTCTTCCTGTAAGTATTTTAAATGGATTTGGAAAATAACCTTTCCAGGACTTTGTTTCTGGTGCTAAATGATATTCATTGGCTTTATCTCTTTGAAGACTTTTTCGAGCACTAGAAGATGCTGCTATTAAAATATCAGATAACATAGGGCCAATCGCAATCCCTAAGAAAAAAGTAATCGATAGATGCTTATCTAATATGGAAAAACTTAATGTATCTAAACTCTTGATAAAAAATGCAAAAGGTATGATTAATAAAACACTGGCCCATTTACCCTTTGAAAAATAGGCAATCAAGAAAGCGGCTATTGTAAAAATTAGGCCAGAAGAAGATTTAAAGAAGTCGGCAAATTGACCCAAAAATTGTCCAAGCAAAACAGCAGTAGGTAATGCGATAAAGGCACCGATGATACCGCCAGAAATCATTTTACGTAAAGCTATATGAGGCATACCCATACGTCTTAAAGTATTCGCATGATCTATTAACGGTACGGCTGTTGTATCACCTGGAATTCCCATTAAAGCAGTGGGAACTGCGTGTGTGAGATGTTTGGATAAAACTGCTGCCATAAAGAATGCAAACACACCTTCGGGAGGGGCACCTAAAAGAATTACAAGCAATGTAATAGGGACCATAATTGCCGTTTCATCAGTCCCAGATATTAAACCAATTACGGAAAATACAATTGCTCCAAGTAAGGCAAATAAAAGTGCAACTAAATAAATACTCATTTGTGATCCTCCCTGTGAGCATTGTTAAAATTAGAGAGAACTCCGAGCTCTTCCAATTCCTTTTTAGTAACAGGATCTTGTTCTATTAAGCGCAATTCTTCTTCATAATCCAGTTGAAGGTCTTGAAAAACTTCTCTTAAATTTTCAGAAGATACCTCATCCTCCACAAGAATACGCTTAGGTCTAAATACGGCAGAATTAACGATTAATATTGTGACAGTACCTGCGATGCCTAACAAAAGAGAGTAAGAGTTGACCATTTGAGCTTCAGCAAATTTAGGGAAAATATATTGTCCTAATTTATATCCACCTAGACTAACAAAAACACTAAGAATAATAGAAAAAATGAGTTGTTTACCTGAGATGGTATCCCCTAATATCTCAACGAATTTCACATTGATGTGCTCATCTACTAAACTAGCCTTATTTTTATTGTCCATTCTAACCCTCCTTTTGAATTTCTTCAGTTATTTGCAAGATACGATCGTAACGTAAATCTTTTTCATTAACGGCTTTTTGAACTATTAAATCAATATTTTCTTTTCTTGCTCCTGCCATTACGGCTAGGTTTTTAGCATGAAGGCGCATATGACCAGTTTGAATTCCTTCTGCTGATAAAGCTCTTAAGCTGGCTGCATTTTCCGCTAAACCAACAGAAGCTATGATACCGGCCAGTTCAACAGCAGATGTTACATTCATTATTTTTAAAGCAGCTTTAGCTACTGGATGTGTTTTTGTAGCACCACCAATTATTCCAACTGCCATGGGAAGTTCTATAGAACCTACTAAATTTCCTTCCTCATTCATCTCCCATGTTGTTAAAGAACGATATCTTCCAGATCTGGCAGCATAAGAATGAGCGCCAGCTTCGACTGCTCTAGTATCGTTGCCAGTTGCTAGAACAACAGAGGTGATTCCATTCATTATCCCTTTATTATGAGTTGCGGCTCTATAAGGATCAGCATCAGCAAATTCGTAAGCGCTTACAATGTTTTTCACTACTTCAGGTCCTCCAAGAGACTCTGCAGAGAACACACCTCTTGCTCTAATTAAACGTTTATCCGCGAGGTTAGTAATTATTTTTAATACGACACGTCCTCCTGTAATTTTTTCTATTAGGGGAGAGACAGCCTCAGCCATTGTGTTAACCGCATTGGCTCCCATGGCATCTTTAGTGTCTACGATTAAATGTATTACAAGCATAGTTTCTCTTACTGTATTTATAAGATGAACCTCTAAATCCTTTGCTCCGCCTCCTAATTTTACTAATGTTGGATCTTGCAGATTACAGTTAGCTAGTATTTCTTCTTTATTCTCATAGATTCTGGCTTTAGCTCCGTGTGGATCTAATATATCCAGTACTTGAATTTGTCCCCGCATGATAGTTCCTGTCGAAGAAGTAAAGAACCCTCCTAAATCATAAGCAGCTCGAGCAGCATTACTTGCAGCAGCTATTACAGAAGGCTCTTCTGTAGCCATTGGGACAAAAACGTCGTTTCCATTTATTTTGAAATTAGCTGCTACTCCCAAGGGAATACTAAATTGACCGATAACATTTTCAACCATAGAATCAGCTAACGCCATAGGAAATGCTTTATTACCAGTGAGTATATTTGTTTCCTCATCTGTTAACCCCTTATTATGTATAACGATTTCTAACCTTTCTTCTAACGTTAATTGATAAAAACCCCTTATTCTAGAACTAGACATATAAAACTCCCCTTTCAATATACTTCCATTCAACAAAGTTGAATGGCATTATACTCAATGTATAATAATATATATCTTTTGTAAAGTTAATATGCTATTTGTTCTGAATTTTTATAATAATTTATTTCATTGGTTTTCAACGTAAACTGTTAAGACTGTTGTATGGCTTTTACTGTTTGAAAGAAAAATATGCGGCTTTTTCCCAGAGAAATATGCTGAGTCACCAGCTGTCATTTCATACTTTGTTCCATCGTAAAGTAGATGGATTGAACCTGTAAGGATGAAGATAAATTCATCGTTTTCATGTATGTAGGGTTCTATGTTTTCGGCTCCTGGTAAAACAGTTACGATAGTTGGGCTGATTATGCTCATATTTTTTTTGTTGGCAAGTAATTCATATTCATATCCGATCTCATTCTTCTCATCTATTGCTTCACGTTTATCTTTTCGAACAATAGATAACTCCCCATGTTCCTCTTGCTCGATAAACCAAGAAGTAGGACTATCAAGGGCTTTTGCTATGTTAGAAAGGGTTACTAGAGTTGGGGTAGTTAAGCCGTTTTCAATTTTTGATATATGACTCTTAGTAATCCCAGCTAAATCAGCTAAAACTTGTTGAGTCATTTTTTTCTTTGAGCGAACACTTTTTATTTTCTTTCCTATATCTTTACTATTCATATTAGGCACCTTCTCCTGGATTATAATGAAACTCTTTTTAAGTATAACAACTTAATATGAGAGGGCGTACCTATTAATTGAATTGTATAAATAGAAAAACCAGCTTCTATTGTGAGAAGCTGGCTACATTAACTATTCTAATATTTTTATTGTTACGTTTTTACGTCCCCATTTATAAGCTTCACTTGTAGTCGAGAAAAATACGTCGATTTTATTTCCTTTAATGGCTGATCCGGTATCGCCTGCTACAGCGTAACCATAGCCCTCCACGTGAACTTTAGTTCCAATCGGAATTACATCTGGGTCAACAGCTATGACTTTAACGTCTGGGTTCTTCTTAAGATTGATACCAGAGCTAGTTATTCCTGTACAACCATTACACTTGGCAGTAAATGCACTTGCTGACACCGTGAATTCCTTTACTACTTTATCACTAGTATTAGTTCTAGAAGGTGTTTTGGATTTTTCTTTAGATGTAGGAGTTATTGATAGTTTCTGGTTTAGCTTAATATCGTCTGTAGTTAAGTTATTCCATGTTTTTAAGTTTTTAATAGAAACTTTATATGTCTTAGAAATTTTGTATAATGTTTCTCCTTTTTTTACTGTGTGAGTTGTTGTTGCTGCGAAAGCAACATTTACTCCACTGACCAATAGTACTATTGTAATGATAAGTGATCCTAATATTTTCTTCAAATACACTATCCCCCTGCTATTTAGTCTAAACATATAGTATCAGTTGAATGTTACAAGTGTATTACAAGGGATTACCATTATCATTACAATTGACAGTATTTTCAGTAAAAATATAAAAAACGGAAAAAACATGCTACCAAACCTTTTTGCCGAGTACATCTAATAGGTCTTATTCATTATTTCGACCAGTCAATAAGACCGGTGAATACAGTAGTAGCAGGACCGGTCATGTATACAGTGTCAGCTGTATAACGAATAATCAGTTCTCCGCCTATTAGTTTGACATGGATATCAGTATTTTTATCGCAATATCCATTTAACACAGAAGCAACCACTGCTGCACAAGCTCCTGTTCCGCATGCCAAAGTTTCTCCACTTCCGCGCTCCCAAACTCGCATTTGTATAACATTTCGATTCTCGATTTGAATAAACTCAGTATTCACACCCTCTGGAAACATAGGGTGATGTTCAAATTTTGGTCCAATAGTTGGGAGGTCTAGTAGGTGAATGTCGTCACTGAATATTACACCATGGGGATTGCCCATAGATACTGGGGTTATAGAATACGTATGATCTTCAATGGTGATTGGATAATTAACCTGCATAGTCTGGTCCTTGACTACAATAGGGATATTGAAAGGTTCTAATATGGCCTGCCCCATATCTACAGTAGCAGACTTCATTTTCCCATTCTCTATATGTAATTCAATCTTTTTCAATCCGCTCAGTGTTTCTATATGAAGAGTTTCTTTTCGTACGATGTCGTTGTCATACACATATTTCGCTACACAACGGATGGCATTTCCGCACATTTTCCCTTCACTGCCATCTATATTGAACATCCGCATTTTTGCATCTGCCACATCAGAAGGGCATATTAAAACAATTCCATCTCCGCCTATGCCAAAATGACGATTGGAAATATCCTTGCTTAATGCTTCGGGATTTTCTATTTTATTTTCAAAGCAATTGATATAAATGTAATCATTTCCACAGCCATGCATTTTCGTAAAAGGTATCATCATTTTTTAGCCTTCTTCCAGTTGTGATTTGTTCTATTATAAGTTTGAGGAAGTTAAGTGGTCAACATGACTGGTATATTCATTTTATGTAAAATGTTCATATTGTATATTTTAGGTAATTTGAATAAAATAACCAATATGGTTAATTAGATAATTTGAAAGGGGAGTGCTCGTATTAAAGAGTTTGTCGTTTATCAAAGTAAAAGAAAACAGTTAATGTTTGTTTTGATGGGAATTCTGATGGTTGTGACTTGTGTATTTCTTCTTATTACAAGTTTCGAAGAGGATAATTTTCAAAAGTTAGTCCTTATGGGAATTGGTGGTATAGGGACAATATTTTTTGGCTTTTGCTTGGGCTTTATTATCAAGCAACTAATCGTAGGGAAAAAATTAGTCGTTGTAAATGAGGAAGGATTTTATGATTTTTCTTCAGCGATTGCTAGTAAGCAACTTGTGGAATGGGGAGGTGTTAGAGAAATAGGTATTTTCTCGATATCAGGACAGTCCTTTATTACAGTACACTTATTTGATGGAGATGCTTACATAGAATCACTGCCTTCCATTAAAAGAGGGGCTATACGTGCTAACCTAAGATTAGGCTCTGGTCATATTAATATTAATATATCAACAGCAAAAGGTGTAACAATAGAAGAGTTGCTACAAGTGATGAGCGATTTTTACTTAGCATATTTAAAGCAATTACCAGAAGTTGATGTAGAAACAGTCAGGTCATAATATTTTAAAGACTCAAATGAGGCTATCATATAAGAACCTACCCTCTGAAGTCAAATGGAGAAAAGAAAGGTACGTCACGTTTATCTTTTCTCCATTTACTTACTTGGGGAAAACGCACTTGAATTTTATTTATGGAGTTTTAACACTAAATGTGTCTCCACCTTTAATTGTTCCATTTTCAAAGCCTTTATAGAACCATTTCTTCCGCTGTTCTGATGTTCCATGGGTGAAGCTTTCAGGTACCACATAGCCACGAGCTCTTTTTTGAATAGTGTCGTCTCCAACGGCACTAGCTGCAGTCAGTGCTTCCTCTAAATCGCCCTCTTCTAGTAAATCCATTCCTTGAGCATGCTTTGCCCAAACCCCTGAGTAATAATCAGCCTGCAGCTCGAAGCGAACAGAATATTGATTGTATTCCTCTTCACTTAACTCTTGTCTAAGGGAGGATAGCTCATTGCTTTTACCTAGAAGGGTTTGAACATGGTGTCCAACCTCATGCGCTATAACGTATGCCATTGCAAAATCTCCTGGGGCATTGAACTGCGTTTGAAGCTCCTTGTAGAAGCTTAAGTCTATGTAAAGCTTTTGATCACCCGGACAATAAAACGGACCTACAGAAGCACCAGCTGTTCCACAGGCAGAATTTACACTATTCGTATATAAAACAAGTGTTGGTTCCTCATATTTAAGTCCGTTTTCTTGAAAGATTTTTGTCCATACCTTTTCTGTGTCTGCTAATACAACCGAAACAAATTCAACAAGCTCTTTTTCCTCTTCAGTTTCCTCATAAGGAACCGAGCTGTTAGTTGTTTCGTTACCGCCTAAATTTCCTAACAGCTCATCGGGATTTCCTCCGAGTAGCGTAACTAATAGTACTATAATTAATCCGAAACCACCGCCAATGCCAGCTATTGCTTTTCCGCCACTCATTCCACGACGGTCCTCTACGTTTGAACTCCGTGTACGACCTCTATATTTCATACCCTTCACCGCCTATTTAAATTCTTCTATATTCTTATACCCATTTAGCTAAAAGAATAGGCATCCAAATGATGGTGTTTGAATTATAATGAAGGAAAGGGGGATATGATTATGTTGATAAAGCCGAAAATGCTTCAACCGGGAGATAAGATTGCAACCATTAGTCTATCGTGGGGTGGAGCAGGAGAACCTGATTTAAGATGGAGATATGAGCAAGGTGTAGAAAGATTAGAAAAGGTATTTGGCTTGGAAGTAGTAGCTATGCCAAATAGTTTGAAGGGATCAAATTATTTATATGAAAGTCCACAGGCACGTGCAGAGGATTTGATGAATGCATTTAAGGATACATCGATAAAAGGAATTGTATCGAATATTGGAGGCAGTGATAGCATAAGATTGCTACCTTACATAGATTTTGAAGTAATCCGAGAAAACCCTAAAGTTTTTATTGGATATTCCGATGCTACTGTGACCCATTTATTTTGTCATAAGGCAGGGATTTCTTCTTTTTATGGGCCAGCTATTCTGACTGATTTTGCAGAGAATGTAGAGATGCATGAATACACCATAGAATCTTTGAAAAAGACGCTATTCTCTAATGAAGTGATTGGAGAAATTAAACCGTCACCATTGTGGACTAGTCAACGATTGGAATGGGCTATTGAAAATAAGTATATAAGCCGTGAGATGAATGAAGATGAAAAAGGCTACGAATTGCTGCAGGGTAAAGGTATTGTAAATGGCAGACTAATCGGTGGCTGTATTGAGGTGTTGGAGTTTGCGAAAGGCACTTCGCTTTGGCCAGATAAATCTTATTTCAAGGATTCTATACTATTTTTTGAAACCACTGAGGATTTACCTCTTCCATCTAATATCGAATACTGGCTTCGAAATTATGGAACCCAAGGGATACTGCAAGAAGTAAAAGGTATTATTTTTGCAAAGCCTCAGCACGAAAAGTATTATGAAGAATACAAAGAATCCATTATTACGATTATGAATGAGCTTGGATTAAATGATTTGCCGATTTTATATAATTTAAACTTTGGCCATACAGAACCTAAATTTGTTACACCATATGGAGCAATGGCAGAAATTAATTGTGAGGAAGTAAAGTTTTCAATTATAGATAGTGGAGTTGAGTAATAGATGTCTTCTTATGTAGTTGTGGGTGGTGGAATCCTTGGCGCTTCCACCGCCTATCATCTTGCAAAAAACGGTGTGAAAGTAACTTTGGTTGATCGTCAGGACAAAGGTCAAGCCTCAGCAGCCGCAGCAGGAATTATATGTCCATGGATTTCTCAGAGAAGAAATAAAAAATGGTACGAGCTTGTGAAAAATGGCGCTAAATATTATAAACAGCTAGTGATAGAGCTAGAGGAACTAGGTGAAACTGCTACAGGTTATAAGCAAGTAGGAGCTATTGCTCTACAAAATGATGAAAAAAAACTGCAAAAAATGTTAGAAAGAGCAATGGAGAAAAGAATAGATGCACCTGAAATTGGGGAGTTGAGAATCCTATCTCCGTTAGAAACGAAAGAAAAATTTCCTATCATCTCAGAGGATTACCATTCACTTTATGTGGAAGGAGCAGCTCGAGTAGATGGTATGGCAATGAGAGATGCTTTAACTAGTGCTGCAAAAAAACTAGGAGCAGAGGTCGTATATGGCGATGCTGTATGGAAGGACAATAAGCTATTTATAGACGAGATGGCCATAAATGCAGAAGCAATTATACTCACCAGTGGGGCTTGGGGAAATGAGATTCCCTCTGTATTAGGTTTAGATTTAAATGTGACCTTTCAAAAGGCGCAAATAATGCATTTCCAATTAGAGAATTTGTCTACTGGAGAATGGCCAGTCGTTCTGCCTCCAACCAATCAATATATGCTAGCCTTTGAAAATGGACAAGTGGTAGCAGGCTCTACTTATGAAGAGCATACTGGTTATGATATTAGGGTAACAGAAGAAGGTAAAAAAGAACTGCTAGAAAATGCATTTAGTATTGCAAAAAGCCTAAAAGATGAGAAAATAAAGGAAGTAAGAGTTGGTTTTCGTCCATATACGCCTGACTTTTTACCTGTATTTGGTAAATTGAATGGGCAGGACGGTATTTATTTTGCAAACGGTTTAGGGGCTTCTGGTTTAACGGCTGGACCATTCGTTGGTTCGGAACTAGCTAAACTAGTATTAGGAAAAGAAACAGTGCTGGATCCTGAAAAATATACACCTAATTAGACTAGGCGTGGGGGAAGAGAAATGAGTTACTTACAAACAGAAGAAGTTAATGACATGACCGTAGTGGAAGCTTTGGAAAAAAACTTGGCAATTATTCGTTTTGATATGGATCGCCGAGTGGCATTTGTAAATGAGAATTTTGCGAAAGAACTTAAGTATACAGTAAGTGAAGTAATGGGGATGCATCACCGAGAATTCTGCTTTCCAAGCTTTGTGAACAGTCCGTCGTATGAAAAGCTTTGGAAGGATCTGTTTGCAGGTAAGTCATTTTTTAATAAGGTAGAAAGAAAAGACAAGCATGGCAAAAGTGTGTTTCTAGAAGCTTCTTATATGCCTATTTTTGGTAGTAATGGCAAGGTGCTTGGCGTCACCAAAGTAGCTACTAACGTAACGGAGCGCCACCAAATTTTAATGGGTGTCACAGAAGAGCTGAAGCATATGTCTGAGAATTTGAGCAACCGAGCAGAAGTAGGTATTAAAAGAAGTGAAAATCTTCTGGAAAGAATAGATGAAATCGCTGCTGGTTCTAAGGAAAACACCACTACATTAGATAATCTGCAAAAACAGGCCGATTCGATTAAAGGAATTGTTCAGACCATTAGAGAGATTGCTGCACAAACTAATCTTTTAGCATTGAATGCAGCAATTGAGGCAGCAAGAGCTGGAGAGCATGGACGTGGTTTTAATGTAGTAGCTCAAGAGGTTCGTAAGCTAGCTGGAAGAGTTGAGGCTTCCATCGTAGAAGTAAGAGAAAATATTGAAGGAATAGCGAAGCAGGTCGATAAGGTAACTGCGAGCAATAGCTACTCGCAGACAGTTATAGAAAAAAGCCAACAGGAGATACGAACTGCATTAGACGAGTTCAAGGATATTTCTACTGCTTCTGAAAAGCTCGAAAATCAGACTGCGGAATTCAGCAAACTTATTTAAAATTATTTATAAGAAGAGGAACTTCAGCTAAATCATCTATCACATAATCGGCAGAAGGAGCGGGCCAGTATTCATCCCTTTTCCAAATTGTTTTGAGTCCGACTGTTTTCGCAGCAATTATGTCGTTCGCAGGGTGATCGCCTATATATACAGCTTCTTCTGCTTTAGCACTAAGCTGCCTAAGAGCCTTTTCAAAAATGCGTGGATCGGGTTTTTTCATTTCCTCCCATTCAGAAATTAATATAGTATCAAAATAAGTATTGATTTTTAAAAAAATAATATTATTCATTTGAAACTGGCCCTTTCCATTGCTGATTATTCCGAGCGATAGGGACAGTTTTTTTAATTGCTCTAGCATGGATATTAGATTGGGAAAGGGTACACAATATGTATGGAAGTTAGTTATGTAATGATTTAATAATTCTTGTTGGGAGATGCTCTGAATATTAAATTCTTGAATTAGAGATGCATAGACGAAATCTTTCCAAATATAACCTCGATTATCTAATTCTATAAAACGAGTACAGAAATCTTCCTTTTGAATATGGTCAAAGTGTGTATGAAGTTCGTCGTATTGACTAGAAATAAACCTTTTTAATGACTCATCTCTATTCAACATAGTACCATCTAAATCAAAAATCACGGCTTTGATCAATATATATGCACTCCTTATTGTTTAATGATGATATAAAAACATGATACACTAGTATGTGCTAAAGGAGGTGACGTTTTTGAGTGAGTACTCCATTATTTATATTGAAGTTAAGCGAGAAATTGACTTCTATTTTCAGATGCAGCATATAGAATCTAGCTTTACGTTGCAGATGGACGGAAGGGAGATTGTCTCTGCTCAGCATCAATTTAAATTCCAAAATGTTCACGACATATCCCACAAGCCCTTTTCATTTGGAGGGGGAATCTTATATTTGCATACCAATCAAGGCGTCTTTTCCTACAATATTAAAGAGAACCCCGCTTACTTTATAGAAGCCTTCAAAACATTAAAATCTTCATTCCATTAGAAACCAACCAAAACACATGACTTATTCATGTGTTTTTAAATTGCCTTTAATTGTTACAGGTGCCTGGCACCTGTAACAATACATGTAACAATTGAAATATATGAACAGAATTTTAAGAATGATAGAACTTTTTTATATTATTGTAAAAGAATTTTTCCGTGCTATAATGAGAGCATTCAAATAGTACCTACTCGTATAATCTCAGGAATATGGCCTGCAAGTTTCTACCGACTTACCGTAAACAAGTCGACTATGAGTGACAATGGATAAAGGAATTGGGACACAAAAGTGTAACCATTTCTTTTATTATTCGATTAATAACTCGAATGACATTGCTCCACTTGTAAGGATGGAGCTTTGTCATTCGAGTTTTTTTGTATCCCAAATATAAGGAAAGAAGGAATTCCAGTGAAATTATTAAAGGATAAAATTGTAGAAGAAGGTAAGGTTTTATCGAAAGATGTTTTAAAGGTGGATGCATTTTTAAATCATCAAATTGATCCTGTAATTATTAAAGCTATAGGAGAAGAGATAGCAGACCGATTTGCAGAAGCTGGAATAACAAAAATTTTAACGATTGAGTCTTCAGGGATTGCTCCTTCTATGTTTGCAGGTTTAGAGCTTGGTGTTTCTGTTGTTTTTGCAAGGAAAAGTAAGTCTGTGACCCTTTCCGGAAATTTGCTTACGTCTAAAGTTCATTCCTTTACTAAAAATGTGACAAGCGATATTTCGGTATCTAAGGATTTTCTTCAAGAGGGTGACGTCGTGTTAATCATCGATGACTTCCTTGCTAATGGACAAGCAGTTCTCGGATTGCTTGAGATTATTGATCAGGCTGGAGCAACTACAGCTGGTGTTGGAATTGTGATTGAAAAAGGATTCCAACCAGGGGGAAAACTAATTCGTGAAAAAGGTATTCGTGTAGAATCTCTTGCTATCATTAAATCCTTGGAAAATGGAACTGTAGAATTTCTAGAAGGAACACCTACATATGAATAATATATTTAAAAATACTACACTTGGCTTACAGCATGTGCTTGCTATGTATGCAGGAGCAGTAATTGTTCCGCTAATCGTAGGGGGAGCTCTTGGTCTTAGTTCAGAGGAATTAACATATTTAGTTGCCATTGACATTCTAATGTCTGGTGTCGCGACCATTTTGCAAGTTATGAGCAATCGATTTTTCGGTATTGGTTTGCCAGTCGTGCTAGGATGTACATTTACTGCAGTAGGACCAATGATTGCAATTGGAGAAGAATACGGAATATCTTCTATTTATGGTGCTATTATTGTTTCCGGAATAGTTGTTATTTTAATCAGCGGCTTTTTTGGTAAGCTAGTTAGGTTCTTCCCACCAGTAGTAACTGGTTCAGTAGTAACTATTATAGGAATTACCCTAATCCCTGTAGCTATTAACAACATGGGTGGTGGCGATGGGGCAGAGGATTTCGGTTCCATTCAAAACGTTCTATTATCATTTGGTACATTAATATTTATTGTATTGTTATACCGTTTCTCTACTGGTTTTATAAAAGCTATTTCTATATTAATAGGTATTATTGGAGGAACAGTTGCTGCTTATTTTATGGGTATTTTAGACTTTACTGCGGTAAAAGAAGCTGATGTGTTCCATATGATCCAGCCATTATATTTTGGGATGCCGACTTTTGAGTGGTCTCCTATTATTACCATGACATTAGTGGCTATTGTTTCATTAGTAGAGTCAACTGGGGTATATTTTGCTCTAGGGGATATGCTAAATAAAAAAATTCAAAAGGAAGACTTAACTAAAGGGTATCGTGCTGAAGGAATTGCTGTTTTACTAGGCGGTATCTTTAACTCGTTTCCATATACTACATTTTCACAAAACGTTGGGCTTATGCAAATCTCTGGTGTTAAAACACGTAAAATTATTTACATCGCGGGTGGGATGCTAATATTCCTAGGATTTATACCTAAGATTTCTTCCCTTACTACCATTATTCCAGAGGCTGTATTAGGAGGAGCCATGATTGCCATGTTTGGTATGATCGTTTCTCAAGGAATTAAGATGCTAAGTACTATTATTGCAGACTCAGAATCACCTGATAATGCAATGATTATTGCATGTTCAATAGGTATCGGCTTAGGAGTTACGGTAGTACCTGACTTATTTGTGTCCTTACCTGACAGTGTGCAAATTTTGACGAGTAACGGAATTGTGGCAGGAAGCTTCACAGCAATCGTATTGAATATATTATTTAATATGATCCCTACTAGAAAGAAAATATAATAGATTCAGAATAATCAATGCTTCTCCTCCAATAATACTGTATGATAAAAATAACAACATGTATTGGAGGAGTATTTATGTTAGTCACTACAACGCCTACTATTGAAGGAAAAACAATTGAAACGTATCATGGCATAGTGTCTGGAGAGGCCATTATGGGAGCAAATGTCGTACGAGATCTCTTTGCCTCAGTTACAGATATTGTTGGAGGTAGAAGCTCTGCCTATGAAAATAAATTATCCCAAGGTCGTGAAATTGCAATAGAGGACATGAAGACCCTTGCTAGCAAGTTTGGAGCTAATGCTGTAATTGGTGTAGATCTTGATTTTGAAACAATCCGTGAGGGCATGATGATGTGTGTGGCAACTGGAACTGCCGTTACATACAGAGACTAATTGGTTACAGTCAAAAGTCGTAAACCCATCCTAGGGTTTATGACTTTTTTATTTTTGCCGAATTCTTTCTTCCTAATAAAACCAGATCAAACTTAATAGAATATAGTCTGCTATATTTTTTAAAATACTATAGAACTATATAAAAATCTATTCCGTATGTCGAAATAATATGGGAGATAGCGTTTAATTTATAATTTGAGAGGTAAACATCATGAGAATTAGAGATTGGAATCGTAGTTTACAGGTTCGTTTATTTGGTGAATTTTTTAGTAATTTAAGCTTTTGGATGGTCTTTCCGTTTTTAGCTATATACTTTGCAGATGAGTTTGGGGCAAGTATGGCAGGATTGCTGCTTGTCATATCCCAAATATTTTCCGTTGGTGCTAATTTAATCGGTGGTTATTGTGCGGATCGATTTGGTAGAAGGACGATGTTATTTTTTTCTGCAACCGCAGAAGGTTTTGCTTTTATTTTATTTGCCTTCGCCAATTCACCTTGGTATGAATCACCGACGCTTAGCTTCGTAGCCTTTACTATCGCAGGTATGTGTGGTTCATTTTATCACCCGGCAAGTCAAGCAATTGTTGCTGATGTTGTGCCAGAAAAGGATCGCAGTACGGTTTTTTCCGTATTCTATACATCTATTAATATATCTGTCGTAATTGGACCGATAGTAGGGGCAGTCCTATTCTTTAATCATCGCTTCTTATTGCTTTTAGTATCAGGTATTCTCTTCTGTTTAGTAGGTCTAGCATTACGTTTTCTGACGGAGGAAACATTACCAGATGAGGTAAAACAACAGTTAAAAGAAAGTGGCGGAAACGGCTGGGTTCAAGTAGTGCTCAACCAAGTGAAGGCATACGGATTGATAGTAAAGGACAAAGTGTTTTTCCTATTTATAATAGCAGGGATTTTGCTAGCGCAGACGTATATGCAGCTAGATATGCTTATTCCTGTTTATATGAAGGATGTCATTGATGTCCAGGTTCTTGGTAATTTATTTGGCAGGGAATGGACAATTACTGGAGAGGGTTCTTTCGGTATTCTGTTATCTGAAAACGGCTTATTAGTAGTCATTTTCACGGTGTTTGTAACTCGTTGGATGACGAAATATCCAGAACACAAGGTATTCTTTTTTTCGTCTCTCTTATATGCTATTGCTATGCTCATCTTCCCAATGACTGCGAACTTCTGGGTTTTCCTGTTTGCTATGGCTGTGTTTACATTAGGAGAACTAGCTACAGTAGGATTGCAGGAAAGCTTTGTATCTAAGCTTGCACCAGAGGATATGCGTGGACAATACTTTGCGGCTGCTAGCTTACGATACACAATAGGCAGAACGATCGCCCCGCTTGTTTTACCACTTGTTACTTGGATCGGTTTCACTTGGACGTTTGTTATACTAGCAGTACTGGCACTGCTTAGTGGGTTCATATATCTTCTTACGTTCAAAGAATATTATAAAAGACAAGCGAAAAATAATTAAGCTGAAGGGAACTTGTTATACAGTGGGAAGAGCGAGGAAGATAAGCCTTCACTAATATGTAAGAGAAGAAGAGGGCTTTTCGCTCTCTCTTTTTTCATTTTCCGATAAATTGGACAAGGGCTGGTCTCCATTGGAGACCAGCCCTTGATTTTGTATGAGGTAAAACATAATCTTTGAATTTTTAAATTTCATCCCGAATGTTCGGGGAATAATTTCCATGAAAGACTTAAGCTTTCAATGCCGCGGTAAATTGTTCCACTGGTTGTCTTCTAACCTAAGCAACATAAACCCTTCCTGCTTTTACGTCCTTGCGACCCTATAGTCGCTCCAGTGTGAATAAGTATGTTCAAAAACACGTTAGTAGAATGCCAGATTTCTCTTTTATGTCCTACCTAAATTGTTAACAACCTATAATATATCATATTTGTTATTGATGGTCAACAAAATTGTGATAAACTATTCTAAACTATAACAAGGTTGGTGGGAATATGGAAGTTTGGGACATGCTTAATAATTTTAGAGAGAGAACAGGAATGACTCATATTCGAGGTGAGGAAATGGAGGAGGGTACATTTCATGAAGTAGTCCATGTTTGGATTATGAATGATGAAAATCAGCTTTTGATTCAAAAACGTCAGCCGTGGAAAAAGGGATGGCCGAATATGTGGGATTGCGCAGCTGCAGGCTCTGTTTTGAGCGGAGAAACTACTGAAATTGCAGCAGTGCGAGAAACAAAGGAAGAGCTGGGAATTGATATAGAATTGGAGCAGGCAGATATTTTATTTACGGTCAAATTCCCTAGAGGCTTTGATGACAACTACCTAATAAGAAAGAACGTGAAGATAGAGGATTTAATGCTTCAATACGAGGAAGTGACAGATGCCAAATGGGCAACTATAGAGGAAATTAGAGAAATGGTTAACCGAGGAGAGTTTATCGCTTATCACATATTAGAAAATGTCTTTGAAATAATTGAATCGAAAATTTCCTTGCATAAAGCAAAGATGGAAGATGCTGAAGAACTATATGAACTTCAAAAACAAGTTTTCTTACCACTTTATACAAAATACGAGGATCATCAAACAACCCCTGCATTGCAAAGCTTTGAAAGATTCACTGAACGCCTACTTCAGGGGACATTTTATAAGATTTTAGAGGCTGGTAAATTAGTTGGTAGTGTACATGTGTACAAAACAGCGCCAAATATCATGCGATTACATATGATTAATATTTTAGATAGTTATCAAGGAAGAGGACTGGCTCAGAACGTGATGAAACGTCTAGAAATGATGTATCCAGAAGTGAACAGCTGGGAGCTCGATACAATTCTTCAAGAAGAAAGAAATTGTTATTTATATGAAAAGATGGGCTATGCTCGAACTGGTAAACAAAAGGTTCTCAACGAAAAAATGACCATTATTTCCTACGAAAAGCATGTTGGTCTTGCCCAATTACAATCATTATAGGAGAAGAAGCGATGCCAGAAATTAACCATCAAACGTATATCAAAGTAAGTATAGATAAAGTATTTAAAACTCTTTCAACTGCAGAAGGATGGAACGCTTGGTTCACCAATCAAACTTCTCTTCATATGGAGCAAGACGGCACGGGAGAAATTCGCTTAAAATGGGATGGATTTGGTCAGGAAAAGCTGGAACTAGAGGATGGCGGTAGAATTTTGAGAGCTGTTAGGGACGAATCCTTTGTTTTCCAGTGGTCTCCGGGCGAGTTGGTCACGACCGTGGAATTTAAATTAGAACCGTATCAAAAAGGAACACTTATTATGTTGAAAGAAGTGGGCTATTCCAATTCAGACAAGGATATAAAAACATGCATTAACTGTGCGGTGGGATGGGGAGAGGCCATGACGCTTCTTAAAATATATTTGGAAGAGGGAGTTGTATACAAGGAAGATTTGTAAGGATTAATTACTTGAACACCTTTACTTAAAAGCAAAGCTTAAGCGTAGACAAAGTTGAAACTAAGACTTTGTCTACGCCCACCGGATGTCATTTTAATAATTATCCTATTGTTACAGATGCAAAAAATTCCTGATATAACTCTTGAAGAATTTTGTTTTCATTGCTTTGATGAACGCCAAAGGAAAGGCTGACCTCCGATGATCCTTGATTGATCATTTCGATATTAGCACCAGTCCTAGCGATTGCAGTAGCAGCTCTAGCAGCAAGTCCTGTACTATTGTTCATTCCTTCTCCAACTATTACAATCATGGAAAACTCGTGACGGAAGTGAGCATCCTCTGCATGCAGCTCCTCCGTAACCCTTTTTATGATTCTATTTTCTTTTTCAGGTGTCAGTTGGTGGCTTCGGAAGATAACCGATATATCATCTAACCCAGAAGGAGTATGCTCATAGGAAATATGCTCTTCCTCTAAAATTTGTAGTAGCTTACGTCCAAAACCAATTTCTCGGTTCATCAAATATTTACTTACATATAGAATAGAAAATCCACTGTCTGCTGAAATTCCAGTAATCGGGCGACGATTAACTTTTCGGGAAGAAACAATTTTCGTACCAGGTGCCGATGGATTGTTCGTATTCTTAATGCAAACGGGAATTTTAGCCTTATAAACAGGCATTAATGCCTCGTCATGAAACACAGAGAATCCCGCATAAGAAAGCTCGCGCATTTCCCGATATGTAATTTCCTCGATTTCAACTGGACAGTTCACTACCTTCGGGTTGGCGCAAAAAACAGAATCTACGTCTGTGAAATTCTCATAAAGTTCCGCTTTTACGGATGCAGCTAAAATTGATCCGGTTATATCTGAACCACCTCTTTCAAATGTACGGAGCAATCCATCCTTCGTGTAGCCAAAAAATCCAGGGAAAACAATTACTTCTGCTGTATTTTGTAAGTTATTTTGAAGATTTTCGTAAGCCTCTGGCAAGGCAATCGCCCGTTCAGGAAAGTCATTTATCACCAATCCAGCTGATTTAGGACACATATATCTTGCTGGGATTCCAATACTAGTGAAATAAGTAGAAATTAGCTTCGCATTATTGTCCTCTCCACTGGCTTTAATAGAGTCCACAAATAATTCCTTATTTGAATGATCCATAGAAAGCCTGGATTGCAAATCCTTCTCAATCACATCACAAATGAGCAATTCTAAGTTCAGCCCTAACGCAATTTCCTTATACCGGTCTATTACAGCGTGTAGGCATTGCTCTGTATTTTCTCCATTTAAAGCTGCGTAGGCAAGGTTAATCAATAAGTCTGTCACCTTCAGATCTTGTTCGAAACGTTTGCCAGGAGCAGAAACCACTACATATTTTCTTTTGGAATCAGCTTTTATGATGCTAGCGACCTTTTTAATTTGTTCTGCGCTAGCTACTGAAGTGCCTCCAAATTTACTTACGATCATCTCATCAAATCCTTACTATTATGTTTGTTTGTATTTATGGGAAAAACAAATGATTTTATACAGTGTACAAATTTTAAACTTATACGTCAATATGTAAGGCTTAATTTCTTTAAAATAATCACTCATAATATGTATGATTAATTTTTTTAACTTAATATAGTTCGTGTTTTGGTTTCGTTTTACTAATAATGTCAAAATTACAACACAAAAAATATTATAAATACGAATGATTAAATATTTTTTTATTTTTGAAAATAGCTTTATATCAAGGTTTATAAGCGTTGTAAAAAAATGATAGCGTTTCCAAGTTTTCAAACTATATTGACAACTGAAAATAACCTAAGTATGATAGGTTTAATTCAATAAGCGTTAAACGATTTTGACAGAGATAAGCTTTGCATTTTGTAAATCTACAGAGAGCTGATGGTTGGTGCAAATCAGTGATTTCGTATGTGAAGTAGCACTCTTGAATCGGTGAACTGAAAAAAGTAGGCTCATCCGTGAATGCGCGTTAAGCATATGAACTAAGAGGCTGCAGAACGTTTGCAGTAAATTTGGGTGGTACCGCGTGAGTTTTTTAGCTCTTCGCCCCTTACATTTTATGTAGGGGACGAAGGGCTTTTTTGTTTTTAAAAATAAGGAGGAGAAAAATTATGCTTCAAGATCAAACCATTTTACGTATTCCAGGACCTAGTCCAATTCCACCAAGTGTGCAAAGAGCCATGAACCAATCAATGATTGGTCACCGGGGCAAGGAAACCTCGGATATGCTTAAGAAAATTGCTCCAGGCTTGAAAAAAGTTTTTGGCACGACTCAAGAAGTCGCCATTATTGCAGGGAGTGGAACAGCTGGACTAGAAACGGCAGTTGTAAATGTAGTGAAGCCAGGAGAGGAAGTGCTTGTTGTCGTAACAGGTGCCTTTGGAGATCGTTTCACTAAAATATGCGAAGCGTTTAACATTAAAGTTCACGTATTGAATGTTGAGTGGGGAAAGGCATTAAACCCTGAAGAAATAAAGGCTTTTCTAGCAGGGCATCCAGAAATAAAAGTAGTCTTTTCAACTTATTGCGAGACATCTACTGGAGTATTAAATCCAATTGATAAGCTAGCTTTAGCAGTTCAAGAGGTTTCAGATGCATTAATAGTGGTAGATGGAGTTTCTTGTGTGGCAGGAGTAGAAACAAAAATGGATGAGTGGGGAATCGATGTAATGGTAACTGGTTCTCAAAAGGCATTCATGCTTCCAGCAGGATTAACCTTTGTAGCTGCTAGCGAAAAAGCTTGGAAAGTCATTGAAGAAAACGATCAGCCTAGATTTTATTTAAGTCTAAAAAAATATAGAGATAATTTATTGAAAGATACTACACCGTTTACACCTGCTTTGTCATTGTTATTTGGGCTGGAGCAAGTTTTAAGTTTATTAGAAGCAGAGGGGCTAAACAATGTATATTCTCGACATGCACTAATGAAGGATATGACACGCGCTGCTTTCAAAGCATTAGGCATACCTTTATTGACTTCAGATGAAGATGCTTCTCCAACAGTTACTGCGGTTCAACCGGAAGATTTTGATGCAGAGGAGTTCCGTAAGATTCTGAAAAAAGAATTTGCTATTTCTATAGCAGGAGGTCAGCAGCATTTAACCGGCAAGATTTTCCGTATTGGGCATATGGGGTATTGCTCTCCAGCAGACCAGTTACAAATCATTAGTGCAATTGAGGTAGCTCTTAAGAAACTAGGTAAGAATATCGAGCTTGGAAAAGGTACAGCGGCAGCACAGCAAGTCTATTTGGCTCAATAAAAGACTTAATCATTTCAAAGATAAAGGAGAAGAAGATCATGGCATACAATATTTTAATCAGTGACCCACTTAGTGAGGATGGTATTTTTCCATTAAGAGAAGCAGATGGCTTTAAGATAGTAGTAGATACAGACTTAACTCCCGATCAACTAGCAGAAAAAATTGGTGAATTCGATGCGTTGCTTGTACGTAGTCAAACTCAGGTTACCCGTGAAATCATCGAAAAAGCAACAAATTTAAAAATTATTGGTCGCGCAGGGGTGGGTGTAGACAATATTGATCTACCGGCAGCAACTGAGCGCGGAATTATTGTAGTTAATGCACCAGATGGCAACACAAACTCTGCAGCTGAGCATACTATTGCAATGTTAATGTCTCTTGCCCGTAAGATTCCACAAGCATTCCATTCATTGAAAAATAAGAAATGGGATCGTAAAACTTATATTGGGGTAGAGGTAAAGAACAAAACATTAGGTGTCGTTGGATTTGGTAGAATCGGTCAAGAGGTTGCGGTTCGTGCGAAAGGTCAACGAATGAATGTAATTGCTTATGACCCTTTCTTAACTCCCGAAAAAGCAGAAAAGCTAGGTGTGCAATTTGGTACGGTTGAGGATGTAATTAAAGCGGCTGATTTTATCACCATACATACTCCATTACTAAAAGAAACACGCCATCTCATTAATAAAGATGCATTTGCAAAAATGAAAGATGGTGTACAAATCATCAACTGTGCTCGTGGAGGAATTATTGATGAAGAGGCTTTATACGATGCAATTTTGTCAGGCAAAGTTGCCGGAGCAGCACTAGACGTGTTTGAAGAAGAACCATTCGTAGAACATAAACTTTTAACATTGCCACAGGTCATCGCTACTCCTCACTTAGGTGCGAGTACAGTAGAAGCACAAGAAATTGTAGCAATAGACGTGTCATATGATGTAGTAAGCTTTTTAACAGAAGGAATAGTCAAAAATCCAGTTAACTTGTCCTCTGTACCGAAAGACGTATTAGCAAAAATTGAGCCATACTTCAATCTTACTGAACAGTTGGGCTCATTTCTCAGCGACTTAACTGAAGGCCCTCCAGAAGAAATAAATATTACTTATGCTGGAGAGCTCGCTAATTTTGATGCGCGACCATTATCCCGCAATGCGGTAAAAGGTCTGTTGAAAAGCAAACTAGGTGAATCTGTTAATGACGTAAACGCTAAGTTCCTTGCGGATCGTCTAGGAATAACAGTAAATGAATTAAAAACTCCAAAATCAAAAGGATTTACTAGTCTCATTACTGTAGAAGTGAAAACTGCTACAGGGTCAAGAAAAGTTTCTGGTACATTATTAAATGGACTGGGTGGACGTATCGTTCGTGTAGATGATTTCATCGTAGATGTTGTGCCTGCTGGGTATTTATTGTTTATCCGTCATAAAGACCAGCCTGGTGCAATTGGACGTGTAGGTATGCTGCTTGCAGAGGAAGGTATCAACATTGCAACGATGCAGGTTGGACGTTCTGAGGTCGGTGGTGATGCAATCATGATGCTTACTATTGACAAACATGTAGAAGTGAAGGGAATTGAGAAATTAAAAGCACTAGCAGATATATATGATGCAACTCCAATTGATTTGTAAGATGGTAGATTTCCGCTTTAGTCGGACGCTTTCGGTGGGGTGAGCAATAAGCCATCACCGTCGCTTACGCGTCGTTAGTGATGGCTTATCTGTCTCACTGATCCCACCCGAGTCGCCGCCTGCCACTTCAATCATGGAGTGCGGTAAGGGAGCAGTAGTGTGGATTTATTCATGAATAAATTACATGATTATGAGAATCGATCCACTACATTTTATATGATATGTATGAACAATAAATGGTAGATGTCGAACACTTTCGGTGGGGTGAGCAATAAGCCATCACCGTCGCTTACGCGTCGTTAGTGATGGCTTATCTGTCTCACTGATCCC
>NZ_JACSQO010000011.1:0-7445 GCF_014836595.1 Psychrobacillus faecigallinarum | reverse complement strand
TTCATGAATAAATTACATGATTATGAGAATCGATCCACTACATTTTATATGATATGTATGAACAATAAATGGTAGATTTCCGCTTTAGTCGGACGCTTTCGGTGGGGTGAGCGATATGCCATCACCGCCGCTTGCGCGTCGTCTGTGATGTCTTATCTGTCTCACTGATCCCACCCGAGTCGCCGACTGCCGCTCCAATCATGGAGTGCGGTAAGGGAGTAGTAGTGTGGATTTATTCATGAATAATAAATTACGAACCAATACATTAGGAGAATAGTATAAATGACTATTTAGACAAGCTTCTAGCAAACCATTGGCGTATTGTTTCAAAATGTCTAGTAACATTATAGTTGGTAACCCAATGTTATGGTATTAACTTTAAAATCCTATGTAATTACATTAATTTTGGAAAGCGAATATTAAATTAAAACGCCCTTTAGCTTAACAAGTAAACACTAATTTTCAACTATTTTGTTTTCTGTTCCATTTACAATTCTCTTTATATTTTGTCTGTGCAGAATGATTATTGATAAGCTTATTAGTAGAGAAAGTGCTATCATAACTTTATCTTCAAATATAAGACTGTAAATGAATAATGCTATACTAGCCAACATTGAACTTAGTGATACATACTTAGTAAATAGCAAAGTTAACACAAACACAACAAAACCAACAAAAACACCTGAAGGAGTCAAAAACAAGAAAACTCCAGTTGCTGTCGCAACAGCCTTTCCACCTTTAAAACTAGCAAAAACAGAAAATATGTGTCCTAATATGGCTAATAAACCAGATACAATAGGGTTAACTGTAGAACCAAGTATTACGGGAAGTAAACAAGCAAATGTACCTTTTAATATATCAGCAATTGCAACAATTACTCCTGCTTTTATGCCTAAAACTCTATAAGCATTAGTTGCACCAAGATTACCACTACCGTAATCACGAATATCTTTTTTATAAAATATTTTACCGATTACTAAAGCAAATGAGATTGAACCAATTAAATAACTTAGAATCAAAGTTAAAATGTTCAAAGTATTATCTCCTTACATAGTTTGTTAAGTAAGTATTTCTATTTATTGCACATGATTTCCTGCAATCCTTCTTACATTACCTGCTGGGTTAGTTCAACATACTCCTTCTTGAAGTAAAGCTCCCGTTAGCTAAATAAGAAGATGTAGATTATAAACAGTAAAGAAATCGCTATGATAGATTTAATCCATAATATTTTTTTACTTATACCAGCTTTCCCTTCAAGATAATTTAAGTAAATCATTGTTAAAGGAAAACCTAACAATGCAAATGAAGAATCCCCACCAACGGTTTGAACATATTTGAATAATCCTACAATAATAATGAGAAGTCCTAGTGTACCAATGGACATATTAAAATATAAAGTGCCTCTATCGTTTTTCTTCAATTTTTCTCCCCCCAGTTGTATATCTCTGTATACTTATTCTCTCTTCTTTAAATTAGTCTTTGTTTAACTAAACTGAAGCTTTAGTTAAATGTAACATTTCACAATACATATCTGAGATCAACTTAATGTTATGAACATAAAAATAGGCCATCGAAATGATGGTCATATTTTGCTAAGCACCCGTTAGTTCAAAAAAGATAAATTCAAAATTTATCTTTTTTCCAAAGCTTATATCCGACAAACTCCACACTACCGTAACCTATTATCATCGATAAAATTGGTACAACATAATACCTCGGAGGTCCAAATATAAAAATAACAATAATAAATATTAAAACAAAAATTGTAGCATTTAAAAAATATGATTTTTTCCGCTCTGTTAAATAGCGTTTTATTTTATCCATTCTGTATTCGTTCCACTCCAATTACATTTGTCTCCTTAATTATATCATCTTCAACTAAACTGCTGATTTAGTTTAAGTGTAACATTTCACAATGTATATCTGAGATCAACTTAATATTTTGGACATAAAGATAGACCATCGAATGATGGCCATATTTTGCTAAAGCACCCGTTAGTTGAAGTATTTACCTTTCTTCTCATTGATGATGGTCGAGAATTCTTCATATTCTTTAATTACTTCCTTCGATAAGGGGTGAGAAAATTCTTCTACTCCTATAGGAATTCCTTTACTGCGTTGTTCTTGAAGGTATTCTGAAAATCCTTTATCTATTGCTTTAACAAAATTCTCAAAATTAAATTTATAATTGCGAGTAATGTATTCGTCATCATGGTAAGTTGAATGTTCAATAAGTAAATCTTCATCCTCTACAGTAAAATAATATCTCACCGCAAAACCGAAACTGCTTATTTCAGTTTCGTTCATTTTTCCATTCCATAGCTGTAACAGAAAAAATAATAAAGAAGGAAATGAAAAGAATGCAATCATAAATTTAAAACGGACTTCTTGACCATCCCCATTTAATTTAATTTCAATATCGCCAAGTCTAAAATCTATATCAAAACGACATACATATTGGTTTTCCAAAAAAACACTCCTTTAATTTCCTTATTGAAGTAAAGCACACCGTTTGTTTAAGTACAATGCTTCACAAAGTACTGAATTACTGGTATGGATTTTCACCAGTTAAGCATATTCAGTGACTTAAAAACTCTTTTCTACATGAAAAAATGACTTTCTAACATAAAGTGTATAAATTAAGACGATTACTGACCAAATAAAATTCCCAGTAAACGGTTGTTGATTATTTGAGAATAATAGAATATAGCTTATTAGACCAAATCCAAATGAATATAAAATCATTAACCAAAATCCCCATCTTTTTAAACGCATATAACCATTTATGATGATAAGGGAAACAACTGCCAATATAATCCTAAATGGCTGTTCTGGAAAGTTTGGTAAACCAAACCTATCTGCTATGCCAAATTCCTCTGCATCTGGATTAATAAATACGGCTGTGAAAATCAATACAACTGCACCGAAAATGTAAAAATAACTAATAAAAGATACTCCTAAAGGTCTTTTCATTTTTCACCCTCTTTACACTGTTTAAATTTAATCCTTATCCCTTATCTTATTCACCCGACCTGCCCGTTAGTAAAAAGGCTCTACTCCTAATTGAAGTAAAGCACCCGTTCGTATTATAAGGTCAGCCAGATAACTGGTTGACTATTTTTTATTCAATTTATAGATTGATAGTAGCCGGGGTAGAACGGAAGCACTCGTGGGACTTGATCCCGACAACTAAACAGTTCACCCTCTACTTGTTAACACATGATTAGGCTGGTTGGGACATGATGATCCCGCATAACAAGCGAAGATATGAATAACAAGCTAGATAGAGGTTACCGGTCAATACACTTTATGAGGAGGAGATAAAATATGAATCCAGTAGTCGGTCTGGATGTCGCAAAAGGTGAAAGTCAGGTTCAAATGTTCTTGGATAAAAAAATGCCCTATAAAAACAGTGTGAAGATTCAACATACGGTGGAAGGTCTTGAAGAGTTACACGCTTATTTACTAGATTTAGAGCGCAAAACAGGGTTAAAACCACCTGTTGTTTTGGAATCAACAGGTCACTATCATGCCCCAGTTGTACAGTTTTTAGAGGCACAAGAGTACATTGTCATAATCGTAAATCCACTGGTATCTTATCGAGCAAAAAGCTCTAACTTACGAAAAACTAAAACTGATGCCATTGATGCCTATCACTTAGGTGAACTATATTACAAAGAGGATTTAGAGCCTCAGAAAAAGCGTGGTATTCAGCTATTAAACCTTCGACATCTCACAAGACAACACGAAAATATGACGGGAATTATGGTTCAAACAAAGCTACAATTTCAAGCCATATTAGATCAAGTATTCCCGGAGTATAAAGGAGTTTATGGTGATTTATACGCTGAGATTTCATTAAGGACTTTACAGTCCTTTCCTACATCTGAATCAGTACTAAAAGCAGGTGTAGAAGAGATTGCACAATTTATTGATAAGCATTGTAAAGCACGTTCATTTAATTGGGCGTATGAAAGAGCTGAGGACTTAATCGCAGCGGCGGAACGCAACCCATTTCAGTCAACGCTTTATCAGAGCCTTCTCGTTAGTCTGAATATGTATATTGATTTACTTCAAGCGTACCGCCAACAACTTTCCACGTTAGAGCGTGAGATGGATCAATTGGCGGCACAACTCGAAGAATATGAATTAATCCAGTCACTTCCCGGTATAGGTGAAAAAATCGCGGCCACGATTCTTTCAGAAATCGGGAAAATTGAGCGGTTTAATCATCCGAAAAAGTTAGTAGCCTTTGCGGGTCTAGACCCAAGTGTGTTTGAATCAGGTCGCTTTAAAGGCACGAAAAATCACATTACCAAACGCGGTTCAGCTAGGCTTCGCCACACGCTTTACACAGCTGTTCGCTGTTCAATCCGAGATAGCCGTAAAAAGAAAACAACAGATGAAACCATTGCACGAAATAAACGATTACGATCCTTCTACGATTTAAAACGCGATGAAGGTAAGCCGTATAAGGTAGCCGTTATAGCTTGTGCTAATAAGCTCTTACACTGGATTTATGCGATTTTAAAAACGAAAACACCATTCCAAGAAACTATTAAATAACATAATTTTCAAATATATCAAAAACCTTCCGAATTAAATTTGGAGGGTTATTTGTGTTGTGCATTTTTAGTATAACATGAAGTGTTTTTCGATTTAAAATGTTTTTCTTGACATTCTATTAGCTGGTTTAGTTTAAGTATATTTATTCACAAACTTTGCTCTTTATTTGTTTGTTAACTGCAATGGTCTATTTTAAAACTGTCTCGGCTGGGGTAAATGCTTCCCATTCATTATATTTCGTTGTTATTGATGAAATAAACCAATTCTCTCTAAATGGTTCTAGATTCTTTTCCACAAAAATAATCTTCTGCCCACTTACCAAATACTGCGTAGATGTCTCTACATCGTATTTAACGGTATACCGCATTTTGGATTCGCTAAGCTTTTCTTCGTTGGTAAAACGAAAGTTATTAACCGAAGGGCTTGACTGTCCTGTTATCCAGCGAGTTTCCTCAAATTTACTCCTTGTTTTTTCTTGAAGCGAAGGGGACAACATCGTATATTGAATGGCACCACTTCGATTATTCACACCTAATATCCAAAATTCAACTGCTTGTTTCGGTTCACCTACGAGTAGACCGCCTTTAAAAGACTCTAACTGGAGTTCTGAAGGGGTGTACTGTCTTACTTTAGTAGATTTTTCATCAAAAGAGGGAGAAGAATCGTTCAGTTGTGCATTTACTGTTCCATTATACAACCCACAAATTAATATACTAAATAAAACCAATAGAAGAGGTTTACTTTTATCCAATTTCATCACCCTAAATTATATTTAGGTTTAGTTTATCCTGTGCAGTTACAATCATACTTTGTTCAACTAAACTGCCCCGTTAGTTTAAGTGTAACATTTCACAATACATACCTGGAATCAACTTAATGGTATAGACATAAAAATAGGCCATCGAAATGATGGCTATATTTTGCTAAAGCACCCATTACTTTAAGTGCAATACTTCACTATCTTTTTTACACATCAATAAACTCAATATCTAATATGTGTTGTCTATTCAAGAAAGACGCTTTCTTATTAAAGAAAGCGCGCTTTAATGAAATAACTAGAACAACATCTCAGTCTCAAAATTAATTACTTCTACTTTAACTAAAGCTTGAATAATATTACTTCTAAATGGATAAGTATTATTTTAAAATTCGGTATCTAAGATGCGTTGCAAAAGAGACATCTATTTAGCATTTAATTCAGTAGTATATATAAGAACTCTCCGTAATTCCCCCGCTTAGAACGCTTTTCGCTGGTAAATGATATTGGTAAGTCCCCAAGAGATAGCATAGACTACCATGATGCCAAGTGTCGCTCCTGTATATAAAGACGGGACAGTTAAATTAACAATGAAATCAGTTATTGCGGTTAAATGCTCAGTTAAAAACGTGACAATAGCCGGACCTATAGCTGCCAAAAGGATAAAGCAAATGAGTACAACCGGGAAAATATAGCCTGGTTTAAATATATAAAATAATGGAAAGGTAAAAGCGGCAAATAATAAGAATAAGCCACAGCCAATCGCAATGTCAGTCATAGTAAAAGGTTTATTGAAGGTGAATAATGATAGACTTGTCACCCCTATTGCTAAAATCATGTAAATAATAGCACCAAGATAGCGTGAAGCGATAATTTCCGTACGTGTATATGGTAAGGAATTTAATAATATGTTTGTCTCTGCTTTTTCATCGTAAGCATATGTGTTAAAGGGAATAAAAATACTGGAAACGAGAAAAGTAAAAACTGGGTCTTTGCCCATAATAATAAAGAATAAGATAAAAGGAATAAAGAATAATAGCTGCCTTTTCTGCAGAATGACGTCACGTCTGATTAAATTAAACATGGTGTATTCCTCCTTTCAAGTGATACATGATATCTTCCAGAGAGGCGTGATCAATGGCAACTGAGTCTCCAAAGATATTACTCACTGCTTTAGTATTGTCCGTTAATGCTTCAAATCCTGTTGTTGCACGATGAACATGAATAAATGCCTTTTCAGTATCTCTATCCAGAAGATCCAATCTTCCTTTAACGATGGCATAATTTTCAGCAACGTCGTGAATGGACTGATTAAATACTAATTCGCCACTCTGCATAAAAGCTATATAATCTGCGATCCGATCTAAATCTGTTGTAATATGCGTCGAGAAGAAAATGGTACGATTTCCATCAACCATTAATTCCTGTAAAAGATCCAACAATTCTCGTCTAAAAATGGGGTCTAAGCCTGCTGTTGGTTCGTCCATAATGATCAGCTCTGCATGATGAGATAGTGCTATCGCCAATGAAGCCTTCATTTGCATCCCTTTAGAGAAAGTTTTTATTGCTTTATTAAGTGGTAATTCGAATTTTTCGATATATTGATAAAATACTTTATCATCCCAGTGTTTGTATGCTGGTGCTACAATCCGTTTTATATCTTTCATGTTTAGCCCTTCAAAAAATACATTGCCATCATACACAAATCCAATGCGCTCCTTAATTGCCTTCTCATGTTTCTTGTAATCCAACCCAAAAAGCTTAATTTCCCCAACATCTGGTCTTAATAGATTCATCATCATTTTTATCGATGTTGATTTACCAGCACCATTTGCTCCAATGAATCCCGTTACAAAGCCTTGCTTCACTTGTAAATCAATATTTTTTACGGTAAAATCTTTAAACCTTTTCGTTACATTTGTAAATTCAACCACATTCTCCATTCCATTCACCCCTCATATAAAATCTTTAATAAGTCCTGAAGCTCATCAAATGATAGTCCAATTTCTCTGCTATTTGTTATGACTGCACTAAGTTGCTCCTCGATGACCTTCAGCTTCTTCTCTCTTATAACCTCTAGATTTTGCTCTGCAACAAAAGACCCTTTTCCGACAATGGAATA
>NZ_JACSQO010000010.1:104870-143967 GCF_014836595.1 Psychrobacillus faecigallinarum | reverse complement strand
GTTATCCAGCGAGTTTCCTCAAATTTACTCCTTGTTTTTTCTTGAAGCGAAGGGGACAACATCGTATATTGAATGGCCCACTTCGATTATTCACGCCTAATATCCAAAATTCAACTGCTTGTTTCGGTTCACCTACGCGCAGACCACCTATAAAAGACTCTAACTGGAGTTCTAAAGGGGTGTATTGTCTTACTTTAGTAGATTTTTCCTCAAAAAAGGGAGGAGAATCGTTCAGTTGTGCATTTACTGTTCTATAATCCACCCCACAAATTAGTATACTAAATAAAACCAATAGAAGAAGTTTACTTTTATCCAATTTCATCATCCTAAATTATATTTAAGTTTAGTTTATCCTGTTCAGTTAGAATTATTCCTTTTTAAACTAACCTCCCGTTAATTTGAGCATTTCTTCACAATCTTTATAGTGATATTAACAGAAATGCCCGATAAAAATTCATCTAACCTCTAAGAAATCTAATTTAGGAAAAATGATTTTAATCAAACTTTATTTCAAATAATCGATCTTTATTATAAATAATCAATCTTTTTTACAAATCTACATTCATCGTGATCTAAATGCTCCTCATCGTTCCATATGCAGGCGGGTAATAGCCTATCTTCTATCTCTTTCATCATTTCATCAGATAAATACCTATGAAATACGTAACTAGCTATACGAATTTCAACTTCTGTTGGAATTATTCAGATGTCCCCACCAATCCATGACGTTCTCTCATAGAAACTTCCCCATCAACTAGAATCTTATATGAATCGTGAACGATTCGATCAAGAATGGCATCAGCTATTTGTGCTTGTCCTAGTTTCGAGTGCCATCCTTCTGGCGAAAATTGAGAACAGAAGATAGTCGACGCCCTCTTTAACCGTGACTCCACGATTTCCAGCACATGAAGTATATTTTCCTCTGAAAGCTCGGTTAATAACCACTCATCTAGGATTAGTAAATCAATCTTTTTGTATTTTTGAATTATCTTTCGGAAGCTGCCATCTGCTTCAAACTTTGCCACAGCTAATTCATCTAGTAATTCTGGTAGTCTAATATATTTCACTTTATAAGATTGACGACATGCATGGACACCAAAGGCATTTGCTATCCACGTCTTTCCGTTTCCTGACGCCCCCATTAAAATGATATTATGGTGATTTTGGATGTAATTTCCCGTTGCTAATTCTAATATCAGGTTCTTGTCTAACTTACGATCAGGATGATATTCTATATCTTCAATGGCTGCCGTTGGTTCGTTGAATGTTGCTTGTTTAATTAATCGTTCAAGCCTATTTGATTTACGTCTGTCATACTCAAAGTCTACTAAAAGGTTGAATCTATCATCAAAATCCATGCTTTTGTAATCTTTATTCTGGCATTGTTGCTGATATAATTCTGCCATTGCACCCATTTTCATTTCATTTAATTTACGTAAAGTTTCTTCGTTCATCATTTATCATCCCTCCCAAAGTAACTAGCTCCGCGCACAAATCCATAGTCATCAGCGTTGGTGTGATTTTTACTATCGGTTTTCTGATTTTGTTTTCGCTTTTTATTTCTTTCTAGTATGCTTTTCAAAACAGAAACCGTTGGGTTTGTAGAGATTTCAAGTAGTGTTTCTGCTGCTTTTTCCATTTCACTGTTTGTATATCTTGTAGCTAAATTCCTTAGCGTGCTGAGGATACTTAATGACTTTTTCTCCACATTCATTTCCAAGATAGAAGAGACAAATTGGAGTGTAGATGGTCCAATCGTTTCCGCCCACTTTCGATTGTTTTCAGGATTATGTTCTAAATATGATCGGTGATTATCAGGCATATGGTCTGTGTTTGTAGAAAACTGTCCAATTTCACCATATAACCGTTTGTGGGATGCAATTCGGACTTCTTTGAAGTAAACTTCAATTAAATCCGTGGTTTGTCTTATATCGACATTCTCCCGGACGTAATCATATGGAACGGAATAATACATTCTTTCAACCTGGATGTGGTAGTTCAGTTGAACTTTTGCTGTTTTCCATTCCGCAAGTTTATAACGTGTTTGAGGAAGCTGTTGAAAGTGGGATTTCTCTTCTTCCTCATACACCTTTTTACGCGAGCCCGGTCGCTTTTGAAAATTGATTGTATTGATTTCTTCTAGACTTTTAAAGATTTGCTTATTCAGATCATCAATATAGAAACATTGATAGTTTCTTAGTGCAGCTATAATCTGCCGGGAAATGTACCCAACAGTCCCTTCAACACTTGGTTTGTCTTTGGGTTTACGGACACGGCTTGGGACAATGACTGTATGATAATAATCTGCGAGTTCACGATAAGCCTCATTCAGAACCGGTTCTCCCCGAAGCGCCTTTGTAACACCTGTTTTCAAATTGTCCGGAACCAAGGTTTCTGGAACACCTTCAAAGTACTCAAATGCATGGATATGAGCGATAAGCCAATTAGCTGATTTCATATCTAAAAACGCTTCAACGTAGCTGTATTGACTATAGGGCAAGGTAGCGATAAAGACATAAGCCGGAATTGATTCTCCTGTTGAACGATCTATAATCTGCAGTGTCGATCCAGCCCAGTCCACCTCCATGATTTGACCTGGTTTTCTTCGAATAGGCATCGTTAACTTATACTTCTTCGCGTATTTCCCATAGCTTTCACAAAAAGTCCGATAAGCATAGGGGATCTTTCCACTTTCACGTGCTTCAGTCGCATACTCATGATGCAATAAAGTCAAAGTGACGTTCTTTTTTTGTAACTCCTTATGCACTTTTTCCCAATCAACCGGGAAGTACCCTTTCTCAACAGCTTGCTTCTCTGGAAAGAGAAACGATTCTAACCAGGGACTAGTCATCTCATCGTTCAAACTCTCTAGACCAAGCTTCTTGGTGCATTGAACGACATCCGAAACTGTATTTCTTGAGTGGCCAGTACTAGAACTAATGGTTCTTTGACTGACTCCTTCAAAATAAAGTTCCAAAATCTTGCGACAGTTAATCATAAAAAAAACCTCCTGTACATTAATGTCATGCGAGTTCGCATGCAAATTAAGTATACAAGAGGCTATTCTTTATTCTATTCATAGTGGCTCCCTGCACCGCAATTGATGGCTCTTTTATCCGCACTTACTGGCTCAAAACTCCACATAAGTGGCTCTATTCATCCGCAATAATCAACTTAGTTCTGTTACATTAAACTCACATTTAAACCTTTTTAACAAATTCAGATTTTAATTTCATCGCTCCAAAACCATCAATTTTACAATCAATATCATGGTCTCCATCAACTAAACGGATATCTTTCACTTTTGTACCGATTTTTACAACTGATGACGTTCCTTTTACTTTAAGATCTTTGATGACTGTTACAGAATCACCATCGTTTAAGACATTTCCATTTGCATCTTTGATAACCTTAGTATCTTCACTATTTTCTGCTTCCGGGTCTAAAGTCCACTCATGGGCACATTCTGGACAAACAAAAAGATTTCCGTCTTCGTATGTGTACTCTGAATTACATTTTGGACAATTTGGTAAATTAGACATATTTTTATTCCCTCCACCCGTTATCATTCGTTTGAATAGATAGCAGTATTTTTCAATTACTTTTTTGCAAATTTATAAGACTAGTAGTTACAAACTTTAATTTTGGGAAGCGTTTCTTATCTGTTTCCCAAGCACCTATTTTTATCTCATATCTTTTAATTTCTTAATAATCATATTTGGTGTCGCCCATTCATCACGGTCAAAGTCAGAAATAGACACGTCGATGTCTAAACCGTTCTTGAAATTCTACTAATATAAAACTTTGTATGTGAAGTGAAATTTTAAAAATCTAATGCATTTGCCTTATTCTTTATTGTATTTACTTCCTGGGATTGCTGAGAAAGTTGAGTACATTCATGAAAAGCGAAATGCTTACATCCTATACATTTTTTCGGATTCAAATGCTCTAAAGCACAATTAATTGCATCTCCTGTATGAGAAAAAAAGTTTTCTTCCCCAATTTCAACGTACAATCCATTCTTGTCTAGAGTTGTTTTTAACTCAGGTTGAATTCCTGAAATGAGAAGTATGCCACCTTGTTTTTTGTAATACTGAACAATATTCCTAAAGTAAGACTCTCCTGTCGTATCAATAAAAGGAACTTTTCCCATACGTAAAATTAAAACTTTGGGTTTATAATGAATGGTCGCTAAAATATTTTGTTCAAATGTTTGAGCAGCCCCAAAGAATAATGGACCTTCTATTGTGTAAATACTAATTTGTGGGCAATCATGAGCTTTATTTACCACATGTGGTAACAATTTTTCATTCTTTTTTGTATGATCAGGGAGCACTTTAGATATGACAAGCATATTACTCATACGTTTTGTAAACAAAATAATAGCTAAAATAAGACCGATTTCCACAGCTGTTGTCAAGCTTGTAAATACAGTGAGTAAAAATGTTACAAGTAATACAAGAGAATCCCCTGTCTTCATTTTTAGTATGTGAACAAAGTGTTTTTGTTCGCTCATATTCCAAGCTACCACCATTAAAATGGGAGCCATACTAGCAAGTGGAATATGTGAAGCATATGGAGCTAACAGAAGAAGCGTGAATAATACAAATCCCCCATGTATAACACCCGACATCGGAGATACAGCTCCATTTTTGATATTAGTTGCTGTTCGAGCAATCGCTCCAGTTGCAGGAATCCCTCCAAATAACGGTGTAATAATATTAGCAATTCCCTGACCAATAAGCTCTTTGTTACTGTTATGTTTACTATTAGTCATACCATCTGCCACGACAGCGGACAAAAGAGATTCGATACCACCCAACATTGCAATAACAAATGCAGGACCAATTAACTGTTTTATGCGCTCTAATGTGATTACCGGTATGTCAAACTGAGGAAGTGTATTTGGAATCGTACCATATGCTGTACCGATAGTAGGTACATGCCCTGAGAAGAATACAGTTGCAATTACAGTTGAGATAACAACACCTACTAATGAACCTGGTACTTTCGGTAAAATTTTTGGTGTTATAAGTATAACAAAAAAGCAAATCAAAGCAGTTATAACACTGTAAAAATTGACAGTACCGATATGAGTGAAGATTTCCTTTAGGTTTGCTATAAATTCCTCATGCTTTTTTATACCTGTTAGACCTAAAAGACTAGCAATTTGTCCCGTAAAGATAATGACAGCAATACCTGACGTAAAGCCAATTGTTACAGGACGTGGAATAAACTTAATTAAAGACCCTAGTTTAAAAATCCCCATAAGGCATAAGATAATTCCAGCCATTAAACCAGCAAGTAGTAAATTTTCATACCCATAGGTAATTACAATTCCTAAAAGAATTGGAACGAAAGCACCTGTAGGCCCTCCAATTTGATACTTCGAACCACCAAATAGCGAAATAAGTATCCCGGCAATACAGGCTGTATAAATCCCATACTCCGGTTTAACACCAGAGGCTATAGCAAAAGACATAGCAAGTGGAATCGCGACAACTCCAACAATCATTCCAGAAAGAAGATCCTTTTGAAAATGTCCAAATGAATATCCTTCAAATCTTCCCGTAAATAACTCTTTCATTCCAAACCCTTCTTTTCTATTTTTATTGAATCTTACTTCTTCTGAAGAATATTTTCTTTTGATAATTTTGAATTACAAATGCAGTTTTCATACTTTTATACAAAAGCTCTCTATCTCATTACAAGAGAGTATCAGCCTAATATTGGTTATACGTTTTGCTTAAATGCCGCTCTAATTTACCTATATCTCCACCTTCTTGTTAACCTCCGCTAGAAGCTCTCCGGCTCGACTATCTAACTTCTTCGTATCTATAAACGATGTAATCCATACCTTATCTGGAGTAATATCTCTGCGGAACATTTGTCCTGGGATTTCATTCCATAAACGATTCCATTCATCTAATACTCCTACTTGATCAAATAAAAAACCTTGAATCCCACATAACCAAGCTGTACAAGCTGTATTTCTTTTTTGACATCCAACTCCATCTTGTAAATGTTGACATGAAAAACAACAGGAATTTCCACTTTTAATACAAACCTTACAAACATAATGGGCTCCTATTGAGCGAAATATTTCCATTCCATGTTGGATGATATCTTCTTTCTTAACCTCAATTTTCAACCTAACCCTCCTTAACTATCGATTCACCTTCTGTTTCATTTAGTTCTTCTAACATTGAAATCGTGTCGATTAAATGGTTGTTAAAAATTTTCCGTGCAATTACCAGTAAATTCATAATCATAGGATCCCGAAGAGAATATAAAACTCGTTTTCCATCTTTGGTGCCGACAACAATATTTTTAGCACGTAGTACACTTAACTGTTGAGAAACAGCAGAGCCTTCCTTATTAAGAATGCTCTGGATTTCATTTACACTTTTTTCACCCTCTGACAATAATTCGAGAATATGTATTCGCAAGGGATGTGATAAGGCTTTAAAAAAATCAGCCTTAAATTTTTGCATTTCGTCTCCCATTTTAACGCCTCCATTACTTATCCTTGATTTTAAGAAATCTATATGTATCATATACATCTTCAAATTTTTGAATATATATATAATACATATAGAACTTACAATTTTCAATACAAATTTTGAAACGTAAAAAAAAACCATAAACGACCGTTTTTGATATGGTAAGTGAACTTCTCTAAAAACCTCAAAAACTATTTAAATACATAACCAAAAATATAACCAAAATCTAAATACCAATATATCTATCTCTACCCCCTTTTTGGTATAGTTAAGGCATTAATAAGGGGGGATTCTTGTTGAAATTTGGATATCCACGTGTCAGTACACAAGATCAGTCATTATCGTTACAACTTGATGCATTGGCTCACTACGGAGTGGACCAGACTTTTGAAGAAAAAGAATCAGGTAAGAAAAAAAAACGACCACAGTTAGATATTCAGAAATTGCTTCAAATTTATACTTTAATCCATTAGCTATGAAATGGTTTGTAGCTAATATGCTAAAAGGGGAATCCATAGAATCTATCCTAAAACATAAAGATGATTTAACTGAATATTGTATGTCTAATGTTTATAATAAGCTCTCAGAAGATGCTAAGAAGATATTAGAGATAATGCTTATCTCAAATAAAGAATGTAGTAATGCTGAATTGACATATTTGTTTAATATAGATTCTTTACGTTACGGTAAAGCAATGAATGATCTGTTTGCCACAAATATGGTTAATATGAAAAATGATAATAAAAAAGTTGAAAATCGAACTTTATTCTTTATTACAGATTTTGCAAGAGAATATCTAAAAAAGCACTGCAAACCCAGTAATAAATCATTTATTTCGATTCAAAAGAAGATGAGAACTTTAAAAGGACTTTCTGAAAATTTGCAAAATGAAGAAAATGACCCTTATAGAATTGAGTCAATCTTTATAAATCATTCTGATGAAGAGATATCCGCTTCTTATTTAAAGAAGGCATTAACTTTTGCTAATAAAAGTGAGTTTGAAAGTGCTGAAGAATATATCGAGAAAGCTAGAAATGCAACCCCTGATTTCTTTGAAGTATATAAAATATCAGCATTTATCAGTGTTTTACAGAACGATTATTATGCTGCCGAACTTGCTTATCAGACCGCTATAGAATGTAAACCAGATTATCCACCGATATATTTCTTTTACGCAGGTTTTAAATTAATGACAATTGAGAATTTTGATGAGGCTTATGATGCTATCACTTTTGCAGAAAAGTTAGATCCTAAAAATAATAGAATAAAAATGCACAAAGGTAGAATATTAAAACAGTTGGGTGAGTACTCAGAAGCTGAAAAAGTATTTAACGAAGTACTTGAAAATCTAGAAAACTTAGATATTAGAACCAAAAAGGAATTAGTTGATCAAGCGTCTGATAATTTAAAAAGATGGGCTGATATGACAAGAAACGAAAACGGGGAGTTAGCTGAATCTCTAATAAAAAAATCAATAAATATACTTGAAAGAATAGACGAGGCTCATTTTGACACCAAGATTGTTATTACAATTTCTAAGATAATTAAAACCTTAACATATATATATATTGAAATGAATAAAAATGACGTCTCATATTTAATTGAACTCTTAGAAAAATATTATTCAAAAGTAAGAGTTATTGAAGATAAAAACTTTAGACGACCTTTCGAATCACTTTTGGCTAAAATAGACTTAAATCAAAGAGAAGATATTACTAAAATATTTTCTTCCAATGTTGTGAACCATACAATTAAAGAACAAGGATTCATTATAAGTTTAATGCCTACATATGGCTTTATTAAAAACTTTTCACCTAACAATTTATTTTTCTATTGGAATGATTTTGAAGGAGACTTTTCTAAACTTGCAATAGGGGATAAGGTTCAGTTTACAATAGGTAGTTCTGAAAAAGGTCTCTGTGCAAAAAAAGTTACACTAGTATAAAAAACTTGTGGACTGTTTAATTTGGTCTACAAAAATCTCCAGAAGAACCCCCTGCATCCTATCATATGGTTGGATACAGGGGTTCTTTTCTTTGAGAATATCTTAAGGAAATTCCCAAAGAAAGTGGAAGCATAGACCCTAGCACCTCTCAATCCCATTTTTATAGAGCTGATACTCTCTTTTTATTAAGCATGGTAGTTGTCCCCTTTCTAAGAATTGACTCTCCCAGGAAGTTTACTATAGTAAACAGTAATAAATGAATGAATATTTTGACTCAGAAATGAGATTTTAATTAAAAGAGAAGAAGGCACCCCTAGCTTCTCTTTTTTTACTTCGATTTCATTTTGAAATTCTAGTCAAACTATCGAAAAGTGTAATATAAAAATTAAGTATAATAGAGATAATATTTTAAGGAGGAAATGATGCTTACTTTAGTGACATTTCAAAAAAATTAGGTAGATAATAATTTGAAGAGAGCTAAGAGCCAGATTGTCTAGGAGGAAAAAAATGGAGAGTATAGAAATTCCAAAAGAAGATGATGTGCTTGAGCTAATAGAATATTTTAAGAGTGAGTTAATTATTTATGCTACTGGTGGTTCATCAAATATTTCAGATTCTGAGTATGCACGAATTCGAAAAATTTTAATAGGTATCCCAAATATAAACGATTTAGTTCCTGAGTTTGTAAAGAAATATCGGAGTAAATTAGAATTTTGGGGATTTATAAAAGAAGAATATAGTTCTTATGCTGAAAGACGTACGTATTTAGCAAAAGTATTTAATGCAATGGTAGATAGATTAGAAGAGTCAAACTTTCTTTTGATTCCACAGTATGAACGTAATCAATTAATAGGTGAAGGTGGATTCGGACAAGTTTATAAGGTAGAAAACGAGTTAATAAAAATGAGTTTTGCTATAAAAGTGCTAAATCCTGCGTTTGCGAATGGAGGTGAAGGAAATCTAGAGAGATTTTTTAGAGAGGCACGAATCTTATTTAAATTACATCATCCAAATATTATTAAAGTTTATGATGTAGGATTAACAGGGAAAATTCCATTTATTAAAATGGAACATTTTGAAGGTAAAGACTTGAACAAAGTGTTGAAAGACCATAGTAATCTGACCCCAGAAAAAGCTCTTGTATTAATTGAAGAAGTAAGTGAGGCTTTAAACTATGCACATAACGAAGTAGGAATTGTTCACAGAGATATAAGACCAAGTAACATTATGGTCGCACGCCCTAATCAATTTAGACTTATTGACTTTGGTTTAGGCGTTTTTTTAGAAAAAGAATTAGTTTCTAGAATAACTAGGTCTGGAGAAAATATTGTAGGTGGGCATTACACAGCGCCAGAACTATTAGAGAATCCAAGTCTTTTAGACCCACGATCGGATATTTATTCTTTAGGAGCTGTATGGTTTACTGTGTTAACTGGAAGACCGCCAGCAGGAAGTAGAATTAAAGATCAGCTATTATCAATCCCAAGATTGAAGGGGGAATATTCTGATATGATATTAAAATGTCTTGATGATCTAGAAGATAGATATCAGAATATAAATGAGCTATTAAATGACATTCAGAATTATAGGAAGAACATTCTAGATTAATTAGTTAGAGTACTTTTAACGAATTTTTTTAAAATTAAATGAAAAGTATACAGAAATTAAATCGTATTTAAATTTAGATATACCGATTACTTTTTATATGAAATTGCAATCGGTGAGATTAAAATGAACAATTAAGAAAGGAGGAGGAGTAGGATGTATTGGCCAAGAAAAAAGGGGAACTTTAAATTTGTGGATAAAGAGAGCATTCCTTTATTAGAAATAAAAAATACGGGTGATATTGAACGAGAGTTTTACGTTTACTCTGAAAATTTTATATCAGCGGCAAATTTATTAGTGAACCATGTCTTAGAAACAAATGAAAATACTAAAAAAGATTTTTGGCTCTTCGGCCTAACTTATTTATACAGACAAAGCTTGGAGCTTATCTTAAAATCTATAGCCTTTAAATATATAACTATAAAGAATGATAGAGTGGAGTTTATAGGAAGGGTTAGACACAATCTAAAATATGCATATGATGAAATAAGTTTATTGGTACCAGCAGATGATCTTAGCTTGAAGGAAAGGGAAAGGGAATGGTTGAAAACTTTTTTGACTAATATATCTGAATGTGATGAGCAGTCTGATATGTTTAGATACCCATTCAGTATAAAAATGAAAGCATTTTTTCAAAAGCAAACCCATATCAACTTGAGGGTTTTAGGTACTAATATGAATACTGCTTATAAATTGTTAACTATGATTTCAAATAAGGCGGATGAAATCGATCATAAGGACTTAATCAAGTTCAAACCCGAATTTTTAATGTCTAGTGGAAGCTATCTTGAGCAAGCTGTGATTTGGAAAGGTTTCAATAATAATAATTATTACCCTTATATTCAGGGATATATGGAAAGTGGTAAATATTTATATGAATTAATTAAAGATGATCAAAAAGTCTACCTGTTCTTACCAATGTGTTATATGTATAGAAATGGAATAGAATTGGCTTTAAAACGTATTTTAGTCGAAGACTGTCAATTCGATAATCAAACAGCAGCAAATAAAATGAAAAATAAAAAGCATAGTATAGAAGGACTTTGGAATGTAATAAAAAATTATATAATTATAAGTTCTGATGTTCCCGATGACAGTTCAACTATTAATGATGTCGAGCTCTATATTAAACAACTACACAATTTAGATATTACTTCCGACAAATTTAGATATCCAATTAATAAATTTTTGAAATTCCACTTTGACAAAAAGGTAAGATTTGATGTAACCAATGTTTCGCTATGCTTTTATGAATTATTTACATTCTTAGATGCTGTAGATAGTATGCTTTCTCATCAAAATGAAATTTTGGCAGAAATGGAACTGGAAGCACGAAGAGAGTTGGAAAGTGATTACGAGCGCTATTAACATAAATTTCTTAAAACTAATGAATCGTTAAAGATTCTTCAATAGAAGAAAGAAAGAAAGAAAAAATATAAATTTATCTAATTTTCTTCTATTATATAATAGTCTTGCTGTTTCTTCTTCGAGTGCTTTAATCTTTGTATCAAGTTTATTTTTATCTTGGAAGAGGAAAGTATTTGCGTATCCAACAATATAAATAACAGGATGACGTTGATAGTCCTCGCCAATTTTAGCAATAAACACTTTTAAATTTCCTTTTATACCCTCAGTGGACGTGGAAAAAATTTCTGTTAAGAGACCTTCCTTCCGTAGGCCGATATAAGTCAATGTATTTTTTATTGGCTTATTTCGATTACTTTCGATCTTAAGCCAGTTGTTTGCAGTTGTTTGTAGTTGTTTGTAGTACTGTCTCTGAAGTTTTTTCGATAACTGATGCTCAGCAATATCCTTTTGAGGAAAAAGCTGTTTCCGTTTCAAGAATTGCACCACAAGAAAAATATCTCTCTCATCAAGTCCTAATTTTTCAAGGAATTTATTGACTTCCTTATTTTGTTCTTTGCTGCTGACTCGTATGTAACCGAAATTTTTATATATTATTACTCGTGGTTTTTGTTTTCTATTATTCTACCACTTAAATTCATAAACTTATTTATTATAGAAGTCTTTATTATAAAAAAAAAGAAGTCATTTTGGAACATTCAAATTGACTTCTTTTTATTTTGTGAAATTGGAATGTTGATGTCAACTCGACAAGGCAGTACTTTTAGTAAAAAAATTTAGGGGAAAATGAATAAATCAATAATAAAATTGCCAATAATAATAGTAATCTTTCAAGAAAATTCTTGAGATGAAACTACTATTCGAGGTGATAACGACTGAACCAAATCCATAGAAGTATCTTATATAACATTGATCCTATTGGAATTGAAACAGGTTTAGTAGAAAGTCTGAGTAGTTACTTAATCAGGATTTCATATGAACATAACATCCAAGTAGGCCACTTGGTAAATAAGTTAGTGGTTCCTGAAATGCATAAAGATTATTTGGCAAGAAGCTCTATATACGGTGGTAACAGTTTTTATGAAGGTGCTAAAACAATAAATGGATACACGAATAACTCAATTGAATTGGTTTGTGTTTTGGAAAGGTTAACAACCAGAAGAGATCTATTAAACCTAACTCTATTAAAATTAAAAGATTTAGTTCCATTAAGAAATTTACTAAAAGAAACTTTCTCGTGGTGTCCAGAATGTATAAAGAAATGGAACGTTGAACACAAGATTATTTACTATCCATTAATTTGGTATTTAAAACCTATAAAGATTTGTATTGAGCATAAGTGTTATCTTATTGAAAAATGCACATCATGCACCAAGAAAATTGATATACTGCGTAGAAAAATGATCCCAGGTCATTGTCCCAACTGTTTTAACTTGCTAATACAGGATCAACTTAGAAAAGAGATTAACCAGCAGGAATGGCAATGGCATTCATTTGTATATCGAAATATAGAAAGCTTAATAGGATTAAAACCTAGTGAGATATTCACTCAAGAAAATATTAGTAACCAGTTAAATGATATCAATAACAATCTTTTTTCAGACAATATAAATAGTTTTGCTAAATTCTTAAGTATTCCTAAAAGTACTTTAAGAGCCTGGGCTAAATCCGAAAATATCCCTACCTTAGATGGATTACTAATTATCTGTTATAAATTAGAGACTACAATTTTCGATTTCCTCACAAAAAGTTGGGAAAATATAGATTTAAACCATCAGATTGAAAAAAAGAATATTAATAAAGACAAAGCTATTAGAAGAAAACTGGACCTTACTTCTATTGAAAGTAGGCTGAAGGAAGCACTGATATATGAGCCTCCAATTTCAATGGCTTCTACTGCTAGAATAATAGAACACGATAAACGAATCTTATATAGCAATTTTCCGGATTATTGTAAACAAATTTCAAAAAGATATAAAGAGTATATCAATCAAAAATCAAAACAGAGAATAGAAGAATTAAAAAAAGAAATTGAAAAAGCCTTTTATTACTTAGTAAATGAGGGTATATATCCTAGTAGTGAGAAAATTCAGAATAAATCTAATAAAAAGGGGCTGCTCAAGGAGAGAATCCTCCAAGAATATTGGAAAGACCTATTGGCTCAAGAAAATTTTTACAGGAGAAAGGGGAGGAGTAGTAATGATGAGTAATAGTGAGTTTGAAGATTGGGCAATTAAACTCAACTTAACAGACGATGCTAAGAATGAAATACAACGTGTAAGACAGTCACCGCCAGCAAGGAGAGTTGGCGGAGGTAAACATAACGTGAGTGGTCGGTATAGTAGTAAAAAAATGGGAGTTACTATTCAATTTGAAAGTCATAAGGTGGAATTACCTACTATTTACATGTTGGAATATAACGATAATGTTTTAGAATATTATGATCAGCCACCACAAATAAAACTTACCTACTATCAAAGTAATAAGAACAACAAAAAAATGGCTTATTTGAATACACCAGATTTTTTTGTGATTGAAAAAGAAAGGGCATATTGGGTTGAGTGCAAAACGGAAGAAGAGCTTATTAAAAAATCTCAGAGTAATCCAGATAGATACCTTAGGGAGAATGAGCAATGGATATTTACTCCTGGAAAAGATTTCGCAGCTGAATATAATCTAGACTTTCTTATTCACTCATCTTCAGAAATAAATTGGAATCTTCAACGTAATCTTGAATTTCTAGAGGACTATTTTGTTAAAGATTATGTGTTAAATGAAACAAAAATTAAAAGAATAAAGGAATCTATTCAAGAAGCTCCTGGAATAACTTTAAAAGAATTATTACTAAGTGATGAAACTCAGTTTAATGCTGATGATATATATGCACTAATAGTTAAAGAAATTATATATATTGATTTATATAATGAATTAATAACTGATTTAGAAAATGTAAAAGTTTATTTAAATATAGAACAATATAAACTTTTTTCTTTAGTTGAGAATTCAACTAGAAGGAAGAGAAATACTAATACAATAGAGTTGAATAGCGGAAATCATATCGTTTGGGGGAATACAGTTTGGACAATTCTTAATTATGATCACGAAAGTAAAATAGTCTTTTTATATTCAAGGGATGAAAATAAAAATATTGAGTTACCTATTAATTTATTTGAATCGTATATATTAGACGGGTATATTCTTGGGGCTGATAAGGATGAAAATAAGGAAAGTATCGAACTAAAAAAGATGATTTTGCAGGCGAATGAAACTGATTTAATAGAAGCAAACAAAAAGTATGAGATTGTTGTTAAGTATTTAAACGGGGAAAAAATAGAATTTATAGATGTAACAGACAGAACACTCCGCAACTGGGTGAAAAAGTATAAAGATGCAGAAGAACTTTATGGCAATGGGTATGTAGGTCTACTACCTCAAACTAAAAAAAGAGGGAATAGAAATGCGAAGTTACCTGCTGAGACTATAGAATTGATGTATAAGATGATATCTGAAAGTTATGAAACAATAAAATCTAAATCTGCCAAACAAGTTTATCGCGAATTACTTGTAAAGTGCGAGGAATCTAATTTGTATGTACCATCATATGCCACCTTTTGTGAAACAATAAATAATCGAGCATTATATGATATTGAAAAAGCTAGGAAAGGTAGTAGGGCATCTTATAAATATGAAGAGTTTTATATTGAACTTGAATTTACTACTCCAAGACATGGGGAACGAATTTTTGAGATAGCACATATTGATCACACTGAGCTAGATATTGAGCTAAATATTAATGGAAAGGTTTCTAAGCGACCATGGCTTACACTAATGATTGATGCTTACTCTAGACGAATTCTTGCATATTATTTAACCTTTGAAGAACCGTCTTACCGGTCTTGTATGATGGTGATTAGAGAATGTGTGAAAAGAACTAATCGTTTACCAAATTATATAGTGGTCGATGGAGGAAAGGAATTCAGTAGTGTATATTTTGAATCATTGCTAGCGTTATACAGTGTTCATAAAAAACAAAGACCTGCAGCAAAGGCACGATACGGTCATGTTATTGAGCGGTTATTTGGAATTACAAATGAGTTATTTATTCACAATTTAAGAGGAAATACTCAAATCACTAAAAATGTAAGGCAAGTAACTAAAAGTGGAAATCCAAAAAATCATGCAGTGTGGAGACTTGAGACTTTGAATGAACGACTTGATACATGGTTTAGTAATATATATGACAATAAGGAAAATCCATCTCTTAATCAAACTCCAAAAGAAGCATTTGTGGAATCTATAGCTGTGTCAGGTAATCGCTCAAATACTTACATTCCTTACGATGAAAACTTTATATTAATGACTTTACCATCTCCCAAAGGGAAAACAAGAAAGGTCCATCCTGGTCAAGGTATTAAACTAAGCTATTCATATTATTGGTGTGAAGAATTTAGGAATCCTAAAATTGAAGCTACTAACTTAGAAGTTAAATATGATCCATTTAATATTGGGATAGCTTATGCATTTATAGATAATCAATGGGTAAAATGCCTATCTGAACAATATAAATATTTAAATGGAAAGACAGAGAAACAAATAAAATTGATTGCAGAAGAGGTTAGGCAAAAGAGAAAATTATATTCTCGAAATAATACGATAACAGCAAGAATGATAGCTAGTTATATTCTCGAATCAGAAGGAATAGAAGAAATACTTGCTATAGAAAAGTATAAACCTTTAGAAAAGGATCTAAATGTTTTAGAAAATATACAGGTTCCAAAACAAAATGTAGATCTTGTAAAAGAAGATGCAAAAGATGAAGACGATGAACTTGAGATTTTTGGGGAGTTGGTGTAGTGATCAATAAACAAAGATTATTTAGTGAAGAGCTACTAACAAAATCTAAAGAAGAACGTGAAAAGTTTTTTGATGATTTTACTGTTAGCCATCCAAAAATGAAACAGGTATTAATCGAATTAAAAAATGAAATCTATAATGGTTATCATAATATTATAATGGTGGTTGGACCATCTGGTGTAGGAAAATCAAGATTGTTTTATGCAACTGCTCAATCTATTGTAACTGATATGGTTGAAGAGATTGAAGTTGATAAAAGTATTATACCTATTACCGGAATAGAACTCCCAAATCCAGACTTAGGGAAGTTTAATTGGAAAGATTTTTATTATCGTGTACTCACTTCATTAAATGAACCTTTAATTGATTATAAGATTGATGTTAATAATTTGAAGAATAAGGAATACACCCTAAAGTCTAATAATTCAGGGACTGCAGCGGTGTTACGTAGAACAATAGAAAATGCTTTTTATTATAGAAAAACAAAGGCACTTCTTATTGATGAAGCGCAACATTTTTTTAAAATTAATTCAGACAAAAGAGGAGATGGCGAGAAAAATCAAAGACAATTTAATTCAATAAAATCATTAGCAAACATGAGTAATACAAAAATTGTTTTGTTTGGAACATATGATTTAAATACAGTATTTAATTTAGATGGACAATTGTCAAGAAGGGTAAAAGAAATTCACTTTCCAAGATATGACTATACAATACGAGTAGATAAAAAGAATTTTCATTCTATTCTGTTGACATTTCAAAGACTACTACCTGTCCAAGAAGAACCTAATTTAATAGCATACTCAGAATATTTATATGAGAATTCTCTAGGATGTGCAGGAATATTAAAAGACTGGTTGAGGAGATGCCTAGCAGGGGCTATCGAAAATGATGAACCAACTATTACCTATACCAATTTAAAAAAGAACGCGTTAAAAACGAAAAAACTTTTAACCTTGGCAAACGAAGCAATAAGTGGAGAATTAGTCTTTAAAGAAAGTGATAGTGATAAAGATAAACTTAGGGCCCTCCTTGGAACAAAACAAGATGATGTAAAAGAAAAAATAATAAAAAAAGTTTCTACTCCGGGAAAAAGAAACCCTACAAGAGATGATGTTGGTTTAAAATAGTTTTCATTTAAAATTATTTGAAAAAAAATAGAAATGAAAAAATGGTATTTTTATTAATGTGCTACTAAACTAACATTTATACTATGGAGGTATCGATTTGGAAAATATTTTAAACAATCTCCCTAAAAGCAGTTTACTTTATAGCATGAATCCAATTGGAGTTGGTACGTTTAATATAGAAAGTCTTACAAGCTATGTTACTAGGTTAAGTTCAGCTCATAATATAACGTTAGGGGTTTTATTTACTAAAATTATTTATCCATTTTTAGAAAAGGAAAATTTTCCTAGAGATGGAATCAAAGCAAATAAGTCATCTGCTTTTAACAATTTCCATTATAATTCAAATGAACTCGTGTATGCTTTAACAAATTTAACTACCATAAAGAATTTGGAAAATCTTACTTTAATAAACTTTAACTCTTTTTTATCAGATTATGAAGTTCGATCAACTAAATATTGGTGTCCTCTTTGTTTTCAAGATTGTAGAAATAACAAAAGTCCAATCTATGAAAAACTATTATGGAGTTTTGAGGTAGTGGAAGTTTGTTTCGAACATAGATGTAAGTTAGTTAATAGTTGTCCTTCCTGTAATAATATACAATATCATATGACAAGGAGTGGAAGAACAGGGCACTGTTATATATGTGATACTTACTTAGGTTTAACAGATTGTAGAAAATATGAAGAATTGCCACAAGATTATATAGTTTGGCAAAAATGGATCATTGAAAATATAAAAGAACTACTTATACTTAATCAGCAAGAAAGAGTATATAATAATAAGAAATGGATAAATTATGGTGAGAATATCGAATATATTATCAACTTAATAGCTAATAACTATGGAATTAAGAAAAATGATATCTTTAAAGTTTCTAATATTCCAAGAAGATTATATAGTTATTGGAAAAATGGACAAAGAAAGGCTTCATTATATTCGGTATTAAAATTAGGTTATGTTACTTCAATTTCTTTAAACAAATTTTTTTCTCACGAAGAATATATTATGGGAGAAAAAATAAGAAGACTACCTCAGTATATTTACCAAAATAATTTATATAAGAATCAAAAAAAATATGAAATTAATGAACTGAAGGAAGAACTGAGGAGAGTAATTATTAAAAATGAAGATAAAAATAATCCACCCCTTTCTTTATCTCAAATTACAAAAATATTAGGGTATAAAAAAACTGAAACATTACGTAAAAAACTTCCCCATGAAACTGAAATAATAGTAAATAAATATAAAGAGTACATAAATGAAAAAAATATAAAAATGAAAGATGACCTTAGAAGTATCATTATAAAGTTAATGAATGATGGTATTACTCCCTCCTCATCTAATATAGAAGAAGAGTTAAAAAAACCCAAGTTTTTTTGGAAGAATTCCCATAGAGAAATACTTAGTGATCTATTGGAAGAATTAGGTGTAGTGAAAAAAAGCAAATAAGTAAGAAAATGAGAGATTTAAAAGGTTTCTTCTGGAATAAATTCAATAGGAATAACCACTAATCAGCGGCTTTTTTAAAAGAATATTGGTAAACTAGAAGATTCCTATTGAAGTAGCGGAGAAGCCTGAGATAATTTGAATGTTTACCTATCAGTAACTTGATGGAACAATAAGAAATTTACATACATACGCTAAATACCCCATTCAATACGAATGGGGTATTTTAAATTTAATAGGAATTTTAATTCTATATATGTTGAATTTTGCATTCTATTAATATAGAATGAATATTAAGAAAATATAAATTATATTAAAGAGGTGTTAAAGTGGATGTTTTAAATCTTACAAGTAAGAAAAGAGAATCCTATCAAATTCAGCTAGAATACTCAGTTTTATGGGAGTGTGCTTTGGGGATAGCTGCAATAACCAATACCCCATTTATTAAAACTTTAGAAAACCCAGAGGATTATTGGGAAGACCTGAAAAAATCCTTATCAATAGAACTATTAGAGCATTTGAACTTTGTTGAAAGCAACAATACTTGGAAGGCCCTACTTCAATTGTTACATAAGAAAAGATTTAATGATTTATTGGAGTTTACTTCCTACATAAAGGATATTTCAGATACAGATTTTAAATTTATTTGTTTACCCTTTGTTGGCATGAAATTTCAACTCATAAGAAATAAAGCAGCATTAGGCGAGGCAGCGGCTATTGAGGAAATGAAATACTTAACAAGCAACAATCCCTTTTTTCCACGATACATTGAATTCATTAGTACAACAGATGTCAGCTTTCTAAAAGAACACCTTATAGTAGTGATGAAAGGTTGGTACGAAGCTGTTATTAATAAAGATCTCGAAGGACTTAATACAATACTACAAACTGACTATGATATGAAAAAGCAAATGTCCGACAAAATGACTTCTGAAAGACTGGTTGAATGGGCAACTGGAGGAATTGTTTATATGCCAGAACCAAGTGTTAACAATGTTCTTTTAATACCCCAATATATATATCGGCCTTGGAATATAGAGTCAGATATTGAAGGCACTAAAGTATTTTATTATCCCGTAGCGAATGAAAGTATTACACCAAATAATCGATATACACCAAATGACTTTTTAGTACTTAAACATAAGGCATTAGGAGATGAAGTACGAATGAGGATTGTTAAATTACTGTACGAAAACGACCGTACTTTACAAGACATTACTACTCAATTAAACATTGGTAAATCTACAATTCATCATCACCTCAAAATTCTGAGATCAGCTAAATTAGTGGAAATCATTGAATCTAAGTATTCACTTAAAAGGAATGCGGTCGCATTTTTATATGAAGAACTAAACCTATATTTAAGAAAGTAATTGAAAAAGAGGATAAAAAGGAAGGTGACTTACTATTGATTAACAATCCTAGCTTTCGTTCTATTTGGCTGAGTAGTGCAACTTCGGAATTAGGCGGTGCTCTATTTACTGCATGTAATTCAATTTTAATTTACGAGTTAACAGGCTCACCCACTGCTTTAGGGTTGGTATGGCTGATTTACTACATACCATCTTTTTTTATGCAGTTATTTATTGGACCATATATTGATCGTTGGAGTCGTAAATGGATAATGATTAGTTGTCAGTTAATCCGAATGTTGCTCGCTTCTGTTTTGGTCTTATTTCTTTTTCAAGATAACTTTACGATAACTTTTATTTATATCGTTCAAATTATTGTTGGAATAGTTATGCCGATTTTCACACCGGCAAATCAAGCCATTTTACCAACGATCATTGAAAAAGAAAAACTATCACAAGCAAATGCATCATTAGAGTCCGTTCGACAAGTCATGGCGGTTATGGGACCGCTTTTATCAGGTGTCCTAGTAGATGTCTTAGAGATAGAGTGGATACTAGTTATTATATCAATCGCATTTGCACTAAGTGCTGTTACTTTGTTAAAAATAAATGAAAATTATATAAAAATGGCTGTTAGAAAACCGTGGATTGTAGAGTTTAAAGAAGGACTTCAATCCTATTTCAAACATAAGTTAATTGTATGGCTGGGTATATTTTTCGGCTTTGTCCAATTCGGTGTAGGCGTAACAATCGTGACAACTTTACCTTATATAACTACAATATTAAACCAACCTTATTCGGCTTATGGATTGTTTATGTCTGCTTTTCCAATTGGTTACACAATAGGAGCCTTACTTAATTCCAAGCTATTAAAGATTAAGGGTATAGGCATTCTTTTTACTGCGTTATTCATTGGAGGATGTACATATATTTCTTTAGGTATTACACCGTGGTATTTTATTGCTGTCTTGACAGAATGCATGGCAGGTATGGCTATTGCTATTTTTAATATTTACAACATTACACTCATCCAAAGTTCAATTCCAAATCATTTAATGGGAAAAGTGACTTCGGTTCGCTTATTGATAATGCGAACAATGTTACCATTAGGTATATTATTTGCTACAGTAACCGTTCAGTTCTTAAGTATTCGGACATTATATTTTGTAATTGGTAGTGTAATCTGTATTACATCATTGGTTGGGTATCTATATTTAAATAAGCAAGTTAAAGTTGGAAAGAAATTAGGGGAAGTAGAAAGGGAAGGACAGTTTGGTAATTAACTTATTTTTAGGATTATCGGGATTTTTAAATTCAAGTTACTTTAATTAGTCGAACAAGTTAGTGAAATGTTTCACTTTAACTAAAGGTCAACCAGAAAAATCTGGCTAACCTTATATTAACGGGTGCGTTAGTCAAAAATAATATTAAAGTAAAATGAGCCAGGAGAAAATATCCTAGCTCATTTTTATGTGGTTACAGAATTAGAGGGAAGTCTAATTTAAAATGTGATTTGATTTTTCGCTGTTTCATATTTGTATCATAATTTCAAGAAAAATAAATAAATTATATAATTTCCTAAAGTATAAAAATAAAGCATAAGTTTTCCTAAAGTAGAGAGCTTTATAGTTATTTCCTTATTTTTGATTTTTAATTAAGATATTTTATAATATATTCTTCTTAAAAATTCTTTAAAGTCATGTGGCTCTAAGCGTGGGAACTTTATGGTTTATTCTTAGGAAATTATATGGTTTATGTCACATGTCAAAACCCTTGGTATTCAAGGGTTTTCTTTTTTGTCTATATCATTTAGTATCAAGCCAAAAACTTTGCATGTTCAAATAGCTTAAGAACTTTAGAATCGCTCTTCTTTTGCTTTCTAGGTAGTCCAAAAGTAATGATTGAAAATAGTTGATAAACATATTAAGTACATCTTAATTAAACTCATGCCCAGTATTTCAATATTAATCTTAGTATTTGGTCTAAAAAATAACATGTATCCTTTAATTAGCTTGTATTTTGGTAATTCAAATATTATTAATAATGCCGATATGTATAGAGGATTGGTTTTATTTGTAATTAAACATATAAATAGTAATATTATTGTTTAATAGAATTTAAATAGTAAATGACTTGTATCTCAATCTAAAATAACTGAGAACGGTGCTGCGACTATGAATATTAAATTAGAAGAATACAAACAATTAAAAAAGAAAAATGAAGAACTAGTGAGTAAGATGAAAAGACTTACAAGAATGCTAAAAAGCTCTGTAATGAAGAAAGATATGGAATATTTACTAAATATATTAATTCCGGATGTTAATGAGGATTCAGGTTTACCTTATGATGTTTTTTTTGAAATAAATGGTCGGTGTTTAGATTTTGGAGAATTATTAAGAATTGTAGCTTTATTAGTAAAAACTAATAGGTGTGATTTAGCATTCTATATTAGCCAAAAATACACCTCAAAAGATAACATAAAGTCTACGGTATTAAGTGAAGAAACAATAGAGGATTTTCAACTGGCGCTGAATAGGTTTGTCAAAGAAATAGTAGGACAAAAAAATATAGAAGAAATTCATCTTATGATTTTATTTGAAATTTTATCATATAAAGATAATCATGAATTTTTAACTGAATTTGAGAAAATGTTTGATAGGTATATAGAGGAATTAATAACTGCTTGTTCTATAACTAGAAATGATTACTGGCTTGTAAAATTACTATTTATTATTTGGAATAATGCACATAATACGGTTCTTAAAAAGTACTTCGACTATTTGTATACCCGTAGGTTATTAATAAATAGAATGATTTCAGAAAGTAATATGACTTTATGGGAAATGTTGGCTAACTATTCTGGTTATGAATTGTCTGGAAATAAAATGATTTCTATAAAGAAATCTCATTCTAAAAAACATTCTAGGTTTGAAGTCCCGAAAATGATGCCATTAACCAAAACTAATGATGAAATTTCAAATTCGAATAAACATAATGCAGAAAATTGGAAAGATTTTAGCGATTTAAGAACCTTTGGTTATGAAGTAACTAATAAAACAGATGAAGAAAGAAGAAATGCGTTAAATAATGCTTTAATGAATATTCATCCTTCAAGAATTATCTCACATATTAGTTGGCTTCTGAAAAATTCATATAAAAAAGATGGTATTAGAGGAGATTTTAGTAAATCTATCAGGGCATATGAGACGGATTTGCAATACTTAGAAGGAATAATGGGGCGATATAAGAAATGATATATATGAGTGGAGTATAAATATGTAAATTTAGTTGTTTAAGGAGAGGAAAGAAGTAATGCTTAAAAAAATAATTTCGGTATTAGCTCTAAGCTTCCTATTAGTTGGTTGTGCTAATGAAAATACAAAAGTTAACACAGAAGAGCAAAAAGAAATAATTGAAGAAGTTATTGAAAAGAAAACCACTCAGCAGTATTTAGCAGAGTTTGAGAAAACGGCTGTTTATCAAGACCGGATTCAAGGTATAGATAGTAGTTTTCTTGAATCAGTAGATTTTGAGGGAGATGAAGTACCGGAAATGGTACTTGGCATAAATGATGATATAAAAAATAGCAATGTAACAATCTATAAATTTGAAAATGATCAATGGATAGAAGATATATCAAAAAATTATGAGTCAAATATACATATATATTTAGAGTCAATCGGTAAACTTCTATATGAAGATGGAACTGAAAAAGAGGCACTAGCTTTTGAAATAATAGAAGCTCAAGCAAGTACTATCCGCCAAAGTTTATCGATTCTAAATTATAATGAAGCTACACAATCCATTGAAGAATTAGTAGAAATTGAGTTACAATCAACAGAGACATATAGTGCTAATTTAGAAGAAAATAGTTTCATTGTGACAGCAGAAAACGGTTTTACTCAAAATTATATATTTAAAAATGGAGAAATCGTAGACAACAGTGGAAAACGCTTGGGTATTATTATTAATGAGGAATTGTCAAAACTTGTAGGGACAACAATTAATGACTATTATATTAATGTGACAGATTTTTACTATACTGCACAAAGTAAAATTACAGAAAATTTAATAACAGAAGAATATTATGAGGGAGCAATGTGTTCCTTCTACGAAACATTCTTTATTTGTGAATCTCATAAAGAGAGTGGAGGAATGCATGCTTATTACATTACTCCTAAAAATAAAGTAACTGTGGATGAATTAACAAGTATCTTTAATCAAACAGTAGAAGTTGTAGGATGGGAAAATGAGATGGAAGGTGGCTATTCATACACAGCTGAAGTCATGACAGATTCAGGTTTATATAGTCTAGAATTTGATGGAGATTCACCAGATTCAGTTTTAGAATTTATAGCATATGTACCTAACTAAACACAGAGATTCTAAATATGGAACAATTGCTAAATGAAGTTTAATCAAAGACCTTCTAATTTTCAAGATGAATTAGGAGGTTTTTTTCTGTCTAATTAATACATGGCTTATTTGGATATAATGGAGAATTTATTGTATTACAAACGAATTATTAAATTAATTAAAGAATCAACGATATATAAGAAAAGGGGAGAGTCTACATGTTTTCAAGAATAATTAATAATATTTTTAAAAGAGAGTCTACCGAGAAAGTATCTGTTACCAATAAGCAAAGAATAGAGAAACAGTCTAAACCAACTCCTTCAAGAATTGGTGAGCTTGGTGAATATAAGATCAATATACAACTTGACCAACTTCCTAAGAATAGCAAATATCTAAGTGATGTATTAATTGAAAACAATAAAGCTAAGTCTGGATATTCACAAATTGATCATGTTATCTTTACTCCTTTTGCAATATTTGTTGTAGAGACTAAGAATTATAGTGGAACTATTTATGGAGATAGGAGCAGGACTAAGTGGAGTGTTAATGGGAAATTTCCGATGATGAATCCATTTAATCAGAATTATGGTCATATACAAGCGATTAAGGGAGTTCTCGAGATAGAAGGTGAGACACAATTTGTCTCAATGGTCTCTTTTACTAAAAGATGTACTTTTAAAGTAAGTGATGAATTAAGAAAAATACAATCGAATGATTTAATCGTTTATGACATAGAACTATCGGAGTATATTACGAGAAAGATCAATATACTTAAGCTTCAAAATCCTGAACCAATTTATTCTACGAATGAATTACAGAACCTATACAATAAAATAAAGAGTGCTAATATAACTGATTTATATATAAGAGATAAGCATGTTGAAACGTTGAAAGAAAAGGATAGGGAATCTATTAAGAATGAGAATCACCTTTCGAATTGTAAAACATGTGGAAATCCAGTTTCCGAAAAGGTTAAAAAATATTGTTTATTAAACAAAACTCGTTTTAAAGGCAATATATATTGCTTTGAGCATCAAAAACTACTTTAGGAAATTATCTCACTATAAATATATAGGATAGAGAATAAATTGAAGAACGTTCGGTAATCCGATTATTCTTCTAAGTTACATGTCAGCTTGAGTTTTCTAAGTTTCTTGAAACTTGAGCCGATTGTAGAGATTACAACAATAACTAAATATATACAGGGGCTCAGTAAGAAAAATCAAATAAAATTAGCTGTTGCACTTGATTTAGCAAAAACTATTCTAAATAAATACTCATAGTTTTCTATTATATCTTCTCTTTCGAAGAGCTGCCTACCTTTTCTGAACAATCGTATATAAAATAATGATTCCTAAGTGAGCTATACTTAAAGAAAAGAACATACTGTTTTACAAAAAAAATAACAGTGTGTTCTTTTTTTCTTTTTTCATCTTATCTTCTGCTTCCTCATCCACTGAGTAGCAACCCACTTTTCACCTGCTATAACTGGTGCTCCACCATGTAAGGTTAATTCATTTAAAGTTTGGTCGTTATAGAAATACTCAAAGTAAACTGCCATTCCTTTTTTAGGTGTTACGGTAAAATTTAGTTTAGGGAAAAAAGTTTCTCCACCTAGTTCTACATCATTTAAGTACATAACGAGAGTACTAATTCTATTATTATTTGCTACTTTACTAGTTGATGAAAAGAAATCGTAATGGGCTTTATACTCTTGACCGGGTGTATACTGAAGGATTTGAAGGCCTTCTCCGTGTTCAATGGGTATATTCATAACAGAGGAGATTCTTTTTTCGATTCTAGCAACAATAGCGTTTTCACTTTCTTCAATAAACGAACTACTACTTGTTCTCTGCTCATTTACTTCGCGTGTCGTTCCAATTTTAGAACGTTTCATTCTGTCCTTAGACAATCTGATTAGTTCATCGCACTCTTCGTTACTTAACACATTTCCTAAAACCACTATTAATGGTTCTTCTAATCTTGTGACTATGTCAATCTCTCTATCTGTCATTATTTTATGTCCAACGTGATCAAATATAGTTTGCTCTTTATTTACCGTTATCAACTTCAAACCACCTTTTAATCTATTAAATTATTTAACACGAGTACGTTTTTGGATAATGTTTAAATGCGTTAACGGTCTTCTTTTTACTTAAAATACTTTCAGGGTATGTACTTTCTTCTGGAATAAATTTCATTTTATTTTATCACAGAATTTTTATAAATCGCAACTTTGTGAAAATTATAGCAAAAATAATTTTTCAGAGCTGTTGTTTGCTAATGGTGGAAGAAAATAGTGATAAATAACTGCGCATCATTGATTACAAATTATAAAGTTTGTGAAGTAATATTTAGCCAACGGATGCGTTGAATCATCGATAATTACTGGGGAGGTAAAAAGGTGCCAACTTATTAGGAGTGGATAGACTACACTATGGTGGTATTCATCTTAGGGGCACCTTATTTTATTTATCTACTGATCAAGAGTGTTTAACCATGTAGCTAGTTATCTTTACTCAGATTTAATGGCAATAGTGTATGCATCAAACAACGCCCACCTTTATGCAGGTGGGCGTTGTTTTGAATTAATACATAATATTTACTAGTCTTGTTCACTCATAGAGTTAAAAAATTCGTATACAATCGGTTCAATATCAGGCTCGGTATTATAATAGTCATCACCAATTTGATTTAAACCGAATTGGAGGGTTGCTTTGTCGTCCTCATAGAAAGTAATGGAGTACAGAAATCCATCTCTTTCACTTTGATCCTCGTCTGGTATAAATTTAATATCCTTAATTTCTTTTATAAAAGACATTATTTCCTCTTTATTTGTGGTTGTTCGACTATTACTATTACTGCTGTCAAAAACTTCTATTTTGGATACATTCTCTAAATTCTTTTTATAATAATCGTCAATTGTCAATGTTTCAAGTCCACATCCTGAGAGTAAGATTGTGAAAACCATAGTCAATAAAGTGCGTTTCATATGTTTACCTCCAGTTTTGAAACGAGTATTATATATAGCTTAAACGAAACATCTAAAGCTGTAGATTTTGCTTTGTTTGTCATAGGAACGCTCTATCACAGATACACGATTAAACGGTGTGAGATATAAATTGTTACAAGTCGGAAGTGTAAATAAAACAAAAGTAGAGAATATAGAACAACAGATATAGGGAAGACTAACTTGTCTCTTTAAATTAACCATATACTGCCCCAAAACTAGAACCTCATTTCAAAAGAAATGGGGTTCTTCATTTTTTCTAAAGACTTACATAATTAAAGCCATTAATTGGTTAGAATTTTGTACTTTCGGTTAACCTAAATGTATTAAAAATATTCTTATATGGAGGCTATGAGCTTGGATAGTATGTCGAAACCGAATCCTCCTACATTGATGAATGAGCTATCTGAAAAGTTTACCCCTTCTAGTGATATAATCTTCAAGCCCTTACAAATGGAAGGGAATACAGTATTTATGTTCTATTTAAAATCAGTTGTAGATGGTGCTAAGCTACATGGAACGATTATTAAACCTTTTTTTGAAATGAAATCCTTTGGGAGTTACCAATCTTATGTCGAATCGTTGCCGGACTTAACTACGATGAAATCGGGAGAAGAACTGCAAATTGAAATAACGAAGGGACATGTCCTAGTAGCTATAGAAGATGAGTTTTATCTAATAGATATTAAATTAGTGAATTCGAATGAAGTACAGCAAACATTAATGGAGCCTACTATTTACGGTCCACAATTAGCTTTAAGTGAGGATATTGAGACGAATTTAAACATTATTAGGCAGCGTTATCATGAGCCTACCTTAAAGTTTGAAATGCACCAATTGAAGGATAAGGCTCACCAGCCCGTGGCCATTATTTATGACGAAAAGACGGTAAAACAGTCTGTACTCAAAAATGTCAAAGAAAAATTAAAGAATTTAGATGCGACACTTATTCAGTCTGCTGGAGATTTGCAGCTCCACTTAAATGGGTCTAAAATTACTCTTTTTCCTACCCTGATTTTGACGGAGCGACCTGATCGAATATCATATAATCTGGCCGCTGGAAAAGTTGTAGTCATGATTAATGGGAGTCCTCATGCATTAATAGCTCCCGTTGTTTTCTTTGACTTTATGCTCTCGATGGAAGATAACTATCATACTTTTTGGATTACTACGTTTACATTGATACTGAGGTATATAGGTTTGATCATCTGTCTCATTTTACCGGCGTTGTATGTTGCCGTGACGTCCTATACCCCAGATGTTATGAGAACGGAATTGGCGCTTACTGTAGCAGGGAGTAGACTTGGAGTGCCTTATCCGTCCTTTATCGAGGTATTATTCATGCTTATTTTCATGGAGTTTCTTACTGAGGCAAGTATACGATTGCCTAAGGCCATTTCTGCAACAGCTACGACAGTTGGAGGACTGATCTTAGGAACTGCGGCTACTGAAGCAGCATTAACCTCCAATATCATGATTATCATTGTGTCTGCTGTTGCTATTACAAGCTTTGTCATTCCGATTAGTGAGATGAGCTTTTCTATCCGTATTTGTCGATATATGCTAATCATCTATACAACGCTTTTTGGAACGATAGGGTTAATACTAGGATCTCTAGGGCTTGTAATGTTCTTGGCTAACAAAAGAAGCTTTGGTGAGCCCTATCTAAAAATGTATTGGTGGGGGGAGAAGAAAGAAATAGGGGTGCGATCAAAAGGATGAGCCGGTATCTATATTACTTAATAATTGTCACAATGGTTACTAACATCATCGCATCTGTGCCAAGAATTTTAATGAGTGAGAGCAAAAATGGAGCCATAGTGTCCATGATTATTGCTATCATTGTTGGAGTATTTCTTACTATCACTGTTATAAACTTATTTAGGCATTTTCCAAATATGACCTTTCCAGAAATATTACAGAAGTATACTTCTAAGTGGTTTTATTACCCTGTTTTATTTTACTTTGCAATTTCATGGTATGCTGCGGGTCTAATAACTATTGCAACGTATGTTATGCTGTTTACTACTTTTTTGTCTTATGAGACTTCTGTTACCATAACAACTCTGGCATTTATATTGATCATCTCCTTTGGGGTGTTAATGAAGGAGAAAAGTGTTCTTTACACAACTGAGCTCGTGTTAGTTTTGTTTGTACCTGTCATTTTCTTTTTAGTAGTAAAAATATATACTGATTCACGATTAGATTGGGATTTTGTAAAGGTAGCTATTACACACATCAATGAATTACCAAGCTATAATGCCTATTCAGCATCTACGTATATTTTTATAGGTGCTGTGAACATAATTATCTTCAATAAATTTATTAAGTTTAAGAAGAAAGCAGGATTTAAGGAAATAGTCATTTTAAGTTTGACAGGTATCTTCACTTTGTTTACAACATATTTCATACCTATAGGTTTTAATGGCTTTGAACAAATTGATAATTTTACTTTTCCTTGGGTGACAACAAGCGATGCTGTACGCATGAAGTTTGGAATAATTGAGCGAGCCATTTTCATTTTTGTCATTTTATTTTTGGGAGTAGCCTTTATTAGCCTGTTGATCCACTGGCATGTTTCACTGAAAATATTTGAAAGTATTTTTCTGTTTAAAAAATTGAAATGGAAAGAAAGAAATCTCACATCTTATCTATTTGTTTTTCTATTCGGGATTATAGGAATAGCTGTGACGAGACAAATTAGTGAATATCAATTAACTAAACTTTCTACTTATTTCTATAATATATTGCCAATATTCTACATCGTTTTAATCGTAAGTTTACTTTTTGCAAAACGGAGGTTAAAGTCTAATGGCTCATCTTAAATTTCTGACAATTATACTAGTCATTACAAGCTTTCTTTCGGGCTGTGGATTTAAAGATATTGATAATCGAATATTTGTTACAGCGATTGGAATTGATCCTTCTGAAAAAGAAAGCGGTAAATATAAAATTACATTGAAGCTAGCTATCCCTGTTTCATCCATCAAACAAGAAAAAGAACCGAGCTATCAGTATTTAGTGCATGAGGGTGAAAATATAGAAGAAGCGGTTAGAATATTAGAAACACATACGGATAAGGTTTTGGAATTTGGGCATGCAAAAATAATCCTAATAAATGAAGCGCTATTAGAAGAAGAGCTCAAGGATTTTATGGATTATCTTTTTAGAAGAGGGGATATACAAACAATCGCTTGGGTTGCTGTAGCTAAACCTTCGGCGGAAGCTATACTTAGAACTGAACCAAAGGGGGAGGCTGCAGTTGCATCTCCACTTACTAAATTTTTTGGGAATACAGGTACGGAAAGTCCCTATATAGTCTCAACTTATTTATATGAATTTAGAAGAGATTTTCATGGTGAAGGTGTTGATCCGATTATACCAATCGTGGAGTCAAATGAGTCAGGTACTCAGCTAATCGTCAATAAATCCGTAGTAGTGAAGGAGAGGATTAAGCCACTTGAATTATCCTCTAGTTTAACGAGAGACTACAATTCACTGGCAAATAGTATAAGTGGGTACAGCGTTAAAATAGTGACTGATGATTTAAAGCTAGTACTAAATATGGGAACCGTTAAGATGAAATATAAAGTAATAAATGATAATGAACGACCTACATCCATCAAGGTAGACGTAAAAATGACAGGAGTCATCAGCCAGTCAAATAAGCAATTGCCCCTAAACAACTTAGACAAATATAATAAATTAGCTTCCAAAGAGATAAAAGGAAATTTGGAGAAATTACTCACCACGCTTCAAAAGGAAGAGCTAGACCCCTTTGGATTCGGGCTTAGATATCGAACAATGCAGCTATATGATAAAGGTACGTTTAAAAAATGGGAAGAGGCATACCCAAACCTACCAATTGATGTAACCGTAGATATCGCATTAAAAAGTACTGGAACAATCCAATAGAAATACTTATTACAAGGGGAGTATGAAAGCTTTGCTGAGTAGTCTACCTTGGTTTTAATCCCTGCCTTCCATAAAGTCAAAATCGTGTAGCGTTATAGACTCAAATTTGCAAATCTTAACCACTGTTTTTAGGACAGTTTTATAGGGGAAATTAAGTGTTTTAGGCTAAATTTTTGTTAACATTAATTCCTTCATATCATAATGTTTAAACGTTATTGTATCTACTTGATTTAGGATAAAGTAGGTATATAATGGAATTGTAACCGTTTACAAAAAAGAAAAATAGATTAGTGGGAGGAATTTGAATGGGTCGTTTAACAGACAAAGTTGCTATTATTACTGGTGGAGCTCGTGGTATGGGTGAATCTCATGTACGTAAATTCGTAAGCGAAGGTGCGAAAGTTGTCTTCACTGACTTGAACGAGGAAGGTGGACAAGCTCTAGCGAAAGAACTAGGAGAAAACGTCTTGTTTGTAAAACAAGACGTAACAAAAGAAGCGGACTGGACAACTGTTATTGAAGAAACAGAAAAAGCTTTCGGTCCAGCTAACATCTTAGTGAACAACGCTGGTATCAGCATGAGCAAGCCTTTAATGGAAATGACTGAAGCTGACTACCGTAAAATTGTGGACATCAACCAAGTTTCTGTATTCCTAGGAACAAAAGCAGTTGTTCCTTCTATGCAAAAAGCAGGTAGTGGTTCTATCGTCAACATCTCTTCTATGAACGGATTAGTAGGTGGAGCAGTCGGATATACAGATACGAAATTTGCTGTTCGTGGTATGACTAAGGCAGCAGCTCTTCAATTAGCTCACTATGGCATTCGAGTAAACTCCGTACACCCGGGTGTTATTGAAACACCAATGGTTACCCAAGGAGATGCGGTAGAAATGATTAAAGAGTTCGCTAAGCATATCCCACTTAAACGTGTAGCTCAATCTGAAGAAGTTTCTAGCCTTGTTCTTTACCTAGCATCTGACGAATCAAGCTATTCAACTGGATCTGAATTCGTAATCGATGGTGGATTAACTGCACAATAATAAAGTTGATGGAAGGAATAATACTTCCATTATTATAGAGAGCTCCTCAGCAGGTATGAATCTGCTGGGGAGTTTTTTTGTTTATATGACTTACGCTAATAGTAACTGGAGAGGAAGCATATAATTGGGGAAGAAGGGACCTCTAACTATTCACAGTCGTTCACATTTCGGACAAAAAGTATTGACAAAATTGTGAACAAGGTGAATAATATAGGTTAAGAGGGGTGTTTCGAATGGAATCATACGTAAAAATGTTACACGCTACAAAAATTGTAGGTGCAGCCTTGTTAACTATAGGAATTGCTGTCTTTTTATATGGAACATTAATAAGTGAGTATAGTACAGTTATGGGCGTTGGAATCGGAATCGTCATGGGAGCAGTCTTCACATTTATCATTGGGATGATATTAGTTGCTTCAGAGGAAATGATTTTGAACTCCAAACAATTGAAAAAAGAGAGCATCTAAACAAGATACTCTCTGTGAACAAGGTATTTAGAGGAGCTACTCTAAATGCCTTTTTTTATTGGTTAAGTGTAAGTAGTGACTCCTCATGTGCAAAGTCCAGAAAGGCACAACTTTCTTAACCAATCTTTAATGGTTTTACCGGTACACATATTTCACAATAATGGTTGTTTACCATATCCTCCGTGTACCTTTCTAAAATGGGTTTGTTGTCAATTTGATATCCATTGTCTTGTAAAGAAGGAAAAATGCTAGCATATGCAATTTGAATGTCCTCGGCTGTATGTTTAACCTTGTAAACAAGATATTCACCTGCAGCTAGTTCGCCTTCACAAATCGAATCATCCACTTGATAATCCTCTGAAATCACTAAACAAGCATCAAATCTACAGTTTTCGGGAAGTGTTGTCGTAGGGTTATCTTGTTGGATAGCAAGTATAGTTCCCGAAAGATCTTTCTCTTTAGCCCAATTTTTTAACTTCTGCATAACTTCAATATTTGCAGAACCATATGGACCAACCCGTCGTACATAAACCAAGCGATAGTTAGGTAGCGTTTCAACTTCAAACTTCATCGATTCTTACTTCCTTTCTTCTTTTGGAATTGTTTGGTACATTTCGAATGTAACATGCTTAAAAAATATATACACGAGTTAATTTTATAGGCAGCAATTTGCCTACAAAAAATGAAAATTACTCACTTTATTGATTGTAGCGACAGGTGATGACTTATCGCTCACCCCACGGAACGCGTCCACCGAAAGCGGAAATCAGCCATCTATTTTTTGAGTCTTATATTGAGGTTTATTTTGATACATATTAATGAATTCAGCTTGTTCCAGACTCACAACATTTTACCCTACATACACTTTATGATTGAAGCGACAGGCGGCGACTCCAGTGGGATGAGTCAGTCAGATAAGCTATCACAACCGCGCGCGTAGGCGACGGTGATGGCTAATCGCTCACCCCACGGAAAGCGCCTGCCTAAAGCGGAGATCGGCCATTTATTTTTTGAGATTTATTTTTGATACAAACTGCCCGAACTGAATTTGATTTTATCCTAACTACTTTCTCGTCACACAACCTATGATTGAAGCGACAGGCGGCGACTCCAGTGGGATGAGTGGAGTCAGATAAGCCATCACAACCGCGCGCGTAAGCGACGGGTGATGACTTATCGCTCACCCCACGGAAAGCGTCCGCCTAAAGCGGAAATCTCCCATCTCTCTCTCATTCTTTTCAAGTAACCGTTTAGATAGTTTAGCAAGCTTTTTTCAAATGACTTTCTATTCCTACACAACCTATGATTGTAGCGACAGGCGGCGACTCCAGTGGGATGAGTGAGACAGATAAGCCATCACAACCGCGCTCGTAAGCGACGGGTGATGACTTATCGCTCACCCCACGGAAAGCGTTCGCCTAAAGCGAAAATCAGTCATCTATTCTTATATCTTTCCATCTTTATCAACAAAAAAAGAGCGCCTAATAGACGCTCTTCTTCGTTATTACATATCCCACACCATTACAAGTAACGTACCTAAAATCGTTAATAATGCGAGCAATAAGCCGTAATAGACATTGACATAAATGGATTTTTTATCATCCGTTTCGCCAGCATGCATGAATACCACTAGCTGTAAACCGGCCTGGGTAAACGCAGTCAGCAGTAAGATAGTCATTCCAACTCCAAAGGACATATCCATAAAGTACACCAATAATGCTACTGCTGTTAGGACCAATGAAAATGCAAAGCCCATTACTTGCTTGAGAGGGAATAATTCTTTCATATTACATCATTCCTTTCAAGTAGATGAAGCTGAAGATGAAAATCCAAATCACATCTAGGAAATGCCAATATAGAGAGAAAATAAATGACTTATTAGCAGTTTCCGGAGTTAGACCACGCTTCTTGATTTGTAGGAGAATGAACAATCCCCAGAAGAAACCAAATGTTACGTGCAAACCATGTGTCCCTAACGTCGTCAATAAAATCGCCGTAAAGGCACTAGTTTGAAGTCCTGCTCCAACATGTATATAGTGTGTAAACTCGTAAATCTCGACTCCTAGGAAAGCAGCTCCTAGAAGAAGTGTAATCCCAAAGAAAGCCATTGTTGCTTTTGTACGGTTCATTCGCATTGCATGAATGGCAAGACCGATTGTAAAGCTACTCGTTAAAAGTAAAAGTGTCTCAATTAACACTGGTGTTATTTCAAAAATATCTGCACCAGAGGGACCGCTACCTATGCGATCCTCTAAGGTGAAGTAGGAGGCGAAAAGTGTTGCGAAAAGCATAATTTCCGCCCCGATGAAAATCCAAAAGCCCAAGACTTTTAAGCTGTTTTCCTCTGTGCTGTACTCAAGTGGAAGTGACTTATCTACCTTCATTTTTTAGCACCTCGCAATTTTCTTTCCGTTTCTTCGATTTCCTCTACCGAAATGTATCTTCCATGATCCTGTTCAAATGAACGGTATGCTAGACAACCTAAAATACCAATCAATGAAACGATGGCAAGTGGCCATATGCTGAAGATCATTGCAAACCCAAGGGCAAAGAAGATACAGCTCATGATAAATGGTAAACCGCTATTATTCGGCATGTGAATTTTCTCGATTTTTCCTTTGAATATTTCATGACCGTTTTTCTTAGAATCCCAAAACGCTTGTGTAGACTCGACCTGAGGTGTAACAGCGAAATTATATTCAGGTACTGGTGTATGTGTAGCCCATTCCAGTGATCGTGCATCCCATGGGTCATCCCCAATATCGCGAGAAGCATAACGGATACTGTAATAGATGTTATAAACAAGTAACGCGAAGGCTACTGCCATAATACCTGCTCCAACGAAGGAAACCATATTCCACATTCCGAAACCTGTAGACTCAGAGTAAGTGTACATACGACGCGCTTGACCGTCTAATCCCGTAATATACATTGGGATGAAGGCTAGTACGAAACCGATGGATAATAACCATGCAGTCCATTTTCCTAGTCGCTCGTTTAACATAAAGCCGAATATTTTCGGCCAATAGTAAGTAAGACCAGCTAGCATTGCGTAAACAACACCAGGGATAATTACGTTATGGAAATGGGCAACTAAGAACATCGTATTGTGATATTGATAGTCAGCTGCTGACATTGCAAGCATTACCCCTGTAACCCCACCTAAAGTGAACAGTGGAATGAACATGATGGAGTAAAGCATCGGTGTCGTAAACTCGATTTTCCCCTTCCATAGGGTGAACAGCCAGTTAAATATTTTAACCCCTGTCGGAATAGCGATCGCCATCGTAGTGATCGAGAAGATACTATTTGATAATGGACCTTGACCCATTGTAAAGAAGTGATGCGCCCATACGACAAAGGATAGGACAGAAATAACTACCATGGAAGCAACCATTGACTTATAGCCATATAGATTGCGTCGAGCAAAGGTTGAAATAATCTCACTGAATAAACCGAATGCCGGTAGTATTAGAATGTATACCTCCGGATGTCCCCAAACCCAGAACAGGTTAGCCCAGAGCATATCCATTCCGCCATTGTCCGTTGTAAAGAAGTTTGTCCCAAACAGTCTATCCATTGTTCCCATTGCTAGTAATACAGTTAATACTGGGAAAGCGAAAACGATAATGATGTTTGCGATAAACGCTGACCATGTGAACATTGGCATTTTCATTAAAGTCATACCAGGTGCTCTCATTTTCAGGATAGTTGTAATAAAGTTAATACCAGTCATCAATGTACCAAGACCAGCTATTTGAATAGCAATCATGTAATAGTTCGTACCAACAGATGTACTGAACTCATTGCCTGCAAGTGGGAAATAAGAAGTCCAACCTGCATCAGGCGATCCACCTACGATGAAGGAAATGTTGAATAATCCCATACCCATAAAGAACAGCCAGAAGCTAAGTGCATTTAAACGTGGAAACGCTACATCTCTTGCTCCAATTTGTAATGGAATAACATAGTTAAAGAAAAAGATGATAAACGGCATTGCCATAAATAAAATCATTACTACTCCATGAGTGGAGAAGACTTCATTATAATGCTGTGAATCTAAAAATGTGTTTTCTGGCATCGAAAGCTGATAGCGCATCATAATGGCGTCAACGCCACCACGGAACAGCATCAATAATGCTGTAAGCAAGTACATAATACCAATACGCTTATGGTCTACTGTAGTAATCCATTCACGCCAGAGGTATCCCCATTTCTTAAAGTAGGTAATACCTAAAACTATTGCAACCATCGTAAGGCCAATTCCGACCATGGATGCATATATCAAAAAGCTTGGATGTGGTACGGCAAAGCGATCAAAGAAATCCATACTTTTGTTTCTCCTTTCAGGAATCTATAGCTTTTACTATAGTAATCTTGTAATCCTTCAATTAATGCTGAGAATGATCTGATTCCTCAGTTTCATTAGTTTGTCCATGATTCTCATGATCGGACTTCTCATCCTTATCAGTTGATTCATGGTGCTCGTGTTCAGATTCCTCTGCATTATCGCCATGGTCATGACTAGGAGCAGGTGAGAATTCTAAATGTGTTCCTGTATAAGTTGAACGGCCAAGATGACCTGGTTCTAATAATTCCTCAAACTTCTCTTCTGTAAGAGCAGGTGCAGTTTCATGTACTTCCTCTACCCAATCTTCAAAATCGGCATTAGACATAGAGGTAACATCAAAGACGTTTTCTGCAAATCCAGATCCACTGAAGTTCGCATTTCTGCCCATGAACTCGCCTTCAACATCGGCAGCTAAGTGTAACGTAGTCACCATATCAGACATCGCATACTTTTGCCCGCCTAGCTGTGGAATCCAAAAGCTAGTAATTGGTCCGTGGGAGTATAGTTTAAACTCAATCGCACGATTAGCTGGGATATATAAGTAGTTAACCGTTTCAATACCTTGTTCAGGATAACTAAAATGCCATTTCCAGTTAGAGGAAGATGCATAAATGATTAATGGTTCCTGATCCTCATAGCCTTGAGGCGTCGACTCTACAATATAGTTACTTCTAACTGAAACGATTGAAAGAAAAATAACTATTATAATAGGAATACCGATACAAATTGCTTCCACAATCGGACTTCCTTCTATATGAGGTGGCTCGTAATCCTCGCTTTGTTTAGAAGCACGGTATTTTATTAACACAAAAACTAAGATAGCTAAAACGACAATCACAATCCCCGACATTAGGAAAATAGATAACATAATATCATTTGCCTGTGCCTCGGCTTGAGGGCCTTTAGGGTCTAAAACAAGTAATGGCTCGCATCCTGTTAACACAGTGACAATAGTGAAAACCATCGTCAAGAGAGCCCACTTCAATTTTAATTTCATCGTTGTACCCCTTTCCAATCTATTATAAAAAGCTAAGGTAACTAGTGTTGCTTTCAAAGAATTCCTCTCTGTGCCTCTATCTTATTACCATGCCTTCAAAAAAACGAATATAAAAACCGGACTTCACGAATTGTTCAAGAAGATTTGAACGTTCTTTAACACAATTGTGAAATATTTAAGAAAGTGTCAACTTCGTTCATAATTATGGGCTTAATTGGTATTTTTGTACTTTTTGTTTGAGCAGTTTTCAAGTAATGTTGTTCATTTTCCATCTTGGAAAGGCTCTAAAACGAAGAATTAGATATCTGTAGGATGTCTTATTGGAGATAGAAAGGACATAAATTGGTAGCCATATTGAGGTTAGCAGAACAAGCATTAATAACTAACGGAGGAACACAAAATAAATAAAATTCTAAATATGCCATTAACAAAGTTATATCTACATAGCAAGCTAATGGAATTCTAAATAATATTTTATCCTGTTGATTGAAGTGACAGGCGGCGACTCCAGTGGGATGAGTGAGACAGATGAGACATCACAAACGACGCGCAAGCGGCGGTGATGGCTCATCGCTCACCCCATGGAAAGCGACCGCCTAGAGCGGAAATCTATCATCTATATTCAAAATTTAAGTATAAATTAATTCGATTTAATGGCTAAATATAACGGTATAATTTTTTTCATTCTAACTTATCTAATTCACCCTCTACCTATTATTGAAGCGACCGCCTAAAGCGGAAATCTACCATCTATATTCAA
>NZ_JACSQO010000010.1:70681-104770 GCF_014836595.1 Psychrobacillus faecigallinarum | reverse complement strand
AATTTAAGTGTAAATTAATTCGATTTAATAGCTAAATATAACGGTATAATTTTTTTCATTCTAACTTATCTAATTCACCCTCCACCTGTGATTGAAGCGACAGGCGGCGACTCCAGTGGGATGAGTGAGACAGATGAGACATCACAAACGACGCGCAAGCGGCGGTGATGACTTATCGCGCACCCCACGGAAAGCGACCGCCTAGAGCGGAAATCTACCATCTATATTCAAAATTTAAGTGTAAATTAATTCGATTTAATAGCTAAATATAACGGTATAATTTTTTTCATTCTAACTTATCTAATTCATCCTCCACCTGTGATTGAAGCGTCAGGCGGCGACTCCAGTGGGATGAGTGAGACAGATAAGACATCACAAACGACGCGTAAGCGACGGTGATGGCTTATCGCTCACCCCACGGAAAGCGACCGCCTAAAGCGAAAATCAGCCATCTATATTAATAGTTCTTAGTAACTCAGATATAACTCTTGCGCTATTCTTATATATTAGATTAGGTAATAATGTTTGTTTGTCTGAAAGAATCGAATGGGTGTATGGGACTATTTTTAAAACTTTTCAGTAACTATTAGATAAATTATTCACAATACATTTCTATTTCAGTAAAGATTTTACTAATCCTGACGATAATCAAAGAGTTAATAAGAATAATATCCTGGAGGTTAAAAAGATGAACTTAGAAATGTTAGGCAAACAATTTATCGCTGGTGAATGGAGAGACGGAAACAGTAGTCTCGTGTTAAATAATACAAACCCTTACAATGACAAGCCTATTAATACATACAAGCTAGCAAATGTAGAAGATATAGATTTAGCATATAAGGCTGCACATGCAGCGAAGCTAGAATGGGACAAAGTAAATCCTTATAAAAAACGTGATATCTTAGAAAATGCAGTAAAATATATGGAAGAGCATGAGGAAGAAATCACCTCTATTATTATGGAAGAATTAGGTGGTACTAGACTGAAGGCAGCATTCGAAATTGGTCTTGTTAAAAACATCATTAAAGAGGCAGCTACCTTCCCATTAAGAATGGAAGGGAAAATTCTACCTTCTACAATAGATGACGTGGAAAATAGACTATACCGAATTCCTGCAGGCGTTGTAGGAGTTATTAGCCCATTTAACTTCCCATTCTTCTTATCGATGAAATCTGTTGCACCTGCACTAGGAGCTGGAAATGGTGTCGTATTAAAACCTCATGATGACACACCTATTATGGGCGGAACGCTAATCGGAAAAATCTTTGAAGAAGCAGGAGTACCGAAAGGATTAATAAATGTCGTTGTTACAGATATCAAAGAAATTGGCGATGCATTTGTGGAGCACCCAATTCCAAGAATTATCTCCTTCACTGGATCTACACAAGTAGGAAGCTATATTGGTCAGGTAGCTATTAAAAACTTCAAAAAGCCATTACTTGAGCTAGGCGGCAACAGTGCTTTTATTATTTTAGAGGATGCTGACCTCGAGTATGCTGTGAATGCTGCTACTTTCAGTAGATTTACCCATCAAGGACAAATTTGTATGTCAGCAAATAGAATTCTTGTTCAACGATCTATTTATAAAGAGTTCATTGAAAAATATGCACAAAAGGTTTCTTCTCTTAAAGTCGGTGATCCATTAAATCCTGAAACAATCATTGGGCCAGTTATCAATGATCGCCAAGCCCAAACCCTGCAAGCCTTGATCGAAAAAGGGATTGAAGAAGGTGCTACACCTTACCTTAAAGGGAATGTTACTGGAAGATTGCTAGAGCCAACCATTTTAACAGATGTTACGACTGACATGAGTGTTTCTCAGGAAGAGCTTTTCGGACCAGTAGTATGTGTTATTCCTTTTGATACAGAAGAAGAGGCAATTGATATTGCTAACAATACTCGTTTTGGACTAAGTGGAGCTATTCATACATCTAATCTAGAACGAGGAGTGGAAATGGCTAAGAAGGTACACACAGGGATGATTCATGTTAATGATTTAACGATTAATGATGAACCGATTGTAGCCTTCGGTGGTGAAAAGCAATCTGGCTTAGGTCGCTTAAATGGCCAATGGAGCTTAGATGAATTTACAACATTAAAATGGATTTCAGTGAACTACGGTCAAAGAAACCTACCATATTAATAGAAAGAGTGAAAATTGATGGCAGAACATGATTTAATAAAAGCATTTGTTAAAGTTGCTCCATTGCTTAATGAGCTTGTCCAGGACGATATAACTGTTGGAATTTACGATACGGAGAAGCTGATCATTAATATACCAGGTAAAACGTTTGCTTTAAATGTAAACCCAGGTGATCCATTAATGGAAGGGGATATCGTAACAAATGCGATTAGAACCGATTCTCCTTTATCGGCAGTCCTTCCGAAGGAGCTATTCGGATTTCCGTTAATAGCTCGTGCACTACCTCTTCATGATGATGAGGGTAATGTAATAGGCGGTGTAGGAATCGGAACAAGCTTGGAAAAGGCAAACAAGCTATTTGAAATGGCTGAAAGCTTTTCTGTAATTGTGGAGCAAACAGCAGCAGGCATTGAAGATATAAGTGAATCGGTGACTTCACTTGCTGATCGAGTGACAGATATTACGTCTCAAATGAAAGCCGTAAGCTCAAGTGCAGAGCAAATCGGTGAAATTTCTTCTGTAGTTAAGGGAATATCAGACCAAAGTAATCTGCTTGGTTTAAATGCAGCGATTGAAGCGGCTAGAGCAGGGGATGTAGGGAAGGGCTTTTCCGTTGTAGCGAATGAAATACGTAAGCTAGCAACCAATTCGAAGGAAAATGTAAATCAGATTAATGACATAACAAAAAACATTCAAGGGCTTCTGTTAACGTTGAACCAAGCTTTCTCAGAGGTAAATACATTGACTGACAACCAATCCGGTTCCATTCAAGAATTTTCTGCAACTATTCAAGAAATTAGCTCTAAGGCACAAGAGCTAGCAACACTTGCACAAGAATCACTTAGTCAAGATAACTAAAATGAAAAGAGCAAACCGTCTATATGACGGTCGCTCTTTTTAAAATTCTAATATTTATTGGCTATGTTAAAGGTGAGGGTTGATTTAATATACAAATAAAAAATGACCTTGGATATTTTCGCCAAGAGCATATTAATTTGATTTCCTTTTTTACTAAAGCACCAGTTAGCCATCCATGTAGCGGAAAACAAGCGCTACACCACAGAGAATGAAAATGTGAAAAACGGGTATAGGATGCTATGGCTGGCTAACTTAATATAAACATTCTGAAGGCTCAGCTTTTTTTAAAAAGCAATTTCTGAGTCTCTTTTGGTATGTAAACTTGTATATTTTGGGCATTTTTTAATTTTCATGGGAGTTGAATAAAGCAATTCTCTTTTTACATCTTTTTTTCTCTGTCAGGTTCTTTCATAAACACATTCTCATTATCTTTAAATCCTTCGGGCTGCCAGTATTCCTCTGGTAATCCTTTTCCCACAAATGACTTTCGAAGTTGTCCAATTGCTTCGGACCATGTTGCAAATTCACTCATAGAGTACGGGGGTTGTCCTTCATCATTCCAAACTGCCCACTTATTACTTGGAAGTTCTGTTGCATACCAACCTGCGTCTTCCTCTAGGCGATAAATATAGAACGTGTTTTCTTCGGCAACTTTCCAATTTGTGTAGCCCAAAGCATTTGCAAATTCATCGTATTTATTAAAGATAAGAGAACGTAAAAACCTATTTACTTGCTCCACTTATCACTTCGCCTCCTTTTTTCAAACAAACCTGCACTTCTTATTTAAATACTTTATCTATTTCATCTTTGTCGTAATCTAATATCCAATCATTGTATGTGCTATAAATGTCTCGTATAGATTCAGGGAAGGTAGCAATCAAATCACATCCTCTATCATCGTACACGTGAAAAATGGTTTTCCTTTTGATATTTATAAAATATATCCTATGAAAAATACTTGGTTGGATTCCTAAATCCTGATTGCATACTGCCTTTAACAATGAAATATATTTCATATCAGATGCCTTGCATTTAAGAGTAAACCTATGTGTTTTACATTTCCCGTCTTCATCATCTTCTGGGAAAACATAAGGTATTTCTGCATGCTTCAATTTATATAAGATTGATTTTTCATAGACATAGGGAGAAAAAATCCTTGCTTTGTGCTTAAAGGTTTTTCCATTTCCAAAATCGTCTACATCTACTACAACAAAAATCTCCTCGTCTTGTGAATGCAAGGATTCAAATAACATGACAGCCCTTTTATATAACCCCTGAACATAAGTACTGTTTTCGAAATTGTATTCTCCATCCCACTCTACCCCTAATTTGAACCGTATGCCAATTTCCCAGTTATAAAACAATGGTGGTCTAAGGTTTAAGTTAGGGTAATTTTCATTAATATAGTCATTTAAAAGCATTGCCACACCTCATTTTATTTCTTCAATTTTACCATTCCTTAATCAACTAACCTGCATCGTTAGTAAAAATACAACCTATGTCTATAATTCTATTAAGCGCAAAGGGAATACAAACTTGAAAAAGTGGGTTCTTTTATTGCCAAAAAAATAAAATTTTGCATATCCCGCAAGTATCTAGAACCAGCCAACCTCCAAGATTAAAGAAACTATAATACAGATATTGAATGTTTTTTAAGTTAAATATTACTTCTATTTAATTTATCATAATGCCTTCAACCGCAGAGATTAAAATGTATAAAGAAGTGCACAAAATAAAGATGCCCCACAATAAACTCTTAGTTCTTTTATATTCTCGTATTCCCATTATTAGTAACGTTACACTTAGAAGTATTAACATCAATGGTAGTAAGTTGTAATTTTCCGTAACCTTACTGTAAATACCAACTAACATACCAAGGACTGCAAAAATTAATTGAAATATCATTAAAATGTCAAACTTTTTTTCTTTCATTTTTATACCTCCAACAGATAATCCGTCATCTTCAAAAAATACCAATTTAAACTAACCTGAGACGTTCGTTTAAGTGTAACATTTCACAAATAAAATCACCTCACGAAAAATCAACCCCAGCCCTTAACATAGCCAATTTATTTAAAAAAGTTAGATTGTATGATGCTTGTACAAAGAGAAACTGTAAAGAAGAATTCCACAACCATACCGAAAGTTAGATATAATTAACATACGTAATTAGATTAGGGGGAGAAGTATGTATAAGCTGCTTAAAAAGTTGCCTAATGAAACACACTACTGGGAGGTGTGGAAATCCGGAAGAAGTCTACATTTTACCTATGGAGTACTAGGAGTGAGCAATAAAAGTGAGGAGCAACCGCTAAGTTTATTTGAAAGAGGCAATAAATTAATGAAACGGTTAGTAGAGGAGAAAGAAAATCAAGGATTTGTCCAATGCCATGAGGATAAGGAAATAAAGGTGGACATTGCGTATCGTGAAGATGCAGCAGAATATGAGACTTTTAGACAGGCAAGCTATGATTTACAAGATAAGATAAATGATAGTTTATTGTCTACAGGTATAGGCTATACGGAAGGTATCACAATCAATGAAAGCGGAGCTACCATTTATTTCTTCGTAGTAGATGAAGATTTAGGTATTGTAGCAATACAAAAGATTTTACTTGAACAGAAGCTATTAAACGAAAGCAGTGTCTCTTTACTACAGGAAGACGGAAACTACATAAGCGCAAATACATACCAATCCAAAGACTAATTGTTAAGCAATGGTTAGATACTGGAATAAATTTTACATAATGAACACAATTGTTCTTCTGTCCTTTTAGTATAAGGGTATTTAAAGCGACAAACTATCAAAATGAGATATAATTATAATATTATTAATAATATAATAATTAAACAAAGGAGTTTTTATTATATGTATGAACTGTCCAAAAAGTTAGCTCATGAAACGCATTATTGGAAAGTGTGGAAGCATCAGAAGAGAATTTGCGTCGAATATGGAGTTATTGGAGTCAGCAAAGAGTCCGAAGAAATCCAGCTTAAACTTTTTGATAACGGAAGTAAGCTGATGAAAAGATTAGTAGAGGAAAAGCGGAGCCAAGGCTACGTAAATAGCGATGAAAAAGAAGCGATAGATATTGTTATCCACAATGATAACGGAGTAAGTGAATATGACGTATTGAAAAAAGCTAGCTTCGAATTATATGAAATGATTGAGAAAGAGCTTATGGAAACTAGTATAGGCTTCCCGGATGGTGTTGATATTAACGACGAATCAAGGGTTATTATCACTTGCTTTGTTGAAGACATGGATATTGCCATTCAAAGAATTCGACAAGTAATATCAGGCCAGAAATTGATAAACGTTAACCAAATATCTTTGGACAATGGTGGGGAGCCAATTGATGTAATGGTAAAGGATATTAAATCATAAAAGCACATCTAAAGGAAAACAAAGGGGACCGGTTAAGATGATGATAAGAATGATAAAGAAGAATGGTAAGGAAACGCTATATTGGCAGGCATGGAATTATAAATTTCCATTAAGTATTTTAACTGGTACATTAGGAAAAGAAGGAATAGAGGAGAGGCCGTCCTTAAGGTTTTGGGAAAGTCCTAAAAAAATTGTGAAAAAATTAGCCAAGGAAAAAGCAAATCTGGGCTATGAATTTGTGAATGACAAAGACATGAACAAACTAGTTGTCCAGTATCGCTATGAAGAAGCTGATGAAGCTCAGTTTGAAGCGACAGAGAAAAAGTGCTTTGATGTTGAGGATATTATAGAGGAGGCTCTCCTTTTCACAGGAAATGGGGACGTAAGTGGTTTGGAGGTCGGAGCAGGGGCAGGAACAATTACAATTTTTGTCGTAGATGTAGAGATTGGTTTTAACACTATCTGGAAGAAGCTATCTGAACACGAATTGACAGAAGGTGTTGAAATTGCTTACGAGCAGGAGCAGGATAGCTATGTTTCGTTGTATCCAGAGGATGCTGAATTTCAGCTAGTGTAAATGGTAAAGGAAACAATTCCTATGATATAATAGTGACCTTAGGTAGATTAGGAGCAGATGATCCCGATTGAAAGGAAGTTTCCGAAGCTTCTTCCTGCATGTCTATTCGGAAGCTATGTCGGAGGTGTCATGATGAATAAAAAATGGACGATTGAAGAAATCCGTGAGTATGTTAAAAAGAATTCAACAAGTGAATTACTTTCTACTGAATATAAAGGTTTCTCCCAAAAATTACAGTTTAAATGTTCCTGTGGGAATCTTTTTGAAAAAACATTTACGAAGTTTAAGGGAAGTAATCAAAAAAGCTGTACGGAATGTGCCCCAATTAAACCATCACGTTAATTAGCAAAAGAGCTGCCCTTAGGACAGCTCTTTTCTTATGGTAAAAATATTAAATCCAATAATTTGTCAGGCAGTTTTGGACTTTTCAATTAAAAAAAGTGTTCAATATAGTTGATTCTTGCAATCAAGCAAACTATATATTTAGCAATAAGAGGGACTACTAATTTTAAATACTAGTCCAACATATTATTCACTGGTTTGGTAATACGTTTTTGAAAGATCCAGTTACCTAATATAAACGATGTGATGACTAGTAATATAAGTGGTAGCTGAAAGATTATCCAATTAGATGGCCCATAATATTTAGATTGATGTGCCCTTTCCACAGTATCAAAATATGCTTCCTTATATTCAAATTGGATAATCCATTCTTCATTGGCCATTGCCACAGTACCAATATCATAATCATTCGGTATGATTAATTCTGTAACTGTTCCACCATCTCCAACAACTAACTCCGCTTGAGAATAATTAATAGGATAAGCGTTAGAAGGTCCTTCTTTTAGCCGAGAAAAATCAATAGAATAAGGATGTGTTATCCCTTCCCTGATGAGTGTGAAATCATTTATGTGATCGGTAGAAAATACGGCTAAATGCTGCAGATGGTCGCTGTATTCCTGAAATATTTTTTGAAGTGCTGTTTCATCTAGATTAGTAGACAAGACTTCAAATGACTGTTCCATTACCTCTTGCTTTTCCTGCTCAACCGATCGTGCTACTTTTCGTTCATCGTTTATATCATTTAATACACTCAGAGAATATATGAAAAATCCAACGGTTACTATGAGTGAAATCCAAAATGCTGCACGCAAAAAAGCTGTATAACCTCTTTGTGCATTAAAAAAGTTTGCAAGTTTTTTTAATGGTTTCTTTTGTTCCATATTAGCCGTTATGTCAACGTTTTCATCTATATCGAATTCAGCACGCATTTGTTTTGCGATTTGTGTACATTTGTCACATGTGGCAATATGTTGATCTACAAACTCTGCACTCTCTAGACTACAAAGCTTATCTATGTAAGTGGGTAACAAATCACGTACAATATAGCATTCATTCTTCATCTAAAATTCCTCTCTCCCTTAATTTTAACTTCGCTCGGTAAAAACTAACCCTTGCCCAATTTTCATTTTTTTTGTGTATTTCACCAATCTCCTTAAAGCTTAGGCCACCTAACATACGCAGCAGCACAATTTCTTTAAATGGCTCCTCCAACAAATGAATCGTACGATAAAGCGCAATTTTATTTTCGTTCTCAATTAGGTTGCTTTCGAGTGAAGGTACATGGTTTGGCGCATTGGCTTGTTTTGGCTGTTTTACTTGCTTATCTACGTATTTATAATATGTATGCTTGGCAATTTGACAGAGCCAAACTGACATTTTGCACTCACCATTATAATTATCGATTGATCGAACTGCCTGATAAAAAGTCTCCTGTGTTAGCTCCTCTGCAACGTCTGTATTGTTGCAAAGAACCATCAAATATTTAAAGACACCATCCGCATATTGCTTATAAATTTCCGTAAGCTCCCCCAATGTTCAACCTCCTTTCACCCTATATATCTATAAAATTATCAATTCGTTACAAACTTTTAGAATTTATTTTTTATACTCTATCTTAGCATGAGAAAAGGGGTTAATTAGGAAACACGAATTTTAGAAGATGTTATTGTATAATAAATGGAAAATATATGAAAATAATATTTTAAAATTACAAATTTTATTATATTTAACCAATATCAACTATATTTTTTTATTTTCTGATAGAATAAGAGGGAAGGGAGAGAGTTAAAATGATTAAAAAACTTAGTAAAGCAGTACTAGTAGGTGTTTTAGCTTTGGGAATTACGGCGACAGCTAATACATCCGCAGAGGCAGCCACACACAAGGTGATGTGGGGTAAGACGGAACTAAAAGTAGGACAAATTGGTAAAGTAACAATTCTAGCGGACACCGACTTAGTAAAAATCGGAGCTAATGGCTCACTTAGCAAAGTGAGAACACTTAAAAAAGGTGAAGAATATAGAGTCTACACTTATAAGAGTTCAAACGGTGGCTTATACGGATTAGGTGCAAGTAGCTTTGTTCAAAAGGGGTCAAAAGTAAAATATGAAACTCCTTCAAAAAGCAAACTTGCTTTGCTTAACAAAGAGGTAAACGGTGGGCTAGTCCCAAAAGCGGGTATGAAGCTTACTTATTCTCCAAGTTTTACAGAGAATACTAAAAGAGATTTCGTTACTACTGTTATAAAGGAAGATGGTTATATTCAAACTATTTTAACCGTTCCAGGTAAGCAATATGAGAGTTATGTGTATAATGAGATTAACAATGTCGAAGGTAAACAGATTTTTTCTTTTGGTGTGAATCATACAGATTGGGGATTATTTGCTATTGAATTTCCTCTAATTGAAGGCAAGCAAACAAAAGAAATTTTCTATGATGAAGAAAACAACAGAGTAACACAAAATATAGATGTTATTAGTACAACTAGTACTGTAAAGGTCAAAGCAGGGACATTCCAAAATGTTGTCATATTCAAAAGTAAAGAATATGGAGTTACGTTTTATTTAGCTCCAGGTGTTGGAATTATTAAAGCAGTAGGTAATGATGGAAATACTGTGGGAGAACTAATTTCTTTCAAATAAAAAAGATAAAACCAGATCTAGTCATTGAGCTAGATCTGGTTTTATTTATGATTAACATATTTAGCTTCTTTCTTTCGCCATTCTTTGCTTCCTAGACTTTCTATAATAGAGTAGCTCATAAATACATGGCACAACTATTAAGGTTAGAAGCGTTGCCATTGCAAGCCCACCAATCACGACGATTGCAAGACTTTGTGATACAAGGCTACCTGTTTCCGCTTGCTTTAACAACAGTGGAAGCATTGCACATATAGTGGCGATTGCTGTCATGAATATTGGTCGCATTCTTGTAGAGGTTGCTTCTACTAAGGACTCGCGAATGGTCATGGTTTTTTCATTTTGCTTTACTCTGTCCAATAATACAATAGCATTGGTAACAACAATTCCGATTAACATCAAAGCACCTAGTAATGCGGTGATATCTACAGAAATCCCGCTAATCACTATTCCTAAAACTGCACCGATTGCAGCTAGGGGTAGGGAACAAAGAATGGCAATTGGAGTTCTTATAGATTTAAAGGTAATGACCATAATTAGAAAAACTAGGCCAATAGAAACGAGCATGATTAAAAATAAATCTTCAAATTCCTCTGCTTGTTGACTGCTGGAGCCACCAATGAAAACCTGTGTGTCCTTTGGAATGTCTATACCTTTTTCCTTTTCATTATCTCCAAAAATAGCAATATTCATGTCACTTGCTACCTCTGAAAGCTTAGCTGGATCCACAGATGCCGTTACTCGGAGATAAGTCTTCCCATCCTTATGCAGCTGAATAGTGGAGCGTTGCTCAGTTTGTAGCGTAGCTATAGAAGATACAGGAACAGGACCATCGCTTGTCATTATCTGGATAGCCTTTAAATCCTCTGGTGTTTTAGTATCTAATATTGGTTCTAGAAAAACTGTTTTTTGCTTATCCTCTACCTGGATTGTTCCGATAGGTGTCTTGTTCAACATAACACTTAATTGCTGTGCAATTTGCTCGGTGTTTCCTTTAGATGAATCGACTACCAAGGAGTGTACTGTTTTCTTTTCATCCTGATTCGTAGTTACCTTTTCGATTCCTTCAATAGGCTCTATCTTCTCTTGAATAACTGGTGCCAGCTTTTCCAGACTTGCTAAGTCATCGCCCACAATATCAATGTTAATACTTGTGCTAGTTCCTCCCATCATAAAGGAAGCAGCAGTAATTTCTAATTCAGCCTTTGGAAACTGACCGCGTTTTTCTTCTATAGCCTCTATGACCTTATCTATATCTTTTTTGTCGTCCAATAAAATGCTAAAAAGTGCCTCGGTCTGAGATCCTACAGATCCATATTGTGCTGCTTCGGGAGGCGTACCAACTTGTGCAAAAACAAAATCGACTTCCTCCATCTCCCGAATAAGGGATTCCATTTCAATCGTTTTTTCCTTAACCTCCTCTACAGGTGTATTAGACGGATAGCTTAAGGAAGCCGTAATAAAATCCGCAGAAGAATTATCCACTGCTCCTTTAGGAATTAAAAGGTAAGTGCCAATTGAGCCAGCAAACAGGAATAAAGAAACTACAAAGATAACCCACTTATGATTTAAAGACCAGGTTACAGCCTTTGGAAAACGGACAGCGGGTTTATGCTCCGGAAGTTTCGTGTTTTTCAATAAGCCTGCGCTCATAATAGGAACGACAGTCAGTGCTACTAACAAGGAGGCTAATAGAGAATAGGTTACTGTTAAAGCAAACGGAAGAAGGAAATCCTGCAGGGTGCCATCCAATAAACTCATAGGAAGGAATACTGCCACTGTTGTAAGCGTTGATGCGGTAATCGCAACCCCTACCTGCTTTGTAGCATCTATGACCATCTGAACAGAAAACTTCTCCGTTTGCATCTTCCGGAAAATATTTTCAATAACGACAATACTGTCATCTACTAAACGGCCAACCGCAACAGCTACACCACCTAGTGTTAAAATATTGAGCGTAACTCCCGAAATCCAGAGTAAAAATAGCGTTAAGCAAAGGGATAACGGAATAGAAATAATTGTTATGAAAGTAGAGCGGATATTGCGTAGGAAAATCATAATAACAATGGTTGCAAAAAGTGCGCCAAGCAAAACCTCTTTCATCATTGTGTGAACAGAATTTTGAACCAAATCAGAAGAGGATACATAAATAACAGACTTCTGCTGCTTATATTGTTCATTCAATTCTTTTGTCACTTGCTCGATTTCCTTGCTGATTGTAACAGCATTCGATGTGCTATCCTTTGTAATGCTTATATCTAAGCTTTCCTTGCCATTAAATCTACTAATAAAGCTGGAGTCAATTGTCTCTTCAATTACTGCAATTTCGCCTAACGTCACATCAGGGACTATCGAGAGATTTTTTAGCTTTTCTATGCTAGTTAAGTCACCAATCACTTTGATATTGCTCGTCTTCCCATCGATATTTTTCTCACCAACAGAAACAGCCGTATTTTGCCCCTGGAGGATTGTCATTACCGATTGAAGAGGAATTTGAGAATCCGCTAATTTGTCCTCATCTAAACGAATCGAAATGGTGGATTCAGTAATCCCATACACATCAACATTTGCAACTCCTTTAACCTCTTGAAAACGTGACTTCAGCTCATTTTTCGCAAGCTCCATGTTTTCAGAAGTGAGGCCGTCCTCAAATGTGATCGCAATATTGATAATTGGGATCATGGATGTGTGAAGCTGGGAAACAACTGGTTCGGATATAGAAGGTGGCAAAGGTACACGGGTCAATGCCTCCTGCACTTCTTGTTTTGCTTGTTTCATATCATAGCCAGATTCATACACAAGATCTACATGGGAATACCCATCCCCGGTTCTAGAATAAACCGAAGACTTACCGTTCAATCCAACAACAGCCCTCTCAATAGGACTGGTCACTTCGCTCTCCATCGTTTTCGCATCTGTACCAGGTCCCATAGTGATAATGGTTACCTGCGGATTATCGGCAGAGGGTAAAAACTCCATCGGCAATCTAAAATAACTAAACACTCCAATTACTAATACTAAAACGGTTAATACCGCTACACCCGCTTTATTGCCAAATGCCCATCTGGTAAAACTCGACATCTTCCAACTCCTCCTTTGAATTAAGAACAGTACGTATGAGTGCATCTTGATGTTATAATTTTCAATTAATTTACAGCGCTAGTTACTCCTTTCATTGCTTTACCATTTCATTGTAGAAAATAGAAATGATTTCCACATTGAGCGAGAGGATTAACTATTGCTAGGTCTGGAGGCTGATAAGATTATAGGGCTTAAAGAAGGAGTTTTTTATAGGGAGATAATGGGCAAATGAGTGCGAACGGTCATAAAATTTTCTATCCGGTCATAAATCCGGCTTATGCGGTCATAAATTTTCCTATCCGGTCATAAAAAAATCTATCCGGTCATAAATGTGCTCCGAACGGTCATAAGTTTGTTTTTCTGCTTCAAATGTCTATGCTGGAGCTTGCTTTCTAATTAAAAAACAATAAATAGGGCCGGTTTAGCATTGATTACATGATGAATCTGTCCAAAAGGTTGATTTTATTGCGAACGGTCATAAAATTTTCTATGCGGTCATAAATCCGGCTTATGCGGTCATAAATTTTCCTATCCGGTCATAAAAAAATCTATCCGGTCATAAATGTGCTCCGAACGGTCATAAGTTTGTTTTTCTGCTTCAAATGTCTATGCTGGAGCTTGCTTACTGATTAAAAAACACTATATAGGGCCGGATTAGCCTTAATTGCATGATGAATCTGTCCAAAAGGTTGATTTTGTTGCGAACGGTCATAAATCTTGCTATACAAAGGAAAGGGCTCTTGAAAGATTCAAGAGCCCCATAGGTGTGTGTATGTCATTATTGAATCTATTTATAACTTTGCTTTCATGATGAAGTTGACCTCTTCGAAGCCCATTTTTCTATAAATTTCCTTAGCGAAATTGGAGGCAAAGACATTTAGACGAACCTCGTCGAAGCCCTGGCTCTTCCAATAGGCGTTTCCTTCGTTTATTAGCAACTTAGATAGACCTTTCCCTCTGTGCTCGGGTAGTACATAAATTTCATAAATAAAACCATATGTTTGATCCGTAAAGTAATCTGTGTTTTTTCCTAGCAGTATCCATCCAGTAATGGTACCGTCTTCTTCTTTGGCAATTAAGTAGAACCCTCCTTTATCTAAAACTCCTTGGAGCATTGCGACTGCCTTTTCTTCACTAATTTCTATTTGAGTTGCATCATAAGTAGAGCTTACTGCATGAGAAAGAATATATTCGACTTCCTCTTTAGTTGCTTGTGTGATCATTTCATTTCCCCCTTTATTCTATTTATTTCCACAAGGTTTAATGAGAATCCTTTAATGTCCTCATTTGAATTAGCTATCACCTCATATAACAAATAAGTAATGTTTCCTTTAAGAATGATTTGCTATGCTTGTATAAAGGGGAGAATATTATGAATACATTTAACGTTAGTTCTATTGGAACGGTACATAACACTAGAAAAACTCCGGAGGATGATTATTGGGGACAAGTAGTATCTGAGATAAGATTGAACAATGATTGGGACGTGACAAGTTTAGATGGTATTGACGCATTTAGTCATGTAGAGATTATTTTTTTATTTCACCTTGTATCAGACGATAAGATTCAATATACTGCTAGGCATCCGAGAAATAACACGGACTACCCGAAGGTTGGTATATTCGCTCAACGTGGTAAAAATCGTCCAAATAAAATAGGGCTTACTACTGTGGAACTCATTAAACGGGAGGGATTATCAATCTTTGTAAAAGGGTTGGATGCCATAGATGGAACACCGGTTTTAGACATTAAGCCTGTCATGAACGAATTTCTTCCAAAGGGAGAGGTAAAACAGCCAAACTGGTCAGCAGACTTGATGTCGAATTATTGGGAGTAACTTAAAAGGAATTGAGCGTTCTTTCGCGAATAAAACATAAAATATCTTTTTGGGGAGGAGAAACTATGAGCTTAATTGAACGAATTGATACTGTCTGTTTAAAGGTCCGTGAGATTGAAAAGGCAAGTCGTTGGTATCAGGAAATGTTAGGACTAGAGGAGCATTACAAGGAAGACCACTACGTTATTTTGAAAATTGGAGAGAGCAGTGTCCCATTGACGTTAGAAAAGGGAGAGCCGGCCGCACAAGATAATGCTACATATCCAATCTTCTTTTCTTCAAGCATTGATGAGACCCATCAGCTACTCTCGGCTCGTGGAGTCCGAGTGTCATCGATACAAAAGGATGGCCTTAATACTTATTTTGAGCTATATGATTTAGATGGCAACAAGTCACAGATCTGTTTTTGGGAATAAAGACTTTCCAAAGAGCAATATACTGTAGAATTAGACTAACCTGTTAAGGGAGGTAATGCTCAATGGATTTTATCACTTCATTATTTAACTCACATGTTGATCTGTACATTAGATTAGCTGTTGCAACGTTTATCGGATTGCTAATTGGCCTGGAGAGAGCTATTAAGCATAAGCCTGCCGGTATACGAACACATATTTTAGTTTGCTTAGGCTCTACATTAGCCATGAGCTTATCCACGTTAAACCAAGGGCCATACATGGACCCAATGCGTTTAGCTGCGCAAGTCATCAGTGGTATTGGGTTCCTTGGAGCAGGGGTTATTTGGGTAGACAAGGATAATGTAAAAAGAGGACTAACTACTGCAGCAAATCTTTGGATAACTGCTTGCGTTGGCTTAACGATAGGCTATGGCGCTTACGACTTAGCAATAATTACTGTTGTTTTTATGTTTGTAGCGATGAATCTACCTAAACTATTAGAGAAGATGGGTATGCTTCCACCAAGAGGAAAGGAAGTTGATGATAAAGATAGTGATAGCGATGGTGAATAATGAAAACAAAGAAAAATTTATTTACATAGAAATGTTTAAATTTTTCTCTCGTCTACCAATTAACATTATCTACTTTTATATCTTATCGTTTTCTTTGAGCTTTATTAAACAAGTACTCTATTGAAAGTTTTACTAATAATGGAAAAAACACCAGTTAAGAAACAACTGGTGTTTTTTTGTCGTGGATTTTCTCAAAACAATCATAAATTTTTGTTCTTTATTGCTTGTCTAAGTGAATATACTCTATTAAGAAAAATTATGAGGTCGAATTTCAAGAAACTTCAAAACAAAAGAGTTATTTAAGTGCTAGAAGGCAATTTATAAGCGTTTGATTAAGTATATTATTTTTGAATAATACTTTTAGTTTTTTTCATATATTTCTTTAGTATTAAAAATTAATCCAGAATGAATGTAAAAGAACTAGTACAGAATAATAATTATTTTTGAAAGGAGGAATCTGTAATTTATCAAAAATATGGAAAGCGATTATTGGATATTTTAGGAAGTTTTATTCTTCTAGTTATTCTCTCTCCATTTCTCTTAATTTTTTCTATAATTTCATATTTTGTCTCAGGTTTTCCTATATTTTTTTATCAGCTAAGGGGAGGACGACATGAACGGATTTTTTTAATATGGAAGTTTCGAACAATGGATTCATCAGATGTAGATTCTCCAGGTCATTCATATCAGTGGGGCTACGAAGTGCCTCAAAACTTTACATTTGAAAAGCCAGACCATATTAAAATAACGAAGGTGGGAATAATTTACAGGAAATATAGCATAGATGAATTGCCCCAATTATGGAATGTTTTAATTGGAGATATGAGCTTAGTTGGACCAAGGCCAGAAATGATTGAGATTACTACACATTATTCTCCTATACAAAAAAAACGCTTACTTATGAGACCGGGAATTACTGGATACGCTCAAATTCGAGGTAGGTCAACCATTACTCATGGTGAAAAACTAAAATATGATTTGTATTACGTAGAGAACTGTTCCTTTTTCTTAGATTTAAAAATATTAATAAATACATTTTGGATAGTTGTAACAGGAAAATGGTCCTCATAGTCAAAAGACGTAACTTAATTGATAGTTGTAAATAGAGGGAGTAGATAAACATGGATAAGGATATGAGTCTCAATGAGTTCTATCTACTGTTAAGGAAGAAAAGAATATTGTTAATAACAGTCTTTCTTTCATTTGTGCTAATAACAGGTGTTATTAGCTACTTTTTTCTAACACCTAAATATGAAGCTACAACTCAACTTCTTATTAATCAAAAAGAAAAAAGTAGTAACCGTTTAGAAACTCAAGATATTCAATCAAATTTACAAATTATAAATACTTATAATGTCATTATTAAAAGTCCTGTCATTTTAGATAAGGTTATAGAAAATCTATCTCTGTTAACGACATCTGATCTTCTTGCTGAAGAAATATCTGTAACGAATGAACAAAATTCTCAGGTATTAAATATTTCTGTTGAGCATGAAAAACTTAAAACAGCCGTAGCAACAGCCAATATGACTGCAGATGTATTTCAGGAAGAGATAAAAAAAATTATGAGCATTGATAATGTTACTATTTTATCTCCAGCACTAGAAAAGAAGAGTGTTAAGCCTATTAAGCCTAACCTACCATTAAATTTAATAATTGCTAGCATCCTAGGAGTTGTTTTCGGAATAGGCTTAGCTTATTTTTTCTACCTCATTAATACTACTGTCAAGACTGAAGAGGATATAGAAGAACTTATTGACTATCCCTTGCTGGGTATAGTTAGTCCAATAAATACAAATGTGATGGATGTTGTAGGAACACAAAGAAAGAGGAGGAGGAGGGAAAAAAGTGATCCAGAAAAAGACCATTCCGAAGGGTAAAAGACTAGTATTGAACTCTCAACTAAATTCAATAGTTGCTGAGCAGTTTCGTACCATAAGGGCAAATATTAAGTTTGCAATGAGAGATAGGGAATTTAAAACTCTTCTTATTACCTCTCCTTCTGTAGGTGAAGGAAAGTCGACAATAGCCTCCAATTTAGCTTTGATCTTTGCACAAGCAGGAAAAAAGGTATTGCTGGTAGATGCCGATTTAAGAAAACCGACAGTCCATTATACATTCAATAAACATATCTCCAAAGGACTAAGTTGTTTCCTGCGGAATGAGGAGAGCCTTCCAAGTATCATTAAGAATTCAGGTAAAGAGAATTTGGATTTAATAACCTGTGGTACTATTCCATCTAATCCAAACGAAATATTAGATTCAGCTGAAATGGATAATTTTATAAAAGAAACAAGGAAACTATACGATCTTATCATTTATGATGCTCCTCCAATACTTTCAGTTTCAGATGCGCAAATATTAGCCAATAAATGTGATGGGACATTAATAGTGATAAGTGCAGGTAAAACAGAAAAAAAGACCTTAAGCAAAGTAAAAGAAGCACTGGATAACTCTCAGGCAAAGGTTATAGGTATGATTTTGAACAATTACAAAATAGAAAAAGATCATTATTACTATCAGTATTACGGAGATAAGTAAACTAACCCTACTAGAAGTAACTTGTTTAATTGTTTTCAAAATAAATTTCTAACGTGAAGTGGCTCTTACTTTTAAAATACAGGGGGGGTTGAAATGAAAAAAAGAATATTACATGTATTAAGTTCTAATGATTTGGCTGGAGCAGAAAACGTAGCAATTGGAATTATCACCACTCTTTCAGATTCATATGAAAGTGCTTATGCTTCTCCGAGTGGGTTAATTGAAGACGTTCTACAAAACAGAGGTATTGAGCATGTAGAAATGAAACAACTATCTATACGGCAACTCAGAAAAATTATTAGAGAATGGAAACCCGATTTAATACATGCCCATGATTTTACTGCAACTATAAAATGTTCGTTAGCAACTTTTACTATTCCAGTTATATCCCATATTCATCAAAATCCACATTGGCTTCAATCTGTAAATAAATATTCTATCGTATTTTTTCTAGCATGCTTAAAAATACAAAAAATAGTTGTAGTATCTCCTATCATAAAAGAAACTTCATTTTTAAATAGATTTCCTTCTAGATGTATCTCAATAAAAAACATCGTAGATATAAATGCGATAAAGAAAAATGCCCTTTTAGTGGAGGATAAAGATTTTGATATAGCATTTATCGGTAGATATGAAGATATAAAAAATCCGCTTCGATTTATTGGTATATGTGAAAAGGTGATTGAAATAATTCCAAATCTTAGAGTAGTCATGCTAGGTGGCGGGTCTCTAGAGCAAGTATGTCAAAAAGTTATTTTACAAAGAAATTTGCAAAAAAATATTGAAATAAGAGGATTCCAAATGAATCCTTACCCAGCACTTTTACACTCTAAAGTTTTTGTAATGACATCCAAATCAGAAGGTTTGCCTATGGTTCTAATGGAAGCACTAGCTTTAAGTAAGCCTGTGATAGTGCCTCTTCTACCAGGCATAGACAATATAGTAGATGATTCATGCTCGTACATTTGTGAAAATGATTTTGAGTTTGTAGAGGCGATAATCATACTGTTAAATTCTGTAAAAGAATACCAAAGGTTAAAAAATGGTGCATATCAAAGAGCAGAAGAGTTAAGTGATATTGCTCAATTTAAATATCAACTTGGACAGGTATACAGTAGTGTTCTACAGTAGGCCACAATCTCAAATTACAAATTTTCTATTTAAAGACAGCTGGATGATTTTAGATGTTTTTTTTACTATTTTCTGTCTCATTGGTGACCAGCTGTTGAATAGTGGTCTTGGGATGTATGTACTTGTAATTTACTTTATTGCTCGTATATTATTCTCTACTATTGATCAAAACTTTTCTATATTAGTCTTTTTAATTCCTAATTTAGGGATAATGCATTTTACAGCAAGTACTGTGTCAATTCCTTCTTTGAACATTCTTATTTGTATATCTCTTGTTAAGCTAGTGATTAAATGCAGAAATATTGATATATCAAAATGGTATTTATTTTTTATTATTTTTATTATTTTTTATGAAGCATTACATTTATTTTCGTATAATTTAAAATCTATCTTTTTACTTTTTAGTTGGATAGGTGCAGTTTTATATGCTGCTTTGTACTTAATCTATTCAAAGAACACATATAATCATTTAAATACGATTAAGTACTTTCTTGTAGGGTTAGTTATTTCTATATTGTATGGAATTGTAGAGTTCTATCAGCTATACGGATCAATTTTGAATCAAAATGCGACGATTCGTTTTCGCGGCGGAGCTGGAGATTCTAATTATTTTTCTATGTATATTATGGTAGCCATGTTTTCGATGCTTCATCTTGTTTTAAGAGGAAAGGGTATAGGTAAAAAAATATTTTATCCCCTTCTATTTGTCTTTTTCGCAGGCTTTGGAATATTGAGTCTTTCTAGAATGTTCATATTGGTTGTTACGATAACTTTAATGTTCTTGCTCCTAAAACTTCTGCTTTCGCTTAGGAAGAGTAAGAAGTTAATCCATTTTATCGTAATGATTATTATCCTCACGACGATACTTTCTTTTTTTTATCATGAAGAAATTCTTTCTTTGTTAGATTTGCTTTTTTCAAGGTTTACAAATTATATTAATGACCCTGATGCTTTGACAAGTAATAGGAATATTATTGCCGAAAGTTACTTCACACTTATGAATTCAGATTGGAAGCTAATGGTTTTTGGTATGGGAATTCAGGATTACCATATAAGATCTGGAGTTTATCTTGAAACGCATAACATTCTTATAGAGCTATTTGTTGTATGGGGATTATTAGGCTTTATCATTTTCTTCCTGTTTATAACGGTGTTAACTGTCTTTGCCTCTTCCAAGAAGCTTAGAAGAACAGCGTTCATCAGCTGGCTGCCTCTTTTAGCTATGGGTATTAGTTATCTATCAATAAATGCACTATCAAATGAAAGCTTCTATTTATTATTACTATTTGCGATAAAAAATATCTACGAATATGAGTAGTGGTTGGATAAATATAAATTCTTGAGAAAAGAAGGAAATTCTATTGATAAGATGAAAAAGACAGCAGTATTTTTAATGATTATAGCAGTTTTATCAAAGGTCACAGGCTTTCTACGCGATATAACTTTATCTTATTTTTATGGAGCAACTGCTATTAGTGATGCGTATATCATTTCCATCACTATTACCTCTGTTTTGTTCAGTCTTATTATTGCAGGTATTTCGACTGCATATATACCTATGTATAAACAAATTGAACACGAGGACGGAAAGAGATCGGCATTGGGGTTTACTAATAATTTGATAAACATAGTTCTTATCATTACTACAGGAATAATAGTGATAGGTTTGCTATCTTCTAACCTACTTGTAAAAGTGTTTGCCTTAGGCTTCGATGGGGAGACATTGAAAATTGCAGTGATGTTCACTCGCATAGGCTTGATAGGGATATATTTTACTAGTCTAACTCAATTGTTTATAGGATATCTGCAAATAAACGAAAAATTTACTGCCTCAGCAATGGTAGGTTTACCATTCAATTTCATCATCATTTTGTCCATATATTTTAGCGTACATTCGAATATAGTTGTTTTAGCTATAGGAAGTGTTTTAGCTGCCTTTTTTCAAATGCTGTTTCTATTTCCTGCACTCAAGAAAACTAATTATAAATATGAGCGTATTGTAAGTATCTCAGATAAAAATATAAAAAAAATGGCTACTATTGTTTTTCCAGTAATGATTGGAATATCCATTGATCAAATAAACTTAATGGTTGATAAAACAATTGCATCCATGTTGGTAGAAGGCGGGATATCGGCGTTAACATATGCAAGTCGTTTAAATGATTTTGTTCAAGGGATTTTTGTACTCTCCTTTGTTACAGTTATGTTCCCTCTCATCTCAAAGATGGCGGCACAAGACAATCAAAAGGACTTTAAAAAGTCTATTAGTGAGGTAATATCCAGTGTAATAATTATTGTGGTTCCAGCTAGTGTTGGAATAATGATACTTGTTAATCCAATAATCAAAATATTATTTGGTCATGGACATTTTGATGGTCAAGCAGTGGAAATGACTTCTCATGCATTATTTTTTTATTGCATTGGAATGATTGGTTATGCAATTAGAGAAATTCTCAATAGAACATTTTATTCGTTACAGGATTCTAAAACGCCTATGTATAATGCTGCTATTGCAGTTGGATTAAATATAGTTCTTAATTTAATCCTTTCCAGATTTTTAGGCATAAGTGGTTTAGCGCTAGCTACGAGTATTTCAGCATTATTTTGCTCTTTTCTTTTAGTAATTCATCTGAGAAAAAAAATTGGACCTTTTGGTTTAAAGGAATGCCTCATTACTTTTGTAAAAGTATCTATTGCCGCAGGAGGTATGGGTGGGGTTGTCTATTTCTTAAATCAATCTTTAGTTATGGGTGAATTATTAAAACTATCTATTGTTGTATTAGTAGGGATAGTTATATATATATTACTGATCACTTTATTTAAAGTATCTGAAACAAAAACAATTATAAATTATATAAAAGAGAAATGGATCAATTAGAAGAAAGGATTGAGCTACTGAAAAACTTGGAGCTGCATACAATTGTCTCTTTTGAGGATTTGGCACTTGTTGAAAAGGAATGGACAAAGATACTAGATACTAAGCAAAACACAAATCCGTTTGTAGAATTTATGTGGATATATGAATGGTGGAAGCATCTGGGAGGAAGTGAAAATATTGAAATTTCCGTTGTAAAAGACAATGGAAAGATAGTAGCTATATTTCCTTTTCTATATACAAAAAAAGGTGCTTTGTATGAATACTCCTTTTTAGGTCTAGGTCAAGCAAATTATATGGAAATTATCGCTTTTAATAGAAAACTAGAAGCCCTTATTAGATTTGTAATTGACTCAATTATAGAAAAGAAAAAGCATGTAGTTTTTAAATTGCATGGCATACTTGAAAGCAGTGACACCTTTCGTGCGTTAAGTAACTTTCTGCAAAAAAATAATTATCCTCATACTAAACATCGTGTTATTACTCCATACATTAATTTAAAGAAAATTGAACTTGAAGAATATATGAAAAAGCGGAAAAAAATACACCGATTAGATAGAAGAGAAAAACGTATAAGGGAAAATGGGAATGTTGATGTATTAGTAACAGGGCCAGATAAAATGGAAGAAATATTTGATATTCATCATAAGAGATGGAAAAAGAAACATGATACGAGTCGTTTTACTTATAAACAAGAAAGAGAGTTTTATAAGAGTTTAGCCACTCGAACTACTGGAGATTGTCAAACTGAGATAGATGGCCTTTACTTGGATGGTAAAATGATTGCCTTTAACTATGGATACCGATGCAGAGGAAGATATATCAGCTATGTACTAGGATTTGATGATGATTACGATGTATTTAGTCCAGGTAGAATTCTAGAAAAAGAAAAAATCCTTCAATGTAGTGAACGGGACATAACAGTTTTCGATTTAAGTATTGGATATGAAACGTATAAATTTGAGTGGAATACAGATGTGGATCATACGACTAAAATGATTTTTTCATCTAGTACACTATTAAGTCGAATGTACAGGAGAATATTATCGGGTAAAGAAGGTTTAATCTCAACAGTAAAATTAAACCAAAAGATAGTGTTATTTAAAAGAAACAAGCTAGGTAAAGCTGTATACATCATAAAAAATATTTTCCGTAAAGGTGAAGCAAAAGAAGCTAGGAAAATAATATTAGAATTTCTTGCAATGCAATTTAAAAAAATATTCCATATGAAAAGTTACTATATATATGAAATACCAAGAAAAGATGTAAAAGCTAGAGATGGAATTAAGTCATATACGGAACTTACTATAAAGGATTCAACTTCTAAATACTCTATATTTCAGCCATTTATGAGAGATATTTGTACAAAAATTTATGGAGGAAGTAAAGGGTTTTATGATAGTGAAGAGGTTAAATACGAGAATGTTATTTGGTTAAACGAAAAGGTATTTCGTATAGATGAGATATCCTATTTGAAGGACTTTAGAAAAAGCTCTATTTCAATAGAAAATTGGAAAATAGAAAATATAGCGGATATTTGTTCCTATATAAAAAAGAAAAGTAATGTGAATAAGCTATTCGTTTTTGTTAAACGACGAGAAAAAAAGAAAATAGCAGAGCTAGAAAAACACGGTTTCATATTAAAAGAGAAGATTGTTAAAAGAACTGTTTTCGGTGTTACTAAGATGATGATTACTTAAATAACCCTATGTAGAAGAGGGAGATAAATGCGCATTGTTCAATTGATAACCCATATGAATGAGCTTGGAGGAGCCCAAGTCCACGTACGGGATTTATCTAGACAGCTTATAACTGATGGTCATGAGGTTACTATAATGTCGGGTGGTGAAGAAACTACCGATTCGGATTTAGTTGTAGATGGTATTGCATATGTTCGAACAAAGTTTTTAAGGAGAAATATTAACCTATGGAAAGATGTTCAGGCTATCTTGGAGATTAGGAAAAAGCTAAAGGAACTTAGTCCAGATATCGTCGCTATTCATTCGTCTAAAGCTGGTATATTAGGAAGAATTGCTTGTTGGTCTCTGCGGCTTCCGTTTGTTTTTACAGCACACGGTTGGGCATTTGCTGAAGGGGTTGAAACAAGAAAAAAAATGTTTTATAGATTGATTGAAAAACAAGTTGGAAAATTATCACGCACTGTTATAACTGTGTGTGAACAAGATCGCCTGTTAGCCATAAATAATGGAGTACTTCCTTCGGAAAAACTAGTAACAATTACAAACGGAGTGCATGATAACAGCATTTTAAGTAATAGGACCAAAAAGGATGAAGTAGTAATAGTAATGGTTGCACGTTTTGAAGCCCCCAAAAAACATCTAGATGTAATAAAAGCTTTAGCTCAAATAAAAGACCTGCAATGGAAAATGATTTTTGTAGGGGATGGATCATTAAAGCAAGAAGTAATGTTAGCAACTGTAGAAAATGAGCTAGATAATAGAGTCTTTTTTTTAGGTAATTGCTCTGATGTCTCTTCTGTATTGAAAAACTCTGACCTGTTTGTGCTCACTTCTTCGTGGGAGGGATTACCATTAAGTATATTAGAAGCTATGATGCACAGTCTTCCTGTGATTTCTTCAGACGTAGGGGGTGTAAAAGAGGCGGTTTCTAATAACAAAAATGGATTTCTTATTAAGGACAATCTCTCGGACCTTTTAAAAAGATTGATCGAAGATGAGGAACTACGATTAAGAATGGGGAAAAAAAGCAGAAATATTTACTTAGAATCTTTTACGTTTTCAATTATGTATGAAAAAACGTGTTCAGTTTATCATAAAGTGATTAATAAAAAAGAACTACTATAACGTAGGAGGCTGTATATGAAAAACGACTCCGTCACAGTAAAAACGCTTATTGCTCTTACTGGAGAAGTTTTCTATGACAAAAGCATAATCATATAGTTTTTTTACTGACGATTTGGTTTAAATAAAAAAAGAAAGGAGTTTTATTTGGAACTTTTCGTTATAAAAAGTCCTATGCAATTGCAGATGTATAAGAAGGAATGGTCCTCCATTCTAGAATTAAACCACAATACTAACCATTTTTTTGAATATGAATTTTTTATAAATTGGTGGAAGAACAAAGCTTTTAACCATAATGTAACAGTATTTGGTATTAAGGAAAATTTAAAAGTAATAGCTTTTTTTCCTTTTAATATATCAATAAAATATAAAATACCTATTTATCAAATGTTATCTCTTCCTGGAATATGTAAATTAGATTTTATAGTACAGCATTCTAATCTAGATAGAGTGCTTATGTTTTTGATGGATAAATTAATAGAGACTCATAAACATGCTGTGTTTCATTTTACAGAAATGAGCGAAATTCTTTTCTTAAAGCTTTCTGCATATTTAAAAGCTCGAAATTTACTGAGTAAAGTAACTGTGAGCTTGAATGCCCCCATCATAGATGAGGGAAATAATATATTAGGAATAGAAAGATTACAAGAACTAGGTAATGTGGCTATTGATGAAATTTCCTATTCTCAATATAAGGAATTCATTTGTAAATCTAGAGAGCCTTTCTGCTTTTCTTCTTCTTACGATCTTACTTTTTTAGAAAATTTATCACAGGAGCTCAAAATAGCTGCACTGGAATTGAAAGTGGTTACTGTAGCAATTGAGAAGGAAATTGTCGCTTTTTCCTTTGTATTGAACTGTAGAGGGACTTATGAAGAATACGCATATGGCTTTCACCCAGATTTTACTATTTACGAACTTGAAAAGGTACTAAGCCATCACATAAAAGTCGCTAATAATAGTTTAATACATTCATCTTCATCTAATAGTATTATAGTTTCGACTAAAACTTTAAAGGCAAGGTACACCAAAATAATCTTTTTCTTAAAGAAAAAACAATTAGCAAGAAAAAAGGTTGCATTCAAAAAGAGTAAATCTCTTAGTGTAAGAAAATATAAATACCTTTTAGCGAGGCTTACTGATACTCAAGTAAAGGCAGTAAGTGATTTTAAAGGTGTGACTAATATAGATATACTGACTTCAGAAAATAATAGAAGGGAGTCGCTGGAGAAGGCTTTTAGGAAAAGCAAAGGTTATTATTCAATCGATCCTTCTAAGGCATTTTGGGTAAATGAAAATTTTATCTTTAATGAAGATACGGTTTTTCTCAAGGAATTACCAGCAAGGTCCGTATATTTAGGTTCGTGGAATAGACAAGAACTTGAAAAACAACTCTCTTTTATACAAAAGATCTATCTTCCAAATAATATCTATGTATTGGTGGATTTTACAGATAAGGCGAGTCAAGAAAAGCTAAAATTATTTGGTTTTCAAATTATTGAGAGATTAAAGCTGGACCAGGCTAATAGTGCACACAAGATGAGAAGAAAAGTAAAATAAAGAGAAGGTGCCTTTATAATTGTTTTGGAAAGAAAATTTTTGTTTTTTAAAATGCACAGCTACTATTTTTCTGAAAAAAATCAAGAGTTGCAATCAAGCAAAGATATTGAAGGGTTTTCTCATTCCACCTTTTCATCGGGACTTTCAAAGGTGGAAACAAGCTGTATTGATTTAACAAGAGAGGAAGAATTATTATTCTTTGATTTAAGATCTAGCAATAGAAAACAAATTAGAAGAGCAATGAATAGGGAATTTATAATAGAAGAATTAGATAATCCCACAATTAGAGACATATATGATTTCCAGAGGTTTTATAATGCATTTGCTAAAACTAAGGATACCTATTCTTGTAATGCTTTTCATATAAATACAATGAAAAGACTTAGAGATCAGAATGCTTTAGTTATTACAAAAATATTAAATAGCGATAAAGAAACTCTATGTTATCGAGTATATATTTCTGATGGTGAAAACGTGCTGTCGCTATACTCCGCTTCTTATTATAAGGAATTTAAAAGCGCAATAGAAAAAAGAATGTTAAGTGAAGCAAGTAGATATTTGCTGTGGCATAATATCCTTTACTTTAAAAGGTCTAATCATAAACGTTATGACATGGGTGGGCTTACGGACAATGAAAATATACGAAACTTTAAGCTAGAATTCGGAGGGGATATCGTAGAAGTATATTCAGGTTATAAGGCAAAATCCTCTGTTGGTAAGATAGTTTTGTGGGGAAGAAATTTATATATGAGGAGGTGAAGAGAAACTGGGTGTTCTTGTAATTTCTTTAGACATGGAGATGAATTGGGGAGTACATGACGTTCTTTCATTGGAAAAGTATAAGGGAAATTTATTAGGGTCTCGGATTGCCATTCCTAGAATGCTGCAGTTGTTTAATGATTATGAGATCCACGCTACTTGGGCGATTGTTGGGATGCTATATTGTAAAAATAAAAAAGAGCTGTTACAAAGACTGGATAATTTAGATCTCCCATATGAACAAGAGGAATTTTCTCCTAAACACATATTATCCTATGTTGGAGAGGAGGAGAGTGTAGACCCTTACCACTACGCAGGTTCATTGATTGAAGTTATTAAGACAGCTCCAAATCAAGAAATCGCGACACATACATTTTCTCATTATTACTGTTTAGAATCTGGACAAAGTATTAAAAACTTTGAAAAGGATTTAGAGAACGTGGCAGAACTACAGGAGGGTGTTACTTCTTTAGTATTTCCCAGAAACCAAACAAATGAAGAGTATTTGAAAGTTTGTAAAATGTACGGTATCAGTGCCTATAGAGGAAATGAAGATAGCTGGATCTATAGGCCATATACAAGCAAAACTAATTTGCCGATTAAGAGAGCAATGCGTCTGCTAGACGCCTATATTATGGTGACTGGTCACCATACTTACAGTATAAATAGTATAAAGGCAACTTCCGTTTTAAATATAAAATCTAGTAGATTTCTGCGTCCATACAACAAAAAACTTCGTGTATTAGAAGGGCTAAGACTAGAAAGAATAAAAAAAGGATTAACGGAAGCAGCAAGGGAAGATAAGGTGTTTCATCTCTGGTGGCATCCACATAACTTCGGAAAAAATATAGAAGAAAACCTACGCTTTTTAGAGGAAATCTTAAAGCATGTAGAATTTTTGAGGGATAGATATGGTTTTGAATCCCTAAATATGAAAGAGGTAGCAGATAAATTCTTAGATGAAAAAAGAGAAGTGGATAGTAACACCTAGTACTCCATCCCCAAAATTTCAAGTAACTAAAAAGCAAGAATGTGGTTTTAACAACATTCTTGCTTTCCATAAATAAGACAGCACTTGCCTCATTATTTTATTTTAAAATTATCGAACCCCGTATTTCTTCTCCAATTGAACAATCTCAGCATCATCATTCTTTTGACCAGTCAATAAATCTCTTAATATATGAGAGCCTAGCATACTGTAAACAGTTCCGTTTCCACCGTACCCTAATAGATAATAGTGTTTGTCCTTCGTTGGATGCTGACCGATGAATGGGAGGTTATCAATTGATTCTCCGAAACTAGCCGCATAGGCGTAATCGATACTTAAATCGTATTTAGGAAATAATTCTTTAATTTGTTTTAAGAGATTTTCAGCTCTTTTCATGATTAGCTCATCTGATTGAGGTGCCTCTGGTTTGTCCTCGTCTAATCCACCGACGATTATACGTCCTTCCTTACACGTCCGAGCATACAAATAGGGACGCTGTGTCTCCCATATTAAAGCCTGCTCATGCCAATCGGATAAATCCTTCACTACATTACTCACCATTACATAGGAACGATTAATGTCTGCACCAACACGTTTTCCTACCGGCGTTGTTTCATAACCGGTTGTGTAGACAATGTTCTTAGCAAAGAAGTTTTGTCCAGAAGTGCGAATGTCTAAATGGTCACTTACATCTACTACATCTATCACTTCCGTATAAGGGAACAAGTGAACACCTAGGTTTTCAGCTTTTCTTAGAACTCCTTGAACAAATTTCAAAGGGTTCACCTCTGCATCTCCCAGCGTCAGTAGAGCACCATCCTTCTCAAAGGAGAATTTGCTCGCTATCTCATTTCTTCCTAGATAGTCACATGGAAAGTTATACTTTTGTAGAGTTATGTATTCCGCCTTCAGTTTTTCTACGTCATTTTCCTCACTTGCAAAGCATAGGCTCGGTCTTCTAATAAAGTCAGGATCTTCATCTAAACTTTTAGCGACAAGCTCTAAATGATCCATTGCCTCGTAGCAAAGCTGATAGAAACGAACTGCATCTTTTTCTCCAATTTGGTCAATTAGCTCATGTAACATAATGTCATTTGAATATTGTAGCAGGCCAGTGTTTGCACTTGTACTGCCTGAGCCCATTACTCGTTTATCTAATAGAGCTACCTGTAAGCCTGCTTCCGCGAGAGCCAAGGCAGTCAAAGAGCCTGACATTCCTGCACCAACGATCACAACATCATACATATCTAATGGATGTACCGCTATTTTAGGTTCAAATGCTTTTGTAGTAGTTGGCCAATAAAGAGACCCGTTATGAATATTCATATATTATCCTCCGATTATTTTTATAGATTATATACCCACAATTTTGGAGTTCAATCCATGGTATACTATAAGCTAATAAAATTAAGAAGGATGTTATATATGAACCAAGATAAACCACATGTATTAGTTATAGATGGCATGGCACTTCTGTTCCGTTCTTTTTTTGCAACAGCAATGTCAGGCAATTATTTTAAAAATGACAAAGGAATTCCAACTAATGCGGTACAGGGCTTTGCAAGACATGTACTAGCTGCACAAAATATTATGCAACCGACTCATATGGCTATTTGCTGGGATAAAGGGATGAATACATTTCGCAATGAGCTTTTTGACGGATATAAAGCGAATCGACCTAAACCTGCTGTTGAACTTGTTCCACAATTTGATATGGCTCAGGAGCTTTCCGAGCATCTAGGTTGGAAAAACTTTGGGTTAGTAGGGATGGAAGCTGACGATACAATTGCATCCATTACGCATAAATGGCAGGATGACGCACGCTTTACGATTGTGAGTGGGGACAAGGATTTACTTCAATTATTACATTCCTCTACAGAAATTGCCTTTACTAAAAAAGGCTTCACAATATACGATATGTACACTGAGGACAGATTTCAGCAGGAGTATGGAATTTCCCCTTTACTTTTCCCTGATGTTAAGGCATTTATGGGGGATTCGAGTGATGGTTATGCAGGGGTAAAGGGAATCGGACCAAAGACAGCATTACAACTTATTCAAACCTATGGATCTGTTGAAAATGTAGTAGAATCTCTCCACCTGCTAAAAACAGGCCAACGAACAAAAATCGAAACGGATTTAGATATGCTTCATCTTTCAAAGCAACTTGCTACTATTAGAAGAGATGTGCCAATTGATGCTGAGCTTGATCATCTTCAGCTTCAAAATATTGAGTCTGATAAATACGATTTCTTATATGATCAAGGATATACCATTTTAGCAAGACAGCTGCAGTCTACTAAGTAACCTGTGGAGGAACCATTTTTACGAAGGTGAGTATAGGAGCATTTAACTCATACTTTATTTTTCGAATGGTGCTCGCTCGATTTCTTCCTCCGTTATCATGAACGATTAAAAAAAGGCCACTGCTAGTCTGCTCAAAGCCGATAAGTGGAACCCAGTGATAGGAAAAAGAAAATGTTTTCCTCCACTGAAAGGTGAAATACTTATCAAATTTCAATGCGACTGGACGCCCCTGACGTAGCTCCTCTATAGCTTCGTCAACGGAGCATTTGTCTATTGTCCAACTAGTGCCAAGCATCTTTCTCAAATATTTTATAAAGCGATAGGTAAACAGGCCAATTCGAGTACCCTTCAGATTTTTATATAATTCGTTAGGCATATAAGCATGTTTATCTGGTATTAGATAATTTAAGAGCACATAAACGGTAACCGGCCCGCAGGCGGAGGCCTGGAATTTAGCATCCACTGCTGCATCGTATTGAGAAAAACCTTTAACAGGCAATTGGATTTTCATAAAATAACCTCCTGCATATTTTACATTTCTAATGCGTTTATTTCATAATAGTACTTTATTAGCTGAAACTGAATATTTATGACTTGTTATATGAATAGGTTGAAGCTTCATGGGCTAATTATTTCCATTAATTTATGCTTCTATATATTTTCTGGAATAAGCTATATCTAATTCCAGAAAATAATTTATAATACATTTATATTACCCAAAAAGTTGTGAGTAAAAGCAAAAATTGTTTTGACGTGATGGAAGGGGATGGATGGATTGATTAGAGCTCTAGAGGAAAAGGATTATGCAGCTACAGCAGATTTAGTTTCAATGGCTTACCCGGGGATGGGAATTCAGTCATCGGAGAAAAAGCAGGAACTTGTAGAACGATTCATAAGAGAACAGAAGGAACATAATGGCATCCAATATTATGGCTGTTTTAATGAAGCGGGCCAATTAGTAGGTATATACAGAAGAAGCGATTTCGAATGCAATATAAATGGACAGTTTCAAAGAATTTTCGGCATTGGAATGGTAGCTGTACATATTCTACATAAAAAAGAAAAGGTTGCTTTCCAATTGCTTTCTCATTTTCATGAGGAGGCCCGGAAGGAAAAGGTTACACTTGTAGCTCTTTATCCATTTAGCTCAAGCTTTTATCGAAAAATGGGATATGGCTATGGTCCAATAAAGTATGAATTTAAAATAAAACCAGGCTCGTTTAACAGCACTGGTAAGAAGGATCTTGTTCAATTACTATCTCCTGCGGACGAAGAGGAGATTGTAGCTGTATACAATAAGTTTGCAGAAAAGCATCATGGGATGATTACACGGACATGGAATGAACGGCAGCACATAAAAAATGCAAAAACACTTTATGTAGGTGTAAGAGAAGAAGGCCAACTCATTGGTGCATTAGCGTTTACCTTAGATCCAGTGAAGGATAGCAATTTTTTACACCAAAACCTAGTAATTCATGAATGGGTTTGGTTAAATCAGAAGGCGTATAAACAGCTAGCGGCATGGGTTCATTCACAGCAAGATCAAGTGGATCGTGTTATTTATAGTACTAACAATCCCGCTTTTATTTATAGCCTAAACAATCCACCGAATGATTCCAATCATCTAATACCTAGTGTCTACCACGAGGTTGCGAGGACTGGTTCTGGTCTAATGTACCGTATTACAGACATTTTTCAATTTATAGAAAATATGAATGATCAAGCTCTTCGTAAACCTATACAAAATACTAAAATAGTAGTAAAGATTGAGGATAGTTTTATTCCAGAACAAAATGGCCTCTTCGAGCTTAGCTTTTCTAATGAGAAATGGCTGGCAAGAAAGCTTGAAGCAGAAATTAAACAACCAAATATCCAAATCACTATTCAGGACCTGAGTGCCTGGTGGATGGGGTGTGTCTCAATTAAGGAATTAAATAACTACGGGGAAATAGAGCTTCACAATATTGTTACCGACGATTTAGATGATTGGTTTATGCCAAGAAAAGGCCCTATTTGTATGACGAATTTTTAAGAAAAAATGTGAAGCTTATAGTAACACAGATTAATTTATGTAATATAAAAGAAACACATGAAAAAGCACGTTAATTCAACTGAATTAATGTGCTTTTCTATGTTTTGAAGTCATTTTAATTAAAGATAATCCTAAATCTTCTAAGTAAAAATGTTAGAGGATAACTAATAAATTCTAGCTGAAAAAGGAAATGAGGAACTTTATTCTGAATATTACGTGAATTAAGAGAGAGTTCTTAAAGTAATTGGAGGTGTTCTTATACTTATATTTGCTATCCCAATTTTGATTGTTGTTGCCTTGGCCGTATTTGTGGAAATAAGAAATAACAAAATTAAGAATAACAACCAAAATTCAATTAATTCCAATGCAAAGCCTGGTGAAGACTCAAATTATTTGATGGGTGATAATAAGTACACAAATGATGCTTAATCTAATGTGCGGTGATAGAAATTAGAAAAATAAAAATTACTCAGAGCATTTTGATGCCTGAGTAATTTTTGTATAAATAATTAGATTCAAGTAGCTAGTTGAAATTTTGGCAACTACTTTTTAATATTTAGAAGTAATCGTTTTGTTTGCCTCTGCTAAGAGATGATTCAAAGCTTCACGGAAATTTTTATAGGTTTCAATATTCACATGTAAATCCGCATGAACAATTTCTCGGATAAATTTAGGATTGAAACCTACGTAAATAGGTCGAATTCCCATTAAACGTAAAGAACTGTTCAACTGTGAAATGGATACAGCCAAATCATTGTAGTCAAACTCCTCTATATGTTCAACGCTAACACCAGTAAAGTCGAAAATGGCATGCTCAACTTCTTTATGCTCTCCAATATATTGCAATGTTTGTGTCTCAATATTTTCAAAGCGTTCCTTGTACATGTATCCAGCAATTGGCATTAAAATTGTTTTTGGGACAATGGATGGAATAATCGGAGTAGACATAGTTTTAATAATGCGCTCATAGTGAGCAATTTTCTCTTTTAATTCAATAATCTCATTTTCTTGCGACAAATAAAACACCTCTGACTTTTTTATTCTGTAGCCTTAGAAAAAAATAGGGACCCTCTATTAGAGCAGCCCCTTTTAACGGTAAATAATTTATAATGCGAAAAATATCTTCTATAGAAAGAATAAACTATTTATTCTAATCGTGCATCTTTTATGACGTACTTCATCGTACTGCTCGTCGCAGTATGAAAAGTAGATGCTTTGATTTGTAGATACTTTATTATTTGC
>NZ_JACSQO010000010.1:0-70581 GCF_014836595.1 Psychrobacillus faecigallinarum | reverse complement strand
TTTGTGCATCTAAAAATTCAGTTACTTGCTCCTGCGCGCTTCGCTGCTCGTCGCAGTATGAAAGGTAGATGCTTTGAGTTGTAGATACTTTATTATTTGCTTTGTGCATCTAAAAATTCAGTTACTTGCTCCTGCGCGCTTCGCTGCTCGTCGCAGTATGAAAGGTAGATGCTTTGATTTGAAGATAACTTCTAATTAATTTTGTGCATCTAAAAATTCAGTGACCTGCTCCTGCGCACTGCTCGTCGCAGTATGAAAGTTAGATGCTTTGACATGTAGATAACTTCTAATTACTTTTGTGCATCTAAAAAGTCAGTTACTTGCTCCTGCGCACTGCTCGTCGCAGTATGAAAAGTAGATGCTTTGATTTGTAGATAACTTCTAATTAATTTTGTGCATCTAAAAATTCAGTGACCTGCTCCGGTGATTTTGCGTTGGCGCTGTGTAGGTGAGCTTTTTTCTCGCCGTTTTGGTAAATTAGAAGGCTAGGGATTCCCATAACTTCATATTTTTCAGCGATTTCTGGTAGCTCATCGCGGTTTACTTCATACCACTCGTACTGATTGTATTTTTCGATGATTGGATCGATAAACATTTCCATTCTGCGGCAATCAGGACACCAGCCAGCTTCGAATTTAACTAGTACTTCATTGTCTCCGGAAATGATTTCATTAAATTGTTCTGCAGTTGTAATTTTTTTCATATTATATACCTCCATGGATGATACATACAGTTTACACTGTTTCCCATATAGGAGAAAGAAAAATGTATTAATTTATTCATTTTATTATTGCGAAAATTTGAACATTGCACTAGAATAATAGATATAGAGATTGCTTCTATTTTTTTTGTAAACAAAATGAATGAGCGTTCATTCAAGATGAAGGGGAGGCTTTGCACGTGACATATCAAATTAAAAAAGCAGCTGTACTTGGTTCGGGGGTAATGGGATCTGGAATCGCAGCTCACTTAGCAAACATAGGTATACCAACGTTATTGTTGGATATCGTTCCAAAAGAAGTTAGTAAAGAGGATGAAGCAAAAGGACTTACATTGGAGCATCCTTCCGTACGTAATCGTTTTGCAGATACTGCTTTACAGAAATTATTAAAGCAAAAACCAGCACCACTAACGTCTAAGAAAAACCTACAGCTAATTACAGCAGGTAACCTAGAGGATGACTTAGAAAAGTTAAAAGACGTGGACTGGATTATTGAGGTAGTAGTTGAAAACCTAGAAATTAAGAAAAACCTATATGACAAAATTGATGCTGTACGTAAGTCGGGTACAATCATCACTTCTAACACATCAGGTATCAGCATTAATGCGATGGTGGAAGGAAGATCAGAAGACTTCGGTAAACACTTCCTAGGAACTCACTTCTTTAACCCACCTCGCTATTTAAAGCTGTTGGAAGTAATTCCAGCTCAAACAACTGCTCCTGAAGTAGTAGAATTCGTGAAAAAATTTGGTGAGGATGTTCTTGGAAAAGGTGTAGTACTAGCAAAGGATACACCAAACTTCATCGCTAACCGAATTGGAACTTATGGCTTACTTGTAACTCTTCGTGAAATGCAAGCAAGAGGATACTCTGTTGGTGAGGTAGATTCAGTTACTGGTCCACTAATTGGTCGTCCGAAGTCTGCTACGTTCCGTACTCTTGATGTTGTAGGTCTCGATACATTTGCTCACGTAGCCAAAAATGTATATGACCAAACAGCTGGGGAAGAGCAAAAGGTATTTGAAGTACCGGCATTCATGAAAAAAATGCTTGAAAATAAATGGCTTGGAGCTAAAACAGGTCAAGGCTTTTTCTTAAAAGAAGGAAAAGAAATTAAAGAACTAAATCCTGAAACATTAGAATATGGTCCAATGAAAAAGCTTAAAACGCCTTCAATAGAAATGGCTAAGCAGCAAAAAGGCTTAGCGGCAAAAGTGAAAACGTTGACATATGCAAAAGACCGTACTGGCGAGCTATTATGGAGTATTTTAAGTCCGACGCTTATTTATTCTGCTCAGCTTCACACAGATATAGCTGATGATATCGTGTCTATTGACAATGCGATGAAATGGGGCTTCGGCTGGCAGCAAGGACCTTTTGAAATATGGGATGCAATTGGAGTAAAAGACTCAGTAGAAAAAATGAAGGCAGAGGGTAATGACATCCCAGCATTCGTTCAATCTTTATTAGATAAAGGCTTTGAATGCTTCTATAAAGAAGAGAATGGCAATTTCTTCTATTTTGATGGGACAGATTACCAAGCGGTTCCAGTTAATGAAAAAGTAATCGACTTAAAAAGCTACAAGAAAAAGCATGGTGTCATTAAGTCGAATTCAGGTGCTAGTCTAATCGATTTAGGAGACGGAATTGCTTTACTTGAATTCCATTCTAAGTCCAATTCAATTGGATTAGACATTCTTCAAATGATTAACTTTGCAATCGATGAAGTAGAGAAAAACTTTAAAGGTCTTGTTATTAGTAACCAAGGAAAAAATTTCAGCGTTGGAGCAAATCTTGGAATGATTTTAATGGAAGCTCAAGATGACAATATTTTTGAACTAGATTTCGTCGTTCGTCAATTCCAAAATGCGACACTGAAAATTAAATACTCTTCAAAACCAGTCGTTGTTGCTCCATTTGGAATGACACTAGGTGGAGGCGCAGAGGTCACTTTACCTGCAGCACACATTCAAGCTTCTACTGAAACATATATGGGACTTGTTGAAGCGGGCGTCGGGCTTATCCCTGGCGGTGGAGGTAATAAAGAGCTTTACCTTAAACATCTAAAAGGAATTCCGAATGGAGTTCAAATTGATTATCTGAATGTTGCTAGCAAGGTGTTTGAAACAATAGCTATGGCGAAGGTTTCGACTTCAGCTGAAGAAGCACGTGAAAATAATTTCTTAAGCATTGCAGATGGAATCAGTGTAAACCCTGACCACTTGATCTACGACGCGAAACAAGCAGCGATAGCTCTTGCTGATGCTGGCTACAAGGCTCCGATTCGTGAGAAGGTTCCGGTTGTAGGGTCCCCTGGATATGCAGCACTGTTATTAGGGGCAGAAGGAATGTTCTTATCAGGATATATTAGTGAGCATGACTTGAAGATTGCGAAGAAGCTTGCATATGTCATTGCTGGTGGAGAGGTGCCATACGGTACTTTAGTGGATGAGCAATATTTACTTAATTTAGAGCGCGAGGCTTTCTTAAGTTTAGTTGCAGATTCTAAATCTCAGGCAAGAATGCAGCACATGTTAGTGAAAGGTAAACCATTACGCAATTAATCTGCGTTAGGTAAAAGGAGGAGAACTCATGCGTGAAGCAGTTATCGTAGCAGGTGCAAGAACACCAGTTGGTAAAGCGAAAAAAGGATCTCTAGCTAATGTGCGCCCAGATGATTTTGGGGCATTAGTGGTAAAAGAGACATTGAAAAGAGCGGGCGGATACGATGGCCCTATAGATGATTTAATATTAGGATGTGCCATGCCAGAAGCTGAGCAGGGGATGAACGTTGCTCGTAATATCGGTGCACTTGCTGGACTTCCAGATACAACTCCAGCGATTACTATTAATCGTTTCTGTTCATCTGGATTACAATCAATTGCTTATGCAGCAGAACGTATTATGCTAGGTCACTCTGAAGCAATTATCGCTGGAGGAGTAGAGTCGATGAGTATGGTTCCGATGATGGGTAACGTTATCCGACCAAACGCTCATTTAGCTGAAACAGCACCTCAGTATTATATGGGGATGGGACATACGGCAGAGCAGGTAGCGAATAAGTATAATGTGAGCCGTGAGGACCAGGATGCTTTCGCTGTCCGTTCTCATCAGCTTGCTGCAGCGGCAATTGCTGCTGGGAAGTTTAACGACGATATCGTACCAGTAGAAGTAATCAAGCATTATGTAGATGAAAACAACAAAGCACAATCTAAAAAATTTATGTTCGAAATGGATGAGGGTGTACGTCCAGGTACAACAGTAGAAACACTTGCAAAATTACGTCCAGCATTTAATGTGCGTGGTTCTGTAACAGCAGGAAATGCATCTCAAACATCTGATGGTGCAGGAGCTGTATTGGTAATGGATCGTGAAGTTGCAGAAGCACAGGGCTTAAAGCCACTTGCTAAATTCCGCTCCTTTGCAGTAGGTGGCGTAGCGCCAGACGTAATGGGAATTGGACCAATCGTTGCTGTACCAAAAGCATTGAAAATTGCAGGCCTATCTATTGAAGATATTGACCTTTGGGAGCTAAACGAAGCATTTGCTTCTCAATCAATCCAAGTAGTGCGTCATTTAGGCATTGATATGGATAAAGTAAATGTTAATGGTGGAGCCATTGCATTGGGGCATCCCCTTGGAGCAACGGGTTCAATACTAACACTTAAAATGATGAGCGAATTAAGAAGACAAGGAAAGCAATTCGGTGTCGTTACCATGTGTATCGGTGGAGGCATGGGAGCTGCAGGAGTATTTGAACTTCTTTAATTTCAATAGGTGAAATGTGCTTTTAATATTTGGCGCATTTCACGATTACTAATTCAAACGTTTACACACATAGGAGGAGAAGGAAATGACACAAGTTCAAGATGCAATTAAAGGTGGAAGCTTTTTAGTAGAAGACATTGAAGCAAGTCGCGTATTTACACCAGAGGATTTCAATGATGAGCAAAAGATGATTGCTAAAACTGCAGAAGATTTTGTAAAAAGCGAAGTATTGCCTGTAGTAGAGAATTTAGAGCATCACGAGTTTGAGCACTCTGTACGTTTATTAAAATCTGCTGGAGATTTAGGTCTTTTGGCGGCTGATATTCCAGAAGCATATGATGGATTGGGATTAGACAAAATTTCTTCTGCTTTAATCGCTGAAAAATTGTCTGTAGCAGGCGGATTCTCTATCACTCACGGAGCACATGTAGGAATCGGTACACTACCAATCGTTCTTTTCGGTAACGAGGAACAAAAGAAAAAATACCTTCCAAATTCAGCTTCTGGAGACAAAATCTCAGCATACGCTTTAACGGAGCCAGGTTCAGGTTCTGACGCTCTAGGAGCAAAAACTACTGCTAAACTAAACGAAGCAGGCACTCACTATGTACTTAATGGGGAAAAACAATGGATCACTAATGCTGGATTTGCAGACGTGTTCGTAGTATACGCAAAAGTGGACGGAGACAAATTCTCTGCATTTATCGTAGAAAGAACTTTCCCAGGCGTTTCTGTAGGGGCTGAAGAAAAGAAAATGGGTATTAAATCTTCTTCTACTCGTACATTGATCTTAGAAGATGCAGAAGTACCAGTTGAAAACTTATTAGGAGAAATAGGCCGTGGTCATATTATCGCGTTCAACATCCTTAATATCGGACGTTACAAATTAGGAGTAGGTACAATCGGTGGTTCTAAACGTGCATTAGAGCTAGCAATTTCTTATTCAAACCAACGACAACAATTTAAGACACCTATTTCTTCATTTAACTTAACAAAACAAAAACTAGCAACTATGGCTTCTAAGCTTTATGCTACTGAAAGCTTGATTTACCGTACAGTTGGTTACTTCGAGGACCGTATGAGCCAAATGAGCGAAGAAGATCAAAAAGACGGAAGCAAAATTGCAGCTGCAATTGCTGAGTATGCTATTGAATGCTCTATTAACAAAGTAGTTGGTTCAGAGGTGTTAGACTATATCGCTGACGAGGCTGTTCAATTACATGGAGGATACGGCTTCATGCAAGAGTATGAAGTAGAGCGCATTTACCGTGACTCTCGAATTAACCGTATTTTCGAAGGGACAAATGAAATTAACCGTTTAATCGTTCCTGGAACATTCTTGAAAAAAGCAATGAAGGGTGAATTGCCACTTCTTCAAAAAGCACAAGGACTTCAAGAAGAGCTATTAATGATGATGCCAGAAGAAGTTGGCGATGAAGCTCTAGCTCAAGAGAAGGTACTAGTTGCAAACGCTAAGAAAATTGGTATTTTAGCTGCTGGTATGGCTGCTCAACGCTTCGGAACTAAGCTAGAAGCCGAGCAAGAAGTATTGGTACACATCGCAAACATTGCAAACAACATTTTCGCTATGGAATCAGCAGTACTTCGTACAGAAAAAGCTATCGGACGCAGTGGAGAAGAAAAAGCAGCTCAAAAGCTTCTATACACTCAAATCTTCTGCCAAGAAGCATTCAATGAAATCGAAGCAGCAGCGAAAGAAACTTTAATAGCTTCTGTAGATGGCGACAACTTACGCATGATGCTTTCTGCACTTCGTAAACTAACTCGCTACACTCCTTACAACGTAATCGAGAAAAAGCGTGAAGCTTCAGTAAAACTAATCGAAGCAGAAAAATTCGTAGTTTAATCATATAAAAACAAAGCTGCCCTCAAGAGTCTCCTATTGACTCCTGAGGGCAGTTTTTTACATAAGTAATTGATCACTCAGGAGAAATCATAACAAAAAAGCATAATTAGCAACGAAATCCAGCAACTTTTTAAGTGGAATTAAGTTTATGACCGGATAGAAATATTTATGACCGGATAGCACAGTTTTATGACCGGATAGAAAAATATATGACCGTTCAGCAAAATCTATCTTTTATCGCTGATGAATCAATAATGAAAGTGGAGATATTGAATTTAGTTTACTAGAAAATGACGACTTGATAGGTGGAAATTACTTTATGACCGGATAGCACAATTTTATGACCGGATAAAAATATTTATAACCGCATAGCGAGGATTTATGACCGGATAGAAAAATATATGACCGTTCAGCAAATATATCTCTAATTGGGCTTGATTCTTAGGGTCAATTGAAAAGAATGAGTTAGCTGCATTCTAGTAAGGCAAACTATATAGAAGCGGTTTTACTTATTAATAGAATGTACTATATAATATGGAAATTTAAAACTTGGTTTGATCCCTCTTGCATGAGCAGCAAAATATTATTATGATAAAAAGAAAAAGGTGAGATTTAAATGAATATAAAATTTTACGGTTATCCTAAATGTAGTACTTGTAACAAAGCTAGCAAATGGTTGAGAGACAATCAAGTACAATTCGAGAATCACCATATTGTAGATGCGCCACCATCAAAAGAACTTTTAAAAGAGATGGTAGCTAACGGAGACTATGAGCTTAAAAAGTTCTTTAATACTAGTGGAGTGAAGTACCGTGAATTGCAACTGAAGGACAAGCTTCCTACTATGTCGGAGGATGAACAGTTGGAGCTGCTTGCTTCGGATGGAAAGCTTATTAAACGCCCACTTGTTTATGATGGAAACAAGCTTACACTTGGTTTCAAGGAAGAGCAGTTTGAGGACATGTGGAAAACCTCTTAAAGTACCTTGTATTTACTAGGGAAATATGTGAATATTAAATAGATGGAATATTTAATTGAGAGGGGTTTATTTATGAGCGTGCCTAAAGATTTTAAGTACTCAGCTGAACATGAATGGGTTAAAAATGAGGATGGAAATGTCCGCATCGGTATTACTCATTTTGCGCAATCAGAACTAGGAGACATCGTTTTTGTTGAACTTCCACAAGTTGGAGATGAAATTAAAGCAGGAGATGCTTTTGGTAGCGTTGAATCAGTAAAAACAGTTTCGGAACTATATGCACCAATTAGCGGTAAAGTAGTGGAAGTAAATGCTGAGCTAGAAGATAGCCCCGAATTCGTTAATGAATCACCTTATGAAAATGCTTGGATGATCGTTGTTGAGCCTTCTGATTTATCAGAAGTGGACAGCTTATTGTCTCCAGAAAAGTATGAAGAATTAATTGCAGAGTAATAATGAAAACGCCGGTTAATAATCGGCGTTTTTTTCATATAATAAAGGAAAGGTAACAAGTTGGGAGAGAAGCTAAATGGCACATGTATTTAGTGATAAAATAATTCTCGTCGAGGGAAGGTCTGATAAACTACAATTGTTGACCCTTCTCGATGAATCTCCAGAAATCATTTGTACAAATGGAACGATATCCGATGTAAAATTGGAGGAGCTTTTAAGCCCTTATGATGGCTTGCCGATTTATGCTTTTCTAGATGCCGACAAATCTGGCGAACAAATACGCTCGGTTGTCAGGAAGGAATATCCTGAGGCAATTCACCTCTATACAAATCCTATGTATGGTGAAGTGGCGAATACCCCGGCTAAGGTTTTGGCATCCATATTAAAACGTGTTAATATTAAGGTGAAAAAAGAATTTTTGCCTTAGGATGATGTGTAATGAATGAGTGGACTAAAGAGCAATGGGAAAGCATAAAATATAACTCTCCACTTTCCTTATTTTATATTTATACCCCAATGTGTGGTACGTGTCAGATTGCAAGTAAGATGATGAATGTCATTAAAGAAATGGTTTCTGTTCCAATTGGCCAAGCAAATATTAACTTTCTTGGCGATTTGGCAATAGAACAAGAAATTGAAAGTGTACCTTGCTTATTAATATCTAAAAATGGCAGGGTAGAAAAAAAGATATATGCGTTTCAATCCGTACCCTATCTATTGGAAACAATAAAAACTATTGACGAAAACCAGATCCTATGATAACATTCGTTGTGTTGAAAAAATAATTTAATAGTGTCGCTCTTATTGAGAGAGGTGGAGGGAAGTGCCCTACGAAGCCCGGCAACCGTCACGAAAGTGAAATGGTGCCAAGTCACGCAAAGCTATAGCTTTGAGAAATGAGAGAATGGATGAGTGTTATTTGAAATTGATAACCTACACCCCTTCTGCTCTTTTGCAGAAGGGGTTTTTTAATAGGAAAGGTGGCTAGATTTACATGATTAGTTTAAAGGAAGTTTCGAAAAGATTTATTACAAAGCAAGGAGAAATCGTTGCTGTTGATAATGTAAATCTGGACATACAGCGTGGAGAAATATTTGGGATTATTGGTTATAGCGGAGCCGGTAAAAGTACATTGATCCGCTTATTGAATGGCTTAGAAAAACCTTCTGTCGGCCAAATAGTTGTGAATGGGCAAGAGATTACTTCCATAAATGAGGAGAAGCTCCGTGGCTTCCGACAAAAGGTAAGTATGATCTTCCAGCATTTCAATCTTTTATGGTCGAGAACAGTCGCTGAAAATATAGCATTTCCTCTAGAAATTGCTGGGGTTCCGAAGGACAAAAGAAAAGCCAGAGTAGAGGAGCTTTTGAACCTTGTTGGTCTAGAGGGCAGAGGAGATTCTTATCCTTCACAATTATCTGGTGGGCAAAAGCAGCGTGTAGGAATTGCTAGGGCTTTAGCTAATGGACCAGAGGTATTGCTTTGTGATGAGGCAACATCTGCTCTTGATCCTGAAACGACCGATTCAATACTAGACCTATTAGTCAGCATCAACGAAAAACTAGGATTAACAATTGTATTGATTACACACGAAATGCAAGTTATTCAAAAGATTTGTAACCGAGTAGCTGTTATGGAAAATGGGCAAGTTGTAGAAGAGGGAGATGTGCTAGAGGTTTTCCAAAAGCCACAACAGGCTATTACTAAACGTTTCGTCTCTCAAATTTCTGATTCCAACCAGCCAGTGCAAACGATTCAAAAACTAGTCCAGCTTTATCCAAATGGTAAGCTAGTCAAGCTCGTTTTTGTAGGTGAAACCACAGAGCAGCCAATTCTTTCAAGATTAATCAAACAGTTTGATTTAGAAGTTAATATTGTGCAAGGTAACATCTCTCATACGAAGAGTGGAGCTTTCGGTACACTAATTCTTCAAATCGATGGAAATGACCAAGCCGTGGAGGATGCAATACAATTTATCCACTCGCAAAAAGTAAACACTGAGGTGATCAACAATGATTGAATCGTTATTTCCAAATGTTGATTGGCCTAAAATGTGGGACGCTACTCTAGAAACCCTGTATATGACAGCAGTTTCTACGGTACTCACAGCAATCTTTGGACTAATTTTAGGACTTTTATTATTTTTGACAAGCCCACATCAGGCTTGGGCGAATAAATTGGCAAATTGGTTAACGGGTGCGGTAGTAAATATATTCCGCTCTATCCCATTTATTATATTAATTATTTTATTGATCCCACTTACAACACTGTTGATGGGCTCGATGCGTGGTCCGAATGCTGCTTTCCCAGCATTAGTGATTGGAGCTGCTCCATTTTATGCTCGCATGGTTTTAATTGCTTTACGAGAAATTGATAAAGGCGTTTTAGAGGCTGCAAAATCTATGGGTGCTAAAACCACAACTATTATATGGAAGGTTTTATTGCCTGAATCAATGCCAGCTTTAGTGTCTGGTATAACCGTAACTTGTATTTCACTAGTTGGTTATACAGCTATGGCAGGAATCATTGGAGCGGGAGGATTAGGGAATCTAGCCTTTTTAGATGGTTTCCAACGTGGTCGCGGGGATGTCACACTCGTAGCTACTATTTTAATATTAATCATCGTGTTCATTATCCAATGGATTGGTGACATCATTACTACAAAAATAGATAAACGATAAGGGAGAGATTGGGATGAAAAAATTATTGGCTGGAGTTTTATTATCTGTTAGTGCATTAACGCTTGCTGCATGTGGAGACGAGGATAGCGATAAATTAGTTGTTGGTGCATCCAACGTACCGCACGCAGAAATTTTAGAACAGGTAAAACCTATCTTAGAAGAACAAGGTATTGAGCTTCAAATTGAAACTTATCAAGACTATGTACTACCAAATAAAGACCTAGATTCTGGAGATCTAGATGCCAATTATTTTCAACATGCTCCATACTTAGAATCTCAAATGAAAGATTTCGATTATGATTTCGCAAATGCTGGCGGAATCCATATTGAGCCAATTGGTCTTTACTCTAAAAAATACGCTTCTATTGACGAACTTCCTGAGGGCGCAACTATTCTAATGAGTAACTCTGTAGCTGACCATGGACGCGTGTTAGCGATGCTAGAAGCAGAAGGTCTAATTACCCTGGCAGAGGGAATAGATAAAACAACTGCCGAAATTGGAGACATCGTAGATAATCCTAAAAACCTAGAATTTGATCCTAACTACGAAGCGGCCCTAATGGTTCAGTTATATGAAAATGAAGAGGGTGATGCATTATTGATCAACTCCAATTATGCAATCGACGCTGGCCTAAATCCATTAGAAGATGCAATCGCTATTGAAGACTCAGAATCTCCGTATGTTAACCTAATTGCTGTAAAAGCTGGTAACGAGGACGACAAGCGCATCAAAGCACTAGTAGAAGCATTACAATCAGAAGAAATTCAAGACTTTATATTGGAAGAATGGAAAGGTTCAGTTGTTCCAGTAAAATAATAAGATAAGGAGCAGGCACCTTGTGTGCTTGCTTTTTTTTGTGATTGAGCGGAGTCATTGTCCTTAACTGGTTGGGAAGTGTCTCCTAAAAAGGTGGAAACCGCTCCTAAACGGGAGAAACTGTCTCCTAAATCAAAGAAAAGTGCCCCTAACTAAGAGTGTCGCCCCTAAATTGTTGGAAATGTCTCCTAAGAAGGTGGAAACCGCTCCTAAACAGGAGAAAGTGTCTCCTAAATCAAAGAAAAGTGCCCCTAACTCAGAAACATCATCTACCAATCTAAAATTCCAAAATAAGGGTATCTTTATTCTATTCATTTTGCTAATCTGATAGGGAGGTGATGACTATTGATTATTAAAAAATATACTGAATCGCAACAACTGAAGGCAATGAAATTATTATTAAACAGGCTGCCTATGAAGCACCCGCTCTATTCCAAAATCGGTATGGAAATTCAAACAACGATGGCAGGAGATTATGGAGAGGAAATGGTTTATAGAGAATTAGAGAGGATGCATCTACCTTACAATTATTATTTGTTTCATAAAATAATGATTCGTACAGAAAAGTTATTTGAAATTGATTATATTTTATTAACTCCATTTGGTGCAATTGTGCTTGAAGTAAAAAATATTATAGGAGAGCTTGAATTTCAGGTCAATCCTTCTCAATTAGTACAAACTAAGGATAATGGAGAGATAAAAAAATATCCTTGTCCCGTTAACCAGTTAAATGAGTACATCTATTTACTATCTAATTTCTTCTCTCTGCATAACCTCTCGATTCCAGTATTCGGAGCAATTGTTTTTGCTTCTAAGAATAGCTATGTAAAAACCACCACAAATGAGACAACAATCCTTTATAAGAATGATATATATTCGTTCCTTCGAAAACTCCAAAATAAACCCTCAACTTTAACCAATTCTAAGCTCAGCCAGATAAAGAATCTGATTCTAAAATATAATTCTTCATATGATTTTTTCCCTTTAACTAAACATTACTATATAGAACCAAGTGATTTAATCCTGGGAGTCGCATGTGAAAAATGCGGACAAGTTGGGATGAATAAAGTGAAGAATTTCTGGTATTGTGCAGGCTGCCAGTATGTAGACAAATATGCTTTACAAAAATCACTACAACAATATTTTTTATTGTATGACGACTTCATTACAAACAAAACATGCAGAGAGTTTTTACAATTAAGAACTCGATATGAAGCAAATAGATTATTAAGGAAAGCAAACCTAATTAAAATAGGAAACAATAAATCTACAAAATATAAGTGGAAAACTTAATGTATAAATCAATTCCATAATTCTTGTTTATATGAAAAAATACAAACAATTTTTTTATCATTTCATTTCCTCTATAGGATGACACTTTCAGAGGAGTAGCGAAAAGACTTCATCGTCAGCCCTCTGCCACAATGTTTAATTGGTAAAGGTTTAATCATGAAATTAACTCGTATATAAAAACTTTTTAAAAATGATTCGTTTCACCCGTTTTTATTTTCGTCTATAATTCGCTTTTTAAAATGTACAAAATATTCTAGAGTGTTTCAGGTTAAATGGCATTCGCCCTCATGTGCATGAGATTAGGATTTGAAGTGGCAGACAAGTCAATAAATAACAGGATTACGTAAAGCAACAGGAAGAAACATATATATGTGACATATGTAGCAATTCCTTTTTTATCGTAGACAATTATCAGAATAAAAAGGATGTTTGAACTTAACATGAGGTGGTATGTAGTGTAGTATAGAAACCATAAAAATTGAAAGGAATGATTTATTATCAGTTCGGAAGAGTTGCCGTATACAGAACAAATGGACCACGCGTTTAGAGGAGTACATGGTTTCGGCTACGATGAATTACGAAATAGTCAAAGATTGAGAGCGAAAGTTGAAAAACGTCGTCAAGCCGATCACGAAAAAAGTATGCAGCTTGCTGCTAAGCTCGATGCTCGTGCTTTCCGAGGTTAATTTAAATATAAGACAAAAATCCATGCAGATTAATCTGTGTGGATTTTTTATTTCTAGGATAAAAGAGTGAAGGAAACGATATTTATTTTCTTCCTTTTTAAGTTAACACTATGCTGGTAGTGATATGCATTCTCAATTAGGTGCTTCTTATTGAAAATGGTAGCATCATAAAGTACTATAAATATCAACCTCTTTCTTCTATTAAAAATGTTATATATTATCAATGAGAAAGTGTTTCAAAAGATTTGCAAGGGACTTCAGTTTGGGTTAAGATTAGAATGATAATAAATTAGAATGGTTACACATTCATAGTTACTTAATGGAGGTTATTAAATGTCGACTTTAGTTATTAAGGATTTACACGTTGCTATCGACGGTAAAGAGATTTTAAAAGGTGTTAATTTGTCTCTTAACACAAATGAAATTCACGCTATCATGGGTCCAAACGGTACTGGTAAGTCTACTTTGGCTTCAGCTATCATGGGTCATCCTAAATATGAAGTTACTTCTGGTTCTGTAGAACTAGATGGTGAAGATGTATTGGAAATGGAAGTGGATGAGCGCGCACAAGCTGGTTTGTTCCTTGCAATGCAATATCCAAGTGAGATCACTGGAGTAACTAACGCAGACTTCTTACGTTCGGCAATCAACTCTCGCCGTGAAGAAGGTGATGAAATTTCACTTATGAAATTCATCCGCGAATTAGACAGCAAAATGGAATTCTTAGAAATGGACGTTGACATGGCGCAACGCTATTTAAATGAAGGATTCTCAGGTGGAGAGAAAAAACGTAACGAAATTCTTCAGTTAATGATGCTTAAACCTAAATTTGCTATTTTAGATGAAATTGACTCAGGTTTAGATATCGATGCACTTAAAGTTGTATCTAAAGGTATCAATGAAATGCGTGGAGAAGGATTTGGTAGCTTAATCATCACTCACTACCAACGCTTACTTAACTACATCACTCCAGACCATGTACATGTTATGATGCAAGGTCGCGTTGTTAAATCTGGTGGCCCTGAGCTAGCTCAAAAATTAGAAGCTCAAGGTTATGACTGGATTAAAGAAGAATTAGGAATCGAAGACGAGACAGTTGGACAAGAAGCATAAGAAAGGGGACGCATGACATGACGGTTGAAACGAAATTGGCATTAACCGAACAGGATATTCGCTCCTTTTCAGAAGGTCACCAAGAACCAAGCTGGATGACGGAACTTCGTCTTTCTGCTTTAGGTCAAGTGGAAACACTTCCAATGCCAACACCAGATAAAACAAAAATTACAAATTGGAATTTCACTGAATTTCCTGCTCATACTGTAGAAAGCACTACATTTTCTTCATTGGATGAACTTCCTGAAGAGGTGCAAGCACTTGTTCATGCAGACGAGCAAAAAAATATATATATTCAACATAACAACACACCAGCTTACTTATCAGTTACGGATAATTTAAAAGCTCAAGGTGTTATCATTACAGATATTTATACTGCAGCGCGTGAACATAGCGAGCTAGTACAAAAATATTTCATGACTGATGGAGTCAAAGTTAATGAACACAAATTAACTGCCCTTCATGCTGCATTATTAAACGGTGGGGTATTTGTATACGTACCGAAAAATGTAGTAATTGAAGAACCTGTTCAAGTAATTTACTTACATGATAACGAAACTGCTTCTTTATTCAATCACACACTGCTTGTGGCGGATGAAAACAGTTCAGTAACTTATGTGGAGAATTATTTGTCTACAGTTGAAAAATCGAACGGTCTAGCAAACATTATTTCAGAAGTAATTGTGAAGGATAATGCGAAAGTTACTTTTGGAACAGTGGACGTTCTTGCAGAAGGATTTACTACTTATGTTAACCGTCGTGGTATAACTAGTCGTGATGCTGTAATCGAATGGGCACTTGGAATGATGAATGACAGTGATACTATTTCTGAAAATGTCACTCACTTAGTTGGGGATAACTCAGAAGGTCATGTGAAAATGGTTGTTGTAGGTCGCGGAAATCAAAAACAAAACTTTACAACAAAAGTTATTCACTGGGGTAAACATACAGAAGGACAAATTCTTAAGCATGGTGTTATGAAAGATGCTGCTTCTTCTATTTTCAACGGTATCGGTAAAATCGAATTCGGTGCTACAAAAGCAAACGCTGAACAAGAATCTCGTGTTCTGATGTTAAGTGAAAAAGCTCGCGGAGATGCTAACCCGATTTTATTAATCGACGAGGACGATGTAACAGCAGGTCATGCAGCATCTGTTGGACGCGTTGATCCACTTCAGCTGTACTACTTGATGAGTCGTGGTATTTCTAAACAAAATGCAGAGCGTCTTGTAATTCATGGATTCCTTGCACCAGTAGTAAATGAACTACCAATCGAAGGCGTGAAGAAACAGCTGACGGAGGTAATTGAAAGGAAAGTTCGCTAATGCTCAATACAAAAGAGATTCGAAGCTATTTTCCAATTCTTAACCAAGAAGTTAATGGTCATCCACTTGTATATTTAGATAGCGGCGCTACTTCTCAGAAGCCAATTCAAGTAATTGAAGCTATTAAAAAGTACTACGAATTTGATAATTCAAACGTTCACCGTGGTGTTCATACACTTGGTAACCGTGCAACGGAAAGTTATGAAGGTGCACGCGAAAAGGTTCGTGAGTTTATCAATGCGAAATCTACTAAAGAAGTAATTTTCACTCGTGGAACAACAACTGGTATTAATACCGTTGCAAAAAGCTATGGCCTTGCAAACGTAAAAGAAGGCGATGAAATTGTAATCACGTATATGGAGCATCATTCCAATATTATTCCTTGGCAGCAATTAGCGAAGGAAACTGGAGCTACGCTTAAATATATTGACTTAGAAGAAGATGGTACACTATCTTTGGAAAAAGTCCGTGAAACAATTACAGAGAAAACTAAAATAGTATCTGTCGTGTACGTATCAAATGTATTAGGCACGATGAATCCTATTAAAGAAATTACAAAAATTGCACATGAACATGGAGCTGTTATGGTAGTGGATGGAGCACAGGCTGCTCCTCACTTAAAGCTCGATGTGCAAGATTTAGATTGTGATTTCCTAGCATTCTCTGGACACAAAATGTGTGGTCCAACCGGTATCGGGGTTCTTTACGGAAAAGAGGCACTACTTGATGCAATGGAGCCGATTGAGTTCGGTGGAGAAATGATCGATTTTGTTGGCTTGCAAGAATCAACATGGAAGGAGCTACCTTGGAAGTTTGAAGGTGGAACTCCAATCATTGCTGGAGCAATCGGTTTAGCTGCTGCAATTGATTTCCTAGAAGAAATCGGTTTATCAGAGATTGAAAAACATGAGCATGAGCTTGCGGCTTATGCCATGGACAAAATGTCAACAATTGAAGGCTTAACTATTTACGGACCACAAGATCCGTCGAAACGAGCTGGAATTGTAACATTTAATTTAGATGAAGTACATCCTCACGATGTCGCAACAGTCCTAGATATGAATGGTATTGCTATTCGTGCAGGACATCACTGTGCGCAGCCACTCATGAAGTGGTTAAAAGCTACTGCAACTGCTAGAGCAAGCTTCTACGTTTATAACTCTGAAGAAGATGTAGATCTTCTCGTTGCCGGCCTACGCACTGCTAAGGAGTATTTTGGAGATGTCTTCTAATTTAGACCAATTATATCGCCAGGTCATTATGGACCATTACAAAAATCCTCGCAATAAAGGTAGTATTGAGGATGGCGCGTTGACAATAGATATGAATAACCCGACCTGCGGAGATCGCATTCACTTGACTATTCAAGTGGAAGGCGGCGTTGTACAAGATGCAAAATTTGATGGAGAAGGATGTTCCATCTCTATGTCTTCTGCATCCATGATGACGCAAGCGATCAAAGGAAGAAATATAGATGAGGCGCTACAGCTTTCCCATATCTTTTCGGATATGATGCTTGGAAAAGAATATGACGACTCTATTGACCTTGGAGATATCGAGGCATTAAATGGCGTATCCAAATTCCCAGCACGTATCAAATGTGCAACTCTTGCATGGAAAGCAATGGAAAAAGGCGTTTCAGAGGAAAAGAAATAATAATAGAACGGAGGAAATACGATGGCAAAAAAAATGCCTGAAATTGGTGATTACAAATATGGCTTCCACGATAAAGACGTATCCATTTTCCGTTCAAAACGTGGTTTAACGAAAGAAATCGTTGAAGAAATTTCCCGTATGAAGAATGAACCACAATGGATGTTAGACTATCGCTTAAAAGCATTAGAAATTTTCTACTCTAAACCAATGCCACAATGGGGTGGAGATCTAGGTTCATTAAATTTCGATGAAATCACTTATTATGTAAAACCATCAGAACAAACAGAAAAATCATGGGATGAAGTACCTGAAGAAATTAAAGCTACTTTTGATAAATTAGGTATTCCTGAAGCAGAACAAAAATACCTTGCAGGTGTTTCTGCACAGTATGAATCTGAGGTTGTTTACCACAACATGAAGCAAGAACTTGAAGATATGGGAATTGTATTTAAAGATACAGACTCTGCACTTCGTGAAAATGAAGACATCTTCAAAAAACACTGGGGTACAGTAATCCCTTCTTCTGACAACAAATTCTCTGCTCTTAACTCAGCAGTTTGGTCAGGCGGATCATTTATCTATGTACCACCAGGTGTAAAAGTGGATACTCCACTTCAAGCATACTTCCGTATTAACTCAGAAAACATGGGGCAATTCGAACGTACGCTTATCATTGTAGATGAAGGCGCTTCTGTACATTATGTTGAAGGATGTACAGCTCCTGTTTACACAACTAACTCACTTCACAGTGCGGTAGTTGAAATCATCATCAAAAAAGACGCTTATTGCCGTTACACAACAATCCAAAACTGGGCAAACAACGTGTATAACTTAGTTACAAAACGTGCTGTTTGTGATGCTAACGCAACGATGGAATGGATTGATGGTAACATCGGTTCTAAGCTTACTATGAAATATCCAGCTGTTATCCTTAAAGGTGAGGGTGCACGTGGTATGACTCTTTCTATCGCTATCGCTGGTAAAGGTCAACACCAAGATGCTGGTGCTAAAATGATGCATTTAGCTCCAAATACTTCTTCTACGATTGTTTCGAAATCTATTTCTAAACAAGGTGGTAAAGTAACATACCGTGGTATCGTTCATTTTGGACGTAAAGCTACTGGAGCTCGTGCTAATATCGAATGTGATACATTAATCATGGATAATCAGTCTACTTCTGATACAATCCCATACAACGAAATCTTGAACGATAACATTTCTCTAGAGCATGAAGCGAAAGTTTCTAAAGTATCAGAGGAACAGTTATTCTACTTGATGAGTCGTGGACTAAGCGAAGAAGAAGCAACTGAAATGATCGTAATGGGCTTCATTGAGCCATTCACAAAAGAACTTCCAATGGAATATGCGGTAGAAATGAACCGTCTCATCAAGTTCGAGATGGAAGGATCTATCGGTTAATATTTTATTAACTTTGATTCAATAATAAATGTATAATGAAAATTAATCGAACCAATATTGGATCGATGTGAATTTTCCTAAAGTGTAGGAGGCGAACTTTTAAGTTCGTCTTCTTTTTTTTATTTAAAATGGGGAAAAATTATAGCTACCTTAAAGAGGTTAATTATATTTCATTAAATTGTATAATTATGGAATTAAATATATAATATATTTAGGCAAGTTAAATCTCTGTTAATTGGAACGACAGGAGGCGACTTGGACTCGTAAAAGTTGAATATAAAAGTGAGCAAACAAATTGACGTAATTACAAAGAGAGAATAAGAAATTACTAGAACACAGATTAAAAAAGATGAGGTGAAAAAAATTAATAAGCCAACTAATTTTAATGAAGAAACTTGTTTAGCACTTGCGATAAAACTTCTGATAAAAATAGGTGAGTTGAAAATGTATGAAGCTGTAATTCAAAGGTTTATCAGTGAAGGAAATTATGAAAATTTGTATAAGTTGCTATTAAGATGTCAGCATAAAGAACGTTATAAAAAACTATTAGAAAATCCATATTGGAGAATGCCAAAAAACTTTGATGCCAAAAAATGTTTGGCACAGACATTATCATATTTACTTGAAGTAGGGGAATTGGAGCACAATGAGACGGTAAATATTATTACAAATGAAAGTTATCCAGGTGTATATAAACTTTTAAACAGACAAATTCAAAGACGCATTTAGATATTTTCTAAGGTAGTTATTAATAGGAGGAAGAATAAAAGGTGGAGAACTACAGTAAAATTCTCAAAGAAATAACTCAATCATGGGTTTAGGAAGTTATCAAAATCTAAAGTAGACGAGAATTTAATATATGGTGATATACCGCAGGATTATAGAGATTTTTTAATGGAAGTAGGGTTTGGATCTGTAGCTGATGGATATTTTATGTTCTATGGTGGATTAATTGAAGCAGAAGAAATATATGATGTAGCCAATAATCCTGAAATAAAAAAGGTTTTATTATTCGGAGACAACTTTTCAGGTGATGCGATTGGATTTTTGCCTACGGAGAATTGGTCAATTGTTGAAATTTGGCACGAGGACTTAACAATTTTCCCAAGAGAAGAAAAGACCTTTTTAGAATTTGCAAGAAAGGTTTTCGCAAAGGAAATTTAAATTTTAGGAACAACCACTAAAAAAATATTTTGTCTATATAAAAGCTCCAGCAATGGCATGTAAATTACAACATCCGAGTAAGTGTCAAGAAATAGGTAACAGGGTAAAGATATTTAGCAACAGGAGGGGACTCAGGCAGTGAGAAGTAAGATTCTCGCAACACTTTGGGTCTTTTACGCAATGCTTTGGCTGGTTACTGCAACACTTGGGTGCTCTCACGCAACAGTTGTCTCGCTCTGCGCAACACTTCCCCTGATATCCGCAACACTTTGTTTTCTCGCAACGCTTTGGCCTGTTACTGCAACAATTTTTTCAAAACACTTCACCTGCTGCCCACAAAACTTATTTAATAATTGTTAGAAAAGTGGATGTTTGGTCTATTTTTTTGTCTGATTGGTTAGGGAAATGATATGATACTAAGTATTAATAAAGAGGTGGTTTGATGATTAAGATTGGTTTAACTGGTTGGGGGGATCACCCAGATTTATACGTTTCGTCGCCTAAGGAGAAACTGCAAGATTATAGTGCACATTTTCCAATTGTAGAGCTTGATGCGTCCTTTTATGCGATTCAACCACAACGGAATATAGAAAAATGGATCCGAGAGACACCTGATAATTTTCAATTTATCGTAAAGGCCTATCAAGGAATAACGGGTCATCTCAGAGGAGAAGACCCTTTTAAAACTTCAGAGGAAATGTTTGAGAGCTACCGACAGATGCTTCGTCCTCTGAAGGAGGCGGGGAAGCTGGCGGTGGTACTTGTTCAATTTCCGCCTTGGTTTCAGTGTGAGAAGGAAAATGTTCAATATATGAGGAGAATACGGGAAGAGCTAAAGGATTTTGAGGTGGTAATCGAGTTTCGCCATCAATCCTGGTATCTTCCAGAATATAAGGAGTCGACTATCCAATTTTTGAAGGAAAATAATTTTCATCATAGCGTTTGTGATGAGCCGCAAAATGGGGAAGGGAGTATACCTGTAGTTCCGATTGCAACTTCTGATAAAGTATTGGTTCGTCTTCACGGCAGAAACTTTTACGGATGGAAGAATCCTGGGAACAATGAAAAGTGGAGAGAGGTCCGCTATTTATATGATTATAATGAACAGGAGCTCCAATATATTCAACAGATATGTCAAACTCTATCAAAGCAGGCTTCGGAGGTGCTTGTGTTATTTAATAACAATTCAGGCGGTCATGCGGCTAAAAATGCTAAATCCTTTCAACACATGTTAGATATTGAATTTGACGGACTTGCTCCAAAGCAACTAAATCTTTTCGAAGGAGAATTTTAAATGGAGTGGTTTTTATTAGTGCTTAGCGGTCTTTTTTCCGGGGTGATAGGTGCCTTGGTAGGGCTAGGAGGCGGCGTTATTTTAGTGCCCGCAGTACTTTTTCTTGGTACTACGCTTGATTTGATACCAAATATTACACCACAAAGTGTGGTGGGTCTTTCGGTTGTCATGATGATCTTTATTGGCCTGTCTTCTACTCTATCCTATATGAAGTCTAAAACAGTAGATTTTAGAAGTGGATTTATATTTTTTATTGGCAGTATTCCGGGTACTATTTTAGGTGCTTGGGTTAATAAAGGATTAGACCTCCCATCATTTAACCTATACTTTGGTATATTACTCGTTGTCCTATCTATTCTATTGCTTGTTCGTAAGTATTTGAAGCCAGTTCAATGGTTTGTTAATCACGGTAAGCAGCGGACGTTTGAGGATGGAGAAAATACATATGTATATGGTTTTCCGATTTGGTTTGCCGTTTCCTTAACGTTTGTAATTGGCTTTGCCTCAGGGTTATTTGGAATCGGTGGAGGATCGATGATTGTACCTGCTATGATTTTGTTATTTCTTTTTCCTCCACATGTTGCAGTGGGTACTTCCATGTTTATGGTGTTTTTATCGTCTATTGTCAATTCGGCAACCCATATATCATTAGGAAATGTTCCATGGCTATATACCATACCCGTTATCCCTGCTGCATATATTGGTGCTAAGATCGGTGCAAAGCTGAACAAAAAGTTGAACTCGGAAACACTAGTAACTGCCTTACGGATAGTGTTACTGTTACTTGGAATCCGCTCCATTATTGATGGGCTATTTTAAAAGAAAATTATAAAATGGTTAAAACATATGAAAGAGGTGGAGAGGGTGAAAGAGACGATTTATATTTATCATACAAATGACTTGCACAGTCATTTGGAAAATTGGCCTTCAATCCATCACTTTCTTTCAAATAAAAGAAAGATGCATGAAAAGAAGGATTCCTATCTTATTTTAGATATCGGGGATCACGTGGATCGCTCCAATATTTATACAGAAGGAACTCTGGGGAAGGGCAATGTAAAGCTTTTAAACGAGGCAAAGTATGACTATGTGACAATTGGTAATAACGAAGGGATAACGCTTAGTCATGAGGAATTAGACTCTTTATATACAGAAGCAAATTTTGAAGTAATTGTTTCAAATTTTACTAACTTGGATGGAGAGATTCCTAATTGGGTAAAGCCTTACAAAATTCATCAAACCCCCTCTGGCATTAAAATTGGAATTGTTGCTGCCACTGCAGATTATGGCGTTTACTATGAAAAACTTGGTTGGCATGTACAGGACCCTATACCACGATTAAAAAATGTGTGTAAGGAAATTTCCTCACAAGTAGATATTCTAATATGTATGTCACATTTGGGAAAATCACAGGATGAAATTCTGATTGAACAAATACCCTCATTGGATCTTATTTTAGGCGCTCACACCCATCATTTGTTCGAGGAGGGGAAATGGTTAGGGAACACTTTGCAGGCTGCTACAGGCAAATTTGGTATGTATATTGGACGTGTAATATTAGAGTTTGATCATATTAGCAAGAAGATTGTTTCTAAAGAGGCTAAGGTATATCCGACCGACGAGCTACCCGTACCTGAATATGCAAGCCAACTCCAAATGCGTTGGGAGTATGAAGGAAAAGTCCAGCTTTCTCATACTGTATTTAATAATCCAGTAAAGCTTGAAAAAGAATGGTTTCATGAATCTGAGCTCGCTAAATTTTTTGGGAAAGGGTTGCTCGAATATACAGGTGCTGATTGTGCAATGTTCCCAGCGGGTATATTTTTAAAAGATTTACCGGAGGGACCTGTAACTGCAGGAGACTTACATCAATGTCTTCCTCATCCTATTAATCCTTGTATCATTACATTAAGTGGAGCAGATTTACTAGAGATCATTGAGCAATCAAAAAATGATAAATGGCCTCACCTCGAGGTAAAAGGATTAGGCTTTCGTGGTAAATTCTTAGGTAATGTATTATTTGAACAAATAGTTGAAAGAGAAGATGGTGTTATCTTAATACAGGGAAGTCCGTTAATTATTCAGGACACCTACCGGCTGGCAACTTTGGATATGTTCACATTTGGATATTTCTTTCCTTCCTTTAAAACAGCAAAAAAACAATATATTATGCCAGAAACAATTCGAGACGTTGTGAAATGGTACGGAATAAAGGAAGAGCATAAGTGCAGGGCATAAAAGACCTTCTTGTTACATAAAAGTAATGAGGAGGTTTTTTCGTTGTTTTATCGAAAAAAGAAGAAACGTTTTATATTTTTTAGCACTCAACGTAAATTAGCTATCTTTTTGACATGCTTTCTATTGTCGGTAGCTTGGGTGTTTTATTACATAAATGCCCAACTGACTCCAACTTATTTAGATTATGCAGAAGTACAAACTAATAAGATTGCCTCTATGGTAATTAGTAAAGCGATTAATTCACGTACGGCAAATGTATTAGACGTAAACGATATTATTGAAGAAGTTCCTTCAGATAGTAAAAATATGGTGACGACTAAGTTTAATACGGAGATTATCAACCGAGTACTTTCTGATACAAATAGTTTAGTGCAATCTCATTTGGAGCAGGCAGAAAAAGGTAATCTTTCTAGCCTTCCCTACTTGGATGATATTGAATATGATAAGCATACGATGGAAGATCAAGGTGGGGTAGTATTCTTTGTGCCGATGGGGCAGGCTACAAATATACCTCTAATCGGAAACTTAGGGCCGAAAATTCCAATTCGTTTCCATGTAATAGGTAATGTTCAGTCCAATGTAGTGCCTACCATAACAGAGTTTGGAATAAATAATGCTTATGTAGAAATTAGTATTCATATTAAAGTAAATGTACAAATCATTGTACCGCTGGCAAGTAAGATGAGTGTAGTTGAACAAAATATCCCTGTTGCAATGGGCTTAGTACAGGGTCAGGTGCCTCATATTTACACCGGAGGAGATGGGTCTGCTGCTCCATCAGTAGAGGTGCCAATACCATTGCCGAAAGATTAAAAAAAAGGCGTTTTTTATAAAACCCTGTTAGAATAGAAAGAAATGAATAATGAATAGGTAGAGGCTGCGAGGCTTAAGAGTAATTTACAGGAGGTTGACACCGTTGATCGTAGATGAAAGGAAGCTTTGCCGAAGCTAAGTATTGATAGTCATAAGATATTTAGTTGGGGTTATTTTGAACAAAAATAACACTGTCATTTATACGCCAGTATAGATGGGGAGCTACAAATGAAGTAAGTATTTAGCTTATATTTCATAATCAAGCCAACCTATATATATTTATAGGTTGGCTTTTCGATTTTTAAGGAGGAACAGTTTTGGAAAATACTATTTTTTCGTTAGTGCCACCGTTATTGGCAATTATTATGGTTTTAGTGACTAAAAGGGTTTTACTTTCATTGGGAGCGGGGATTCTTTCCGCCGCATTACTTGTGGAGAATTTTAACCCAGTACAATCTTTTCTTTTGTTATGGGACTCATTTAAAGTTTCCTTTTGGGATGGTGGGTTAAACGTATATAACATATATATTTTAGCTTTTATATTATTATTAGGAGTAGTAACAGCTTTCGTTAGTCTTTCCGGTGGTAGCACAGCATTTGCTGCTTGGGCTATCAAAAGAATCAAAACAAAAAGAGGATCTAAACTTTTAACTGCTTTTTTGGGGATTATCATTTTTGTGGATGATTATTTTAATGCATTAGCAGTTGGGCAAATCGCAAGACCTATTACAGACTCTCATAAAGTTTCTCGTGCAAAGCTTGCTTATTTTATCGATTCCACCTCTGCACCAGTTTGTGTAGTGTCTCCAGTCTCTAGTTGGGGAGCTTTCCTAATCAGTCAGCTTGGTGTAATTTTTGCTACACATGCGGTGACTGATTATACACCGCTGGAGGCATTTGTGTTAATGGCACCGATGAACTTCTATGTAATTGCAACATTAGCATTGGTCTTTTTCACAGCTTGGACTGACTTTGATTTGTTTGAGATGAAAAAGCATGAAAGACGAGCGATGGATACAGGCGTACTTTTTGACCCGGAGAAAACAAATCCTGGAGATTTAGAGGGTGATTTCCCGGAAAATAATTATGGTAAGGTGATTGATTTATTACTTCCTATTATTTCTTTAGTGGTTGTCACTTTAGGAAGTATGTTTTGGACGGGTTATAGCCTTTCAGGAAAAGTTTTAGACATCTTTATAATCTTTGAACATACAGATGTACCTCTTTCGTTATTTATAGGGGGACTGACAGCTAGTATAATCGCAATGATTTTATATATGCGTCAATTTAAAACGAACCCAGAGGCAAACATGACTTACGTGTGGAAAGCCATATGCACAGGTGTTAAATCTATGCTTCCAGCTATTTTGATATTAGTGTTTGCTTGGTCGTTGTCTTATTTAATCACAGCTTTAGAAACTGGAGCATTTTTAGCTACTTTAGTTACGGAAAACAATGTACCAGTAGGTGTGATACCTGTATTAATGTTTGTGTTAACAGCATTTATGGCTTTTGCAACTGGATCATCTTGGGGTTCTTTTGGTATCTTACTTCCTATTGGAGCGAGTATCATCATGGCGATTGAGCCTCAATTATTGCTTCCAGTCTTAGCTGCTGTTTTAGCAGGAGCAGTTTTTGGAGACCATTGCTCACCAATCTCCGATACGACTATTATGTCTGCCACAGGAGCAGGTGTTAATGTAATTGACCACGTAATGACTCAGCTGCCCTATGCTATTATTAGCGCAATTATTGCAGCAGTAGGTTACTTGGTACTAGGCTTAACAAGCTCTGTCTTGATAGGGTTAATAACAGTTATAATTATAATTGTTTTGTTGTTTGCCTTTTGGTCGATTAGAAGCAAAAGAGTGGTTCAATAGTTCTGCCCGTTGATTTTAGAAGGTTGTTTGAATTCTAATAATATGGTACATTGACATCAGTAAAGTCAGATTAATGGGAATGGGGTATGGAATCGTGACAGCGTGTAAACCACCAAAAGAACAGCATGAACGCAAGCCTGACTGGCTAAAAATAAAGTTAAATACCAATGAGGATTATAAAGGCTTAAAAAAATTAATGCGTGAAAATAATTTAAATACAGTTTGTGAAGAAGCAAGATGTCCAAACATTCATGAATGCTGGGGATCGCGACGTACTGCGACATTCATGATTTTAGGAGCTGTGTGTACAAGAGCTTGTCGTTTTTGTGCTGTAAAGACAGGTCTTCCTAACGAGTTAGACTTAGCAGAACCAGAGCGAGTAGCAGATTCAGTTGTCATTATGAATCTAAAACACGTAGTTGTAACAGCGGTAGCCCGTGATGATTTAAAGGATGGTGGTTCGGAGGTCTTTGCAGAGACAATTCGAGCAATTCGTCGAAAAAATCCTTTTACAACTATTGAAGTATTGCCTTCAGATATGGGTGGTATTGAGCAAAACATTCGTAATATAATGGATGCTAAGCCGGATATTCTAAATCATAATATTGAAACAGTACGACGTTTAACTCCAAGAGTTAGAGCGCGTGCTCAATATGACCGATCTTTAGAGTTATTAAAACGTGCTAAGGAAATGCAACCGACTATTCCTACGAAGTCTTCGTTAATGCTAGGTCTAGGGGAAACATTTGAAGAAATTATAGAGGTTATGGATGATTTACGTGCTCACGATGTAGATATCATGACTATTGGCCAATACTTACAACCAACAAAAAAACATCTTAAAGTACAAAAATATTATTCACCAGCTGAGTTTGGAGAATTACGTAAAATTGCCATGAGCAAGGGCTTCTCTCATTGTGAGGCAGGACCACTAGTTAGAAGTAGTTATCATGCGGATGAACAGGTAAATGCAGCAGCGAAGCAACGACAACTGCAAGGTGAGGAATTACTAGCTATTCAAAATAGCTAATGGATGGTGAGCGAATGATTATTGCTGAAGGTTTCACTTATGAAGTGATTGAGGATTTTCGAGAGGCTTTTAAAGAAGAAGCATTTATAGAGCGTTATAGTGAGATTTTAACGAAGTATGATTATATAATGGGCGACTGGGGCTACGGTCAGCTTCGTCTAAAGGGCTTTTTCGAGGATCGAAATCATAAAGCAACATTTGATACGAAAATTAGCACTATGAAGGATTACTTATACGAGTATTGTAACTTTGGGTGTGCTTACTTTATTGTTAAAAAAACAGGGGTAGCACCAAAAACGGTCCCACTCGAACTAGTAAAAGATAAGAAAGAAAACCTTGAGCAAGATCAATTATGATCTGCTCAAGGTTTTTCTTTTTATAAAAATCTATACAATATTCCACTTTAGCTCAGTAATTCTCTTAGATAATCTCTTAGCTCCGTTGCTTCAGCTTCAGATCTATTAAAAACATGCTCTAAGTAGCCAGGTTCTTCCACATCATCCGACCCAATAATAGCTGATCGATTGTATTGAATGTCCATCACAAGTACCTTACCGAAAAATCGAGAACTCTGGACAATTGCTAAATCATATCGCTGGCTTTCTCCAGTAAATCCAACGAATCTTGTTTTTGTATCTTCGACGTCATCATACAAGAAAAATCGTTCCACCCTTGACACTCCTTCCTTACCTATGAATTATGGTACTATAGAATAGAACTATATATCAACTGACCAAGAATTAGGAGGCTGTACAATGTATTTTGTGGACCGTAAAAGTATTGCAATGACATTGAAGCATATGAGAGAATTGCTTGACTTAATAGATAGTAAAAAAGATTGGAATGAAAATAATATAACGAAACTTGCATTAGAGCGAGTGGGACAAAATATGATTGAGTCCATTATAGATGTAGGTAACTCAATGATTGATGGCTTCATCATGAGGGATCCAGGTGGCTATGATGACATAATTGATATTTTGACTGATGAAAAAGTAATTACAGCTGAGATGGATGCGCCTTTAAAAGCTGTTATTGAAATGAGAAAAGAGCTTGTGAGACATTTCTTTTCCGTAGACCATAAGCAATTAGAAAGTGTTCTAGTGAAAAATCTCCCTTATTTACAACAGTTTCCAGAAAGAGTAGAAAATTATTTAATTAATGAGCTTGGGCCAGTTTCAGCATTTTTACCGGAAGACTCCGATGTCCGCCTATAAAGGATACTTTTTAGATTTAGATGGAACTGTATATAAGGGACTAACACCAATTCAGGAATCTGTAGATTTTGTACATTATTTGCAAAACAATGGGATTGAACCTTTTTTCGTTACTAACAACTCTTCTATGACTCAAAAGCAGCTACAAGCGAAGCTAGCGAAGATGGACATACATACTACTGAGGAGCAAATTATCTCTTCATCGATTGCAGCTGCTAATTACATTGCCGAGCATTATCCTGCAAAAAGCGTTTTTATGATTGGAGAGAAGGGCTTGGAGGATGCTTTATGTTCTGTAGGAATTGAGCCAACGGATGACTTAGCAGAGGTGGTTGTCATGGGAATAGACCATAAAGTCAATTACGAAAAGCTCGCACAAGCTTGTTTGTCAATTAGGGCTGGAGCGGCGTTTATCTCTACAAATAGCGACCACGCTTTCCCAAGTGAAAGAGGCTATCTTCCAGGGAATGGAGCGTTCACCAAATTAGTAGAGCATTCTACAGGTGTTGAACCTATTTTTACTGGAAAGCCGCAACCGTTTATGCTTGAGTTTATTCAAAAAAAGTATGGGTTTAAAAAAGAAGAGATGGTGATGATTGGAGACAATTATCAAACAGACATATTAACCGGCATTCACATGGGAATTGATACTGCTCACGTCAATACTGGAGTTAATAGAACGGAAGAAGTTCAAATGTTCCTTCAAAAACCGACTCATTTTTTAGAAACTTTACATGACTGGATAAAATAAAACACCATTCATTGTTTGGAAGAACAATATAATAACTGTATTAAATAAGGTATTCCTGTTGAGCTTAGAACAGAGAATACCTTATTTCTTTTTCTCACTCATAAATGGAGTAATGCTATTTATGGAATGAATGTATGAAATTGATTTAATAGATTAAAATATATAAAAGGTATCGAGAGAATATCTTCTCGATACCTTTTAAAATAATGGATTTTCTTCAATGTATTTATATATTTTGGCTACAAGATCTTCGGAAGATTCACCCTCTACCACATCACCGTTCACTATGGCGAAAAGTGTTTCGGAACATAGGGAACAATAGCTAAGACAGCCATATTCTAACACATCTAAATCAGGATCCTGTTCTAATATATCAAAAGCTTCTTGTGAACCATTTGCAAGGTTGCTTATACAAAATTCAACCATTGGATTCATAGCTGTCACCTCACTACATCGTCATGCTACTCTATTTTTTTATAAAGGTCAATTGTGAAGTTTTATTGTGAAATGTGTCACAATCATTTATAATTTGAGGAGACATTGAAACAAAAGGGAGAATATTTATGCGAAAATTAGTATTGTTAGGTGGAGGATATGGGAATATGCGCGTATTACTACGCCTATTACCAAATAATTTGCCAGATGATGTAGAACTCACATTAATAGATCGTACACCATTTCATAGTTTAAAAACAGAATTTTACGCGTTGGCAGCAGGCACATCATCTGATCATGAAATTAGAGTGGCTTTTCCAGAGAGTGACAAGTTAAAAATTACTTATGGAGAAATTGAGAAAATTGATGTAGAAAACAAACAAGTAATTCTACAAGATGAAAAAATAATTCCATACGATGATTTAGTAATTGGACTTGGCTGCGAAGATAAGTATCATAATGTTCCAGGAGCGGATGAATTTACTTATAGCATTCAAACAATTGGGCGCTCTAGAGACACATACAATAAGATTGGTGGATTACCAGCAGGTTCTGTTGTAGGAATCGTGGGGGCAGGTCTAAGTGGAATCGAGCTTGCGAGTGAGCTTCGTGAAAGTAGACCAGATTTAAAAATTAAATTATTTGACCGTAGCCCTCGAGTATTAAGAGACTTTCCAGAACGCTTAAGTAATTTTGTACAAAAATGGTTTGATACAAATGATGTAGACGTGATAAGCAATTCGAATATCACAAAAGTGGAACCAAACAAATTATATAATCATGATGAAATAATTCCGGTAGATGTTGTAGTTTGGACAGCCGGTATTCAGCCAGCTGCTCCTGTTCGTGCTTTACCTGGAGAGAAGGACAAAACTGGTCGCATCATCCTTACTCAATATCATGATCTACCAAGTTACGATAATGTCTTTGTAGTTGGTGATTGTGCATCCTTGCCGTTTGCTCCAAGTGCACAGCTAGCAGAGGAACAGGCAGAGCAGATTGTGAAAGTACTGCAAGCACGCTGGAAGGGTCAGCCACTACCAGAAAAAATGCCAGATATTAAGCTTAAAGGCTTTATGGGATCTCTAGGTAAAAAGCAAGGCTTTGCTTATTTGGCAGATATCTCTGTTACTGGACGTATTGCAAGATTGATGAAATCAGGTTTACTTTGGATGTATAAACGCCATAACGGATAAATTAAAAAAGCTTGGAAACGTGGAGTTAAACGCGTTCCCAAGCTTTTTATTTTTTTATAAAATGCTTTCTCTGGGAAAAAGCATTTTACTTAATAAGCTTATTTGAGTACTTTTTGAAATGATACTTAACGTTATTCTGCTATATAACCGTACTTTTCGAGGGCAGAGAATACAGGCTTTAACTGAATATAACCTTCCCCTATAACTTCCTCGTTTATCATTATTAATGGGTAGAAAAACTCATCATTTGCAATTTGATTGGCAATTGACAGTTGTTTTTCGTCTTCTATTGGCTTTTCTATATCAATATATAAAAATGTTATTTGATGTCCAGGAAATTTTCTGGTAATTGCAGCTTCTAACCATTCATACGTGTCCTTAGAAGAAGGAGCATTCACACAGCTTGCACATACTATATCGGCACCGTAAATTTCAACAGTGAGTTTTTCTTGTGCCATAAAATACTTGTCCCCTTTAACTTATATATTATTTTACCCATCTATATTATAAAGGGGATACGGAAATACTGTCAAAAAGCGAATATCCTTTAAATGATAGAGTTTTAATATGATAGCTTTAGTCATGATTGTTTCATGCACTAACGGTTGTTGATTTAGTTAGTCTGAAAGTCCAGGAATGCAAATCAACTAAAAGGTGGTAATACGAAGAAAGCCTCTACGTCGAATTTTTATGATACAATACTAATCAAATAGAATAATTTCCTTCGGGGTCGGGTGAAATTCCCAATCGACGGTGTTGAGATTATATCTCTAAGCCCGTGAGCCGCTTTTAGTGTGCAGGATTTGGTGCGAGTCCAAAGCCGACAGTTATAGTCTGGATGGGAGAAGGAGTAAGCAAAACATTTTAAAATTGCAATTTTAAAATGTATTTTTTGCTATGCACTTTCATCCCATCACAACCGTGTTGGGAATTTTTTTATTTTACAACAATTTTATATTATTCCTTCGGGGTCGGGTGAAATTCCCAATCGACGGTGTTGAGATTGTATCTCTAAGCCCGTGAGCCACTTTTAGTGTGCAGGATTTGGTGCAAGTCCAAAGCCGACAGTTATAGTCTGGATGGGAGAAGGAAGCAACGCAAGTAGACTTTTGAAAATACATATTCACTAGTCTTATTTGACGAAGCCAAATTTACCTCTCATCGAAACTCCGACAAAAAATGTTCGGGGTTTTTTATTTTGAGAAAGAGGTGAGGAAGATGTTTACAGGGATTATTGAGGAGCTAGGGGCTGTTCAGCAGATGAATATGTCTACTCAATCGATGGAAATTTCCATTGGAGCTAGCAAAATTTTAGAAGATGTACAGCTTGGCGATAGCATTGCTGTAAATGGTGTGTGTCTAACTGTTAAAAAGTTTACGAATGATCTGTTTGTGGCAGATGTGATGCCTGAAACGGTTAAATCGACAAGCTTACAGCAACTTAAAAAAGGTTCAACAGTGAATTTAGAAAGAGCAATGTCTGCAAATGGCAGATTCGGCGGTCATATTGTTTCTGGACATGTCGATGGTGTTGCAACGATTCTTCGAAAGAGACCAGCTTCCAATGCAGTATATATCGACTTAGCAATGCCAAAAGAATTGCTTTTTAACTGTTTAATGAAGGGCTCAATCACCATTGATGGTACAAGCCTGACGATTTTTAATGTAACAGATTCTATAATTACTGTTTCTTTAATACCACATACATTCAAGGAAACTGTGCTTGGCTTAAAACAGACTGGAGAAATTGTCAATATTGAAACGGATTTAATTGGCAAGTATGTAGCAAAGCATCTAGCCAATCAAAATACAGGAAAAGTGACTGTTGATTTCTTACAAAAAGCCGGATTCTAAAGGAGTGGAATGAAATGAATACTATAGACGAAGCAATCGTTGCATTAAAGCAAGGTGAAATCATCATTGTAGTCGATGATGTAAATCGAGAAAATGAAGGTGATTTTGTCGTAATAGGTGAGTATGCAACACCTGAAAACATTAATTTTATGGCAGTGCATGGTCGTGGCTTAATATGCACACCCATTTCAAATGAAATTGCAGAAAGATTGTCATTAGACCCAATGGTAAATAAGAACACGGATTCACATCAAACAGCCTTTACCATTAGTATTGATCATAAATCAACAACAACAGGCATTAGTGCATTTGAACGATCTTATACAATTCTTGCACTATTAAATAATCAAGCTGTAGCAACAGATTTCAACCGTCCAGGACATGTATTCCCTCTTATCGCAAAAAAAGGGGGAGTTATAGAGCGTCGTGGTCATACAGAAGCAGGTGTAGAACTAGCTAAATTATGTGGTTCAAAAGAAGTCGCTGTTATTTGTGAGATTATGAACGAGGACGGTACAATGGCACGCATACCACAACTTGAAAAAATTGCAGAAAAATTTCAAATGAAGTTTATTACGATAGAAGATTTAGTGAAATACACAGAAGCGAATTATAAAGCTTACGTAAAAGGAGAATGAGCATGGGACAAATTTTTGAGGCACAGCTAGTCGGTACAGATTTAAAAATAGGAATTGTAGTAGGAAGATTTAATGAGTTTATTAATGACAAATTATTAAGCGGTGCACTAGACGGTTTAAAACGTCACGGAGTTGAGGAAGGAAATATTGATATCGCTTGGGTGCCAGGAGCATTTGAAGTACCATTTATCGCAAAGAAAATGGCAAATACGAAAAACTACGATGCAATAATCGGCTTAGGTACTGTAATACGTGGATCTACTACGCACTATGACTATGTATGTAATGAAGCAGCAAAAGGCATTGCAAAAGCAGGCCTAGATACGGGTATACCTGTTATTTTTGGTATAGTGACAACGGAAAATATTGAACAAGCAATTGAACGTGCAGGAACAAAAGCTGGAAACAAAGGCTATGACAGTGCGGTTTCTGCAATTGAAATGGCGAATTTAAATCGTTTATTTTAAGAAAAGAGAATCGATACACATGACATTGAATATAATATAATTGGTTGGCTGTGAATACTGGCAAAGTGCTATTTATGAAATTAACCGACAAATTTTTTTAGCAATTCTTATTGAGAATTACCTATTCTCACTTTTCCAATAGTATATTTAAAGCACCTCTGAAACATGTACTGGTTTATTTGTACATGTACAGAGATGCTTACGTTTTCAGTGAATTAGCCTAAGTTATTTACTAGATTGAGGGAAACTTGTAAATTGTATAGACGCCATCCTTAAGAGGAGCTGCTGTTAAACAGCTATAAGACTACGAACGGTAAGTTGTCCAAGATATCTGCCGGGATTTGCAGAATATCCTATTACTGTTGGGGAAGTAACAGTAGCATTGATGACAATACGACCTGTATTTCCTAATAAACCAACTGCTAAAAGAGCATCTCCAGATGCAATTGCTACGTCCTGAGAGCTACCAGAGTTAGCATCGGTAAATAAAGGAATAGTTGCTATAACAATTCCTAAAAGATTTACTACCTCTAAAGTTGCAGTTACTGAGACAGTCTCGTTACCTGCATACGCATAAAACGCGCTAAGTGGCAAAGCAAGTCCTAGAATTGGTAAAGTTCCAATGTCGAAAATGCTTTGGAATGTAACCGTTTGGTTGGATGCTGTATTCGGTGACCAGATATAAGCGCTGCTGCCATCAATTAAAGGAGACAACATAGCTGGTGCGGTTGGTACTGCTGGTGTTGGAAGAGTACCTGGTAAAGCAGCTGTATCAGCAATGACTTGAGTATTTGCTGGAGTTGTAAATGCTTGTAAGGTTAAAACCATAAAAAAACACCTCCTCGAAGTTTATTTGCCAACAAATGGCATACTGTAACATATGAACTTTTAGTAGAGGAAGCTAGTCTAATAGACTAGAATTGAAAATAAATTTATTTTGGAAAGATATATTGGGGAATAAAAGCCTGAAGTAACACGATTCTAGCTATTTATTATTAATATTAAGTAAATAGTCTATATACAAATCATCGTAAAAATGATTTGTATTTAAGAATAAAACAGGGTAAATAATTATTTTATGAATCTTAGGGAACACTCTTATCACGGTGTGTTTTGTGGGGAGTAAACACTTCCATTTAACCAACAATTATTCTATAATGATTATAGCGAAAGGAGTCGACATATATGACTGATACAATTAACGAACAAGTACAAGAAGTTTTAGATAAATTGCGTCCATTCTTACTACGTGACGGCGGAGACTGCGAGCTTGTTGACGTTGAAGATGGTATTGTAAAATTACGCCTTTTAGGAGCATGCGGGAGCTGCCCAAGTTCTACTATCACGTTAAAAGCTGGTATTGAACGCGCTTTATTAGAGGAAGTACCTGGAATAGTAGAAGTAGAACAAGTATTTTAATACCAACACATATAAAAAAGAAGCCTGAATGAGGCTTCTTTTTTTCACCCTCGCATTTCCTGCCAACGCTCTTTTGCCATTTCAATTAGCTTGGGTTCTATAGAGGTACTTTGTTTTTCGATTACTTTGGAAAAATAACGCGTTGCTAATTCTCGGTCACCTATTCTTCTAGAAAGCTCTGCTATCATATATATAATTCGTGTCTCGGACATTTGAGTTCCATTGTAATCTTCGCTAGAATAGGAGTCTGAGTAACGATCTCTGGCTATTTCTAGAAATCTATTTTCATCTTCTTTGTTTTCCATCATGCGGTAGAGCCAAGCAGTACGAAGTGCTAAGCCAGCAATAGAGACAAATTTTTCTTTTTTTAACGTTCCACACAGTATACCTAATTTATATGTAGTGATCCCGTCTTGTGTCGATCGGACGTCGCCATAGGAACGTGGTGTCCAATTAGTCGATATTTTCTCTTTAACGATTTCTTTAAGTCCAGGTGCAAAATACTTGGTGAAGTCATCGGTAAAAGAAAAGCCACAATGCTCACAGACAAATACATTATATAATAACGGGTTGATATCTTTATTTTGATATATTGGTTGAAAGTCTGTTTCATGAGATTCGACTTTTATAAATTTTGAACGTATCTTGGTTGATTTAAATTTGTTTTTACAGTGTAAGCATTCGATATCTTTTTGGTAATATGGAGGTATTTCCATTTTATCTTCTCCTTATTCTCGTTCTTGGTTTTATTATACTGTAAAAATATTTCGAAAGCGAGGTAACTTAAGTAGTTTTCCTTGTATAGATTGTGATTAAATTGATATTATATAAATAAGGAAGGAATGTGATTCAGATGACAGAAGTAGTTAATTTGTCTGAAGCGGCAGCTTACCGCGTCAAAGAGATGATGGTTCACAACGAGGAAGAAGGTTCACTTCTCCGTGTATCTGTTAACGGTGGCGGATGTAGCGGTCTTTCTTACGGTATGGGATTTGAAAAAGAGAAAAATGAAGACGATATAGTTTTACATCAGCATGATTTAGAAATAATTATATCTAGTGAAGATGCTTCTATTCTCCAAGGTACAGTCATCGATTACAAAGAATCGTTGATGGGTGGAGGCTTTACCATCGATAACCCTAATGCAATTGCATCCTGTGGCTGTGGTTCATCATTTAGAACTGCTAAAAAAGAAGGCACACCGGAAAGCTGCTAAATATTCGAAAGAACATTTTCTTACTTAAGAAAATGTTCTTTTTTAAAGGATAAGAAAGTAAATTACGTATGGAAGTCAAAGAGGATCTAACTGGTTGCTCTCGCTTTCCCCCATTTGCTTGTCGGGACAGATCTCTAGGCGCTTGCGCTTTTCTTGTTGTCTAGCTCCAGCACCTTGCCCCTCGAGGTCAAATGGGAAAAAGCTGCGGTGGCTGAAGGACTGCCTCCTCGCTTTCCCCCATTTGCTTGCCGGAGCAGATCTAGGCGCTTGCGCTTTTCTTGTTGTCTAGCTCCAGCGCCTTGCCCCTCGAGGTTAAATGGGAAAAAGCTGCGGTGGCTGAAGAACTGCCTCCTCGCTTTCCCCCATTTGCTTGTCGGAGCAGATCTAGGCGCTTGCGCTTTTCTTGTTGTCTAGCTCCAGCGCCTTGCCCCTCGAGGTCAAATGGGAAAAAGCTGCGGTGGCTGAAGAACTGCCTCCTCGCTTTCCCCCATTTGCTTGTCGGGACAGATCTAGGCGCTTGCGCTTTTCTCATGGGCTAATTGTCTGTATATTCCCACGTTTGCAATGTTGTTAAATAGTGTTGAAATCCTATTCTAAAAGGTCTAAAATAGGATGTAGTGAAAAATTTGTCGGAAAAATGACAAAGTCCATTTCTAATTGTGAATTATTCGTATCATTAGATTCATAAAAAATATAAAAAGGTGGTTGCGATCTTCGTGAAAAGACCAACAATTCTAGTATTAGGTGCAGGTTATGGTGGATTATCTACTGTAGTGAACCTTCAAAAATTAGTAGGTACCGATGAAGCAGATATTATTTTAGTAAATAAAAATGACTATCACTACGAGTCTACTTGGTTACATGAGGCTTCAGCTGGAACTTTACGTCCAGACCAAGTGCGTTATGATATTCAAGGTGTTATAAATAAAAGCAAGGTACAATTTGTAAAAGCAACTGTCGAAGGCATTGATGTTAATACTAAGAAGGTAGCAACAAGTGCTGGAGAATACACATATGATTATTTAGTAATCGGTTTAGGCTTTGAAGGTGAAACATTTGGAATCACTGGTTTAGATAAATATGCACTATCAATTGCAAATGTAAATGCTGCTCGTCAAATCCGTGATCATATCGAATACCAATTTGCTACATGGTCTACAGAAGAAAACAGAGACGATGCTCGTTTAACTATTGTAGTAGGAGGAGCTGGCTTCTCTGGTATTGAATTTTTAGGTGAATTAGGTAATCGTATTCCTGAGCTTTGTGAAGAATACGATGTACCAAAAGAAAAAGTACGCGTTGTCTGCGTAGAAGCTGCTCCTATGGTATTACCTGGTTTTGATCCTGAGCTAGTTGAATATGCTGTTCGTCAATTAGAAGCAAAAGGAATCGAGTTCTCTATAGGTACACCAGTAGTAGAAGCTACTCCTGAAGGCGTTAAAATTAAAAAAGGCGAAGAAGAATTTGAATTCATCAAAGCTGGTACTGTAGTATGGGCTGCTGGAGTTCGTGGAAACCGCTTAATCGAAACTTCTGGTATCGAAAATATGCGTGCTCGCGTTAAAGTTGAAAAAGATATGCGTGCACCTGGATTCCCAGACGTATTCATCGTTGGTGATTGTGCTCTAATGATTAATGAAGAAACAAATCGTCCATACCCACCTACTGCTCAAATTGCTATGCAACAAGCTGTAACAGTTGCTAAAAATATCGTAGCCCTAATGAAAGGCGAAAATACAAAGGAATTTGTTCCTGAACTAAAAGGAACAGTTTGTTCTCTTGGTGAGCATGATGCAATTGGAGATGTAATGGGTAGAAAACTTACTGGTACTAAAGCATCCATCATGAAAAAGGTTATTGATAACCGTGCTCTTTTCATGATCGGTGGAGTTCCATTAGTGCTTAAAAAAGGTAAATTTAAATTATAAAAGAAAAACAATAAATGGCTCCCACTGTAACTCTCAGTGGGAGCTTTTTTAAAGTATAAAAGGTAAGTATGTTTTTGTTAAAGGAGATGGATTATTTGTCGAAGGATAAACGAGGAAATGTCTGGTTGGGAGCTGCAGGATTAGTTTTAAACAACAAGGGTGAATGGCTAGTTGTTAAAAAACGATATGGTGGCTTAGAAGGAAGATGGTCTTTACCTGCAGGCTTTGTAAATGGTGATGAAACAATTGAACAGGCTGCCGTACGTGAAGTTAAGGAAGAAACTGCGGTAGATTGTACAGTTAAAAATATGATCGGTTTTAGAAGTGGGGTCTTACAGGGAAAAATCAGTGATAATATGGCCATTTTTCTTCTTAAACCAATTGAAGAGGAACCGATTATTCAAGTGCAGCTTTCTGAGCTATATGAGGCCAAATGGATACTTCCAAGTGATTTACTGGAAGATGAGAACGCTTCTGTAATGCTGCATGAATTAGCAGCTGCGTCTTTAGAAATTGGCTTTCCAACTATCGAAGGGATAAATCCTGGAGACATATTTGGGTATACTAGCTATAAATTATTCATAAAATAATCCGAACATAAATAGACTAAATTCATGTCATTAAAAATTCAACTGTGACTAGCTCTACTAATAGTGGTTAGCTTATAGAACTTCGATAAAAAGTCTTATGAAACAAAGCATTTTTCATAAGACAGTCTATTTTTCTATACTTAAGCACTTTTAAAACACGTATCAAATATATTTTGTTTTTTATTTACAAATATATTAATCCGTGATATATTATCTGAATATTAAAATAAATATTCAAGGAGGCGTATTATATGATTAAATTTAAAACAGAAACTGCAAAGTCTTGTCCTTATTGTAAAGGTGAAGGATATTTCCAACTTAGACTTGGTGGATCAGAAACGTGTGGCTGCTGTAATGGCTCTGGAAAAAGTAATAAGAAGATTATTTGACAAAAATGTGAAAAGAAACAAGTACATTGAATCCATGCCTCCGTTAAGGTAAACTATTTAGAGATACTACGGAGGTATATGATTATGAATTTTACAATTACACAGATGATTCTTTCAGTACTAATTTTTCTAGTTATGTTTTTTGGAATCGCCTTCTTATTAAATATGTTACTAAGAATGTCCTGGTTTGTGGCTATTTTATATCCACTAATTGTGGTATTTATCATTGATGAGGTAGGGTTCTTTGATTATTTCACTAACCCGGGTTCTTCATTCTCTGCTCTTGGAGATAAGTTTGTTTCTTTGCATATGGCAGATATCGTAATTTTAACAAGTGGTTTTGTAGGAGCAATTATTGCGGGGATCGTTATTAAAATGCTTCGGAAAAGTGGATATCAAATGTTCTAAAAAGGGATGGCCTTATAGCCATCTTTTTTTTATTGGTAAGAAAAAGCATATGCATAATTCCGAAGTACATACTTAGCCTCACGGTAACTGTATAGAAAGGTATGGGAAAAAGAAACGAATATTAAGTATCAATCGACTAATGTATTAGAAAAGGAGGGGTGGTATTGAAAAAGTATGTGATTATAACAGTAATGATGCTAGGGAATCTATTGTTATGGGGATGCTCGGATGAATCAAGCAACAGTTCAATAGACCAAAACACTACAACAGAAGTAACCATTGGTAATCCTACTGCACAAGAAATTCTGGAAATTGATTCAAAAGCTGATATTTTTCAGTGGGATAGTATAATCTATAGTACGAATATTGAGTGGGTTAACGAACTTGTCTTAACAGAAGGTGATTTAGTAGGGAAAATTGAGTATAACATTTCTAATCCAATGGATTTTAAAGATTCTACAGCAAATATTCTGCCCATTGGTACTGAAATATTTAAAGCTAAAGAACGTAATGATGTACTTATTACTAAGTACAATGATGAATTAAAATACTATTATCAATTAGTTGAAGGATAAACAACAAATAGAGTCCAATTAGGAAAAAACAAGAAGCGCATTCGATTTAAGGCGAATACGCTTCTAGAGATAATAAAATACTAAACAAGTTTAACAGTACCTGTTATTTAGAGAATAATGCACAGTAGTTGTGGGCAAGAGGAATGTATATATAAACTACATTTGATTTAACTCTTAACTTGTAAAAAGCTATAAAATCACGGTGTAAATAATGATAGATATCATAATCCCAGTTAGGGCACCCATAAATACCTCTATTGGTTTATGACCAAGCAACGTTTTTAATTCTTCTAGCTTTTCTTCACTTTTCTTTTGTCCCCAACCTTTTGTCTGATCCACAAATGCCTGAAAATCTACACGCATTTGATTGATAATAATGGCTTGCTGGCCAGCCTGGAATCTGACACCAGTTGCATCGAACATCACTATAACTGCAAATACAGTAGCAACTGCAAAGAGAGGTGAGTCTAAACCTGTCTCAAAAGCAATAGCTGTGCAAAGAGAAGTTACAGCCGCAGAGTGGGAACTAGGCATTCCACCAGTAGAAGTAAATAACTTCCAATCAACCTTTTTGGTGACCAAAAAATGAATAGGTATTTTCACGAACTGAGCAAAGAAAATAGAAAATAGAGCAGCTAGTAATGGAGTATTTTGGAGGATTGTCAGAGTAGACACAGCCTTTCAAGGAAAACTTTAGTTAGTACTAGTATAACATATTACTACTATTCGAAAAATCAAACTTGTTGCTATATAATGATAATGTATCCAAATTATCTAGGGGGAAAAATAATGATTATAAATACTAATGAAGTATTATTCGAAGAAGTGCAATCAGAAACACTAGTGGTGGGCATTCCAAAGCATCCTGAAAACACAGAGAAGTGGGATGCATTGTTAAATGCTTTTGGAGACCACATCCTAGAATGGGTAAAAAGCGGAGACATTTCATCAGATTTAAAAAAACTAGTAAAAGTACCAGTTGCTAATCAGGAAACTGTAAAAAGAATTCTTTTTGTCGGGCTTGGTGACCGCAAAAAGTTAACTCAAGAGAACATTCGTGAGGCATTTGGCTTAGTAGGCAAAGAACTTCTTTCGAGTAAGCCAGAGTCTTTAGCAGTTTGGATACCATCATTTACATCAGAAACAGCTACAGAAGCCGATGTAGCGTATTTAGCAGCCGAAGGAATTGGAATGGGTGCATTCGTTTATGAAGGCTACAAAACATCCTCTAATGTCCCTGATTACTATTTACCTGCCATCGAGCTATTAACTGACACTGATCCGGACGAAGCTGCTACTTATTTTGAGGTAGGAAGTATTTATGCAGATGCAGTAAATGAAGCAAGAATTTTAGTAAACACACCAGGAAACGTATTAACTTCTACACAGCTAGGTGAGTATGCAAGAGAGCTTGGAGAAACATATGGCTTTGAAACAGAAATTTTAGGTAAGAAAGAAATAGAAGAACTTGGGATGGGAGCATTACTTGCAGTAAATCAAGGATCTGTTGAAGAACCGCGATTAATCGCTTTGAAATATCAGGCAACAGAAAACTGGGATGATGTAGTGGCACTTGTTGGTAAAGGAATTACTTTTGATACAGGTGGTTACTCTCTCAAAACGAAGGCAGGTATCGTTGGGATGAAGGGCGATATGGGAGGTGCTGCAGCAGTATTAGGCGCAATGCAAATTATTGGAGAGCTTCGTCCAAATAAAAATGTTATTGCAGTTATACCTTCCACAGACAATATGATTTCTGGTAATGCCTTCAAGCCTGATGACGTCATCACTTCGATGAGTGGAAAAACAATTGAAATTTTAAACACGGATGCAGAAGGCCGTCTTGTTCTAGCAGATGCGGTTACTTATGCAAAACAACAAGGAGCTAACTATATCGTAGACGTTGCTACTTTAACAGGTGGCGTTATTACAGCTCTTGGATATGACAAGACAGGTGCACTTACAAATGACGAGGAGTTTTTTGAAACCTTTATGGAATCCTCTTTAGAAACTGGCGAGTTTGTATGGAGATTGCCTTTAACAGAAAACGATAAAAAACGTATCCGCAAGAGTGATGTGGCTGACTTGAATAATTCTCCTGGAGGAGATGGTCATATGATATTTGGAGGCGGTTTTGTTGGAGAGTTCGTGGAGGAAACACCATGGATTCACTTAGACATAGCTGGAACATCTGACTCTAAATCTGCCTATGATTTTGGACCAAAAGGTGGTACCGGTGTAATGGTACGAACATTGGCTACTCTTATCGAAAGAATGGCTGAAGAAGAGTAGGGTATACGCACAGGACACTTATCCCATATAGCATACACTGTGTTGAAAGGAGGAACATTATGCCTAGATATCAACGCGGTGGTTATGGAGGTAGAGGTCCGGGTGGCCCAGGAGGCTATGGAGGCTATGGTGGATTTGGTGGAGGTTTCGGTGGTTTTGGAGCGCCATTATTAGGAGGCTTTGTAGGAGGTCTTTTAGGTTCTTCCATTGTTGGCTTTGGTGCCAGACAACCTTATCCTTATCAGCCATATCCATACCAACCGTATCCTTACTACAACAATTTTACACCGTATTACCCGTACTACTAAAAAAGAGCTATTGCCATTCCTTGATATATCAGGGAAGGTAATAGCTTTTTTTAAATTTGGTTCTGTTAAATTTTGATATTGATTTTCCTTCTGAAGAATATCGAATGCAATTTTTTTGGCATTCCCCGTTTGATTTATTCACCGATATTGTATTAATTATCTTATAAGTAAATCTATATATATTTGGCTGTCTAAAACATAATATCCATTCAGCATTTATAATTTCTTTTTCATTGAGTTCTATTTTTACAGCTTTGTTATCTAGCACTTCATTATAAATTTTCGTTATTAATTAAATGGTAAATATCTCTTGATTTTTATATTCGTCAAAATGACTGCTTCTTTTGTAATTTAGAATTTTCACTTTGCGATTATTAATTTTTATATTGAGATGTTTACCTAATTTTTTATTTGACCTAATCGTACTTCATTCCTTTCATTGTAAGTGAAGAAAACTAACCATTTACTTTTGAAAAACGCAATCCTGTCTAATGTGTCAGTTATTTTAAGTACGAATGACATTTGATATTAGTTTTTCCAATAAAAAAGTGTAGACAAAGTGATAAAACACTCTGCCTACACACTAAAGTAAATTAGCATCAAACTTTGATTTTCATGTTCTTTCTTTTTTCTTCCACTACCTCTTCTAAATCATCTCGAACTGTGAGGTCGCAGCATTCCACACCAGAGTAATAGGCAGCTCTTCCCATCATGTGTCCACCTACAGGTCCAGTGATGAAAAGAAACAGAATGCCAAGCAAAATACGAGAATTAAACGTCCCCTCGATTAACCAAAAGTGAAGAAACACACCTATTAAAATGCTCATAACCCCAAGTGTAGCACTCTTGGAAGCTGCATGTGCTCTTGTATAGACGTCTGGTAGTCGGAACAAGCCAATTGCAGTAACCAAGATAAAAATAGTTCCAAAGGAAATAGTACCTACGATAAATATATTAGCTATTACGGTCACGTTGAATGATTTCTCCCTTCTCCGTGAATTTAGAAAACGCTACTGTTCCTATAAAGGAAAGAACAGCTAACAATAGAATGACCTCTAAGAAGAATGGAGTGTCAAACAGAATTGATATTAGACCAATTAAAGAGATTAGACCCACTCCAATTGCATCTAAGGCTATTACGCGATCGGGAGTAGTCGGACCCTTTACAAGTCGGTATAAGAAGCCTAGTAAAGCGGCGCTTATTAACACGACAATCACCCATAAAAAAGTTATCATGATCTACTCACCTCCAAAATTGCTTTCTCAAAAGTATCGCGTATGGAGTTAACCGCTTCGTCAATATTACTAAACTCAATAGAATGAATATATAACGTTTTATTGTCATCCGAAACATCAATAACTACCGTACCAGGTGTTAAAGTTATAAGGCTGGATAACAACGTTATTTCCCAGTCCTCGGTTAAAACCGTTTCCAAGGCAAATATGGCAGGACGGATGGGCATTTCAGGCTTTACGATTAACTTTAATACCGAGAAGTTAGAAAGTATTAGCTCCTTTAAAAATAAGACAGCCAATTTTATAACCGCCCATACTCGATCCATATAAAACCGTGATTTAAAGGATTTTCTTAGTATGAAAAGCATTAGTAAGCCTAGCAGATATCCCACGATGAAGGTAGTAGGCTTAAAGGATACCGATAAAAACATCCAGGTCAGGGCAATGAAAACATTTAACAAAATTTGAAACGCCATATTATTTCACCCCTTCAAATACAGCATCGACGTAAATAGAAGGATCTAGCAACAAATCAGAAGCATCCGTCATAAATGGGACTAAGAATTCTGCTCCAACACCATAGAATACTGTTATGGCTACCAAAACGATAGTAGGTGTTAACAGTCGTCGATATGATTTAGGTCCTAAAAGAGTAGATTCACCTTTTGGCTCACCCCAGAAAGCATAGATGAAAATTCGAATTGCCGAAAGTAGGACAATTAGACTCGAAGCTAATATAAAAACACTCTGCCAGAGTAATTCACCTTCAAAGCCCCCTTGTACGATTAGCATTTTACCGATGAAGCCACTTAAGGGTGGAATACCAGCTAATCCAAATGCTGCAATCAAATAACTCCAGGCTAAAACAGGATACTTTTTCATCAGACCTCCCATTTTACGTAAATCGGAGGTGCCTGTAATTTTAATGACAATACCGATAAGTAAGAACAATGCTCCCTTTATCAAAATATCATGAATCAAATAAAATACAGAACCCATCATTCCATTTTCATTCATTACAGAAGCACCGAACAATATAACTCCTACTGCAATGACGATGTTATAAATAATAATTTGTTTTAAATCAAAGTAAGCCAACGCGCCAATACACCCAACGACGATGGTAATTATCGCGAGAATCATAAGCAACTCATGCGTGAAACCTACATCTGTCGTAAAGAATAACGTGTATGTCCGCATAATCGCATACACTCCAACTTTAGTGAGAAGTGCACCGAACAGGGCTAGTATTGGAACTGGGGGTGCTGCATAAGAACCTGGTAACCAGAAGAAGAGAGGAAAAATACCACCCTTAATACCAAAAACAATTAAAAACAACACAGCAATTACAGTTACAATTCCTACCTCACCAAGCTCGGCCAATTTAACTGAGATATCGGCCATATTTAATGTTCCAACTACTGAATACAAGTATCCTACTGTAATTACAAATAGGGATGAAGAGACAATATTGACTATTATGTATTTAATAGATTCTTTTAATTGTATTCTTTCTCCACCTAAAACAATCAATACATAGGAAGACATTAATAATACTTCAAAAAATACAAATAAGTTAAATATATCTCCCGTTGTAAAAGCACCATTGACTCCTGTTAACATAAATAGAATAGCTGGATAGTAAAATGATTTTTCTCTAGCTTCATCCATGTAAGAAAAGCTATACCATATAACAAATAGAGCAATGATTAGAGATGAAGTTACTAGTAACGCTGAGAACATATCTGAAACCATTGTGATTCCAAATGGAGGTGCCCAGCTCCCGAGTGTAAGGGTTTGTACACCATCTATCTTTACTTTGTACAGCAATGTAAAGGCAGATGCTAGTGCTAACAACAATCCAATAATAGTAACTATTCGCTGTGCTTTTAATTTCTTGGGAAATAATAAAAGAACCGCAGCGAATAAGAAAGGGATGAGGACTGGGAATAATAATAAGTTAATCATTGTCTTCAGTTCCTTTCATAAGTTCCATATTATCTGTACCGACTTCTTTATAGGTACGATAGGCAAGTACAAGTGAAAATGCCGTTACGCCAAAGCTAATAACGATGGCGGTTAAAATTAGAGCCTGTGGTAGTGGATCGACATAATCTGTCACTCCGTCAGCTAATACGGGAGCAGATTTTCCCCCAAGTCCACCCATGGTTAGTAGGAGCAAATGTGTCCCATGACTCAGTAAGCCCGTTCCAATAATAATCCTAAGCAAGCTGCGAGAGAGGATTAAATAGACTGCAGCCATAAATAGAAAGCCGATTAAAATGGACATCATAATTTCCATTATTCATCTCCTCCTATCATTTGAATAATTGTCATTGTTACTCCCACTACAACAAGATATACGCCGGTATCAAAAAACATTGCAGTATGGATAGACGTTTTCCCTAACAAGGGAAGATTGAAATAATCATATACGTGGGTAAAGAAAGGAACATTAAAAAAGATAGACCCGGCTGCAGTTGCTAAAGATATTATAAGCCCGATTGCTGTTACAACCGTATAGTTTATAGGTAGCATATCTTGTACTGTTTTTAAATCGAATGCAAGTAAAAGAAGGACGATTGCACTTGACATTAATAGGCCACCAACAAATCCTCCTCCTGGTGTATAATGACCTGCGAAAAAAATATGAATGGAGAATAGAAAGATGATGAAAAAGACTACTTTCGTTGTCGTTTGAATAATTAAATCATTTGTTTTCAACTTTTCTATCTCCTTTCTTTTTAGCAAGTCGTAGTGTGATCATTCCTATGATGCCTAGAGAAGCAATAGTTAGTACACTGATTTCAAATAAAGTATCAAATCCACGATAATCAACTAAGATAACGTTTACAATATTTCCACCGCCAGCTTCTGTGTATACAGTATCTTTATAGTATTGAGAGATAGATGTTACTAATTTTTGAGAGTGGGAGGAAATAGCTATTAATGTAACCATCACTCCAACACCTAGTGCAATGATAAAGTTAGTTAAACGGAATTTACGGTCTTCCTTGCCTTTTTCGTGCTTATTTAGTTTTGGCAGGTGATAAAAAGCTCCAAGGAATAGAGCAACCGAAACTGTTTCTATTACTAACTGAGTTAAAGCTAGATCAGGCGCTTTAAAAATGATGTAGAACAAAGCCACAGTATATCCTACAGCTCCTAAAGCAATGATTGCTGTAAGGCGGGATTTTGTAACTAGGATCGTAATCGTCCCAATAATAACAATGAGTGATAAAAGTATTTCAAAGAACTTGATAGGTGCTAAATTATCAAAGTCTATTACAAAGGCATCCTTAACCCACATGGTGCTAGCAAGCAGGAAGATAATAGCTGAGAACATGTAGATTAAGTAAGAACGAATAGAACCCTTCATGTAAAGAGAAGAAACGCTATTAGCTCCACCTTCTGAAAGCATCATTAACCAATCATAAATACCGTTCAATGAAACTTTAGCTGGCATCTTCTCATAACCTACACTCCATTTTGGCAATGTTTTATATAGAAGATAGCCGACTAGGAAAATTCCTAACGTCATATATAGAGCGGGCGAATCAAATCCATGCCATGCTTTTATCTTGACTCCTATCTCAGAAGGAAGTGCATAGGCTCCTGGATGAATAGCAACTACTGCCGGCTTTATAAAAGTACTACCAAAAACATTTGGTATAAAGAAAATAACTATGACTAATGTTGCTAATATACCTGGTGAAACGAGCATTCCAATTGGAGCTTCATGTGCTTTTTTAGGAAGCAGCTCGGGTTTGTGCTTTCCTCGGAATGTATGTAAGACAAAGTACAAGCTATATACAAATGTAAATACGCTTGCAATCCATGCAACTACTGGTATTAAAATCCACCAAGTATCCATTGCATAGAGGTTAAAATGCTGTAAGGAAAGTGTGGCTTCTAAAAACATTTCTTTGCTCAAAAAGCCATTGAATAGCGGTACGCCAGCCATCGATAAACTGCCGATCATTGCGATTGTAAAGCTAATAGGCATTAAACTCATTAACCCACCGAGCTTGCGGATATCTCGTGTACCAGTTTCATGATCAACTATCCCAGCAATCATAAACAAACTACCTTTAAAGGTTGCATGGTTTAGGAGATGGAATATTGCCGCAAAAGTTGCAATTGTGTATGTTGACACTAAATCGCCTGTAACATGATAGGCGATAGAACCAATTCCAAGCAGTGACATGATCAAACCAAGCTGGCTGACCGTTGAAAAGGCTAAAATTGCTTTCAAATCTGTTTGTTTTACTGCGAAGAAAGATCCCCAGAACAAAGTGAGAATACCGACTCCTGTTACTAGCCACACCCAGACCTCGGATAATGCAAAGATTGGTGTAAATCTTGCGACTAAATATAGTCCTGCTTTAACCATAGTTGCTGAATGTAAATATGCGCTAACAGGTGTTGGAGCTTCCATCGCATCGGGTAGCCAAATGTAGAAGGGAAACTGAGCAGATTTTGTAAAGGCCCCTAGAAGTACCAATACTAACGCCCATATGAACAGGTCGTGCTCTGCAATAGAGGATGCTTGTGCGATTAACTCACGAATGGAGAAGCTTTCCCCCATAATTCCTAATAATAAGAATCCACCAAGCATCATTAAGCCACCAAAGACGGTAATCATCATTGACTTCAATGCACCAAAACGCGAACGATCTCGCGTATACCAGTAGCCAATGAGCAAGAATGATGAAATGGAAGTTAACTCCCAAAAGAAATACAGTCCGATTAAGTGGTCAGATTGTACAACTCCCAACATGGCAGTCATAAAAATTAATAAGTATACGTAAAAGTTACCTAGCTTTTCTTTATCCTTATCTAAATAGAAGATAGAGTAAAGAACGACTAGAGATCCTATCCCGGTTATTAATAACGAAAAAAGTAAGCTAAGGCCATCTATGTACGAGACGAGTGAAATATCAAGTGATGGAATCCAAGGCATTTCGTTAATAAAAGTTTCTCCATCCATTACCGATGGGATATACATTGCATAAAAGATTACCAAAAGAACAGGGGCAATCAAGACAAACCATCCAGTATGGATACTTTTTGCTCTTTTATACAAAAAAGGTATAAAAACAGCTAAAATAATAGGCAAGAATATTGCAAAAACCATGGACATAGGGATCCTCCTTCCGACAATATATTTAAGTATATAATAAAATTATACCCCAAATAATATGTGTTTGCATGGCTTATCACTTCCTTCCTATATATAAGTAAATGCATTTTTAATCAAATAAAGGGGTGCTTAAATTTGTCCTCCAAAAAGTAAAAGTTAGGCTTATTTATGCCAAGATTTATAAATCAATTATTAGTAACTAGCGTTAAAAGTTAAATCTATATGATAGACTCTTGTAAAAGGCCAATTTACTCCGATATGAACTATAGAATCAAATTTATCAAGATTAGAGGAACGATCATGAAAAACCCTTATGTATTTGGCTTTTTGCCATTGATAACCATTATTTTATTTAGCTTGAGCTTTTCCACGTATACAATGTTTAAAGCAATCGATCTGTTTAAAGTCATTGGCGTGTATAGCGGGATGAAAGAGTTTCTTTCTGATTTTGAGATAAGATTATTTGTGCTAATTATTTTTGCCCTTATTTATTTCATGCTCTTTTCTGCGTTAAAATTGATTGCAGAAACTATTCACGAATTAGGAATGCTATTCTTTTCTAAGGATTTTGAAGGAAAAACAATGGCACTAGCGCGCGGTGGGTATGTTATTTTTTTTGCAGGTGCTATCATTTCAGCAGTAGGCTTCCAATCAATCAAAATTCTTCTTCTTATATTTTTAGCTACTGCTTTTATTTATTTTATTTATGTTGTATTCAAACTAAGCAACTCTATGTCCATGATAGGAACATTAGGACTAATCATGTTTGAAATTATCGTATGGAGCTTATTCTTAGCTTTAGTCATATATGTAGTCATCAAGCTGTATAACGGAATTATCGCGAGTCTGCCTTTCCTATAGCCTATTAACTCACAGGAGATTACAAGATGTGCAAGCTATAGACAGTCATTTAGCTAGTAGAAGCTTAATATTAGCTTTCGGGGTGCAGTATATTAGAGAAATACTAGAAAATATATGAGAGGGGTGAATGGAAGGTGGGAAACGTTTTTGATGAGATGAATTCTCGTACAAAGAAGAAAATTCAAGATGTATTTCTCAAGTTACTTAAAGAGAAAGAATTTGTGAAAATATCGATTAAAGACATAACAGTTAATGCTTCCATTAACCGTGGAACCTTCTATCTACATTATCTCGATAAATATGATTTATTAGAAAAAGTCGAGATTGAGCTTCTTGATGGGCTTCGAGTACATATTGCGAATATTAATAAAAAAGACAGCCTGGAGAAGGAACAACTATTAGAGGTCGCTGGTTTTTCTATGGAGGTATTTAGATACATTGAAATGTACAAAGAACAATTTATTGTTCTATTATCTAAAAACAATACGTCGGGCTTTCATCTTCGCTTAAAAAGCTTCTTTATCGAACAGTTTGAAGATAACTATTACGCTACCGATTTATCCTCCATAGATTCTTCTATTCCAACAGATTATCTTTCGGCGTTTGCTTCATCATCCATTTTAGGACTGGTTGAGCATTGGCTCTCTCAAAACGAACGTGAAACGCCTGAAGAACTCGCACATTTATACAGGAAAATATTGAAGTTTATCAAAATGATCTGACTAGGCAGGGACAACAAAACTCCCTTAGAGAATTCAAGGCTTCGTTTTTCGTAAGCTATTTCCTAGCCGTTGTACGGAGCGATGGCGATGAATTCAAAAATAACACGCAAAAAGTGAAATTGCATGTCGCAATTTTTCTTTTTACGTGTTACGAAACTACTTAAATCCCAGCTCAATCTGTTTTCATAATTTGATTAAAAATACGATGATGGATTTTGTTAGACTCTATAGATTTCATGTTTTTAGGTTTATCGTATCCAATCCATACTGCAGAGGTATAAGTGTCTGTAAGGCCGGCTAGCCAATAATCATAATATTCATTTGTAGTGCCTGTCTTAGCTCCCACGTACGAAGAGTTAATATGAATTCCTTTTCCAGTCCCGTTTGTGACCACCTGTTGAAGTAAACCTCTCATCGTTTGGGCTGTCTTATACGACCAAGCTTCTTGAAAATCCTCATCCCATCGATACAGAACATTTCCTTGCTTGTCTTCAACTTTTCTTATTGAATGCACTGGTTTATATGTTCCGTTGATGAAGCTTGTATAAGCATCTGCCATTTCTGCTATCGTAACGCCATGTGTTAATCCTCCTAGTGCGGCAGAATACGTATAATCCTCTTTTTGTATATATTCAAATTGAAAAGGAGATAACCTTGCAAAAGCATTTTCAATACCGACCTTATCCAATAATCTTACAGCAGGGGTATTATGGCTTAAACGAAATGCATCTTGAATCGTCACATCTCCATATACTACTCCTCCGTAATTTTGTGGGCAATAGGATCCAATACATAACTTACCTGCATTAACAGAGTTGGCAGGAGTATAAGTAGTTGTCTCAAATAATGGAGCGTATACTAGCAAGGGCTTAAAGGCAGAGCCAGGTTGTCGAACTGCCTGATAGGCGCGATGAAAATCCATTTTCCTATAATCCTTACCTCCATATACACTTACAATTTCTCTAGATTCATTGTTAATCACTACAGACGCAGCTTGTAATTCTGGAGTTTTGCTTAAAAGGCTATTAATGTAACGTTCATCATAATCTTGTTTAGATTGATCCAAAGCTGTAGAGATAGTTATCCCTCCAGCGATTACTTCATTGACACGGGTTTTTAATTCACTTTCTAGGAATTGCCTTTGCTGTTCATTTTGTGAGTTAGCGATTCTTTCTTTAAATCCCTCGTTGTGTGCTATAAGGTTTTCAAGCTCATGTAAAACAAACGTGCTATAGGCAGGGTATAGTTGTTTTTTTAACTTCGTCGAAAGAACAATTGATTCCTTCTTTATTTTTTCTCCATTCTCGGCAGTGAGCCGTCCATTTTTGACCATGACATCTATTAGAAGCTCTTGTCTCTTTTTAGTAGCTTCAAAGTTAGTGAGTGGATTATAAATGGTTGGATTATTCGGGATAGCACTGATAAAGGCAAGCTCTGATTCCCTCAATTCTTCTATTGGGCGGCCGAAGTAGAAGGTGGCAGCTGCCCCAATTCCATATACCTGGTTGCTGAAGTAAATCTCATTTAAATAATTAGTTAGTATTTCTTCTTTAGTAGTTTGTTTTTCCATTTCATGTGCATATAGCAACTCTGTTAGCTTTCTTTCATATGTTTTTTCAGTAGACAAGTAGCGTAGGCGGACTAGCTGCTGAGTGATGGTGCTAGCTCCTTGTTCTCGTTCCTGAGAAGAAGCATTTGCAAAAACTGCTCGGAAGATTGCGGTAAAATTAAAGCCAATATGATTATAAAATTCTACATCCTCACTCTGTATAAATAGCTCCTGAACAAATAGAGGAATAGTTTCTAACTCTATCGGTTCTCTCCATTCCACATAGTCCTCAGAAAATATTTCACCTTGTTTATCTAAGAGGACAACTGGAGAAGTTATTGTAGGGTTAGAAAGCTGAATAGAATGTTCTAAGTCATCATTAAAAGAAGCAGCTGAAAGCACCTCAGTATGGATAAAGGAATATAAAATCCAAAGGAGAGGAAAGCATAATAATATGATAATAAATCCAGTACCTTGTCGCATAATTTGCACTCCAGTTCAAGTTATCTCCATAAAAGAATAGCACATATCTCGCTGGAAAAGTGTGCTAATTTTTCTAAGTAAACACCTAGTGAATATCTACAGGAAGCTACAAAAAAAGACTTTCGAATTGATTAATTCGAAAGTCTTTTGGTAATCAGTGTGCTTTTGCATGGAGTTCCTCTTCATGGAGCACTTCTTCAAAATCTTGAACTGGTTTCTTACTTGCGAAATAGATGATGAAGAATGCCAATAGGAAGAGGGCACCAGTAACGTAAAATACCGAAGAAATACCGATAAAACCACTAATAAAGCCCCCAAACATTGGACCAATGATATTACCGAGGAATCGGAAGCTTGTATTGTAGCCCATTAACTCGCCTTGTACTTCAATTGGCGCCTCCCGACGTATTAAGGCAGTGGTAATCGGTATTAGACCACCGGATGCAATACCAAATAGGAAGCGGAGCACCATCAGTTGCCACAGCTCTGTAACAAAAGCTTGTGGAACGATAAATATAAAAGCAATTAGTAAGAGAGTAGACAAAACTTTTTCGTATCCAATGGAATCTCCTAGCTTACCCCATATTCTCGCAAATAACAGACTTCCTACACCTGTCGCACTGAAGGTAATTCCTGCCAATAATGCAACTTCATTTGAATCGGTTAAGTGAGAGACGTATAAAGAAAGAAGAGGCTGAATACTAAAAAGCCCAATTTGAATAAGGGAACTAATCATCAGCACGTTCAACATTAATCGGTGATGAAAAATGCCGGATACAACAATCTTTCTTGAATATTCATGCTCATCCTTGGGTTTTACTCGTCGCATCTCTCTAATTCCTAAAATAACCATGAATGCGGCTATAGATACAGCAGTTGCTGTAATGACGAACGTATATTGAAATCCAAACGTATCAGCCATAAACCCACCTATTACAGGACCGAATAACGTACCAGACACGCTTCCCATTTGTAACGTCCCCATTGTTTTACCAGCAACTTCTTTTGGTGTTTGAGAGCTGATAAATGCTAAAGAGGTAGGGATAAAGCCGGTAACTACTCCCATGAATAAACGTAGGACAAAAAATGCCTCGACTGAGTTGATAAAGCCCATTAAAAAGACACTTATGGCAATACCAAAACCATTTATGACAAGGATTGGTTTGTAGCCATACTTGTCTGCTATTCTTCCCCAAATAGGCGACATAATAAGTGCTGATACAAAGGTTGCTCCAAAAACAAGGCCTGCCCATTTTTGGACATAGGCGTCTGTAAAGTCACCCATTGTATTAATATACAATGAAAGGAAAGGCATGATCATTGTCATCGTACTGGATACAAGAAAAATAGAAAACCACATGATTATAAAATTTCGTTTTTGTATGCTCATCGGAATCCCTTCTTTCTCTTGTCGCATACTACTGTCTTTTAGTATAAAACATTTCGGGTGACTAAGAAAGTTGATTGTTAGAAACTTTGTCACTGAAAACTACTTTTAGTTATGTTAAACTGTTTTGGGGTGATTATGTTGAAAAAAATAATTTTATTGAATTTATTTACACTACTTTTTATAACAGCTTGTGGAAGCGACTCATCCGATAAAGAAAAAGACGCTACTAAAGAGACAGCAGAACAAGAAACTGCTGTTACTACTGATACCCAACAAGAGGGAGAAATAATCACATATCCGCAACTTTCAACAGAAGTTGCTGAAAATGAAGCTTTAGTCCAAATGAACACTTCTTTAGGAACGATAAAAATCAAACTATTCCCAGAAGAAGCACCAAAAACAGTGGAAAACTTTTTAACTAAAGCAGAAGAAGGATATTATGAAGGCGTTATTTTCCATCGGGTCATCGAAAACTTTATGATTCAAACCGGAGATCCTACTGGGACAGGAGCAGGAGGAGAAAGCATTTATGGTGAATCATTCGAGGATGAATTTGCTAATAATCTATTCAATTTAAAAGGTGCACTTTCTATGGCGAACACGGGTCAGCCGAACACTAACGGAAGTCAGTTTTTTATCGTCCAAGCTCCTCTACAAGAAGGAATCGTTGAACAGCTTAGAAAAGGCGGATGGCCGGAGGAAATTATTAATGCTTACGAACAAAATGGCGGAACACCGCATTTAGATCAAAAACATACGGTGTTTGGACAGGTTATTGAAGGTATGGATGTAGTCGATGAAATAGCTAAAGTAGAAACTGGTGCAAACGATAAACCAGTAGAAGATGTCCTTATTCAGTCTATAGAAGTTATCCAAAAATAAAGTTAGGAAGTGTAGACTATGTTAAACTTTCTTTCATTAGGCTTTTTGTATTTATACTTTCCAGAGGATAAAACCGAATATATACCAGTAGTATTAGAGTTTATAATAGTATTTATTCTATGTGTGCTATTATTCCGTTGGTTTAAAAAGAAATCCGCTAGAGACGCTGCAAAAGCGAAAGAAATAGAAGAACGAGTATTACAAGCAAGAAAAGAAGAAATGGAAAAGAAGGTGCCTTCTGAGTGAAGGCACCTTCTTTTTATATATTAGTACATAGCTTATTTTGCTCTAGTGCTAGGACAATGCATGTTTGAATCTCGAAACTCCTTCTTCTACTGTTGCTCTAGGACATGCCACGTTCATTCGAAGGAATCCATCTCCGCCTTCTCCATATTTAGTTCCAGGCTCTAATGCAAGTTTTCCCTTAGTTAATAATAGATTCATCATATCTTTCTCATTCAAGCCTGTCCCACGATAATCAATCCATAGTAAATAACTACCTTCTGGTTTAGAAATCTTAATGCCTTCTATAATTGATAATTGTTTAATGACATACTCCATATTACCTTCTATAACATCTATTAACTCTTCAAGCCATGGAGCTCCGTGTTCATATGCCGCTTGCATAGCAGTTAAGGAGAAGACATTCAGTCCCATGTCTCCACGTCTTGCAGCACTATTTTCTAATGCTTTTCGCAATTCATCATTAGGTACGATGGTAGCAGCACCTTGAATTCCAGCTAAGTTAAACGTTTTAGTTGGTGCAAAGAAAGTAATAATATGATCGATTTCTTCTGCTGCAACAAGTAGAGGAACATGTTTATTTGGTTTAAAGACAAGATCTGAGTGTATCTCGTCTGAAAGTATTAATACATTATGCATTTTACATAGTGAAGCCATCTTAGTTAAATCTTCCTTGCTCCACACTTTTCCTCCTGGGTTATGTGGGTTGCAAAGTATAAATATTTTTATATCCTGCTGTAAGCATTCTTCAAAAGCATCCCAATCCAATTCAAAGGAGTTACCTTTTTCCTTTAAGCGACAAGTAACAACCTCTCTTTCTAAAGTATTCGGTATACCTTTAAAGGGAGGATAAATTGGAGTGTGTACAAGTACTTTATCTCCTATTTCTGAGAAAGCCTCAACCACTTCGGCCATTCCTGGAATAACCCCATGACGTAAGAGAATCCATTCGTTTTCTATTTCTAGTTGGTGTTTAGTATATACCCAAGAAGATAATGCATCCTTCACTGCTTCAGGGGTAATTGAGTATCCAAAAACAGGATGCTCTAGACGCTTATGTATGGCTTGCTGTATTACTGGTGCTAAACTAAAATCCATATCTGCTACCCACATTGGAAGTACATCCGCATCATCCTCAATAGCATATACTTGTTTTAACATATCCCATTTCACGGAAAAAGTGTTACGACGATTAAAAATAGTAGAAAAATCTGACAAAATAAAATCCCCTTTCATTTTTAACTTATTGTGTTATTATAACCCTAACTAATAAAAGTAGTAAGGTGAAAAAATAATGGATACTATAGAGATGAATAGAAAAGCAGTTTGGTTACTTCAAGAGTGGGATCCTTTCAAGTTCGGAATTGATGCTTACGAAACAGAGATCGCCGATGTTGTAGCTTCTCTGCACGATATCGACCATCCTTCAGAGCTTGCTAGAAAAATTCAAGAAGTTTACGAGCATTCCTTTGAACAATGGATTCCACTAGAAAAATGCGTGGAGATCTCTTACAAACTTATTGCTTTAAAATATGAAATGAAGTGTATTATTTAATTACTCACTTCCTATAATGCTAGATAAAAAGAGTAATAACAAGAAAAAGCTTTCGATTCCAATGAATCGAAAGCTTTTATTTTACACTTCTTGCAGGCCGTCCATTAAGTTGGATGCAGGTACTTCTAATGCGTTAGATAGCTTTAAAATAGTTTGTGTTGAAGGAATTTCACTACCAGACTCGTACGCTTCCAATTTTCCAGCGCCGATTCTTGTTTTTAAGGAAAGTGTTTCTAAAGAAATATTGCGTTCTTCTCTTAGTTGTCGCAACTGCTTATGCAATTCTTTTTTCATGATTTCTGTCCACCTCTTTAAAAATTCTTCACATCTTATATCATATTATAGCACATTTTTTTTTGGAACCTGTTTTAATGTATTGTCAGAAAAAGTACAATTTTTAATTTACTAGCCTAAAGGATATTTGTCCTATTTAAGAACATTCATAACCCCTTGAATAAATACAATTAAAATTGCTACTGGTGCAGCATAGCGTACAATAATTCTCCAACCGTTTAAAAGAACAGCTCTAGAACCAATCTCCTTGGAAATGTCATCTTTAGAGAAGTGGAATCCAGCAAAAATTGATATAAAAAGTGCCCCTAAAGGTAAACCAATGCTACTAGTCAGGAAATCAGCAAAATCAAAAATCGACAAGTCTAGGATTTTAATATCTTGAAGAACACCAAAAGAAAGAGCACTTGGAATTCCAACAAGGAAAATTAAAAAGCCCGAGATCCAAGCAGCACGTTTTCTTCGATCATAATTCGACTTAATACCAATGGACACAACGATCTCTAACATACTGATGGAAGACGTTAACGTGGCAAATAATAACAGGATAAAGAATATTATTAAAAAGAATTGCCCGAAAATAATTTGTTCAAACACTGCTGGTAGAATGATGAATACTAATCCAGGACCAGCGTCTGGAGAAAAACCCAAAGCGAAAACTGCAGGGAATATTACGAGACCTGCCATGATAGAAATACCTATATTCAGTAAGGAAACACTAAGAGCCGAATTTCCTAAATTAGTTCCCTTTGGTAAGTAGGATGCATAGGTAATCATCCCAGAAACACCGACACTGAGAGAAAAGAATGCCTGACCCAATGCAAGCAGGGCAGTTTCCCACGTAAAATAAGACCAATCCGGTATTAATAAAAACTTAACTCCTTCAATAGCTCCATCAAGAGTCAGTGAACGTATGGCTAGAACCACAAAGAAGATGAGAAGTAAGGGCATCATCCACTTACTAGCTTTCTCAATTCCTCCCTTGATGCCTCCTGAAACAATCCACAAAGTTAAGAGTATAAATACTCCTTGTCCAATTAACACTTCCCAAGGATTTGATATGACCGTATTAAATAAGTCCTCATAGAAATTATCTGCACTCCCGTTTAAGCTAAGAGTAATAGAACGGAACAAGTAAGATAAAATCCAGCCACCAACTACACTATAAAATGAGAGTATTATAAACGAAAAGAAGAAGCCAGACCATCCGATTAAAAACCATGGCTTTTTAGGTGCCAATTTTTTAAATCCAGTTACTGCATCTGCCTGTCCCTTTCTTCCTATGATAAATTCAGCTAGTAAAATTGGTAATCCAATAAGAAGTGTACATAGGATGAAGAGCAATACAAAGACGCCACCACCATTAGTTCCTGCCATATAGGGAAACTTCCAAATCGCCCCTAATCCAATGGCACTTCCGGCCGCAGCCAATATAAATCCAATTTTCGACCCGAAGTGATCTCGAGTTTTCATATGTATTCCTCCTTCAACGCTTTAACGCTTTAAAGGGATAGTATACTATTTTGTTAATGAAAAATAAACGCTAAATCTATAAATGTGAATTGTTAATATGTGCAAGTAAGATAAAAGTATACAGATAGATGTAACATTTAGCTGGCATCTTTCGTATCACTTATAGCAAAAGAGAGAGAGCGGGGTGGAGCAATGGTTGAGAACGAATTGATCGAACTTGCACAACAGGGCGATCAGCAAGCATACGGGGAACTCATTCGCTTACATCATCGAACAGTAGAAAAATTTGCCTTTCAATGTGGAGTGCGAGTTCAAGATATACCAGATGTGACACAGGAAGTGTTTGTAAAATTGTATCGTTTCCTTCATCAATTTCAAAAGGAGCGTTTCACAACCTGGTTATATAAAATTACATTAAATGCAACAAGAGACTATTACCGCAAGGAAACGAAGGAAGCGCAAAAAGAGGTAAGGCTTCAAGGAGTATCGCCTGACCACTATATAATGAAGTCTGCCGAGGAAAAGGTCCTTGTTTTTGAGGAGGATCGAGAGCTCCATGGAGCAATACAATTATTAGATGAAAAATATCGCCATCCCATTATACTTTTCTATTTTCATGACATGTCTTATGAACAAATGGCAGATGTACTGAATGTTCCAATGTCTACCATTAAAATTCGATTATTACGAGCAAAGGGACATTTGAAATCGGCTCTACAAATTAGTGGAGGTGAAAACCATGGACGATAAAAAACTGGAAGTACGTTTGGAATTATTGAAAGATTCATATGAGCGACTACCTACTTCTTTAAACACAAGTCACATACTTAAAGAAATAGAAAACCCAAAATCAGCATCACAAATGATTTCTGCACAAAAGAAAAATATTAATTGGCAACGAGTTACTGCTTGGATTGTTAGCGCTGCCGCAATTCTTGTCTTTGGATTAATAGGAGCAAGCTTCCAGGTCGAAAAACCGTCTTCTATAGCAACTCAGTTAGAAAATATTGACGGAGAGGGCAAGGTTCAATTAGCAGACGCCTCTCAAGAGTTTATTAATAGACTAAAAAACAATTACTCGAAAGAACGAGAAAAGCGGAGAGAAATGCTACATCTTACGGAGGAAGAATTTTCGGAATTGCCTTATATACAACAAACAGATGCTCTATATATACGTTATACAGAAGAAAGTAGTTTTTCGTTATACTATTCTGTCCCATCCTTTTCTGATAGTGAATCATTAAATATTAGATATGATGAATTAATCCATTCTCTCTATCTTCCATCTGAAATGATTCAGGAAGTCAAAAGTAAAGGTCAAAAGGTATCTGATGAAGATACAGCTGAATTTTTTAATGCTTATTCTAGTAAGGTAAAAGAATTGAGGGAGTACTTTGGAAAAAAGGACAAAATGACTGATGAACAACTAGCAGCATTAAAAAAAGAAAATCTCTTCCAAAGCTCTGAAGAAACCAAAATAAAATATAAAATGAATGAGGAACAGTTGTCGGTATTAAAAAATATATTAGCCCCATCTTTTGTTGGATATAATTATATTCTCGAAAAGGAACCTTTTACTTATGGAGGTGAATTAACCTATAGCTTGAATGATTCGGTAGCAATATTAATGCACCTAGATATGTTGCTAGGGAACAGTTCAGATTTATATATTGATAAGAGTTTATTGAAGTTATACTATACAGAAATTTTTTATGCTGTTGTAAAGGGTACTAAGGAAAAACCTGTATTCATTAGTGGAGCTGTAAATAAAGAGTATCAAGATATTTGGAAGGATATTGTCAGTGAATCAAATAGTTCCAACATATTTATTTTATTAAACCCGATAGTAAACGAATTTGAAAACAGCGGTTGGACAAATTCAGATAGCTGGGACGCTTTAGATTACGGTGATATTGATGATTCACTTCGTTATTGGTAAAGTGCATGCTTCCATGCCACCTCAGTGATTTTTGGTCATATACTTTCTGATATGTTATAATTTAACATGACTATATCGTAGATAAGAAAGTAGGACGGCAATATGACAAAAACATTTAAGGTAGGAGATGTGGTTACTGGTAAAGTGACGGGTATTCAACCATATGGTGCGTTCGTTAGTCTGGATGAACAAACACAAGGTCTAGTGCACATATCAGAAATAACATATGGCTATGTTAAGGAAGTAGGAGAGTTTTTGACTGTTGGTCAGGAAGTAGAAGTGAAAATTCTAGAAATAGATGAGGAAGCAAGTAAAATAAGCCTTTCTATTCGAGAACTTCAAGAAAAACCAACCTCTTCGAAACGTGATGATAAGCCACGTAAATCACTTCAAGCTCGTGTCGATGAGCATGATGAAGAAGGCTTTAATACATTGAAGGAAAAGCTAGCAGGGTGGATTAAACAATCCATCCAATAATAAAGGAAAGGTGAAGAAGGATCATATCCTTCTCCACCTTTTTTTTATCATGTAAAATTTAAACTTTTCTTATTTTACGTAATCGGTACTGTAGATTCTGCCTACTCATTCCCAATGCCTCCGCAGCTTTAGTGACATTGTTATTGTATTTTTCTAAAGCCTTTTGTAAATAATACGTTTCCGCTTCTCTTAAGTATTCGTCTAGAGGAAGGATATCTCTCTCTGGAGAGATGACAAAGTCCTCGGCATTTTTCATTGATCCATCCATATCCTGAATTTTTAATTTGAAATGGAGTGGCAGCATATCGAAACTTAATGTTCTCTCTGTTGTAATCATAGAAGTGATTTCGTCTAATAAAAGCTCCAATTCCTTTAAGTTACCTGGCCAGTCATAGGTTTTAAAAGCTTTTATTACCTGTGGATCTATGTCTTCAAGAGTAGACGCGTACCGATTCAAATGTCGCTGGAAGTAATCATGTATAAAGGGCATAATATCCTCTGTTCGTTCACGAAGCGGCGGAATATTAATAGAAATAGACGCAAAGTAATAATATAGCTCTTTAACCAACTGGTTATTATAAACTAGGTCAATCGGATCTTCTCCAATACTAGCGATATACAGATTGTGGTTAGAGCTATTTTCTTTTAAAATTTCAAATAATTTATTTTGTAAATCGATGGATAATAAATCTATTCTTTCACAAAATATAGTGCAGTTATGCAGGCTTTTTATTTCTTGTTCGAATTTATAAATTATTTGATCGTCCGCACTATAACAATAAAGCGTTATAAATTGCTCGTTTTGTGGAGAAAGCTGATGATGTATTGCTTCCGCTATTAAATCCTTTCCTGTCCCAGCTTCTCCAATAAGCAGGATAGGCATTCGTACATTGGCTGCTTTTATTGAGCGTTCCTTTACGTCCTTCATGATTTTAGATTCTGCTGTGATAGAGGAAAGTGTGATTGCCTCGTTATATCTCTTTAAAGGCTGAAATAATAGCTTTTCCAGAGCCGTGATATCTCGTGAAAATTCAATCGCCCCTATTAAGACACCATCTTCAAAAACAGGATATGTATCGTTAATAGTGGTGATTTCTTGACCATTCCTACTCCAATAGGTCTGTTTTACTCTTAGGACTGGCTTTTCGCTATGTAGAACTTTTAATAAGGTACTTTCATGTTGTTCGAATTGAAAAAGTTCTAGGATAGAACGATCTTCTACATCCATCGAATTCAAACCTTCGATTTCTTTCATTTTTTCATTGTATATAATCGTTTTTCCCATTAAATCTATTGCATGAATGCCTACAGTGACTTGCTCTGTAGCGAATTTGTAAAAGGGGAGCAACTTACTAAAAGTACTGGTCAAATTAATCACCTCAAAAAAATATTTAACATTTTAGTTAATTATACTTGAAAAACGCAACAATCTTTTGCATTATTATAAGTGAAGTAGTATTAGTAGTGCAAATTTTTTTTGCGCTAACATTTAAAGGAGGATTTACATGATACCTTATAAACACGAAGCATTTACAGATTTTTCAAAAGAAGAAAATAAAAAAGCAATAAAAGAAGGATATAAAATTGTTGACGCATATTTAGGTCAAGATTTCCCATTAATCGTTGGTGGAGAAAGAATTACTACTGAAAGCAAAATTGTTTCTTATAATCCAGCAAAAAAAGAAGAGGTAATTGGTAAAGTATCAAAAGCTTCTCAAGAAATCGCAGAAAAAGCACTTAAAATTGCTGATGAAACATTCAACACATGGAAAAAAGTAAAACCAGAAGTACGCGCAGATGTACTTTTCAAAGCAGCGGCAATCATTCGTCGCCGTAAATTTGAATTCTCCGCTTTATTATCAAGAGAAGCAGGGAAAACATGGGTGGAAGCTGATGTAGAGGTTGCTGAAGGAATTGACTTCTTAGAATATTATGGACGTCAAATGCTACGTCTTAAAGAAGGCCAACCTGTGGAAAGCCGTCCAGGTGAATACAATCGTTATGACTATATTCCATTAGGAGTTTCTGTTGTTATCTCTCCTTGGAACTTCCCATTTGCTATCATGGCTGGTACTACTGTAGCAGCTATGGTTGCTGGTAATACAGTATTATTAAAACCAGCTTCTACTACTCCTGTTGTTGCTTATAAGTTTGTAGAAGTTCTAGAAGAAGCTGGAATGCCAGCGGGCGTTGTTAACTTCATCCCTGGTTCAGGTGCTGAAATTGGTGATTTCTTAGTTGAACACCCACGTACTCGTTTAATCAGCTTTACAGGATCTCGTGACGTTGGTTTAGGAATTGTAGAAAAATCAGCTAAATTAGCTGAAAAGCAAATCTGGATTAAACGTACAATTCTTGAAATGGGCGGTAAAGACACAATCGTTGTAGATAAAGATGCTGATTTAGAATTAGCTGCTCAATCAATCGTACGATCAGCATTTGGTTTTAGCGGACAAAAATGCTCGGCTGGTTCACGTGCTGTAATCCTTGAAGATGTATATGACCAAGTAGTGGATCGTGTAAAAGAGTTAACGAATGAGTTAACTGTAGGTATTCCAGACGAAGATGAGCATTTTGTAGGTCCAGTAATCGATGCTTCTGCATTCAAAAAAATCATGAGCTATATCCCAGTTGGTAAAGAAGAAGGTCGCTTAATCACTGGTGGAGAAGGTGACGATTCAAAAGGTTACTTCATTCAACCTACTGTATTTGCAGATCTATCTCCAACTTCTCGCATTATGCAAGAAGAAATTTTTGGACCAATCCTTGGTATTTCTAAAGCAAAAGATTTTGATGAAGCGATTGAAATTGCTAACAACACGGAATATGGTTTAACGGGTGCCGTTATTACTAATAACCGCATGAACTTAGAAAAAGCGCGTGAAGACTTCCACGTAGGTAACTTATACTTCAACCGTGGATGTACTGGAGCTATCGTTGGATACCAACCATTTGGTGGATTCAACATGTCTGGAACTGACTCTAAAGCTGGTGGACCAGACTACATTCAACTTCATATGCAAGCTAAAACAACTTCTGAAATGCTTTAATATTTTTTAAACAAATCTTATGAAATGGCCAAACAACTGGTTTGTCTGGCCATTTCATTTAATAGGGGGAAAATGAATGTCAGTATCTAGTAAAGTAATTGAACAAACAGAAAAATACGGTGCACACAATTACAATCCACTACCAATCGTTGTGTCTGAAGCTGAAGGTGTTTGGGTAAAGGATCCAGAGGGTAATAAATACATGGATATGCTATCTGCATACTCAGCTGTAAACCAAGGACATCGTCATCCTAAAATTATTCAAGCGTTAAAAGACCAAGCAGATCGTGTTACTTTAACTTCTCGTGCGTTCCATAACGACCAGTTAGGTCCATGGTATGAAAAAGTAAGTCAATTAACGAAAAAAGAAATGGTTTTACCGATGAATACAGGAGCTGAAGCTGTAGAAACAGCATTTAAGGCTGCTCGCAGATGGGCGTATGATGTAAAAGGTGTTGCTGATGATCAAGCAGAAATCATTGCTTGTAACGGTAACTTCCACGGCAGAACTATGGGAGCGGTTTCTTTATCGTCAGACCCAGAATACAAACGTGGATTCGGACCAATGCTTCCAGGGATTAAACTAATTCCTTACGGGGATATTGAAGCACTTAAGCAAGCAATTACTCCAAACACAGCTGCATTCTTAATCGAACCTATCCAAGGCGAAGCTGGAATCATTATTCCTCCAGAAGGATTTATGAAGGCTGCACGTGAATTATGTCGAGAAAATAATGTATTATTTATCGCAGATGAAATTCAAGCTGGATTATGCCGCACAGGTAAAATGTTTGCATGTGAATGGGAAGATATCGATCCGGATATGTACATCTTAGGTAAAGCACTAGGCGGAGGAGTATTCCCTATCTCATGTATAGTAGCTAACCGTGATGTTCTAGAAGTATTTAATCCAGGTTCACATGGCTCTACTTTCGGTGGTAACCCTATGGCTTGTGCTGTTTCTCTTGCTGCACTTGACGTGTTGATTGACGAGAAGCTTGCTGATCGTTCATTAGAATTAGGAAATTATTTTATGGATGCTTTAAGAGACATTAATCATCCTTCTATTAAAGAAGTACGTGGTCGTGGTTTGTTTATCGGTATGGAATTGACTGAAGCAGCAAGACCTTATTGTGAAGAACTAAAAGAACTAGGATTATTATGTAAAGAAACTCACGATACAGTTATCCGTTTCGCACCACCTTTAATCATTACAAAAGAGGAACTTGACTGGTCAATTGAGAAAATTAAAAAAGTATTTACAATTTAACTAATTGTTTCCCAATTTGTAAATGAATTGTGTTACAATAATCTCCGATGAAATCATTATGAATTAAAGAGGCGAAATAATAAATGGCTGAAAATCTAAACCTGTTCACATCAACGCAGGCTGTCATTAAAGAGGCTTTGCAAAAATTAGGCTACGACGATGCAATGTATGACTTGTTAAAAGAACCACTTCGTATGTTAGAGGTAAGAATTCCAGTAAGAATGGATGACAATACTGTTAAAGTATTTACTGGTTACCGTTCCCAACATAACGATGCAGTCGGACCAACAAAAGGTGGAGTTCGTTTTCACCCAGGCGTAACTCCTGAAGAAATGAAAGCACTTTCTATGTGGATGACATTAAAAGCTGGAATTGTTGACCTTCCGTATGGTGGAGGTAAAGGTGGGGTTGCTTGTGACCCACGTGAGATGTCTATGGGAGAAATCGAACGCCTAAGTCGTGGATATGTTCGTGCAATTAGTCAAATTGTCGGACCAACAAAAGATATCCCTGCTCCAGACGTTTTCACAAATGCGCAAATTATGGCATGGATGATGGATGAATATAGTCGTATGGACCAATTCAACTCACCAGGATTTATCACGGGTAAACCTTTAGTTCTTGGTGGATCTCAAGGTCGTGACCGTGCAACTGCACAAGGTGTTACTATTATTATTAATGAAGCAGCGAAGAAACGCGGCATTGATATGATGGGTGCTAGAGTGGTTATCCAAGGTTTCGGAAACGCAGGAAGCTTCCTTGCTAAGTTCTTGAGCGATCAAGGTGCAAAAGTAATTGGTATTTCTGATGCTTACGGTGCTTTACATGACCCTAATGGCTTAGATATAGATTATTTATTAGATCGCCGTGATAGCTTTGGAACTGTAACGACTTTGTTTGAAAATACTATTTCTAATGAAGAATTATTAGAATTAGATTGTGATATTTTAGTGCCTGCTGCTATCGAAAACCAAATTACTTCTGATAATGCTCACAACATCAAAGCTAATATAGTAGTAGAAGCAGCAAATGGTCCAACTACTTCAGAAGCTACTAGAATTCTATACGAAAGAGGAATCCTATTAGTCCCTGACGTATTAGCTAGTGCAGGTGGGGTAACTGTATCTTACTTTGAGTGGGTACAAAATAACCAAGGCTACTACTGGACAGAAGAAGAAGTTAACGACAAGTTAGTGAAGAAAATGGTAGATGCATTTGAGAATATTTATGAAGTAGCTACTACTCGTAATATCGATATGCGTTTAGCTGCATATATGGTTGGTGTACGCAGAACTGCTGAAGCTTCACGCTTCCGTGGATGGGTATAACCCGATAAGTTGAACCGCTTGTATTTTACAAGCGGTTTTTTATATGATGAAAAGGTAAAGAAAGGGGATTAACATATGAATGCATTTTCTTTTTATAATCCGGTCAAACTGATTTTTGGTAAAGGTCAACTAGCAAAGCTTCCTACTGAGCTTTCTGTATTCGGTAAAAAGGTATTGGTAGTATACGGCGGCGGAAGCATTAAAAAAAATAGTTTATACGACGAAGTAATGAATTATTTAAATGAGGCAGGTATGGAAATCTTTGAACTGTCAGGAGTAGAGCCAAATCCAAGACTATCTACTGCAAAACGAGGAGCAGATCTTTGTAAGGCAGAAGGAATTGAAGTAGTACTTGCAGTCGGAGGTGGGTCTGTAATAGACTGCACGAAGCTTATTGTTGCTGCTGCTAAGTATGATGGGGATCCATGGGACTTAGTTACACGTAAAGCCTTCCCAGAAGAAGCACTACCTTTTGGTACTGTTTTAACTTTAGCCGCAACTGGCTCCGAAATGAACTCAGGTTCGGTAATTACAAATGAAGAAACGTTAGAAAAATACGGCTGGGGGAGCCCGCTAGTTTTCCCTAAATTCTCTATATTAGACCCAGTGAACACTTTCACAGTTCCTCTAGACCAAACGGTTTATGGGATTGTTGATATGATGTCTCATATGTTTGAGCAATATTATCATAACGCGACTAACACACCTCTTCAAGATGAAATGATTGAGGGCGCTCTACGTACAGTTATAGATGCTGCTCCTAAACTAATTACCGACCTAGAAAACTATGAATTAAGAGAAACTATCCTATTTGCGGGAACTCTAGGCTTAAATGGTTTTCTACAAATGGGTTATAACGGTGATTGGGCGAGCCATAACATTGAACATGCTGTCTCAGCTGTGTATGACATTCCCCATGCAGGCGGATTGGCAATTATTTTCCCGAGATGGATGCGACATAATCTTAAAGTAAATCCAGAGCGCTTTGCAAAGCTTGCTACTAAAGTCTTCCATGTGGATCCTTCAGGTAAGACGCCGGAGGAAATTGGTTTAGAGGGTATTGAAAGATTATCTTCTTTCTGGGCTTCGTTAGGGGCACCTGTGAACCTATCTGATTATAAAATTGATGACTCACAAATCGACTTAATGGTAGAAAAAGCAATGGCACGTGGTGAGTATGGCAATTTTAATAAGTTAAATGCAGAAGATACAAAAGTTATATTAACAGCTTGTCTGTAAGACTGCGGTTGAGTTTTTATCTTTTTTCATCAATAAAAAAGTGAATTTTAAAAGGCAAGAATGCTGTTAACCCAACATTCTTGCCTTTATTATGTTAAATCATAGCTTGACATACCACCTCTTATATAAAAGAGTAATACTTAATGGAAGATTTATTTCTTGTCATTTGTTTTTAAAACTGTTTTTGAATCTTTATGATGATTCCACGTTTTAACTCCGTCGTCCTCGTCAAAGGAGATAGTCACATCGGATACTCCTTGTTGGCTTAGTATTAAATCCTTTAAAACATCATGAATATCATCTACTGTTGCAAAGGATAGCGAAGCGTCTATTTCAGCTACTAGAGTAACGTGAAGAAACTCTCCTTCTTTTATTACCTCTAGCTCTTGAATATCTTTTACTTCCTTTACATCAGAAACAAGATGCGCAATATGAACGAGCATTTGTTCATCTGTTTCCCCAAGAGCGCCTCGTGCATTATCTAAGAATACTTTACCTACTACGTAAAACATCATTAGTCCGATAAGGATAGAAGCAATACCTTCTGCTTGTAAAAATCCTGTGAAATGAGAGATCAGAACTGCTACAAAAGCTAAAATACCACCAGAAGTTGCAACTAAATCCTCCATAAATACAAGTTTTGTAGCTGGTTTTGCTCTTTTTAAATGTGCAAAGCTCGTAGTAAGCGGAGCTAAAATAGATCCTTTTATGCCAACTTCATGCAAGATTTCTTTTCCTGCTTTGTATAAAACCGCAAATTCAAGGATTATCGCAATCCCAAGAACGGTTAAACTAATTGCAAGCCCTCCAGATGCTACAGGATGTTGGATATGATGCCATCCTTCTTTGATCGTTTCATATGAGAGGATTCCTACAAGTATTACTGCACCTAAACAAACAAGATTGACCAATCGTCCAAAGCCATTTGGAAACTTAGGAGTTGGCGCCTTTTTAGAAAGTGCTGATCCTATAAACACAAAAAACTGGTTAGCTGCATCCCCGATGGAATGCATCATTTCTGCAAACATAGCTACGTTTCCAGTTAGAAAAAATGCTCCGCCTTTTAATGCTGCTATTATTGTATTTACAATTGCTGCAATCAAGGATGGTTTGTTACCACCCTTTAATAAAGTAAAAAACTGTCCCATATAATTACTCCTTTTGTTAAATAGATTCTAATTCAAGAGTTTCGATAAATTCTAAATTTGCTATCGAATGATAAAATTCTACCGTATTCTTTTTAGTAAGTATAGACAAACGAATATGAAGCTCATGCTTGATTTCATCATTCTCTAATGGAATGTCTTTTATTCGAATGCTATCAATATAAAAGCCTTGGTCTTTTAAGTGATAATACATTTTAGAAATGTTTTCTTGCTCTGAAACAATTACCTTCAATGATAACTCTTTCGATCTTAATCGCTTTGGACCTATTTTAGATAAGAGGGGAGGGATTACTTCTATACCTATTAGTACAATCACAACAGATAAGGATGCCTCCAAATAAAATCCTGCTCCCACAGCAATCCCAATTCCCCCAGCTCCCCAAATCATGGCTGCTGTTGTTAGACCACTTATGCTATCATTTCCTTTACGAAGGATAACCCCGGCCCCTAAAAAACCGATTCCGCTAACAATTTGAGCTGCTAACCGTAAAGGATCCATGGTTATATTGACTCCGTCGTGTCCAGTATGAGCCTTATATGCCGATTCGATAGATATGTATGTGAGCAAGCAACTAAATGTGGCTATAACGATACTTGTTTTTAGACCAATGGGTTTTTTCTTCAGTTCTCTTTCAATCCCAATAACTAAACTTAGGATTGCCGCGAAACTTAATTTTATTAATATCTCGCCATATCCATTTAAATAGGGAACCCAGTCCAAGGATGTTCCTCCTTTCTATTAAGTTAGTAAAGAATATGTGGAAATTTAAATCTTATACTTACATACCCATTTTTCTATTTAATATCACCCTGTTCTGAATTAATGAAGAATATTATAGTAAGTAAGGCTAAAGCTATTTAAAACTATCCTTTATTAAATAATTCAATAAAAATCATATTAAATATAAAAAAAGGTATTGCTTTTTGTTTCTCTACGTTGTATATTAATACTTGTCCTTCGGAACAAGCGACAAACTACTTGAAAGAAAATAAAAAAAGTGTTTGACAGCGAATCTGAAATGAGTTATACTAATAAAGTCGTCAAAAACAAAACGACGCGATGAACATTGAAAACTGAACATGCAAAACGTTAAGAAATACAGCGTTCAACAAACTTCGGTTTGATTGACGCAAAAACAATTTTGACATCATTTAATGATGATGCCAGCAAAACAAAATGAGCTTTTAAACTAGTTCTATTTTTTCTGGCTGACGAGACGTAGTGCAGTGCTAGGAAGCAAGTGAGCGAGGGAAGGAGCGTACTAACGTACGTGACTGACCGAGTAAGCGAAGCTGACAACGCAATGCGCTGTGTATCGCCAGCCAGCTATTATGGAGAGTTTGATCCTGGCTCAGGACGAACGCTGGCGGCGTGCCTAATACATGCAAGTCGAGCGAATGATG